>NZ_OX352320.1:2655000-3855000 GCF_947090785.1 Rheinheimera sp. MM224
ATCGTCGGTGGCCGAAACATTGTACTTACCGGAAAAAGACGCAGCATAACCGTTCGTGCTGTCATCAAGGGTTGCAGATTCAATAGAAAGCTGACGCGCCATCACAGCGAAAGCCAAAGAACCCCAGGACGCTGTATGGTTATATTTGACCACCACATCAGGAACCGAGTTATCGTCAGTGACAATACGGGCACCGCCCGCATTTGGTGTCACTGTCGTTTCAGGGTTCTCCAATGCGACTTGCCAACCACCATTGGTATAACGCACCTGAGCTTGGCGCACGAATATAGCACCGTCTGTGTTACCGATAAAATCAAGGCTATCAGGTAATGAAGCTACATCCATAAAAGTGGACCAGGTTTGACCCATCAGCCAGTTGTCATACGTCAAAAACGCATGGCGGATTTCTGGACTGTAACCATTGGTGACACGTTCATCACCATCAGGTGTTGCCATCATGTCAAACTCAATAGTCCCGTTTATCTTTTTGCCGTTGTCGAGTGCTGTCGCTGTCTTAAAGAAGAAGCGGGATTGACGGGCATGGGCATCAAAGGTCGCGGATTCGCCTTCACCACCAACAGGGGTAAGGCTTGGCACGTAAAAATCCCGACCAATACCTGTAGGGATCTGACCGTCTGAGGTATCAGTCCACATCGTATCCAGTTTTATATAACCACCGTAAGTCAATTCAGTATCACCAAAGGTGACTGCAGCCTGAGCCTGTCCGCATAGTCCTGCAACGGCTAAAGCCACTAAGCTGGCAAGAGGTTTTTTCGTCAGCATTGTTTTCTCCTGGTCCAAGTTAAAATGTTGTTATTGTCTGTACCACGACTCAACTTTGGTTCGCTTTTGGCAAAGCGACAATTAGCCTTTAGTCGCAGATTGTTTTTTATTCAGTGGTAACGCAGACGGCGATGGCTGGATTGGCTAGACTAAGGTCTAATGTTGTTAGCACCTTAAAAAAGGTAGAACAAACACAGCCATAACAGGTGGTAGTCGCTATTGGACTAAGCCATCGAGCCTACAAGACAGGGGAAAATTAAAAATGAGTCACGCCCAGCTTTATCCGGTACCAGAGCACACCAAAGCCAAAACTTTGGTGACCAACGAGCAGTATCTGGCGATGTATGAAGAGTCAGTGAAACAACCTGAACAGTTTTGGGCAGAGCATGGCAAGCGCATCAGCTGGTTTACACCTTTTACTAAGGTAAAAGATACCAGCTTTGATTTAGGTAATGTGCATGTGAACTGGTTTAGCGACGGCAGCTTAAACGCCAGTTATAACTGCCTGGATCGCCACTTACCAGCCAAAGCCAATCATGTGGCTTATTATTGGGAAGGTGATGAGCCTGGCGTACAGAAAGCTGTTACTTACCAGGAGCTCTACGACGAAGTTTGTCAGTTGGCCAATGCCATGCGCACTTTAGGAGTGGGCAAAGGCGATCGTGTGACTATCTACTTACCTATGATCCCAGCAGCTGTCGTTTCCTTGTTAGCCTGCGCCCGGATTGGTGCTATCCACTCAGTCGTATTTGCCGGCTTTTCACCAGATGCTTTAGGTAGTCGGATTCAGGATTGTGATTCCAAACTGGTGATCACTTCAGATCAGGCGGCACGTGGCAGTCGCCTCACTTATTTAAAAGACAACACCGATCAGGCATTAGCACATTTAGGTGATGCGAATCCGGCTAAGCATGTCATTGTGGTCAAACATGTGGGTGAGAGTATCGATTTCCACCAGGGGCGCGATCAGTGGTATCACGAGATTCTGGCGAAAGAGCCGAAACACTGTGAACCTGAAGTGATGAATGCTGAGGATCCCTTGTTTATCCTTTATACCTCGGGTTCAACCGGCAAACCTAAGGGTGTGTTGCATACCACTGGTGGCTATATGGTGTGGGCTTCGATGACACACCAGTATGTGTTTGACTATAAAGAAGGCGATGTTTACTGGTGTGCCGCTGACATTGGCTGGGTCACAGGCCACACTTATATAGTGTATGGCCCGTTGGCGAATGGCGCGACCAGTATTTTGTTTGAAGGCGTACCTACTTATCCAAACGTAAAACGTATTGCTCAGGTGGTTGATAAATACAAAGTGAATATTCTCTACACGGCTCCAACTGCTATCCGTGCATTAATGGCACATGGCACTGTGGCGGTCGATGGAGCTGATCTATCCTCGCTGACTTTGTTAGGCAGTGTAGGCGAACCAATTAACCCTGAAGCATGGAACTGGTATCACCAGAGTTATGGCAAAGGCAACTGCCCTATTGTGGATACCTGGTGGCAAACCGAAACAGGCGGTATTTTAATTACGCCTTTACCTGGTGCAACAGCTTTAAAACCCGGTTCGGCGACACGACCATTTTTTGGTGTAAAACCGGCTATCGTTACCAATGAAGGTGAACTGGTTGATGGCGTAGCCGAAGGTAACTTAGTGATCCTCGACAGTTGGCCAGGCCAAATGCGTTCTGTATTTGGTGATCATGAACGTTTTGAACAAACCTACTTCAGCACTTATAAAGGCATGTACTTTACCGGTGATGGCGCGAAACGTGATGAAGACGGTTATTACTGGCTGACAGGTCGTGTGGATGACGTACTGAATATTTCTGGCCACCGTTTAGGCACGGCTGAAATAGAAAGCTGTCTGGTAGCGCATGATGCGATTGCCGAAGCCGCGGTGGTGGGTTATCCGCACGATATTAAAGGTCAAGGCATCTATGTCTTTATTGCTCCTCGTGTGGGTGTAGAGCCAAGTGATGAGCTGACTAAAGCAGTGCGTGACTGGGTACGCCGTGAGATCTCCCCTATTGCTGCGCCGGATATTATTCAGTGGACACCCAGCTTACCTAAAACCCGTTCAGGTAAAATTATGCGTCGTATTCTGCGCAAAATTGCCGCCAATGAATACGATCAATTAGGAGATATTTCTACTCTGGCGGATCCGTCCGTTGTAGAGAACTTGATCCAAAACAGATTAAACCGCTAATCTGTTGACAATAAGTTGCTAATGTTTAATTAATAGCAACAACACTTTAGCTGAACCCAGCCTCTGTTTTTATAACAGAGGCTGGGTTAGGAGTTTATATGGCAAAGTTAATTGTCGCAGATGACCATCCACTGTTTCGAAACGCGCTGATCCATGCGATCAGTAATACCTTTGTCACCAAAGCAACTATAGAGACCGACAGCTTTGAGGCCACCTGTGAAGCCCTGCTGGAGCATCCTGATGCAGACTTATTGCTGCTGGATTTGCATATGCCTGGTAACTGTGGTTTTTTGGGGCTTATTCAATTGCGCAAGCAGTACCCAACACTTCCTATAGTAGTGATTTCTGCCAGTGATGATGTGGATGTGATTAAACGCGTTATGGCGTTTGGAGCATCCGCTTTTATTCCAAAATCAGCCCATCCGGCAGAAATTGGCAAAGCCTTAAGCGCAGTCATTGATGGAGAGCTTTGGGTACCGCCGGCCATCCGCAGCCAGGTAATGAATCAACATCAACACCAGCCGGATTTAGATCTCGCCAGCAAAGTGGCAGAATTGACTCCGCAGCAGTATAAAGTATTGTTCTATTTGACCGAAGGGTGGCTGAATAAACAAATCGCTTATGACTTACATATATCAGAAGCGACGGTAAAAGCTCATATCACGGCGATTTTCCGCAAATTGGGAGTGACCAACAGAACGCAGGTGGTGATCCAGGCTCAGCGTCTGCAACTGGAAGCTCCGGCTGACAAGACGCTGGTCGCACACTAATCAGAACAGCAGGCCTGATTACTCAGGCTTACTATTCTTATTTTGGGGCTGCTGGAACTCATCAATAAAGATTTGCCAGAACACTAAAAACAGCGCAGCCACCATAGGTCCTAACACAAAACCATTAATCCCCATCAGGGTAATGCCACCTAAAGTGGAAAACAGCACCAGATAATCCGGTAGTTTGGTATCACGCCCCACCAGTAGCGGCCGCAGTATATTGTCGGCCAAACCAATCACTAAAGCGCCATAAGCCACCAAAATAGTCGCAATCACCCAATCGCCAGTGGCATACCAATACAAGGACACTGGCAACCAGACTAATGCCGCGCCCACTGCAGGTAATAAGGATAAAAACGCCATCACTACGCCCCATAAAATTGGCGCAGGTAAGCCTAACAACCAGAAAATCAGACCACCTAAAGCCCCCTGCACTAATGCAACGACCAGATTACCTTTGACGGTTGCACGGGTGACTTCAGCAAATTTGGCAAAAAGTATACGTTCACGCTTATCGCCCAGAGGTAAAGCCTTGATCATTAACTCGACTAAACGCGGGCCTTCACGTAATAAGAAAAAAGTTAAATACAGCATCAGACATAAGCTCAGGATAAAGCCAAAGGTATTTTGTCCAATCGACAGAGCTTCTTTGGCTAATAAGCGACTGGCTTCAACAGCACCGGATGATAATTTTTCACGTAGTCCATCGGTTTGAATACCAAAACGGCCTAAAAACTCAGTGACAACAGGAAATGCTTGTCGTATTGCTTCGATAAAACCGTCCGGGTTAATTTCACCCTTTTCGATTTTGTCGTAAAAAGAAATCCCTTCCTGAATAAAGGCGGCACCAATGGCAAGCACGGGCAATATCACCATCAGTACACAGAGCAGCAAAGTTAATAAAGCCGCTCTATTGGGTTTATTACCAATACGGCGTTTAATTTTGATATGGACAGGATAAAAAATGACGGTGATGGCGCACGCCCAGAAAATAGAACCCCAAAAAGGTTCCAGTACAAAACCAAAAGCCAGGGTGACAATAATCAACATGGCTAAAAAAACCCGTTCTTCCAACTTGGCCAGCATTCAGCTCTCCTTTGCTAACAATTCACATATGTCAGGCATTTAACCACAGCAAAGCCGAAGCAGCCAGACTATGGGTTACAAACGCTGATTTTTTAAATGATTAATACCAGCTCGCAGCGCCGCAGGTTTAATGGGTTTAGCTAAGAACAACAAACCCGCCGCTTTGGCTTTCTGAGCTAAATCAGGTTCAGGGGCAGCAGAGACTAAAATGCCAGGCACATTACCCCAATACTGCTGTAACTGCTGATACAACTCTAATCCATTGAGCCCCTGCCCCAACTGATAATCCAGAATAAGCAGATCAGGTTTACTCATTGTTTCTGCTTGTTGCAGCAGTTGCTCCGCATACACATAACTTTTCACCTCACCCAATTGCCATTGTTCCAGTAATAGCCGAAGTGCGGCAAGATTAGAGTTATCATCATCGACACACAAAACCTGCCATTGCGGCAACGAAGAACTCTGACGTTCCAGCACTGCGCTTTGTTCCTCCACAGCTTGCTCTGCAGCCAAAGGCAAATACAAACTGAACACAGTACCTTTGCCCACAACAGAACGTACTTCAAGTTGGTGTCCGAGCAAACGAGCCATACGTTGTACGACTGCCAAACCTAATCCAACCCCTTGCTGACCACGGGCAGTGCTGTCCACCCGGTAAAAATCATCAAAAATACGCTTAAGCTCATGTTCCGCCACTCCAGGTCCTGTATCCCATACCTGCATTAGCAAGCGATCACCTCTCTTCCTACATGACACAAGCACCTGACCGGAAGGCGTGTATTTAATCGCATTGCTTAAAATATTCTGCACAATGCGCCGCAGATACGTGCCGTCAGTTTGCACTTGCCAATCACCAAAGTGAGTGCGCAGTCTGAGCTGTTTTTGCTCCGCCAACAGTCTGAACTCATCAGATAACGGCTGTAAAATAGCAGTGACAGATAACGCCTGAGTTTTCGGCTGCAAGCGGCCATCATCCAGACGGGCAATATCCAGCAAAGTGGCTATCAACTCTTCTGTGGCTTTGAGGGAATTATCCAATTGATGAATGATTTTTTGCTGATCAATAGCGGCATCGGCTCCCTGTAAAGCTGCAGTAAAAAGGCGGGCAGCATTCAGTGGCTGCAAAATATCGTGACTGGCAAGCGCTAAAAAGCGGGTTTTGGATACGTTGGCAGCTTCGGCCTCTGCCTTCGCCTGCAACAGTTGTAACTCGGTCGCACTGCGCCGTGCCACTTCTTCCACCAGCTCCTGATTCATTTCACTTATTCTGTGAGTCCGCTCCTGCACCCGCTGCTCCAGATGCTGTTTGGCTTCAGCAAGTTGCTGCACTGCGCGCACATGTTCTGTGATATCGGTAAAACTGGTAACAAAACCACCACCAGGAATAGGATTACCGCGCATTTCTATCACGGTGCCATCCGGCCTTACCCGTTGAAATACATGAGAGGTGCCGTTTTGCATATGAGTAATACGTTTGGCGACATGCTCTTCCGGAGCACCTTCGCCAAAAAGTCCACGCTCGGCATTAAAGCGCACAATATCAGCGACAGGGCGACCAATACGGATCATGCCATCAGGGTAATCAAACATTTGCAGGTACGCCTTGTTCCAGGCCACCAGTTTTAAATCACGGTCTACGACACTGACGCCCTGACTTAGGTGCTCCAGTGTCGAAAACAAAATTTTGCGGGAAAACTGGATAGCCTGAGTGGTATCGTCAAACAAGGTCACCACATCTTCCAACTCCAACTGCCGTCCTTCAGTTGCAGCGCTTACTACAGCCAAAGCAGAAGCTGCACCTATTACACCGGCAAGCTCGCGCTCAACAAAGGCAATAAGCTCCGGCCCTGCAATACTGTCCTGTAAGTCCAGATCGGGGAAACGGCGTTGAAACTCACTCATGGCTTCGTTACAGCGCTGTGCGCCAATAAAACGCTCCAACAACATGGTAATGTCAGTCCGACGCACCCGCCCCCGCCGCACAGGCGCTTCTTTATGTTCTAATGGCAAGGTGGGTTTAACAAAAGCTGCCGCTTGTAAGCGATCTTTTAAATTCACTTTGACCAACAGGGAAAACAGCAGATAACAGCTCAGATTCAGCCCCAAAGACCAGATCACACCATGGCTTAAGGTATCCAGTTCCACACCAAACAAAGAGGTAGGTTTGAGTGCTTCAATGCCAAATAAGCCTTGTTGCAACACTGTAGGCTCAAGCACACCTACAGCAGACAGCTGTGGCACCATCAGGCAGAAAAACCACAAGGTGAAGCCAACGGCAAGTCCTGCATAAACCCCAAAGGCGTTGCCGTGACGCCAATACAAGCCCCCCACTACAGCGGGAGCAAGCTGAATAGCCAAGGCAAAAGCCAAAAGACCTGTTTCTGCCAGTTCGTAGTTACGGGCAAATAATGCGTAATAGCCATAAGAGAGCAGCATGACCGTAATAATCATGGTGCGGCGTACCAGTAAAATCAGGCCACTGTAATCTTTGATGCGCTGACCATGACCGGGACGACGTAAAATAGCTGGCATCACCACGTCGTTACTGATCATGGTACTTAACGCCAGAGTCGAGATAATAATCATCGAGGTCGCTGCAGAAAAACCACCGATAAACACCAACACACTTAAGGTATGCCAACCGGATTTTTCCGGGATCAACAATACAAAACTATCCGCCAGATGCTCTTGCCCTGGAAATAAATGCATACCAGCCAAGGCGATAGGGATCACGACCAGCGTGACTAAAAATAAATAGCTGCTGTACCAGCGTTTGGCGTGACGTAAATGCCGGTGGTCCACGTTCTCAACAAAAGCCACATGAAACTGGCGGGGTAACAGAAAAATAGCACTCATCGCCAACACTGTTTTTACAGCAAAAGACAACCAGCTGTTATGGTCTGTGCTGTATTGCAAATGACTGGCATGCTCAACAAACTGACTGACGCCTATGTCTTCCGGTAACAGCAACCAATACGCCATCAAAGCCAGACAGAGCAGAGCAAATAACTTCACCACAGATTCAAAAGCTATAGCCACCATCACGCCGCGGTTTTGTTCCGTCAACTGAACTTTGCGGGTACCAAATAAAATGGCAAACACTGTCATTGCCATAGCGCTGAACCAGGCCGTGTCCTGCCACCAGGGCAAAGATTGGTCGGATAAATCATGCCCCAGCAGCACCTGATACGAACTGGCGACAGCTTTGAGCTGCAAAGCGATGTAAGGGATAACAACCACTAAACACAATAAAGCAGTGACTAAGGCGATATTTTTGCGTTTGCCATAGCGGGCACTGATAAAGTCGGTAATAGAAGCGACGTTTTGTTTTTTGGCGACATACAAAAGCTTAAACAAAAAGGGCTGTGCGAACAGAAACACCAGAATAGGGCCCAGATAAATCGGAATGTAATCCCAGCCCTGAGTGACTGCAGTGCCTACAGCCCCGTAGTAAGTCCAGGAGGTGCAATACACGGCCAAAGCCAGGCTATATAACAAACCACCATACTTTCGTAGTAGTTGATCACCGGCATGGCGTTCGCCCCAGTTGGCAATAAAAAACAGCAAACCTACATACAACAAGGCCAATAAGGCAACTATCCAGGCTGACAAAGCACACTCCCCTTTGATTTCTGTGCTTACTTTTGGCAGAAAGCGCCAGAAAGTCAATGCTATGACATTTAGGCTTCGACTAAAGTCGGGCTATCGCTTCCCGCACCTGCTGCTAGATTAAGCATGCAAGTCAACAGAATTTCTATAACAACCACAAAAAACAACAAGAGGAAGACAACGATGGCATTTCAAACAAATGAATTAGCCAAAGCCTACTGGCGGGAGAATATCTCGCTGATGCTCAAACTGCTGGCGGTCTGGTTTGCAGTATCCTTCGCAGCTGGGATTTTATTTGTAGACCAACTGAATATGGTGCAGTTTTTTGGCTTTAAGCTCGGATTCTGGTTCGCGCAGCAAGGCTCTATCTACACCTTCGTTCTGCTGATCTTTATTTACGTTATCAAGATGAATGCACTTGATCGTAAATACGACGTCCACGAAGATTAAGGGGTAGATGATGGATTTACAGACGTTAACCTACATTATTGTCGGTGCAACCTTTGCGTTGTACATCGGCATAGCCATTTGGGCCCGTGCTGGTTCAACACAAGAGTTCTACGTAGCTGGTGGCGGTGTATCGCCTTTAGCGAACGGTATGGCTACTGCTGCTGACTGGATGTCTGCCGCGTCATTTATTTCAATGGCCGGTTTAATTTCTTTTATGGGTTACGACGGTTCAGTTTATCTGATGGGCTGGACAGGCGGTTATGTGCTGCTGGCGTTATGTTTAGCCCCCTACCTGCGTAAGTTTGGTAAGTTTACTGTGCCAGACTTTATCGGGGATCGTTACTACTCCCAAACTGCACGTACCGTTGCGGTCATTTGCGCCATTTTAATCTCCTTCACTTATGTGGCAGGCCAGATGCGTGGTGTAGGTGTGGTGTTCTCTCGTTTCCTTGAAGTGGATATCACAACCGGCGTGATCATAGGTATGGCTGTGGTATTTTTCTACGCTGTATTAGGTGGTATGAAAGGTATTACCTACACTCAGGTGGCTCAATACTGCGTGTTGATTTTTGCTTATATGGTTCCGGCTGTCTTTATCTCTATCATGATCACTGGCCATGTGTTCCCGCAAACGGGTTTAGGCGCGACTTTGATGGATGGCTCAGGCATGCACTTGCTTGAACGACTGGACGGTCTCTCGGCTGAATTGGGTTTTGCAGCATACACAGAAGGAACTAAATCCACTGCTGACGTCTTTGCTATTACCGCCGCCTTAATGGTGGGTACAGCTGGCTTACCTCATGTTATTGTTCGTTTCTTCACTGTACCACGCGTAAAAGATGCCCGTATTTCAGCGGGTTGGGCTTTGATTTTTATCAGCATTTTGTACACAACTGCTCCAGCTATTGGTGCTTTTGCCCGCTACAACATGATTGACACCATCAATGGTCCGGACGCTCAGGGTACGTTAGTGGCAGAAGCTCCAACCTGGATTAAAAACTGGGAAAAAACCGGTTTGATTAAACACGAAGATAAAAACGGTGATGGTCGCATGTTCTACTCAGGTGATGAGCGCAACGAAATGACCATTGACCGTGACATCATGGTGTTAGCAAACCCGGAAATTGCTCAGTTACCAGATTGGGTCATTGCTTTGGTAGCAGCTGGAGGTATTGCCGCAGCTTTATCCACAGCAGCTGGCTTGTTGTTAGTGATCTCAACGTCGATTTCGCACGATTTACTTAAACGAAATCTGATGCCCAAAATTACTGATAAACAGGAATTGCTTGCTGCACGATTGGCAGCGGCAGTGGCCATCATAGTGGCGGGTTACTTAGGTATTAACCCACCAGGCTTTGTTGCGGAGGTGGTGGCTTTCGCCTTCGGCTTAGCAGCGGCGAGTTTCTTCCCTGCCATTATTCTTGGTATTTTCTACAAGAAAATGAATAAGGAAGGTGCTATCGCCGGTATGTTAGCTGGCGTGGTATTCACTGTGGGCTATATCCTGTACTTCAAGGGTATTTTTATCACCCCATTTGCTGAAAACAAACCTGAAAACTGGCTGTTTGGTATATCTCCTGAAGGCATTGGTGCTGTAGGTATGTTGGTCAACTTCGTAGTGGCCTACGCCGTCAGCAAATTCACTAAAGAAGTGCCGCAGGAAGTACAGGATATTGTTGAACAAATCCGCTTTCCTAAAGGCGCAGGTGAAGCTCAGTCTCACTAAGTTAGCGTAGAAAAAACAGACCTGACAAGGCGTGGCAACACGCCTTGTTTTTTGATAAAGCAGGAAGGTTGTATGCAGGTTCAGGAAGTTGTTTCTTTTTTGCAGCAAACGCCCCCTTTTGACGACTTAGCGCCTCACGTCCTTGAAACGTTGAGCAGGGATTTAACTGTGCTCTACCTTGCAGCAGGAGAAGAGCTACAACCTACACCCCAACTTCTGCTGATACGTTCAGGTTTATTTGCTTTACATACCGAACAGCAGCGCATCACCCATTTACAATGCGGTGATTTTTATGGCTATCAGTTACTGCTGACAGGCCTCGCCGACCCCGACAGTATTCGATGTGAAGAAGATGGGCTGGTGTATTTTTTACCTCAGCAAAGTTTTGATAAATTACGTCACCAGTACAAAAATTTTGATTTATTTTTCCAGCGCTTATTTAGTCGTCGCCTGCATCTGTATCAAAGCAGCCAACAACAAGCAACCTCGACTTTAAAAGTGGCTGATTTAGTCACCAGACGTACAGTCTCTATTGAATGCTCTAACACTGTGCAGCAAGCCGCCATGTTGATGACAGAGCAACGGGTTTCCTGCGTATTGATTGAAAAAGACGACAAACTAGTAGGCATTCTGACCGACCGCGACTTACGCAGCCGTGTGCTGGCAAAAAATTTGCCAGCATCCACTACAGTCTCACAGGTCATGACGAAAACACCTCAACGTATTGAAATCGATCGCTTTGCGTTTGAAGCCATTCAGCAGATGAGCCAACACAATATTCATCATTTACCCGTGGAAGAACAAGGCAAAGCGGTGGGAGTGCTCACCACCACAGATTTAATTCGTAGCCAGCAGGAACATCCGGTCTTTCTTATAAGCCACATTCATCGCCAGCATAAAGCCGAAGGTCTGGATGCCATCAGCCCACAAGTGCAGCAATTGGCGATACAACTGGCTGAGCAGCAAATCCCCTCTTATGAAGTGAGCAGCGTACTCACCAGCATTATGGATGCTTTAGCCCAAAGCTGGTTACAAATTGCAGAACAACAACTAGGCCCTGCCCCTTGTGTTTATAGCTGGTTGGTATTTGGATCTCAGGCCAGACGCGATATGTTACCCAGTGCCGATCAGGACAACGCCCTGTTGCTGGAAAAAGAGCCTGCTGGCGCAGTCGCAGATTACTTTTCAGCACTGTCAGATATTGTTTGTAAGGGGTTGGCATCCTCAGGCCAGGCGCTTTGTGACGGCCATATTATGGCGTCTAACCCAGAGCTGCGCTTAAGCCTGAAAGGCTGGTCGGGCCGTTTTGCTAAATGGCTGAATACTCCGGACCCGCAAGCGCTGTTAAACAGCAGTATCTTTTTCGATATGCGGCTTGTTCATGGCAGCAAAGGTTTGTTTAACGTGCTGCAGGAAGACGTGCTGGCACGCTGTAAAAATAACGAATTGTTTTTGTATCATCTGGCCAAAAACGCCACCGAGCGGCAACCTCCGCTTGGATTTTTTAAACACTTTTTGTTGGAGCAGGATGGTCGTCAGCGCAAAGGACTGGATTTAAAAAAGCGAGGTATTAGTCTCATCACAGATTTAGTCCGGGTCTATGCCTTATCTGCAGGTATCCATGCGGTCAATACCAGAGAGCGCCTGGCTATATTGCAGCAACAAGCCGTGCTGACTCAGCGCCAGCAACAGAACTTACAGGGTGCTTTTGATGTATTAGCAAACTTACGCTGGCAATTGCAGGCACAGGATATGAAACGGGGCCGGCATTTATCCAATTTACTGGACCCAACCCAACTGAGTTTGTTGCAACGCCATCAGTTAAAGGACGCTTTTGCTGTGATTAGCGACGAGCAACAAATTCTCAGACAACGTTTTTGCCGGGAACTTTAAATGTGGAACTGGCTGAAAAAACCAGTGTCAGTGCATCAGTTGGTGCTGGACTACGAAAAAGAACAGAGTGTTGATAAACAAAGTCTGGCTAGTAAAACCAATTATCTGGTGCTGGATTTTGAAACCACAGGATTGGATGCGAAAAAACATCATATTGTCAGCGCTGGTTGGGTAAAAATTTCTGACAGCAGAATTCATTTAAATTCGGCGCAGTACCTATTGGTAAAAAGCCCGGAGTCCGTGGGCCAAAGTGCTGTGATCCATGGTCTGCATAATAACGAAGTACAACAAGGGTTAGAGCTGGAGGATTTATTAAGCCTGTTGCTTAACGAGTTAAAAAGCTCTGTGCTGGTGTCGCATCATAGTGCACTTGAGCTTAACTTCTTAAAACAAAGCTGTCAGAACTGTTTTGGCCGATCTCCTGCGTTTAAAGCTGTCGACACTTTAAAACTTGAACTCTACAAAATGCAGCTCAAAGGTGGAGCCGTTGCGCAAAACTCATTGAGTTTGCCTGCGTGCCTGGCCCGTTACCAATTGCCTGAAGTGACCGCACATCATGCCTTATCCGATGCCTTTGCCTGTGCTCAGTTGTTGCTGGCACAACTAAAAACCAGAGGAGCTTCCTGTACTTTGGCTGAACTTTTTCAACAAAGCCGCTAATAAACCAGAAACTATGGCGCAAAGTTTTTTGCCTGAAGATGAAATTGAAAAAGCCAGTCTGAAGTGACTGGCTTGAAAGGTATTCTGGCTACAATGAATTCGTGGGTCAGAGCCAATTTGCTACGCAAATATGGATCTGACCCTGTGCCTTAAATTGCATTACCTGATAATACGCCAGGCTTAAAGCTATCGACACTGATAGAAGCAAAACGTAATTCGTTCATACGCGTCAGTTGCTTGGCTTCTTCTGCGTTAATCACATTCAGTTCCAGCGCTTTGGCAATCAACTGGTCCATAGGTATTTTACGTGGCAGAGTCGCTTGTTTTTGCGCAGCGTAAATCTTCTTCATCACAGGCTGAGCTTCATGCACTGCAATAAAAGCAGACTCCATTAAACCTGTTGGGTCTTCATCGCCTTCACCAATAAAACATAAGTGAGTTAAGCGGTCACGAATCACACCTGGTTTTAACAGCGCATCAGAAATGTCCTGAGTCACTGCATCGGCTGGCATTTTGTAGCCAATACCAAATGGGAATACCAGAGTTTTAAGCAAACGCGCGACCACAGCACTTGGGAAGTTCTGGAAGAAACCAGAAAATGCTTTACCAATTTCAAACAAGTTACGTTCGATGGAGTAACGTACGAAAGGTAAATCCGCCACCTGACGGCCATTGTCTTCATAAAACTTCAGCACGGCAGAAGCGATATACAAGTGGCTTAATACGTCGCCTAAACGGGCAGACAGCATTTCTTTACGTTTTAAATCGCCACCTAACATCAGCATAGAAAAGTCAGCGCTTAAGGCCAAAGCACGGCTCATGCGGCTTAACTGCTTGTAGTATTTTGCAGTCTCACCAGACACAGGGCTTGAATTAAAACGACCTAAAGTTAAACCCTGCCACAGTGCGCCAAAAGTATTGCCTAAAGCAAAACCTATGTGCTTCATCAGCAGGCTGTCGAATTGCTGTAAACCTTCTTCAGCATTTGGATTCGCCGCAGCTTCTAATTCCTGCAATACGTATGGGTGACAACGGGTTGCGCCTTGTCCAAAAATCATCAGGTTACGGGTTAAAATATTCGCGCCTTCTACCGTGATAGAAATAGGAATACCCATATAACCGTGCGCCAGATAGTTTTTAGGACCCACCTGAATAGCGCGACCTGAGTGAATATCAAAGGCGTCGTTTAACAAAGTACGGGACATTTCTGTCATATGGTACTTGGCAATAGCAGTCACTACAGAAGGGCTCAGGTTTAAGTCGATTGCACCGGCTGTCATGACACGCATAGCTTCTAAGCTGTAGGTATAAGCACCTATGCGGCCTAAGCTTTCCTGTACACCTTCAAACTTACCTATGGCCATACCAAACTGCTGACGCACATAAGAATAAGCGCCTGTCATCCGGGTAGCTAAATGGCCTGTGGCTGTTGCCAGAGCCGGCAGAGAAATACCACGGCCTGCTGATAAACACTCCACCAGCATACGCCAGCCACGACCTGCGTAGTCAGGACCACCGATAATCCAGTCAATAGGAATAAATACATCTTTACCGTAGGTGGTACCGTTCATAAAGGCCATATTCATTGGGAAATGACGATCGCCAATTTCAACACCTTCATGACTGGTTGGGATCAAGGCACAGGTGATACCCAGCTCAGTTTTTTCGCCTAATAAGTTTTCCGGGTCATACAGCTTAAAAGCCAGACCTAATACAGTAGCGACTGGGGCCAGCGTGATGTAACGCTTATCCCAGTTCAGGCGAATACCTAATACTTCCTGACCTTCAAACTGGCCTTTACAAATCACGCCCGTATCAGGAATACCACCGGCATCAGAGCCCGCTTCCGGGCCTGTTAAAGCAAAACATGGCACTTCTTTACCGGCGGCTAAACCTGGTAACCAGCGGTCTTTTTGTTCCTGTGTACCGTAGTGCATCAGAAGCTCGCCAGGGCCTAAAGAGTTAGGCACCATGACAGTCACAGCCGCAGTTAAGCTTCGCGTGGCAATGCGCGATACAATAGTCGAGTTGGCAATGGCAGAAAATTCACGGCCACCGTAGCTTTTTGGAATAATCATCGCAAAAAAGCCGTTGTCCTTGATGTATTGCCAGACTTCAGGTGGTAAATCGCGCTGTTCCTGCACAATTTTGTAGTCATCCAGCATCTTCAGCAGGGTGTCTACTTCATTGTCCATAAAAGCCTGTTCTTCGGCAGACAATTCAGCTTTTGGAATGGCATGCAGCTTTTTCCAATCTGGTTTGCCCTGAAACAAGTCACCATCCCACCAGACATCCCCTGCTTCCATAGCTTCACGCTCTGTATCTGACAGCGGGGGTAAAATTTTCTTAAAGATGCCAAACACAGGTTTGGTGATCAGGTTACGTCGAATGTCTGCTACACCGAGCACAACAATCAGCACAACCAACAGCAGGATCAGAATTGACATAATAAGGTCCTTGAGAGATTAGTGAGTTTGACTTGATAAAGTTAAAGGTGACGCAATGCCGGCGGCTAAATAAGGAATAAGCCTGTGGATCACGCCTTCTATTTCTACATTTTCGTTAAAATCTGCTGCCGCAATTTCTTGTAACGCCTGATTCGACGCCATGGTGAACACCACAGTGCCGAGTGAAAAATGCAGGCGCCAGAAGATTTCACTGGCTGGTAAATCAGGGCAAGCCTGCTGCACCAGCAATACAAACTTGTCCAGAGTGCGGCCATAATGATGGTTGAAGAACCAACGTAAATGCCCCTGCACATCGGTATAACCCCGCCCCAGTAACTGCAAAAACATCCGGGTGCCGTGATGCTGCACTTTATTCAGTTCCAGCAAAGGTTTAATAAAGACAGACAGCACTGCCGTTAAGTCGTTTTGTTTTTGACTAGCCAATAGCTGACTGAATTCCTGATCCAAACGCGGCATCAGCACCGACAAGTAACGCTGCAGTACCGACTGGATCAGCTCTTTTTTTGAACCAAAATGATAGTTCACCGCCGCCAGATTGACCTGAGCCATACTGGTGATTTGTCGCAATGAGGTATCAGCAAAACCAGTGGAAGCAAAAAGCTGCTCGGCTGCATCCAGAATTTTGTCCTGAGTTGTCGTTTTATTAACCATAGCCCTGACTAAATTAAAACACTTGTTTGAAATGTACGTTTGAAAAAAAACACTGTCAAGCAAGCAAGAGATAAAAAGGCTAATCTGGTCAGATGAGCGGCAAAATTCACATATAATTTACAATAAAAAGGCGAAATAGAGACAAACTTCGCCCGTTAAAGGTGCAAAACCCTGTAACTGGAAATTGCTTAAAAAAAGCGCTTGACATCAATAGCAGGATCAGACAATTTTGAGCCATACCAACACCACTCAATTTATAGGAGAGCAAAATGCAACGTTGTGCTGCAAACCCAAACAGCTACTACTGCTCTACCTATTACCTTTCCGAGTGGTTCAATAATTAGAACAACTTCTGCCTTAGCCAGAAGTGTGTTCTGTTTGTCCGTGTTTTACACCTACAACTAACACCACACTTATTTGCACGTTGACATCATCTTTCAGGCCTTGATCCGTCTGATTTTTGCTGCCGCTGCCTAATTTGCTGCGCTTCTCGCTTTGGCACGTCCTTTTTTATTCGAAAAAAACAGATTGCCATCAGGCAACACCAAAACCAGAGGAAGCACTATGTCACATCATAAAAAAATGAAGCTCAGTAAAGTAGGTATGGCCACACTGTTTGCCTTGTTTGGCACCCAGCAGGCTTATGCGCAACAACAGGCTGAAGCAACAGAGCAAAACGAAGCAACGATCGAAAAAATTGAAGTTACAGGTTCACGCCTTAAGGGTGTGGATATGGAAGGCGCTAACCCACTGCAGATCTTTAGCCGGGATGATTTAGCAAAAAAGGGCTACGACAGTGTCAGCGCTTTTTTACGTGATTTACCCCAGGCATCAAGTGCTGGTACTTTCACTGAAAATGGTGGCGTGGCAGGCAATGACGGCACACCAGCGGGCGCTGCTGGTGTCAGCTTACGAGGTTTAGGTTCAAGTTCTACCCTGGTTTTGGTTAATGGTCGCCGCGTTGCGGTAGATTCCTTTACCAACGGTTTTGACTCATTTGTGAACGTCAACGCCATTCCTATGTCTGCACTGGAACGGGTTGAAATTCTGACCGACGGTGCCTCTTCGGTTTACGGTTCAGACGCTATAGCTGGTGTAATCAACTTTATTTTGCGTAAAGACTATGAAGGCCATGAACTCACAGCCTCCTATGGTGATGACACGGCAAGCAGTGACTTTACCAAACACAACCTGACCTACACTGGAGGCTTTAGCACCGACAATAGCAATACCACAGTGGTCATCGACTACTTTGATAAAGATGCGCTCTTTAACACAGACCGTCCTATAGACGTTACTTTTACCTCCAGTACCCGCGTGACCATAGACGGCAGCGATTACGCCGAGCCTTGGTGTGGCACAGCAACCAGTAACAGTGGCACTCGCTGCCAGTACGACTATGTCAGCGAGCGTGCTATCCAACCAGACAGTAAAGCTGTAGGTGCAACACTTAATCACATCTACCGTTTAGGCAATGATCGTGAGTTTTTTGCCGAAGCTATGCTGCAACAAAACACAGGCTCAGCTTATGATTCAGCTGCGGCTTTTGATGTGCGTGTTGCTGGTGATGCCAGCTTTGTGCCGCAATGGGCCAGAGATGCAGATGCCGAAGATGGCGAAGTCAATCAAATCCGTATTCGTTCACGTTTTCCTGAGCGTCGTATTCAGGACTACGACAGCCAAAGTTATCGTTTGTTAGCTGGCTTACGCGGCGAGCTGGGGGATTGGTCATGGGAAACCGCTGCGACCTATGGCAAAACCGACAATGAAATTACCCATGTTTCAGGTTATATGGGCATTGATAAAGTAGCTGATGCTCTGGCAGATGGCAGCTTCAATCCATTTAACCTTGGCCGCGATAATCCAGACTCTGTGATTGCCGGTTTACGTGAAATAGCACCTCGTATTGGTGAGTCTGATGTGTACTCGGTAGATTTCAACTTCTCTGGTACCTTGTTTGAAGATATCAGCGCTGTATTTGGTGGTGAATTCCGGGGTGAAGAAATCTCCGACAGTCCGTCTGAAGTGGCAAAAAGTTATGGCATTTTTGGTTTAGGTGCCAGTGATGCAGCGGCGGACCGTACTCAATATGCACTGTACAACGAGTTTAATATCCCATTGACTGAGAAATTAGACGCCATAGCGGCTTTGCGTTACGACCACTACAGCGATTTTGGCGGTGATATCAATCCGAAATTGTCACTGCGTTATCGCGCAACTGAAGATCTTATTTTACGCACCTCATGGAGCACAGGTTTCCGCGCCCCTTCTCTGTCGCAATTAGGCGCTGGGACTTCATTAACGGCAAACTACATCGACTGTGGCGCTGATCAGCCATTTAATGCACTCTGTGGCGACTTTGGTGGCACAGCGGGCGAGCTGGAATTTGATCAGGAAACTTTGGGTAACAAAGGCCTGGATGCTGAAAGTTCAGAAGCCATCAATATTGGTGCCTCCTGGAATCTGACAGACGATTTACAATTCACCATCGATTACTGGAAATACACTCACGAAGACATTGTAGATGTCGATGCGAACACCACCTTACGCGCCTGTATCGCAGGCTCAGCACCGGTGGTCAGTGACGAAGCGGACTTAAATGGTGAGTTTGGTTGTGTGATTGATGGCGGCAACGATTTAGTTTTCCTGCGCACTGGCTTCTTTAATGTGGGTAGCCAGGAGACAGATGGTGTCGACTTTAAACTGAACTATAAACTGCTGACCCAAAACGCTGGTGAGTTTAAGTTTAACATTGCCGGTACCCGCACTTTATCTTATGAGCGTCAGGTCACAGCAGATAGCCCAGCTGAAGATTTGTTAGGAAAACTAAGTGGTGCGTCCGAAACAGCCCGTCCTGAATTTGTCGCAGATGCCGGCACTGAATGGCGTTTAGAAAATTGGAATGCGAGCTTAGGCGCACATTACATCAGCTCTTTAGGTGATGGTGACTTTAAATTTGATAACGACACTGTATCTTCATGGCTGACCTACAACGCCAGTCTGGGCTACGACATTACCGACGATCAAAGCCTGTTGCTGAGCATCCGTAACCTGACTGACAAGGAACCACCTTACGCCTCGTCTCCAACCAATGGTTACGCCAGCTCAGTACACGACTGGTTAGGCCGTCACTGGACTTTGCGTTACTCAATAAAGTTTTAAGTTTCCTTTCTCCTTTCACCTGGATGAAGTTGGGGCCTGCCTAATAGCATGGCCCCTTTTTTTAAGATTAAGTTCAGTTGTCGTTATTCACCACTATCACTGAGTTCAAATAAAAAACGAGACTAGGCTTTTTGGTAAGCTCTCCGTATAATGAGAATAATTCTTGTTAGAGTACTTATACAGTAGGTGAATTATGGCATTTCGTGTTGTTCTGGCGTTGATAGCATTACTGGCTTTTCCAGCTTTAGCTTCGGATAAATTGATCCAATACATTGAATATATTGGCGCTGATTACAGTGCAGCGGTGGTCGATGGCAAAATTGTAAGCTCCGCTGAATATGGCGAAATGCAGGAGTTTTCTTCTTTAATAGCGGAAGAAGTGACTACAGCACCACAAGAGTTACAGCAACAATCAGCTCAGTTAAAACAGCTGATTGCTGATAAAGCGGCAGAAAAAGACATTCAGGCCTTAACAGCGCTGATGCGCCAAAGCGTGATTGCTGCCATGCCTTCTATCCCTGTGCCTAAGCAAAGCCCGGATTTAAAACGCGGTGAAGCATTATTTGCCACCAACTGTGCAGCTTGTCATGGCGCAACAGCTATGGGCGATGGCCCAGCTGGCGCTCAGATGGACCCAGGCCCTACTAACTTCCATGAAGTAGAACGTTATCAGGCCCGCAGCGCTTATGGTTTATTTAATACTATTACCTTAGGTGTAGCGGATACAGGCATGGCTTCTTTTGCCCATTTAGATGAACAAAGCCGCTGGGATCTGGCGTTTTATGTCGGTCATATCGCAGGTAAAGGTCTGGAGACCAGCAAAGTGCCGGACGCCATGATCGAAAGCGGCGTAGTGAAAGATTTATTAACTGCTACACCAAAAGATTTGATCAAACTTTACCCTGACTTTGGTGCAGAGCTGATGAGTATGTTTCGAAGCAACCCGGAGCGTTTTTTCCAGGCCCAGAGTAAAGATCCGCTGATGATAGCTCAGCAAAAATTACAACTTTCTGCTGATTTGTATGCGCAAAATCCGCAAGCCGCTTATGATCAGGCTGTTTCTGCTTATCTTGATGGCTTTGAACTGGTAGAAAACCCATTAGGCACAGTCAATGTAGAACTGCGTGACCAAATCGAACATAGCATGATGGGCCTGCGTCAGTTACTGAAAGACCCAGCGCAAAAAGATGCTGTTGTTCCTCGTATCGCTGAAATTCAAAGCCTGTTAAAACAAGCTCAAACTGAACTGTCAGAAACCCAATTGAGTGGCACCAATGTGTTTTTAGCGGCGCTGCTGATTTTGTTACGTGAAGGTTTAGAAGCTTTACTTGTGGTGGCTGCTATTTATAGCGTGGCAGTAAAAACCGATAAACCCGCTTTGCGTCACACAGTACATATCGGCTGGATAGGTGCTTTGGCCTTAGGTGTTGTCACCTGGTTTGTTTCAAGTTTTGTGATTGATATCTCAGGCGCGTCCCGCGAGCTGACTGAAGGTTACACAGCACTGATTGCAGCCGCTATTTTGTTCTACATGGGTTTCTGGATGCACAGCAAAACCAGCGCTAAAGAATGGAGTAACTTTATCCAGAACAAAGTGCAAAACGCAGTATCAGGCGGCGCATATTTTGGTTTAGGTCTGGTGGTGTTTTTAGCGGTATACCGTGAAGCCTTTGAAACTATTCTGTTTTATCAGGCCTTGTGGTTACAGGGCGGTGAACAGGCACAGCAAAGTTTTGTTGCAGGTATAGCTGCAGCTCTGGTACTGCTGGCCATTTTAGGTGTGGCTGTATTTAAGTTTGCACTGAAATTACCACTGAAAACCTTCTTTGGCAGCACTGCTTTGCTTATGCTGGTTCTGGCCATCGTCATGGCAGGCAAAGGCATTGCTGCACTGCAGGAAGCTGGTACTTTATCGGTTAGTCAGTTGAACCTGCCAACCATCAGCTGGTTAGGTTTCTACCCTAATACTCAGGGTGTGATTCTACAGTCGGTTTTAGTGCTGATTGCTTTGGTTTATCTGGTTCGCAGCCGCAAAGGTTAAGTTGTGGGGTCAGAGTCTTGACTCTGACCCCTGCAGTTTCCAAAGCTTTAGGCAGTTTCGATCTGTGGGTCAGAGCCTAAGCTATGCCCCAACAATTGCCCCAGCAACTCGCAGTCTGTTTTTTGTTGCTCTGCATAATCAATACAAGCCTTTACCAGTTCATCTGTCGCTTTAGGTAAATACTTCACTACGGCTTGCTCAAAGCGGAATGAGCGTCTGTCGCCTCTGCTGTGGGATAAAGCCAAAGTACGGCCACAAGCCTCTGCATACTCTGCCAGCTCTTCACCTGGAGCTTTTTCAGCACAACATACATCTTCAGGATCAACATCCACGTTGGCGTGATGCAGTGAGCGCACCAGATAATGGGCACCATTCCAGTAATGTTCGTCCAATACCAGGTCCGGACGACGCTGCATTAATCGCTGACAGTCCACCGTTAAATGAGCGGCATTTAGACGGTTAATAGGGCTTAAATCCGGGAAAAAATACAAAGGTGCAGAATCCCTTTGTTGTTTGGCTTCAATCAGGTGACACAAAGCCAAATCTTCTTCTGAATGAATGTCTTTTGGACCTACTAACAAATAATAACGCTGCATATTTAAAGAGCCGGTTCCAGCGCCCTGGCGGGTGACGATATCCAAAATATCGTCACTGACATAAGGCCGGAAAGCAAACTCCACCTCCTTGTACAACTCTTCGCTTAAGCGACTGAATTTCACAGGGTCTTGTTTAAATGTCAGAGGACGCGCTGATAAATCAGCTACTTTGCCTAGCGTGCTTTTGCGTAAAAAGTCTTCGCCTTTGGCAGAGCGTTTAATGGCTTTTTTCAGCACAGGTTTTAATACATGGTTTTTCGGGAAATCATCCAGCACTGAATATCTAAGCTCTGGCTCTTCTAAAATAGCCTGACACTGAGCGGCATAAGCGCTTAAAAAACTGCGCACTGCAGTCACAGCATCTTTGGCTGTCACGACCTGTAACCCATCCAATGCGAGGCCTTCTTCATTAGCATAACGCTGTTGTTTTACACCCTGACAATAATCAGCTGCCAATAAAATACTGACCGCAAAACGGCTCCAGTCCCAAACCGCATGACCAACACAGGCATCGTCAAAGTCATTAGGTGCAAAAATCACTCTGTCACCGGACGAACCTTCTTCGGTAAAAAAGCCAAAGTTAGATAAATGACAATCCCCTATCACTGTCGTCAGCGGGATTTTTGTGGTGAGAAGTTCCGGCAACTTCAATACAGAGTGTTTGATATCAGCATAAAACAGCCCTGAACTCCCCCGTAAAAACCGGAATGGGTTCATCGCCATTTTCTGATGTTTAATAAGCAAAGGATCGATGCCTGGTGCTACTGCATCTGTACGTTTAAATTCCTGCTGTAACTGTTC
Source organism: Rheinheimera sp. MM224 (assembly GCF_947090785.1). Taxonomy (NCBI): domain Bacteria; kingdom Pseudomonadati; phylum Pseudomonadota; class Gammaproteobacteria; order Chromatiales; family Chromatiaceae; genus Rheinheimera; species Rheinheimera sp. MM224. The sequence continues at coordinate 2,677,909 of NZ_OX352320.1, forward strand.
ACGACGTTGTTGCTCTGGCATAAGCTTTCCCTGAATGAATGCATTTCAAAGCATACTACGCCATAACAGCCTGCCGTCTGAAGCTGTTATGGTTTTATATTTGTAAGCAAAATTAAAGCTGCGCCATGCATTCCACTTCTACTTTGGCACCCAATGCCAGACCGCTGGCAGCAAAAGCGCTTCTTGCAGGTAAAGGCGCTTTAAAATACTGAATATACACTTTGTTAGCAGCAGGCCATTCTTTGATATCAGCTAGCATTAAAGTACATTTAAACACAGCATCAAAACCCAGCTTGTGCTCTTGTAATACAGATCCAATGTTCTGCATTGCTTGTTGCATCTGGCTTTCTATTGTCTGGCCATTGAGCGCCATAGTGCCTGGGAAATTGCCCAATTGACCTGACAAATACAACACACCGTTCACTACACGAGCGCTGCTGAAGGGTAAACGACTGTCATCACCACGATATACAAACTGACCATTTTTAATCACATGGCTGATTTGACGGCTATTGCTGATACTTTTTGTCGGATCAGCGGACAGGATCATCAGGTTAGCTTTTTTCCCTGCTTCTAAGCTGCCCACCTGATCTGCTATGCCAATAGCTTCTGCACCATGTAAAGTCGCGGCCTGAATAGCTTCCAGCGGAGTTAGCCCCGCTTGCTCAACCAGTAACTGCATTTCCTGGTGCACCATAGGGTAATCAAGCCCGGCTTTATCCGTTAAATAATCTGTGCCCGCTACAATTTTGATGCCTTGCTGATGCGCCAGTCGGGTTAACAACACACCATGCCGATAAATGGTGGCCGCATTCAGGTTACGTTGTTGTAACTGATGGAAAATAGTTAAGGTGGCATCCAGCATAGTGCCTTGTTGCTTCATTTGCGTCAGCAATGGCAGGTAATTAGCGCCGTCAAAGGAGGCTTTTTTCACTTCTTCGGACACAGGTAAATCTTTACGGCGCCAGTTTTCATAGGATGAAATGACAGTAGCGGCTAAATCAGGCGCATGCGAAATCACCTCAACTCCGGCTTGTACTGCATCTGCAGGTTTCGCAGGACCTACATAAGCATGAGCCCATACTCTTACGCCATGTTTTTTCGCTGCAGCGGAAAGCTTTGGCATTAAATCAGCTGGTACTTTGGCGTAAATTTTAATGCCGGTAGCACCAGTACCTATAGTACGAAGCATTAAGGCATCAAAGTCGGTCTGCGAATTCACCGAACGCATCCAGTCGGTATCGCCAGGGGTTTTGCCACGGGCAGAGGCCACAGTGCGTGGATCACTGAAAAATTCAGGCCCGCCAATAATCACCGAATAATAAATATCAGGCGACTGAATTAAATCCAGTTCGGCCTGACGTTTTAAACCCATCAACACCCGCACATCACCGCCCATATCCCGCACTGTGGTGACACCACCTCTTAACAAAGCACTAAGCCGTTGCTGTGTAACAGTGGCGTTGTCGCCTCCTTCAGGTTCAGTCGCATGATGCACATGAGCATCAATAAGCCCCGGCAGTACATACAGGCCTTTCATATCCAGCACTGTGCTGTCAGCCGGACGTTTTTGACTGCCCGTGTCATAGATGGCGCTAATGCGGTCACCATCAAGCGCAATAGTCTGACCCGCTTTAAGTTGTAAGTCTTTTACATCAACTAACGTGATATTTTCTAATAACACCGTCTGTGCTGATGCAGCACAGCTCAGGACAATAAAGAGTAGTGCGACAGGACGGGAGAGCTGAATTGCCATTTTTTCTCTTCTAAGTGACTGTTCTTATTTGGTTATCCTAGTTATACCTAAGCAACAGCAAAGCAACCAGCCAGATAGCGAGAGCCTGACGTTAAAAATCTGCATCTGAACGCATTTACTAACATTGCCACTATTACCTATACCGTAGTTCGCGACAGCTGGAAAAGGCCGAACAGCAGCACCGGCCTTTTTAAAGAAACAAGCTTACCTCTCCAGCACAATCCGATAACGGGCTTTGCCACTTTCCAAATGCGCTATAGCCTTGTTAATCTGGTCAAACTTAAACATTTCCACCACAGGCTGAATATTGTGTTGCACTGCAAAATCCAGCATCTTTTTGATAGTCGCCGGGCTGCCGACAGGAGAGCCTGAAACAGAACGTTGCGCCATAATTAAGCTGAATACGTTCAGATCCAAGGGTTCCAACGTAGCACCGACAAAATGCAACCGGCCTTTAGGTTTGAGGGTTGAAAGGTACAAATTCCAGTCTAATTTCACATTAACTGTCGTTAAAATAAAATCAAAACGCCCTGCAGCCGCAGCTATTTCGTCGGCATTTCTTGAATTAATACAATGATGAGCGCCTAACTCTTTCGCTTCAGCCGTTTTACTTTCGCTGGAGGTAAAAGCTGTGACTTCACAGCCAAAAGCACGTAAAAACTGCAGCGCTATATGACCCAAACCACCAATACCTATCACTGCCACTTTGTCAGTCGCTTTGACATCAAACTGCACCATAGGGTTAAACACAGTAATTCCACCACAAAATAAAGGCCCTGCGGTTTTTGCATCCATGCCTTCTGGCAATGCCACTACACTGGCCGCGTTAGCCCGCACTTTATCGGCGAAACCGCCGTGACGACCTACAATGGTACCTTCTGCTGTAGCGCATAAATTGTGATCGCCACTGCCACAACTGCTGCAGACCTGACAATAACCCGAATGCCAGCCAAGCCCGACCACCTGGCCTTTTTTCAGATGACTGACATCTGCACCTAGCGCGGCAATACGCCCCACTACTTCGTGACCTGCAACCAAAGGGTAAGCCGACATCCCCCAATCGTTATTAATCATGGATAAATCTGAGTGACACAGACCACAATAATCCACATCAATTTCCACATCCTGGCGGCCCAAGGGACCAGGCTCGAACTCGATCACCGACAAGGGTGAATGAGGTTTTAATGCTGCATAAGCTTTGATCATAAAATTATCTCCTGACTAATAAACGACCTATTGATGAACAACAGCTACGCCAAGAGTATTGGCGATGATCAACAAACTGGCAGGGAGATCCGCTATATTTTTCCGGCTTTTTAACAACTTTGCCTGGATCCGCGAACAGAGACAAAGATAAGCCCGTCTATTGAGTGTTTTTTATACAGCAAGGACTGTATCTTCCAGTCGATTCAGGTATAATCCGCGCACTTTTTTTCCGGCCCTTTTACTTTGCAGGATTTACATGACAGTCGAAACCTTTGACCCATCACAAACCACCACACTGGAAACTCCAGTGAAAAGCCTGACGGCTCAGGCGCAAGCCAATGGCTCTGGCGCAAAAATCGGGTTTGTAAGCTTAGGTTGTCCAAAAAACCTGGTGGACTCAGAGCGTATTCTGACGCAGTTAAAAACTGAAGGTTATCAAATAGTTCCAAGCTACGATGATGCGGCGTTAGTCATAGTAAACACCTGTGGTTTTATCGACAGCGCAGTGCAGGAATCCTTAGATACCATAGGCGAAGCTTTAGCTGAAAACGGCAAAGTCATAGTGACTGGCTGTTTAGGTGCGCGTGAAGACGAAATCCGCGAAGTGCATCCAAACGTGTTAGGCATCACTGGCCCACACTCTTATGAAAACGTGTTAAAGCAGGTGCATGAATTTGTGCCTAAGCCAAAATACGACCCTTTTATGCAATTAGTACCGGATCACGGCATTAAATTAACGCCTAAACATTACGCCTACTTAAAAATTTCTGAAGGCTGTAATCACCGCTGCACCTTCTGTATTATTCCTTCGATGCGTGGCGACTTAGTCAGCCGCCCTATTGGTGAAGTGCTGGATGAAGCGGCGCGTTTACAAAAAGCTGGCGTCAAAGAGCTGCTGATTATTTCTCAGGACACCAGCGCTTATGGTGTGGATGTAAAACACCGTACAGGCTTCTGGAATGGCCAGCCGGTGAAAACCTCAATGCAGTCTTTATGTGAAGCCTTAGCCGATTTAGGCATTTGGGTTCGCCTGCATTATGTTTATCCGTACCCTCATGTGGATGATGTGATCCCACTGATGGCACAAGGTAAGTTATTGCCATATCTGGATATTCCATTCCAGCATGCCAGCCCGCGTATTTTAAAACTGATGAAACGCCCTGGTCAGTCTGACCGTGTATTAGAGCGCATCAAAAAATGGCGTGACATCTGTCCTGAACTGACAATTCGTTCTACTTTTATTGTCGGTTTCCCTGGTGAAACAGAAGAAGAATTCCAGGAATTATTAAACTGGTTAGAAGAAGCTCAGTTAGACCGCGTTGGCTGCTTTAAATACAGCCCGGTCGAAGGCGCAAAAGCCAACGACTTGCCTGATCAAATTGCTGAAGAAATCAAAGAAGAGCGCTACCACCGTTTTATGGAAACTCAGCAGCGCATCAGCGCAGCACGTTTGCAGAGCAAAATTGGCCGTACGATCAAAGTCTTAATTGATGAAGTTGACGATGAAGGCGCCATTGGCCGCAGCTTCGCAGATGCTCCTGAAATTGACGGCGCAGTGTACTTAAACGGCGAAACCTCATTAAAACCGGGCGACCTGGTTGATGTGGTAGTGGAAGAAGCTGACGAATACGATTTATGGGGCAGCTTAGTCGAATAAGTGAGCTGAATAATAAGTGACAAGCTTTGCAAAAAAACGGCCGACAGGCCGTTTTTTTAATTTTCGTCAGGACAAATCTGAACCAAAGACTATACGATTACGCCCTTCGGCCTTTGCCTGATACAGGGCATCATCGGCATCTGCCAATAACTCTTTTAAATCTCTCAATGCACCAACACAACTGGCGCCGCCTACGCTGACGGTTAATTTCACAGGTCTGGCTTCAATTTCCCAGGCATGATGCGCAATACGTTCACATAAACGCTGGCCAATTAAACCGGCCTGCTCTGCACTGGTGTTTGGCATTAATACCGCAAACTCTTCACCGCCCAGCCGGCCTATTAAATCGGAAGTCCGTAACCCTACTTTGAGTAAATCAGCGACTTTTTTCAACGCCAGATCACCAATAGCATGACCCCATTTGTCGTTAATTTGTTTAAAGTGATCCAGGTCAATCATCAGCACAACTACACTGTGCTGCTGATGCCTGCTGTGCAATAAAGTCAGATTGGCTCTTTTTAAGAACTCACGACGGTTCAACAGCTGAGTTAAATCATCCAGTTCTGCCAAGCGCATCAATTGATTTTCAGTATGGGAAAACGACAGCAGTGGCAGCATAAAGCCTGTGCCAATGGTTAATAACACATGACCCAATAATACCCACTGCAAACTGGGCAAACTAAAAGCTCTGTAGTCTTCGCCTATTATCGGCAGAACTAACACCACCTGAAGCAGCATTAAAGCCGCATGCACAGCAAAAAATGTCTGTAATACAAAAACAGGAAATTTTGGTTTTAAACGGGCTTTTTTCAAAAGCACAATGGCATAAATAAAGATCACAGCAATGCTGAATGACGTTAATGCAGTAGAGGCATTGTTGACCTGGTGCAAGATACTCAAAGGCAAAACATACAGAGTTAATAACAACACAACCTGCTGCCTGGAACGCGCACTGAGCTGCCCTCGCAAAAATAGCACTAAACCAGTGACCACTAAAGCCGGAGAGACTAATAACAATAGATCCGCCAACAGGTAGGTGATCAGCGGCTGATCAATATAAGTTCTGGCACCTGCAGCGCCAGCCCCGGCCACAAAAACAAAACAGGCAATGGACCATAGCAGAAAACTTTTATCATGACGGCGCAGCAGATACACCATAGCGAGGTAGCAGCCAATCATCAGATTGACCACCAAGGTTAACAGCATCAGCGTGGGTAAATGCAGTTCAAATCCATGAAAATTAATGACTAAATACTCCGATATACCATGACTGCGGCAGTATAGCCCGTTGTGTTTCATATATACAAACAACTTGAACTGCCGTTTTATACCTTTTAACTCTGATTGCTCAATTGTATTTCTTCATCGATAGACAATAGTCTGGGCAGTGGCAGCACACCATCCAGCTCAATCAAACGTTCACTCAGCTGACTGACTCTTTGTGTCAGGCCAAAAATGATTTTGTCTTTGATAGCCGAGCGTACCCTGTCTGGCAATAGCTGAAAGCTATCGCTGTCTATTTTCATCAACACCATATCTGTTTCAGCTATCACTGTGGCGCTGCGTGGCTCGTTGCAAATAAAACCGACTTCACCGACAAACTGGCTAGGGACTAATTGTCCAATCTGATGATGCCGGTGATAAACCAGCGCCTGGCCAGATAAAATTATATAAAAAAACGGCTCGTATCCGCCCTCTTTAATCAATGCCTGGCCATGATTACATACCTCAAAAGCCTTTGGCATATGCAATATCAGCTCCCGGTCTGCAGGAGCCAAGTCTTTAAACAAAGGGATCCGGGCCAGAATTTCCATCAAGCGTAATTTGTTGCTATAACTCACGCATTACTCCTTCGGGTGATTACCTTCTTCAGCAACCAGATGCACTCCCTGATACCGCTTAGGCGCATCGCGGCTTTCCCGTTCAAGTTGACGCTGCAGCTCTTCCCTGCTTTGTTTAACTAATTGAATGTAGTTCTTTTCATCCTGCTGACGTATCAACTGCATTTTATCAATCAACTGGTAATTAGCGGCCCTGAAACGGTCAGCCAACTCTTTGGCTTCATACTGTCCCATACCCAGTTGAGTTAATACATCCCGGCCCTGACGTAATGATGCTTCAAATAATTCACGCTCTATATGCTGTACGCCCATCTGACGTAACTGATACAAGTGCGCCACATCTTTAGCCCGGGCCATCAGGGTTAAATGCGGGAAATGTTGTTTGGCGTTACTGACAATAGCGTTGATGGCCTGCACATCATCCACAGCAATCACCAGAATTTTAGCTTGCGCTGCACCAGCAGCCTCCAGCACATCCATCCGGCTGCCGTCACCGTAATAGACTTTAAAGCCGAATTTTGTCATGGTTTGAATGGTGTCAGAGTCATGATCTAATACCGTTGGTACTATGCCATTGGATAGCAGCAAGCGACCCAGGATCTGGCCGTAACGTCCAAAACCCGCAATAATCACCGGACTGTCAGTATTCTCTACGTCCGTGCTCTGCTCTGGCTGTTGTTTTTGCTGACGAGCCGACCAGGCATCCTGCAATTTCATCAACAAAGGCGATACGGCAATAGACAAAGCGATCAATAAGTTCAGCATAGCGCCTTCTGTTGCACTCAACAGTGCTCCGGCCGTCGCTAAAGCAGCCAATACAAAAGCAAACTCACTGCCCTGTCCAAGCAATACTGCGTAGCTGAAACGCTCAGGTGCTGCAATTTTTAAAGCACTGGCAACCCCATATAACAACAGTAGTTTTAAACCGGCAAAGAGTAGCAACAACAGGCTGATGAGCTGCCACTCTGTACTGAGTAGCTGCATATTAATACTGGCGCCTATGGTGATAAAAAATAGTCCTAAAAACAGCCCTTTAAAAGGTTCTAAGTCGGCCTCTAATTGATGACGAAACTCTGAGCTTGCCAATAATACGCCTGCAATAAAAGCCCCTAAACCTGCAGAAACACCAACCGCAGTCATCAGCTCCATCACACCTATCACCAACAATAAAGCCAGGCCTACAAACAACTCGCGGGAGCCGTGATGTGCCACCCAATGCAGTAAATAACCGATCAGATAACGGCCCGTTAAAACCACAGCCACTACAGCAGCCAGAGCTGGCAAGGCTTTAAACTCCGCCGTATCGGCCGAAGGAGCAATTAAACTGACACCAATCAATAACGGAATAGCGACCATATCCTGCAGCAATAAAGCGCCAAATACCGACTGGCCAGTATGAGTGCCCATTAAATTGCGATCCTTCATCAGCTGTATAGCCACAGCTGTGGATGAAAGCGCTAAAGCCAGGCCAATAAAGACCGATAAGGCATAAGACAGTCCCAATAAAAAAGTAGCGACGGCTATACCTAAAGCGCACACAAACACCTGCAAGGAGCCAAATAAAAATACTCTGTGGCGCATGGCCCAGAGCTTTTTCGCATCAAGTTCCAGCCCTATGCTAAATAACATCAGGACTACGCCCAGCTCAGCCAACAGCTTGATATCATCAGTATTGCTGGCAATAGCAAAACCCGCAGGCCCCAGGGCAATACCAGCCAATAAATAGCCCAGCACCACACCTAAACCAAAACGTTTAGCTAAAGGCACCACCAGCACCATAGCTGCCAGGTAAATCATCAGATAAGTTAATACATTAAGATGCATGACCGCTTCCTTGTTGTTCTGTAGCAACAGAAAGTTGCTCCAGCCCCTGACGAAACAGCTCAGCAGCCTGGGTGGCAATAATGCTATCGGTCAACTCAGGTAACATTAAAGGTTGCTGCCATTCCATACCGCAGGACAATGCCAATTGACGCAAAGGCGTAAACATCGTCTGCTGATAACAAGGGTCTAGTTCGTGATGACTAGCGACAGCATGAGTCACCAGCCAGAATTTTTTGCCCTTCAGTGACATCACAGATTGTGCCGAAGCATCTTTGCCATAAGCCCAGCCATACTGAAATACTTTATGCAGATACTGCACTAACAAAGCGGGCGGCAAGCCCCACTGCATAGGGTAATGCAAAATAATTGCGTTGCTGTGCATCAGCATCTTCTGCTCCAGCGCCACATCAATATAAAAATCTGGATACAGCTGATACAACTCACGAAGCTCCAGCCCAGGCCAATGCTGCACAGCATTGAGCATCAACTGTTCCAGCCGGGCATGGTGCGCATAAGGGTGAGCGTATAACAAACTAATCATAACGGGCTAATTATCCTTTAAAAGCAGTGACTACAGTGTTTATGAATGATGATGCGCTGGCAAGGGCGCAGTTAAAATAAAGCAGTCTTATCGCTTGTTTTGCTTTTTACTGCTTTTGACGCACTGGATAGAGTCTGCAAGCCGGTAGCCGTAGCATTGTTCAAGCTCAATGTGCGGATCAACGAGACACTTGCACACCTCTTTCTTCAGTCATATCTCGAACAAGCCTTGTGATTTGTCCAAATAAACTCCTTGCCTTTGTATAAATAATGCACTACAAAACAATCTTGCAGTGCAATATATACTTGTAGTACATAAATACTTGCTGTGCACATCGCATTTAAAAATAGGAGTACAGAGTGGAATCTTCAGAACAAAAATGGGATGTGCAGTTTCGCAAAGGCTCGCTGGAAATGGCGATTCTGGCGCTGTTACATCATGAACCACAGTATGGGCTGCAAATTCTGCACAAATTACATGAATTTGAAAGTCTGCAAATTACCGATGGCACCTTATACCCCTTACTTGACAGGCTAAAACGGGAAGGCGTGATTGATAGTTTTTGGCTGCAGGAAGGCGAAGACAGGCCGCGTAAATACTACAAATTGTCGGCTTTTGGCATAGACAAACTCAATGCCTTAAAAGCTCGCTGGCAACAATCCGTCGACGATATTTATGCCTTGTTTGAACAAAGTGGCTTGACGACAAAAACTCGCTGATCACAAAAACACACTGACAACACTGAAAGGAACACGCAATGGCACGAAGTGAATTAATACATAACTATCTGGCTGAACTTCAAATTTACCTGTCGCGAGTCAGTGAAGTGCAAGCACAGGAAGTGGTTCAGGAAATAGAAAGCCATATTTACGATACCCTGGCAATGCAACAAGGAGCAGAAGACTCCGCTGTAGAAGTTATTCTGGCTCGACTTGGCACAGCACGGGAACTGGCGGCTGGTTACATAGACCACATCACTATAGGCGTTGCACCGCCCAAAGGATTAAAACCACTGTCCCGAGTCAGAAAAGGCATCAGTAAAAGCCTTTATTATCTGATCTGCATCTTAGGCTACGGCAGTGGTGCCGCCCTGTTGCTGGTGGCACTACTTAAGTTGCTGCTGCCATCAAGTTTCGGAGTTTGGGTTGCAGAGCATGGCAATAGTCTGGTGATCGCTTTTAGCCAGCTTGAACCTCAGGCGAATGAAATACCCGCATTATGGCTTATCCCTGTGGCATCTCTCTGCGGTGCCGGCCTACTGTATCTGACCCGCCAAATCGCCCGCATCTTAAAAATGCATCTGTGAAACATCAACCACAAGGAGCTAGTGATGTCTCTTATTCTGACCAATTTAAAACATTTCGCAGTCACCTTTTTATTATTGCTGGTGACACTGGTCTGCTTTGGTTTATTTATAGGCGCTGATGCTCATTTGTTTGAAGACAAACTAGCCTATCAGCTTGATGGTGAAGTACATGTTTTTTATCAGGATAAGCAGACTGTTGCGCTCCGCATCAAAGGTGACAATGACAGTGGTTTTAGTGTTGAGCAGCAAGCTTTTTCTACGGTGGCTGACAACAGGATTGAGGTGCAGTTCCCAGAAGACAATAGCAGTTTTACTGTAGAGATTGCTGAAGATATCCAGACTCCAAATACCATTTATAACGACGGCGAGCCTATAGTTGCACTTTCGGATATCGAAAGTGGTTTTGCCACATTCCGTCAGTTTTTAGTCAGCCACGGCATTGCAGATAAGCAGCTAAACTGGACCTTTGGCAAAGGTCATCTGGTTTTAGTGGGTGATTTTGTCGATCGGGGCGCTTCTGCTACACAAGTGTTATGGGCTATCTATAAGCTAGAGCAATCCGCGAAGCAATCGGGCGGACAAGTGCATTTTGTGATAGGCAACCACGAAATCAAAAACCTGCAGGGTAATTTTCAATCAGCCAATGAAAAATACTTTTATATCGCAGGTATTCTTGGCAAACAGCAGTTTCAGTTATTTGATGATAATGCGCTTCTGGGCCGCTGGTTGGCAGCAAAAAACGTGCTGGAAATAATTAATGGTGTGGCTTTTGTGCATGGCGGGCTGCATCCTGATATCGCTAAGTATCAGTTATCGGTGGATGAAATCAATCAGATTGTACGCAAAGGCTACAGAACACTTTATTACACCCCCGTCACAGTCACTAAAGAATCGTTCCTGCAATCGAGCACCACAGGGCCGGCATGGTATAGGGGTTATTTTAAAGATGATTTATCACAGGCTGAGGTAGAACAAGGCTTAAAAGCCGTCCATGCCAACGCTGTTGTGGTGGGTCACACCTTACAAGGCGAAGTGAAAGCGCTGTACAACCATAAGGTGTTTGCCATCAATGTAAGGCACCCCAAAGATTATCTGACCAGTTTTCCACTGCGGGCCAGTGAAGGATTATTGATTAAAGACGGGCAATATTTCCGCTTGTCTGAAGATGGCAGCAGCGAAGCATTGTAAAAGATAAGTAGGATGCAATCGCCAAAGGCAATAATCAACGGTGCATAATTTTCGTTAAAAATGCCTAAACCAAGCCCATAAAAATTTCATAGTCATCCGGGCTTTTCATATAACCCGGTACTTTCTGACTGGAAATCCGCTGGCCGGTTAATGCGGTTTGCACCAGTAATTTGTTGTAAAAGCTGGCGTTTGAGTCAGCCAGATACTCAGCACTGTCGAACCAACGGGCCTGCAGAATTTCGCGGGGATCAGGTTTAGGTTCGGTTTCGTCCGCGGTTAAACGGCACACCATATACAAATTAGAAGCACCAAACTGGCCCTGATGATGATGGCGTAGCCCTAAAAAGCTATCAAAGTGCGCAGCAACACCGGTTTCTTCCAGCACTTCGCGAATGGCGGCGTCTACTAAGTGCTCCCTGGCATCGACCATACCCCCTGGTAACTTAAAATAACCAGGGCTGCGGCCTTCCAAAGGTTTTTCCTGTACCAGTAACACTTTTCCTGATGCGGATAACACCACAGCACCAACCCCAATGCTATGGGTTGCAGCAGATGGTAAATAGCTGTCGGCTTGCAGTTTTTTACTCAGCATTAATTTTTCAGCTGTGCAGTGATGAAAGGCAAAACCAAGTTCAACAGAGACAGAAATCAGCTCAGCACGGGAGGCAGGTAACTCCAGCCACACTAAAGAGTAATGATGGTGCCATGCCTCAACTGACGCAGCTAAACGTCCGGCAAACTCGGCTACCGTATCAGGTAGTTGTTCCGGGCCGATAAAACAGCCGTTGTATGGGTTTACTATCGCATCAAATAACTTCATTTGGGGAGACACTCTGCATATGCCCGGAAACAAGACGGGCGCCGATAAACGACGCCCCTACATTTAATCAGATAGACTTAGTGCGGGGACAAGCCCCGCCCCTACAGCGAACATGCGCGAACATTTTATCTGAACAATACTTTTTCTTTTTGGAACCAGCTGACACAAAAGGCCAGTAATGCGGTCGCTATCACCACTGTCGATCCAAAAATGGCCAGCAGCATACCCAGATCCATAGTACCTTTGATAAGCTCTTTAATTGCCAGCGCCACGTTAGCTACAGGCAACATGGCCATGGCCCAGGTCAGCTCTACACCTGGCATTAACGCCAGAATTAAAGGCATAAAAATAATCATGCTCAAAGGGCCAATGTAGTTTTGTGCTTCTTTAAAACTACGGGCATAAATAGAGAGTGACAGCAGCAAGGATGCAAAAATGGCGGACAATGGGATCAGCATCATCAGGATCAGTAACAGATCAGCCACACCTAAAGTGGACATGGTTTTAGCGACAATATCCACGCCCATTAAAGAGCCAATCACATAACCCCAACCACCAAAGCTGGTGACGGTAATCAGTGCAGAGGCTAATCCTGTGGTCAACACTGTCAGAAACTTACCTAACACAATAGAAGTTCTGCTGATCGGGCATATCAATAAGGTTTCTAAAGTGCCACGCTCTTTCTCACCGGCGCCAATATCAATAGCGGGGTAAGAACAGCCTGCTAAACATAAAGGGATCAGGATATAAGCAATTAAACCACCAATTTTTTCACCTAAATTTTCACGGCTTTCGGCGGTGTTTACTTTTTCCAGTTTCACTGGCTGCAATAATGCATCTACTTTTTCTGCGCTGACACCTAAGCTTTCAAGCTTAGCCAGTTGCAGTTTTTTGCTGTAATCCCGAAGCAACTGATTGAAGTATTTATCAATCATATCGAGCTGTGACGACATGTTGTAAATCACTGTCCATTGGCTTTGCGAAAGGTTGCCAGCATCAGCACTAAAGTCGTCGGCGATAATAATAGCCAAATCAAATTTATCATCACGAATAGCCTGCTTCAGTGCTTCAGGTTCGGTCAACTCAGACTCTACCTTTTTGAAATTCTTATGATAAAACAAAGCTTCTGTCAGCTCTGATGCTTTCTCTGCATTGATAATGACATAACGATGTTCTTCCGCTTCGGCTTTTTTGGCCACATTAGCCACCACCAATCCCATAATGCCAAACAGCACAGGGAAGACAATAATCGGCAGTAAAATGACAAAAAACATGGTTTTTTTATCACGGAGCAGTTCTGTCAGTTCCTTCAAATATACTTGCCACATTTAGTTGTACTCCTTGTTCTGTCCTGCCGGATTAATCACATTCATAAAGGACTGACGTAAATCACCATCCGCACTTAAGGCTTTAAAAGCATCAAAGCTGTCGGAAAACGCGCTAATGCCTTTGTCGATCACCACCACCCGATCACACAAAGAGGCCGCTTCATCCAAATGATGGGTAGAGAAAATAACAGGAGTACCCTGCTTCTTCAGCGAGCGGATAAAATCCAATACCGTTTGGGTGGTCATAATATCCAGACCAGTAGTAGGTTCATCTAAAATAACCACTTTAGGCGAATGCACCACAGCACGGGCTATAGCGGTTTTTTGCTTCATACCGCTGGACATGGCATCGGCTTTGCGGTTAGCAAAGTCGTGCATATTTAGCAAAGTGAATAACTCTTCAATACGCTGTTTTAAGGCTGTTTCGCTCATGCCGTGCAAACGGGCAAAATAAGCGATGTTTTCGTACGCAGTTAAACGGCCATATAAACCAGTGCTGCTGGATAAAAAACCGATTTTTTTCCGTGCCAGTACCGGCTGCTTTAGAACATCTACACCTTCAATCAGCACAGAACCTGAATCCGGCTGCAAAGCGGTAGATAAAATACGTAAGGTGGTGGTTTTACCTGCGCCATTGGGGCCTAATAAACCTAATACTTCGCCGGAGCCGCAATCAAAGCTGACATTGCGTACCGAATGGAAAGCTTCTTTGCTGTAACGCACATCTTGTTTTTCACTGTCCGACAACTTTTGACCACGACTAATGGCAAAAGATTTAGCCAGCGCTTCTATTTTTATCATGCCTTATTCCCTGCTGATGCTTCTGTTGCTTCGGATGAGTCAGGTTTATGTCGTTTTGGTCTGAAGTAGCTGGTATCGGCGTAAAAAGCCTCATCCTGCTCTTTGTACCAACCCGGAACCCCCAACAAAGGTAACGGACTAAGCTGTTGATTATCAAGTAGCAGTTCTGCTTGCACAAGTTGTTTTGCCAATAAATCATCAACAAAATTGTAACCTTTTATACCCTTGGGGAACTCGCTGTGTTCCGGCAATTCAATACACCATAATTTGCCGGTTAAGCCAATAAAGGGTCGGGTCGCCATTTCATAATTGGCATGACCAAAAATAATAGGGTTTAGCTCAGCCCAGAGTTTTTTGTGCTGATAAAAGGCTTGTGTCCATTGATGATCACGTAATAAATCCAGCATAAAACGCTGTGAAGGCCTTACGCAAAGCACCACCCCGCATTCGTCCAGTAAAGTAAGCTTATGCCGCACCTTAGTGCGATCTTTGCTGCCAAACTGCTGAATTTGCGCCATGTGTAACTGATTCATCAGCTGCTTACTTTTGGGGAATAAACACCAAATCAAAGCGCCAAATAAGTCATGCCAGTTGTTCAGACGCATCGGAATTTTCTGGCTTTGCGAAATAAAGTCTTCGTAATAACGACCATCATCGTCAAGCTTTGTGCTGTTTACAAAACTCCAGTCCTGCAATCTGGTGTGCTGATGCAACCATGCCGTCAACAGCTGTGGTGATGGGAAATCAGTCTGCTCTGCTAAAGGAAAAAAAGCGGCCAAAGCACTGAATATGCCGGGCTCAGAAAACAGCTCTGGTAACCATGCTGTCGGGGCTGTGAATCTGGAATTTACGCTATTTTTTTGCATGAATAAGAAAAAACCGTTGGTTGTAGTGAAAGCATACCTTGTCAATTACCTGTAAAAACCTCTTGCAATTTTCTTGTAAGCTGGCAAATTCAAGGGGTACGTTTAGACGTACATACTGCCAAAATTTTTTACCCGTCGTTCTTGACGCCGCAGCTTTGTTACCTGCGTTCGCTCGCCCCAATCACATAGGACAACTATGTTCATGGGGACTCGTTCGCTTGTCGCCGCTCTGCAACGCCAATTACTTAGGGTAAGAGCTTAAATAATTAATTAGAGGTTACTCATCATGTGTTCGATATTTGGGGTGCTTGACATCAAGACTGATGTTAAAGCCTTGCGCCAGCAGGCGCTACAGTTATCTAAATTATTACGTCATCGTGGACCAGACTGGTCAGGCGTATGGAACAACGACCATGCTATTTTAGTGCATGAACGTCTGGCTATCGTAGATACTGAAAATGGCGCCCAGCCCCTGATTAATCCAAATCGAAATCACATTCTGGCAGTGAATGGTGAGATTTATAATCACAAGAATTTAGAGAAAAACTTAACAGTGGACTATCAGTTCCAGACCAAATCGGACTGCGAAGTGATATTACCTTTGTACTTACAGCACGGCGTTGATTTTATCGATCAGCTGCAAGGTATGTTTGCCTTTATTCTGTACGACGCAGAGCAAAACCGTTACCTGATTGCCCGTGACCATATTGGCATTATTCCACTGTATTACGGTTACGACGAACATGGTCAGCTGTATGTGGCGTCTGAATTAAAAGCTCTGGTGCCTGTGTGTAAACAAATGCAGGAATTCCCGCCAGGCCATTACTTTGATAGCAAAGTGGGCAAACTGGTGCAGTATTATCAGCGTGACTGGCAAAGTTTTGATGCAGTCAAAGACAATCCGGCTGACTTAGGCGAATTACGCGCAGCACTTGAGCAAAGCGTAAAAAGCCATTTAATGTCAGACGTGCCTTATGGTGTGTTGTTATCCGGTGGTCTGGATTCGTCACTGATCTCCGCTATTACCCAGCAATTTGCCCGTAATCGCGTGGAAGATGACGGTCAGTCCGAAGCCTGGTGGCCTCGCCTGCACTCTTTTGCCGTAGGTTTACAAGGTTCACCTGATTTAGTAGCAGCGCGTAAAGTAGCGGACAGCATAGGCACAGTGCACCACGAAGTGTTGTTTACTGTGCAGGAAGGTTTAGATTCACTGCGTGACGTGATCTATTTCCTCGAAACCTATGATGTCACCACTATTCGTGCTTCAACCCCTATGTACTTAATGGCCCGTAAAATCAAAGCCATGGGTATTAAAATGGTGTTGTCAGGCGAAGGCTCAGATGAAATTTTTGGTGGTTATTTGTATTTCCACAAAGCGCCTAACGCCAAAGAATTCCATGAAGAAACTTTACGTAAGCTGGACAGGTTGCATATGTTTGACTGCAACCGCGCCAACAAAGCCATGTCGGCCTGGGGTATTGAAGCCCGCGTACCTTTCCTCGACAAGCACTTTATGGATGTCGCTATGCGCTTAAATCCTGAAGCGAAAATGTGTGGCAAAGGCAAAATGGAAAAACACATTTTGCGTCAGGCCTTTGATGGCTTGTTACCTCACGAAATTTTATGGCGCCAAAAAGAGCAGTTCTCAGACGGTGTAGGCTACAGCTGGATTGACAGTTTAAAAGCTCATGCTGAAAAAGAAGTGACGGATCAGCAAATGGCAACAGCGGCTTTCCGCTTCCCGGTCAACACTCCGGATAGCAAAGAAGCCTATTACTATAGGGTGATCTTTGAAGAGCATTTCCCACACACAGGCGCAATTTCCTGTGTACCAGGTGGTAAGTCGGTCGCTTGTTCTACTCCTGAAGCTTTGGCATGGGATGCGAAAATGGCACAAATGACAGACCCATCAGGGCGTGCTGTACGAGACGTCCACGAACAAGGTTATTAAAATACCCTGCGTTCTTGAAGCTGCAACTTTGTTGACCGCGTTCAGTCCATATTTGTTTTTCCAGGACGGGCGCGGATAAACAGTGCCCCTACACGTCGCCTCGTTGCAACATCAATGACTTTGGGTATTAACTTGAGTTCAAAACTGTAGGGGTGGGGCTTGTTCCCACCCGTCTTGTGATACCGCGATGTTACTCGAAAATACCACGGCACTGATGGAAGGGCCGGAACAAGCCACGGCCCTTCCACTTGAGTCCGTCTTAAGTTTAAGTACTGCTTTTCTATGGCTTTTCTTTTCATCCTCTGCTATTCCTCAATTGATTGTATTTTTTTTCGGCGAATAATGCGTTTTTATCGGGTTTCGCTAGCGAAATAGTCCGGTAGATCGTATGTTAGGCGCCATCTGAATATGCCCTGAATTATGGATCTAAGACTGTGATCAATTTATCCAAATCCCTGTTCACTTTGGTGGTACTTGCCAGCTTAAGTGGGGATCTGAATGCAGAAACGGCTCTGACAGGTCAATGGCTGACCGACTTAGAAAAACAAACTTTACTCGACCCACAAACCTCAGGTGTCACCTTCCGTAAAGGTGAGCTGGTGGTGGTGGGCGATCAAAGTGCGCATGAAACCAACAGGATGAAACTGTTCCGTATCGACCCGAATACAGCAGCAGCTATAACTCAGCCTATTCAAATTACTATTGCCGACAGCTTAAAAAACAGCTGCTTTTACAACTATTTAGCAGATAAGCCAGATTTGGAAGCTTTGACATGGGACAGATTGGACGACACCACTTTAATTACGGTGACCGAAGATGCGTCTGCTTATCAGCTAAGCAACGAGTGCGCTAAAAAGTTTAACCAGTCCAACTCTACAGCTTACCCGACTCTACTGTTAAAAATTCAGGTCGACAGTGCTTTAACCCGCGCTGAAATAGTGGCCGTGCGGCCCGTGCAATTTCCACTGGAAACCAAAGTAGGTAATTTCCCGAATGACGGCATTGAAGGTTTAGCTGTAGATGATCACCAGAACCTATATCTGGCGCTGGAGCAAGATATTGCCAATAAGCCTAAGCTATTTAAAACCCGTTTAACTCAGGATTTCTGGCTGCGCGATAACTTTGTCAAAGTGATAGACGCTAATCTGACCTTACCTGTACTGGATGACAACGATCACCCTATTAATGGCATTGAATTTTTACCCAGCCCTATTTTAGGCCACCCGGGTTATTTAGTGGCGGTGGCGCGTAATGATGACGAGTTATGGGTGTTCGATTTAACCAACCGTATTCCGCCTTATGTTCAAAAGCTGAGCTTTTATGTTAGTACAGACGACAGTGGCCTTTGCCCAGCCTATGACAAGTTGGTGCAAACAGCGCTGGAAGCCGTGACTATCAGCAACGGTACTGTGTATTTAATTAACGACCCTTGGAAGCAGCATTACGCTGATAATATTCAGTGTGGCACTCATACCGATAAATTTAAACGTATGTCACCGCTGCTGTTTAAAATGCCGGTTGACCCGCGTTGGTACACACCGTACCGGCCTAAAACTCAAACCGCCTTACCTTCGATCAGTGGTTTAGCGGCTTTGGATCAAAATCATTATCTGGCAGTGCAGGATAAAAAAATTCAGCGTCAGGGCGACCGCTTAACCTTAATTCAGGTCAATCAGGATCAGCAATTGACAGCCCAAAGCTTGTTTGTGACCAACTGGCCAGCCGGTCAGGCATCCAACGACTTAGAGGCCGTTTGCGCTTTACCTGGTCAGAATGGCGAGTTTTTAATGGCAGAAAGTGGTACCTGGCAAGGTTCTTTTGGCCGCCTGTTTCATATCAAAGTATTCCCAACCTATGCACAGGTACTGAATACTTTTGAGTTACCGGTCGAGCGCGACAGCAGCCCGGAGCAGGATGGCGATAACTTTGAAGGTTTGGCTTGTGTAAAAAAAGATGTGAACCGTTATCTGGTGATTTTAGGTGAACGTGGCACAGCCACAGCAGCCGGATTTTTACAATGGGGTGAACTGGACATGGCAGCAGCCAACATTCAGTGGAACGGCCAGAAAATTCAGGTGACAGGACCAACCGCACTTAAAAACCGCAATTACAACAGAGTGATAGCCGACTTACATCTGGAAGGCGATGTACTTTGGGCCAGCGCAGTGCTCGATAGCTCAGACAATGGCCCTTTCACCAGTGCAGTGTATCCGCTTGCGCTGGTGAACGTTGCGGCAAAACAACCCATCAGTTTAATGGCGGAGCGACCAGTGTTATGGCAAATCGATGGCTTTAAAGTAGAAGCTTTAGCCAGCCCAAGCCCATTGATCCCGGGTTCAGCCTTGATTATTGGCACAGACGATGAAAACTACCACGGCCAGTTCCGGCCCTTAGCGACTACAGAGCAAAGTCCATATGGCAACCCAAGCCCCAAACCAGCCACAACAAAATAACCCGCTGCACGGTTTTACCCTGCAGCAAATTCTGGAGTTACTGGTTGAACATCAAGGCGGCTTTGCTCCTTTAGCAAAGCAAATACCGCTAAAATGCTTCAGCTCCAACCCCAGCATCAAATCCAGCCTGACGTTTTTACGCAAAACGCCCTGGGCCAGAACGCAAGTGGAAGAGTTGTTTATCAAACTGAAGTTATACCAAAAAGGCTAGCCGCAAGGCTGGCTTTTTCGTTTCCGATGCTGATGCATTTATCTTTTACACACTTCACTGAGCAGGCTGAACCTGTAGCATTTTATATTTTCGAATAGAAAATTGTTGAAACCGCTACGTAGCGCCGTTAAGTTAAAAACTGTTATCAGAGCTAGATCTAACCTGATTATCAGCCTTATCTTCCGGATTTGGGCCGATAAATAGCTCAATGGAAAATACATGCATTTAGCAACCAGTGAATACATAGCAAAAAACCCTGTTGGTCAGTCCGTGCCTGTTGTGTTCAATCTTTACGCGCCGGAGCTTGATCCTTTGTCTGAACAGGGCGATTATCGCTGTAAAATTGAAATTCCGGCGATTTCATTCGAAAAGTATGCCTATGGTGTCGACTCGCTGCAGGCCTTATGTTTAGCGGTTGAAACCTTGAGGCTGACTATGAGTTCTTTGCAGTCCGATGGCTGGCGTTTTTATTTTCCACAGCATCAGGATCATCACTTTGATTTGCTGTCTGCATATTTTCCCAGATCAGACGTACAGCTATAATGCCTTACATATCAGTTGAGGCATAACAAAGGTCAAAACAAACTCCATCATTAAAGAGGACCAGCAGTTTGGAGATATACACCATAGAAATCACCCTTCCATTCAAAGCCAAAACGCCGTGGCGCCGCGTGATTGAAGTGGAAGACGACACGCCCTTTTTTGAATTGCACTATTTTATCCAGACCATGGTGAAGTTTGATAATGACCACTTGTACGAGTTTCATATTGCCAAAACTCCAGGCCGGAACACTCAGCGTATTGATGATGGCAAAATGCTGAACGAGGTATACCCGCTGGTCGGCAGTAAGGTGTTTTATCTATTTGATTTTGGTGATTGCTGGTTATTTCAATTTAAAAAATTACGCAAAAAAGCTGAAAAACAACCTCGGGTAAAATACCCAAGAGTGATTGAGTCTGAGGGCCGAAACCCAAGGCAGTACTAATTGACTAAATAACTAAATAAAAAAAGCCCGGCGAAGTTTATCCGCGCCGGGCTTTTTTTTATCCCTATTCGAATTACAAAGACTTCAGGAAAGTAAGCAGCGCTTCACGTTCGGCTGTAGGCAGGTTCACAAAGCGGTTTTTGATCACTTCAGCTTCGCCGCCGTGCCATAAAATAGCTTCGGTTAAGGTACGGGCGCGGCCATCATGTAAATACCCTGCCGGAACACCTCCAGCCACAAACTGGGTATAGCCTATGCCCCACAGCGCTGATGTTCTCCACATACTGCCGCTAGCCAGGCCTTCGGTGAAGTTATCAGCAAGGCCAGGCCCCATATCATGCAGCAATAGGTCGGTGTAAGGTTTAATGTTCTGATTACGCACTTCGTCAAACTCAGAGCGCTCGCTGGTTTTCACTTCACTGACGTGACACGCCACGCAGCGAATATCTTTAAAGACTTTTTCGCCAGCCGCTATTTT
Source organism: Rheinheimera sp. MM224 (assembly GCF_947090785.1). NCBI lineage: Bacteria > Pseudomonadati > Pseudomonadota > Gammaproteobacteria > Chromatiales > Chromatiaceae > Rheinheimera > Rheinheimera sp. MM224. The sequence goes on from NZ_OX352320.1 coordinate 2,699,122, forward strand.
GGCAGGGTCAACATCCAGATAAGTCAAAGGTGACACCCCTTTAGGGAAACCACTGACCACGCTGCGCTGTGCGGGCACACCCAATAAATACAGGTATTGCGTCATAGCCGTGACAGCTTCATCTGGCAAACCAGGTTCTGCTGTGGCCGGATCGCAGTGTTGTGGGCCAGCCAGACAGTCCAGTTTAGGATAGACAGAAGAAGTCACCGCCATATCCAGCAGCGCAGCATTGGTCACCTGATGACGCAAGCTGACTTTGCCAGCTTTCCAGCCGTAGCGGCCTAACCGCACTTCTCCGGTTTGGGGATCATACGCATAGTTGGCAGTGCCCAACACACCGTCAGCATCTGGTGTGCTGCGGACTCTGGATAAAATAGTTTCATCAGAAATCGCTTCCAATAACCCCATACCAATCAATGGCTGCGCTTGACGTATAGAATGCACAGCAGGTTCTGGTCCCTCAAACGCAATAGTGGCTTTACGCAGCTCAACTTGTGTGCCGTCGGCAAGACTGACGTTACTGCTGACGAAATCAGAAACCCAGGCCGCGTTCCCCCAGTTTTGTATTGCTCCTGTTTCGATAGAGCGGGCATTCATTTGCAGTGCCTGACCATAAATCGGATGAGGCAGGTAATGGCCATTGGCGTCAGTACCTGTAGCTCCAACCCGCACAGCCATGGTATCCAGTTTCTGGTTACGCACAGTAGGTGCCACGCTGCGGCCATTATTGACATGACAGTTAAAACAGGATGACTGATTAAAACGCGGGCCTTGCAACTGACGGCCTGCGTCATTGCGATCATTGCCATCTTCGTTATGATCTCCTGACCATAAGTTGGTATGCAACCAACGGCGACCTTCCATAAAACGTTGCATATTCTGCATGCCTATCGTGTTATGCGGCTGCTGGAACATAAAGGTTGGGTTGTCGGCATAGTCAAAAGAAATAGAACCCAGCCCCCCTTGCAGCGTGCTTTCGGGCAAAGGTTCATTCATCAGACGCGGCTGCACACCGTACCAGGGCCTTAAGCCTTTGCCCATCACGTACGTCAGCTCGTTGGTATAATAACGGAAAGCCCCGTTGTCACCTATAGCATCCATGGCCTCACGGGTAGAGAAAAACGAGCCAGTAAACTCAATCACATCACCTTTTTTCAGCACACGGGAGTCCACATAACTACCATTAGGTGCCAAGACGCCATCAGCGTTGGCGGAAAGCGCTCTGTGCCCAGGATAACGGTCGAACACCACACTACAGCCGTCATTAGCGCCAATCACGCCGTTGTAACCGCTGTCAGGGCGTAATAAAACGCCATTGGCTGGTTTAGCCACTACAGGGCAGGCTGCACCTGGATCCTGATAAGTCGAGTCATCTAATAAATCCCCAGGGCTCATCCAGCCAAAACCTGTGACGCCTGGCTCATCAAAACGACGGACAAAAGAGTGCCCGCCGCCCTTTTGGGCTTGCTGATAATACTGATTCACTACAATACGGGGCTCAGTCACACCAGGGACATTGCTGTTATCAATAAACTCCACACCCCAGGTGCGGTTTTTAAAGTAGTTGGCGATAAAATTCAAATGTGCGCCAGGTCCCTTGTTTCTTGGTTTACCAGCGGCATCTACTGTGTCATTGACACCATAGCCAATTTCGTTCCAGTCTTCGCCCCGTTCACGGGCATGACGGGAGCGCCCCACCATCCCAAAACGGGTTACCAGTGTGCCATCAGCTAAGGTAAAGCGAACCATTTCAATTGGCTCAGCAGGTGCTGGTAATGGCGTACGTCCTGCTCCGCTTAAAGGGTAAGATAAAGCTGACGTGCTCAGTTCTGGCATCGAGTTTGAACTGTCAGGCGCTTTAAATTCGGCCTCAAACAAAGAATAACCATACTGAGTTTTACGGGTGATGCCCTGAATGCGCAGGTAGCGGGCGTTTATATCCAGATTAAAAAATTCCTCTGTCTTGCCTTGCGACGCGACTATATAGCGGAGCTGATACCAGTTCTGCGCATCATCTGATACGTAAACAGCATATTCATCAGCATGAGCATTTTCCCAATGCAGCGTCATCATCCCTATGGCCGTTTTCGCGCCAAAGTCAAACTGAAGCCAGGCATTGTCGGCATCGGTAATATCATCACCCCATGCACTTTCCCATCTACTGGTCAAGTCTCCGTCTATGGCTTTGGCTGCGGTATTATTTCCGTTCTCATCGCCGGAAGAACTGGCATTAGCGACTGAGATTGGCTGAGCAGCAGCTATTCTGAGAAAATTGTCCGGTATTCTTAAGGATGCAGGTGGCGGAGGTAACGAAGGAGCTCCCACTTTAGGCAGAGCAGCTGTTTTCACATCAGGCAGCCCCTCAAGCTCGGGCTCTGGCAACTCCTCTGTAGGCGGAGTCTCTTCAGGTGGAGGAGTCTCTTCAGGCGGTGGCACTTCTGTTGGCGGCGGAGTCTCCACAGGTGGTGTCACTACAGGAGGAGTCACTACGGGGGGGTACCTGAACCTGAGTCATCAGGCACTGTACTACTGTCACCGCCACCGCCGCATGCTGCAACGGATAATGCAAACAAAGGCACAATCAGCCAACGCTTTCGTTTTAACCTGTTTTCATCTGATTGAACAACAGAACAAGGACTCATACCAATAACTCCAAAATGACACAGTACAAAATTTCACCCCTTGAATAAGATAACAGAGTGAGGTCGCATTTAACCAAAGCGACTACAAGTCACCGGATCATGAGGCAATACCCGGTCTTTTTATGTAATTAATTGTACATTGCTCAACCTTGCGGCCTTTGCATCTTAACAGTTGAGTGAGGTTCAGGTGGTTTGGTCATACCACTGACAGGTAGCGGGACACGTTTTAAGCATCAAGTCTTCGAAAGACAGGAAGTACTGTAGTTTTTCCAGCATAAAAGGATGCCTTTACAGCATCCTTTTATTGTTTATAAAAAATAATCAGGCATTCATCACGCAGGCAAATCAAACCACAGGGCTCTGACAGGTTCAGATCCTGCTTTCGCTGTTAACTCTGTGAACTGAGTCAACTTGATACCATCCCCCGGATTTAACTGCTGACCAGCAATACTTAGCTCGCCGTTAATCAGATGCAGGTAGTATGCCCTGCCCGGCTTTACCGGCATCAGGTGCTGATCTGCCGCCACTAAAATCAGCTGCGACAAGCTGGCGTCCTGTCTGATGGTTAAGGTACCGTTGCGGCCATCTGGCGTAATCACTTCCGTCAAACCAGGCAATTGACCAAAGTCTTTTTGCTGATAACCTGGCGCGCCATTCAATTGATTTGGTTGGATCCAAATTTGTAAAAACTTCAGCCTCTCGCTAGTGCTGGCGTTGTATTCACTATGTGAAATACCTTTACCTGCGCTCATCAGCTGAAATTCGCCCGCTGGCAATATTTCTTCATTACCTGCTGAGTCTTTATGGGCGATTTTGCCTTCCAGTACATAGCTGATAATTTCCATATTTTTATGACTATGGGTAGGAAAACCAGCACCTGCTGATACTTCGTCGTCATTAATCACTCTAAGTTCTGAAAAACCCATCTGTTTTGGATTGTAGTAATCGCCAAAAGAGAAAGTATGTTGGCTTTTCAACCAACCAAAGTGAGCTCTGCCGCGTTCGGTCGAACGGATAATTTCAAACATTTTGTATTCCTTTTGTTCTTTAATATTCTTGAATAAACTCACTATAGAGACAAAAAGAGCAGGAGAAAAACGGATAAATCTGAAGGTTCAATTCAAAATTTATGAACATCAGTATTATCGATATTTAGCTATGGCGAAAAGTGATTTCTGTGGTTCAGACCGCAACAGCTTATTGATGCTATTCAACTAATTTTTACAATGCTAGAGTAGAACTTGTTAAATCCTATCATTGGAAGAAGGAAACCCCATGACCACCATTATTACCTTAGTGATTGCAGTCGTTATTTTGTTTTTTATCGTCAGTATCTACAATCAGCTGGTCAAGCTGAAAAATCGTTTCCAAAATGCGTTTGCTCAAATAGAAGTGCAGTTAAAACGCCGTTACGACTTAATACCTAATCTGGTGGAAACCGCCAAAGCTTATATGTCGCATGAGCGCGAAACATTGGAAGCCGTTATTGCAGCGCGTAACAGCGCTATGACTCAATTAACAGCCGCCGCTGCCCAGCCTGGTGATGCGGCGGCTATCAGCCAACTGGCCGGTGCTGAATCTGCGCTGCAAGGTGCCATGACTAAATTCAGTATGGTGATGGAAGCCTACCCTGATTTAAAAGCCAATCAGAACATGATGCAGCTGACGGAAGAGCTAACCAGCACTGAAAACAAAGTCGCCTTTGCACGTCAGGCTTTTAATGACGCAGTGACTGAATACAACAGCTACAAACAAAGTTTCCCTCCGGTGATTTTCGCGGGTTTCTTTGGTCATCAAAACGATGCCAAGCTGCTGGAATTTGCTGACAGCGCGGCTATCCAGGCTGCACCTAAAGTCAGTTTTTAAACTCTATGGCTACTAATTTTTTTACGGCTCAGGATCAGGCGCGCAGCAATACCAAATTGCTGGTTTTTCTGTTTGTTTTAGCCGTGATCACTCTGCTGGTGCTCACTAATCTGTTGGTGATGATCACCTTAGGTGTGATGGAGCCACAACAGTATCAGTTGTTATTAAGGCCGCAGGATCCGCTTTGGTTTGACGCCTTGCCATGGGAAATGATGGGTTGGGTCAGCTTGTTTGTATTTCTGATCATCGCTGCGGTGATCAGCATCAAACAGGCTGAATTAAGTCAGGGTGGCCAGGTGGTCGCCAAAGCGCTGGGAGGACGTCTGGTTGAATATCATCTCGCCGACGATAAACAGCGGCGTTTGCTGAATGTGGTCGAAGAAATGGCGATCGCAGCCGGAGTACCAGTACCGCCAGTTTATTTAACACCAGAATCTTCCATCAATGCGTTTGCCGCGGGTTATTCGCCGGCAGATGCAGTGATAGGTATCACTCAAGGTTGCCTGAACCTACTGGACCGGGATCAATTGCAAGGGGTCATAGCTCATGAGTTCAGTCATATTTTAAACGGTGATATGAGGCTGAATATTCGCCTGATAGCCTTGCTGCATGGCATAGAGTTTATTGGTCACGCCGGTTATTTTTTACTGCGCAGCAGTGGCCGCAGAAATGCAGTGATTGCCAGTAGTTCAAAATCTAAGGACAACGGCGGTGGCATTCTTGGTCTGGCGCTGGGGTTAATGGTCTTGGGTTATTTGGGGACTTTTTTTGGCAGCATCATTAAAGCAGCTGTCAGTCGCCAACGTGAATTTTTAGCCGACGCCAGCGCTGTGCAATTTACCCGTAATCCTGCAGGTATAGCAGGAGCGCTGAAAGCTATTGGAGGTGCGAGCTACGGCAGTAGGGTAAAAAACCCCAATGCTGATGAAATGAGTCACTTATTTTTTGGCGAAGCTATCAGTCGTTGGAGTAGTTTATTTGCCACACACCCGCCTTTACCTCTGCGGATCAAACGGCTGGACCCGGGTTGGAACGGGGTTTTTCCGACAGAAACACTATTAAAACAACAAAGCAGCGCTGAACCATCCGCTACGGCTAAAACAAGTCAACAAAAAACAGCTGCTGTACTGACCGCATTGCCGGCGTTTTTGCTGCACAGCAGCCGCCACGCCCCTTCTGCTCCCGCTTTGTGTTGTGCCTGCCTTATTCAGACTGAACATCTGGCCAAGCAATGGGCTATGGTCAAAGCTCTGGGCGACCATCAGCTGATGCAGAACGTTGATAAACTGTACGACGATGTCAGCCGTTTATCAGGCAAACAAAAACTGCAGTTACTACAAATTGCGGTACCGGGTTTAAAGCAGCTGTCAGAGGTGCAGTTTGTTGAATTTCAGCAGCTGTGTCAAAACCTGAGCCGTTGTGATGGCGAAGAGGATTTATTGGAGTGGGCCTTATTAAATTGGCTACAACACTGTGTAGGCAGTCAGTTTAATCCTTCGTTGTTGCATCGCCGGGATCAAAGTAGCAGTATTGATCAGGTGCAGCAGCCTGTACTGGCACTGCTGTCTTTGTGTGCACAACAAGCTACACATGAAGAATTACAGGAGCAATCCTGGAAAATTGGCTTAGAAGTGCTGGGGTTGCCCACTTCAACAGCTCGCCCCCTTGTCAGTTTTCAGCTGTTAAGCGAACAATTACCAGCCCTTATTCACAGTTCACCCAAAGTGAAACAGCAGCTATGGCAAATGCTGAAAATAGCGGTTCAAGCTGACGAACTGGTGAATGAACAGGAAGAGTTGTTATTGCATGCGCTGGTTTTGTTACTGGAACTCCCTGTCAGTCCAGAGGCGTGACGCTAACCAACCAGCTCACATAGCAACGAAACACAAAAGGCTGAACACTGCGCAGTCAGGAATTCTGACTGCGGATCAGCTGTTCAAAGTCTGCGGCTGGTAAAGGTTTGCTGCATAAATAACCCTGATAATAATCACAGCCTTGTAAAGATAAATAATCCAGCTGCGCCTGCTGCTCAACCCCTTCAGCCAAAGCCTTTAAGCCCAAAATATGCGCCATTGAAATAATAGCCGTGACTATGGCCTGGCTTTCGCTGTTATCTGCCACATCATCAACAAAGCTTTTATCTATTTTCAGCACATCCAGCTGATAACGCTGTAAATAAGCAAAAGACGAATAGCCTGTGCCAAAGTCATCAATGGCCAGATTTACCCCCATGTTGTGTAAATCAGACAATACCAGCTCAGCTTGTTGTTCCCGCGACATAATGGCACTTTCTGTCAGTTCCAGTTCCAGCAGCTCTGCCGGGAAACCTGTGTCTTTTAATATCTGCGCCGTTTGAGCACCAATATCACCATGACTGAACTGATGCGAAGACAAGTTCACAGCCAGTTTTAAATCAGGTAAAGCCGATTTACGCCACAAAGCGCCCTGACGGCAGGTTTCAGCCAGCACCCAGTCACCAATAGCGCCAATCAGCCCTGTGTCTTCAGCTATAGGAATAAAACGTCCCGGCGCTATCAAGCCCTCCACTGGATCGTTCCAACGCACCAGCGCTTCTGCGCCAACAATACGACCCGTTTTAATATCGATTTGTGGCTGGTAATACACTAAGAACTGGTTTTGCGCTAAAGCACCACGCAAGCGGGCCTCTAAATCAATACGCTGACGAGCATACAGAGTTAAATCATCCGAATAATAAGCAAAACGGCCACGGCCCTGCTCTTTGGCGCGGTACAAAGCGGCATCGGCATTACTCAGCAGCGTTTCGCCTTCAGTGCCATGATCAGGATAAATCGAAATACCAATACTGGCACCGATCCGAACCTCTGCATTGTTACTTAACAGCCAGGGTTGGCTCATATCATTGATCAGTTGAGTGGCAAAGCGGGCCGCGTCTTCACTTTGATGTAATTGCTCAAGCAAAATAATAAACTCATCACCGCCAAAACGCGCCACTGTATCAATATCTCTCAGGCGTTCTTTAAGCGAAGCGGCCACCAGTTTTAACAGCTCATCCCCGGCCGGATGACCAAAGCTATCGTTGATGTACTTAAAGCGGTCCAGATCCATCATCAGCACCGCAAACTGATGCTGATCCCGTTTTGCCAAATCCACTGCATTTTGTAAGCGAGAACTCATCAGTAAACGGTTGGGCAAATCGGTCAGTACATCATGGTGCGCCAGATATGCCAGTTCCTGTTCAGAGGCTTTTAACTGGGTAATATCTGCAAATACAGCCACATAGTGACTAATTTGTTGGCTGGCATCGAGAATGGTATTGATACTGAGCAGTTCTGGGTAAATTTCACCATTTTTGCGCCTGTTCCAGACTTCGCCTTGCCAATGCCCTTGCTCAGCCAGTTCCTGCCACATTTGAGTGTAAAAGGCCTGATCATGCCGCCCTGATGAAAACATAGCTGGCGTATTGCCTATAACTTCAGATTCTTCATAACCCAGCATATGCAATAACGACTGATTAACCTGAATAATACGGTTCGATGCATCCGTTACCATAATACCTTCACGGGTACTCTCAAATACTGCTGCAGCCTGCTGTAGTGAGGCTTCAAACTGCTGACGTTTCACTGCATTACCTAAAGCTGTTGCCAACATTTTTAGTGCATCCAGCTCCACCTGATTCCATTCACGACAGCTATGATGCTGCTCAACACCAAGTAAGCCCCACCAAACCCCATCAACCATCACTGGTATCAATGCGATAGCCTGGATGCGGAAACGTTTCAGCATAGGCTGCAACATACTGTCCATCTCATCAGCAAGACCGGCTACCATAGTGCCTTTAGCCAGATGCTGAATCGCCGGATACCAACGGGACACTTTATTATTTAATTCTTTAAAAGTGCGGATGTGTTCTTTTTGATCGCGTCGCCACTGGGTTAATAAAGACCCGGTGACCAGATCCTGCTGCATAGTGTTCTGATACAGATAAATAGCATCCACAGCTAAAGCACGGCTCACCGAAGGCATCATGCTGCGCAATAATTGCAGCCAGTCGCTGTGCTGTAAAAAACGCGCAGCCATATCCGCAAGGTTGGACATCACTAACGCACGTTGTTTCAACTCGCGGCGATATTCAACCTGAGCGCTGATATCATCTATGGTGACTAACACACCAGATAACTGCTCTTGTTCAAATAAAGGCTCTGTATTGAGTTTCAGCCAACGCTGAACCTCCCCTTGTTCAATGCCCATCACTACATCACGAATAGGCTGGGGCACTTCTGCACGCAGTACCTGATTACTTGGGTAAAGTTCGGCCGGATACTGTGAACCATCTTCATAAATGGTTTTCCAGTCTTCCACAGTGGGGACAAGACCACGCATCTCTTGCAGGCTGCGGTTGAGGATCTTCTCAGCAGCATGATTTGCGTCAACAATAGCGCCCGTTCTGTCATGTAGAATCAGGCCTTCGGACATGGTATTAAACAAGGTTTTCAGTTTATCGTTACTGGCTTCCTGCTCTAATCTGGCTTGTCTAAGTTCGGTAATATCGACCATGGCGCCAATGATTTGTTGCTTGCCATCTATCAAAGCAGGTAACAATCTCAGGTCGTCACGGATATAACGAATAATGCCTGACGCATCAAAAAACCGGTATTCGTGGCGGTAGTGTCCCTGTAATAGCGTCTGCTCTATCGCAGAACTCGCTAAAGCTTCATCCTCAGGGTGAACCCCGTTCTCCCACCAGTGTTCCAATAAAGATTGCTCAACACTGTACCCGAACAAACGTTCAATATTGCTGCTGACCCAACTGGTTCGGCAACTGGTGCCGTCCAGTTCAATACGATGTAGTACTGTTGAACTTGCCGATAAAATAGCGTCCAGTTGCTGTGAGTTTTGCAGCTGTTGTTGGTGACTGCGGTTTAAATCGGCATACAACTGACGCTTTTCTGTGACATCGTCAAAGGTTGCCAACAGCAGATCCGCCTGCCCTTCCTGACTAAATCGTTGCATCATTAATTTGATAGTTAACACTCGTCCTGAGCTATGACGCAGCTGGATATCAGACTCCACAGAGTTTTGTTCTTTAGAGACAAAGCTGGTGGCCATAAACTGTTCGGGACTTTGCGCCAGATCGCGCAACGACAGTGCAAGCAATTCCGACTCAGAGTACCCCAGCAAAGACTGCAGTTTTTTATTCACCCGGATAAAGGGTTGGTGTGTACGGGATAAAATAGCCATACCGGAAAAAGGCAACTCAAAAAAGGCCTGAACGGTTTTATCCTGCTCTGTTTGTTTGGCAGCTAAAGCAAGTTGGTGTGACTGAATAAGCTCTCGCCAGTAAAACAAAGCCCCCAGAACCAACATCATCAGTAAAGTGCCTGAGCTGACTGACAACCACAACAGCAAGGTATCCAAAGGCAGCAGCACTTCTGCCACATCGATTTTGCTGACCAGCATCCAATTGGTTTGTCGTATCGGCGTATAAGCACCCAATACTGGCTGTCCGCGATAATCCAGTGCTTCTGCTGTGGTAAATTGCCGCTGACGCAGAGCTTTAGCCGCAAGCAAAAGACCATCTATATCCGTATCGTAGAGCATGGCCTGCTGCGGGTGACGCAGCGGGTTTAAAAATACCACTTCCCGACTCTTACGCTGCACCAGCAAGACTTCGGCTGTAGGACTGGACACGGGCCAGTTCTGAATAGCAGGAAATAAATAGATACTGGTATCAACACTAAAAACCAACTGGTAAATTTTTTGGTCTATGGCGATTTGCAGATACCAGGTCAGTTGACAATATCTGTCTGTTCTTCCGTTGTCGCATTGTGTGGCAGGCTGCGACAGATGTTGGCCTCCAGCCAGGGCGTCAAACTTAAGCTGTGCCCCCAAGGCCAGATGTTGCTGGCCTTGGGAGTCGAATAGCAGGATTGAACTAAAGGAATGTTCAGCAATCATTGACGCCAGCCGGTTACGCACATCCGCCTGCTGAGTGATATCTCCAAGCTCGAGATACTGCTGTAATTTCTGCCGGAATGAACTGTCGCGGGATAAACCATTGATATCGTACTGCCGCTCAGCTAACCAGAGTTCCAGTTGCTGTTTTTTAATATCAGTGACAGTGCGCAAGTCAGCCATGGCTTCAGCTTTGAGCTGATTGCCGTGCACCCATTTGGTAATAAAAGCCATAGCAGGTATAGCCAGCAAAAAAGCCAGAATAAGCACAACCACCCGCAGCTGTTTGTAGCGCACCGTCACTTCGGAATCAAAAAACTGCTGTTTACGCCAGGTGGCAAGTAATAAGTAAATTAAACTTCCGCTGATACAAACAAAGGCAACACCTTTGGCTGTGCCTAATAAAGAGTTCGCTTCAGGATCAGGAACTGTTAAATGCAGCAAATGATCGGAGCCAAAAATCCATAACAACGCAAAACTGCAATACAGCAGTACGATACGACTTGCAGTCAAAGGGTAAGCTGGTTTAGCCATGTATATCCGTGCCAGTTTATTATTCTAATCATTTGAATTGAGTAACGTCTGTCTCTGCACTTTGGGTAAAGATTGGATGACCAAAAGTCTGGACTGATCGATTTGTCGTTTTATTTCCTGCTCTGGCACTGTGTTGTTCAGACGTACAGTATTCCAGTGCTTTTTGTTCATATGGTAACCAGGAATGATCGCAGGGAAAATATCACGCAATGCCAGCGCTTCGTCCGGATCACATTTTAAATTCAACCGGGCTTCTCCCTTGTCTGTGCCAAGGATAGCAAAGATTTTACCTTTTACTTTATAGACATAGAAATCAGGGCCAAAAGGAAAATCTTCTTCAGTCCCCATCAATTCAAGGCAGTAGTCACGTACATCAGAAAATTGCATACACTGAGTCCGGTTGGTGGCAATAAAACAGGGTTAAAAAACAGATAGAGAAACCCAAAGATGGAAAATAAGGAAGGCTGCGGATGCAGCCTTCTGCGACAGATTATTTGCTGGTGTGTAGTTTCATCCAGTCAAATACTTCGTTGTACCAACGCTCGGCATTACGAGGTTTTAAAATCCAGTGGTTTTCATCCGGGAAAATCACCAATTTGGATTCAATGCCTTTACGCTGCAGCGTAGTAAAAGCAGCTAAACCCTGAGCATAAGGCACACGGTAGTCTTTTAAGCCATGGATCACCAGCATAGGCGTTTTCCAGTTATCCACTAAAGCTGACGGATTAAACTTCTGATAATCGCCTTCTTTATTCCAGACCGGACCACCCATATCATGCTCAGGGAACCACAGTTCTTCAGTACTGCCATAAAAGCTTGGCATATCAAATAAACCTGCATGGTTGACTAAACATTTAAAACCTTCAGGCCAGTTACCGGCAATCCAGTTCATCATGTAACCGCCGTAGGATGCACCTAAAGCACAAGCGTTTTTGCCATCCAGCCATTTTTCTTTTTCAGTGATAAAAGCTAAGCCTTTTTGTAAATCAACCAATGGCTTACCACCCCAGTCACGGGCAATAGAGTCAGTAAAAGCCTGACCATAACCGGTAGAACCGTGGAAGTCGATCATCACCACACCATAACCCTGAGCTGCCCACAACTGTGCATTCCAGCGGTAGTTAAACATGTTACCAAAGCTGCCTTGCGGACCACCGTGCACAATAAAGGCAATAGGGTATTGTTTACCTTCTTTGTAATTCACAGGCTTCATCCAGTAGCCGTGCACTGTTTCGTCATTGGCGCCAGGGAAATTAAACTGGGCAAATTCAGCAAATTGAATATCAGCCAAAGCCTCTTTGTTGATTTGAGTTAAGGCCGTTGGCGCTCCTGTTTCAGCAGTGATCTGGTAAATATCAGTTGGCTTGTCCAGGCTGTGATTAGTAAAAATCAGTTTGTTGCCTGCCACATTTAAATCTCCGGCTGTGCCGTCAGCATAGACTTTGCTGATATCACCGAAACTGGTGTTAATGGAGAAAATACCGTGCTGCCCCGTGTCTTGCGCTGTGACATAGATGGTTCTGTTGTCAGCACCAAATTTATAGTCGCTGATGGATCTGTCCCACTCCGGCGACAACTCTTTACGCTGACCTGTCACCATATCCAGTAAAATCAAACCAAAACGATCAGCCTCATACACTGGCTTTTTCATAGCTAAATAGGCCATAAAGCGACCATCGCTGGAGAACGAAGGTTTGGCATCCCACGCCGCATTGTCACGGGTTAAGTTAATCTTTTCGCCACCTTTGACCGACACCTGAAAAATATCAAAGTTGGTATGCCAGGCCTGATCGACACCAGGGATTTTCGCGCTGAATACCAGGTTTTTACCGTCTGGCGTAAATGACACTTCTTTGATGCCAGCAATGTCGGTATTCCATTCAGGCAATAAGTCTTTGGCATCTGTGACTTTTTTACCTGCCAAGTCAGCAATATATAAATGACTTCTGAATTCATCCGCCCAGGTATCCCAGTGCCGCACCATCAACTGATCGTACACCATGGCACTGTCTTGTTGACCTGCTTTGACTTGTTTGGCTTCAACTGTGCAGGATAAAGTTTCGCAACCCGGTTTAGCTGCCATTTGCAGCACAATTTTGCTGTTGTCATCTGAGACTAAAAAACCATCCACATCTAAAGGTAAATCGGTGATTTGCTGAGATTCACCACCAGCGACGGGCAAACGCCAAACCTGAGAGTTACCTGAGCGTCCGGCGATAAAATACAAAGCACTGCTGTCCTTGCTCCAGGCTACAGCATGCTCTTTATCATCGTTAAAGGTTAAACGACTGACTTTATTGTTTTGTTGTAAATCTATTAAATACAAATCAGCGCTGGTGTCAGCAGGAGCAAGACCACCATTTTTTTGGCCATAGACCAGATAACGGCCATCAGGGGACACCACTACATCGTAGACTTTATTTAATTTATTTAGGTGTTCAATAGTGAGCGGGGTTTTGGCGACAGCAGCACCGCTTAACAAAGCTGCGGTGAGAAAGATCCAGGCTTTCATACATTCTCCCAGTAGAAAAACGCCCTGAGAACCAGGGCGTTGTTAATCATTTTTAGTTATTGGCAAGTTCAGCTATCTTCACTTTCCAAATAGCAGGTCCTTGTTTATGCACGTTATTTCCCTGACTGTCAACAGCCACAGTCACTGGCATGTCTTCTACGTCAAACTCGTAGATGGCTTCCATACCTAAATCGGCAAAGGCGACAACGCGGGACTTTTTGATAGCCTTGGATACTAAATAAGCAGCTCCACCGACCGCCATTAAATACACAGCTTTGTGCTCTTTAATGCTTTCAACGGTTTTGTCACCACGTTCAGACTTACCTATCATGCCAAGCAAACCAAATTTGCCTAACATCATGTCGGTGAATTTATCCATACGGGTTGCCGTTGTTGGACCTGCAGGGCCTACCACTTCAGTACCCACTGCATCCACAGGGCCTACGTAATAGATAAAGCGGTTTTTAAAGTCAACGCCTTCTGGCAAAGCTTCGCCTTTGGCCAGCATATCGGCAATACGTTTATGTGCAGCGTCGCGGCCTGTCAACATTTTGCCTGACAGCAACACAGTTTCACCTGCTTTCCACTCCAACACATCAGCAGGAGTGACAGTATCTAAATTCACACGGCGCACATTATTGCCAAGCTCCCATGTCACTTCCGGCCAGTCTTCCAGCTTCGGCGGTGTTAATACAGCTGGGCCTGACCCATCTAAGTGGAAATGCACGTGACGTGTGGCTGCACAGTTTGGGATCATCACCACTGGTTTTGATGCGGCATGCGTAGCTACAGATTTGATTTTTACATCAACAACTGTAGTTAAACCGCCTAAACCCTGGGCACCAATGCCTAGTTTGTTGACTTTGTCGTACAGCTCAACACGAAGTTTTTCATCGGCTGTTTCAGCGCCTTTTTCCAGCAGGTCCTGAATATCGACAGGCTCCATCAAAGCTTCTTTAGCCAGTACTGCTGCTTTTTCTGCAGTACCGCCAATGCCTATGCCCAACATGCCTGGCGGACACCAGCCAGCACCCATTTTAGGCAGAGTTTCCAGCACCCATTCAACTACTGAGTCAGATGGATTTAACATCACCATTTTGGTTTTGTTTTCAGAACCGCCGCCTTTGGCCGCGATAGCCACTTCGACATGGTGGCCTGTGATCATATCGATATGCACTACTGAAGGTGTGTTGTCCTGGGTATTTTTACGGGCACCTGCAGGATCTGCCACAATAGAGGCACGCAGCGGATTATGTGGGTTCAGGTAAGCACGGCGTGTACCTTCATCCACCATTTGCTGCACTGTCATATCGGTTTTATCCCATTTTACATCCATACCGATTTTAACAAAACAAGTGACAATACCAGTGTCCTGACAAATTGGGCGGTTGCCTTCAGCCGACATACGGGAGTTGATCAGAATTTGGGCTATGGCGTCTTTAGCGGCCTGATTTTGTTCTTTGTGATAGGCCTTTTCCAGGGCCTGGACAAAATCCAGCGGATGATAAAAAGAGATGTACTGCAACGCATCTTCGATGCTGTCGATAAAGTCTTGCTGGCGAATGACGGTCATAGAGTTTCTGCCCTTCCAAAATATTTAAATGTAAGCCCCTGTCTGTTCTGTATCCAGACAAGACGGCTTTTCCTGTGTTCAGGTTAACTAATGTCAGTTGGGCTGATATGATACAGCGCAACAGATCCAGCGGCTAGCCACTTACCGTATTTTTGCCGGAATTAGCCCGTTTTATGAGACGACTTATGTCACAGTTTTTGAAGTTAGATGCCAAAGCACCGCATCTGCTGGAGTATTTTTCTGCTCTGGCTTCCGAGCCTTGGGCCATGTTGCTCGACTCGGCAGCAAGCAACCACGTGAACAGTCGCTTTGATATTCTGGTGGCCCGCCCTGTCGCGACCCTGGTCTATCAGAAGGGTCAGTTAATCCAAACCGAACAAGGCCAAAGCCAGCTGCTGCAAATGGACCCTTTTGGCGCTTTGCAGCAACTGACCAGCCGTTATTTTCCGGATAAACCAGAGCGATCAGACAACCCTGATTTACCTTTTGTCGGTGGTGCTTTAGGTTATTTTGGCTATGACCTGGGTTGTGTGATTGAACCTGTGCCACAAGCCGCAGATACAGGAGCTTTGCTGCCTGATATGGCGGTTGGTATTTATTTATGGGCGCTGATTCTGGATAAACAACAACAGCAACTTTGGTATGTGGATTACCGCGGTGATGCAGCAAGCCACTGGGCACGAACATCCACACTTTTTACTGCAACAGCACAAAACAAAGCTTTTGAATTAACCTCTGACTGGCTAGCCAATATGGACAAGGCCAGTTACAGCAAAAAGTTTGATCAGGTGCAAAGTTATCTGCAAAGTGGTGACTGTTATCAGATTAATTTAGCCCAGCGTTTTGAAGCCAGTTACAGCGGTGATGAATGGCAGGCTTATTTAACTTTACGCAGTAAAAATGCCGCACCTTTTTCAGCCTTTTTACGTTTGCCACAAGGCGCCGTTTTAAGTTTGTCGCCGGAGCGTTTTTTACAACTCAAAGCAGGTCAGGTTGAAACCAAACCGATAAAAGGCACCAGACCGCGTTTTGCTGATGCGCTACTTGATAAGCAAAGTGCAGAAGAGCTGCAAGCAGCACCAAAAGACAGAGCAGAAAATGTGATGATTGTGGATTTACTGCGAAACGATTTGGGTAAACACTGTGTACCAGGCACGGTTAAAGTACCGGCTTTGTTTGCTATTGAGTCCTTTCCAGCCGTACATCATCTGGTCAGCACTATTACCGGCACCTTAAGCCCTAGTGCCGATGCCTGTGATTTATTGCGCGGCGCTTTCCCGGGCGGCTCTATCACAGGAGCACCTAAAGTACGGGCTATGCAGATTATTGCGGAATTAGAACCCAACAGCCGCTCTGTGTATTGTGGTGCTGTGGGTTACATCAACAGCAGTGGCGATATGGATACCAATATTGCTATCCGTACTTTGGTGATGGCGCAAGGCAAAGCCTTTTGCTGGGCTGGAGGAGGCATTGTGGCTGACTCAGAAGTGAATGCTGAATACGAAGAAACCTTTCATAAGGTGAATAAAATTTTGCCTTTACTGGGTCAGGTAAACCCTTCTGTATCGACGGACTAACAGCATGAACCGGCAGCAGTTTTTACAGCGTTTTTTCCTCCAGCCTGCGAAGCACTCTGTGTTATTGCAGATGGAAAAAAGTAAAGCTGCTGCTGTGTTATTAGTCATGCGGGAACACCTGGGTGAACTGCAATTATTGCTGACCAAACGCAGCTCTGATTTACGCCATCATCCGGGCCAAATCAGTTTCCCAGGCGGCAAAATTGAAGCGAATGAACAAAGCCAGCAAGCCGCTTTACGTGAAACCCACGAAGAAACCGGTATAGCGCCAGAGCTGCTGCAACTGATTGGACAATTGCCCAGTTATGCCACAGGCACAGGTTTTTTAATTCAGCCCTGGATTGCATTTTTAACAGAAGAAGTCGAGCTTCAATTGCAGTATTCCGAAGTAGAGTCGGCCTTTTGGCTGCCTTTGTCTTTTGTATTTGATCCACAAAATACCCATAGCGAACATTTTGCCATGCATGGCCAGTCGCATCTGGTGCACTTTATGCCCTATGGCCCTCACCTGATCTGGGGTGCAACAGCTGCTATCCTCTATTCGCTAAAACAGCAGCTGCATTATTAATTTCGTAAGGGCCTGCCCGTCTTGCTGTAATCAATTCGGCACACTACCGCTTACACATCTGCTGTAATAAGCACCGACCAGTTACCAGGTGAGTTACGAAATTGATTCGCTTCCGTTAGAATGGCGCCCAATTCTTATAACTAAAAGCAGAATCCGAATGATTATTAGCGCTTTTGATATGTTCAGTATTGGTATTGGCCCATCCAGTTCTCACACCGTAGGCCCAATGCGTGCTGCAAAAAAATTCTGTGAAAACCTGCAAGCCATGGGCTTGTTTGATCAAGTCACCAGTGTTAAAGCTGAACTCTTTGGTTCTTTAGGCCAAACCGGTATTGGTCACGGCACGGGTAAAGCGGTGATTTTAGGTTTGTCCGGTTTTTTACCAGAAAACATCGAACCCGATGCTATCCCTGGCCTGTTAAAAAAAGTCGATGAAACTCAGCATATTCTGCTTGATCAAAAGCATTCAGTCGCCTTTCCACGGGAAGGCGCTATCGTGTTTCATCGTCGCAAAACCTTAAAAGAACATTCCAACGGCATGGAGCTAATAGCTTATGCCGGTCATGAGGTTTTGTTCAGCGAGATTTATTTCTCTATAGGCGGCGGCTTTATCGTTAAGGCCGAAGACTTCGCCAAAGAAAAAGAAGCTGCCAGTCAGTTTGCCGCAGACAATCCGCCACCTTTCCCTTTTGAAAGTGGTGCAGAGCTGATGAAGCTGTGTAAAGAAAACGGTTTATCCATCGCAGGTTTAATGATGGAAAACGAAAAGGTGCTTCGCAGCGAACAACAAATTCAGGACGAGCTGGGTAAAATCTGGTCAACCATGTACGACTGTGTGCAACGGGGTATTCGTACCGAAGGTATTTTACCTGGTGGTTTAAAAGTAAAACGCCGTGCCCCTGCCCTGCATAAACGTTTAATGGCAGAAAAAAGCTCAGACCCATTACAAGTAATGGACTGGGTGAATTTATTTGCGTTGGCGGTGAATGAAGAAAACGCCGCCGGTGGCCGGGTAGTGACAGCTCCAACCAACGGTGCAGCCGGTATTATTCCTGCGGTCTTGATGTATTACGATAAATACATTCAGCCTGTCACACCGGATATCTACTGCCGTTACCTGTTAACAGCGGCTGCTATCGGTATTTTGTATAAAAAGAATGCTTCTATTTCAGGTGCTGAAGTAGGTTGTCAGGGCGAAGTGGGTGTGGCTTGTTCTATGGCTGCCGGCGCTTTAACCGAAATTTTAGGTGGCTCTGTTGATCATGTAGAAAACGCCGCTGAAATTGGTATGGAACACAACTTAGGATTAACTTGTGACCCTGTGGGTGGTTTAGTCCAGGTGCCTTGTATTGAACGTAATGCGATGGGCTCTATTAAAGCCATCAACGCTTCACGTCTGGCTTTACGCGGCACAGGCGAGCACAAGGTATCTCTGGATAAAGTGATAAAAACCATGTGGGATACAGGCCGTGATATGCAAAGTAAATACAAAGAAACGTCGCGCGGTGGGTTGGCAGTTAATATTATCGAGTGCTAATTCCCTCAATAAACTTAAAAACCGGCAATCGCCGGTTTTTTTAACCCTATATCATCTGTCGATTTGATCTCCAGCTTGTAGTTTTGAAATAGCTAATTCATCTATATACATTCCAGAAAGTTATTTTGGGGACTGCGACGGCTTAGCTATGGTGAACAAGACCAAAACGGGTTATTTTTTAGACACTTCATTGTCATCACTGCGCGATACACTAGAGTTTTATGTATTGACCAGCTAAATTCGGGAAGGAAGCAGCTATGAGTATTAGTAAGCAGTATTTAAAAACCAAACCTGTATGCAAAGTGACTTTTACTTTTGCAGGTCATCAATACCCACAAGCCCAAAGTGTTGCTTTGGCCGGAGACTTTAATAACTGGGATCCGCAAGCTGTGTTGATGAAAAAAACCAAAACAGGTGATTTCACTGCCAGCTTAAATCTGGATAAAGAAAAGCAGTATCAATTCAGATATGTGATAGATGGCCAAACCTGGCTCAATGATGATGAAGCGGATGCTTATGTGCCGACTCAGGTCAGCTACGACCAGAATTCAGTAGTGCAGCTGTAACTGGTCAATCTCATCAATGAGGGGGCAGAGTATCGAGTCTGCCCCCTTGATTTAGGATCAACGTTTTTCCAGCACCAGACAACCTACTGAGTAGCCTGCACCAAAAGAACATAAAATGGCTTTTTCGCCAGATTGAATGCCTTCTTTGTTTTTGTGAAATGCGATAACTGAACCGGCTGAAGCCGTATTGGCATAGGTATCCAATACCAGTGGAGCCTCTTCAGGTAAAGGATCGCGGCCTAGGATTTTCTTCGCAGCAAACAGGTTCATATTGATATTGGCCTGATGTAACCATAAACGTTTCAAATCATCAGGTTTAACAGCTAAACGCTGCATCTCATTTAAAATCACATCCGCCACTATCGGCAGTAATTCTTTAAATACCTTGCGGCCCTGCTGTTTAAAAAATGGCGCGTCCGGATCAGTTTCCGGATGACAATGTTCGGTGTAGCCGACATCACAACGGATATTATTAGAGAATTCAGTTTTTAAGCTCATGCCCAAAATACGGTAGGCATTGTCTGATGTGACTGTGTCTTCTGCTTCGATAATAGTGGCGGTGCAAACGTCACCAAATATAAAGTGGCTGTCGCGGTTGGTGTAATTCACTTGCGGCGAGGCAAATTCAGGATTGACCACCAACACTACTTTAGCCATACCACCACGAATCGCATTGACTGCATTGCTGATGGCAAAAGTAGCAGATGAACAAGCCACGTTCATATCAAAAGCATAACCTGCCGCACCTAAAGCCTGTTGCAGCTCAATAGACAAAGCAGGATAAGGCCGCTGCATATTGGATGCTGCACAAATAATCAGATCAATATCTGCTGCCGTTTTTCCAGCTTGCGCCATAGCTTCCTGTGCAGCCACTATAGCCATCTCGACCATTTCAGGGTGTTCGTCTTCGCCACGTTTAGGAAAAACAGGCATCATCACCGCTGGGTCTAAAATTCCTTCTTTGTGCAGTACATGACGGGATTTAATGCCTGAGGCTTTTTCAATAAACTCGCAGCTGGAATACTCCAACGCGACCAATTCGCCTGCTTCAATGTCGTCAGCATATTGCTCGTTAAACAAATCGACATACTGATTAAAACTGGCAACTAACTCTTCGTTGGTGACAGTTTCGGTGGGTGTAAACAGGCCTGAGCCACTGATCAGCACATTTTTCATTCAGAATACCTTTGTCATAAGTGCAACTTCTTTTAACGAGTTGCTGAATTGGTCGCTATTCTAGCTTAATAATCCCAATGCCTGCCGAGATTTTTTGTCGGATCAAGGCTGGTGGATCACGACCGTGCTGGCCACTTTATCTTGTATTGCCTGGCGGTTTGGGTCCCAGAGTATTTGTGCAAACCCAATGAGCCCGGTAGCAAAACCTGCACCATAACCGCCCTGACGGCTAAACGAAGCCCATAAGGTTAAAGGCTGATTATCCAGTTGCACCACCCGAATGCGGGTCAGCAGCTTGCCTATGGTCTGACCGTTATTCCAACTGATGTAAAAAGTAAAATAAACCATAGCCCAGCCATAGCCCAGGCCAAAGTCGGCCAGTATACCTTTCACCCATTTGATCAGGCTGTAATCGGAGTTTTTCAGTTTATCCAGCACTGAATACGATTCTTCTTTGACGGGTTCGGTCACAGCAGCCGCAACGACAGGTTGTGTAGCCACTACTTTTGGTTGTGCCACATACTTGTCCAATAACGCGCGTTTTTCAACACCTTTGAGCTCAGTTAACTCCAGTAATCCCTCCAACACATCTTTTTGCTGCTTCATGCTGACGCCAGAATTTTGCATCTCAAGTGCCAGCGTTTTAGTTTTCTCTTCAGCACAAATCGCATCGCATTCTTCGGTCGAAAGCTCTAAGGAGACTTGTGCCAGCACTGCCGCAGCCGTTGGCGTCAGATCCAGATCGGCAGCCGAGGTAGTCTCTTGCTCTTGCACCAGTTGTGGTGCCCAACTTAAAGTGCCCAGCATAGCTAAAGTTGCAAACACCATCAGCAGCAGATGATTTCTGTTTTGGGCTTTGTATCTGTTCCAGCATAAATACAACATAGTGGGTAAGACAAAAATCAGACTGGCAGACGCCAGACCACTGATAATTAAGCCGTCTATGCCCATTGCAATTCCACGACGTACAGGTTTAGCTAGCGGCTGACCTATCAGTTCGTCAGCGACAGCAAAAGCATGGGGTGTGACTATTTGCCGAACTTCTTTTTTTGTCAGCTGATGCCCTGTCTCGTCGACAAAAGTGTCAGGCGCTACTTCTCTGATATCCTGATGGTCCGGCTGTTCGTGCTGCATTAAATTTTCCGTAAATGCCTGATGAATAAACCACTTTAATCAGTTCGTCTGACCTTTTCAATGGCGCTTTGATAAATGCCGGATAGCGCCGCTTAAACCATCCAGCGTCATGCTATACATCTGGTTTTGCATCAGTTTCTGCAGTATTTCTATGGAGTGATAGTGACTCCACCAGGGGTGTGGTTGTGGGTTGAGCCAAACAGCATTTGGAAAATGCGCCAACAGACGTTTTAACCAGACTTCACCGGATTCAGGGTTAAAATGCTCGACACTGCCGCCCGGATAAGTAATTTCATAGGGGCCCATGGTGGCATCACCAACAAAAATCACTTTGTAGTCACTATGATAAGTCTGTAACAGTTGAGTGATAGACACCGCATCGGCACTACGTCTTTGATGAGTGCGCCACACCTGCTCGTAAGGGCAGTTATGAAAGTAAAAAAACTCCAGATGTTTAAATTCAGTGCGGGCCGCAGCAAATAGCTGCTCGCATTCATGAATATAGTCATCCATTGAGCCGCCTATATCAAAAAACATCAGCACTTTAACCGCATTATGCCGCTCCGCCTGAAACTTTAAATCCAGCCAGCCCGCTTGCTGAGCTGTGGCTTTAATAGTGCCATTTAAGTCAAGTTCAGTCGCTTGTCCGGTGCGGGCAAAACGCCGCAATTGCCGAAGCGCCAGCTGCATAGCTCTGTGATTAAGCTCTGCGTGTTGATCAAAGTCTTTAAAATCACGCTTGTCCCATACCTTAACCGCACGGCGCTGACCACTGCCCTGCTGACCCACTCTGATCCCTTCCGGGTGAAAACCATAAGCGCCAAAAGGTGACGAGCCGCCTGTGCCTATCCATTTATTACCGCCGGCGTGTTTTTCCTGCTGCTCTTTTAAACGCTGCTTAAATTGCTCCAGCAACTGCTCAAGCCCACCTAAAGAGGCCAGTTTAGCCTTGTCTTCTTCCGACAACTGACGAATAAGCCCTGGCAGCAGCCAGTGATCCGGAATCAATGAGGCTAAATCCAAACTTTCAACGCCGTCAAAATACTCTGCAAAAGCACGGTCAAATTTGTCGTATTGGCTTTCATCCTTCACCAGACACAAACGGGACAGCAGATAAAAATCATCCAGGCTTGCAAAAATCAGCTGGTACTGCAGCGCCTTGAGTAAATCCAGCAGCTCAGTAATGCTGGATTTCAGGCCGTATTTTCGCAAGGTTAAAAAGAACGATATCAGCATATCAACGGCCAGCGCGACGGGCCATAAAGGCCAGTTTTTCCAGCAAAGCGACATCTTGCTCGTTTTTCAGTAAGGCACCATACAAAGGCATCAAGCCACCCTGATGTTGTTTATCCTGTAACACTGACGGTGCTATTTGTTCGGCCAACAAGAGTTTTAACCAATCCAGTAACTCAGAAGTCGATGGCTTTTTCTTTAAAGCGTCCACAGCCCTTAAGTCAAAAAACACCTCCAGTGCAGCGGTCAGTAAGTCAGCCTGCAAAGTCGGGAAATGCGCCAAAACGATTTGAGTTAAAGTGTCTTTGTCCGGAAAACGTATGTAGTGGAAAAAACATCTACGAAGAAAAGCATCTGGCAGTTCCTTCTCGTTATTGGACGTGATCACCACTATAGGCCGCTGCTTTGCACTGATACGTTCACCTGTTTCGTACACATCAAAGGACATACGGTCAAGTTCATGCAACAAGTCATTTGGGAACTCAATATCGGCTTTGTCGATTTCATCAATCAACAACACAGGGCGTTTTTCTGCGGTAAAAGCAGTCCAGAGTTTGCCCGGTTTGATATAGTTGCTGATGTTGGCCACCCGCTCACTACCAAGCTGCCCATCACGTAAACGCGATACCGCATCGTATTCATACAAACCCTGCTGAGCTTTACTGGTGGATTTGATTTGCCAGTTAATCAAATCAGTGCCTAAACTTGCTGCCAGCTCTTCAGCTAAACGGGTTTTACCAGTACCAGGTTCACCTTTGATCAATAAAGGTTTTTCTAAGGTGACGGCGGCATTTACTGCCAAGGCCAGCTCTGGCGATAAAATATAGTGTTCTGTACTTTGAAAAATCATCTGTTATTACTTCTTTTTTTAGAGTGCAGGCTTAAGATGGGAATATCTTATATCAAATCTTTTCTTTCGTTTTAACAAGGCCCGAGTATTCTTATAACCATTCATCAAACCCTGAAGGTTTTTTATTATGTCAAAGATCTATGAAGATAACTCACTCTCTATTGGTAACACGCCGCTGGTGCGCTTAAAGCGCGTCACTTCAGGTGCCAATGTATTTGCCAAAATCGAATCCCGTAACCCAAGCTTCTCTGTGAAATGTCGTTTAGGCGCAGCTTTGATTTGGGATGCGGAGAAAAAAGGTCTGTTAGGCCCAGGTAAAGAAATTATCGAACCTACCTCTGGCAATACAGGTATTGCTTTAGCTTTTGTTGCCGCCAGCCGTGGTTATGCGTTAACTCTGACCATGCCTGCCACCATGAGTTTAGAGCGCCGTAAGTTGCTTAAAGCTCTGGGTGCCAACTTAGTGCTGACTGAAGGCGCAAAAGGCATGAAAGGCGCTATCGAAAAAGCCAAAGAAATTCTGGCGTCAGATCCTGAAAAATACGTGTTTTTACAGCAGTTTGAAAACCCGGCTAACCCACAAATTCACTTTGATACCACAGGCCCAGAGATCTGGAATGACACAGATGGCAAGGTTGATATCTTCGTGGCTGGTGTAGGCACAGGCGGTACTATTACCGGTGTCAGCCGTTATATAAAACACGAGAAAAAACACCCGCTGATCAGTGTGGCAGTAGAACCTGTGGATTCACCTGTGATTACTCAGGCGCTGGCTGGTCAGGAAATTAAACCTGGTCCACATAAAATTCAGGGCATAGGCGCTGGTTTTATTCCGGGCAACCTGGATTTATCCATCATTGATGCGGTAGAAACGGTCAGCAATGATGATGCCATTGCTATGGCGCACCGTCTGATGAAAGAAGAAGGTATTCTGGCTGGTATTTCTTCTGGTGCAGCCGTAGTTGCAGCGAAACGTTTAGCAGAGCTACCAGAAAATGCCGGTAAAAACATTGTGGTGATTATTCCAAGTTCAACAGAACGTTATTTATCCAGCGCACTGTTTGCAGACTTCTTCACCGAAAGCGAATTGCAAGCTTAACCTGCATTTTACTTAGCGGAAAAACGGCTCTATTGAGCCGTTTTTTTTCGTCTGATTTAACTTTAGCTATTCAGATAAGTTTTGGTATCAATCACTTGGGCATAAGCAAAACTTAAAGCAGCCATATAAGCGGCGTGAACCTGAGCAGCAGGTACTTTGACACCATTAAACTCTAAATCTAAAGTGGCGCAGGCGTCGTGTAATACAGTGCAGTCATAGTCAAAATCTTTACCTGCGCGAGTCATCGCATCGATACACATATGACTCATGGCGCCCACTATCACCAGCTTTTCTATTCCGGCTTTCTGCAGGATTTCAGCTAAATTGGTGTCTTTAAAGCTGTTGATTTGTTGCTTTAATACCACATCTTCTGAAGCGAGAGCCGCCACACTTTGATGAATTTGTGCACCTTCTGAGCCTGGGCGGAAAAAAGGCGCGTCATCTGACGCAAATTCGTGACGTACATGCACCACTAAATCCCCTTGCTGGCGAAACTTCTGCAGAACTAAAGCTGCATTGGCTGCGGCTTGCTCTGTACCCACCAGTGGCCATTTGGCATCTGGATAGCTGCTGTAATAATCGTTTTGGAAGTCAATTAACACTAATGCTGTTTTGCTCATGATATCTCTCCGTTTTTTCATTTAGTCAGGCTGTGGTTGATTTGAACTGCTTTGTTTGACGACAAACACAGTCTACGAAAAAACTTCTGCTAGACTGAATGTCTGAACCGACATATAGCAGGCACAAACTGACAAATGCGCACAGACATTCATATCGCTATTCTGAGCTACCCCGGAGCTATGTTAAGTGCCGTATTTGGTCTGAGTGAAATGCTCGGCATTTGCAATAGGATCTGTGCTGAACAAGGCAGGCCACAACATTTTGTATTACACCAACTGGCACCTGATGCCTTATTGACCGCCACCACGCCGTTTTATCAGGCTATTATTCTGCCGCCTTGTATTGAGGGGGATTATTATCTGAAGCCCGACGCTTTGGTGCTGCAGTGGTTAAAGCAGTCTCACAGCAACGGCAGCCTGCTCTGCTCCGCCTGTGCCGGTGCCTTTATTCTGGCGTCCACCGGCCTGATGCAACAAAGGCAAATGACCACCCACTGGGATTTGGCTGAGCTATTTAAAAAGCAACACCCCAAGGTGACACTACAGATTGAAAAAAATCTGATTAATGATGGAGATATCTTAAGTAGCGGCGGCTTGATGGCATGGGTTGATTTAGGGCTGGAACTGATAGGCCAGCTGGCTTCTCCTGCACTTATTCATCCGGTCGGCGCTTATCTGATTATTGATACAGCACGACGCGAACAACGTTATTACCAACGCTTTAGCCCACAGATGGATCATGGTGATAAACAAATCGTCAAACTACAGCAGCATTTGCAACAACACTATGCGCAAGCACTCAGCGCCAGTGCCATGGCGTCTTTTTGTTTTTTAACTGAACGCACTTTTTTACGACGTTTTGTTAAAGCTACAGGCTTTAAACCTTCACTTTACCTGCAACGACTGCGTATTCAAAAAGCCTGCGAATTATTGGAGCAGCCTTTAACCACTATAGGTCAAGTGCCGTTTCAGGTGGGTTATGAGGACGCCAGCGCCTTTCGTAAGGCTTTTCTGCACATTACTGGACTAAGCCCCAGCGCATTTCGCAGCCGCTTTAGTCGCAGCTAAATGCATTGTAATTCAATGTATTAGTGATGCTGTAAAGTTACAAGCAATTGTGCCCAATGCAGGGTTTTCTTTACTTTTAGCCGAAAAAAAATCACACTGTCGTCAGATTTGTTTTTAATGGACTGAGCTAATGCGAATTGGGCTAATGCAAAAATTTTTCGTGCTGATGTTTTCACTGCTGTTGTTGTCTTGCTCTGAAGATGCACCAAAAGTTAATGCGGATTTAGGTTCGCCCGAATTTGCTGCAGGTGAGTTTTTCCATTCGTTGTACACCACCAAAGATTTAGAACGAGCCAAAGCACTGAGCACGGAGTCGTATGCCCGCATTCTGGATGCCTACGGCAACACCCGTGGAGTGGTGCGTACTTTGTACAATATGAGTTTTGATGAAGTAAATATCAGCATTGACCGCACAGGTAAAAATCTGCGCGAACAATACGGTAATCATGCAGAGATCACCATGCTGTTTGAAGGCAAAAGCAACGGCAATAAGAAGATAGAGCTGCGTATTGTCAAAATGGTAAAAGAAGATGGCCGCTGGCTGGTGGAAGGGGTGAAGCCGAATCCTTATTCCAGAACTGAGGTTTGATCCCCTTTAGACATCAAGTCAGGCGAGAGACGGGCGACCATAAAGGTCGCCCCTACGTTTTTGCGTTGAGAGTTAACGTTTAAAAAACTGCTGAATTACCTGTTGGCAATCCGGCCCTTTCAGTAAACGGCTAAAATCAGCCAACTCCAAACCTATCGCCTGTTGCACTGCACTGCCACTTTTCATCAGTTTTTTACTGCTTTGCACAGCATCTGCCGGCAAAGCAGCCAGTTTTTTCGCCTTATTAAAAGCAAATTCAAGTAAATCTTCTTTCGCGACCAGTTGATTCACTATACCAATACGCCAGGCTTCATTGCCATCTATGGCTTCAGACAGCAATAACATACTGCTGGCACGCTGATGGCCAATTAATAGAGGCAACAACAAACTAGAACCTGCTTCAGGACATAATCCCAGCTGAGTAAAAGGCAGCTGAAAACGGCAATCAGCCGTGCTATACACCAAATCACAATGCAGCAGCACTGTAGTACCAATACCTATAGCCAGACCAGCCACTGCGGCCACTACAGGCTTTGGAAACTTCGCCATTTCATACAAAAACATCACTGTCGGATGAGAGTCATTGAGCTCACCACTTTGTAAAAAATCCGCTAAATCATTACCTGACGAAAAACATTCAGCAGAGCCTTGCAGCAATACGACTTTGACGTCGTCATTGTGTGATGCCTGCTGCAGTTGCTGCACTAACTGCTGGTACATCAGCTTGTTCAGTGCGTTTTTTTTATCAGCTCTGTTCAGAGTCAGAGTTAAAACCCCCTGCTCTGTCGATACTTCAATACTCATCTGTTGTCCTGATTCTTTTATACTAGTGGCCAGCTGCTATGCCTTCACGACGTGGGTCGGCAGCGCCTTCTAAGTGATCTTTTTTAATTTCAATGGCGTGAATGCCGCTATTTAAATCGGCTAATTTTGGCTGATAACCCAGTTCAAGCAAAGCCGGAACCAGTTGGCTTAGATTAGTATCTTGCTCCAACACCAGCCCATCATTTCTATGGGTAAAACGCGGCAAATTGGCCGCTTGTTGCACATCCATTTTCCAGTCGAGCACTGCAACTAAGTTTTGCGCCACGTAATTAATAATACGACTGCCACCAGGTGAGCCTGTGATATAGAGCAGCTTGCCCTGCTCGTCAAACACCATCATTGGCGCCATAGAGGAGCGTGGTCTTTTGTTGGCTTCGACTCTGTTGGCGACCCAATAGCCGTCAACTTTAGCCTGCAACGAAAAGTCCGTCAGTTGATTATTCAACAAATAGCCATTCACCAACAAACCGGAACCAAAGGCATTTTCAATACTGGTGGTCATGCTGACCGCATTGCCCTTGCTGTCCACCACAGATAAGTGACTGGTATTAGCAAATTCAATGGCGTTGCCTGATGCCAGAGGTTCAGCTCCTTGCGGCTCACCCGCTAGCGCTGGCGCACCTTCTGATGCGGTCAGCAAAGCAGCACGCTGTTTCAGATAATTTGCTGCCAATAAACCTTGTACCGGTACTTTGACAAAATCCGGGTCGGCGGCAAAACGTTCACGATCCGCAAAGGCCTGCTTTCCGGCCTGACTGATTAAATGTATCGCTTCGATAGAATTCGGTTTGAGCTTGGCCATCGGCTGATGCGCAAGCATACCCATCATTTGCAATACGGCTAAACCACCTGAGCTTGGTGGCGCCATACTGCAAATTTTAAACTGTCGGTATGGGATACAGAGCGGATCACGCTGTTTGGGTTTATAAGCAGTTAAATCAGCAAGGCTTATTTTGCCTGCGTTAATTGGAGCCTGTTGCACTGCAGCCACCAGAGCTTTGGCATTATCGCCCTGATAAAATGCCGAACTGCCCTCTTTAGCAATCTTTTTTAGTAAAGCGGCATAGTCTGGATTTTTTCGAACAAAACCCGTTTTAAGCCACTGGCCTTCAGTTTTAAAATACTCTGCACTGGAGGCAAATTTATCCAGACCAGGATTCCAGTTGGCCTTAAGTAAACCGGCTAAACGCGGCGAGACAACAAAACCCTGCTCTGCGATTTGTATAGCCGGTGCAAAAAGTTCTGGCCATGGCAATACGCCATGCTGCTGATGTGCCAGCTCCAGCGCTTTGATCACTCCAGGAACACCCACAGATTTGCCGCCAACAAAGGCATCACGCCAGCTCATCACCTGACCATTTTGCACAAATAAGTCTGGTCCTGCAGCAGATGGTGCCGTTTCACGACCATCAATGGAGCTTAAAGCAGCTTTCTGTTTATCCCAGTACAGCAAAAATAAACCACCACCTATGCCTGAGCTTTGTGGTTCCACCAGCCCCAGCACCAATTGCATCGTTATAGCTGCATCGACAGCACTGCCACCTTTGGCCAGAATTTGCTCACCTGCTTTCACCGCCAGAGGATTCGCAGCAGAAGCCATGTAATGTTTGGCAGTGGCAAGCTGTTTGTGTTCTATACCTGTGGTGGCTTCTGGATCGGTAATTGCGGCAAATAAAGTGGTGCTGCTCAGCAGCAACGCAGCGGTCAGGACCCGAAGTGTGAACTTTGTAATGATCATTATTTTTCCTACCTACAACAGACCTTCACCATACCTAGTCGGGCCAGTTGGATCAATGACTGATACAGCTTTTCACGTTAAATGCCTTGACCTGAAGCGACGAATGCTTTTGCATAGCAGCAATTTGATTCAGTTGGTGATGATGTTGATGAATTTTCGTACCTTTTCGTCTTTTCAGTGGAGCTTGCTGGTTTTTGTAGTAGTGCTGGTCATACTGCATTTTCTGCCTGAGAACCTTCGCTCAGTACTGGAATACAACAGAGCTCAACCAGAACAGATCTGGCGGGCTTTAACCGGCCATTTGCTGCACAGCAACCACTGGCATTTGGTAATGAATCTGGGCGCTTTGCTGTTGATGCTGATGTTGCATCAGTTGTATTACAGTGTTAAATCTTTTGCATTTCTGCTGCTGGCTGGCTGCATTGGCATCAGCCTGTTGTTGTTTTTATTCAGCCCTGATATTCATATTTATGTCGGTTTGTCCGGCTGGTTGCATTGTTTTATTACCGTTGGTGCTTTGCTTGATATCAAACATAAAATCCAGTCCGGCTGGCTTATTTTACTGGGTGTGATCGCCAAGGTGACCTACGAGCAGTGGCAAGGGCCAGATGCAGAGCTGGCCGCATTAATAGATGCCAACGTGGCGATAGACGCTCATTTGTATGGCGTCATTTGTGGTCTACTGCTCGGATTTGTGTTTGTGATTAGCGCAAAGCCTTTAGAAAATCAGGCTCAGCGCTAAAACTCATCAACTCACCACTTTGTGGATGGGTAAACTCTAATTCAGCAGCATGCAGCATTAAACGGCCGCTTTGCTGTTGTTGCTCTGAGTTTGCATAAAAAGGGTCGCCTAAAATGGCATGCCCTATACTTTGCATATGCAAACGTAGCTGATGTGAACGCCCTGTTACTGGTTCTAATTGCACCAAAGAGGCCTGATATTCGGGCAATAGTTTAAGCACCTTGTAATGCGTTACTGAAGCTTTGCCGTCCAGACTTATTTTATACAAAGGCCGGTTTTCAGTATCTGCTGCTATGGCTTTATCCACAGTACCTGCTGAAGGAGTCGGTACACCAGAGACCACAGCCTGATAAATTTTCTTCGTACCACGGCTTTGAAATTCTTTACTGATAGTCGACAGCGCTTTTTTACTCAGAGGCAACACCAGCAAACCCGAGGTATCGTAATCCAGCCGGTGTACCACAGCTGCAGAGGGAAACTCTTGTTGTACGCGATTTATCAGGCAGTCTTGATTCTCTGGATGGCGGCCTGGCACCGTCAGTAAATGCGCAGGTTTATTCACCACCAGCAGGAATTCGTCCTGATACACTAAAGTCCAGGCGTCTTTTGTGGCGGGTAAAATCGCCAAATCATCAATAGCAGTTTTCATGGCCTAAATAACTAGATACAAAGTTGGCGCTAGTATGCCAGAATTAGGGTTATAACTGCAGTAGCTATATCTGTACTAACCATTTGTATAAATAAGAGTAAGTGGATGCAAAGGCCTTTTGTGTATAACCCACCAGCAGATCCCTTGCTGGATATTTTGTATCTGGATAAAGACATTCTGGTGGTGAATAAACCCAGTGGTTTATTAACGAATCCTGGCCGCAGTGAAGATATGCAAGACTGCTTATTAAGTCGTGTACAGCAGCAATTTCCGTTAGCGCAGCTGGTGCATCGTCTGGATATGAGTACCTCAGGTTTAGTGGTATTTGCCCTTCGCCGTAAAGCAGAAGCTGCGTTAAAACAGCAGTTTGCCTCACGCTCTGTGAAAAAAATCTATCGTGCCCGTGTCTGGGGTCAGATTGCCGAACAAGGTATGGTCAGTGCACCGTTAATTGCCGACACGACTCAGCCTCCGTTGCAAAAAATCTGTCAGAAAACAGGCAAAACCGCTCTGACCTATTTCCAGCGTTTAAGTTTTGATGGTCAAAGTAGTTTAGTCGAGCTTAGGCCTGTGACAGGACGTTCGCATCAGTTGCGGGTGCATATGCAAAGTTTGGGGCATCCTATTCTGGGAGATGCCTTTTATGCCCATGATGAAGCTTATGCAGCAGCACCACGTTTATTGTTGCAAGCCTTGTGTTTAGAAGTTTACCAGCCCTACTCGTCGCAGTTACTGCGCTTTGAGCTTGAACCGGATTTTGATTAATTAAAAATGGGGTCAACTGACCCCATTTTCATTAGTATTTACTCTGTTATAACTCTTCTTCGAATAAGCGGAAGATACGTTTGTATTCATCCAACCAACTACTTGGTTGACGGAAACCATGTGGTTCAACCGGATAAATGGCCGTCTCGAAATTGGCATTTTCATGTTCAATTAAACGCTGCACCACCCGCACTGTATCCTGAAAGAAGACGTTGTCATCAACCATAGGCGCATTAATCAGCAACTTACCTTTTAAGCCTTCTGTAAAGTAAATAGGTGAGCTGCGACGATAGGCGATAGGATCAACATCAGGCGTATTCAGAATATTTGATGTATAGCCATGGTTGTAGTAAGCCCAGTCACCCACAGGACGCAGCGCAGCACCAGCCTGAAATAAATCGGGTTCAGTGAACAGTGCCATAAAGGTCATAAAACCACCGTAAGAACCACCATAAGTTCCTACCCGCTTTTCATCAACATGAGCATTGGCTACCAGGTATTTAACACCATCCACTAAATCCTGAGTCTCTGGAGTACCCATTTGGCGATAAATCGCTGTACGCCAATCACGGCCGTAGCCTTTTGATGCACGGTAATCCATATCCAGTACCACATAACCTTTTTGGATCAGCAGGTTATGGAACAGATACTCCCGGAAATAACCAGACCAGCCCAAATCACTGTTTTGCAGATAACCAGCACCGTGGTTAAAAATGACAGCGCGGCGTTTTTCACCTTGTTGATAATCTTTTGGTAAATACAACTTAGCAAATACCGGTTGTTTACCATGACTGGACGGCACAGCTATCACTTGAGGTGCCGCCAGATTTAATGCGGTCAGTTCTTTTGAAGCGGTATAAGTTAAGCGGGTCACTTTGGCTTTTGGCTTGTTGTCCATCAGGTACAATTCTGGAGGTGTCACAGAGTTTGACCAGGTCAGCAGCAGCTTATTTTCATCCGGAGATAACTGGTAATCAGCTGAGCCTTTTAAGGCTGTCATTTGCTCCAGTTGGCCTGAACTTAAAGCAACACGGTAAATTTCGTAAATACCAGGGTGGCTCATATTGCCTTTAAAATACAGGTACTGATCGTTTTTGCTTACATGTGGGTTGCTGACTTCAAAGGTACCTGCTGTTAGTTTTTTCGCCGTACCATTAACAGCTTTTACGTATAAATGTGCATAACCAGACTCTTCTGACAGATAATATAAGGTGTCTTTTTGGCTTAACCAGCCAAAGTCATTAAAGCTGTAGTTGATCCAGGCATCGTCATGTAAGCGGTGCTGACTGACCAGACGCTTTTTAGCAAAATCTACAGTAGCCAGCCAACGGTCTTTGTTGTCCCAGGCTTTGAGCATCACTGCAACCTGTGAACCTGAGTTATGCCATTGAATAGCAGACTGGTTCCAGCTCCAATCGTTGATCAACTCAATAGCGCGAGGTGCTTTTTTTGACTGATAGGTTTTGCCTTGAGCTTTGGCATTTTCAGCTTTTACGGCTGCCAATACATCTTCATCAAAACCTGGCAAAGTGTCGTATTTCAGCTCTGTCGCGTGTTGGGTTTTTACATCCACTAAAAACAGTTGTTGCGATTGAGGTTTTTGATCAGCGACACGACGACGGACTTCCTCAGCAGCTATGTTGCCAGAAGCTGTGATGTAGTTTGGCATAATGTCGGTTTTATCACGCCATTCGGTCTTATCAGCTACAGCGACCAGCAACATATCGCCTTTGGGTGACAAACTGGCTGAAGCTATACGCTTCGTTTTATCCAGATACACAGCAGGCGTTGCCACAGCAGGGTTTTGCGACGCCAGTAACTGTTGCTGTTCAAACTGCTCTGTTTTGTTTTTATGGGTCAGGGCGACAAACTCAATCAGTTTGTGTTGCTCCTGCGCCATATAGGTATTTGCCACTTTAGGGGCTGCAGGCTTATCCGCATTTTTTAAACTAACCAGTTCAGTCACAGCACCTGTATTCAAATCAAGTACCTGATAAGTCCAGTCAGAGCGGAACACCAGACGACCATCGGCTAAAAACTGTACTTCGTCATAACGGGTCGAGCTACGGGTCACTTGAGTTAACTTGCCCTGATGTTTAACAAAGACATTGCCTTCAAACAGATAAGCCAGCGATTTGCCATTCTGGCTATAGATTGTCTGTGCTGAACCCATTAAATGCCAGTCGGCCATAGGCACAGCTGTAGCAACAGCGCCCTGCTCTGTGCTTAAGCTATACCAGTCACGAATTTCTGAACCCTGACGTTTTTGCTGGAAATACAACTGACTATTGTTATCTGCCCAATAAGCACCTTCTGTCGGACGACCTAACCAATCCGGGTGCGCCATAATCTGCTCCATAGTAAATGGGGCATGGGCTGCATTTTCTGGGGCTTTCACACTGACTGGCGTGAGCTGATAGGTTTGGGGTTCAGCTGCAATAGCAGAACCGATAAAACTTGCCGCGACAAAGGCCGCTATGAACCATGGTTTTGTTTTCATTGATGTTCTTTTTTAGTGGTGGTTGTAGGCTCTTTATACAAAGAAATCAGCAAAAGACCAAGAGCGGTGATTACAGCTTAGGTTTAATGGTGGCTGGCAGGCGATAAGCGGGTAAGTAGTGGCAAAAAACAG
This sequence comes from Rheinheimera sp. MM224, assembly GCF_947090785.1. Classification (NCBI taxonomy): domain Bacteria; kingdom Pseudomonadati; phylum Pseudomonadota; class Gammaproteobacteria; order Chromatiales; family Chromatiaceae; genus Rheinheimera; species Rheinheimera sp. MM224. Next base: position 2,733,551 of record NZ_OX352320.1, read on the forward strand.
CCTGCGAAATGACTTCGCAGGCTCTGTATCAATTAGGTTTTAGTTCAGTCTGAACCACCAGAACAGACCCGCAGCTAGTAAAACCAGCAACAGGATCAGCAGGCTGCCCCATGGCCGTTTTTTCTCAGCAAAAGGGTCAGCTAAACTGCGTTTCGCTCCTGCTGGCAGCCGCGCTAAACCAGTTAAAGCCGCACCAAAAGGCACGTTAATTTTCGCTCTGGTGTTGACAGCCCAGCCATTGGCATCAAGCAGCGGGCCAAGGTTACGTCGACGCAAAGTCAAAAATGCCATCAGCATTGAAGGTCCTGAAATCAGCAGCAACACTCCAACAACAACCAATGGAATTTGCCACCAGGCTAACGAAAAAAGTCCGGCCATCACAGCCGCCAACGCAGTACCAATAGCGCCTACAGCTAAACCTAAAGCAGCAAAAATACCAGCAAATTTAGCGATATCAAAACCAGCGGCGGCAGCTGTTGCTGCAGGAGTTGCAGCCGGAGCTGGCACAGTCACTGTAGTGACACCAGTGGTTGTTTTTGCTTCGATGTCTTTATCCCGTGACGCTGCGAACTTCTGCAACTGGGCTTCAATAAAAGCGGCCACTCTTTTATAGGGAGACCAGAAGGCCTGACCAATACTGACAGGCTGGACCACCACTTTGGTGACCATAGCGCGCCAGTCCCTGCCTTGTCGGTCGTAAAACACACCGTTTCTGCCTGGCACCATGAGTTCGTCCACATCACCAGCTGTCAGGGCGGCCACTATCTGTAGCGGGGCTTCGCCTTGTCGCTCACAGGTGCAGTACACCAGATAACAGCCACTAAAAGGTGCCATAGTGCCATGACGCGCCATATCAGAAACTTTGAGCACCAGCTCGCAGCTGCGCTGATCCAGATACAAGGTACCGATTTGAAAAATGGCTTTGTGTTTACGTTGGTAAAAATCACTTAACGACACAAAGTTACGCAGCAAAGTGACTAAATCGCGCTGATAGCGCACCAGACGTTCCACCGCATCGACATTATCGGCAAAAGTAGAGGCCGCAATGTCCTGAGCAATGAGCGCTTCCAGGCGTTCTTTACCATCACCTGCGACAATAGCCTGTAAACGCTCCAGCTCCAGTTGGTGCAGGTTGGTATCGGGTTTAGCCGCTTGCCACAAACGCCATGGTTCTAACTGTTCACAAATCTGCTGCCACTGCTCTGCAGTTAAATGCCCGGCTTTATGTTTGCCTTTTGCTCCCAATAAAGGCTCCAGCACGGTATGTTTAAACTCTGTAATAGCATCAGCCCAGGCTGGGTTGACCCCCTCCCCCAAAGGTAAGGACTGCCCTGTAGCAATAGCAGCTAAAGGTAAAGCTGCCACATCTGTATCGCTGCTGCTGATGGCTTTATTGCTGAGCAGGTCATACACAGCAACCGCAGGGTTGAGTGCATCGGTGGCCCGATTATCAAAAGCCGCCAACTGACAACGGACAAAAAAATCATCCACTTTGGCTTTCACAGCATCAAAAGCAGCAACAGCTTCAGCGGTTTTATCACCTAAAGGGCTAAACAGCGGATCATCAGAACCTCCGGCTGCATGCCACTCCACTACAGCTGCGGCCTGCTGATAAAAGGCTTCCAGGCTGTCGCTATGAATACCTTCACCACCACTGCGATCCGGTTGACCACCTTGAGTCTGAATAATTTCAGTGATCAGTTGTGCCAATTCAGTATCAGAGGTCAATTCAGCCATCACCACGCCATCACCATTAAAATGATGCGGAGAAAACAGCAGCGTCATATCAGCTAAATCGGCAACCTGTAGTGAGTCTGTTTCAGTTTTACCGGTAATTTCGAGCACACGAAGCGCAGCAGCTTTGAGGTTCGCACCTTCGGCATCCTGATCATGGATAGCGGCCAGTGGTAAACCCGGTGCTTGAAACATAATTTCCGCGTCTTGCAAACGCTCACAGCACCAGCGCACAGCGGCAAGAATTTCTGGCACGCGGATTTGACCATCTCCATCTGCATCTAATAAGGCTGCAGTTCGGTGATCAAATTCAAGGCCTGTGGTAGGACAGTTCAGCACTGTCCAGAGTTTTGGATCCAGTTCGTGTAAGTGCTGCAAGTCTGCTGCTGAATCCAAAGCGACTTGATCAAAACCGCCAGATCGGAAAAAACGCCATTTATGTTGAGACTGAATAGTTGCCAAAGCTTGCTCTCCCTGAGGCATAAGTTTTACCTAGCATACTTCAGAGGCACGGCAGATACCAAACCTTAAATAAATAAAGTCTTTAAATAACAGAAAGGTTTGAGAGAAATAGAGGCGACTATGAAATAACAGTAACTTTTCATGAGCCTAAAAGAACAAAATCGCCGGGAGCGATTTTTACTCGCACCATCCATGGCGCTCGCCTTCGGCAGCTAACGCTGTGCAAAACAGCTATCCTGCTGTTTTGTGAACATCAGAGCGCAGCGACGATGGCCCGGAGGGTGTTTTACATGGATGTAAAACATAAAAAGAGGCCACTTAAGAAAGTGGCCAAAGCTTGCAGGAAGGAGGATGCCTTCAGAGAAAAATGCGGGTTTTGCTATCAGGCAGCTACAGCTGGCGCTAATTCAGCGATACGGGCTTTTGCAGCTATTAAGGCTTTTTCTGCGCTTTCCGGGCCCATATTTAAGCCTTCAGCGTAGATAAAATTTAAATCTTTTAAACCAACGAAATTCAGGAAAGCACTGACAAACGGAGTTTGTGAGTCTGCTGACGTGCCCTGATACAAACCACCTCGGGTTGCGAAAATAAACACTGGTTTGTCTTGTAACAGACCTACAGGGCCTGTTTCAGTGTATTTAAAGGTAATACCAGCACGAGCCAAACGGTCGAAATAAGCTTTTAACTGGCTTGGTACACCGAAGTTGTACATAGGTACGCCAATAACAATAGCGTCAGCCTTCTGAATTTGGGCAATTGCGTCGTCTGATAAAGCAGCTAAAGCTTTCTGTTCGTCAGTACGGTCCGACTCTGGAGTCATCCAGGCGCCAATTTCTGTCATGGTTAAGTGAGCAAAGCTATCTTGTACCAGGTCAACAGTTTCAGTGGTAAAACCTGCTGGTAAAGAAGCTAAAAATTGTTGGCTTAACTGAGTCGATTGACCTTTGTCGCCGCTTAAAGAACTATTGATTACTAATACATGTGCCATGGTAATTTCTCCTGTCGAGTTAGTAATGACAGAATAACTATAATTTTTTAGATAATAAATTAGAATAAATCTGAGAAACCTTTCTATTTTTTAAACCAATCCAAATTCAAAACTACTGCGTAAATACAGTACCAGCGATAACAAAACAGACAGGATTGGAATAATGTTGGATCCAACATCAGTTCAAAGGCATGATGGCAGGAATTATCAAAGGCCCGATATTCAAGGATCTATGTCAGTTCAACCCCAAGACAATACGCAGTGGGAACAAGCTTTAACTTTTATTGCGGTAGATCGCGATAAACAAGCTTACTCGCAATTATTTAGTTATTTTGCACCACGTTTAAAAGCTTTTGGTCTGAAAATGTTTGGTAACGAGCAACAGGCCATGGAGATGGTCCAGGATACGATGTTGAATGTGTGGCAAAAAGCCAGGCTTTTTGACGCCAGCCGTGGCTGCGCATCCACCTGGATTTTCACCATAGCCCGTAACGTACGTTTTGATATGTTGCGTAAAAAACAAAGTCGTAAAGACGAATTAAGTGCAGACGATCTGTTTTTTGACGGTGATTACCCTGAGCAGGAAGGCACAGACAGCAACGAATGGGATTTGTGGTTACTGGCAGAAAAAGTAGCGCCCCATTTTGCCAAGCTGCCTCCGGCGCAACGTGACGTGATGGAAAAAGTGTATTTAGAAGAGAAATCGCACCAGGAAGTATCGGAAGAACTGTCTATCCCCTTAGGTACAGTAAAATCCCGTATTCGTTTGGCGCTAGACAGATTAAGAGAGGCCATTGATGATCCACGCAGTTAAACATCACCCGGCGCTGGAATTGCTGGAACAGTATATTGAAGCCAGTCTGGCCCCTGAATTAAGTCTGGCGATTGCTGCGCATCTGGATCTGTGCCCTCATTGTCAACGGATAAAAATGGATTTAGAAGCTGAAGCCGGAGCTGCTTTGGTGAGCTTACCTGAAGAGCAAAGCACTGAAACAGATTGGCAACAGATGCTGGATTTTATTACGGCTCAACCTGAAGTGGCAGCAAAAATGGCAAAACGCCAGCCTTTTGCTTTGCAAATTCAGAACAGCGAAATCTTATTGCCTGCCTCATTAAAACCGTTAGTGCAAAACAAGTTGAAGTGGTTCAATCTGGGTGGGATCAGTACAGCGAAGTTAGCAGGTGAAGATCAGCATAACGTGTCTTTGCTTTATATCCGTAAAGACAGTGAAGTACCGCAACACACGCACTTGGGTCTGGAAATCACCTTGGTCCTCAAAGGTAAGATCTATGATGAGGCAGGCTGTTATGGCGAAGGTGATTTATTGATTAATACGCCGGATCATACGCATACGCCACGCACCATGAGTGAAGATTGTTTGTGTTTGTCGGTTTTAACTGCACCATTGAAGTTTAAAAAAGGCTTAACCCGCTTATTAAACCCATTACAGCATCTGTTTTACTAAACAGCTGCTGACTGTAGGGGCGACCTTTAAGGTCGCCCTTCTCTCCGTCGAAGCTCATACGAAGGGTTGTCATGCTAAAAGCGCAACCCCGCCTTTGAGGTTAAACACCAGCTCAAACCCTGCCCTGTTCAGCACCTTTGCTGCCAATAAACTGCGGTTACCGGAACGGCAAACCAGTAACAGAGGTTGAGGCGTTGCTGTTTGCTGATCAGCAACCTGTTGCACCAGCGCAGACAAAGGCACTTCCTTACAAACTAAGTAAGGTAAATACACAGATAAAGCGCCAGCAGCTTGTTCATGAGGTTCACGTACATCCCAAATTTGTAAGTTTGGATGCTGTTGTATCAACGCGGCGATCTGATGTTTGTCAATCACAGCTGTCGCATCTGAGGCACAGACCTCCACTACACCACAAAAATGCCCTGCCTGCTGTTGCAGCCAGTCCGTCTGACGTTGTAATTCACTCAGCCATAGCTCTGGCGTATCTTCGGTGTTCAATACCTGCTGCAATGTCTGTTGTTCCTGCAGCATCAGATCCCAACGGGTGAAAAAACGCTGGGCATAGTCATGACTGGATAATAATAAAGTCTGAGGTGCAAGCTGCTTACTTAAGGCTCTTAAACTGCGGCGAAACTCTTGACTATCGCCACCAGGTAAATCGAGCCGGCCTGTGCCACCAGGTAAAATAAAATCGCCGACAAAAGCGAATTTTTGCTGTTGCTGCTGTTTGACCAGAATAGTCACAGCTTCAGGACTATGGCCAGGTGTGGCCAGAGTTTCCAACTGATAAGCCCCCATTTGTAAGCGGGTTTGCTGCAAAGGCCAACCCAGCACATCTGTATGCGCAGAGTCTATTAAATCAGACAATAAAGTCACCAACTCGGGTCGTGCTGAAGGATGATCCTGATGCCGATGGGTATCCAGAATAGCCCGGACTTTAAACTGGTGCCCCTGCACTAACTGCGCAATCCGGTTGGCCAGAGGCAACACTGCATCGATAATAACGACTTCCGACGTATCAGCAGATACCAGTAAATAACTGCATAAATCTTCATGTTTTAACTGCACTAAACCAGTCACAGGCTGAAGTTCTGTACTGCTGGCGTCACTTAATACCAGACAACAGGAGTTCACCACAGTTTTTAGTGCCAGAATAGCCTGACAAGCCCGCTGACACTCATCCACAGTCATCGCAGGGCCAAAGGACAACCGGATAGCGCCTTGACTGCGCCACAACGGCAAGCTCATCGCATTAAGCACAAAACTGGTCGGGATTTTAGAGCTGCAGGCCGAACCCGAGCTGACACGAATACCTGCAGCATCAAACAAATCCATAATGTCTTTGCTGGCAAAACCCGGTACAGAGAAGTTGATGGTGGTAGGTACTATATAAGGTTGATTGCTGTTCAAAACTAAATCAGGAAAAACCTGACGTAATGCGGATAGCAGCTGTTCCCGGTAATCCCATAGTTGTTGCTCAGACTGAAATACCGATCCTTCTTTTAATTTCAGTTGCCGGAAGATAGCCTGCAAAGCAGCAATGCCGGGTAAGTTCTCAGTGCCGGAACGTAAGCCACTCTCCTGCCCACCCCCTGCCAGTAATGGCTGATAAGGAGTCTCTTTACGTACATACAAAAAACCAATGCCTTTAGGGGCATAGAGCTTATGGCCACTAAAAGGTGCGTAGTCTATGGTCATTTGCTCAAGCTGCAATGGCATTTTGCCAAGCGCCTGTACGCAGTCCACCATCCACAGTACCTGCGGCGCGACGGTGCGAATAAGCTGCTGCAAAGCGGCTAAATCCTGCTTGACGCCAGTTTCATTATTCGCAGCCATAGTGCATATCAATAGGGTGTTGGGCAATTCTTTGCGAATAAAGTCAAAATCCAGCAGGCCATGTTGATCCACAGGAATAGCTTTAATAGTGGCGCCCAGCTGCAATACATGATTCCAGTGTTCCAGACTCTGAGGCACGGCTTTGTGTTCAGTAGCGCCGTACAACAAGCTAAAGGCTGGTCCGGTTTTTCCAGACAGACGGGCATGCAACAAAGCGGAGAAAATAGAACTCTGAATACCTTCAGTGGCACCAGAAGTAAAAACGATATCGCCAGAACCAGCACCAATTAACTGACGAGCCAATTGCCTGGTGGTTTCTAACTCGACTTTGGCTTTAATACCTGTGCTGTGACTACTGCTCGGATTGCCAAAACACTGCTGCATGGTGTGTTGCACAGCATCAGCTGCACAAGCCAAAACAACAGTAGTAGCATTATTATCCAGATAAATTTCTTGTGGTCGCACAGCAGGCTTTTGCATGGCTCGCCTCATATAACTAAAGGTTATATTATATATAGCAATATAATAACCAGCCGCAACCGCTGTGACAAGGCTATGCTTTGCTAAATGGCGGCGAATACAAAAACATCTGGAATGTTTTTGAACGGCTTGAGCAGGCTCTGCAGGAGTTTTTTGCATGGATGCAAAAAACAAAAACCGCCTTTCGGCGGTTTCAGATTATTCGATTAAATCTTTTGGAATTTGTGAGCGTAAGCCTGCCCAAATTTTTCCACTCTCTTTACCGTACTTACGTACTGCAAACACCACTTCGTCATGTTTACCGGCTTCAGCGTATTGCTTCAGCTGATGGTAATACTGACGAGCCAGTTCACGGGCTTCAGGCGATGAGAAATAAAAACGGGCAATTTTGTTATACAAGCCACGGAAGCCATTTAAAATCAGCACATAAATGCGGTTAGATGAATGCAGCGCCATTTCATGGTTCAGGTTGTAGTCAAAAGCTGCAAAAGCTTCGGCCGTGTCTGCTAAATCTTCGGCACCGGCAAAAGATGCGATCACCTGATCTTTATGAGTTTTGATGGCACCACGAATATAAATGGCGCTGATATTGGTGCGGGCAGATAACAGCTCATCCACCAGTTCTGGCATACGTTCTTCATCTAAACGCGCCAGCGTTTCCAGAATATTTAAACCTGAAGTTTCCCAGAAATTATTTACTTTGGTTGGTTTGCCATGCTGAATAGTCAGCCAGCCATCACGGGCCAGACGCTGCAATACTTCGCGTAAAGTCGTACGGGTGACCCCAATCAGCTCTGACAATTCACGCTCAGCCGGCAGAATGGAACCTGGGGCAAACTTGCCATTCCAGATAGATTCAACAATATATTCTTCAGCAAAACCAGCTGGGCTTTGTGCTTTAATTAAATTCATAGTCATGCGGAGGGGCCCGTTGTCATTATTATAATGTCAGATAAATGGCACTGATTGTACCAGAGACAAAGCAGTTAACAAGCTATGGATTAAAAATAGCTGTTCAGCGCGCTGTGGGTTGTCTTTCGACTGTTTTTGCCTTAGATTGACCGACTTATAGTTTTGTTTTATCAAACAAAGGGATCCGAATGTTATCCAGTCTGGCAAAATGGTCAAAACAACGATCGGCATGGCTCGTCTTAGCTCTGTCAGCCACGGTGTTGTTAGGTCTGGCGTTGTACTTTCAATATCAGATGAATTTACAGCCTTGCATGTTGTGTGTGTACGCCAGAGCGGCATTAACAGGTGTGATTTTAGCGGCCCTGATTGCGTTAATCTCTCCAACCAACGGTTTATTACGTTGGATAGCATTACTCACTTTTGGTGCGAGTTCTGTCTGGGGTTTTATGATCACCCAGGAACACATAGGGGTGGAGGAGCTGGTGCAATCCGGCGGCTTATATACCTGCAGTTTGTTTCCTGAGTTTCCACTGGGTTTGCCTTTAGATAAATGGTTCCCGGAAATTTTTAACCCAACAGGTATGTGTGGTGATGTAGCCTGGCGTTTTATGGATCTGTCCATGCCAGTCTGGACCAGGGTGATTTTTGTGGTTTACTGCTTGCTGGCACTGATGCTAATTTTCAGCCAGTTTAAGAAGAAAAAATACAACCCATACGACTAAAGAAAAAGGAGCCCACAGGCTCCTTTTTCTTTATAAAACGAGCTATTAACCAATGATAGCTAACAGTTCTACGTCAAACACTAAAGTGCTGAATGGAGCAATTTTGCCACCAGCGCCACGCTCACCGTAAGCCAGGTTGTGTGGGATAGTTAAACGTAACTTGGTGCCAACAGGCATCAGTTGCAGCGCTTCAGTCCAGCCGGCGATCACGCCAGAGACAGGAAATTCAGCAGGCTGACCACGGTCGTACGAGCTGTCAAACACAGTACCGTCAATTAAAGTGCCGTGGTAGTGCGTGCGCACTGTAGAAGCTTTGGTTGGCTTCTCGCCTTCACCTTGTACTAATACTTCGTACTGTAAACCAGAGGCAGTCACTGTCACGCCTGGTTTTTTCGCATTTTCAGCAAGGAAAGCATCACCAGCGCCAGCTAAAGCTTTGGCCTGTTCTTCCTGTTGTTCCTGCATACGCTGACTGATCACCTGGAATGCAGCACCAATTTGCTGTTCAGATACTTCTGGCTCGTCACCCTGGAAAGCAGCAGCTAAACCTGCGGCTACAGCCAGAATGTCTAAACCGTCAAACGGGTTGTCAGCCAGTTGCTGACCCATTTGCAGACCGATGCCATAACTGGCGTGTTGCTCTAAGCTGGTAAATTTAGTAGACATAAAGTTCACTTGTAGTTTGGCGCACGAAGCGCGTTGTAGAAGCGCAAATCAAATTCGGCTTCAGTTTCAATCTGATGCAACATCAGATCACGAAAGTTGTTGTAGCTGCTGCCATAAACCTAAAACTAAGTGTTGGTCCTGTTCAGTAAGCTCACCACCTGCAATGGCCAAATCCAGACTTTGCTGCACAGTGCCCGCAAGTTCAGCCCGCTCAAATTGCTGTTCAGTCAGTTCTAAACGGCCCACAGCTAAATCAAAATGGCCACGTAAATAACCACCGGCAAATAATTCATCATCACTGGCACGCTGCACCATATCATCTAAAAACTGGGCAACCTGCTGAATATAGGTCTGAACGTCCTGCATTTTTACTCCTCCAGACCTAGTCTGTACATCACATAATCGTTGTAACCGACCAGCACAGGGATCAGGCCCTGCAATTGCTGATCAAGGCTTGCATCACCGGTATCAGCTAATAAAGGCCGGCCTTCAAGCTGCTGTAATTTAGTTTTGGTCGCCACCAGACAAATATTAGCGCGACCCACTGTGCGAATAACAGCAGGGCTTAACTGCTGATTACCCCGGCCAAACACATGACCCTGCCCCCCTATTAAGGTGATCACCAGCTTGCTTGGATAATCCTGCACCAGCGCCAGCAATTCTGTGGCAGTGACATCGGACGCAATCAGTTTGCCATTTTCAACCACATCTACGCCTAATAAGGTATTAGGTAATTCCAGTTCTTTCATCACGGCAGCGACTGTGGAACCTGAGCCCATCACATAACGCACGTCATCGTCCATGGTGCTTACGATAAAAGCCGCTAAATCATCCAACACCAGATCTTCAGATTCTTTGCCACCGTTTTTTACGCTTTGAATATAACGGAGCTCGGCTGGGATACGCATTTCGCCAAAACGTTTGGCGCGCACTATGCCCTGACGAAAGGCTGTTTCGTCTATATCCATCACAGCAGCTTCGGTTAAGGTGACCAACTCGCCTTTGACTAACTGAGCTATAACTTTGCCTGCAGCCGATGGGCTGATAGCATAAACACCAGAGTGAATTTTACAACCTGCTGGCACACCAAGCACAGTAGAGCGTTCGCCGACCGCTGCACAGATATTGCGGGCTGTGCCATCTCCACCGGCAAATAACAATAAATCCACGCCCTGCTCTGCTATAACGGTAGCAGCTCGTTCTGTATCTTCTGCCGTGGTTTGAGCCGATCCTGGCGTGTAACAAATCTGAAAATGAAAGCCTAAAGATGCCAATAAATCAGCCCCCATAGCACCAGCGACCGTCAGGATCTGAAGCTGATCGTTCAGAGGTAACAGCTGCTCTAAGGCTAAAGCGGTTTTATTCTGCGCCTGAGGCACAGCCCCTAATGCCAGAGCTTGTTCCACTACGCCATCGCTGCCTTTAAGCGCAACAGCACCACCTACTCCGGCTACAGGATTGATAATTAAACCTAAACGAAACAGACTGGCCACAATACCCTCTATAGCGTAAAAAAAACGCCGCATTGTAGCCTTTTACCAAAGCGATGCCCAGCAGGAACTCTATGCAATGCTAGAGCTTTTGCTGCTGACGTAAAGTATTTGGCAGAGAAAAGGCCATTAAAGTGGCACCTAAAGCTGCGACTGCAGCGCTAACAAAAGTTAAAGTAGCGCCTGGTCCGTCAGCCCACAATAAACCAGCGCAATAAGCCCCTATAGCGCCTCCTCCGCCGTATACCACACCTGCATACAAAGCCTGCCCCCTACTACGCTGAGCTGGAGCAAAAAAACTCTGAATAAACTGCATAGCGCAGCTGTGCGCCAGGGCAAAACTGGCAGCATGGAATAACATACTAAAAGCCAGCCAGTACCAGTGCTCTGCTAAATAAGCCACAATCAACCAACGCAGTACTGTCAGGCCGTAGCAAAAGGTCAGCAAAACACGATAACTAAAACGGTTCAGCACTTTGCCTGCATAAAAAAACGCGATAATTTCCGCCAGTACAGCAAGCGCTATCATCAGGCCCGAGGTCACACCGCTGTAGCCTAGATCGCGGCAATACAAAATAAAGAAGCCATAAAAAGGCGCAAAACTAATTTGCATCAAAAAAGTCGCGGCCATAAAACGTAAAAACACCGGGTGCTTAAACAGGGTTCTAAAACGAATAGACTCCTGCCCTGCGGTATTTTTCATCGTAAAAGAGGGTAATAAAAATAAGGTACCGAGCAGCAATGCCAGAAAAACAGTCGCGCCCCAAGGCAAAAATTCGGAGCCAAAATATTGCAACAGCAAACCACCCAGCATAACAACCACTATGTAGCCCACGCTGCCAAAACTACGGACCCGGCCATATACGCTGCTGTCGTTATTCAGAAAATGAAAAGCACTAACTTCCAGCTGCGGCAAAATCGCAGTCCAGAATAAGCTGAATAGCCCCAGGCCCAACACCAGAGGCCAATAGCCAAAATCGACGTAACTGCTCAGCCAGCCAATGGATGCCAGCACAGCGCCAAAGCGCATGACGCTGATTGGATCGCCTTTACGCTCCACCACCATAGCCCAGAGGCTAGGGCCAATAATACGGCTGGTGGTGACTATCGCCAGCAACAAACCTATATCGTGAGAATTAAAACCGCGGCCATCGAGAAACATTGGCAGGTAAGGTACAAAAATGCCCAACACAGCAAAATACGCAAAGTAAGCAAGTCCCAGGGCTGGGGTGGTGGCAAGTTTCATTTGTGTTCCACTACAAAAATTAACAGCGCATTGGCCGCAGAGAAAAGCAAAACGCCGCATAAAGCGACGTTTGTATTCTACCTCAAAGCACTAAGGTTGCCTTGCTATATCTGGTGTCGTAACGACCACATCAGCATTTTGTGCTCTGTGGCGCAGGAAATGATCCATCAGCACTATCGCCAACATGGCTTCTGCAATAGGCACAGCACGAATACCGACACAAGGGTCGTGACGGCCTTTGGTGATCATCTCTGTTTCTTCACCGCTGGTGGTAATAGTTTTACCCGGAATGCTGATACTGGACGTAGGTTTTAACGCAATACTGACGTTAATATCCTGACCTGAAGTAATACCACCTAAAGTGCCTCCTGCATGGTTAGCACTGAAGCCGGCTAAGCTAAGCTCGTCACGATGCGTAGAACCACGTTGTTCGACCACAGCAAAACCATCACCAATTTCGACAGCTTTAACCGCATTGATACTCATCATGGCGTGAGCTATATCCGCATCAATGCGATCAAATACAGGCTCGCCCCAGCCCACAGGCACACCGGACGCGACAACATTAATACGGGCACCTACTGAATCACCGTCTTTTTTCAGTTGTCGCATGTACTCATCTAATTGTTCAAGCACATCGACATCAGGGCAGAAAAAGGCGTTTTGCTCGACCTGATCCCAATCCAGCTTTTGCGCTTTGATTGGACCAAGCTGCGCCAGATAACCACGGATTTCGATACCAAACTTAGCTTTTAAATACTGCTTGGCAATAGCCCCAGCGGCCACACGAACTGCAGTTTCACGGGCGGATGAACGGCCACCACCACGGTAATCACGAATACCAAATTTATGCCAGTAGGTGTAATCAGCATGACCTGGACGGAACAGGTCTTTAATCTCAGAATAATCCTGTGAACGCTGATCAGTATTCTCAATCAGCAACCCTATAGAGGCGCCTGTGCTATAGCCTTCAAACACACCGGATAAAATTTTGACGATGTCATCTTCGCGACGCGCTGTGGTGTAGCGTGAAGTGCCGGGTTTGCGTCTGTCCAGTTCAAGCTGAATTTGTTCCAGATCGAGCTTTAAGCCAGGCGGCAAACCATCCACTATGCCACCAATGGCCGGGCCATGGCTTTCACCAAAGGTGGTCACTTTAAATAGTTGGCCTATAGAATTACCCGACATCCTTCACCCCTGCATATCTTTGTATTTTCTGAAAATTAAGCTTCTAAACTATGTTTCTAACCTAGGCTTCCAAACTATCCTGGTGTTTCACTAAATCGGTTTTGCTGATGGCAAATACACCTAAACCACCACGTTCGAATTCCAGCCATTGCAATGGCAAATCCGGATACAGCTCTTGCAGTGCGACCATGCTGTTGCCTACTTCACAAATCAGCCAGCCACCGTCGTTTAAATGCTCTGCAGCTTCTGACAAAATACGGCGAGTCAGTTCCAGACCATCATGGCCAGAAGCTAAACCTAATTCCGGCTCGTGATGGTATTCATCCGGCAGGTCAGCCATATCTTCAGCATCCACATAAGGCGGATTGGTCACAATCAAATCGTAAGTCTGGCCTTTGATGGCGTTATAGCCATCGGACAACATAGGGAACACCTGATGCTCCAGCTCATGCTGCTCGATATTAAAAATCGCCACATCCAGCGCATCTTCGCTGATATCCAACGCATCCACTTCGGCATTTGGAAACTGTTTGGCGCAGGCAATAGCAATACAACCTGAGCCTGTGCACAAATCTAAAATACGTGCCGGTTCATGCTCTTTAAACCAAGGTTCAAAGCTTCGGCTGATCAGCTCGCCTATAGGAGAACGTGGCACTAACACCCGCTCATCCACATAAAAACTTAAGCCACAGAAAAAAGCTTGTTGAGTTAAATAAGCGGCCGGAATACGTTGTTCAATACGTTGTAGTAACAAATCGCAAAAGACTTTAGCTTCAGAGCTGGTCATCCGAAGCGGCAACAGGTTTTCAGTAATACGTGCCATATCCAGACTATGAGCAAGCAACAAGGCTGCTTCATCCCATGGATTGTCGGTACCGTGGCCAAAATAGATGTGGGCTTTATTAAACTGACTGACAGACCAGCGTAACCAGTCGTGGATGGAATGCAGCTCGCGGATGGCTTCGTCGATAATTTCCGCAGTCAGATGGCTGCTTTGATGCTCTGTCATTGTGTTTTACTCTAGTGATTGGTTAGACTTCGGGCATGCGAAAAAAAACACCAGTTCCAAATCTTCCAGAGGAAGAAAAGCAGCTGTTCCGGGATTCGGTGACAGGCGCACGCCCCTTGCAGCAGGACAAGATACCTTTTGCCCGCCAACCCGGCAAGGTAAGAATGGCCGCCACTTTAACAAATAGCAGTCCAGATAGCCATTTGTTTTACTTTTCAGACCAGTACGAAGGTTTTTTAAGCGATAGCAGTACTTTAGCCTTTGTGCAGACCGGTGACGACCCAACCTTAGCCAGGCAGCTGAAACGCGGCGAGTTTCGCCCTGCTGTTGTTTTGGATTTACATGGTTTAACGCAGCAACAAGCCAAAACCGAACTGGCGGGTTTATTGGCCTATTGTGAGCAGCAGCATTTTAACTGCGCTTGTGTCGTACATGGCAAAGGTTTGGGGATTCTGGCGAAACGAGTGCCAAACTGGCTGGTGCAACACCCTAATGTGCGGGCCTTTCATACGGCCCCAACAGAATGGGGCCGTGATGGTGCTTTATTGGTTTTGCTTAAGACACCGATTTAACAAGATGGATCAAGCTGGGACAGGCATATTCCAATAACACACCCTTGTGTTGATGGTAATCAATACAAGCCACACCAGCAGTATCAAAAATAGGGGTTTGACCACTGCGGGTAAAAGCTTCGACTAAAAAGCTGACCAGTGGCATGTGAGAAACCACTAAAATTTTGGCGTGCGGATTTTCAGCATAAAGCGTGTCGAGAAAATCGACGACCAGCTGCGCGTTTCCTTCAGGGATCAGATCCGTATTCAGTTCAACAGCTTGCGTTGACACTGCTTTTTGCACTAAAAGTGCGGCGGTTTGCTGAGTCCTGCGATAAGGGCTGGAGAAAATCTGATCAAATGCACTATAGTGGTGATGCAGCCACTCAGCCATTTGACTGACTTCGGCCTGACCTGCTGCTGTTAACTGTCGTTCACTGTCGCTCAAGTACTGCGGTTCAGCTTCACCGTGCCGCATAATAACCAAATTAACCATTGTTGCTACCAGTTACAACTTCGCGACGCTCGCGAAAAGAGTGCGCTATGATAATGAAAGTTAATGCCGACAGTAACTGCTAATAAAGCATAAAATTGCGTTACTATATTCCTAATCGCTATGATGAACCCTCGCATTCTGTATTTTCAGGGTTCCCGTCACGAGGCATAAATTGAAAAAAAGCCAGTTAATGCAAAGCCCTAACGATAAGCGTCAGTATCTGGCGCTGACTTTATTGAATGATCTGCCTGTGCTCTTAGTGCATCAACAGGATGCAGAAAAAAGTGCTGCAGCGCTGACTGTCAACGTCGGACACTTCGACGATCCTGCAGAACGCCAAGGTTTGGCGCACTTTCTTGAGCATATGCTGTTTTTAGGCACCGAAAAATATCCGGACGCCGGCGAGTACCAGCATTTTATCAATCATCATGGTGGCAGCCATAATGCATGGACAGGCACTGAGCACAGCAGTTTTTTCTTTGATATAGACACAGACTACTTCGAACAGGCTTTGGACAGATTTGCCGATATGTTCCGCGCGCCGCTGTTTCACGCCGATTACATAGAAAAAGAACGTCAGGCTATTGAAGCCGAGTTTTCATTAAAGCTTAAAGATGACAGCAGACGTATTTATCAGGTGCACAAAGAAACAGTTAATCCGGCCCACCCTTTTGCTAAATTTTCAGTGGGTAATTTGCTGACCTTGTGTGATACGCCGGAACAAAGCCTGCAACAAGCTGTGCAGCAGTTTTTTGACAGCCATTACGGCGCCAGGCGCATGACGTTATGTCTGGTATCCCCTCTGCCATTACAGCAAATGGAACAGCTGGTGCACCAGTATTTTGCTGCCTTGCCCAATCATGTCTGTGCTAAAGCGCCTTTGTCAGAACCTTTATATCTGGCAGAACATCAGGCTTTGCAACTGGATATAGCGCCCCACAAATTCAGTCAGCGTCTGGTCGCCAGTTTCGCATTACCCGACATCCAGCCCTGGTACAAATACAAGCTGATTTCTTTTTTGGCACATTTGTTGGGCGATGAAGGATTTGGTTCTCTGTTGGCGTATTTAAAAGACCAAGGTTGGGTTAACCAATTAAGTGCCGGTGGTGGTATAGACGGCAGTAACTACAAAGATTTCACTTTGTCTTTTGAACTGACAGAGCAAGGCGTTTTTG
Organism: Rheinheimera sp. MM224; assembly: GCF_947090785.1. Lineage (NCBI taxonomy): Bacteria > Pseudomonadati > Pseudomonadota > Gammaproteobacteria > Chromatiales > Chromatiaceae > Rheinheimera > Rheinheimera sp. MM224. The sequence goes on from NZ_OX352320.1 coordinate 2,749,972, forward strand.
CCAAAGATCAGATTTTAGAAGCCATGTTTGGTCAGCTGCAATTACTGCGGCAATCACCCTTTCCGGAGCATTTGTTTCTGGAACGTCAGCGCTTAGTGCAATGGAGCTACTTATATCAGGAGCCCAGCACCGCCCTGCAGGGAGCCTGCGATTTATCGGTCAATATGCAGCATTACCCTGTCGATGATTATGTCTATGGTGACTATCGTATGGACTTGCCGCCTGAAGCTTTGTACCGCGAACTGCTGGAGCGTTTCCGTCCTGACAATATGAGGGTGATGTTTATTGCACCTGACATCCAGGCCAATCGTGAAGCTCGCTGGTATCAGACGCCTTATAGTGTGCAACCTTTGGAACAAAGCCAGATCGAGCATTACCTTCACGCTAAGGTGCCACCAGGCAACCATCTGCCACAAAGCAACCCTTATCTGGTGACAGAGCTGAAGTTGCTCTCTGATGCTGACCATATGGCCAAACCACAACTTCTGGTGCAAGAGTCAGGCTTTAAGTTGTGGTTTAAAGCAGACACCGATTTTAAAACGCCAAAAGGCCATATTTTTGTCCAATTGAATTTGCCTAACTGCATTGGATCTGTCAGCCAAATGGCATGTAGTCGTTTATGGCTGGAATTGTTTCAGGATCAGATCAACGAAAGTTTTTATGCCGCCACTACAGCAGGTTTAACCTACAATTTGCATGTGCAGCATAGTGGCATTAGCTTGCACAGCAGTGGTTTGGCAGGCAATCAGATTAAGTTAGTGGCTGATTTATTGGCTCAAATGGCGTTTTGTCAGTTTGATGAACAACGTTTTGATGAAATTAAACGTCAGTTAATCAGGCACTGGCAAAACCACAGCAAAAACAAACCCGTCTCCAAACTCTTTAGTCAGCTGTCGTCTTTATTACAGCCGTTAAACCCGGATATTGACCAACTTGCGGCAGCTTTGCAGCAACAGAGCTACAGCGATTTTATTCAGTTTCACCATCAGTTATTGCAACAAGTGCATCTGGATGCCTTTATGGTTGGCAATTGGCACGCCTCGGATGCAACTCAGTTAAGTCAGGCGTTAAAAGGTTGGCTTTCAGAGCAGAACCAAGGCGAAGCTTTACCCCGTCAGCGCTACAATACGCAGGGTATAGGCCCGGTCTGGGTTAAGGTTCCAGTTGAGCATAGTGATCAGGCACTGGTGATTTATTTGCCATCACGGCAAAAACAACCCGTGGATATGGCGCTTTTCATGCTGGCCAATCATTTACTCTCACCTGAGTATTTCCATGTACTGCGCACTGAACAGCAATTGGGTTATCTGGTAGGCACAGGCTATGTACCTATGAACCTGCTGCCTGGTATTGCCTTTTATATTCAAAGCCCTGCAGCCTCCTGCGCCGATTTGTATAAAGCCACTTTGGCTTTTTACAAAAACTTCCTGTCTGAGCTGGAAGAGCTGGATGAAGAAGAGTTTGTGCAGATGAAACAAGGTCTGGCGACCCAGATAAAAGAGCGCGACAGCAGCTTAGGTGCCAGAGCCAAGCGCTTGTGGCTGGCAATTGGCCAAGGTGATCATCAGTTTGATTTAAACGAGCAGATAGAAATAGCACTGGAACAATTAAGTCTGAAAGACTTTATCGCATTCTTCTACCAGTTACTGGCACCTGATTACGATGCCATTTTTCTGGCTACGGGCGATAAACCGGATCATAGCCATTTAACTGAGCAAAACCCATTCAATTTATTAGAGAAATTACCTTTATTAGCGGAATGGCTTTGACAGTGCGGATAACATTGGTTACCGTGAATTGATATCAATTAAAAAAGTCTGACTGTGCGCCTGACTCCTGTTTTATCGCTGCAATTAAGCCTTGTGATTCTTGCACCTTCGCCTGCCTATGCCGCAGGTTGGCAGCAATTGCAACCTTATGTGCTGACCGTCATCTCCGCCCTCTCTATAGTTGCGCTCGCATTAGCTCATCTGAGCATAGTGCGGATGCGACGTTACCAGTCCAAACTGGAGCAAAGTGAAGAGCGTTTACGTTTGTCCTTATGGGGCAGCGGCGATGAGTTATGGGACTGGGATATGCAAGCCGGTCAGTTGTATCGCTCCAGCTCCTGGCATCAACCTCTGGAGAAGCCGGGTGACAGTCAGCAGTTTCCGCCTAATCGTTCTGAAATCCATCCACAGGACGTAGAACGGGTGACCAGTTCGCTGCAACAGCACATGCACGGTATGACCCCTATATTTGAAGCCAGTTATCGCATTAAAGCAGCGAACGGCCAATGGGTCTGGGTATTGGATCGTGGCAAAGTGGTGCAGTTGAATGAACAAGGTCAGGCCATCCGCATGACCGGTACCTTAAAAAATATTCAGCAACTTAAAGAAACGGAAGAACGCTTAAGCTTATTCGCGCGTTGCCTGGATAATATCTCAGATGCAGTCATGGTCTGTGATACCCATTTCGCTTTATTAGAAGTCAACCCGGCCTTTGTCAGCATGACAGGTAGAAGCCGTGAATCTGCGCTGCATAGCGTGTTTGAACTTTTCCTCTACCCTGCCCGCTTTTTACACGAAATCCGGCAGTCCTTATTAGAGCAAGGTTATTGGGCTGGTGAAATTGAAGATAAAAGGCATAACGGTGAGCTGTATCAGGCCGAATTGAGTTTTGATGTGATTAAAGACGAACTGGGGCAAGTGCAGCAGTTTGTTGGTGTGATCTCCGATATCAGCGAGCGGAAAAAACGCGAAGCTGAACTTAACCGTCTGGCCGATACGGATACTTTAACTGGCTTGCCAAACAGGGCTCGTTTTTCCAGCCATTTAAGCCAGTTAGTACGAGAGCAGGTCGAACATGCACTTTTGGTGTTCGATTTAGATAACTTCAAAAAAATTAACGACTCGCTTGGGCATGAACTTGGCGACACCTTGTTATGTAAATTGTCTGAGCGTTTAAGTTTATTTACCCGCTTTAAAGCAAAACTCTACCGATTGGGCGGAGATGAATTTGCCGTAGTGCTGGAAAATACCAACGATATTCACAGCATCACCAGTCTGGCTAAAGACTTACTAAAACAAATTAACCTGCCATTTTTTATCGAGCAGCATGAGCTGGCAATCACCAGTAGTATTGGCATAGTGCTGTATCCGGAAGATGGTCACGACCCTCAGGCGCTGCTGCGTAATGCCGATACGGCGATGTATCATGCCAAACACGAAGGCGCCAACCGTTACCTGTTTTTTAATGACTCGATGAACAAGCTGGCGGTCAAACGTTTGCAGGTAGAAAACCTGATCCGTCATGGCTTAAAAGAAGATTATTTTACGGTGTTTTATCAGCCAAAGATGGACATAGTCACAGGTCAGCTGGTGGGTATGGAAGCCTTGGTACGTTTTATTACACCGAAAAAAGGCTTAATCAGCCCGGCCTCTTTTATTCCTGTAGCAGAAGAAACAGGCCAAATTCTTGAAATTGGTGAAGTGGTTCTGCAAAAAACCTGCGAAGACGTCAAACGCTGGATAGATATGGGCCTGTTTCATGGCCGTGTTGCTGTGAACTTATCAGCCAAGCAGTTTATGCTGCCGTTTTTGTGTGAGCAGATAGACGACATACTGCAACGCTCTGAACTGCCCTCTTATCATCTGGAGCTGGAAATCACCGAAGGCACAGTTATGCAATCGCCCACTTTGGCGATAGATACGATGAAGAAGCTTCGGGCTCGTGGTATTCATTTAGCCATGGATGACTTTGGTACCGGCTACTCGTCTTTAGCATACTTAAAGCAGTTTCCGCTCAATACACTGAAAATAGACAAAGCTTTTATCGACGATATGAACACAGCCCGTGGTCGCAATATGGTGGACACTATAGTCACCATAGCGCACAACCTGAACCTGACAGTGGTAGCGGAAGGGGTGGAGCAAGCTGAGCAGCTGCAACAGCTTAAACAGCTGCGCTGTGAGATTATTCAGGGCTATTTCTACAGTAAGCCTTTGTCGGCTCATGATTTTGGTTTGTTCTTAAAACAACAGAAACAACAGAAACCAAAACTGACTGCTGTGCCTGGTTAAAACGGCTTTGGTCTTCAGGCTGTACATCATTAATAACACAAAATAAAAAGAGGGTTAGTAAAGATCGAGTGCTAAGCACCGGATCTCTACTAACCCTCTTTTCAGAGTATTACTTTTTAATCTGCGTCGTTATCTACAAAAGAGAAGTCTTCACCACCATCTGCAATACGCTTCTTACCGAACACGGTATGGAATTTGCGTTTTTCCTGCAGACGTTGTTTGTACTTCACCCAGACCTTTTCATACTGGCTGGCTGCTTCCTGTTCGCCTTTGCAAACAGCGATAAAACGTTGTTCTTCTTCATTGACTGGCTGGCGTGAGCCTGCTTCCAGTTCCTGCATGGCGTTGCCATGTTTTTCCAGCAGATTACCCTCTGCCAGAGTAAAGCGCCCGGACCTGGTGAATCCCTTAGGGAAATTCTGGTCATCGAAAAAGCGACGATTAGCGACAAAACTTTGCTGCATCACTTTTTTCCTCTAATTTTGTTGTATCTACAGCTATCCGAATCAAACTGTGCGCAGTATGGTAAACAAAATCAGACTCGTCAAACAAAAATTTTGCTTTGTCAAAAGAAATGATTTTGTAATGCCGCAGAAGCCGCATTTTGTTCAGAAAACAATCGCAACTGGTTGACGAATAAACCTTTTAATCCGTCCAAATTGCAAATTTTGATACGTAATGAATATCAGACAGGATCAGTGTTAAAAGAAATTTGAAAAACGACCGAAGGCACGGCGTAATGTCAGTCTTTTATGATTATGAAACAGAGGAAGCACTAAAGGTCCTAAACATAAAGCCGCCAATGCCCAGCGTTTAGCAGCCATTCCGGCACGTAAGGCCGCAATATAGACACTGACACTGCTCAGACAAAAAAGACTCAGGATAAAAACCACACTGAACTCCCGCTTAGTAACTCTGCTTAAAAAACCGCCGCACTATACCAGACAGATAACCTCTTGACTGTGAAAAACACCGACAAATGCGACGAAAGTCTAAGTCATGGAGCTAAAAAAGAAAAAACGGCGCACATCACAAATCCAGCGCCGCTATTTTATAGCCTTAGACTTTTAGGCTTGAGCTTAAGGAGCAGGTGTTGCTGGTAACAGAGACAAAATAAAAGCGTATTCGTCGGCAATTTCAATCATGCGTGAGAAACGCCCGGATTTGCCACCATGGCCCGCTTCCATATTGGTGCGGAACAATAGAGGGTGCTGATCCGTTTTGATAGTACGCAGCTTAGCCACCCATTTTGCAGGTTCAAAATACTGCACTTGTGAGTCATGCAAGCCTGTAGTGACTAACATGGCTGGATAGGCCTGCTTTTTGAGCTGATCATAAGGTGAATAGGACAACATGTAGTCGTAATAGACTTTTTGTTTTGGATTGCCCCACTCGTCAAATTCATTGGTGGTCAGCGGAATAGACTCGTCCAGCATAGTAGTGACTACATCGACAAAAGGCACATGGGCCACTAAACCACGGTATTTCTCCGGGGCCATATTGGCAATAGCGCCCATCAATAAACCACCTGCACTGCCGCCCATCGCAAAAACTTTATCTTTCGCAGCGTATTTTTGTGCCACCAGATAATCAGTCACGTCGATAAAGTCGGTGAAGGTATTGACCTTTTTCAGCAACTTGCCGTTTTCATACCAGCTGCGGCCCATTTCCTGGCCACCGCGAATATGAGCTATAGCGTAGACAAAACCACGATCCACTAAAGACAAGACGGTGCTGCGAAAGGATGGTGAACTGGATATACCATAAGAGCCATAAGCGTATTGATACAAAGGCGCAGTGCCGTCTTTTTTCAGACCTTTTTTATACAACAGGCTGACCGGAATTTGAGTACCATCTTTGGCTGTGGCCCAGACCCGCTCTGTCTGGTAGTTGTTTTTATCAAAACCACCTAAGACTTCCTGTTGCTTCAATAAACGCTTTTCACCTGTTTTCATATGCATTTCATAGACGGAAGGTGGAGTCGTCAAGGAGGTATAGCTGTAACGCAACCACTGGCTGTTTTGCTCTGGATTATTGTCGGTTTTGGCCACATAAGCGGCTTCATCGGATTCTACATACACCACTTTGCTTAAATCAGACCATGGCATCAGACGCACTCTGTCCAGACCATTGCTGCGCTCGTTAATCACCAGATAGTCGGTAAATAGCTGGAAGGAATCAATAAAGACATCAGGGTTATGCGCCAACAACGGTTGCCAGCGACTACGATCACCAATTTTGTCATCATTGACCGTCATCAAACGATAGTTAGGCGCATCCCAGTCGGTCATAATCACCCAACGATTATCTATATGCTCCACTTCATATTTAAAATCGCGCTGACGTGGTGCTATAGCGGTAAATTTGCCTTTTTTATCGTCAGATTTCAGCACCAGCATTTCATTGGATACTGTGCTGCCAAGCCAAATCACTACGAACTTATCATCAGCACTGTTGCCCACGCCCATGTAAAAACTGCTGTCTTTTTCTTCATACAGCACTTCATCTTTCGCCACAGCCTGACCCAGGGTATGACGACGAACTTTGGTCCCTAATAAAGTTTGCGGGTCTTTTTCAATATAAAACAACTGACTGTTATCAGCCGACCAGGCGATAGAGGCTTCAGCGCCGGTAATGGTTGTGGCTAAGTCTTTGCCTGTGCGCAGGTCACGAACTTTGAGGTTGTAATTACGACGGCCAGTAGTGTCTTCTGCATAAGCCAGCAACTGCTGATTAGGACTAACCTGATAGTTGCCTATCTGATAGAAGTCTTTGCCCTCTGCCATGCTATTGACGTCCAGCATCACTTGCTCAGCACCACCTGCTTTGGGCTTACGCGCATAAATCGGGTACTCTTTGCCTTGCTCGTAGCGGGTATAGTAGGAATAGTCGCCTTTCACCACAGGCACTGTGCTGTCGTCTTGTTTGACCCGGCCAATAATTTCATCGGCCAGACTTTTACTCAAACTTTTGTATTGGTCGGCATACTGCTGGTAATACTGGTTTTCAGCGTTCAGGTAAGCCAATACATCGGGAGCCTGTCTTTTATCGTCCCGCAACCAATAATAGGGATCTTGCCTGTCGCCATTTTCTGACTTCACTACGTAAGGTTTTACTGGCGCTACAGGCGCTGATGCAGGCATCGCAGCCATAATGTGCAAACTGGTGAGCATAGCAACTCCATAACCAAGGATACGGACCGGATTGGGCATATTTTTCTCTCTTTATTGTGCATGGATTCGGTGGTTAAAAAACAACAAAACGTTAACACAACGAGGATTTCACAACCACAGCAGGAGCGTACTTATGCGACGAATAAGATGTAACAAAAAAAGACTGTGTCAGAACCTAAAATGAGAGAGGCAAAGAAAATAACAAAAAAGGCTTCTAACAGGTAGAAGCCTTTTTAAAGTCAAAACATAACTTAATAAAAAGTCGTGTTTTGTTCTGCTTTTTCCAGCAACAGCTTGCTTGGGGCAAAACGTGCGCCAAAACGGCTCTCAAAGCTGCGCAGATGCGCGATTAAAGTGGCGGCACCCATCTGATCGATATAACGGAACGGGCCGCCTAAGAACGGCGGGAAGCCTATACCGAAGATGGCGCCTATATCACCGTCACGGGCGCTGCTTATAATGCCTTCTTCTAAGCAGCGCACTGCCTCGTTCAGCATTTGCACCACGCAGCGCAGCGCTATTTGATCGCCGCTTAATTTAGCAGCTGGGTTTAAACCAAGCACGCTATAAACCGAAGCATCGACCTGCTTTTTGCCTTTGGCTTTGGCACCGTACAGGTAAAAACCTTTTTCGGTCTTACGGCCTTTACGGCCATCCGCCAGTAAGCGGTCAAATGCAGCTGGTGCAGTAAAACGCTCACCCAATTCATTCAGCAGAATAGGCGAAATTTTAGCGCCTACGTCTATACCCACTTCATCCAGCAAGGTAATAGGACCGACAGGGAAACCAAATTTCACCAGCGCTTTATCCAGCGCTTCAACTGGTTCGCCTTCGAGCAGTATATTGGCCGCTTCATTCATATAAAGCGCCAGAATACGGTTGACATAAAAACCTGCGCCGTCTTTCACGACTATAGGCGTTTTGCCTTGCTTACGGGCAAAAGCCACAGTAGTCGCAATAGTTTCAGCCGAGGTTTTGTCATGCGCTATCACTTCGACCAGTGGCATTTTATCCACAGGAGAGAAGTAATGCAGGCCAATGACATTTTCAGGGCGAGCCGCTTTGGCTGCGATCTGACCTATAGGCAATGAACTGGTATTGCTGGCAAAGACCGTATGTTCAGAGCAATTGGCTTCGATATCAGCGACCATCTGCTGTTTTAAATTTAAATCTTCAAATACAGCTTCGACTACTAAATCCACATCGTGGAATCCGCTGTAATCGGTCGTGCCTGTCAGCAAAGACATTTGTTTTTGCACTTCAGTCTTAGTGACAAAACGCTTACGCAGCTTTTTCTCTAGCAGGCTGTAGCTGTATTTCATCGCATTGGAAATACCCTGCTGACTAATGTCTTTAATCCGCACCGGCACACCCGCTTTAGTGGCTGTAACGTTGGCGATACCACCGCCCATCAAACCACCACCTAAAATGGCGGCTTTGCGCACTTTACGGGGTTGAACATCCCCTGCCCCAGTCTCTTTTTTCATCTGAGTAGTGGCAAAAAACAAGGACCGTAAAGCTTTGGACTCACTGGTCATGCAGAGCTCACCAAAAGCTTTAGCTTCCACATCCAGGCCTTTATTAAAACCACCATCCACACCAGCTTTAATGGCGTTGAGGATCTTCAGCGGCGCCGGATAATTGCCATGAGTTTTAGCTAAAGTTTGTTTTTCAGCCTGGCTAAATACAATAGCCCGGCCAAAAGGCGTTTTTTCCAGCACTTTACCAACAAAGTTCAGTTTGACTTCACGAGCTGCCGGTTTGCCTTGCTTTGCCAGTTGTAGCGCCAGTTGCACTGCGGCTTCGAGCAAAATACTTTTAGGTACAACGGCATCGACTAAACCGATTTTTTTCGCCTGAGCAGCACGCAACTGCTTACCGGTTAAAATCATATCCAAAGCTTTTTGAATACCAACCAGACGAGGCAAACGCTGAGTACCACCGCTACCTGGCAATAAACCTAACTGCACTTCAGGTAAACCCAATACAGTTTTGTTGTCTGTAGTCGCAACTCGGGCATGACAGGCTAAAGCCAGCTCTAAACCACCGCCTAAACAAGGGCCATGAATAGCTGCCACTAACGGAATAGATAAAGCTTCAAGCTGGTTAAACACTAGTTGGCCCATACGACCTATGTCTTCGGCTTGCTGAGCTGTAGTGCAGCCATCCAGCATAGAAATATCGGCACCTGCGATAAAAGAATCCGGCTTGCCACTGATAATAACTAAACCTTTGATGTCTTTATTGTTTTTAATTTCACTGAGCAAAGATTTAATCTCATCAGCAAAAGCAGCTTTGAGCACATTCATGCTCTCACCTGCCACATCCATGCTGATCACACCAATATGATCAGGGCGAATGCTTAGGCTAAAAGTCGGCTGGCTCATTATTCAGTCTCCACTATCATAGCTGCACCTAAACCACCGGCAGCGCAGGCTGTGGTTAAACCAATACCACCACCACGGCGTTTTAATTCATTTAACGTCTGGGTAATTAAACGGGTGCCGGTAGCAGCAAAAGGATGGCCGTAAGCTAAAGAGCCGCCAATGACGTTAAATTTCGCCATATCGATGTCACCTATGGCTTCAGAGCGACCCAGTTTTTGTTCAGCAAAAGTTTTGCTACCAAACATTTTCATATTGGCCAGCGCCTGAGCGGCAAAAGCTTCGTGCATTTCAATCAGGGTTAAGTCAGACAGCTTCAAACCGGCACGATCCAAAGCAATTGGCGTCGCATACGATGGGCCCATCAGCATATCTTCCCACACATCGATTGCGGCAAAAGCGTAACTGCGGATATAACCCAGCACTTCATAACCCATAGCTTTAGCACGGCTTTCAGTCATCATCAGTACAGCTGAAGCACCATCTGTTAGTGGAGTACTGGTGGCTGCTGTGACAGTACCAAACTGACGGTCGAATACTGGTTTTAACTTGCTGTACGATTCCAGTTTGGAATCCATACGAATATTGTTGTCGATTTCAAGGAAGGTTTTGTACGGCTCGATATGAGCGGCCATTACTTCATCTTTTAATAAACCATCTTTCCAGGCCTGCGCAGCTAAGCTATGTGACCGGTGCGCCAGCGCATCCTGGTCGGCACGGCTGATGCCATAGGTTTTGGCCATTTGTTCAGCGGTATCGCCCATCGACAAGCCAGTGCTGTATTCAGCCACTGCTGGAGGCACTGGCAACAAATCCTTTAAACCTAAACGGCGGAAAATTGCCAGTTTCTGACCAAAAGTTTTGGCTTTGTTTAAATCGACCAGAGCACGGCCTAATTTTTTGCTGACACCAATAGGCAATACTGAGCTTGAATCTGCACCACCGGCGATTGCGATTTCAGTGTGGCCTGCCATCATGCTTTCGGCCACACTGACCACAGACTGGAAGCTGGTGGCACAAGCACGGGTCACGCTAAAGGCATCGGTATGCACATTCATGCCAGTGCCCAGAACTATTTCACGGGCGATGTTTGGTGCTTCCGGCATTTGTACAACTTGACCAAAAACCAATTGATCTATTAACTTGGGCGACAATTCGCTACGGATCAGCAGTTCATTGACCACCAGCTTGCCCAGTTCCAGTGCTGAAATGCCATGGAATTCGGTCGCTTGTTTCGCAAATGGAGTACGCAGACCACGCACTATGGCGATACGGTCTCCCTGACGTGTGGTAAGTTGTATTGGCGCGGCCATAAAAGTCCTCTTTCTGTGTTTACCGTGACAGGTCTGACCTGTAGATAATTCGATTGTAACCAGAGATCAGGCAAATTAAAACACTTGTTTTAAAACGTCTTGAACCTTATATAAAAGCAAGTGGTCTTAGCCTAGCTTTTTTTAGAGCTAACTGCTTGGAAAATAAACAACAATAACTGACGACAATAACCTAAAAACAGTAGTGAGTATTATGGTAAAGGCATTCTCCGCGTTAAAAGACTATCTGGACGGTCAGGTCTTAGGTCAGCATGCGCTGACGGAAGGTATTTTGTTGGCTTTATTGGCCAATGGTCATTTGTTGGTGGAAGGCCCACCTGGTTTAGCCAAAACCAGAGCAGTGAACGCATTGGCACATGGGGTAGAAGGTCGTTTTCACCGCATTCAGTTTACACCCGACTTATTACCAGCCGATTTAACAGGCACAGATATCTACCGTCCTGAAACAGGTCAATTTGAATTTCAGGCAGGCCCTTTGTTCCACCATATTATTCTGGCGGACGAAATTAACCGCGCACCAGCTAAAGTGCAGTCGGCTTTGTTAGAAGCTATGGCGGAAAAACAAATCACTGTAGGCCGGAAAACTTATGCGTTGCCTGAGCTGTTTTTAGTGATGGCAACCCAAAATCCGCTGGAGCAGGAAGGCACTTATCCTTTACCAGAAGCACAGCTGGACAGATTTTTATTGCATCTGAAAGTGGATTATCCGGATGCAGCCACTGAACTGGCTATTTTGCGTTTAACCCGGGGCGAAGCTTTAGCTCATGAAAAAGCCAAATTAAGCCCTATCAGTCAGGCCGATATTTTTGCCGCCCGTCAGGACATTTTAAAATTGCACATGGCCGAAAGCCTCGAAAACTACATAGTGCAGCTGGTGATGGCGACCCGAAATGCCAAAGCCTACAGTGAACAACTGGCGAAATGGATAGCTTATGGTGCAAGTCCACGTGCCAGTATTGCATTGGAGCGTTGTGCCCGTGCTAAAGCCTGGTTAGAAGGCCGTGATTTTGTGACGCCGGATGATATTCAGGCGGTATTTTTTAATGTGTTACGTCATCGTCTGATCTTAACCTACGATGCCGAAGCTCAGGGTTTAAGCACAGACGATGTGCTCAGAGAGATTTTAAAACTGGTTCCGGTTGCCTGATGTGTCTTTGATGAATACCCAACTTCAGCTTGAACAACTGGCCACAGACGGTATCCATCTGGATTTACCGCAGCTGCTGGCCTATCAGCGTCATCATGCTTTGCTGGATTTAGCGCCCAAAATGGCGATTCAAAGTAAGTTGGCGGGCTCCTATCTGGCGCGCAGTAAAGGCCGTGGTATGGAGTTTGATGAAGTGCGGCATTACCAGAGCGGTGATGACGTGCGTACCATCGACTGGCGGGTCACAGCACGCACCGGCAAAGTACACACTAAGCTATTTCGCGAAGAAAAAGAACGTCCGGTTTTTATCCTGACTGATATGTCTGAGTCGATGCGGTTTGGTACAAAACTGCTGCTTAAGTCAGTACAGGCTGCGCATTTAGCCGCCTTATTGGCCTGGCATGTGCGTGAAACCGGCGACAAACTCGGTGGGCTGGTATTTAGTGAACAGCAATTGCTGGAGCTCAAACCTGCAGCACGTAGCCAGGCCGTATTACGCTATTTAAATGCGCTGATTAAAATTCAGCAAAATCAGGGGATGGCTGCAGAGTCTAACCTCAATCATGCTTTGGGTTTAATGCGTCGTTTAGCCCGTCCTGGCTCACTTCTTTTTGTGATCTCAGATTTTAGCGCGCTTGACGCACAAGGCTTGCGTCATTTACAGGCGATGCGCCAGCATAATGAAATTCGTTGTGTGCATATTACCGACCCTTTGGATTTGAAGCTGCCATTGTCTGCTTCTGGTTTAGCTGCGGTAACCGACGGTCAGGAGCTGAAAACACTCGACCTGGGATCTTCCGCGTTAAAACATAGTTATCAGCAGCAACAAAGCCAATGGCAACAGGCCTTGCAGTTGAACTTAAAAAAGCTTAACTGTCGCTATTTAGAGATAAGTGCAGCCTTGCCTTTGATTGAACAATTAAACAGGAGTTGGCCTGATGGCGAACACTGAACCCCAACTGGCTTTAGCTGATATTCAGGAACCAGTTTTGAACACCTTCTGGCCACCTGCACCAGGCTGGTGGTTACTTGCAGTACTGGTGATTTTATTGCTCGCCTACGGCTTTCGCTTTTTCTGGAAAAAATGGCAAAAAGCCTTACCTTTACGCCAGGCCAAAGCGGAATTGCGACTGATTAAAGCTCCAGACCAAAGCGCTGAACTGAATGAACTGCTAAAACGATTGCTGCATTGTTACAGCCCACGACATCCGGTTTTATCTGCGCCAGTGAGGCGATGGCAGGACTTTTTACAGCAGCAATTACCACAGCATTCATTGCCGGATTTACAAGCTGTGTTGTATAAACAGCAGCCTGATCAAGCTGACTTTGCCCTTTATCTGCAGTTTGCGACCCAATGGCTGAATAAAGTCTCTGCCAAACAGCTGGAGCAGCTTTGATGTTTGAATTTAGCTATCCCTGGCTGTTTATCCTGCTCCCTTTGCCATTGTTGCTGCGCCGTAAAACTCAGCAACAAGGCAGCCCTTTAACACACAAAGCCCTGATTAAAGCCAGCAGCCAGACTGATGGACTGACAAGTAAAGCGCCCCGCTCTGTCAAAACCCTAATAGCACTGCTGTGCTGGTGTTTTTTAGTGCTCGCAGCGACCCAACCTAAGTGGCTGGGAGAGACTGTGACCTTGCCACAACAAGGCCGGGATCTGATGTTAGCGCTGGATTTATCCGGTTCGATGGCGATCAGTGATATGCAGCATCAGGGTCAAAGCATAGACAGGCTGCAGGCGGTGAAGCTGGTCGTCAGCGACTTTATTCAGCAGCGTAAAGGCGATCGTATTGGCCTGATTTTATTTGGCGATGCAGCTTATCAGCAAACCCCTTTAACTTATGATTTAACCACCATTCAAACCATGCTGGATGAAGCAGTACGGGGCTTAGTCGGTGAACGTACCGCTATAGGCGAAGCCATAGGGCTAGCCGTTAAACGCTTAAACGCTTATGAAACCTCAAATAAAGTACTGATCCTATTGAGTGATGGCGCCAATACTGCTGGCGTTATTCAGCCGATGGAAGCCTTACAACTGGCCAAAGCCGCCGGAGTCAAAGTGTATACTGTAGGTGTTGGAGCCGAACAAATGGTGCAACAAAGCATTTTTGGCCGTCAGCTCATTAACCCTTCTCAGGATTTAGACGAAGTGCTGTTGACACGTATCGCAGAAGAAACCGGTGGCAAGTATTTCCGTGCCCGTGATTTAGCTGAACTGGCACAAATTTATAAGCTGCTGGATCAATTAGAGCCGATAGAACGCGATCAAATCAGCTACCGTCCTCAGCAAAGTCTTTTACACTGGCCTTTATTCGCTGCGTTGTTTTGTTCTGTGTTACTTGCCTTAGGCCAGATCAGATGGTCAGGGAGAAAAAAACATGTGGGCTGATTTTCATTGGTTAAGACCAGAGTATTTCTGGTTACTACTGCCAACGCTGCTGATTTGGGGTTTATTTGCCAAACTGCGCCAACCACAAAGCGCATGGCAACACTGGATAGCGCCACATCTGCAAAAGGAGTTATTAACTGTTCCAGCCAAACATCAGCAAAAACCTGTGTTGTGGCTGCTGTTGATCATCTGGTTGCTGAGTGTGATTGCTCTGGCAGGCCCCAGTTGGCAACGTTTACCCATGCCAGTGTTTCAACTTAAAAAAGCCACTGTGATTTTGATGGATATGTCGATGTCGATGCGCACCACAGACTTATCCCCAGACCGTTTTACTCAGGCCCGCTTTAAAGCGCTGGATTACATCAATGGTATTAAAGAAGGTGAACTGGCTTTAGTCAGCTTTGCTGGCGATGCTTTTGTCATATCCCCTTTAACTCAGGATCACAATAACGTGCGGCTGCTGTTGCCTGAACTCAGTCCTGATATTATGCCGGTGCAGGGTTCTAACCTTGAGGCCGCATTAGTGCTTGCCGATCAGCTGCTCAAACAAGGCGGTTATGTGCAGGGTGATGTGGTGCTTTTTACCGACGGCTTTGCTTCATCTGATTATCCCCGCCTGCGTGAGCTGATGGATAACTTTCCACACCGCTTGTCTGTGCTGGCTTTTGGTACTACCCAAGGTGCGCCAGTACGTTTAAGCAATGGCGAATTATTAAAAGACCATCAGGGTGCTATAGTGCTTCCCCGCGTCCCTCTGGCACAGCTGCAACAATTAGCAGAGTTGCGCTCAGGTGTTTTTGCCGTGGCAGGTTCAGAAGATACCGATATAGACGCCCTGCTCGCACTGAAACCATTAGATAAAAAAACCGACAGCGACGAGCAGCAAAAACTCTTTGGTGATCAATGGCAGGACAATGCAGTTTATCTGGTCTGGTTATTATTACCTTTCGCCTTGTGGCTGCATAAACGTGGTGCCCTGACAGTGTTCGTACTGGTACTTTTTATGCCAAAAGCCGAAGCCTTTGAATGGAGTGACCTCTGGCAGACCCAACAACAAAAAGCACAGCAGTCTTATCAGCAAGGGGATTACTCAAGCGCCTGGCAGAATTTTGAAGACCCGTTATGGAAAGGCAATGCTGCTTATAAAGCAGAAGATTATGCCGCAGCTGAACAGTCCTATCGCCAGTTGGATACCGCAGATTCGCTGTACAATCTGGGTAATAGTCTGGCGCAACAAAAAAAATATCAGGATGCGATAGAAGCCTATCAACAAGCTCTGGCTAAAAACCCGCAGCTTGATAAAGCTCAGCAAAACATCGATGCGGTGAAAAAGGCGCAGGAACAGCAACAGCAGCAACAACAGCAAAAAGGTGAAGGCGAACAACAGGGCGAGCAGCAAGGTGAGCAATCCGGTGACCAGTCTGGTGAGGAAGGTGAAGGCTCTGAATCAAAACAGCAGTCAAAAGAGCAATCCTCACAACAGTCATCAGAACAGCAGTCTGCTGAACAAGGCAATGATGCTGCGTCACAAAAAGATCAGCCGCCGGGCCAGACGCAGCAGCAAAAACAACAAGAACAACAACAAGCCGCTGAACAGGCAGAACAAAACAAAGATACAAAAGAATCGCAGCAGCAAAAGGCAATTTCCGAAGCCTGGCCTAATGCAAACGCTGAGCAAAGTCAGCAGCTGGATAATTTATTACGCAAAGTACAAGATGATCCCTCTTTGTTATTACGCCGCAAGATGGCGATTGAATATCAAAAACGTCGTTATGATCAACCACCAGCCGGAGTTGTCGAAGAATGGTAAAGCAGTGGTTATGCCTGTTTTTAATAGTGTCCAGCCCGGTCTGGGCTTTCACTGAATTAAAAGTATCGCTGGATAAGAATCCTTTGTTATTAGGTGAAACAGCTGTGCTGGAGTTGGTGGCCGATGATCAGGTCGCCCATCAACCTGATTTCTCGGTACTGGACAAAGATTTTATAGTGCAAGGCCCTTCTATGGGTCAGCAAATGCAAATCATCAACGGCCAGGCCAGCCGCACCACCAGTTGGCGTTTGCTACTTAAGGCTAAACAAAGCGGTACTTTTACTATTCCCGCCTTTGAAATTGAAGGGGTTAGTTCTTCCCCTATTGAAGTCGAAGTCGTCAAAGGCTCTGCCCAGACGCAAACCACGAATGACGCTCAGCTGTTTTTACAAAGTAGTCTGGATAGCACTCAACTTTATGTACAACAACTGGCCTATCTGGAAGTAAAAATCTTTTTTCAGGGCGATTTACAGCGAGGCTCGCTGAGTGAACCTAAAGTGGATGGTCTGAGCATTGAACAATTGGGGAAAGACAAAGAAGGCTCAGAACTGGTTAACGGTGAACGCTACCGCACTTTTAGCCGTCAATATCGGCTGATCCCGGAGCGTAGTGGCACTTTTGTGCTACCTGGTTCGACACTCAGCGGTGAAATGCTGGACAGAAACTCAGGCCGTTATGATTATTTTGCCCAGACCAAACCTGTTAATGCCCAAGCCAATGATTTAACTATTGAAGTCGCCGCCAAACCGGATAATTTCCCGGGTGACTGGCTGATCGCCGATTTAGTCAGCCTGAATGAAGAATGGAGCCCGGCCACCGATCAGCTCACTCAAGGTGAACCTGTCACCCGCACTATCACCATCACAGCGCTGGATGTGGCTGAACATCAGTTACCGGATTTAACTCTTGATACTCCTGATGGTGTAAAACTCTATAAAGAACAACCTCATGCTAAACAAGCAGAGCGTAATGGCACCCTGGTATCACAAAAAGTCTTTAGCATGGCAGTCGTAGCCAATAAAGCAGGTGAGCTGGTATTGCCGGAGGTGAAACTACCCTGGTGGAATAAAAAAACCAATTCAGTGCACTATGCGACCTTGCCGGAAAAACGTTTAACAGTGCAGATAAACCCTGAACTGCCGCAGCAAAGTGCTGCACCTGTGGTAGTGCCAACAAAGCAGGTACCTATGATTCAGGCGACAGAAACGAACCCATGGCAATGGAATTACACCAGCTCGGTAATCAGCCTGCTCTGGCTGAGCTCTGTTGTTTTGCTGCTTTGGTTCAGACCAACAAAAACAGTTGCCGTAAAGACTTCAATGCACAATTCCGGCTCAGCCAAAGCCAATCCTAAAAAGCTGCAGCAGGCTTGTCACAACAATGATGCGACAGCAGCACGGCAATGGCTGATGTTGTGGGCAGAACAACAATTCGGCCGCCCACCCGCTTCATTAACCGAATTAGCAAACTGGTGCAAAGATGCTGCTTTTGCTGAGCAATTACAGCTGCTAAACCAACAGCTCTATCAGAAAGAGCAGCAAAGCTGGCAAGGTAAAGCCTTGTGGATTTGCTGGTCAGAGTTATCAGTGGAGAAGGCAGCTTACAAATCTGCTTTGCCAGAACTGTACCCGGAATAAAAGTCAGCCGTGATTGGCAGCAGCACTTTGTTTGTCTGCCTTAAAAAACTGGCTGTTGTTTAACGCTATTGGTAGCATGCGCCAATTTATAACTACAACAATAACAGTGCGGGAGAACCACAGTGGCTACGGGAACCATTTTAGCTTTATCTCTTTATTTTATATCCATGTTAGCAATAGGCTTGTACGCCTATCGTCAGTCCAGTAGTAATTTGTCAGAGTATATGCTGGGAGGCCGTAAGTTAGGCCCTGCAGTCACAGCACTGTCGGCCGGCGCCTCTGATATGAGTGGCTGGTTACTGATGGGTGTGCCAGGCGCTATGTATGTTGCCGGTATTTCTCAAATCTGGATTGGCGTCGGTTTAGTGATTGGTGCTTATCTGAACTACCTGCTGCTGGCTCCACGTTTTAGGGTTTATACCGAATTAGCCAAAGATTCGATCACCCTGCCCGATTATCTGGAAAATCGTTTTGCTGATCCAACACGGCTTTTACGTCTGGTCTCGGCTGTCGTTATCGTCGTATTTTTCACCTTATACACCTCATCAGGCATGGTAGCCGGTGGTAAGTTGTTTGACGAAGTGTTTGGCCTGGATTATGAGTTTGGTCTGTTTCTGACTGCAGGCGTTGTGATTGCTTATACCCTGCTGGGTGGTTTTTTAGCGGTCAGCATGACAGATTTTGTGCAGGGCATGATTATGTTTATTGCGCTGGTGATGGTGCCTGTAGTGGCTTTTGGTGCTTTAGATCAGCCAACCCAACTTTTTGCAACCATAGAGCAGCTCAATCCAAAACATCTGGATTTATTCACGGGCACCAGTGTGCTGGGCATCATTTCATTACTGGCCTGGGGTCTGGGTTATTTTGGCCAGCCCCATATTATTGTGCGTTTTATGGCAATACGTTCAGTAGAAGATTTTAAAGCGGCACGTCGTATCGGCATGTCCTGGATGATCATCTCTATCGTAGGCGCCATGGCCATAGGTTTTGTCGGTATTGCCTATATTCAGCAAACCCAAATGCCACTGAAAGACCCTGAAACCATTTTTATTCTGCTGTCTCAGGTCTTGTTCCATCCATTCGTGGGTGGATTATTACTGGCTGCTATTCTGGCTGCTATTATGAGCACCATCTCTTCCCAATTGCTGGTCACGTCCAGCGCATTAACACAGGATTTCTACAAAACCTTCCTGCACAAAGCCGCCACGGATCAACAACAGGTATTGGTTGGCCGCGCTTCAGTCTTTGCAGTTGCCCTTGTCGCTATAGTACTGGCGCTTGACAGCAACAGTTCTATTCTGGGTTTAGTAGCAAATGCCTGGGCTGGTTTTGGTGCAGCTTTTGGTCCTGTGGTGCTGATGAGCTTGTATTGGAAACGCATGAATCACTGGGGCGCTTTGGCTGGTATCACAGCGGGTGCTTTGACTGTGCTGTTCTGGGCTTACAGCCCTTACCAAATTGATGGTAAGCAGCTCAATGATTTCCTGTATGCCATGATCCCTGGAGTTTTTGTCTCTGCCCTGTTAACCTGGCTGGTGAGTCTGGCGACCTCTGCTCCTACTGCAGATGTAAGCCACTTGTTTCAGCAAGTATCTGATAAGTTAGAAAATAACTAAGCAATCCAACTGCAGGCGACCTGTTGTTTGGGTCGCCTTGCAGTTTCCTTCTGCAATCTCTGAAAAAATCTGTAAGACCATAGTCTTTTCCCGCAGATCTTTGCTACATTGAAGCATGACTTCTGTTTAGCTGTTCAGGGACTTATGTACTTTTACACTGCACGCCAACCTATTCTGGATAAAGATAAAAACCTGTTTGCCTATGAATTGTTATTCAGGGATGGTGTGGAGAACGTATTTCCTGAAGTCGATAGCAACGAAGCCACCTCACGTATGATTGAAGGCAGCCAGCTCAATTTAGGGTTGGATGAGTTTTTGGGCGATAAGCCTGGCTTTATCAACTTTACGCTTGATTCTTTACTAAAAAAATATCCGTCGATGTTGCCCTGTGAGCAAGTAGTGATCGAAATTCTGGAAACGGTGCAGCCGGGCAAACGTTTATTAGCTGAGTGTGAATCGCTAAAAGCTCAGGGTTATATACTGGCGCTGGACGATTATATTCATCAACCGGTCTGGCGGCATTTTTACCCGCTTATCGACATTATTAAAATTGATTTTCGCGCCACCAGCCTCGATACCATGCTGCAAATTAAACAAGCTATTAAAGAATTTCCACACATCAAACTGCTGGCTGAAAAAGTAGAAACCAACGAAGAGTTTTTGCAAGCGCTGGATTTGGGCTTTGACTATTTTCAGGGTTATTTTTTCTCCCGCCCGGAGATGATGCAAAGCCGGGCTTTATCGCCTGCTCAAATGACATTAGCCGAATTATTGTATGAAACAGCCAAGACAGAGATGGATTTAAATACCATCACCTCTGTGTTTGAACGAGATGTGCATTTATCTTACAAGTTGCTTCGCTACACCAACTCAGCGGTATTTAAACGTCGCGCCGAAATCGCCACTATTAAACAAGCTATAGTGGTGTTGGGCCAGGCTGAGCTGAAACGTTTTTTGTCTGTACTTTTTACGGCTCAAATCAGCAGTGATAAACCTGCAGAGCTGATGCGACTGGCAATGACCAGAGCTCGTTTTGCTGAGGATATTGCCAGACTTGCAGGTTTTCCCGAGGTGTCCAAAGCCTTTTTGACCGGTATGATGTCGCTGATGGATGCGATACTGGATGAACCTATGAGTTCAGTGATGAGTAAATTGCCGCTGTCCAAAGACATTAAAGATGCGCTGATCGATGGTATAGGACCTATAGCTCAATTTCTGCAACTGATTAAATTTTACGAGCAGGCCGCATGGGATGATGCCAACGCACTGATCCAGTCGCTCAAACTCGACAGTAAATCTGTACCTGATGCTTATCATACGGCGGTGCAGTGGGCGAACGAACAAATGAAAGCGCTCGGCGATAACTGACGAGCGCGTATTTCTGCTTAAAAACTGACGTGTTCAGCTACTTTAGCCGCTAACTTGTCACCAATACCTTTGACTTCAGTCAGTTGTTTCTGGTCTTTGATTGGGCCATTGGCACTGATGTAATCTTTAATGGCCTGAGCTTTTTTTTCACCTATACCAGGTACTGCAACTAATTGCTCTATCGACGCCTGATTGATATTCAGTTTGGCTTTGTCCGCAACTTTAGCTGCGGCGGGAACGGACAGAGGGGCTTTCGCCAACTCTTGTGCTACGGTCAGATTAACTGCACAGGCCATACTGGCCACGACTGCTGCAACGAGTGCGATTTTCATCACAGTTCTCTCCTTTTAACAGTTTCTTGTCTTCTCACTGTGTGACTGAAGGTTGTTGTCAGTCACTACAATCCGGTAAACAAAGACAAAGAAACCACTTTGAGTTGCAACCTCGTCAATAAAGATAGTCAAAAGGCGATATTTTGCATCATTAAATTTACATTATTCAAACAAAATAATCCCTTCAGTAATTGAAGTTTCAGCGAGGCGACAAGGGATTGAGACACTGTGAGTACAGTAGTCCTATGTGAATGGACCGAAAGCTAGCAGTCAACAAAGCTGCGGCTTCAAGTACGACGGGTATTCAGCAGCAATTCAGACCTGGATCTTATACTTTCAACGTTTTGTCTGATGTTAAGGATTGCCGCAACTGACAGAGTGTTTTAGCATAACCCCACTTTGTTTCTGCATTGTTAAAAAGGAACCCCCATGCGTTTATTAGTTGTTGAAGACGAGAGTTTATTGGCGGAACAAATCCGTGAGCATTTAGTACAACAGCAATTTAGTGTGGACGTAGCCCATGATGGTGCTGACGGCTGGTTTAAGTTAAGTGAATATCCTTATGATTTGGCCATTATTGATATAGGCCTGCCAAAAATGGATGGGCTGAGCCTTATTCGTAAAGCTCGCCAGAATGACATTAAAACCCCGGTCATTGTATTAACGGCCCGCGGTAACTGGCAGGATAAAGTAGAAGGTTTAGATGCAGGTGCCGATGATTACCTGACCAAACCATTTCATACGGAAGAACTTTTGGCCCGTATTAACGCTTTGATACGCCGCGCCGCTGGCCAACCTGATCCTATGCTGCATTCTGGTCCGGTGAAACTGAACAGCAGAACTCAGCAGGTTTGGTTAGGCGAAGATGAAGTCAGTCTGACGGCTTATGAATACAAGGTATTGGAGTACTTTATGCACAACCCAAATAAAGTAATTTCTAAAACTGAGCTGACTGAACATATTTACGATCAGGACTTTGATTTAGACAGTAATGTCATCGAAGTATTTGTATTACGCCTGCGGAAAAAGCTCGACCCGGATGGTGAATTAAAACCTATAGAAACATTGCGTGGCCGTGGGTACCGTTTCACCATGGTTGTCAGCTAAATGCAGTTATCGCTCAAGGTTCGTCAGGGTATTATCAGCCTGTTTTTGCTGTTCTTTTTATTGCCCAGTTCATTTTTCGCTATAGAACAGGCCTTTTATACCCAGCTGTTGACCAGCACTGAGCAACGACTTGAAGTACATATGTACTCTATTTTGGCTGAAGTTCATCCGAATGATGGCAAGGTAGAGCTGAGTAATAATTTGCTGCCGCCGGATTTTTATCGCCCTGATTCAGGGCTAGCGGCTTTTATTACCAGCGAAAACGAATTGTTATGGCAATCGGACTCGTCGATTAACCAGCAATTTGATCCTCCTACTCACCAGATTTTACCGGCTTCTCATGAATTTGTGCTGATGGAGCAATACCAGCAAAAATACTGGGTATTGTCTTTTTCTGTGCTGTTTGACTTAGGCGACAACACCCTGCCTCTGACTATTCATGTGGTGCAAAATGACCAATTGCTGCAGGAGCCGCTGAAAACCTTCCGCAAAACCTTGAGCCAATGGTTTATCGGTATAGCACTAGTGCTTATCGGCTTAACTTTGCTGGCTTATTATTGGATCACTAAACCATTAACTTCATTGGATAAAGAAATTCATAAGCTTGAAAGTGGCCAGCAAGAACAACTGCTGCACGACTACCCTGCCGAGCTGAACAAAATCAAAGAAGATTTAAACCTTTTGCTGGCGAACCAGAACAGGCAAAAGCAACGTTATCGCCATCACTTAAGCGATTTGGCGCATGCGCTAAAAACCCCTATCGCTGTGCTGCGCACCTCTAAACTGTCCGAGCAACCTGAATTGCGTGAACAGCTGGACCGTATTACCGGCATGATAGAACATCAGTTAAAACGTGCCGCCAGCTCAGGGCAGGATTTGTGGCATAAACAAATTAAAGTCAAACCCCTGATTGATAAGCTGGAACAGGCTTTAAGCAAAATATATCGGGATAAAGACTGTTTGATAGAAATTCATTGTACGGATCAGGTGGTATTCCGTGGTGATGAAACAGATTTAATGGAGATACTGGGTAACCTACTCGACAACGCCTGCAAAGCCTGTAATCACAGGGTTAAAATAAGTGCCTTTGGCAAACCTTTGCAGCTGGATATTGAAGACGATGGCCCGGGCATTCCGCAAGATAAAAGGGAAGAATTGTTCCAACGGGGTACCCGACTGGACACCTACAAAGAAGGGCATGGGGTCGGACTTTCCATCGTATCCGAACTGGTCAAATCTTATTCAGGTGAGCTGCAGGTTTCGCAAAGCCCTTTAGGTGGAGCTCGTTTTGTTATTCGGTTTCCTGAGCCAGGTGTAAAATGATGAAATTACTGTTGTCGATGGCTTTGGTCAGTGCTTTTCCGCTTTATGCGCAGCAGGCTTGTGATCAAAACACACTAAACAGAGTGGATTATATGCAATGTCTGGATCAACAGTTGGAGCAGACCAGACGTGAGTTAACCACCTGGGAAAACAACCATCTGTTTAAACTGGAAGCGCAATCAACCAGCACAGGGCGTCAGGACGGCCTGAAGTTGTTTAATAAAGCCCGTCAAACCTTTAACTTGTACACAGAACAAGACTGCCGCTGGCAGTTTATTGGTCAATTACCGGATAACAATGCTGCAACCGCGTCATACAAACAATGCCAGTTGTACCACCTCAAGCAACGTATCGAGTTTTTAAAGCAAGTTCATACTAAACCGTAATACCTCACACAACCGTAGTAATGCACTTATACTTGGCTGTATTCAGTAGCTTATAGTTGTGGAGAACTTTGGATGAACATTTTAATAACAGGCGCTACGGGGCTGATTGGACGTGCGCTCGTAGCACAGTGGCAGGGCCAACATCAGTTACATATCCTTACCCGCTCATCCGTAAAAGCGAAAGAAATATTGGCGGTTGACGCCAATTATCAACACTCTCTTGATGATATAGATTTAAATCAAATAGATGCTGTGATCAATCTGGCAGGTGAACCTATAGCCGACAAACGCTGGAGTGAATCGCAAAAAGAAAAAATCTGCCAAAGCCGCTGGCGGATCACTGAAGCCCTGGCTGAGAAAATCCAGCAATGCACTACACCACCTAAAGTATTGATCAGCGGTTCTGCCATAGGGTTTTATGGCCGTCAGGGCAACACAGTCGTCACTGAAGAGCATAGTTCTTTTTATCCGGAGTTCAGCCATGATATTTGTGCCCGCTGGGAAAATCTGGCACAGCGAGCTGCCGGAGCGAATACAAGAGTCTGTTTACTGCGTACAGGCATAGTGCTAAGTGGCAAAGGCGGAGCCCTTGGCAAGATGCTGCCGTTGTTTAAATACGGCCTGGGTGGCCCTATTGGCGATGGTCAACAGTTTATGTCCTGGATCCATCTGGAAGACATGGTACGTCTGATTGATTTTTTACTGCAACGTGAGGACTTAAGTGGGCCTTTTAATGCCACGGCGCCCCGCCCTGTAAGTAATAAACAGTTCAGCCAGTTACTCGCAGAACGTTTTGGTAAAAAGGCACCTTTTACAGTGCCTGCCTTTGTATTACGTCTGGCTTTTGGTGAAATGGCCGACATTCTGCTGTTTGGTCAGAATGTACAGCCTAAACGTTTACTGGATAGTGGCTTTCAGTTTCACTACCCACAACTCAAAGATGCCTTAAACGCCCTTCAATTCTGAAGGGCGCGTCGTAATAAGGTGCTGCCCGACATCTTCAGTAATACCCTGACCTGCCATGCCCCCAACGCTGTGACTAAGCCCACACCTAATACCGGACCTAACCACCACAAGTTCCAGTGTGGGCTGTAAGGTAAATCAAAAAACTGCTGTTGTACTACAGCCAGTAAAATCTCAGCTAACAGAGTGGCAAAAAGACCAGCTAACCCCCCCAACGCAGCAAACTCATACAGCAGGGCCGCTTTTAAGAAAGACGACTTAGCCCCTAAGGTGCGAAGGATGGCCAGCTCCTGTTCTCTTTGTTCCAGCGTAGCCTGCACTTGCGCCACCAACACCAACACTGCAGATGCAAACACCAAAATCAGGATAAAAGTTAAGGCCACAGACACCTGACTGATAATGTCATTGACCTGCTTTAAGATGGTATCGACAGAAATCAGACTCACAGTCGGGAACTGCCGCACTATCTGGTTTAGCAACTCTTGCTCTGACATATCCAGATAAAAGGCTGTGATGTAGGTTGCAGGAAACCCTTGCATCAGATCAGGCGACAGCACCATATAAAAGTTGGGCTGCAAACTATTCCAGTCCACTTTACGAATGCTGCTGATTTTCGCTTCAAATAACTGACCGCCGACAGAAAACTGCAACATATCGCCAAGCTTCAATTCCAACCGTTCCGCCATTTGCGATTCGACCGACACTTCAGCTTTGGAATCAGCAGTAAACCACTGCCCACTTTCCAGCTTGTTATTGTCTGGCATCTGATTTAACCAGGTTAAGTTCAGCTCACGCCCAACGCCCTGACGCTGTTCAGGTTTCTCTTTGGTTGCTTCATCGGCAAAGTTTTCGCCGTTGACGGCCAGAACCCGGCCGCTGATCATCGGATAAAAATCTGTCAGGGTAAGCTGATGCTCTGCCGCCAGTTGTTGCAGCGACGTTTTATCCTGCTCCGTTAAATTCACCAGAAACTGATTCGGTGCCCCTTCAGGAACCTGCTGCTGCCATTGATCCAGCAGCTCAGAGCGTAAAAAATACAGCAACAGAGTTAAGAACAAAGCCAGACTAAAAGTGATCAGCTGAAAGGCATTGGGCCACAACCTGCGACGTAAATTCGCCAATGCCAGCCGGAGCGCACTGCTTTGCCCTGCAGCCATAGGTTTAGCAACCCGAACCAGCACAGCCGCAAAGCCCATCAGTAAAGCAGCAAATACCAGGCAGAGTACAAATAACCAGCTACTGATCCAGAGATCGCCACTAAAGAGCCACATCAATAACCAGATGGCCACTGAGCCGCTGATTAAATGCACCGGATCAAATTTCATCTGATCTGGTTTTTCCCGCAGCACATTCAAAGCCGGCACTGCAGCCAGGCGCCATAAAGGCCGGGCGGAAAATAACACTGCACAAATAGCAGCCGTCAGGACACCTAAACCTAAAGGACGGAAGCTGAACTCAGCCAGATACTCTGACATCCAGAACGCAACGCCCCATTGGCTTAACTGCACCAACAGCTGCCCAGCCACTAAACCAAAGCCTACGCTGAAGACCACCACAAACAACAAATGACTGCCATAAATCTTCCGGCTTAAAGTGGTGGTTGCCCCCAAAGCCTTCATCACAGCGACAGAGCGTGCATGGCGTTGGCTATAGCGATTCGCAGCTACTGCAGCGGCACAAGCGGCCAGTACTATACCGAGCAGACCTGATAACAATAAAAAGCGCTCAGATCTGTCCAGAGCGCCACCTATGGCCGACTCTCTGTCCATTTTCTGCCATCTGTCCTGTGGACCCAGCAGTCCTTTGCTTTGTGTCTCCAGCAATTCAAGATCTTGTTGGGAACCTGCAAACATTAGGCGGTAGCTGATCCGACTGCCGGGCTGAATAATTCCTGTAGCGGCCACATCATCCAAATGCATGAGCACCCGTGGCGAGCTGCCAAATACAGACAACGGCGCATCAGGCTCTGCCACAATAACCCCAGCGGCGGTAAATACTTTTTCACCAAGCTCCAGACTATCGCCCACTTTGATATTCAGCAGACTATAAAGACGACTTTCCAGATACAACTGATTCGGCTGCAACGATGCAAGCGCTTTTTCGTCGGCCAAGGAGGAGCTCAACTTTAACTCACCTCTTAACGGATAAGCTGCTGATACTGCTTTGACAGACACCAATTGCATCAAATCTTTGGCAAATAACATAGAGTTAAACTGAACCTGACGAGATGATTGCAGTTTAAGCTCGTCTGCCTGTTGTTGAACCTGCTCATTAAAGCCAACACTGGAACGCAGAATTTGATCGGCAGCGACAAAATTGGCGCTACGCTGATACAAAGCGGAACGCACAGATTCAGTGATGCCAGATAAGCTCACCACCGTTAGTACAGCTAAAAAGAGTGAAAAGGCTATCACCCATAACTCACCCCGGCTTAACTCACGCCAGAACAGCCTCCAGGCGATTTTACCCCACATGACGTTTGCCCTCTGTAGCTTGAGTCAAATCAGCCGTTAAGTGGCCTGCATGCATCTGAAATCTGAACTGGCAACGCTGCGCTAACTCATGATTGTGCGTCACCAAAACTAAGGTGGTGCCTTGCTGCTCGTTCAGTTCGAACAATAAATCTTCTATTTTTTCGCCTGTGGCACTATCCAGATTGGCTGAAGGCTCATCGGCAAACAACACAGCAGGTTTAGTGATAAAAGCTCTGGCTATCGCCACCCGTTGCTGTTCACCGCCGCTCATCTGATTAGGAAAAAAATCCGCCCTGTGACTCAGTCCAACCTGGGCCAGCAATTCAAGACCCCGCGCTCTTGCATCCGGCATACCTGCCAATTCAGCAGGTAAAGTGACATTCTCCAATGCAGTCAGGCTGGGTAACAATAAAAAGGACTGAAAGACAAAACCGACAGAACGGGCTCTTAACTCTGCTCTCTCATCTTCAGTGAGTTTGTGCAGCGGCTGACCCGCCAGATAGACTTCTCCGGAAGACGCCTGATCCAAACCAGCCAGTATGCCTAATAAAGTAGACTTGCCCGAGCCTGAAGCACCCACTATGGCAACTGTCGCGCCCTGATTGATAGTCAGATGGATATCTTGCAGTATGGTAAGCTCTGACTCAGTAAGCTGAACTGTTTTTACAACATCTTTTGCAACAATATGAGGTATAGGTGTTTTCATGATTCGATTGATCTACGTTATGCTTTTGGTCCTGTCGCTCACCGCAGCTGCGGTGCAGGCCAAAACGCTGTTAATTCTTGGCGATAGTCTGAGCGCCGGTTATGGGTTAAGCCAACAACAAAGTTGGGTGCATCTGCTTCAACAAAAACTCGACCAACAGGACAGTAGTTGGACACTGGTCAACGCCAGTATCAGCGGTGAAACCTCCGGTGGTGGTCTGGCACGCTTACCTGCCCTGCTCGAACAACACAAACCCGATTACGTGCTGATTGAACTGGGTGCCAACGATGGCCTGCGTGGTTTTCCTGTGCCCCAGCTTGAAAGCAATCTCAATGCAATGGTGACGCAAATAAAACAGCAACAAAGTAAAGCTGTGTTAATGCAAATACGTATTCCACCGAACTATGGCCCACGTTACACCAAATTATTCACTGATTTGTACCCTAAAATTTCAAAGGAGCAGCAAATACCGCTGTGGCCGTTCTTTATGGAGACCATAGCGTTAAAGCAACAGTGGATGCAAGCAGATGGGCTACACCCGAACCTGGAAGCACAACCTGTTATCGCAGATTTAATGCTACCTTTGGTGTCGAGTCTAGAATAAAGATGTAACCAAGTTTGAGGAATGTCAGGAAGCGGCTTTTAAGCCGCTTTTTTGTTTGGTTTTAACTGTAAAGATAAAATCTCAAAACGGCTGGAAAAGAAAATCAGA
Organism: Rheinheimera sp. MM224; assembly: GCF_947090785.1. Classification (NCBI taxonomy): domain Bacteria; kingdom Pseudomonadati; phylum Pseudomonadota; class Gammaproteobacteria; order Chromatiales; family Chromatiaceae; genus Rheinheimera; species Rheinheimera sp. MM224. Next base: position 2,778,891 of record NZ_OX352320.1, read on the forward strand.
ATGAAGACTTAACCATTAGGCTGAACCACAGAAATTTTAAAATGAAGGCATAAAGCGAAGAAATTTGTGAGGCTTAGAATTTTGGTGGAGCTAAGCGGGATCGAACCGCTGACCTCTTGCATGCCATGCAAGCGCTCTCCCAGCTGAGCTATAGCCCCACTTGCAGATGTAACGCTGAAGTGGCGTCCCTTAGGGGATTCGAACCCCTGTTACCGCCGTGAAAGGGCGGTGTCCTAGGCCTCTAGACGAAAGGGACACTGGATAGGTCTTCATATGATGCTGGCGTCCCTTAGGGGATTCGAACCCCTGTTACCGCCGTGAAAGGGCGGTGTCCTAGGCCTCTAGACGAAAGGGACAGGCGCATAAACATCACATTTTGTACTGACTAATTGGCGTCCCTTAGGGGATTCGAACCCCTGTTACCGCCGTGAAAGGGCGGTGTCCTAGGCCTCTAGACGAAAGGGACACTACAGTCAGTTTGTCAGATTTTGTTGGCGTCCCTTAGGGGATTCGAACCCCTGTTACCGCCGTGAAAGGGCGGTGTCCTAGGCCTCTAGACGAAAGGGACACTGGAACAAAATCTTTGGTGGAGCTAAGCGGGATCGAACCGCTGACCTCTTGCATGCCATGCAAGCGCTCTCCCAGCTGAGCTATAGCCCCACACCAATTGCAGAGGCTGCTAAGCAATCCCCTACAAGACGAGGCGAATTCTAGGGGCCGAGGCCAAAGGTGTCAACAGTTTTTTAGAAAGCCTTAACCGTTCGCATATTTTTTAAACTAAGTGACGATTGAAGCAGCAAATTACAGCAAAATAAATAACATAGCCGCCCTGCTCTGTTGGCAAATTGATTCAACTCCAGGATCTGGTATGACACCACACAGAGATAAAATGAGAACTAAAAGTAACGTGCAGGGAAAGCATACCCAAAGTAGTTGGAATTAAAAGGAGGCAGCCAATCTTGAAACCCGGGAGCATAGTAGACCTATGTACAATTGGATTGAAGCGAGAATGCTCGGGTTTTGCCACGCGGATACTTTCGAAATTACTGAGCAAAAGCGCGCAGTCAACAAAGCGGTAGCTTCAAGTACCAAGGGTATACAAAGAAAAAACCCTGCCGAAGCAGGGTTTTTTTACTATTAAAGACTCACGTTGTTTTTGCTAGCGCGCTCTTTAATGTAGCTCTCCCAGCTTGCAGCCTGACGGGCAAACTTAGGATCGCCTTTAACTTTCTGTACCGCCTGATATGCATCTTTGAACTTGTTCTGATAGAAATAAGCTTCTACCAGAGCCAAATACACTGGACCTTTGGCTTTTACACCAGCATCCAGCGCTTTGTTCAGAGCGACAACAGCAGCAGAGTATTTTTCAGCAAGGATCAGAGATGAACCCTGACGACGATAAGCATCACCATCATTGTCTAACTGAGCTGACTCACCGTAATACTGAGCGGCTTTATCCATTTCACGCGCAGCCTGGAATGAACTGGCCATACTGTTCAGCATAGTTTTATCTTTTTTGATTAAACCAGACTTAATATGTTTTTCCAGTGTCACGCCTGCTTTGTATGGAACGTTGGCGTTGGAGTACAGCTGAGATAATAACTTGAACTCATTTTCTGAATCCAGCATGCCTTGCATAGCTGCAACTTCAAGTGTTACCAAAGCTTTTTCGTATTGCTCTTCAATAGAGTAGAACTGAGCCAGATAAGTCCACCAGCGTTTTTCCGCAGGGAAAACCTTCACAGTGGTCTCTAACACTTCGATCGCTTTTTTGTTGTTTTTCAGCTCGTAATAAGCAGAAAACTTCAAGGTATAAGGACCGGCGTTTGGCTTAGCTTTATCTTGCAGAGCAATTGCCATATCAGCAGGCTCAATCACCTTCTGATACTGTTTTGTTTCCATGTAAGCGCTGGCTATACGCAGATATACGTTCGCATCTTTCTCACCAGTGAAATCTAACCACTGGTAATAAGTTTTGATCGATTCGTTGTACTGCTTATCGCTTAGCAACAAGTCGGCTAATAAACGGTAAGACGCAGCCTGATCAGAAAAACTTAATACATCAGGCTGAATTGCTTTACGCAGGAAGCCAATGGCCTTTTTCTCGTCTTTCGCGGCCCACATGTTGCCTAAAAAACGATTTAAATAAGCCATGTCAAACTCATTGTTTGACTCAACACCTTGCAATGCAGCAATAGCTTCAGTTACCTTTTCAGCACTGTAAAGCTCATACGCTTTACCTATAGCTTTACCAACTCTTTCGCCTACAGCTGTTGATTTGCGGTTTTTCCGCGCTTCAATTTTTGCAGGGTCCGGAGCAGCTACAGCGTACGAACTTAAAGTTGTAGCACCAAAGCTGGCAAGTACGATCAACGCAGAAGTAAGTGTATTAATTTTCTTCATAGTGTTAACCCCCAGCCTGATCTAAGGAGAAGTCCAGTTGAACCATAATACCTGGTTGCTGAACTGTCTTACCATCGACCACTTTCGGTGAATATTTCCAACGTTTCAGTGCGCGAATTGCTTCACGGTCAAATACACGTTTAGGTTCTGCTTCAACAACAGTCACGTCACCGACGCTACCATCTTCCAGAATAGTAAAGCGCATTTTCACCCAACCCTGCAGACCATCACGAGCAGCTTGTACCGGGTATTTAGGTTCAATACGAACTATTGGAGTGGCATCGCCATCACGCATCATTGCTGAAGACGGATCGCCTAAGCCTGAGCTCGCACCACCTACGTCAACAGACGGCAGGTTAAACCCTATAGAGCCACCTGTATCGGTAGACTCAGGTTCTGCAACCGGAGCTTTCGGAGGCTCTGGCGGCGGTGGTGGCGGCGGTGGCGGCACTCGAACACGAGTCTGAGCTTTTGACTCAGGCGGTGTCGAGTTAATTTCAATAACGATTTGATCCTTTTTAGCATTGGTGAACGTATCATCCCCACCTATAAGGAATGCCATCAACACATACAGGAAAAACGTTATTACCGCACCAACAACCAGTGATAGTAATAACCTTACCATATTACTTGTTCTCCGCAGCGATCGAAATCTTATCGATACCAGCCAGCTTGATTTGGTCCATTACTGAAACCACAATACCGTGCTTAGCTTCTTTATCTGCTTGAATGATAACGGTGTCAGTTGGCGATTCAGCTAACAGTTTCTCAACCGTTGCACCAACACGCTCAACGTCTACAGCACGTTTATCCATCCAAATCTCACCGTTTGCACGGATCGCAATAAAGATAGTGGCTGATGGCTTAGATTGAGCTTTCGCCGCTTTAGGACGGTTTACGTCAATACCAGCTTCTTTAACGAACGAAGTCGTTACGATAAAGAAGATCAGCATGATGAATACAACGTCCAACATTGGCGTTAAATCGATTGCTGCCTCTTCGGCTTCACGTCTAATTTTACGTGCCATAAATTACTCTCTATCAATGATGAGGCATGTTGTCAGCTAACTCATGAACTGCTGACTTCACCTTACCTTCCAATTTGGACGTTACAAATACACCTGATAAACATGCAACCATACCAGCCATAGTTGGAATTGTTGCCATTGAAATACCAGCTGCCATCAGTCTTGGGTTACCAGTACCTTGCACCGCCATAATTTCGAAAACGGCGATCATACCAGTCACAGTACCTAACAAACCGACCATCGGGCAGATCGCAACCAAAGTTTTGATTACATTGATCCGCTCATTCAGTTTGACAGATGCATCAGACACCCACGCATCACGAATTTTATGCGCATACCATGAGGTTGTATCAACCCGGGCATTCCAGTCTGCGATAATTTTACTACGCATCGCTGGATATTCCCGACTGATAAACCAGAAGCGCTCTATGATCAATACCCACATGATGAAGAGCACTAAGGCGACAATATAAAGTACATCGCCGCCGGTAGCGATAAAATCCCTGACAGATTCCCAAAGCTCTATCAGGCTATGCATTACGCTTTCTCCTTCTCCGCATGAGCAGCGATGATACCAGCGCTTTGCTCATCCAGGACATGCAGGATTGAGTTAGACTTCGTTTGTAACATTGAGTGGATAAACAGTAATGGCAGAGCACATAACAGACCTTGAACGGTTGTTACTAACGCCATTGAAATCTGACCAGCCATGATTTTCGGGTCACCAGTACCGTGTAAGGTAATAACCTGGAACGCACCGATCATACCAACAACTGTACCTAACAGACCTAATAAAGGACCTACAGCAGCGATTAACTTCAGGATACCGATACCTTTTTCGATAGCCGGAGTTTCGCGCATAATAGCTTCGTCCAGTTTCAGTTCTAAGTTTTCAACGTCAACGTTTTTGTTGTCATGGTAAACTTTCAGGATACGGCCCAGAGCGTTTTTCTCTGAAGGGTTAGACAGGTTTTTCAGCTGAGCATTTACACCTGAAGAGGCTGCAGTCAGAGCTAAGAAACGCAGTAAACCAATCAGTAAACCAATACCTAACAATACTGTGATTACGTAACCTACAGTACCACCTTGGTGGAATTGCTCTTCTAAAGTAGCTTCCTGAGTTTTCAGACGCAGTAAGTTACCACCAGTTGGGTCGATATAAACTGGCATCAGAGTACCGGCAGCTGCATCTTTAAACGCAGTTGCATCAGCAACAATGTAAGACTCAGGTTGTTTAACCAGAGGTTGCATTTCCTGAGTATCAGCGTTAAACACCAGGTAACCGATGTCTGAAATCAGGTTAAATGAACCAACACGAGTAACAGAAGCAGTAGCACCATTACCATCCAGACCAACTACGTTGCCTTCGAATTTAGATACTTTAGCAGACTCAGTCATTTCAGTTTGCAGAGCAACCCACAGTTCTTCCAGTTCATTGATAGTTGGAAGTTCTTTGGCTTCTGACAGTTTTTTCAGCAGTTCTTCACGGCCTTTAAACTGAGCACTGATGTTAGAAGTAGCGATACCGCCGATGGTTTCAGTTGCAGCACCACGAACGATACCGAACATTTCACCTAAAGTACCCTGAGCAGCAATTAATTCAGCTTCTTTCGCAGCTAATTTGCCTTCATTGTCAGCGAATTGCTGAGTTAAAGACTTACCACGGGATTCTTCAGCAGCAAATTCAGCTTTAGCTCTGTTTAACAGGGCTTGCTTGTCAGCGCGGTCAGATAAAAATTCCTGTTCGCGTTGCTGGTTGATTTTACCTTCAGCAGTACGTGATTTTTTAACTTGCTCTAACAATTGGTCAAGTTTGGCTGTATCGGCAGCAGCAGTTAAGCACACGCCTGCAGACATAGTTACAACAGCTGCAACTACTAAACCTTTAAAAACTTTCTTCATTTATGCTTACTCCGCTGCTAACACTGGAAGTTTTAACAATTCTGGGGCAGCTTGTTTACCCGCAACACGAATCGCTAACTTGGTAGATTCCAGGTATTCTTGACCCAGAGCTTCCCATTGACCTGTAGTTCTGTTGAACATCCAGGCTTGTTTTTCATCCAGAGATTGAGCCAGTAAGGCAACACGACCTACGTAAACGTAGTTCACAGTGATTTCGCTGCCATCAACAGCCAGTTTGTCTGTGTAAGTAACCAGCGCTGTACCTAAATCTTTTTCAACTTGGTAAGCTTCGATCACTAAACGGTACATTTCAGAAGTGTTTACTGCTGAATTACCTAAAACGCCACGTAAACGTTCGATACGAGCTAAACGGCCAGCCAAATCGATTGGCATATCCGCTTTGATAAAGGCTTCTAAAGTATCAACCATACGATACATCAGAGGAACGATACCTTGTTTAGTACCTTCGATAGTACCAATTTGCTTGTCAAAAGAAGACAGTGATGCGTTTTGATCGGCAACCAATTTAGCAACGTGGTCGTTGTAAACTTTTAAATTTTCAGTTTGTTCAACTAATTGACGGTACTCTGCCAATAATTCCTGACTTTGGTCAAAAATGTTGTTGATTTTTTCCTGAGATTGTACTGAAGCGCGGATATTTTGCTGACCCGCTTTCTGCAGTTCAACCAATGGATCTGCTGCTACTGAGGTGCTGGCCAATGCGAATGCTCCAAACAGAGCAGAAGCAACCAGACTCTTACGAATGTTATTGTTAGACATAGTTCCCAACCAATAATTGCTGATTAACGTAACCTGTTTTTGAAAGGCTATTTTTTGTAACAAAAGATAACCCGGTTAAAGGGTAAACCGCCCGCATCATTGCAGCAAACTCGCGGATTGTCAATATAACAACGACAGTCAACGATGACAGTTTTGTTGCAATTTACTTGCGATTTATACCCATTTTTTCTTAAGCAAAACAGAGGGCATTCCTCTATTAATAATCCATTAATTTTTTTGCTTATTTAATGTTCGGTGTTAATTTCCCCGACTCATACAACTTCACCATTTGCTCAAGAGAAATGGCTTTTATTTTTGATGCGTTGCCGGCAGTACCAAAAGCCAGATAACGATCCTTACAAATTTCAGTCATAGCTTTGACTGATTCCTGCAAATACTTACGGGGATCAAATTCCGCAGGGTTTTTCGCCATGTAACGGCGGATAGCTCCTGTCGAGGCTAAACGTAAGTCAGTATCTATATTGATCTTACGAACGCCATACTTAATCCCTTCCTGAATTTGTTCAACTGGCACACCATAAGTTTCAGGTATAGCTCCACCATACTCGTTGATGATAGCCAACCACTCTTGTGGCACAGAAGATGAACCGTGCATCACCAGATGGGTATCCGGGATACGGGCATGAATATCTTTAATGCGATCAATCGCCAGAATATCACCTGTAGGCGGGCGACTGAACTTATAGGCACCATGTGACGTACCGCAAGCTATAGCCAGCGCATCGACACCTGTCGCTTTGACAAACTGAGCCGCTTCTTCAGGATCAGTCAACATTTGGTCATGGCTTAGGATGCAATCTGCACCTATGCCATCTTCTTCACCTGCTGCGCCAGTTTCAAGCGAGCCTAAACAACCTAATTCGCCCTCTACTGAAACACCACAGGCATGCGCCATATCTACAACCCGACGCGTTATATCGGCATTGTAATCATAATCCATCGGTGTTTTACCATCAGTTCCTAAAGAACCATCCATCATCACCGAAGAAAAACCCAGCTGAATCGCCTGCTGACATATAGCGGCTGAGGTGCCATGGTCCTGATGCATCACCACTGGAATATGCGGGAATTCTTCCACGGCCGCCAGTATTAAATGACGCAAAAATGGAGCTCCGGCATATTTACGCGCACCTGCAGATGCCTGCACTATCACAGGACTGTCTGTTGCATCAGCGGCAAGCATGATGGCACGCATTTGTTCTAAGTTGTTGACGTTAAAAGCTGGTACTGCATAACCAAACTCAGCAGCGTGGTCCAACATTTGACGCATTGAAATCAGAGCCATGAGATCCTCTCTCTTTGTGTAGGGTAAGGGTTGTGTTTTAAAACCGCGGGCTCTGCTGTCACCTGAGGTGATCTTTAATTGCACAGAACCTACGGTCGTTCTCGTTTAGATTTTTGTAGTTATTTGTAATCTAACAGCTTTAGGCTGTGGTTTTGGCACGTTGTTCCAAAATTTCCACTGCTGGTAAGGTTTTACCTTCGAGGAATTCCAGAAATGCTCCGCCACCTGTAGAAATATAAGAAATTTTGTTAGCTAATTCATACTTATCAATAGCAGCTAAAGTATCGCCACCACCAGCTATAGAAAATGCCTGACTATCTGCAATGGCCAAAGCCAAAGCTTTGGTGCCTTGTTCAAATGAGGCAAATTCAAACACACCAACAGGGCCATTCCAGACAATAGTGCCGGCGTTTTTCAAAATGTCGACCAGAGCAGCACTGCTGTCAGGACCAATATCAAATACCATGTCGTCACTGCTGATGTCAGCAACAGACTTGGTGGCTGCCGGAGTGTCTTCAGCAAAAGCTTTGCCTGTCACTACATCTGTTGGCACAGGAATAGAACCACCGTTCGCTTTGGCTTGTGCCATTAAACGTTTCGCTTCTGGTATCAGGTCAATTTCAACCAGGGATTTACCGACTTGATAGCCCTGAGCCGCAATAAAGGTATTGGCGATACCACCACCGACAATCAACTGATCAACAATACCTGATAAAGACTCAAGCACTGTTAGCTTGGTCGATACTTTAGAGCCGCCTACAATAGCAACCAATGGGCGCTTCGGATTTTTAAGCGCTGCTGCTAATGCATCTAACTCGGCAGCCAACAAAGGACCAGCACATGCGATTGGCGCAAATTGTGCCACACCATGAGTAGTAGCCTGAGCTCGGTGTGCAGTACCAAAAGCGTCCATCACAAACACGTCACATAAAGCAGCAAGTTTTTTCGATAAGGTTTCGTCGTTTTTGCCTTCGCCTTTATTAAACCGCACGTTTTCAAACACAACCACTTCACCGGCATTCACTTCAACACCGTCCAGGTAGTCTTTAACCAGGCGCACAGGCACAGACAAAGCGGCATTTAAATAATCAACCACAGGCGCCATCGAAAACTCTTCAGCGTATACACCTTCATCAGGACGACCTAAGTGAGAACACACCATCACTTTGCCACCTTTTTTAAGCGCTAATTCAATAGTAGGAATAGCAGCTTTTAAACGTGCATCTGAGGTCACTTTTCCATTTTTAACAGGTACGTTTAAGTCTTCACGGATCAGTACCCGCTTCCCTGTTAAATCGACATCCGCCATCTTAATTACTGACATACCAGACTCCTGTGATTTGATTAATTTTATTCCCGTCGTACTTAAAGCTGCAGCTTTGTTGACTGCGCCATTTCGCCCCAGTCGCATAGGTTTACTATGCTTCTGGGGTCTTACTGGCTTGTCGCCGCCCTGCAACTCCAAGCTACTTGGGTATAAGTTCTAATTTAAATAAATTCAGACAAAACGCATCATAGCGCGGGTTGTGTCGATCATTCTGTTCGCAAAGCCCCATTCGTTGTCACACCAGACTAAACATTTCACTAAACGTTTGTGGCTGACCCGGGTTTGTGAGCCATCGACAATGCATGAATGCGCATCATGATTAAAATCGACGGACACCAGTGGCTCTTCGGTATAATCCAGAATACCAGCCAGCTCCCCTGCCCTTGCGCGCTGTAAGACCTGATTGATTTGAGTGACATCGACGTCCTGATGCAAAGTGACGCTTAAATCCATAGCCGTGACGTTCACTGTAGGCACACGTACAGCAATGGCTTCAAAACGACCAGCTAAATGCGGCATGATACGCTCAATACCGCGGGCTAACTTGGTATCGACCGGAATAATAGACTGACTGGCTGCCCGGGTACGGCGCAAATCAGTGTGATAGGCATCTATCACCTGCTGATCATTCATCGAGGCATGAATAGTAGTAATGGTGCCACTCTCTACACCAAAGTGCTGGTCCAGCACCTGGATCACCGGAACTATACAGTTGGTGGTGCAAGAACCCGCTGACACTACTGTCATCTCATCGGTCAGCAAATGCTGGTTAATGCCATAAATCACTGTGGCATCAATGTCTGCGTCTGCCGGGTGTGAAAACAATACTTTTTTTGCACCCGCATCTAAATGCAGCTGCGCATCGGCACGGCTATGAAACACACCGGTACATTCAAGCACTACATCGACTTCTAATTCGTGCCAGGGTAACTGGGCTGGATCGGCCTGACAGAACAGTGCTATAGCATCGCCATTGACCCGCAAACCTTCCGCAGTCAACTCAACCGGAAAACCAAAGCGACCATGCGAGGTATCGTATTTTAATAAGTGAGCTATACCTTTGGCGTCAGCCAACTCATTAATAGCGACCACCTTAACTTGCTCTGTTAAACCGCACTCGTACACGGCGCGCAGGATATTCCGACCTATACGGCCAAAGCCGTTAATTGCCACTTTAATGGTCATTGCTATTCAATTACCCGCTTCACACATTTACTGATTAAAAAAGAGGGGCCACAAGGCCCCTTTTCATTTTACGCTAATAACTCATTGGCCGCAGCAACCACAGCGGCAGTGGTAATTCCAAAGTGTTCAAACAGCTGTTCAGCCGGAGCCGATTCACCAAAGCTGTCCATGCCAATGATTTTACCTGTCAGGCCAACATATTTGTACCAGCTGTCTTTAATACCGGCTTCCACAGCAACACGTTTAGTCACTGCTGCAGGCAATACAGATTCACGGTACTGTGCACTTTGCGCTTCAAATACATCGGTGGAAGGCACTGACACAACGCGTACTTTGCGGCCAGCAGCGGTTAATTGATGATAAGCCTGTACTGCAAGCTCAACTTCAGAACCTGTGGCAATCAGAATAAGTTCTGGCGCGCCTACAGAATCCAGCAACACATAACCGCCTTTACGCACATCAGCCAATTGCTGCGCTGTACGAGACTGTTGTATCAGATTCTGCCGGGTGAAAATTAAAGTACTTGGGCCTTCGGTGCGTTCAATAGCGGCTTGCCATGCCACAGCCGATTCCACTGCATCACAAGGACGCCAGTTCATCAGATTCGGCGTAACACGCAGCGAAGCTAATTGCTCAACAGGCTGGTGAGTCGGGCCATCTTCACCCAAACCAATAGAATCGTGGGTGTAGACAAAAATAACACGCTGTTTCATCAGCGCAGCCATACGCACGGCATTGCGGGCATATTCCATAAACATCAGGAAAGTAGCGCCGTATGGGATAAAACCACCGTGCAGGGCAATACCATTCATCATGGCTGACATACCAAACTCACGCACGCCGTAATACAGGTAATTGCCGCTGGCGTCTTCTGCAGTGACACCTTTAGATCCAGACCAAATCGTCAGGTTGGAGCCGGCTAAATCGGCTGAACCACCTAATAACTCAGGCAATAAAGGACCAAAAGCATTTAAGCTGTTCTGAGAGGCTTTACGGGTTGCAATAGACTGCGGATTGTCCTGCAGATGCTGAATATAAGCAGCAGATTTTTCTGCCCAATCTGCCGGTAAATCACCTGCCATACGACGTTTAAATTCAGCGGCCAGTTCAGGGTAAGCTTTGGCATAAGCAGCGAAGCTGTCATTCCAGCTGTGCTGAGCAGATGAACCTTTGGTTTTGCCGTCCCACTCTTGATAGATGTCTTGTGGAATGACAAAAGGAGCATGCTCCCAGCCTAAGTATTCACGCGCTGCGGCAATTTCAGCATCACCTAAAGGTGCGCCGTGGCAGTCGTGTGAGCCGGATTTATTCGGTGAGCCGTAACCAATAATGGTTTTGCAGCAAATTAAAGTAGGTTTGTCTGTGACAGCCCGGCCTTGTTCAATAGCGGCCTTAATAGCAACTGCATCATGTCCGTCCACACCAGCAATCACATGCCAACCGTAGGCTTCAAAACGTGCAGGCGTATTGTCGGTGAACCAGCCTTCAACATGACCATCAATAGAAATACCGTTGTCATCCCAAAATGCGACGAGCTTGCCTAAACCCAAAGTACCAGCCAATGAACAGGCTTCATGCGATACGCCTTCCATTAAGCAGCCGTCACCTAAAAAAGCGTAGGTGTGATGATCTACAATGTCATGACCCGGTTTATTAAACTGAGCAGCTAACGCCTTCTCAGCAATAGCCATACCCACAGCATTGGTAATACCCTGACCTAAAGGACCAGTGGTGGTTTCAACGCCTGGCGCATAGCCATATTCAGGGTGACCAGGAGTACGGGAGTGCAACTGACGGAATTGTTTTAAATCTTCAATGCCTAAATCATAACCAGAGAGATGCAACAGAGAATACAACAGCATAGAGCCGTGGCCATTAGACAACACAAAGCGGTCGCGGTTGGCCCAGCTTGGGTCTTGTGGATTGTGAATTAAATAATCGCGCCACAATACTTCAGCAATATCTGCCATGCCCATAGGGGCGCCCGGGTGACCTGATTTCGCTTTTTGCACTGCATCCATGCTCAAAGCACGAATGGCGTTAGCGAGTTGTTTACGAGATGGCATCTTCTCTCCTGCTTGATTGACTTTATATGACTTTGATCCAAGGGGTGGGGTTACCCGTACTCTTGCACTGCTCTTTTTTGTCTTTACTGGAGTGGCGGCTAAGTGGGTGAACGCTGTTTTTACATGGATACTGCAAAGCTGGGCTTATTTTCACAGAGCATCAGCCAAATCGCAAATTTTAATCCACACCAAAGCAAAGTTTTAACTCCATTGGCCGATACATTTGCAAGCTTTAGCATTAAAGACGTCCGGGCGGCAGAAAGTTCTGGCAATGACTTGCACCTTTCACTAAAATAGCCGCCCCAAATTACAGCGCCCAGGCGCGATAACAACCAACATGTGGAATACGTAAATGGCACAACACATTTTTACCTCTGAATCTGTTTCTGAAGGACATCCGGATAAAATCGCTGACCAGATCTCTGACGCGGTATTGGATGCCATTTTAGAACAAGATCCAAAAGCCCGTGTTGCTTGCGAAACCTTCGTAAAAACTGGCATGGTGTTAGTAGGTGGTGAAATCACTACCTCAGCCTGGGTCGATATCGAAGAGTTAACACGCAGCACTATCCGTGACATTGGTTACGTGCATTCAGATATGGGTTTTGATGCCAATTCCTGTGCCGTGTTAAGCGCAATTGGTAAGCAATCACCTGATATCAATCAAGGTGTGGATAAAAAAGATCCAAGTGAACAAGGTGCAGGCGACCAGGGTTTAATGTTTGGTTATGCCAGCAACGAAACTGATGTGTTAATGCCAGCCCCTATCACTTACTCACACCGTTTAGTACAACAACAAGCCAAAGTACGTAAAGATGGCACCTTAAGCTGGTTACGTCCTGATGCTAAATCCCAGCTGAGCTTTGTCTACGAAAACGGCAAACCAGTGGGTATAGATGCAGTGGTTTTATCCACTCAGCACTGTGACACCATTTCTACAGCCGACCTGCGTGAAGCTGTGATGGAACACATTATCAAGCCTGTGTTACCTGCAGAATGGCTGAGCAACAAAACTAAGTATTTCATTAACCCTACTGGCCGTTTTGTTATTGGTGGTCCTATGGGTGACTGTGGTTTAACAGGCCGTAAAATTATCGTAGACAGCTACGGTGGTATGGCGCGTCACGGTGGTGGTGCTTTCTCTGGTAAAGATCCATCCAAAGTAGACCGCTCAGCTGCTTATGCCGCGCGTTATGTGGCAAAAAACATTGTCGCAGCTGGTTTAGCTGAGCGTTGTGAAATTCAGGTGTCTTACGCTATAGGCGTGGCAGAACCTACCTCTATCAGTGTTGAAACTTTTGGCACCAGCAAGTTGAGCGAAGATCAACTGATTGCACTCATCCGCCGTCATTTCGATTTACGCCCTTATGGTCTGATCCAGATGTTGCAGTTAGAACGTCCTATTTACCGCGCTACAGCAGCCTACGGTCACTTCGGTCGCAATGAATTCCCATGGGAAAACACCGACAAAGCTGAAATTCTGCGCTCTGAAGCAAAAATCTAAGCTTTTGTTTTAAAATATAGAAAAACGTAAAAGGAGAGCTTAGCTCTCCTTTTTTATTCGCTGCCATCCTTGGCGCTCCCCCTCTGGGCCAACGCTCCGCATTGTTAAAAATCGTTCCTGACGATTTTTTATTCGCCGCCATCCCTGGCGCTCTCCCTAAGGGCCAGCTAAAGCTGTTAAAAATCGTTCCTGACGATTTTTTTAATTTACGGTTTTATTAAAGCAGGATAAGGTAAAACGGATAAAAAACAGTCACAGCAGATGACCTGCAACTACAACACGGAGTATCCATGACGTCCAGTGCCGTAAAAACATCCTGGCTCAATCGTAGCCTCAATGCCATAGAACGAATCGGTAATAAACTGCCAGACCCTGCCATCTTATTTGCTTTGCTGATGTTTTTTGTCTGGGGATTGTCATGGGCATTATCAGGTATCACTTTCACTGATATTGACCCTCGTACCGGCCAGCCTTTTCAGGTAAAAAACTTATTGGAAGGTGCGGCTTTTGCTGATTTTATGGCAAAAATGGTCAGTACTTTTGTCAGTTTCCCACCGCTAGGTGTAGTGCTGGTCGCTATGTTAGGTTTAGGTGTGGCTGAATACACAGGTTTTATCAACGCAGGTTTGCGTAGAATCTTAGCTGTGACGTCAAAACATTTATTAACCCCAGTGCTGATTGCCGTAGGTATTTTAAGCCATGTTGCAGTGGACGCTGGTTACGTACTGGTTATTCCGTTAGGTGCCGTGATTTTTTATGCAGCAGGCCGTCACCCACTAGCTGGTATAGCAGCTGCATTTGCCGGTGTATCCGGTGGTTTTGCCGCGACTTTATTTGTCCCCTCCAGCTTGGATCCGTTACTGGCGGGTTTAACTCAGGCTTCGGCCCGTTTATCTGCCGATCCAGCAGCAGCCAGTCTGGTGATTAACCCATTAAACAATTACTACTTCACCACTGCCTCAGTGGTACTGATTGTGATCGTAGGCTGGGTGCTGACCGATAAATTTGTTGAGCCGCGTCTGCAGCAAACTAAAGTCGATGGTGACCCAGAGCAGTTGCCTTCCATGGAGCCATTAAATGATGCAGAACGTAAAGGCTTGCGTTACGCGCTGCTGTCTATGCTGATTGCAGCCGCTGTGTTAGTGGTTGCCGTCTGGCCGGAAAGCTCAGCCTGGCGCTCCAGTACAGGTGAGCTTACAGCAGCCTCGGCGCCTTTGATGCAGTCGATAGTCGGCCTTATTTTTGTATTTTTCCTGTTGCCCGGCATTGTCTACGGTTATGCCTCTGGCAAAGTAAAAAACCACAGAGACGTAGTGCAAGGCATGAGTAAAGCCATGAGTGGTATGGGTTATTACATCGTCATGGCATTTTTCTGCGCTCAGTTTATTTTTGCCTTTGGTCAGTCCAACTTAGGTGCTTTACTGGCGATTAAAGGAGCTAACTTCCTGCAACAAATGAATTTCCCTATGGCAGTGAACCTGATTGGCCTGGTGCTGCTGACGGCTACTGTCAATCTGGTGATAGGCTCTGCTTCAGCTAAATGGGCTCTGATTGGCGCAGTCTTAGTTCCAATGCTGATGCAATTGGGTGTATCGCCGGATTTAACTCAGGCTGCTTATCGGGTTGGTGATTCGTCCACCAATATCATCACGCCATTAATGCCCTATTTCCCGCTGATTGTGGTGTTTTGCCAGAAGTATGTGAAATCTACAGGTATAGGTACTTTAGTCGCGCTGATGTTGCCTTATTCAATCACCTTACTGATTTGCTGGACCAGCTTTTTAATCCTGTTCTGGATGCTGGGCTTCCCTTTAGGTATTGGCTCCAGCTACGTCTACCCTGCGCCTTAAACTGCCGTTTTTAATGGCTTGTGATGCAGAATCTTGCATCACAAGCCATACCCAGCCCCGCTTTTGCCTGCTACCATAGACACTTTCCAAAGTGCTTAAGAAGCTATTTTTATGCGTATTCCCAGAATTTATCAGCCTGGTGTGATTTCATTGCAGCAGGAATTTGCCCTGGCCGAAGACGGTGCCAACCATATAGGCCGTGTGTTACGGATGCAGGCGGGTGACGAGCTCTGTTTGTTTAACGGTGACGGCCAGAATTATCAGGCACTGATCACTGCGGTTGAAAAAAAACAGCTGTTGGTCAAAGCCATCAGCGCAGCCGATAACCCGGTCGAATCGCCCCTCAAACTGCATTTAGGTCAGGGTATTTCCCGTGGTGACCGCATGGATTTTGTTATTCAAAAAGCGGTTGAACTGGGCGTTACTGAAATCACCCCGCTTTTTACTGAGCGTTGTGGCGTAAAACTGGATGCAGAGCGTCTGGCTAAACGCACAGAACAATGGCAAAAAATTGCGATAGCCGCCTGTGAGCAGTCAGGTCGTAGTGTAGTGCCACTTGTGCATAGTGCTTTGCAGCTTCACAAATGGCTGGCGCAGGAAACAAAAGATTTAAAGTTGACCTTGGATCCATGGACTTCAGACTCCATTAAGACCATAACAGGTAGTCAGGCAATTCGTTTAGTCATAGGTCCTGAAGGGGGTTTTACTGACTCTGAAGTGGCCCAAACTAGAGAAGCAGGTTTTATGGCCGTTCGTTTAGGCCCGCGGGTATTACGTACAGAAACGGCGGCCTTAACCGCCATCAGCGCATTACAGTTACAATTTGGTGATCTGGCCTGAAGCAGATCCAAACAGGAGTGAAGATGATTAAATTAGGCATAGTGATGGACCCTATCGCGGACATCAATATCAAAAAAGACTCCAGTTTTGCCATGTTATTGCAAGCTCAGTCCCGTGGTTATCAGCTGCATTATATGGAAATGAGTGATCTGTACTTAATAGAAGGTCAGGCACGCGCCCGTACCCGTTTGTTGTCTGTGCAGCAAAATGGTGAACACTGGTATGATTTTGGTGGCGCACAGGACATCGCATTATCCGACTTAGACGTGATCTTAATGCGTAAAGATCCTCCTTTTGACACTGAATTTATTTACGCCACTTACATTTTAGAAAGAGCAGAAGACCAAGGCACACTGATTGTAAATAAACCACAGAGCCTGCGCGATGCAAACGAAAAGCTCTACACAGCCTGGTTTGCTGAACATACGCCAAAAACTCTGGTTACCCGCGATGCTGCACGCTTGAAAGCCTTTTACCAGCAAGAGCAGGACGTGATTTTAAAACCTCTGGATGGTATGGGCGGCGCCTCCATTTTTCGTTTAAAACCGGACGATGCCAATGTCAGTGTCATTATTGAAACCCTGACAGAACATGGTAGTCGTTATGCCATGGCACAACGCTTTATTCCTGAAATTAAAGACGGTGATAAACGTGTGCTGGTGGTGAACGGCGAACCTGTGCCTTATTGCTTAGCCCGTATTCCGGCCAGTGGTGAAACGCGCGGTAACTTAGCCGCAGGTGGCCGTGGTGAAGCTCGTCCTTTAACCGAAAGCGACTGGGCTATTGCCCGTGCTGTTGGCCCCACGCTGAAAGCAAAAGGCCTGATTTTTGTTGGCCTTGATATTATTGGTGACCGGCTGACTGAAATTAATGTCACAAGCCCAACCTGCATCCGCGAAATTGAAGCGGCCTTTCCGGTGAATATCACTGGCATGTTATTTGACCAGATTGAACTACTGTTAAAGCAGAATCAGTTGCCAAAGCAAAACTAAATCAGGTCCTAAGGCGGTTATATGGACAATTTCCAGAATCATTTATTGATTGCAATGCCGGGTCTTGACGACCCGATGTTTAAACGCAGTGTCACTTATATTTGTGAGCACAATGCGGAAGGTGCCATGGGCATTGTGATTAATCACCCCATGCCGGTTAAAGTGACCGAGCTGTTGAGCCAGTTGCAGATTGAACACGATATAGAAAGCCGTGCAGCTAAAGCTCATGTTTGTGCGGGCGGCCCTGTGCAAAGTGATAGGGGTTTTGTGTTGCACACGCCAAAAGATGGCTACACCAGCAGTATGCGACTGAACAACGACCTGATGGTCACCACCTCACGCGATATTTTAGAAAAACTGACGACAGAAGATGCACCGGAAAAGTTTATTCTGGCCTTAGGTTATGCAGGCTGGAGCGCTGGTCAACTGGAAAAAGAAATGGCAGAAAATAGCTGGCTGATGATCCCGGCCGACAACAACATTATTTTTGAAATGAGCCATGCCGAAAAATGGCAAGGCGCAGCACATGCCATGGGCATAGAAGTCTGGCAATTAAGCCCAGAAGCAGGTCACGCCTGATGAGTAGTAGCGTAACAGTCTTAGCTTTTGACTATGGTTTAAAAAGTATCGGTGTGGCTGTAGGTCAAAGCATGACTGGCACAGCCACTATGCTCAAAGCCTTAAAAGCTCAGGACGGTATTCCAAACTGGGATCTAATCGAAGCCTTAATCAAAGAATGGCAACCTAAGCTGTTGGTGGTAGGTTTACCTTTAAATATGGACGGCACAGAACAGCCTTTTACCGCTCGCGTACATAAGTTTGTCAATCGTCTGCATGGCCGTTATGGTCTGCAGGTGAAAACGCAGGATGAACGTTTAACCACGGTAGACGCCCGTTCACAGTTGTTTGCTGAAGGTGGCTTTAAAAAACTCAGCAAAGAGTTGGTCGATAGCCTTTCTGCCAAACTGATTTTAGAAAGCTGGTTTGAAAACGGCGGCGCTTATGGCGATTAAAACCGGCTTCTATCGCCACTACAAAGGCCCTTTGTATCAGGTGCTGTCACTGGTACGGCACAGCGAAACCGATGAAGAGCTGGTGTTATACCGCGCTTTATACGGTGACTTTGGCTTATGGGTGCGGCCACTGGAGATGTTTATCAGCAATGTTGAAGTTGCAGGTGAACTGGTCCCCCGCTTTAGTTTTGTTTCTGAACAAGCTCCTGCAGAATTGGGCGTTTTACCTGCATTACCCCCTCTACTCTGATCTGTCTGGGCTTGGAACACCTAAGTCGTCTATAGCACCTTAGCCCCGCACCAGGGGCTTTTTTGTTTTTTCTTACCGCCTTGATAAAACAAGCACTTGTGTCTAAGTTCAAAACATAGCATTTAAGGCGTACTGACATGGAATCAAGTTCTGAACTAAAAGCTCTGGCGCTGGATGCGCTTAGTCACACCCTGCCAACTGGTATTGCAGTGTTAGACAAATCCTTTCGTTATATCAGCATCAACTCTATTTTGGCCGAATTTAACGGTGTTGCGATAGAGCAGCATTTAGGTCGTACAGTGGCGCAAGTATTGCCCACTCTGGCCGAAACCATTATGCCGCTGCTGGAGCAAGTACGGGATACAGGCAAAGCTTTATTGAACTTCAGCGTGCCCGGAGATAACAGCAACAACGCCGAACAGTCGCAATGGTCTGGTTCCTATATTCCACTCTTCAATAACGAACAACAGTTTTGTGGCATAGCAGTGGTTGCGCTGAACAGCACTATGGATTGGTTTGTGCAGCAAACCCGTAAAGATGATTTAGATCGCTTGCGGAAAATTCTCGACAATATGTTTACTTTTGTTGGTATTTTGTCGCCGGACGGTACCTTACTGGACTCCAACAGCCCGCCATTAATGCTGGCTGGTTTAACTCTGGACCAGGTCCGTAATAAAAAATTCTGGGACTGCTTCTGGTGGCAACACGATACTGAATCGTCCAAACGTATAGAAAAAGCAGTGGAAGACGCCAGAGCCGGCATTATCAGCCGTTTTGATATTACAGCTCAGATGAAAGACGACGTCGTTATCATCGATTTTATGCTGGCTCCGGTTTATGACGATAATCAGCAGCTGAGTTTTCTGGTGCCCTCTGGCATTGAAATCACCAGTAGAAAACGCAGCGAGCAGGAATTGCAGGACAGCGAAACGCGGTTTCGCCGTGTGTTTGACAGCACTGCGGATGGGCTGGTCTCTATTGACTCTCAGGGATTTATTACGCTGGCCAATACCAGAGCCCTACAAATGTTTGGCTATGAAGCAGGCCAGCTCACAGGCCAACCTATAGAGATTTTGTTACCACAACGATACCAGCAGCATCACCCTAAATTACGTCAGGGCTTTATGCTCGCCCCTACCACCAGACCCATGGGGCAACACAGAGAATTGTATGCAAAACGCAAAGACAACTCTGAGTTTCCGGTAGAAATAGGCTTAACCTATCTTGAAGGCGATAAAAAAGCCGCTGTGCTCGCGACCATCACCGATGTATCGGCAGCAAAAGCGGCACAACAAAACCTGCAGGGCATTATTGATGAAAAAACAACCTTACTCGCTGAACGCACCTTATTACTCAACGAAGTTCACCACAGAGTGAAAAACAATCTGCAGATTGTCTCTAGCTTGCTAAGTTTACGGTCTCGCGGCGCAACGCCTGAATTAAAACAAGTGCTACTGGAGAGTCAGCTACGGGTTCGCACCATGGCACTGACTCACCAGTTACTTTACGAAAAACGTGATTTTTCTTCAGTACCTCTGGCTAATTATTTACGGCAACTTTGCCAGTTAGTCAGGCAAACCCTGACTAACGCCGACTTTATCCACTTTGATTTTGCAGAAATGGACGAACAGATAGTACTGGCGCTTGAACAGGCCATTCCTTGCGGATTATTAGCCACTGAAATACTGACCAACAGCATTAAACATGCCTTTCCAGACCACCAAAAAGGCAAAGTTACTCTGGCCTTAACGCAACGAGAAAACAAAATAACACTGGAAATAAGCGATAACGGCATAGGCTTGCCTGCAAGTATTGAATTAGGTCAGGGCAACTCTTTGGGCATGCAATTGATACCGGCCTTTATTTCGCAATTAGGCGCTCAGATCGAACTTAGCCGATATCAGGGCACCCTCTATTCCATTCATTTTTCATCAGCCAGGGAATAAGGTTATGCAGAGTAATATTCTGATTGTTGAGGACGAGTATGTCGTTTCCCTGGACTTAAAAAGTACTCTGGAAGACTTGGGGCACAGAGTGACTGGCACAGTAGCACGAGGTGAAGATGTGGTGGCAAGAGCTATGGAATATCCGCCGGATCTGGTGCTGATGGATATTCAACTGGCAGATAAAATGCGAGGTACTGAAGCCGCTGAACAGTTAAAAAAACAAATGGATGTGCCGGTTATTTTTCTGACCGCTTTCTGTGATGAAAATGTACTGGAGCAGGCCGAAAAGTCTTTTCCACACGGTTATCTGATCAAACCTTTTGACCGCCGTGAACTGGAGGCTAGCATTCGCATGGCGCTGATCAGACATCAGGCTGAATTGAAAGTCCGTCGCTCAGAGCAGCGGCTGCAACTGACATTGAGTGCAGCAAAAATGAGTCACTGGCAACTGGATTTATCCACAGACCAATTAGAAATAGACCGCAACTTTTACGACGAGCAACAGGCCTATGCCCCACAATCAGGAGGTTTTTTACAGTTAAAAGCTATGCTAGCTGGTGATGAACATCAACGCTTGTCGCGGCTTTTTGCCCGCAAACGGGACTTTAATGCAGTATTTATGTCAGCTCAGAGCAAGCCGCAGCGCTACATAGAATTGTTTGGGCATTTTCAGACCTCGCAGAATCAACACCTGATCAGCGGAATACTGCGAGATGTGACTCACAAACAAAAAGAAGAACTGCAACTCCGTCAGGCCAGTACTGTTTTTAAAACCACATCAGAAGCCATTTTAGTCTTGGACGAAGCAGGTAGAGTGCTATCGGTAAACCCGGCTTTTAGTCTGGTGACAGGTTACCGTGAAACCGAAGTGCAAGGTCTGCAACCGGATGATTTTTTATACCCTCAGCAACTGACATCTCCTGTTTCTATCCGATTACAGGAATTGAGTTCCAGTCACTGGAGCGGAGAAGTGGAGTGCAAGCGCAAAGATGGCTCACATTTTCCCGCCTGGCAGCACCTGTGTAAAGTGCGTTCACCAATGACCAAAGGCGCTATAAGCCATTATGTAGTGATGTTCTCTGATATCTCTGCGCTGCGCCGTGCCGAGGAAAATCTGGCCACACTAGCATTTAGCGATCATTTAACCGGGCTTGGCAATCGCGTCAAGCTTGAGAAAATGTTGAAAACAGAACTGGTCAGGGCCAACAGAAACCAAAGCATGTTAGGTATTTTGTATTTGGATTTAGATGGTTTTAAGCTGGTGAACGACACCTTGGGTCATCATGCTGGTGATTTATTACTGCAAGAAGTCGCCAAACGTATTTGCCAGCTCACCCGGGCCGGAGATGTGGCCACTCGTGTAGGAGGTGATGAGTTTGTACTGGTGGTACCCGATATTCATCATCCATCCGATTGCCTGCGTATCGCTGACAAAATATTGCATACCTTAGCTCAGGATATTTCATTGCAGGACAATATAGTGAATGTCTCTGCCAGCATAGGTATTGCCTGCTATCCGGACGACGCGACCAGCTATGAAGAACTGCTGAAATGCGCTGATTTGGCTATGTTTGCAGCCAAAGACGACGGCAGAAACAGATTCACTTTTTTTAACCCTTTGATGGCGGAAAAAACCAAACTTAGGGTTCAAATTGAAAAAGATTTGAAAACAGCCCTGTATAAAACCAGCGAGTTATTAATGTATTACCAGCCGATAGTGCGTATCCGGGATGAAGAGCTGAGAGGTTTTGAAGCACTGATCCGCTGGGCTCATCCCACTATGGGTTTCATCCCACCGGACCGTTTTATAAAAGTGGCTGAACAAAGCAGCTTGATTAACGAAGTTGGCGATTGGGTGCTGCAGCAAGTGTTTAAAGACATCGCAGGGCTAATACAGCGTTATGGTATGGATATTACTGTTTCTATCAATCTGTCGGTACGGCAGTTAGAAGATCAACTGCTGGCAGAGAAAATCAGACTGTTGGCAACCCGGTTCAGCATATCTTTGTCTTTGATTTATTTTGAAATTACCGAAACAGCCCTGAGTCAGAGCCAAAGTATGCTCTGCACGCTGGAGCAATTACGTGCTTTGGGTGCCCGTATCTCAGTGGACGATTTTGGCACAGGCTATTCATCCTTGAGTCGTCTGCGTGAATTGCCTATTGATTGCTTAAAAATTGACAGAGCCTTTGTTGCCAGTCTGGAACACGATCGCAGCAGCACGGAGATTGTCCGCGCCATCTGCGCTTTAGGCAAAGCCTTAGAGCTGACCATTATCGCCGAAGGGGTAGAAACCCCGGCGCAATATCAGATTTTAAAAGAGATAGGTTGTGACAAAGCACAGGGCTATTTGTTTGGCAGACCAGGGCCACTGAGTTAAATTTTTCGATTGGCCAAGACTCAAACAAACCTAAGTAACACAAGGCAAGGCTAGTCCTGCTAAGCACAGAGCGCTATACTCTCTATTAATCAATGCATTAATCGGACTTTTAGTGTGCGACTGACTCCCTATGAAATAAAAAGCATCAAGGCTTGCGTAAAAAAAGTCCTTGGGCCTGATGCAACAGTCAGTTTATTTGGCTCCCGAACCGACGATACAAAATCAGGAGGCGATATTGACCTTTTGGTGCAAAGTTTGTTTGCCATTGATAATCCGGCCATGACAGCAGCACGCATAGAGGCGGAGATCATTATGACTCTGGGCGACCAAAAAATAGATGTTCTACTTAAAGCTCCAAATCTTGCAATCCAGCCAATTCATCAGATTGCCGAACAGGGAATTTTGTTATGACGTTAAATCAGGATGAGCAACTGCGGTTGGCGTTTTTAATCCGCGTGATTAAAAAAGAACAACAGCATTTGCTGCAAACCGATGCCCGCCTTTTCATTACTCCACTAACAATACAGCAGTTAGCTGATCTGGAACAAAACATTAGTCTTGCGGAACAACTGGACGCCTTTGCAAGTCGTTTTGGCCGCTTGCAGGACAATGTAGGTGACAAGTTGTTACCTGCGGTATTAATTGCTTTAGGTGAAAAAAAAGGACCAGTCCTCGACAACTTGCATAAAGCCGAGCAATTTGGTTGGCTCAATTCATCCACCGACTGGATTGCTGCCCGTCAACTTCGTAATAAAATGGTACATGAATACATTGAAGATCCGGAACTGCTGGCCACTTCGTTTAATACAGCGCATCAATATATTCCGCTACTTCAAACCTTTGCTCAGCAATTAATTGAAGCTGTGGAATCTCGGGGACTTGCTTTTACTCAGGATAAGAAATAAATAGTTTAAAGTTAAGTTGGGGCAATAAATTGATGGAAGACAAATGCATTATAGACAGCATCAGTACTCTTCTGAGTTCGCTTAGCAACCTTTCAGCTAAATCACAGGATTTCACTTATTTTTTCAGGGGCCACAGCGACGAAACCTGGCCTTTAAAACCGTCCATTTACAGGGATCAAAAGTGGATATCAAATGAACACCGAATAGTGCGTGAAATGCTTATGCGCTGCCCTCAAGATTTCGCTGGCATGCCCAGTAGTTTTGAAAAATTGGTGAAGATGCAACACTATGATTTACCAACCCGACTGCTCGATGTGACTGAAAACCCTTTGATTGCGCTTTATTTCGCATGTTTAGGTGGGAGCGCTGATGGTGAGATTCTCTGTTTTAAAATCCCCAAAAAAGAAATCAAATACTATGACAGTGACACTGTAAGCCTGATCGCGAATCTTTCATGGCTAGACAAGAATTTTGAGATTGAAGATCAATATTCATCATCGCCTACGAGTTTTCATAATCCCAGAAATCCACATGCAGGTAAATTGCTTCAGACCATAAGACAAGAGAAACCTTCTTTTCTGCAACAGATTAACCCTAAAGATCTGAAGCAGGTTTTGTGCGTTAAACCAAAGATGGACAACCCAAGGGTCATCCGGCAAGACGGTTCGTTTTTCCTTTTTGGGATGAAAAAACTCAAAAATGAGCTTGCGGACATACCATCAGAATGGCAGTTTTATCCAAACGGCCAACCTTTGATAGTGAGAAATTCGAAAAAATCAGATTTATTAAATCAATTGAGCACTTTTGGAATATCAGGAGCAAAACTTTTCCCTGAAACCGATAAGGTTGCACAGTACTTAAAAAGCGACTTTGGTTTTACTGAAGAGACATTCGTCTCAAAAGAGCAAAAAATGGCGCGAGCCCCAAGAGCCGGTTGAAAAACGCCGAAAACCGGCAGGTACAAACCTGCCAGTTTAGTCATTCAACCCCATTAATCATTATCCGTTAAACCCGCCACTGTCACACCAGACAATAAACCTGAGCCTGTTGTGCCTTCCTGCAGTTTCATCATCAAGCGTAAATCGTTTGGTGAGTCGGCATAATGCAGCGCGTCGGCGTAGCTGATTTGAGCAGCTTTGTATAATTCGTACAACGCCTGATCAAAGGTTTGCATACCCAGCTCGCGGGATTTGCCCATCACAGCTTTAATTTCACCTATCTCGCCACGTTTAATCAGGTCGGCAATTAGTGGTGAATTTAACAGTACTTCAATAGCAGCCACCCGCTTTTTACCATCTGTAGTTGGTACCAGTTGTTGAGCAACTATGGCACGTAAATTTAGTGATAAATCAAACAACAGCTTGCCGTGTTTTTCTTTTGGCACCAAATGCATAATACGATCAATGGCCTGGTTGGCATTGTTGGCATGTAATGTAGCTATACATAAGTGACCGGTTTCAGCAAAAGACAGAGCATATTCCATGGTGTCCTGGCTGCGGATTTCGCCTATTAAAATCACATCAGGTGCCTGACGTAACGAGCTTTTCAGCGCCGCTTCAAAGGATTCGGTATCTATCCCCACTTCACGCTGAGTCACCAGGCTTTTTTGGTGATCGTGCACAAATTCAATCGGATCTTCGATAGTTAAAATATGACCACGGGCATTTTGGTTGCGATAGCCAAGTAATGCCGCAAGCGAGGTAGATTTACCCGCGCCTGTGCCGCCCACAAATAACACCAGCCCCCGTTTAGACATAATGATGTCTTTTAATACGGGCGGCAGGCCTAAATCGTCTGCTTTTGGAATAGTAGTAACGATACGGCGCACCACCATGCCAGCCTGATCCCGCTGCCAGAAGGCTGATACCCGAAAACGCCCGGCGTCATTGGCAATAGCGAAGTTACATTCTTTATCCTGCTGAAACTGGGCTTGTTGTTTTGGCGTCATAGCAGATAACACCAACGCCAGTGATTGCTCAGAGTCCAGCACTTGTTCGGCTATCGGCTGCATCTCGCCGTTAATTTTGGCGGATGCCGCAAGGCCAGCCGTAATAAATAAATCCGAAGCACCAGCAGCCACCATTTTGTGTAAATAATCAACCAAAGTCATAGCAACTACCCCATCCGGCCCATAGAGCCCATGCTGTTAAAGGAGTTTTTATCCTGGGCTTTAGCCAACGCATCTTTTTGATTAATGGTTCCTCGGTTTACAAGATTAATCAGGCATTGATCCATAGTTTGCATACCATGAGAGGCACCGGTTTGGATCACCGAATACATCTGGGCAATTTTATCTTCACGAATTAAGTTTCGAATGGCCGGAACCCCCAGCATAATTTCATGTGCTGCTACCCTGCCACCGCCATTTTTCTTCAACAACGTTTGTGAAATAACAGCTCTGAGCGACTCAGACAACATAGAACGCACCATGGCTTTTTCTTCACCCGGGAATACGTCAATAATCCTGTCTATGGTTTTTGGTGCCGAGGTGGTGTGCAAAGTGCCAAACACCAAATGACCCGTTTCAGCTGCTGTCATTGCCAGACGAATAGTTTCTAAATCCCGCAACTCGCCCACCAAAATTACATCAGGGTCTTCACGCAAGGCTGAGCGCAAGGCATTGCTGAAACTATGAGTATCACGGTGCACTTCACGCTGGTTAATTAAACTCAGCTTATTCTGGTGCACAAATTCAATAGGGTCTTCTATCGTCAGAATATGATGGTTTTTGGTGGTGTTGATGTAGTCAATCATCGCCGCCAAAGTAGTAGATTTACCTGAGCCTGTAGGACCAGTCACCAGCACCAGGCCACGAGGATTGTCAGAAATACTTCGAAATACTTCAGGTGCATTTAAATCTTCAAGACTTAATACATCACTTGGAATGGTACGAAATACAGCAGCAGCACCGCGGTTTTGCACAAACGCATTGACACGAAAACGCGCTAAACCCGGCACTTCAAAAGAAAAATCGGATTCGAGCTTTTCTTCGTATTCTTTACGCTGACGGTCATTCATAATGTCGTACACCAAAGAGTGCACTGCTTTATGGTCTAAAGCCGGAATATTTAAACGTCGCACATCCCCATCCACCCGGATAAGTGGCGGTACACCGGCCGATAAATGCAGATCCGAGGCTTTATGTTGCACACTAAAGGCGAGTAATTCGGTAATATCCATGGTGGAAAGCACTCCAAAGCAAGGGCTACAAACAGAGTTGATATGACAAACAACATAGCAGAAGCGTTGAAATCAGCCTACAACGCCATCACAGAATTTCAGACAAAACAGCAATTAAACCAACAAAGTCGCCTTATTGCGGTGAGTAAAACCAAACCTGCAGCCTCTGTCGCAACAGCCTATCAGGCAGGTCAACGCGCTTTTGGTGAGAACTATGTGCAGGAACTGGTCAGTAAAGCAACAGAACTGCATCAGCTTGACGGCATAGAGTGGCATTTTATTGGCCCTATTCAGTCGAATAAAACCAAAGACATAGCGCTTTATGCCGACTGGGTTCACAGCATTGACCGTTTAAAAATTGCTGAACGTTTATCAGCACAGCGCCCTTCGGATAAAACACCACTGCAGGTGCTGCTGCAGGTCAATATCAGCGGCGAAGAGTCCAAATCAGGCATAAACCCTGCTGATTTAATGAATTTAGCAACTCAAGTCGCCAAATTGCCACAACTTACACTCAAAGGCTTAATGGCTATTCCAGAGCCAGGCAAAGGCGCTGAAGCTTTTGCGCAAATGCAAAAGCTGTCACTGCAATTGCAACAACAACATCCTGATGCAAAAGAACTTTCCATGGGCATGTCAGATGACTGGCAAGACGCTCTGCGCTTTGGTTCTACTATGATAAGATTAGGCACGGCCATTTTCGGAGCCAGGGAAACAAATTCGCATGAATGAAAATATTGACAGTACGGTCGCATTTATTCAGGGAAATCATTTCGCATGAATGACAACACAGTCGCATTTATCGGCGCTGGCAATATGGCGCAGTGCATTATTGGCGGTATGATTAAGCAGGGTTATCCGGCTGAAAACATTATTGCCGCCAATCGTAATGCCGAAAAATTAAAGGTCTTGAAAAGCCAGTATAAGATTGAAACCACCACAGACAATATCGAAGCTGTGACTAAATCTGATGTCATAGTACTGGCGGTGAAACCACAGATGATGGCTGAAGTCTGTCAGCAACTGATAGAGCAAGCGCCAGAATGTCAGGAAAAACTGTTTATTTCAGTCGCAGCTGGTATTTCTGTCGAGCGTTTTGAACAGTTATTGGGCCAGGTACGTATTATCCGCGCTATGCCTAATACCCCGGCTTTGGTGGGTTTAGGCGTCACAGGTTTGTTTCCAAGCCGCTGCTCTGTGTACGAGCAATCTTTTACTGAAAAGTTGTTTGCAGGCACAGGCAAAACTGTCTGGCTGGAAAAAGAGCAGGATATCAACGCCATTATTGCCATCACTGGCAGTGCACCGGCCTATTTTTTCTATTTTATGCAGGCCATGCAACAAGTAGCGCAAGAACTGGGCTTTGATGAAACGCAGGCCAAAGCTATGGTGGTCCAAACAGCTTTAGGTGCAGCGACCATGGCTAATCAGTCAGAGCTATCTTTTGAAGCTTTGCGTGCTCAGGTGACGTCCAAAGGTGGCACCACTCACGAAGCTATTGAAACTTTTAGACAACATAATCTTGAAAGCATGGTCAAAGACGCCATGTATGCAGCGATACGCCGTGCTGAAGAAATGGCAAAAACTCTTTAAGGACTCATAATGACCGAAGCATTCTTTTTTCTGTTAAGCAGCCTAATTAAACTTTATTTGATGGTGGTGTTATTACGCATCTGGCTGCAAAGCGCCAAAGCTGATTTTTACAATCCGTTCAGTCAGTTTGTGGTGAAGGCGACTAATCCGGCCATTGTTCCGCTGCGCCGTTTTCTGCCAAGCATGGGCCCGATCGACACAGCCAGTTGGATCTTCGCTTTTGCTATTTGTGTACTGCATGTGGTGATAGTGCAATTGCTGCAATTAGGTCAGGTGCTTTATATCTATCTGCCGTTAAGTGCATTGGTATTGCTGATCACCGAAGCGCTGCAACTGGCATTCTGGATTTTAGTGATACGCGCTTTACTGAGCTGGTTCAGTCAGGGCCGTAATCCGGTAGAACTGGTGATGCACCAATTGACCGAACCTTTATTACGTCCGGTACGCAGAGTGATCCCTGTGATGGGTGGTTTGGATTTGTCTTTACTGGTGGTGCTTTTAGGTATCCAGTTTATCCAGATTTTATTGAGTAATATGTTACGTGGTTTCTAAATGTTAACCCGACTGGCCAATGGCGATGTCCTGCTTCAATTGCATGTGCAGCCAGGCGCCAGTCGTGATCAGTTTTTAGGCCTGCATGGCGATGCCATCAAGGTAGCGATTAAAGCACCTCCTGTTGATGGCAAAGCCAATGCGCATTTACAGCAGTTTCTGGCATTGTGTTTTGACGTTCCTAAACGTCAGGTACTGCTGGAAAAAGGCGAACTGAGCCGGCAGAAAAAATGGCGCATTGTCGCTCCCTGCTCTGTTCCCGATGCCTTACAACCTTATCTGGAGTCCTGATGAAATACTATCTGTTGGCAGCAAGCCTGATTCTGACCCTGTTTATAAACCCGGTTCAGGCTGAACAAAAAAAAGTGCTGGGGCCATGGGATGTGCATTACATCGCCTTTGACAGCACCATGCTGGATGCCAAAGTAGCGCAAAGTTACCAGTTGCAACGCAGTAAATACGAAGCAGTGCTGAATATCTCGGTTCTGAATAGCAAGGACCAAAAAGCACAACAAGTGCGGATTTCCGGCACAGCTACAGATCTAACTCAAAAGCAGATTGAGCTGACCTTTCGTGAAGTGAAAGAAGGTGACGCCATTTATTATCTGGCACAGGTGCCGGTGCACGACCAAAAACACCTAAACTTTAAACTGGATATCTGGCAAGGTACAGAAAACCAGAAGTTGGAGTTTTCTCAGGTCTTCTATACAGAATAATCCTCTTTTTACGGCTCAGTATCCCTGAGCCTTTTTGTTTCAAAGGTTTCTCTTATGCATAAACTTGTTTTAGCCACTGGCAATAAAGGCAAATTGGCCGAGTTATCTGCCCTTCTCGCACCTTTTGACTGGCAAGTGTTGCCGCAGTCCGATTTTCAGGTGCCGGACGCTATTGAAGATGGCTTAAGTTTTATTGAAAACGCGCTGATTAAAGCCCGCCATGCCAGCCGTTTAACCGGCTTACCCGCTGTTGCAGACGATTCAGGTTTAGCTGTGGATGCTTTAGGTGGCGCGCCTGGTATTTATTCAGCCCGTTATGCCGGTGAGCACGGCAATGATTTAAAAAACCTGCAGCAGTTGCTGGTGGATTTAAAAGATGTACCACAAGGCGTGCGTGCAGCACAGTTTCACTGTGTATTGGCTTTTGTCCGTCATGCGAACGACCCGGTTCCTGTGATAGCTCATGGTATCTGGCATGGCCAGATTGCTTTTGACGCTGCAGGTTCAGGTGGTTTTGGCTATGACCCGATATTTTTGCCTGATGATTCGAACGGTAGTGCAGCTGAATTAACCTCAGAGCAGAAAAAGCAGCTGAGCCACAGAGGCAAAGCCTTGCGCTTATTGGTGTCTTTATTAAAAGGTGAACAACTAAAAGGCGAACAAGGCTGATGAACCTTGCATCGACCATACAGCTGCAATTGCCGCCGCTGGCACTTTATATTCATATTCCCTGGTGTATTCAAAAATGCCCTTATTGCGACTTTAACTCGCATGCAGTCAAACAAGGCATTCCGGAGCAGGAATATATCAGCCATTTATTGGCTGATTTACGTCAGGACCTGGGTTACGTACAGGGTCGTGAAATCAGCTCGATTTTTATTGGCGGCGGTACGCCCAGCACTTTTACCGGTGAGGGTATTCAGGCCATTTTAGATGGCGTGCGTACGGAGCTTCAGCTGACAAGAGATTGCGAAATCACCATGGAAGCCAACCCTGGCACAGTGGAAGCAGCACGTTTTACCGCTTATGTGGCAGCAGGTGTCACACGTTTTTCTATTGGTGTGCAAAGTTTTCAGACAGAACAACTCAAAGCCTTAGGCCGTATTCATGATTGTGATGAAGCGATAAAAGCAGCACAGCTGGCCGCTACTTTGCCGCTTAAAAGCTTTAACCTGGATTTAATGCACGGCCTGCCCAATCAGGATGTCACAGGAGCTTTGGCAGATTTACAGCAAGCTATTGATTTAAAACCGCCGCATTTATCCTGGTATCAGTTGACCATTGAACCTAATACCGCCTTCGCGTCTCGCCCTCCTGTGTTGCCGGAAGATGAAGCCTTATGGGATATTCAGGAGCAAGGCCATCAGCTGTTACAACAGCATGGCTACACTCAGTACGAAATCTCAGCCTATAGCCAGCCTGGTCTGCAATGCAGACATAACCTGAACTACTGGCGTTATGGCGACTACTTAGGTATTGGCTGTGGTGCTCATGGCAAAATCACAGTGCCAGAGACAGGTAAAATTATCCGGCCGGTCAAAATCAAACACCCCAAAGGCTATATGGATATCAGCAAAGGTTATCTGGATGAAAGCACTGAAGTGCAGCCTGATGATCGTGCCTTTGAGTTTTTTATGAACCGCTTTCGTTTACTCGAAGCTTGTCCTAAACAGGATTTCAGCGCTTATACCGGCTTGCCCATCACATCTGTGGAAGATGCGCTTGCCAAAGCAAAACAACTGGGGTTAATTAACAGCACAGAAACACACTGGCAAATCAGCCCAAAAGGCGCCAGGTATCTGAACGATTTGCTAGCACTATTTATCGACTAACCATTCATAAAACAAAGGTCTATTTATGTATTTACGTTACTCAGCACTGGCGCTGGCGGTAAGCTTAGCAACAGTAGCAGGCTGTAAACCGGCCCCTACCCCTATCGATCAAAGCAAAATCATTGAAGCCACTGTGGTTCTGACTGAAAACCAAAAAGCAGACGCTCTGTTTGAAAGTATTTTCCAGCAATCAGTGGATAACAGCCCGGAAACCCAAACGGGTTTAGGTTTAAAAACCAATTACGACCAATGGGACGATTTATCTCAGGCACATCGTGATAAAGAGCTGGAGCAAACCAAACAGCAACTGGCTTTAGTACAGGCGCTGAATATGCAAAGCCTCGACAGCGGCCGTCAGTTGAGTGTGAAATTACTCACCGCAGCCTTGCAGGAAGAGTTGGACGACGCCAAGTGGGACTTGTACAGCTACCCTGTCAACCAAATGTATGGCACTCATTCCAATGTGCCATCGCTGCTGATTAACCAGCACAGCATTAGCAATGAAAGTGATGCCAAAGCCTATATTGGCCGTTTAAAAGGCGTAACTACCTACTTCAAACAGTTAGAGCAACTGCTGCAAGCCCGTGCTGATGCAGGTGTGTTACCACCGAAATTCGTCTTTGCTCATGTGATAGGAGCCAGCCGAAACATTATCAGCGGCGCACCTTTTGACGGTGGTAATGACAGCACCTTACTGGCAGATTTCCGTGGCAAAGTGCAGGAATTAAAGCTGGAACAAGCTGAAAAAGATTTGCTGATCAAAGAAGCTGAGCTGGCATTAGTCGGTAGTGTAAAACCAGCGTATGAAAACCTGATCAGTCTGCTTACCACACTGGAAGAAAAAGCTGGTACTGAAGATGGGGTATGGCGCTTTAAAGATGGCGCTGAGTTTTATGCCACCCGCTTAGCCCGTATTACCACAACCGACTACAGCGCTGAAAAAATTCACCAGTTGGGTTTATCTGAAGTGGCGCGTATTCATGATGAAATGAAAACCATCATGAAAAAAGTCGGCTTTAAAGGTGATTTACAACAGTTTTTTGCCTTTATGCGTGACGATCCACAGTTTTATTATCCAGATACAGCAGAAGGCAAGGCCGCTTATTTAGCCGAAGCTACCCGTATTATCGATACGATGAAATCGCGTCTGGACGAGCTGTTTATCGTCAAGCCTAAGGCCGATATGGTGGTCAAAGCGGTAGAGCCGTTCCGTGAGCAATCCGCTGGTAAAGCCTTTTACGAACAACCATCCATGGACGGCAGCCGCCCTGGTATTTATTACGCCAATCTGTACCGCATGAGTGGTATGCCGAAGTATCAGATGGAAGCTTTGGCTTATCATGAAGGTATTCCAGGCCACCATATGCAAATTGCCATAGCGCAGGAGCTGGACAATGTGCCTAAGTTCCGCAAGTTTGGTGGTTACACCGCTTATATCGAAGGTTGGGGTTTATACACTGAATTCCTGCCAAAAGAGATTGGCATGTATCAGGATCCCTACTCCGACTTCGGCCGTTTAGCCATGGAACTGTGGCGCGCTTGTCGTTTAGTGGTCGACACCGGTTTACATGATAAAAAATGGTCTCGCGAGCAAGCGATTCAATACCTGGTCGACAATACGCCAAACTCCAAAGGCGAAGCGGTCAACGCCATTGAACGTTACATCGTCATGCCTGGACAAGCCACGGCTTACACTGTTGGTATGTTGAAAATGCTGGAACTGCGCGAAAAAGCCAAAACAGCGCTGGGCGACAAGTTCGACATCCGCCAATTCCACGACGTAGTACTGAAAAACGGCGCTGTGCCATTGGATGTGCTGGAGCAGTTAGTGGATCAATATATTCAGTCGGCAAAAGCCAAGGCTTAAACGGACATTTTGCTAATGTTTTGTCTTTCTAAGGCGCCCCTGGTGGGCGCCTTTTTTATGCTGAAGGCCATCTGCTGAAATTCTCCCTGAAACGCTAAAAGTGACTGTTTCTTAAGCTCAGCTATGGATCAAATAAGGTAAAGCTATTAAACGGATTCGTAACAGGATAGCCGTTCCGTTATGCCGAAAATTTCTACACACTGTGCCTTATCCCATTATTGTGGCTTAAGGATACGCTTCAATGTTTACCGTTAAAACCTTCAGTACAAATAGAAAACCCTTAGCGCAGCTGTGTCTGGCTTTATCTTTTTCAGGGATCCTGGCCTGCGGCACGGCACAGGCAGAGACAGCACCTTCAAGCTTCGACAACCCTATTATTAAATACGATACCAAAAACCCAACCAATGAAGTGGGCGACTTGATCTACACAGCAGACCCGGCCGCTTTGGTACTTGATGACACTTTGTATCTGTATAGCACCCACGATGAGGCGGTACCGGATGGCAAAGATTATCGCATGTACGACTACAGGCTTTGGACCAGTAAAGACTTAGTCAACTGGCAAAACAAAGGTGCTGTATTTCGCTACTCAGACTTTCCGTGGGCCAGAGGAGATCAAAAAACCGGCAACGCTTACGCTCATCACGTGATCCACCGTAAAGATGCTTCGGGTAAGTCTAAATACTATTTTTATGCCGCAGTAGAAGGCGGACAAACCGAAGGGAAATTTGGCTTTTCTATTGGCGTGGCGGTATCGGATAACCCTGAAGGCCCTTTTAAAGACGCACGCGGTATGCCGATGATTTTGCTGGAAGATACAGCAAAGGATAAAGATCACACCTGGCGCAATATAGACCCGGCCGTATTTATTGATGATGACGGCAAAGCCTACCTGTATTGGGGTAACCAGCAGTTATGGTGGGTTGAGCTTGAAGCCGATTTAGTCCATCTGAAAGGCGAAAGCTACAGCCTGGATGCAGAAGGCAAGATGCAAAACCGCGATACCAGCAAGGTCAAAATTCATGCTGTCGATACCTTACCGAATTTCGAAGAAGGCCCTTATCTTTCAAAACATAACGGTATCTATTATTTGGTTTATGCGGCGGGTTTTCCGGAAAGCTTAGCCTATGCCACCAGCTCATCCGCCTCAGGCCCATGGAAATACCAGGGCATCATTATGGAACCTCTGCCTAACACCACCACTATCCACCCGGCTATGTTTGATTTTAAAGGCAACACCTATCTCGCTTATCACAGCGCTGACCTGCCGGGAGGAGGCAATTACCGGCGATCAGTCAGCCTCGACCGAGTGTATTTCAATAAAGACGGCACTATTAAACCTATAGTGAGAACCTCAAAGAAATAGCCCGAACCATCTGTTTATTCAGAAGATAAAAAAGGAAAGGAATGAGATGAAAGATTCAACTATAAATCGCAGCTCGTCAGGCTTGAATAAGTTTCGACAAGGCTTTCTGCTGGCAGCTTGTTTGTTCACAGCGCAGGCGGTTGCTCAATCAAACGACGTCATGACTCCCATCACATCGCCCGATCAGAGCAATGCGATAGAGCTTGGTACAGGTCCACTGCCTGATGCCAAGGCACAAGAATCCTGGCATTCGCAGTATGGCAGCAGATTTGCGCGTAACGTCACAGTAGCCACCCTGACCCCATTTCTGCCCGATGCAAAAATAGCCAGCGGCGCAGCTGTGATTGTGGCACCTGGTGGTGGTTTTCGCACTTTATCCATGGACAACGAAGGCTGGGATGTCGCCAAAGCTCTGGCGAAGCAAGGTGTTGCAGCTTTTGTGCTGAAATACAGATTAAATCAAACACCGGCCGATATGGCAGCCTTTGAGCAAGAAATGGTGCAGATGTTTTCCGGTACTGCCCGCCGCCCGCCCCGCCCTGATCCGGCCGAAATGGTGAAACGTCTGGCACCACAACTAGAAGATTCAAGCGCGGCCTTTGCCCTGATCCGCAAACGCGCCACCGAATGGAAAATCGATCCGGACCGTATTGGCATGATAGGTTTTTCCGCCGGCGCTATGCTGACTATGGCAACGACACTGGTAGGTAAAGACACTAAACCTGCTTTTATCGCCAATATCTACGGCCCTTTGGCTGAAGTGGCAGTTCCAGCCGATGCGCCACCACTCTTTGTTGCCCTTGCCGCAGATGATCCTTTTTTCGCTAATGGTGACTTTGGCCTGATTAAAAGCTGGCAGCTAGCCAAGAAGCCGGTCGAGTTTCACTTTTACGAGCAAGGGGGTCACGGCTTTGGTATGTATCCGAAAGACACCACTAGTACTGGCTGGTTTAGTGCCTTCAGTAGCTGGTTAAAGATGCACGACATGATGAAACCTAAAGCCTAAAAGCCAGGCGGCTAATCTGGCCGCCTCCTGTGCATTCACGAAATCGTTACTGTAGGGGCGTCCCTTGTCGGCGCCCGTTTTCAGATGATCTGCCGGGCTCCTCAATAAATCCGCATCACATGGGGCCGATGTAAAGCAAGCAATCAAGAGACATTCATAATGAGAACTATAAAAACCATACTTTTAGGCGGGCTATTTATTTTCACCCCTTTTTCTCACGCCGATTTTGTGGACGACTTTAATACTAAATCAGTAGCAGGCTGGCAAACCTCGACCGGAGATGGCGAGGCGCAGTTAAAATTTATACCCATGGATGGTTTTGCTCGTATGCAGGTCGATGCAACTCAGGATCAACACAATATCTATTGGACCATTATCAAACGCGATATTGCCCAGTCCCTGGATATGGAAAAGCTGAAAAGCCCAAACTACGAATTACGCGTGGAAGCTCGCGTACGCCCCAGCCATTCACCGCGGCGGGTCAACTTTATGATCAACACACAGCGCACCACGGATTATCACGAGCATTTACGTGAATATGATCTGGGCCAGACTGCGGACTGGCAAGTGATCAGTATGACGACGCGCAACCTGGATGCAGTCGCTGGTGATCAAGTGAATATACAACTTGGAGTCACAGATTGGGGGCCAGGCGAATATCACTTAGATGTAGATTATTTTCGCGCTGAAGTGGTTCCAGTGAAGAATGCAAAACCGGATCTAGGCGAGCCTCTTGTTTATCATCCTCCTATCCCTGCACTTAAAAGCTTCACACAGCATCTGAAGGTAAAGCACGATGCAACTATTAACTCCGCATTCCCTTTAGTGAATTTCAATAAGTGGACATCCGACAATACACGCGTTTTAACAGTGAGCGCAGGGCAATACCCACTGCTGCGCTGGGACTTACAAAGCCTTCGCGGCCAAAAAGCCAATGGCGCTGGCGTCTTGGAGCTAACCACCCAGTCGCTGCAAAAAGGGGGCGACTATAGAGGCGCTTTGGGTGAAGATTTTGGTATTGAGTTCGATAAAGTAAGGGTGTTTGAAGTTTTCGGCGGCGATGAAAACTGGCAACAAAATACTGTCACCTTCAACAGTTTTACTCAGGGCAAAGATCTGCAATCGACCATAAACGGCCAAATGATTTTTGATACAGAGGTTGCTCAAGCTCAGGGGAAAACCCTGGTGACTATCCCGCGCCCCGTATTGCAACGCCTGCTCGATGGCACCACACGCGGACTCTTGCTGCAGCCACTAGGAGCGCTTGAAGTGTCGTTCTACGACTCAGAGCACGGCGATGGCAATCAAGCCCCTACATTGCATTTCAGTAGCAGCGCGCAATAAAGAGCTGAGGCCCCCCATGAACCATTTTTTTAAACTGCTAGCCATACTGAAACTGCTGGCCCTCTGCGCTGTAATAGCGCTTGCAGGCTGTACAACGCCATCAGCTAACACAGCGGCACCCAATCAAATCCACACCTGGCAGATGCAGGAAATTGTGCTGCTTGCAGAAAAGTCTTACCCAAATTATTACACCGACGTCGATATCTGGGTGCAGTTGAAGGGACCAGGCTTTGATAAACGCGTCTATGGTTTCTGGGATGGCGAGAATCGTTTTGTGGTGCGCGTGGTGGCCACCACGCCAGGCGAATGGACATGGCATAGTGCGTCGAACCACGCTGATGACGCGGGTTTGAATGGCCACTCAGGTTCCTTCACCGCCATTGAATGGCCTGCTGCTGAAAAAAAACAGAACCCTAACCGGCAAGGTTTTGTCCGTGTCTCGCAAAATGGTCACGCCCTTGAATATGCCGATGGTACGCCCTTTTTTATGGTCGGTGACACCTGGCTGGCTGGCACAACCTGGCGCTTGCCGTTTCGAAATGCGCCCACCTCAGATGATTACCAACCAGGCCCAGGTATTGGTTTTGAAGATGCAGTGGCTTTTCGTAAGAAACAGGGTTTTAACTCCGTCAGTATGATTGCCGCTTTTCCCAATTGGGATGCAGATTTAAACCCCAGCACCCACGCTGATAAAAATGGCATTTACTTGCGAAATGCCTGGGAAAAATTCGGTTACGACGTGGCAAGCGGAAAAGGTACAGATGCTTCGGGTGGCGTCAGTTATTGGGGTTCATTTACCGCAAAAAGTATGCGCGATGAATACGGCCACCTGCCCTTTGCTCTGTCTGCAGAGCATAAAGGTGTGTCAGATTTTACCCGCATCAACCCGGATTATTTCAAAAGTCTCGATCGCAAAATGAATTATTTGTCGCAACAAGGCTTTGTGCCGCTGCTGGAAACTGTGCGGCGTGACGTAGGCCCTTCATGGCATGCCTATTTTAATTTCAATGAAACTTTTGCCCGTTACACGCAGTATTTAATTGCGCGTTATGGTGCCAACAATATCGTATTTAGCGGTATTCATTTAGATTGGATCCCAAAAGAGTTCAGCCTGAGCGCCGCACAATTTAATGAAGCCCTGACCTATCACTTGAAAAAATATGGCCCACCGCCCTTTAACCAACCTGTGACTGTGCTTATTGATCGCTCTACGTATGAAGCCTTTGGTCATGCTGAACAAGTGCCCTGGCTGACCATGCACAGCGTAGGTAACAAACCACGCGATCATCGCGTAAGTTCCGCATTGGAAACGCAATTTAAACTAACGCCAGCCTATCCGACTATTAATTTCGAACCCTATTATACCGGCTGGCTTCACGAGATTAACAAACCCGCAGGTGAAGAACCGCCGGCAAATTCTGCACGGGATAATTATTTTGCGCGCGCACAAATGTATGGCTCAGTGCTTTCGGGCGGCTTGTCTGGCCATGTGCACGGCACTGCAGCCTATGACCTCACCTCTACCGGTGAACCCGCAGATGCCAGGCCGCATATCTGGGATGCATTAAATTACAAATCCGCCAGCTATATGCAGCATCTGCAGGCCTTTATGCTGTCGGAAGGCCGCCGCTATCAGGATTTATTATTAGCCTCTGACGAGATTTTTCCACGTAAAGCACCGGGCAGCCCAGAGGATGGGCTCGATGGTTGGTCCTATATGATGCGCACAACGGAAAAAGATCTCGCGCTGCTTTATTTTGAAAATAGGGCAGCCCTGCCAAGCTTAAAAGGCTTCGTGCCAGGTAAAACCTATACCTTGAAATGGTTCGATCCAATCAATGGTCAATGGCAACAAAGGGTTTCGATGACTGCGAATAGTGAAGGCACCTTATCCATACCGGCCTTTCCGCAAGATAAACAAATCGCCAGCCGCGATTGGGCTGCAAAAATACTGTTAGATCAATAAGGGCTGTTGTTATTGATTTGATTCAGCGGGAAAAGCAAAGCTAAAGCGATGTCAGCTTTGCCTCCGTTGCTTTTGTCTACCTGTATCATCACTTTATGAAGCCGACAGTGCTTGTACATCTGGACGAATATACAGTGTTATTTGCTTTTACCAGAAAACAGGCACGCTTTGGACAAACCAACAGGCACATTTATCTGTTGCTGAAGAAGGAAAAACACTCTAATTTAGATACTTAGAGCGGACCAGACTAAAAATAACAGGCCAGATAAAAGTAATAATGTGCCAGCACGCTTTTGGTTGCAGTGATCAGTGGTTGATTGTAATTAATCAGTTTTTATCAATACGTTAAAGCTGGCGGGTCATCTGGTATAACCAGAGAAAGCGTGCTGGCACAATATACAAATGTTAGGTAATCATATGAATAAGTGTATATTTCTGGCCTTTTTATTAATTTCATTCGGCATTAATGCTGTTGAAATAAAGCCATTCCCCCGAGCGAAGATAACTGTTGAGCAATGGCAAGAATACTTTAATAAAGTAAGCAATGATTTTGGCGAAACAAAAAGAACTTATGAAGATCAGAATTTAGTCGTTTTCTCAAATGATGAATTGCGTGCAAATTTTGCTTTCACCACAAAAAATCATCCTGCGCATCCTGCTTGGGTGACCAGATATGTAACCCAGAGCAACGACTCGGTTAATATTGCTCAGATAGGCTACTTTGCGGGTGATGAAGCACCTTTCGCAAAGCTGTTTCAAGAGTATGCAAAACTAAACGACAGAGTTAAAGAAAACTTAGGGCTAGAAAATGGTACAAATTAAGAAAGACCCTAACAAGTTACTTAATTTCGTTCCGGCCACGAAAAGCATTGCCTCCACGGGACTGCCTACGGTGCGCTGCGGCAGCCCATTAGTAATGCGTTATGCAAAAGAAGTGAATCGGTGAAATTTTCTAAAGTAAAAAACAGATATATAAAATTGTTTAGCCTTTTTGTGCTGTCTTGCTTTCTGACGTGGTCAATCGGCAGGCCGCAGGTTGAAATGGCTCATAGAATTTCCTACTCCACTTGCAGCGGCATATCGCCCTCATCATCCTATGAATCCATAAGGAGTATGTTCGGTGATTTGGATGCTCTGAAGTATCCAAAAATTACGGATTATAGGTCGTCGGTAGTATTCCCATTTTTCGTATACAGTGATGGCGGTATTGGGTCTTGCAAATTCAAGGAAACGACGTTTTGGTTTTTAGGATTTGTTTTCCCCATTTACAGTACTTATTCATATGCTATTGATAACTAGCGTATTGCATAACAAGTTGCTTAATTTTGTTCCGGCCACAAATAGCGTGGCCGGAACTGGACTGCCTACGCTTCGCTACGGCAGCCAATTAGCAAAGTGTTATGTGCCATGGAGGTAGCTATTAAACCGAACGCAGATAGTTGGCACTTGATCATTAAAAGTGCAGCGTTTCCGATATTTCTAGTTCTATTAGCTGCATTAGCGGGCGTTCATATCGTCGAATTTGATACTTCAAAGTTTGAGTCATGGTTCGCTTGCTTTAGCTATACAGCGTTATTGCTTGCAACTTTAAGTGAAGTAAAAGAAAAACCGCAAAAGAAAAACTGGTTCATTAACCAAAACACTAAAACAGGGAAGCACACTTTTTCAGTTTGGTCTCTGCGTTGGTTAAAATTGTGGGTGTTTATTTCATTAGTTGTTTTTGTTTTTTTCGTTCTTGGGGCGATCGGCATAAATGGCACATAACAAACCACTGTAGTCACTCGCTGGCGCTCGTTGGGACACAAATATGCAGGCTCCCTTCGCTTCGCTCTGTATTGTAGCCTGCATGTTTGTGCCCCTAAGTGCGGCGTTATGTGTCATAGAGCATCGAATGGAAATTGAAGCTAAATTACAAAGTAAGCTTGAAAAGATTTTTCCTGAGCAAAGTGAAAGGGAGAAAGCTACAGAGGTTTTGGCTGAGTACGGAAAAGAAACCTACGAACAAGAACCTATTCGTGTCCGTTTGGCGATACTCAAGATGGCTGGCCCAAGTATTGAAAAATTGCATGAGTTTACTAGTGCTGCGAAAGGTGACTTTCGTGATGTTTTGTCATGGGCAGAGTATCCTCGGCAAAGTAAGCATTGGTCTGCAACTGGTGCAAAAAAAGAAAAGCTGGTAAGTGCCGACTTAAATGAGTACGAAACATGGTTAAACACATAACAAGCAAAGGCAGCATCGCCCTGCGGGCTGGACGCGCTAACGCGCGCCGCTGCTTTGGGCGTTATGTGGCGTGGAGATAAATTGAAAACCTCAAGAATCGTCAAATACACTTTCGTCATATTAGTAGCACTTACAGCATTAAGTACATTTACGAGTATGGTAATCGGCGTCGACAATTTAGCGGCTCTTTCGTTTGGCGAGTATTTTATATCTCAATTACTACCGCCATCTATGTTAGCAGTAGTCATGTATGCGCTCATGGCGAAACGAGACGTAACTAGAGCATGGAGCTATGCTGCCAGTGTATTTTTGTTTGGCTTTTTATTAGGCACTTTAATCCTTTCATTGCTAATGCAAGAACTGTATATCCCACCAACATGGTTCGTAGATCTGCCTTTGTCCATCGCCTCAGCTATTGCTGGGACTTTAGCCGGGATAAAGTGGGGTATAAAAAATGCAACTGCCACATAACAAGTTGCTTAATTTCGTTCCGGCCACAAAAAACGTGGCCTACGCTGCGCTGCGGCAGCCAATTAGCAAAGCATTATAAGCCTAACGAGCTACATTGATCTCTGAACCAGCAAACAGCATTTTAGTAATCATTATTTGCATAGTAGGCGCGTTGCACTTTGGCGGTATTCTTGCAACTTCCAAAAAATCGCCAGCCTTAACATGGATGAAAGCAAAACATCCTTATTTTCCAAAGATAATTGTCATAATGCTGGGATTAGTAGCAGTTACAAAAGTAGTTGGGTTGTTGTAGTGCATTATTTAAACACTCAGCATTGGGCTTATAACAAGGCCTGGCACGGCGACGTTTTTTTTGTTGCGGCTACGCCTTCACGACAAAGCCGCGCGTGATGGCGGCGTTAACTCTCTTTACTGCAAATCAGAAAGACTATTCCCACAAAAACCACCAAATCCCTATTAGGCCACTGTTTTATATCCACTTTAGTCAAATCCCTGCGGAGTACAGCTAAAGCTGTTCAACGCATTTCTTACGTTGGACTTTGGATAGCTTTAACCAAAAAACTCACACCTTGACCTGCTTTCTCATCGCCTGAGGCACCTGCCCCACTATGCGCAGAAAAGAGCGTCTCATTCTGTCTCTGTCACCAAAGCCTGTTTCGATGGCAATTACATCCAGCGGATGGTTGCTTTCTTCCATCATCAGTCTGGCCATTTCCACTCTGAGTTTCTCAATGGCTTTGGCTGGTGGCACACCGGTTTCTGCGGTAAAAATGCGGCTGAACTGCCGTGGGCTAATGTGTGCGGCCTCTGCCAAAGCCTCTACAGACAATTCAGACTTCAGGTTTTGTCTGGCAAAATTCAGTGCTTTTTGAATACGGTCAGAGCGGGGTTGCAAGTCAATCAAGGTGGAAAACTGCGATTGTCCTCCGGCTCTTTGATGATAAACCACCAGTTTTCTGGCAACACTTCTGGCGAGTTCAACGCCATGGTCGGCTTCAATCAATGCAATAGCTAAATCTATGGCTGCAGTCATACCAGCCGACGTCCAGACAGGCCCGTCGGACAGATAAATTTTGTCCTGTTCTACTTTTACTGCAGGATAATTTTGCTGCAATTTTTGCGCGTAAAACCAATGTGTGGTGGCTTTACGGCCATCAAGAATACCAGCCTGAGCCAATACAAAAGCAGCGGTGCAAGGTGCGGCTAAGCGTCGAACCCAGGTCAGAGAAGATTGCAGATATAGACAAACCGGCTCTGTGGCTTGATCAAGATCAGCACCAGCCCCAACAAATAAGGTATCAAACTTGTACTGATCCATGGCTTCTGTTGCCACTTCAAAGCCAATAGAAGAGCGGATTAACCCACCCTGCTCCGAAATTAATTTCAACCTGTAAGCGTCCTTTTGCAAGCCACGATTGGCCATCTCAAAAGCAGAAGCAATAGCCAAGCTCATGATCTGAAAGCCAGGAAATACCAATATACCTATGCTGTGCATCGTTTTGCTCCCAGTCAGCCATTACCGCCCGTCATAAAAAGACGTTTATACGACATTTAAGTCGTAATCGCAAAATTATATAGTGACACTAGCAAAGCAGGCAAAAGTGAGAGGAAGGAAAATGAGTACAGTGACCAAAAGCCGTAATCTGAAAAGCCGGGTTGTGTTTGCCTTT
Source organism: Rheinheimera sp. MM224 (assembly GCF_947090785.1). Taxonomy (NCBI): domain Bacteria; kingdom Pseudomonadati; phylum Pseudomonadota; class Gammaproteobacteria; order Chromatiales; family Chromatiaceae; genus Rheinheimera; species Rheinheimera sp. MM224. The sequence goes on from NZ_OX352320.1 coordinate 2,822,352, forward strand.
TTGATGTCGCTAATCACCACATCAGTAGTGGTCTTTGTCACAGTCTGGTCACAGCTGGGTTGGTCTGAGGCGTTTTTCCAGAAATGGCTTAGCATATTCTGCATCGACTATCCTGTGGTGGTAGTGATGGTTCTCTTTTTTGGCCCGAGGTTACAACAACGTTTTTTCATTTTTAAAGCGGGCTCACCACATCCCACCAAAGCCAGCCTGCTCCGTTTTGCTTTGGTGATGGCAAGTTTGACTGTGTCAGCCGCTTGTTTTGTTGGTTTGTTGCTTAATCTGGGCCTGAGCTCGCAACTATTCCATAACTTTATTCAGGTATTTCCTTTTGCTTACCTCACTGCTATTCCGTTTATTTTATTGCTGGCGCCAAGGCTGCAGGCTCGCGTGGATCTATGGCTGAATTAACTATCAGGCTTTCAACCAATAAAAATACGTCGGTTTGGTAAACGGATCCAAACCCGCTGTTGCGACTAAATTCCCATAAGGGTAATGCTACGCTGCACTAATTCAGCGCTCTCAAAACAGGCTAACATTTTCGCCAAAGGTTTTAATTCAGTGCAGCAGCCTACCCCAACAACCTCTGCTTCAGCGCTCTGGCATAAGTGCGGCTGACCTTCAGCACCTTTTGATTGTGCAATACGGCGTTGTATTCGGAGTTACAGAGCGGTTGTAGTTTTTCGATATAAGTCAGGTTCACTACAGTTGATTTATGAATGCGGACAAAGACGTCAGGTAAGCGCTCATCAATCAGGCTTTTTAGCCGGGCACGCATCACGTAAGTCTCAACTTTGGTATGCACACACATATAATCACCAGCGGCGTCAATCCAGATAATGTCCTGATAAGGGATCAACTGAATTGGATTACGTCCGTCCTGGATCACCAGTTTTTGCCTTTCTATACAATATTGCGGCTCAACGGCTTCTGTATTTTTATCTGCATAGCCCTCTGTTTTCTGCTCCTGCTCTTCTTTGCTTAGTTCGGCTACAGCAGCAAGCAGCTGTGCTTTGTCGGCTCTGTTGGTTGTTAATTCACTTACCCTGGTTATGGCTTCAGCTAAACGTTCACGTTTGACCGGTTTTAATAAGTAATCAAGGGCTCGCACTTCAAAGGCTTTTACCGCGTGTTGGTGAAAGGCGGTGACAAAAACTATGGCCGGGCAAAGTTCGGGTTGAAGTTGCCGGATCAGATCAAAACCGCTTTGCTCTGGCATTTCAATATCCAGAAAAATCAGATCAGGTGTCTGGACATTGATCAAAGTGATAGCTTCAGCGACGCTGTTCGCTTCCCCAATCACCCGAATTTGCGGAAATGCTTCCAGCCGCAATCGCAGGCCTTCAATGGCGGCAGGCTCGTCATCCACGATCAGCGTGTTTAATAGTCTTACACTGCTCACGTTTTTTGCCCGCCTGCTAATTCTTTTGGAATACAGATCTGGATCCAGGCCCCCTCTTCCTCTCTGTTGCCAAAACTAAAGGAGCTTTGATCAGGGTAAATCAGCGCTAAACGTTCTTCACAATTATGCAGGCCTATACCAGTAGATGGACCGGTAGAGCCAGCATCAGGTTGTTCTGTAAAACCGCTGCCGTTATCCAGCATTCGGATCTGTAACTGGCCGTTTTGCAGACTAAAGTGAACTGAAATGGCGTAGCTTTGTTGCGACATACGCATGCCATGTTTCAGCGCATTTTCTGCCAGCGGTTGCAGTAATAACGAAGGCACCAGATAGTGTTTGACCTCCTCATCAGCAACAATAGATAGATTCAGCTTGTTTCTGAACCGACACTGCTCCACATCAAAGTAGGTTTGTAAAATTTGTATTTCTTCCGCCACTGTCACTTTCGCCAACGGATCTGTGTACAGGCTGTAGCGCAGCAAATCACAGAGCTTTTCCAGCATAGACACTGCATGTTGATTGTCCTGCTTTAAAATTAAGGTGCAAATGGCATTAATGCTGTTAAACATAAAATGAGGATTCAACTGATAGCGCAGCATTTTTAACTGAGCTTCTTTGGCCAGATGAATAGCCTCTGCGGCTTTTTGCCGCTGTTCCATGGTTTCAAAAGTGGCTTTGGAGGCGTAATACAAGGCAGTCCAGGTCAATAAAATGGTTAATGAGGCTGAGTTCCAGGTGCCAAAATCAAACCAAGTCATGGCCTGCCAGATCTGGCCATAAAGCCATTGCAAGGTCAGCCATTTCCATTGTGTCCAGATCAGGCAACTCAACAGGAGCACCAGCAGATGCCACAAAATTTTTAAGCGGGTTTCCTGCACACTGATACGGCCATACCAGTGCCGCAGCAGCAGGGTTAGCATAAAACCAAAGCTGGTATCCAGCAGCAAATGAGGCAGGCCTACCTGCCAGGGTTCCTGACTGGGAATTTTAATCATCAGGGCTGTCAGCACAGCATACACAGCCCAGCCGCCCGCCTGACAAAGCCAGAACAATTTATTACGACTCAAAGATTGCAACACCACTCCATTCCAATTTAAAAGCAACAAAGAGTGGTGCCGCTACCTACACCACTCTTTGTTTTTAATTGTGATTAAACTAATTGGCACAACCTATCAGCACAAAGTCCTTAGCCGCCGCTTCCGTGCTCTTTTGTGCAGAAAGCACAATATCAGCCACAGCCAGGCTATGTTGGCCGCTTGAGCTAAACAACACAGCATCTGAAATCTCTTTCGCAGAGGAGACTGCAGCACAATCCAGGGCCAGTTCCACAGTATGCCATACACCTGGCTTTAAGTGCGCAAGTGGCTCTGTCAGTGACAACTGGCGCTGACAGGCACCTTGCTGATCACAAAGCACGGCAAGATTTAGTTCTGTTGGTACTTGCTGGTCAAAACGTATGCTAAAACGCAGTGCTTTGGCTGTGTTGTATTTGGATGCAGCAACCGGCTTGATATAACGCAGGCTGGCTGATGCCTTTGACGCAGCATTCCAGCGCAACTGACGTCCATCCTCCTGATAGGACAAGTTCACCGACTGCATAGCTAAACTTTTGCCATCTAAGCTGACACCAAAAGGTGTAGTAATCAAAGTAGCTGTGTTTTCTGAGCCCGCTGCGCTGGCGTCCGCTAACACCCAGGCCATATCTGCAGTTAAGTTGCGTAAAAACAGCGGCTGAATACCATCATCAGAACCTGCTGCTGTGGCAGCAGATACCTGCTCAGAGAATTGGCCCAGTTCTTTGTGGTCGGCGTAGGTTAAACCATAACCATAAGCAAACAGTGGGTCATAGTTGGTATCGCCTTTGTTCAATACAAACTGATGGTCAAAACGTGGCCAGGAAAAACTCAGTTTACCCTGAAAATCATAACGGGCTTTGCCCTGAGTATCAGCAAACAACACATCAGCCACGCCTTGTCCTTCTGAGCCAGGCAACCAGGCCACCACAAAGGCGTCCGATGCGTTCAGCTCTTTATTGGTCCACAGCGGCCGACCTGTTAAAAATACCGTCACCACTGGAATACCTTGTTGTTTTAGCTTTTTGATCAAGGCTAAATCGCGTTTGTCGCCATGCTGGTATTCCAGCTGCTGAATATCACCAAACCATTCGGCATAAGGGTTTTCACCTATAACCACTACTGCTACATCAGGTTTTTTGCTGTAGTTGCCATCCACCGCCAGCTCCACTTTGCCACCAGCGGCTTCTACCTGCTGACGTATGCCCTGATAAACAGAAGTGGCATTGGGAAAATCGGCATTGGTATTGTCTGTGCCCTGCCAGGACACGCTCCAGCCACCTGCTTGTTTCGCTATGTTATCTGCGCCATCACCAGCCACCAGCACCTGGCTTTTTGGTGATAATGGCAGTACTTTTTGGTTGTTTTTTAACAGCACCAAAGATTTTCGCACCGCTTCCCGTGCTAATTCTTTATGCTCCTGACTGTTAAATACAGCCATTTGAGCAGATTCAACCCGGCTGGACGGTTTACCACGCTCCAGCAGGCCCCAGCGAATTTTTGCCCGTAAAAAGCGGCGCACTGCATCATCAATCCGCGCTTGCGGAATAATGCCCTGCTCCACCTGACGAATGGTGTTGTGGTAAAAAGCTTCGAAGTGCTCAGGCACCATCAGCACGTCCACACCGGCATTAATAGCACCGGCACACTGCTCCAGATCGCAGCCTTCGACAAACTTATGGCCGTTCCAGTCAGTGACCACAAAACCATCAAAACCCATTTGGTTTTTCAGCACCTCGGTCAGCATGTATTTGTGACCATGCAAGCGCACACCATTCCAGCTGTTAAAAGACACCATCACAGACTGCACACCAGCCTGAATGGCCGTCATATAACCTGCCGCATGAATATCACGCAGGCCTTGTTCATCAATCAGGGTGTCACCGCGGTCTATGCCTTTTTCAGTGCCGCCGTCGCCAACAAAGTGTTTGGCGGTGGCGATACGGCCAAAACCCTGCAGAAAATCTTTGTTCAGAGTGCCCTGCAAACCTGACACCATCTGGCCAGCATAAGCTTTGACTATGGCAGGGTCTTCAGAATAACTCTCGTAAGTACGACCCCAACGGTCATCCCGCACCACAGCCACTGTAGGCGCAAAGCTCCATTCAATACCTGTGACCGCGACTTCTTTGGCGGTAGCCACACCTATACGGTGCACCAATTCCGGATCATGGGCAGCGCCCAAACCTATATTGTGTGGAAACAAGGTAGCGCCATAGACATTGCTATGGCCATGCATAGCGTCTGTGCCCCAAATAGTCGGAATACGGCTGCCATCTTGTTTCGCATCAACAGAGGCCTCATACATTTCGTCGGCGTATTTTAACCAGACTTCAGCCGTTGCTTGTTTTTGACCATAAGGCGCTGTATTGCCGCCATTCAGGTAAGAGCCGAAGCCATACTTGCGCATTTGCGCCAAAGACATATAACCAATTTCCGGCTGGATCATCTGCGCCACTTTTTGCTGCAGTGTCATGCGGGCCAGGATCTGGTCCAGCAGTTTTTCCATCTCTGGGTCACGCTTTAAGCCGGTATTGACATAAGGCCACTGCACTGTTTGCGGTAAAGCGGCAGCCTGGGCAGTTCTTACTTCGGCCTTGTTTCCTGCCTGAGTGTCAGCGGCTGTGGCTTGAGCCGCAGTTACCAGCGCTAAGCCCAGCAATGCCACTTTTTGCTTTTTGTGGAGGGTTTTAATAAGAGTTTTAGTGCTCTTGTTACTGATCATGAACATCTTCCTTCGCGTGGTCACAACGCCCCACCCGATCAGGTGTTTAGCGCCAGATAAAAAGAAACCGCTCAGTACGACGGAGCGGTTTCTGTACTAGTGGTTAAGCTTAGAAGTTAAAGCCTGCACGCACCCCGTAATACCTTGGCATATTAAAACTGCCTTTGGGGAAGCCCTTACCTGTGTTACTCCATTGCTGGACAGTTTCGTCCGTGGCGTTGCTGACAAAGAGTTCAGCAAACCAGACCTGGCCGACCGGCTCATATTTCAGTGAAGCGTTGGCTATGGTATGAGCGTCTCTGCGATCGTCTATATAACCTACAGCTTCGTCAGACACTGCAAAGTCCATATCGTCCAGATGTCTGTCGACGTTCCAAATGGTGTTGTAGGACTTATCTTTCCAACTCACATTAAACCAGCCGTGGATAAAACCGTAGCTGCCCAAATCAAAGCTATGGGTGTAGCTTAAGTTGGCAGTGTATTTCGGCACCATCGCCAGCTGATTGCCTTTAAGGTTAGTGGTCAGCATGTCGTTTTCAGGGTCAATAGACTCTTCATAAGACAAACCAAACAGATACTCAGGGTCGTAATCCCACTTGGTGATCCAATCTTCTGTAACGCGGGCATCGGTGTAGGTGACATAACCATTGATACGGCCTGCTGGATAAGGTTTCCAGTCAAATTCCAGCTCTAAACCTTTGATGGTCGAACCCGGTACGTTTTGAGTGTAGTAAGCCACTACCGGCATATTGCGGTAATCCAGCACAGGCTGACCGTTTTCATCCAGCACAGGGCTGCCATCCGGGTTTTCTACCGGAGCCAGACGTTCCACAGTGCCGACAGAACCCACTGAGGCATACTGCATATCTGTGTAGTCGGTATAGAAAAACACAGCTTGTAAGTTCAGCGAGTTATCTAACAAGCTGGTTTTTGTACCCAACTCATAAGTCACAACCTGCTCAGGATCAAACTGGGTTTCAATACGTTGTACCTGACCTGTTCTGTCATTAACCACTTCAAACACATCGCCTATACCACCAGCTTTAAAGCCTGAAGCTACATAACCATAGATCATGGTGTTTTCGCTGAAATCGTAGTCAAGGCCAAGACGGAAATCATTGTTTTTCCAACTGCCTTTGTTGTCATTGGCAAAAGACGATTTATAGATAGACGGATCTTCAAAGGCATTGGTCGGTAATTCTGATAATACAGTGCGGTTAAACCAACCCGGCGCACAACCATCGGCATTGGAACAACGCAGAGTGCGGCCGCCTTTGTCTTCTTTGGTTTCGTCACTGAAACGGTAACCCAGAGTCAGGTGCAGATCAGAAGTTAAGTTATACGTCGCCTGACCAAAAGCCGCCAAAGCGTCGGTAGAACGATCGGGTTGATCCCAAAACGCCTTATCATCCATAGGGTTGTCGTAATAACCCACTGTGGTGGTTTTTTCATGAAACAGGTTTACGCCTGCAATCCAGACTAAATCACCCAGCTCATCCGACTGCAGTTGCAGCTCTGTAGAGTAAGAACGTGCACCTGTGCCATCGAGGAAAAACATAGCGCCGTCCCAAACATCCAGGCCAGTCTCAATATCCTGAGCCGATTGGCGCTTCATATCTTCATAGCCTGCCAACCAGACCAGATCCAGCTCGTCGGTCAGTTCATAGTTTAAAGTGTTACGCAGATAGGTAATGTCCAATTCCAGTTTACCAGGCACGTTGACCACGGCTTGATAAGTGTTGTCGCTTGGTAAAAAATTAGAACAATCGCCCCCCATCTCGGTAGGTCTGCCGCGTAATTTGTCACAGTTGACCATGTCCACTGAACCGGCACTGTCATTTTTGTAATACTGAAAAACGGTGTGGTTGGAGAAATTACCTGCTGCAGGTTCCCATAAGGTGCTGACGCGAAATGAATGCTCATTGGCGTTGTTGTAAAAATCGCTTTTATCGGCCGCAGTTAAAGCCCGCACTTTTTGTGCTTCAGGATCTGTACCTGCCGCATCTATCCACCAGTTTTCGCGTTGGGTCAAGGTTTGGCCTATGCCCTGATAGGAGTTTTCAGAAATGACTTCTGCGTCCAGCACACCAGCTGGCAGATAACGGGTGTCATATTGGTTCGGGTCGAAGTAGCCTTCGACATAAGAATCACGCTTCAGACCTTTGCCGGAGAAACGCACGGCAAAATCATCTGATACCGCCAGGTTAAACATGCCACCCACACTTTTAGCATTAAATTTACCCATCTCGGTATTCAGGTTACCAAAAGTGCTGCTCATATCCGGCTTGGCCGTCAGTACGTTAATGCTGCCGACTGTAGAGTTACGGCCAAACAAAGTCCCTTGCGGACCACGCAAAGCTTCAACCCGCTCTACGTCATACATCAACGCCAGAGCGCCCTGCATACGTGGTGAATAAATACCGTCCAGGTGCACGCCTACAGCAGGGTCACCCAGTTCAGTAATGTTGGTGGAACGAATACCACGCATGGTAATAACCGGAGCCGCCTGCTCTGAGGAAACGGCGATGTCCAGACCCGGCACTAAATTGGCGATATCCACCACATTGTTAACGCCGCTTTGTTGCAGTTGGGCTGCACTCAGGGCTGAAATAGCCACCGGTGTTTCCATCAGTTTGGTTTTGCGTTTGGTGGCCGTGACTGAAATGACTTCCAGCTCGGTTTCATTGGCAGTGGCCTGTGCTGTAGTTTCTGTGGTGCTTTTGTTGACATCAGCTTGCTGTGCCACGGCGGAAAAAGCGCATGCCATCGCTATCGCAAGCGAAAGTGCGTTACGTTTATGCATTGTCTAACCCCTGTCTGTTGATACTTTTTTGTTTTATGTTTTTATGACGAACCAAACAGCCAGGTTTGCCATTGGTTTTACCTTAATGGCAGGCTAAACACAGAGATACAGAGATTCGACAAGGCGAGTTGGTCACACTACAACACGATTTAGGCTGGGTTGTTGTGGGCCTGAGTAGTGAAAAATAGTCTTTAAAATTGGTGTGGATAAAGGCGCGGTGCCGTTGGATGTTCTGGCGAAAGATCTGTAGGGGCGTCCCTCGTGGGCGCCCGCCTTTTGATGGATTATTTCTCAACTTATCGCGATGGCTGTGTTTGTTGTATTTGCCTCAGGCTTTAGTTGCAGCGTTATAGGCATAGTCCATGCAGACACAGCGTAAATACGTCCCTGTAGTCTCGCTTTTGAGGGTTTATGCTCCGAGCGTCGCCTCAAACTTCTGTTCTTAGCCATTAAAAACTATTGAAATAGAGGTACATCAGAGTTAGTTTGGGTTGGGTATCATTTAGCAAAAAAGCTGGGCGATGTTTAGCGTGCAACCCAGCTGCAATTGACTGGACTTTGATTGTCGTCGCACAAAAATCCAATGGAGGGAATGCTATTAGCCAGTTATATGTCAATCATCCAAGGTATGGGAACAGCCCCATTCCTTCTGAATATTCCTTTACTGATACAGAGATACGAAGTGGACACTGGCGATATTCCAGCCTGAAGTATTTTGCCAATACAGCCATCCCTGCCGTGATCAGTAAGCAGAACTTCGCCGTTTCCCCCAGGGCCGTTTACGTTGATATTGAAGAAAAATGCCAGATTTGCGGTTGTCTTTTTCTATTTTTTGCGTTGGAGCAAAAGTGGTGGTTTGAAGAACTGCAATTTTGGGTAGACTCGCATTGTACCCGCTGCATCCATTGCAGACGCGCGGACAGGGAAACCAGAGCCATGCAGAAACGCTATCAAAGACTCGTTCAGCAAAGCGAATTAACACAAGAGGAGTCAGAGCAGCTCAACGTCATTAGATCAGAGTTATACCAACGCGGCTATATTCGACATCTCAGCAAGCGCAGAGATGCTTGCTAACGGAGTGAAGTGACTATGAAAACATGGCTGATAGCTATACTTTTTGTTTTTGGCGCGCAGGCGCAGGACATTGCATGAAAGCAATCTGAACCTCAGATATGTGACACCCTTGTGCAGGATTTGCAAAAGGGAGTCCCACATCTGGTAGATGGGGTAAACACAGGCAAGACACTGCAAATAGCCAGGGAACAGATTAATTCCATAGAGCGAGTCGATGGCATTTTTAAAGTGTGGGCTCATAACTCTGGTTATTATCCTATCGAATACAAGTGCTTTGACGCTTTGCCTTGTTTGTTTATCTGGAACGGCACCAGCACAATTCATTAAATGAGTAACTATAAGCGAATTAACTATGTGTGACTGCCCGGAACTACCCACTTTGATTGACATAAGTAACAGGTAACGCGCAATACATACTGTGTTCATCACCTGTATTTAACAGGCATTCGTGCATAAGCAGATCACAATGGCAGCCATGCGGCATAACAAGCACGCTATATGTAGTGCTGATAACAAAAGGAATTGAACATGCGCTTATGCGGAAACTTAGTAAAACTGTGTTGGCAACTCGCCTTATTGCCAATCGCCAGTCTTTGGCTATCAGTCAATTTGTATGCCTCTGCAGCAGATTGCGATACGGTAGATAGCTGCTATCAACAGATTTTAATGCATGCTGACCGGGAACGGGGCATAGGCCAATATGCCAACGACACAGATCGCGCCATGATTGATCGGCTGGCCAGTTTTGGTGAACCTGCACTACCCCTATTATTTCAGTTACTGGCCGATAGTAACGAAGGTTTGGCCAGCCTGGCTGCAGAAGGACTCGCCAACAGACCCGCCCTTGATGCAACTTACTTACCTCAATTGCAGCAGGCCTATGCCAGAGGTGATGGCACACTAGTCCACGCTATTGCCAAAATCGAGCATCCAACTGTGGCCCCCATGCTCGTCGACGCTTACTTAACAGCAAGCTCAAGCCCATCAAACCAGGAAGCTGTTGCGCTAAAAACAGCCCAACGCCAGGCTGTCCCTTTACTATTAGCAGCGGCAGCTTGTCAGGCCGACTGTTCTGATAAAACCTTTTATTTGATTTCCCATGCAACCGAAACCTTTGCGCCAGAGCAGCAACAACTGATGATTGATGGCCTGCTGGATTTAGCAGGTAACCCTGCCCTGCCGCCACAGGTGCGAGAGGAGTCTGTTTCCACCATCGCAAGCCTGGTGAAAAAAGTCGATTACATACGCACACAACAAAGTCGTATTGTCAGTTTGTGCCAGGGTGCTAATGATTTGGCGCGCAGTTGCGACTTTGCATTAGTTGAACTTCAGGTAAAAGGCACCTGGAAAACACTGGTGAAGAAGTTAAATCAGGCAAAACAAAATCCGAGCTATGCATGGGGATTGCTTGATCAACTCAGTGCATTTGGTTTAGAGGCAAAAGCTGCCGCACCAGAGATAAAAGATTTATTAGCGTCCGACGATGATTATCTTCGAGCGTTGGCAGCCGAGACACTGCTTTCCATCAACCCCGAGTATGCTATTCCTGTGTTGCTGGAGGTTATGCGTCAACCCACTGATGCAAAACTCAGTTATTTGATTGCGCTACAACTCGGAGATTGGCCAACAGCGGAAGTAAAACAGGCGTTGGAACGCGTTGCCAGCAGCTATTGGTACCCCCCAGTGCGTGCAGCAGCACAAAAGTCACTACAAAAACTGGCAAAGTCAGCCAAAACAGCAGTGCAGCAAAACGCACGCAGCGGCCATAGATTTGACGATGAAGACTTGCTGGCTGTGATGTGTGAGCTAGCCCCCTTGCAAAAAATAACTGAACCCAGAAAACAAAAACTCTACCAGGAGCAAGATGAAAAGCAGCTCTCCGCACTTGCTTATTGGTTACCCAACTCGCAGTTTCAAAGCGATGCAGAAGCCAGTGAAGATGCGTCATTAGTGCTGCAGCAACTTGACAAGTGGCTACCGAATTCAAAGCGTATAGAGTATTTGCCTAACCTCGCTCTGCGTGTGGCGGACGGTTGGTTAACGGGCCGGCAAATGGGGGAATGGGGTGGCGAATTGATGTATATATCAGACTCTGGCACTAAGCAGCTTGTGGTCAGCGACAATATTGAAGATATTTATCAACTGGGCGAGCAGTGGATCGCCACAGCTGGCTTAGCGCATTTAAGCGGCGACTATGGCCGGATTTATCGACTAAAGCGGCTCAAAGCGAACTCAACTGCAAGCAACAACAGAGGATTCAGAGCGGATATCTGGCTGGAACTTCCCAGTGAGGTGAAAAGCTCCTGGTGGGTTGAAGGAGGTGAACTGCTGCTTAATACCAACAAAGGCAGTATGTTGCTGTCGGCGGATGGCAGCTTACGCATGGCGCCTTGTCGCGAGTTGAATTAATGGAAGAGCTTTTATCCTTAATAGCACGAGGCCTACTCTGGCTGACGGTAGATATTCTGTTTTTTAAAATATGCTACAGGGTCGGCTTTGTATTTTTCCGACTGATTACCGCAGGACGCTACCCGCGTTTCGAACCTGAAATCGACGAGGTGGTAACCGGAAACAACTGGGTTGCTTTTGTCGGCAGCCTGATTTTGGTTTTGGCACTGCTGCTGATTTGTTTTTGGTAAAAACACCACCTCAATTTTTAGCAACTACTCATGCGCAAAGCTGCTCAGATTTCCACCAAACGCTTTAATCTAAGTCCAAGATCCACAACAGCAATTGCATTCTTGTGGCCTTTTTGCTTATGCTGCCAAAAGTATTCAAAAGGCCAGCAGAATGATAGAACTTCACCAGTATTGTCCGGAGCAAAAACAATGGCAGATCAGCGATTTTCAGGCGCTGCATTACCCCTTATTATCCGACACTAAAATCTGGATCAATTTAACGGCCGCCAACCAGATGGAACAGCGACAGGTGCTGGAGTTTTTCCGCATTCATCCTGTGATTTCCGAGGATTTTTTACGTGAGCGCCATCCACCGAAAATGGAGTTCAGCGATAGCTTTAGCTTGTTGATTTTACGTGGTTTCTCTGGCCCTGATTTCAGTGATTACCCGGGCCATAGTCAGATTTCTGTGTTGTTTAACGATCAGGTGATTCTGGTGAAATACCATAGCCATCAGGACGACAGCAAAATTGATCTGCCGTTTTCTGCCATGGTTGGTATTGATAAGTTTAAAGACTGGATCAAAAAATATATCCACGCTGTGTCCGGTACTTATCTGGAAAAGCTGCTGCAGTTTGAAGATGAGTTAGGTGAGCTGGAAGACAGCATGCAAAGCAATGGTAACGATCAGAAAATGGCGCAAATTATGAAGTACCGCTCGGTATTTCGGAAAATTGACCGCAATCTGGCCTACCAAAAAGAAATGTTTTCTGACCTTTTATACGAAGAAGATGACAGCCATCCATTTAAACGTCATTTTGATTCGATAGAATTGCGCGATTTTTACGAGAAGTTTGAGCGCCTGCACAGTATGACGCGGATGTATTACGACCAACTGAGTGATTTGGTTGGCAGTTATATTTCTACTTCGTCGCATCAGATTAACGAAAAGATGAAAGTGCTGACGATGCTCAGTGCCGTCTTTATTCCACTGACTTTTATTGTTGGTGTTTATGGGATGAACTTTAAGTACATGCCCGAGCTGGACAACCCATCCGGCTACTATATTACCTGGGTCCTGATGCTTGGATTAGCAGTGGGCCTGTTGGCCTATTTCAAAATCCGCCGTTGGTGGTAAAGCTGTTGCCTGACAGCAAACAGCAGGAGCGGTTGAATGGTAGAAAATAACCAACTGGATATTGAAGAAATAGTCCGCGACAGTTTTGACGAAAACGAAACTGAACAGCTGGCGGAAAAACTGGACCAGTTGGAGCCGGAAGAAATTGCTATTGCCCTTGAGGCCATGCCTCTGGAGCAACGGGTTAGCACCTGGCTGACGCTGGAAAAAGAACAACAAATTGCCTCTCTGACCTACATGAGGGTCGACGCGCGTAGCAACATCTTTAAACAACTCGAAACAGCACAGCTGCATGAACTGGTTGAAGAAATTGATGTTGATGACCTGATTGAGCTGCTGGATGAATTACCGGACGCTATTTATCAGTACGCCTGCTCGCGCATGGATCAAAGCGAAAAACGCTGGCTGGATCAGGCGTTAACTTACGATGACGAACAATGTGGTCGTTATGCTGACCACGACGTGCTGATCCTAAGCAAAAACGCCAAAGTGCGGGATGCCGTGCGCTTATTTAAAAAGCTGACCGAAGATGCTGAATACCAGGAAGCCTTGTTTGTGGTTGACCGCACTGGTCGTTATGTCGGTTTATTACAAGGCATTCGTTTATTAGGCCAGCCGAATCATATGCCTGTGGTGGAGTTTATCGACGCAGAAGCACCTGTGGTACAAGGTGATATGGGGTTAGATGAAGGCTCAGATTTAGTAGCACGCTCTGGTTACAGTGCTTTGGCCGTTGTCGATAGCGAAGGCAAACTCTTAGGCCGTTTATCTATAGGTGAAGCACTGGAAAACGTGCGGCGCAGCCTTGAAGGCCAGTTTATGCACACGGCGGGTTTAGACGAAGAGGAAGACTTATTCGCCCCTATAGTCAACAGCGCCAAACGTCGCGCCTTGTGGCTGGGTATTAACTTATTAACGGCTTTTTTAGCGGCTTGGACCATAGGTTTATTTGAAGCCACTTTGCAGCAAGTGGTGGCTTTGGCTGTATTAATGCCTATTGTCGCCTCTATGGGCGGTATTGCCGGCAGCCAAACCCTTACTTTGATTATCCGAGGTTTAGCTTTGGGGCAAATTACGCCACAAACCTACTGGACCTTGATGCGCAAAGAGTTGAGCATAGGCGCTATTAACGGTGTGCTCTGGGCTTTGGTGATAGCAGGTATTACCTACTTGTGGTTTGGCGACTGGATAATCGCCTGCGTTATCAGCTTTGCCATAGTGATCAATATTTGTGTCGCCGCTTTTAGTGGTGTGGTGATCCCGGTCTGGCTGGAAAAAATGAAAATAGACCCTGCCCTGTCAGGTTCTGTGATACTAACCACTGTCACAGACGTGATAGGTTTTTTTGCCTTCCTCGGCTTAGGTTCGCTGTTTTTACTTTAGGGTTGTTTTGCTCTGATGTAAATTTTTTGATTTTTTACAGATACTTGCTGTCCAAACCACACTAGAATACTGCTAACAGATAAATTCAGGGTCTAGTGATGGTGTTGTTATGAAAATTGCGGTTTTATCGCGCAATAGTGAGTTGTATTCGACCCGCCGTCTGGTCGAAGCTGCAGAAGAACGGGGTCACCAGATTGAGGTGATAGACCCGCTGATGTGTTATATGAACATCAACAAAACAAAATCCGGCATTCACTACAAAGGTGAAGTGCTCGAGCAGTTTGATGCTGTGATCCCCCGTGTAGGCGCTTCCATTACCTTTTATGGCACTGCAGTACTGCGTCAGTTTGAAATGATGGGCGTCTACGCACTGAATGAATCCAGCGCCATCAGCCGTGCCCGCGATAAACTCTGCTCCCTGCAATTGTTAGCCCGCGAAGGCATAGGTTTGCCTATTACCGGTTTTGCCGATAAACCAGGCGATATCCCTGACTTAATTGAGATGGTCGGTGGCGCGCCACTGGTAATAAAACTGCTGGAAGGCACTCAGGGTATAGGCGTAGTGCTGGCAGAAACCCGCACTGCAGCAGAAAGCGTGATTGAAGCTTTTATGGGCCTCAATGCCAATATTCTGGTGCAGGAATACATCAAAGAAGCCAATGGTGCTGATATCCGCTGTTTTATTATCGGCAATAAAATTGTCGCTTCGATGAAACGCCAGGCCAAAGCCGGTGAATTCCGTTCGAACTTACACAGAGGTGGCACAGCTTCTCTTGTCAAACTCAGCGCCGATGAAAAACGCACTGCTCTGGCTGCCGCTAAGACCATGGGCTTGCATGTGGCTGGGGTCGATATTTTGCGCTCTAACCATGGCCCTGTGGTGATGGAAGTCAACAGCTCGCCAGGTTTGGAAGGCATTGAAGGTGCGACCGATATAGATGTGGCTGGCCGGATGATTGAATATCTGGAGAAAAATGTGCCTTTGCATCAGGCTCGCATGCAACAAAAAGCACAGCAAAAAAAGCTGGTAAAAAAGTAGATGTCGACAACAGAAGGCAAAACCATGCTAACGGAAAAACAACAGGCTTTTACTTTAGGTGGCACTGTGATCCAACCCGGCCAGCGTGCTGTGGTCGATATTCCTTTTGGCAAACTTTACACCCATACCGAGCTGAATATCGGCGCTCATGTAGTACATGGTAAAAGACCTGGACCTGTGTTGTTAATCACCTCGGCTTTGCATGGTGATGAAATTAATGGCGTGGAAATTTGCCGTCGTCTGCTGAAAATGCCCAAATTGAGTCAGCTTAGAGGCACTTTAGTGGTGGTGCCTATCGTCAATACCTATGGTTTTGTGCAGCAGTCGCGCTATTTACCCGACAGACGGGATTTAAACCGCAGTTTTCCCGGCAGTGAAAAAGGCTCACTAGGTAGCCGTATGGCTTATCAGTTTACCGAGCGTATTTTAAAACAATGCACTCATGTCATTGATTTGCATACTGGCGCTATTCATCGCAGCAACCTGCCTCAGGTGCGGGCCAGTGCAAAAGACAAAGTGGCTTTGCAAATGGCCGAAGTCTTTAACGCCCCTATAATTATCAAAGCAGCCAGCCGCGAAGGCACCATGCGCGGCACAGCCAACTCTTTAGGTATTCCTATTATTTTGTATGAAGCTGGTGAAGCTTTGCGGTTTGATGAGCAATCGATCAAAGTGGGTGTACACGGCATTATGAATGTGATGCAGGATTTGGGTATGTTCAGCCCCAGCAAAAAAATTGCAAAAACCGGTTCACTGTTCAGTAAAAAAAGTAGTTGGATCAGAGCAGAGCACGATGGCATAGCCCGTTATTACGTCGGCTTGGGTCAAACCGTACAACAAGGGGATGTGCTGGCGCATATCTACAGCCCCTACTCCGATTTTGAAGTGGCTGTCGAAGCCAGCTTTAATGGCATAGTGATAGGCCGTAATAACTTACCGCTGGTGAACGAGGGGGAAGCTTTGTTCCATATCGCCGAAGTCAGTTCATTGGATGAAGCAGAAAAAACCCTGGACGCCATTACAGACGAAGTAGACGCCGCTATGCCTTCGATATTAGGGGTGGTGTAAGATTTTCGGGTCAGAGTAAAATTAGTTTGTGCTTAATTTTACTCTGACCCGAATTAGCTGTGTTACGCCTGCGGGGCTGAAGGCGCTATACCTACAGTAGCTATACGTTGCCCCACCATTTCACGCACATAAAGGGTCACTTCACCAAAATCTTTGCTGGCGCCCAGCACAGGCTCACCAGCTAAAGTCTGACGTAATACTTCATCCAACGACAAAGCGCCATCGGCAGAGAGCTCTATACCGTAGGAGTGCCGCAAGTCTTCCACTTTGGTGTAGCCTTTTAACTTCAGCTCACCTGCTGGCAAATCATGATGGCTGGCCTCTGCTACACCAGAGCAGACCAAATCGACAAACTCCCGCACATCAGGTTTCATCACAATAAATAAATGATCGCCTGCATGCAGGAAGGTTGAACCGCGCGGTGGGATCACATCATTGCCTCTGGTGATCATCGCCACCACAGTACCGTCTGGCAAAGCCATTTGAGACAGTCGACGATTTGACGCGCGCGAACTATCGCCCAGCTGATACTCGACAATATCAGCATCCACATCACCTAAAGCCGTAATTTCTAAGGTAGCAGCCGGGGTTGCCGGAGGCGGTTCAGTCAGACCTAAAGCCCGTGCAACCCAGGGTAAAGTTGAACCCTGCACTGTCGCTGAAATTAACACTACGAAAAACACCACACTAAAAATCAGCTCTGCGCCAGGCAAACCATAAATAAGCGGATAAATAGCCAGAATAATAGGCACTGAACCCCGTAAACCGACCCAGGACACTAAGGTCATTTCCCTTGCATTAAAGCCAAATAGTTTCAGCACCGGGACCACAGATAAAGGCCGGGCGACAAAAGTCAGTACGACCGCAATCAATAGCCCTTCTAACCATACATCCAGCAAAGTGGAAGGATTAATTAATAAGCCTAAAACCAGGAACATCACAATTTGACCTAACCAGGCCAAACCATCGTGGAACAGGAAGGTACTGCGCTGAAAAACAAAACGGCTATTGCCGATGACAACACCTGCAACAAAAATAGCAAGGAAACCACTGCCTCCAAGATTCGCCGCTACGCCAAAAGCTAACAAACCAAAAGCTGCCACCATCACAGGATACAAACCAGAAGTCGTCAGATGAATACGGTTAATAATACGCACCGATAACCAGCCGCCCGCTAAACCAACGACTGAGCCTATGCCCATTTGTTTGATAAACAACATCAGCAGACCAGTGCCTGGCTCCAGGCTATTCACCATCACTTCTAACAAACCCACCGTCAGGAAAATAGCCATCGGATCGTTAGTCGCACTTTCTACTTCCAGTATGGATTTAAGTCGTGGATTAATATGGATACCTGCATTACGCAGTAATGAAAATACGGCTGCAGCATCAGTAGAACCCACAATGGCACCTATCAGTAAGCCATAAAGTAACGAAACATTCAGAATATAAGCAGCGGCAGCACCTGTGATCATGGCCGTCACTAACACACCCACAGTTGCCAGTACAGAAGCAGGTTTCCATACCTGTTTAATAGAGTTAATTGGAGTTTGCAGACCACCATCAAACAGAATAATGGCCAAAGCTAAAGAGCCCAGCGCGTGAGCAATCTGCGCATTATCAAAGGCAATACCGCCTGGGCCATCTTCGCCTGCCAGCATACCCACCATAAGAAACAGCACTAGCACAGGCAAGCCTAACCTGGCCGATAACTTACTGGAAACAATGCCAAAGACAATCAGAATCGCGGCTAATAAAATAATTTGGTCAATCACAAACATGAATAGGTTTCTCATCATTAACGCCACAGGCCAAACCCACGGCAGAACTTCATTTCGCAGCGTCCATACCCTTACTATTTTGGAGGGTACAGTCTGCATGACACAGAGCCTGAACTAATTCTGCTGAAAAGGAGGTGCTCTGGCAGAAAAATACAGGGTGGTGATGGTATGCACTTCGGCCAACACAAACTGACATACCAGAAAAACAGCAGAAACAAAGTTGGCCTGATGCAATTGCACTATAGCTTTGTCGTTGTCACCCGTTAAATCAACATGCTTTACAGGCTGAGCTGCAGAGGTCAGTTGTGACAAGCCATGTACAGGCGAGCTTTGAGGCAAATCAACCCAATTATGGGCTGCAGAAAACTGCGCTGCCGGCAGCAACGAACCTAAGTAAAAAAACAGTGCAATAAAACTTAAGTGCTTCATTTTCAATAGCCTGAAAGCATAAGAAGCGGCACCTCTTCGTCTGACAACCGGGGATACATAGAACACTTTATTGAGTCTATCGATAATACCATCGGATGGAAATCAGATAACGACTAAATTAACTAAAAGATGTTGTTTTACATCAGGCTGCGCTCTATTGCTGCTAAAGCAATAGAAAATGTATCTGAAGCACAACACCTTAAATCATAAAAACAACCTTTGCTCAGTCAAATGGCTTTGAATATCGGTATTTCTGCACTTGCCTCAAATGCACTGAAAACTTGTGCCAGGCACAGCTAATAGTCCTTAAAAGGTTGGCTTTGATCGCATATCCATTTCAGCCTCTTGTCCTTTGCTGCTTTTTTGTGCTGTGATGTTTTGGCAACACCTAACCATCAATAACAATAAAAAGGATTTCTGAATGCGCCTGCTCTCTCTTGCTTGCTTTATCAGCTCAGCGTTCATTAGCACCAGCAGTTTTTCCGCACCCAAAGACTTGGCTGGGGCTATTAACACCGATTACCAACAGCACCTTGAACCGCTGTTTAAGCATTTCCACCAAAACCCTGAACTGTCCTTTATGGAGTTTAAAACGGCTGAACGTTTGGCCAAAGAGCTCAAAGCGGCCGGTTTTGAAGTGACTACTGGTGTAGGAAAAACAGGTGTAGTCGCCATATTGAAAAACGGCAAAGGTCCTTTAGTGATGATGCGTGCTGATATGGACGCCTTGCCGGTAGAGGAAAAAAGTGGTTTGCCTTACGCATCCAAAGTAAAAAGCAAAGACTGGAACGGCAATGAAGTGTCTGTGATGCATGCCTGTGGTCATGATATGCATGTCACCAGCTTAATAGGCACAGCACGCCAAATGGTCAAAATCAAAGATCAATGGCAAGGCACTTTGATGCTGGTCGGCCAACCGGCTGAAGAGTATGTTGGTGGTGCACAGAGTATGCGCGACGATAAAATATGGGAGCGTTTTGGCACGCCGGATTACGCTATGGCGTTGCATGTGTCCAGCGAAATTGAAGCCGGCAAAATTGTTGCAGTGGAAGGCTCGCCCTATTCTGGCGTGGATTCAGTGGATATCCATATTCATGGTGTAGGCGCTCATGGTGCCAGCCCCCATCGCGGCAAAGATCCGATAGTGTTAGGTTCACAAATTGTGCTGGCACTACAAACTATTGTCAGTCGCGAAATAGCGCCCAAAGAGCCCAGTGTCATTACCGTTGGATCTTTTCACTCAGGCTCGAAGCACAATATCATTCCCGACTCAGCGCACTTACAGCTGACTGTACGGAACGATACCTTAGAGACCCGTGAGCAATTGATTAGCGCCATTAAAAGAGTGGCCACTAATATGGGCCGCGTAGCGGGTTTACCTGAAGATAAATTACCGGAAGTGACTGTCGACCCGCAAACCACTCCGCCTACTGTCAATGATATTCCACTGACACAACGTTTAAAGCAGCGCTGGGTCAGTCATTTTGGTGCTGATATCCTGGATCAGAATTACAAACGCTTGGGTATGGGCGCTGAAGATTATCCATTTTTAATTATGAACCCGACCATTCAGAGTGTGTATTTCCAGATCGGTGGCACACCCAAAGCAGATTTTGAGCGGGAAAAACAAGGCGGCGCGCCAGTGCCAAGCCATCACAGCCCTTTATTTAAAATTGCACCAGAGCCGGCTATTAAAGCTGGTGTAGAGGCCACAGTAGTTGCCTTACTGGACTTGATGCCAAAACACTAGTCAGCCAGCAGCTATACCGGGACAACGGCTTGCCGCAGACAGGCCTTTTTGTAAGATAAACTTACAATTGAATTTCGACTCTGATGCTAAATCAGGTTAGTCTGGTACCAGTATCATCAGCCAGATTGTTAGCACCTGATGATACTTCATAATCAATAACTAAAAGGAAAACGCAAAGTGCGCCATTCATTATTAGCTCTTAGCATTGCCGCATTACTGGCAGGCTGTAATCCAGCACAAGACACCAAAACAACCACCAGCGCAGCAGCAGTCGAACCTGTTACCGCTGCAGAAACCAAAGCGGCTTTATCTGAATCAGAGCGCTTAAATCAGTGGTTTGAAACCAAATACGAAGAGCAGCTGCAAATGAGCCCGCTGCAAATGACCTTCTTAGGTCGTAAAGATAAACAAGATCAAATTGACGACGTGACAGAAGAAGCTGAAGACAAGCAATTGGCCTGGGCTGCAGCTTCTGTTGAAGAGTTAAAATCTCAATTTGATTACAACAAGTTAGACACTGAAGCCAAAACCTCATACGACTTATGGATTTACCAATACGAGCAAAGCCGTGACGCTGCAGCATTTCGTGTAAACACTTATGTATTTAACCAGATGCAGGGTGTGCACGCCTTGTTGCCACAAGTGCTGATGAACTTCCATAAAGTAGACGAAGTGGTTGATATGGAAGCCTACGTCAAACGTATTGGTGGCATTGCCAAAGCCATTGCTGACTTACAGCAACGCGCTGCCAAATATGCTGAAGCAGGTGTACGCCCACCCCGTTTTGCGTACGAAGGTGTATTGGAACAGGTGAATAATCTGCTGAACGGCGCGCCTTTTAAAGAAAGCGATAAAGACGCTCCTTTATGGGCTGATGCCAAAGCCAAAGTGGAAGCGCTGAAAAAAGCCGACAAACTGGATGACAAAAAAGCTGAACAGTTACTGGCCGATGCAAAATCTGCCTTAACTACTCAGTTCCAGCCTTCTTATGAAGCTTTATCTGCCTTTTTAACCAGCGAACTGGATAAAACTCAGGTGAATGTGACAGGTGTATCGACTCAGCCGAATGGCGTGGCGTATTACAACCATCGCTTAGCTCAGTCGACTACAACCAACTTAACTGCTGACGAAATTCACCAGATTGGTTTAAATGAAGTCGACCGCCTGACCAAAGAAATGATCGCGATCAAAGATAAAGTGGGCTTTAAAGGCTCGTTAAAAGAGTTTTTCACCTTTATCAAAACTGACGCTCAGTTCTTCTACCCGGATACAGATGAAGGCCGCCAGGGATACATCAAAGACTCGGAAGCTTATTTAGCCTTTATCGAGAAAAAGCTGCCTGAATATTTTGGCATTCTGCCAAAAGCGCCTTTAGTGGTAAAACGGGTTGAAGCTTTCCGTGAACAACCAGGTGCGGCTCAGCATTACTACCCTGGTACCCCTGATGGTAAACGCCCAGGCATTTATTACGCGCATTTATCAGATATGAAACAAATGCCAAAAAATGAAATGGAAGCCATTGCCTATCACGAAGGTAGCCCTGGTCACCATATGCAAATTTCTATTGCACAGGAACTGACCTCAGTGCCAACCTTCCGTACTCAGGCTGGTTTTACCGCCTACATCGAAGGCTGGGGTTTGTATTCTGAATTACTGGCTAAAGAAATGGGTGCTTACCAGAGTGACTACTCTGACTTCGGCCGTTTAATCACAGAAATGTGGCGTGCCGTACGTTTAGTGGTCGATACAGGTATGCACAGCAAAGGCTGGACTGAACAACAAGGTATTGAGTACTTCAAAGAGAAAACACCTGTTGCTGAAGGCGCAGTCACTTCAGAAGTACGTCGTTATTTAGTATGGCCAGGCCAGGCCACAGCCTACAAAATTGGTATGTTAAAAATTCTGGAAATCCGTGCTAAAGCCAAAGAGCAGTTAGGCGACAAGTTCGATATCCGTGGTTTCCACGACACCGTCTTAGGCGGTGGTGCATTGCCATTGCAAGTGCTGGAAAAACGCGTACAGAACTGGGTAGACAGCGTAAAAGCTGCTTAATCCCGCTCTGAAGCTCTAAGAATGGCCCTTGATTGGGCCATTTTTTATTCCCATAACACCCGATCTGAGTTGAGCTTATTTTTAGCTACCTCGCTCCCTCCCCTTTAACACAGCACAGTTACAAAGTTTGCTTGCCACATACCGCCCCAAAATGTTAACTTTTAGATTACATTCATTTTATTTACAGGGACGAGAATAATGCGCAGAACTTTATTAGCCACCACCATACTCTTAAGCGGCTTGGCACAGGCCGATATGCTGGATGGATTAAAGCTGTATGACCAAAAAGACTATGCCAAAGCGCAAACTGAATTCAGCGCTTTAGTACCTCTGGGCAACGAACTGGCAGCTTTTAATCTGGCGGTAATGCACTATAAAGGCCAGGGTGTTCCTGTTGATTTGGTCAAAGCTCAGGCCTATTTCCAATTGGCTGCCGAATTGGGTGATAGCAGAGCAGCAGGATTGGCAAGTTCTGTCTCAACTAAACTTACAGCCACAGAACAACAGCAGGCAACAGAGCAATTTCACTCCTTACTAAGTAAAGTGCAAATCAGAGATCTGATTGACGGTGAGTTTGATCAGCCAGATATGCCAGAGGTAATAAGCCGCAAAGCACCTGCTTATCCGGAAGATGCCATCCGCAGCAGAGCCTTTGGTTACAACGTAATGAAATTTCTTATCGATGAAAAAGGTAATGTCACAACTGTCGAAGTACTGGGTTCTTTTCCATCAAAGACCTTCGACAAAGCATCCATCAGAGCTATTAAATCCTGGAAATATGCAGCTACAGGTAAAAAGAACTCAGGTAAAGTCATGATGCATTACAGCACTGGGCCACTGCGAAAAGAGCAAGTCACCCAATTTATGCAAGAGCACAAGTTAATGGACTACGCTGTTGCCGGCTCACCACAACACCAATTCCTGCTTGGTACTCTGCTGGATATGGTAGCCACCAACTCGAGTTACAATGTAAAGGTCGACAAAACTCTGCCTCTGGATCCAGCGGCTGAATTACCCAAAGAGTTTTTCAAAGAATTATCAGGTAACAGTGTCACTATTGATGGTTTTTTTGGTAGCGCAGAGGTAAAAACAGACGCCGATGGTAAAATTATTGATGTGCTGAAAGCCGATAAACTGAGCAAAAAGCAAGCAACAGCAGTACTGCTGGGTAAGGAGCTGGATGAAGACGCCAGTAACGGTCATTTCAGTCTTTGGGCAGACCCGGGTAGAAAAGTGACAGTTCAAGCCATTGCCAGCATCTCTGAGCTGCATAGTGGATCCTATTGGTGGACCATGGCAGCCAAAAACGGCAATTTAGATGCGCAGCGTCAATTGGCTATGATGTCTGAGACCTGGGAAAACTACCTGTTGCAAGCCAATGATCCGCAGGTACAAGCCTGGAATGGAGTAAGAAAAATACTGCAAGGCGACAAAGTAGAAGGCCAATTGCTGCTGGATAAAGCCATAGCTCAAAACTATCAGGTCGCAGCTGAGCTTAAAGCTGCACTTTAAGCTCACTCAATAATGCACTATGAAGCCCACTTTGTGTGGGCTTTCATTTTTTTAACGATCAGACTTCTTTTCTAAAGCGGCATGCATATCTTCCAGACGGATACCTCTGGTATCAATGCCGTGACGTTGCAGTAAAAAGGCCGCAATCACCAGCGCAGTCATAATCACCAAACCAGATAATGCCATTTGATCAAATAACCCCATCACTCCGAGTAAAGCACCCAAAATGCCACCAAACTTTGAACTGGCGGCCACTATGCCAGAGCCTGTGCCACGCAAATGCACTGGGTATATCTCAGCTGCATAAGGAATAAGCATTGCAATCACACCGCTGGAGCTGACCAGCAGCAAGGCGATAGAAACAGAAAGTAAGGTCACAGAACGGCTGTCGAGCCAGTCAAAAATACAGAAACTCAGTAAAGACAAAGCGGTCAGCAGAATAAACAGTAGCAAGGTTTTGATACTACTCCAGCTGTGGTAAAGCCAGATCACTAAAGCCACACCAGGCAAAGCGAAAAAGGCTGATTTGGTAATAATAGCGCTGGCCTGCCCTGCCAGACCCATTTCACCTAAGTTGGTAGGCAGCCATAACATAAAGCCAAAATTAACCAAACCCCAGGCCACACCAGCCGCCACTAAACCTATAGTAATGCCGGCATAGTGTCCTTGTAACAACTGCTTAAATCCTGCGTTTTGCAAAGCAGGCTCTTCTTCTACCACTATGCTGCTTTGATCCTGAGCCTGTACACCGCTAAAACGCTGCAGCACCAGACGAGCTTCACTGGTTAAACCTTTGCTGGCCAGATAACGTGGCGATTCCGGAATATAACGGTTTAAAAAAATCACCAACAAGCCTGTAGGCAACCCCAGCATCCATAAAATACGCCAGCTAAACATGGGTTCCAACAACGCAGCTGAGCCTGACGCTACCAGGTAACCGGCAGCAGTACCAAAACCACCTAAAGCGACCAGTAACCAGCCTCTGTGTGCCGCTGGAATAGTTTCAGCCATCAGGGTAAATGTAATAGGCAATAGGCCCCCTGCTGACAACCCCATTAAAAAGCACATCACCAGATTCCACTCAAAAGATGGCATAGCACCACAAATCGCTGTGCCGATAAACATCAGTGCCGACAATAAAATAGCGGCTCTGCGACCAAATAAATCAGCCATCATGCCCCAGACCACAGAGCCTATGGTGGTCCCTGTTAACGCCACCAGCGCCAGCACTCCAGCTTCTTTCGAGCTTATGCCATATTCAGCTTTTAAGCCTGGCATCACAAAACCTAAAGTGGCGGGCTTCATCACATCCACTATCACAGCCGCCATCAGCACCATGACCAAAGTCCAGTGCTCTTTATTCAGTGGCAACTGATCGGCCACATGAAAATGTAATCTGCTGTTGTCGGTGCTGCGCAGCTGGTCCAGCCGTGGCATCATGCCATACATGGCGAGCAACAAGCCCAGCGGAATAAGCCCCATGCCAATCAGCATATTGCTGTCCATCGGCATCCCCACCATTTGATAGTTCATATGAGAGGCATGCATAAACATTGGCACATGCGCCAGCACTCCCAAGGTGATGCCAAGACAACCCAGCCAGAAGGCTAATGGATGGTAAAAATTTAATCCCTGTGATTTCATCAAACTCGTCTCTGTGATTGGCCCCTTCTGAGGCACTTTTTGTTAGCGCAGAGCATACTGGGCCAGCCTGCTTTGCTGCAACAGCTATTTTTAGTAAAAGCTGTTGATTAGAAAACAAAAATTAGCGCTGTTTTGGCTACGAAATTCAGCTACCATAAATCTTCGTTCTGTCAGCCTTACACAAGACTGTATGGGCTTTCCTGTACCCCGCTCTATTGAGGATTGTATGCGCCGTTTGTCTGTTGCCTTGCTTTGTTTATTCAGTGGTTTCGCTGTGGCCAAACCCGGTGAACTGGTATTTTCCAGCGACTTTGAACAGGACGCCCATCAGTGGAATATTCTCGCCGGTTGCCAGCGCAGCTCTGAAATGGCCCGTACTGGTACAAGCGCATTATTTTGTCAGGATGGCAGCAGCTCTTTAGTCAGCCGTTATCCGGTGTCCGAACTGGGTTTGCTGGAGTTTTGGGTCAAACCTCAGTCGGCATTTGCCAGTTACCGCATTAATATTTTAACCTCATCTTCTATCTCTTTGGATGCACAGTGGCAACAGGTTGGCCTGATTGAAGCGCCTGCCGGCACTGAAGCCTATATGGCACATCGTGTTTCTATTGACGATCCGGGCCGTAAATATCTGCGTTTAGATATCGAAACCTTGCACGGTGGTGTAGCGCTGGATGATGTGGTTCTGGACAGAATATTACTGGATACAGCTTTGCAGAAAAACGAGCAAAAAATTATCAGCGGTATTTTAGATAAGCTGCAAACCAATAAAAACTACGAGCTGCAAAGCGAATCCTTCCGCACTATCGGCAAAAACTATGCGGCGCAGCTGGAAAGCCAGCGCCAGTATCTGGAATATGCCAACGCTATTTATTCGACCATCACCTTTGCACTGGCAAGTTCAGAGCGCAATAAAATGTCGAACCCTATGGCCTATTCGTCTTTCCGTACTATTTTGGCTGACACTAAAAGAGTGGCTTCGCCTTTGCAACAAGCCAGATTGAATTCAATGGTAAAACCTTTTGGTGACTTAACGACTGCCACTTTAACAGTGGTCAGCGGTGGTTTGTATGCTGCTTTTGCTGAACCTTTTAAGTCATTTCTGGCGACAGCTTTTGATAAATCCAATTATGAAAATGCTGATTTAAACCGCAAGGACCGTAAGTTTGCCGAGGAAAACGGCTTAAAAATTTACGAGCAGGCTGAGAAGTTTTTAAACGAGCTGGAACGTGAACTGGTACAAGTGTCGGCTTTGGAAAATGATTTGCAAAGCATGCTGAAAATGGTGGAAGTATTTCGTAAAGATTTAGACAAACACCTGCGTGATTATATTCAGCACGCCGGTCTTGCCCGCACTCAGGAAAATTACAGTCGGGTGATGAGTAAAGAAGAATCTATTCGTGCGCTGGTCATTAACGAAGTAGGTGAAAACGTTACTAATAAAGCGCAGGGTTATCTGGCCGCCAATGACACGACTCAGCTGATCCAATACATGTTGAAGACCTCAGAGCAGCTAGAAGGCATGCAGGAATTTAAAGAGCGTTTTAACCAAATCACCTCGTCGGCTATTACCTTCTACGACAGATTCGAGCGCTCAGTCGCACCGGATCAAAACCCCTTCACCGATGCCAAAGATAAAGCGGCGTGGGAGCAGCATGCCCTAAAAGCCCGCAGTTATATCAAGCAATCAAAAGAAGCTTTTGCTAAAGCATATATGTAAAGGTCTTTGATATTGAAGGGATTTAAACCAGCCAAAAGCGAGAAGCTTTGGCTGGTTTGAGGATATCAGACAACAGAGAATTACTTAGCGATGCGCGGCTTAGCTTTAGGTTTGGCCTTTGGCTTCACTTTATTTGTACTGTCCAAATCAATAGAGGTTTCGCTGGCTTTGTTAGAACGGCCTGACAAGACTTTACGTGAAATACTTTTTAACAGCGACTCACGGTTGCTCACTTCAAAGCCTGGCGTGACTATACGTTTGACCGTGCTGCCAATCAGCTTTTGAATACGCTCTAAGGTTTGCTCTTCTTCACGACTGACAAATGAAATCGCATTGCCTGTAGCGCCTGCACGACCGGTACGACCGATACGGTGTACATAATCTTCCGGCAAATACGGCAGGTTAAAGTTAACGACATAATCCAGGCCTTGAATATCCAGACCACGGGCAGCCACTTCAGTCGCAATCAATACCTGTAACTTAGCAGATTTGAAATCAGCGATAGCACGACGTCGTGCGCCCTGGCTTTTATCACCATGACAGACTGCCGCATCAATTTTTCTCATTTGCAAGCCAGCTAATAAGCGGTCAGCCTGCTCTTTAGTACTGGTGAATACCAACACCTGAAACCAGTTTTTTTCCGCCAGCAGCTGTTCAAATAATTCGATTTTGCGACTTTCTTCAACCGGATACACCACATGGTTGACGGTATCAGCCGTACTGTTCGTTTTCGCCACACGGATTTGCTGGTGGTTTTTCAGAATTTTATGCGACAGTTCATTCACAGCTGGTGAAGTTGTGGCCGAGAACAACATGGTTTGGCGTGTAGTTGCCGTCATTTGCATTAACTTCGTTACATCTGTAACAAAGCCCATGTCGAGCATACGGTCTGCTTCGTCCAGCACCACAAATTCAACATCACTTAAGATCACATTGCCCAGAGCCATATGCTCTATCAAACGGCCTGGCGTGCTGATCAGGATATCCACACCAGCTTTTAATTTATTGGCCTGACCGCCCATTTTCACGCCACCATAAAGTGCCGTTACACTGACAGGCACAAACTGCGCGTATGCAGCAATGGATTCAGCAATTTGCTCTGCTAACTCGCGGGTTGGAGTCAGGATCAAAGCGCGTGGGCGCTGCGCTACTGTATCTTTTGGTTTATCCAGCATGCGTTGCAGCACAGGAATAGCAAAAGCAGCAGTTTTGCCTGTGCCTGTTTGCGCTGTAACTTGTAAATCTTTACCGCGACGCGCAGGCACTATGGCCTGTTCTTGTACCGGGGTCATATCACTGTAGCCACATTCTACAAGGGCGCGGAGTAGATCCGGGGCTAAATCTAAAGATGAAAATTGCATAAGAGTTCCTCTGTAGAATAGCTACAGTAAAAAATGAGGGCAGAATATACAGTATTTTAGCGGTAGAAGAGACAATTCTTTGTCATTGAATGAATTTTACGCAGTTTTTCTGTAATTTTAGGCGCCTGAATCAGGTCGCTTTGGGTTAAAAAGTGAAATGCTCATCTGCTGCGACAAGCATCCTGAGTATTAACCTTCGTCAGATTCGTCGATGTCAAAGCCAAGTTCACGTGGCTTATGTTTGCAGGCTCTGGCAAGAATTTCTACATAGAAGCTCTCCAGCTCTTGTGCCACAGCAGCATCGATATGTTTGTTGATTTCAGAGGTAAAAATCTTTTCTGCAACATCTACTGACGCACCAAAGCGACAGTCAAAAGTCCAGTAATCCGTACCAGCAGGCAGAGTTTTACGACGCTCTCTGTTCAGGTATTTTTTAATATCATACTTAATGGAGTCCACCAAACGAGCAGGTTGCAGCTTAGGGTGGGTTAAAGCAATTGTCTTTTTCATCAAAATTCCTACAGATATACACAAGTAAAAGCTGAATAAGCTTTTGACTGCGCATTCTACATGGATGAGCACAAGACTGCTATTTTCTGGCAAAATTTAACAGCCAGAGCTTAAGTTACAATACTGAAGCCCTTGTCAGCGATTCGGATCTGCTTCCCCAAGATGAGTCATCTTAGGTTCTCACCTAACTTCTCGATTCAGACAGTATGACCCTGGCTTTACGTTGCCCCCATTTTTCTATGTACTTGTGGGTGAAAGAAGAGATGAAAACAACCAGAGCTAACACACAAAAAACCAGAATAATGTTAGGCAGCTGATAGCCGGTCGTAACAAACCGGACATCGTCCACCATTGGAGCCAGCTGTAGCCCTGTGATTTTTTGCATCACCATAGCCAGAGACACAAGGACAAAAATGACTGCGGCATGTGTCATATAGATGGAGTACGACAACTCCCCTAATCTGGTAAACACCGATCGCTTCAACACAGAAGAGATAACCCCCCCTCAAATGAATAGATAAATACAGTGGCACAAAACAGGAAGGTTGAGATCAGTGATCGGTACTCCATGTTGGATGCGACTATATAAACAACCAGAACCAGCAGCAGTGCCTCCAGTAAAGAAGCAACCAGGTAATTGAATTTTAAATAGTTTAAACGCGAGTAAAGGTAATAAGTGACCCCTCCGGCGAAGAAGCACGACAATCCTCTCTGCACATCAAGCACAGGGAAAATAGCCTCTTTCGCAATAAGCCACAACATGACAAAGCTTATAAAAGTCCAGGCTAAGATCTTATAACTCTTAAACAGCAACAGAGTCGCGAAGAAAATAAAATAGATGTAATACTCAATGCTGATACTCCAGGATGGAGAATTAAAAGACCAGGGATCCGTTAGCGAAGACCAGGCATGAACAAGAAAAAAATTAGGCAGTATCTCTGAAGGAGCCCCTAAGCCTGTAAAAGGAGCACTGTTGAATAAAAGCCCTCCCCACTCATAAGCCGCTAATTTGCCAAACTCAAAAAGGATAAACACCACTAACATCACAATATGCAGAGGGAATAATCTGAAGCTTCGAAGTACAGCGAATTGCTTAAAGGATAAATGGTTACTGAATGCGTAACTATGACTCAACACAAAGCCACTTAATACAAAAAAGAACTCCACCAGGAGCCCGCTACCACGAAAGAAATCTGCCTCAGTAAATGTACTGACGACATGCAGATGAAATACCACCACAGATAAGGCACATAAGCCTCTGAAACTGTCTAACACTAAAAATCTTTGTGTCATGTTACGCCGCCCAACATTTGATAAATAATGAGGTTCCAAAGCTATAACGACCACAAAAACGCGGATAACTTCTGCCGATCCGCAAAGCAAATTTTTGAGGAAGAGTACTAAAGCCCACGGGTTTAAAACTACTCAGGTCAAAGACATGCCCACTATCCATAACACGTTTTGGTTAATAAGTCTGCACGCTGGCGCTCAATTCGAAACATTATTCTGATGACCTGGCATGGTTTAACCTGATGGAATGGCGGATTAACAGACGGATAGAGGCAGAACAGCGGTGCTAAAGAGAACTCATGTTTTGGGAAACAAAGACTGAAGCGCCTGATGGCGCTTTGTTTGAAATTTTAAGCTGACACAAGTCATAGAGCCGCACTCGCGGATAAAAAACAAACTGTCCTAATTCCAGCTGTCCTACTTCCAGTATTCGATAACTTTTGCGACTTTACCCTCACGAAATTCAAATACAGCCAGATGGTTCTTTACCACACCTTTGTGTACTTCCTGCCGCTCTACTGCAATGGCGTTATAACCCGGAATTTGGTTGATAATACGATAGCGCGGTTCGGTCTTATCATATTTCCCCATAGCTAATAGCCGCATCGTATTGGCATACAGCTCGTCTTTGCTGTAATTACCGCCATAAGCATCGTGGCGGTAAACAAAATCATCGCTATAAAGTGCAAAAAGCTTATCCACATCGGCTTGGGCAGAACCTTGTAACATCACTTGATTTTGTGCAGCAGTTATCTCAACGACCTTAGCTTTTAACTCATCTGCAGATAACACCACTGGCTCTGCAGCTTCGGTACCCGCAATCACTAAAAAACAAAAACCTATAAAGCCTGATTTTTTCATACCCCCTCCTTGTCGTTAAGATAACTACAACCTGTTTTGGGTGTTTTCCATGCGCTACCGGGGTCAGCGGTGGAGAATTTGGGATAAGGATTATTTAGGCCTGTCCAATCTGAGTTTTTTAGCGGGCACATGACCTGCGATAAAAGATGAGGCGCCAGCTGCTGTTAGCTAAGGTCCCTGAATACAGAGTGGCAGTTGTTGTAAATAAAGCAGGTGCATCCAATCATAAAAATAACTGATGCACCTGTAGTTAAGCTGCCTGACTTAAGACAGCTGTCAGCCTTTGTTTTAGTGGCTGACTCTTAGTTTCAGTGCGCGCATTTCATCATGGCATTCCTGCATGGTCGCCATAGATTGCAGCAATGCAGCTTCATACTGAGGCGGCTGGTTATCTTTCAGCGCAATACGCAGTTCTTCAAGCGTCTTGTCTTCAACTTCTTCTAACTGGCTAATGTAAGTATGCTCTGTATCCGAAGAAATAGCGCTGATAACTTTGGTGTAGACTTTTCTGACTTCAACAGAAAAAGCCGAGCCTTCTTCGCGCTTACCGTCTTCCTGCACGGCAAAAGGCTGCAAACGCTCTTTGACCATTCGACGGGCATTAAGCATACGATCGAAAAACTGTGCCAATCTTTGGTCGCGGACCTGCTCTTTTGCGTCAGTGTAAAACTCAATGCCACTGTTTAACACCTGGATAATATCGGATGCATGATTCACTCTAGCTGTATTTAACTGTGCCATAGTAAGGTTCTCCTTGATAAGTAAAAGGGTATCGGTGACCTGATGGTCTACCGGGATGAACTCGTCCGGGCAACAGGACAACTTAACAGGTGCAGATTGCAGGCCAGACTGCTAAACAAGCAGGGAATCTGCGAAAAAAATAATTTTAAGTTTTTGAATTTATTTGATTTAGCAGCTTACCAATAAAAGCAACCTAACACTGAACAGCCTTGTTTCGTCGTATTTCCAGCGGAATTAATTTCATACTTTGATACACCTACAGGTAACTTTTACCTCTATGGTGTTTGTACAATTTTCGTGGTGCACGAACAAATGACTGAAGCAGATCATGATTCTGGCCAGCCTTAACTTAGGGATTAATGACCCACGGCCTTAGAAAACACCTGCATAATTACAACCCCGGCGATAATCAGGCCTATACCGATAAGCGCAGGTAGATCGAGTTTCTGGCCGAATAAAAACCAGGAGATGGTGGTGATTAATACTATGCCAACACCAGACCATACGGCGTAGGCAATGCCTATAGGGATCACTTTTAAGGTGAGCGACAGAAAGTAAAAAGCGATGGCGAACCCAACCACGACAGCGACTGAGGGCCAGAATTTGGTGAAGCCTTCGCTGGCCTTCAGAGAAGAAGTGGCAATGGTTTCAGCTACTATGGCTGTTGCTAAAAATAACCAGTGTTTCATGAAGATGCCTTTTCTTGAGACTTTTCAGGGGTGAAGCAGTTTATTTCATCGTCACTACATCATAGACCTGCAATTGTGGCACTCGTTGTTGTAGCTGGGTTTCAATTTGATCGAGCTCGGTTAGTCGCTGGCAAAATAATACGGATTTTTGTTCCAGCTCGTCGGCTTTTAAATCCAAGCCGGTATTAATTTTGGCCAGTAGTTCATCAGCAGGTTGCCAGTTCTGACTTTCAGAACGTTCAAAGTCATCTTCACTTTGGCGCAACGCATCGCGTAAAGCGTCCCAGACAGCGCCAACAGTGTATTTAGCCAGATCTTTTAATTGTGTTTTCAATTCACCATGTAAAAAGGCATCCAGCTCGTTCAGACTTTGGGGCGCCAGATAAAAATGTTCACCACTTCGAACAAAACGTGACGTCAGCTGATAGGTGGTTTCTCGGATCAGTGCTTGCCACTCCTCTTGCTGCGCCGTGCTGCCAATACCCACAAGCATGTTTTCAATCGCAGTTAACCCCAGCTCGACACTATCCACTGCTATGGTGACCAACTCTGGCACAAATTTACGCAGCCCCTGCGCATACTGGCCCACCAGCTCTTGTTCTGCCGGATTTAAAGTGATCCATTCGCCGCGAATAAATAAGTCCTGATCCTGATTAATCTGAAATACAGTACGGTTAGTGCTTTGAATACGAATTTGTTCAGGGGAAATTAAAATACCGTGGCGAAATGCCATATTGCACTCAGCCGTAAAGCCTTGCCAGCTAAAGAACATCAATAACAGGATCAAAACACGATGCAAAATATCAACTCTCTTTAAAGGGGATTGGTAAAGCAAATTAGGCTAGCTTAGGTGAAAAAGGCAGGGAGATCATTAGGAAGTAACGCATTGCTGTGGTCTTTCATCGAAAAGACCACAGCACGAGCCATTTTACTCGTCGCTAAACCGCACTAAGCGTACGTATAAGCGAATAATCTTTTCCTTGGAATTATTTTTTCCACTATACATCGCGATAGCCCAACCTCGATCAGGCTGATTTACGACTGTAGTACCGGTCCACATATTCTCACTATTACTAGCCGGGAAAACTGTCAGATTAATAGCAGGGTCAACACAGCTGCGCTCCACCAGCGTCAACACTTCTTTGGCATTAGGTAAACGCCAGGTGCTGTAGCCTGCCAGGGTGCTACGTTTTGCCTCAGTTAAAGCTTCAGGCCAGTCCAGTTGCTGTGCTGTGCCGGTACAAGTTCTGCTTGAGCTGTCCCAACTTTGCCCTACCAGACAACGGGACCACATCAGCTTAGTGGTAGTATCCAGCACTGTACCGTCAGCATTTAATTGAAAACTGGCAATAGGTTTAGTGGTCGTGATATCGCTGTAACACACCTGCGCTGCTTGAACGGGTCCTACCACCATCAGTAAGAACATAAAATACTTTGACATAAAATCCCCTTATGGCGAGCGCACTAAACGCACATAACCCAACTGATTTTGCTGCTTCGGCAAGGTATTGTCATTGCCATTGCGGATATCAAACACCCAGGCAGAAATACCACCACCACCCTCTGCGCTGGTTTGAGTTGTCCAGTAAAACATATTGTTCTGCACCGTGTGATCAGGTTCAAAACGGAAAAATGCCGGATCTAACAAGTGATTCTCACCAATACGACTAAAATCAGCGATAGACATTAGCTCTTCCAAAGTAGGTAAACGCCAGTTTGCACCGCCGCAGTAGGCTGTTTCATTCACTTCTTCGACATACACTTCGATGCCACAATTCTCGGTGCTTGGACAGGTACTTGAAGCAGGCGCAGGCACACCAGCTTCGTCACCATTACCCGCATTGGTATTAACAAAACTGTATCTGTTATTCGCTGCTCTTAAGGTACTGGCCGGAGGAGGTGTAATCAAAGGTTCCTTTAATTCCCAAATCAAACCTGTGACATTGTCACGTATGCAGGAGAACTCATTGGCGGTGTCTGCCAGTTCATCACCAAATTGGTCAAGCTTGGTAAAATCAAAGGCCTTTTCACCTTTGCCTATTTTACGTAAATACTGCACAACACTATCACGGCCGCCGTCTGCATCTTGGCGCGGATAGTCTTCGTCACCACAGGGGATCACACCAGAAATGTCATAACAGTTCACCACACCTGTATCAGGTAAATCTCCAAGTACGGCGTTACTTACAGTGACCAGCATAGTATCGGTCGCTGTCTGATTGTTGCTGTCAGTAGCTATTAATTGCAATTCCAACTGACTGGTACCTGAGATGTCTGGCGCAATAAAAGAAGCCTGACAAGAGGTGGGATTGACCAGCACCAACGTCTGGCCTTTTAACTGACTCCAACGACAACTAAAGCTACCAGTCACTGTGCGTGTCCCGCTACCGTCTAACTGCACTTCAGCAAATTCCCGTACCTGCTGATCGGCTCCTGCATCAGCAATGATCTGTTGCGTGCTGGCACGGATCGGCACTGTGATACTGCCTTGAGCCGTTAAACCTTCATCATCGGTTATAGTCAGTGCCAGCTCGACATCGGTCTGAGTGGCCACTAACGGAGCAACAAAACTGACCGCTACAGTATTGATGCCTGTCAGTGTTACTGCAGGTCCTGACGTCTGGCTCCACAGATAAGTGGCAATACTGCCATCTGCATCCAAATCATAAGAAGAAGCTGCACTTATGCTGACGGTTAATCCCTGGGCCACAGGCAATATAGACGGCTGGGTAATTTGTAAAACAGCAACAGGCCCCTGATTTTCAGCATTAACCAACACCTGAACTTCGTCTGTTAAGTTTTGACCTCCAGGCGTTGTATAGGTCACCTGAAACACTAAAATGCTATCAGCCTTTACCGCGGGCGCGATAAGAGTTACAGATGCAGTACTGGCTGGAATACCTTCCACTGCAACGCCGGATAACTGACGCCAGGAAAAATTACCGCCTGCAGGATCGCCCAAAGCATTCAGTATAAAACTGTCCGTTTCATTCACGGTTTGATCTATCCCTGCATTGACGCTGGCAGTAGAACCACCAGAATCATCACCACCTCCGCCGCCACATCCAGTGAGAAATACACTAAGCAAAAGTAAAAGAAACCA
Source organism: Rheinheimera sp. MM224 (assembly GCF_947090785.1). NCBI lineage: Bacteria > Pseudomonadati > Pseudomonadota > Gammaproteobacteria > Chromatiales > Chromatiaceae > Rheinheimera > Rheinheimera sp. MM224. The sequence continues at coordinate 2,858,115 of NZ_OX352320.1, forward strand.
TTGTTGTGTTCGTATCATTGTATTTATTCCACCGCATGATGTTATGGAACTGCCGATCAGCACCAGTAACAGCAAAAATTTGACGTTAGAAGTAACCCAGAAAAGCAAAGCAAAAGGCAGGCCAGTTTTGTGGAAATAAGCAACAGAGGTTGCTTGAAAAAGCGAGGCGCTTACAGAGCCTCTACCACTACACCTTGTTCAGATAATCGAATACGGGAAGCACCGTACTCCTTTTTAGTTCTCAATACTTCATTACCAAAGCTGGTTTCCACTCCAGCAAAAAGTTGCTGGGTGACTTCGATACAAACTGACAACAACAGCTGGCGTCTTTGCTCCTCCAGTTGCTTGATATCCGCTATAAAAGCAGAAGCAATGCTGCGGTGTTCTTCAAACTCTTCGACCATAGCGGCCATTTGCTCCTGCACTGCAGGCGATTTATCCATTTGTTTAAGCTGCTCAACATGTTGCTTTACCAATTCCATTTCGGCTTTTAAACCAACTAAACTGGTACGTAAAACATTTTGTTTTTCAATCAGCGGATCCATCTGCTTGTTCAGTACAATTTGCAGCAAACTGCCTGACGGCGCGCCAAGATTGCCGCAGCGTAAACCATTTCCCAGGTAATAACGGCCACCGACAATTTTGCCATTGGCTTTTTCTTCGGTACCGGCTAATACAGAATCGGCTTCTACCTGACAGTGTAATAACTGCTTGGAGACAGTCAAACGACCTTCACATTTGATACTGGCATATTGTGCCAGAGTGCACTGCACATGGCCTTTTGCCCGCACTTGTGTACTTAATTCAGTACTTTCACCAACCTCACTGACCTGATGGCCGATAATGGCCCCACCTATAGTGACATCACCACCGGATTCGATCAGATCACCTTCAAATATGCCCTTTACAAATACATTACCGCCAGCAATGATTTTCATTGCTTCATTCACATCACCATTAATGACTACTGCACCTTTAAAAATGATGTGACCTGAACCAGCGTCGACTTTATTGATGACAAATACTTCATCAACAGCGACACAAGCATCTAACAAGCGTGGCATGCCATCTTTGCTGGCAACCAGCAGATCCGGATTATCAGCAGAAACAGCAGAGCCCTCAGCTGCCCCCCATGGTAATTGCTGGCCATCCAGCGCAGACAAACGAGTGCCTGTCACCGTCATGCCCTCTTTGCCTTTGGTCGGAGGATGGCGGCGCATCAAAACTTCACCGGTTTTCACCGAAGCAATGGCACCAAAATCACGTAAGTCAACTTTGCCTTCAGAACGGGCTACAGGTTGTTTACTGCGAGTGGACATATCACGAATAAGGAGCTCAAACACTGAGTCACGACCAGGGGTGGGCAATTTGCCTACAGCGATTTCAGCTTTAGTTTTGCTTCCAGGCTCAGCGCGGCTGGCCTGTGCCACTAGTTGAAGGATTTGTTCTTTCTGAAAACCAAAAACAATTCCCGCTTCTTGTCCGGCTTTTACTGCTTCGTTGGCAGAAATTGGGTTGCCACCATAAGCAGCGGTAATCTCAGCGGTCGCCAGCATAGCGTCACTGCTAATCTCAATCTTAAGTTGAGCATGAATACGTTCGGCGACTTTGTATTTCAGCACATGGCCTTCGGCCTGCAGCTGCTGCTTGATTTTTTGTTGGACTTGCTGGTATTCCAGCAACAGATTTTTGATTTGGTCTTGTAGTAACAGACAACGGCCATAACCTGCTTGCTGTAATTGCTCTTTGAGTAAGTCAGCCGTCAGATTAGTCTGAGTCACAGGCATATGAATAAAGACTAAATCGTCTTTGAGGCTAAACTGACACGCTAATACATTTACTGTCACAAGCAATTACCACTTTTAAAGCAAGCCGCCACTACAACATTTTCATCAAGCAAAGGAACAATGTTCCTTAAATCAGGATTTGTACCTAATCACCTGATTAAATATAGTTCTCTTGGTGGATCCGGATAAATAAATCTGTTCCCACTTTGCTGTAATCTACTTTGTACTCTTTGTTATTTAAAGCCTGAACAAATAACAGTGTTTTGTTTTCACTGAACACATCGGAGCTAGCGATATCTACTAATTCCAGATAACGGGCTTTCGCATCCGCTTTGCTCGAAGGTACTTCTTCAGTAAATATTTTCACACCATGACGAGTAGCAACAATCACCGGATCACCAGTATCATTCACAATGACTAAATCCACTTTTTTTTGTTTGTGGATCAAGGTGTTACGTCCACTGACTAAAAATGCTTTTTCGTAATTATTCATAACTGAAATACCGTTTTTAATTTTATTTTATTGCGTCATTATGATACAGACGCACATCAAGTGTCTAGGTGACTGTATTGTCTAAACATTGTAACCGGATTTGATTCACTTTGCGGCAAAAATCAGCAGGTTCGGAACCTATAGCACTCATCGGAATAAACAGATCAAAGCCGGTTAATTGCCGCAATAATTGCATGCGACGGGCAAACATTGCAATAGCGCCTTTATAACTGCGTGTAGTCCCCCTGTATTCACCTACCTCAACCATCAATTCTGTAGGGCAAGTACCGCCAGGACAATTGCTGCCAAGCGCTGCAATCAAAAGATGACGTTGCTCTACCATAATGTGAACTGCTAAGCGGGGCTGAAGTTGGTTAAGAAACTCATCATAGTGACGAAGCTTTACTCCAATGTATGCCATTTCTCTACCCGCCAGTTCAGGCACTGAAATAAAAGAGAAGCCAGGCCAGGGGATGCACCAGCGTCCTTTGTGGTGCACATAGGAAAAACCTTGTTGATCCAGCTCTATTACATAAAGAGGCTCTGTTAATTTCGCATAACCCGCTATCAATCCCAGCACACAACAAATCAGCAATAATACCCAGGCTGAGCTGTGCAACAGATCAGGGATCAGCAGCAACAATAACAGCCATAGTAACAAGCCGCCACTACTGAGTAACAGAGTTTTGACCCCACCTCTGGCTGTAGCCGCTCTATATTGCAATTTATCCATCAGTCCATATACCAAAAGTAAAATATAGCCATCAGCACAACCCAGATAATGTAAAAGCGCATATTCTGACAAAACTCACACTTTTGTTCCGACATTCACTACTCCGATACGACCAACACCTGAGTCATTGCGATAACCCGTACACTGTTTTGGCTATTATTCCCTACAATAAAGCCCATTATTTTAAGAGTACCAGACTGGAGTTACCGTGGCGCAAAAAAATTCGAACCTGATATGGGTGTTGTTAGTTGGCCTCTCTGTATTTGTTATCTATCTTTTCCTTCAAAATCAGTCACCTGAAGAAGAACAAAAAGCAGCGGGTTCAGCCACATTAGTCAGCACCCAAATTGTCAGCCATTCAGCTTTAAAGCGTCAGGTTACAACTCTGGGTACTGCTCTTGCCAATGAATCAGTACAAATTGTCAGCAATGCCAGCGACTATTTAATCGAATTACATATCAATGAAGGTAAAACTGTTGAAAAAGGCCAGTTGATTGCTCAGTTAAACGATGTGGAAGAACGTGCTCGTGTTGCTGAGTTATCTGCATCTCTGGTCGATCAAAAACGCCAGTTGGAACGGGTGAAAAACCTGGCGAAAACTCAGGCCACTGCTCAGTCTTTACTGGATGAGCAACAAACCCGCGTGAACACCACTCAGGCCCAGTTGGATGCTGTAAAAGCACGTTTGAATGAAATGACAATCAGAGCACCATTTAGTGGCGTTTTGGGTTTACGTCAGGTCAGTGAAGGCGCTTATTTGACTGCAGGTACTGTGCTGACAACGCTCGATGATTTAAACAAAATCAGACTGGAATTCAGCGTGGCCGAATATTATCTGGCTCAGTTAAAGCCGGGCATGACAGTAAACGCCAGCAACGTGGCTTACCCTGGAAAAGTATTTCACGGCCAGATTAAAGCCATAGATACCCGCTTAGACCCTGTCACCCGATCCGTGAAAGTGCACGCACTGATGCCTAATGATGGCATGGAATTACGCCCTGGTATGCTGCTGAATGTCAGCGTAACGCTGGCGGAAGTACAAGCCTTGCAAGTGTCTGAAAAAGCCATAGTACCGCTGCAAAACAAGCAGTATGTTTTTGTGGTGAATAAAGATAACAGCGTGACACAAACCGAAGTTCAGCTGGGACAACGTATGCCGGGTCTGGTGGAAATTGTTTCAGGTTTAAACCCTGGCGATCAAGTGGTGATTGAAGGCACCACCAAAATCCGCTCTGGTTCTATGGTCACACCTACTGTTACAAAAGTGGGGCAATAAGCATGTGGTTATCTGATGTTTCGGTCAAAAGGCCGGTCTTTGCCACTGTAGTGAATTTGATTTTACTGATTTTTGGTATTGTCTGTTTCACCATGCTACCGCTGCGGGAATTCCCGGATATTGATGCACCAATAGTCACCATCAGTACGGACTATCCGGGCGCTTCGGCTGAAATCGTTGAAACCAAAATCACTCAGCCTATTGAGGATATGATTTCAGGCGTGGAGGGTATCAAAAATATCAACTCCAATAGCCGTGATGGCCGCTCAAACGTTACCATTGAATTTAATATCAGCCGTGACATAGACGCTGCAGCAAACGATGTGCGTGAGCGTGTCTCCCGTATTCTGGATAACCTGCCGGATCAGGCCTACCCGCCAGAAGTGTTTAAAGCCGACGGCGACGACGACACTATTGCCTGGTTTGTGCTGAACAGCGAAACCATGACCAACCTCGAATTATCTGACTATGCAGACCGTTATATAGTCGAGCGTTTCTCCGTGGTCGACGGTGTGGCCCGTATTCAGATTGGTGGGGAGCGCCGTTATGCCATGCGCTTGTGGCTGGACAAAGACGCTATGGCCGCCCGTGGTGTCACAGTGCAGGATATTGAAACTGTATTGCGCGCAGAAAACGTGGAGCTGCCGGCTGGTAATATCAAATCTGAAGATCGTAACTTTACCGTTCGGGTTGTTCGTACCTACAAAACTCAGCAGGACTTCAGCCGATTAGCCATTAAACGGGGTGAAGATAATTACCTGGTACGCTTAGGTGAAGTAGCACAAGTAATTTTAAGTTCGGAAGATGAAGAAAACGAGTTCCGTGGTGATGGTAAAAACCTGTTAGGCATAGGCATTATCAAGCAGTCCAAAGCCAACACGCTGGACGTGGTACAAAATGCCCGGGTTGAAATGGAGAAAATTAAAGCCAGTTTACCAGCAGGCACCACCATAGAACCGGGTTACGACTCGTCACTTTTTATCGCTGAATCCATCAAAGAGGTGTACAACACTTTAGGTATTGCCATGGGTATGGTGGTACTGGTGATTTTCCTGTTCCTCGGTAATTTGCGCGCTACTTTTATTCCAGCCATCACAGTGCCTGTGGCTTTAGTGGCGGCTGTAACTGTGCTCTACGCCCTGGATTTCTCTATTAACTTACTGACCTTACTGGCCATGGTTTTAGCCATAGGTTTAGTCGTAGACGACTCGATAGTGGTACTGGAAAACATTTACCGGCGTATTGAAAATGGCGAACATCCTCTACTGGCGTCATACCGTGGTACCCGCGAAGTAGGTTTTGCTGTTATTGCTACCACCTTGGTATTGATTGCGGTCTTTGTGCCACTGGTCTTTATGCAGGGTGAATTGGGCAAGCTCTTTACAGAATTTGCTTTAGCTGTAGCAGCTGCTGTGGCCTTTTCTGCCATTACTGCTTTGACCCTCTCCCCTATGCTGGCTAGTAAGTTACTGACGCATAAAAAACGTGAATCCCGATTCAGTGCCGCCATGCACAAAGGTTTTGCCAAACTGGAAGTGGGCTACAGTAATCAGCTGAATTCCGTGATAGCGCGCCGCTGGCCCACTATGGCCGTGTTGGTGATGAGTTTTGTGGCGACCCTGTTGCTATTGAAGTTAATCCCTTCTGAGCTGGCACCACAGGAAGACAGAGGCACCTTTTTTGTCAATATGAGTGGCGCTGAAGGCGCAAGTTACGCCAACAACAGCCGTAATATGCGTTTAATCGAAGATTTACTAATGCCCTACTACGAAAAAGGTGAGTTTAACCGCTTGCTGATCCGGGTACCTGGTTGGGGCAATTCAGGTGGCGTCGCCATAGTCGGCACCGAAAACTGGAATAATGGTAAAAGACGTACCTCAGAGCTGATGCAGGAAGTCAGTGGCAAACTCAACGAGTTACCTGACGTCAAAGCCTTCACCTTTATGCGCAGCGGCTTAGGCGGCGGTCGTGGTGGTGGTCGTCCTGTGCAATTTGTTATTCAGGGTAATACCTATCAGGAACTGGTGCAGTGGCGCGATATAGTGCTGGCAAAAGCGGCAGAAAATCCACAATTACAAATGCTGGATCACGACTACAAAGAAACTGTGCCTCAGGTACTGGTGGAAATTAACAGTGAACGGGCCGCCGATTTAGGTATTTCTGTGGGCGCTGTAGGTCAGGCTCTGGAAGCTATGTTGGGTGGCCGCAGGGTCACGACTTTCCTCGACAGGGGCAAAGAATACGACGTGATACTCGAAGGTGAAGATAAAGATTTTGCCAAACCTGGCAGTATCAGCAATGTGTATGTGCGGGCAAAAGAGTCAGGCAAACTGATCCCTCTGGATAACCTGGTGGTGCTCAAAGAAGAAGCGACCACATCCAGCTTAAACCGCTACAACAGAATGCGCAGTATCACCATTACCGCTAACCTGGCTCCGGGCTACAGCTTAGGCGAAGCACTGGAGTTTTTAGAAACAACGGTGAAAGACAATATCGAAGGCACTGTAGGTATCGACTATAAAGGCGAGTCACTGCTGTTTAAAGAAAGCGGTGAGTCAACAGTACTGATCTTTGCTTTGGCTTTGCTGATCACCTTCTTGGTTTTGGCCGCACAATTTGAAAGTTTTGTGCATCCTTTTGTCATTATGCTGACAGTACCACTGGGTCTGGTCGGTGCTTTGGCGGGTTTGTATTTAGCAGGAATGACGCTGAATATATACAGCCAGATAGGTTTGGTGATGCTAATAGGTTTGGTGGCGAAAAACGGTATTTTAATAGTCGAATTTGCCAACCAGCTGCGTGACGCCGGAGTAGAGTTTGAAGAAGCCATTAAACGCGCTTCCACCCTACGTTTGCGCCCTATAGTCATGACAGCCTTCACCACAGTATTCAGCGCTATTCCGCTGATTGTTACTACTGGCCCAGGCTCTGAAAGCCGTATGGTCATTGGTATGGTGATCTTCGCTGGTGTGGGTGTTGCCACCCTGTTGACCATTTATGTGGTACCTGTGGCTTATATGGTATTGGCCCGCAATACAGGCTCACCACAAGCCATTAGTAAACAACTGGAACAGCTGGATAAAGAGGCTCCGGAAAAATCGCCGGAACACTAAATTTTTATACAACAGCAGATAAGACCTCGCTTTATGCGGGGTGTTTTTTTGCTCTTTGAGTCGTCCCCCTTCTGGTTTCAAAGCTCATCTTGTTTTGGATCTGGTTTATTGCGACAAAAATCAGCTACCTTAGCTCTTGTGCTTGCCTAAGGGAATAAAAGCAAATGGACCATTGGCTTATTTTTTGTGCGCTTTTTCCGCTACTCAGTGTGCTGCTGTTTTTAGTGGTATTGCGCTGGCCTGCCCGCAAGGCAATGCCACTTTGCCTTGCGGGCACAGTGATCTTAAGTGCCATGGTTTGGTCTGTATCAAGCATACAGATAGCGGCAGCTGTCGCTGAAGGGCTAGTGATCGCCGCCACTGTGCTGTGGGTGGTGTTTGGTGCTTTGCTGCTGTTAAACCTGTTGGAAAATAACGGCAGCTTTTTAATGATCCGCCGTGGTTTTGCCAGTATCTCCAGCGATCATCGTATTCAGTTATTGTTTGTTGGCTGGTTACTGGTGGCTTTTTTAGAAGGTGCAGCTGGTTTTGGTACTCCGGCCGCTATAGCTGCACCTCTGCTGATTGCATTGGGGTTCAGACCTTTAGCTGCTGTGGTTTTAACCTTAATAGCCGATTCAGTGCCTGTCTCTTTTGGTGCTATTGGCACTCCTGTGCTGGTAGGTCTGACCAACGGATTGCCAGGTGTTTCGCCAGAGCTGATAGAGCAAAGCGCTCTGACCGCAGCCAGTATTGATCTGTTGTGTGCCAGCTTAATCCCAGTGCTGATGTGCCTACTATTGTGCCGATATTTTAGTGATACTCCAGGCTGGCGCTCTGGTTTGGCTATTGCACCGCTGGCCTTTTTATCAGGTCTTTGTTATAGCCTGCCCGCTTATCTGGTAGCGCGTTATCTGGGTCCTGAATTTCCGTCTTTGTTAGGTGCTTTGGCAGGCTTGGTGCTGCTGACCTTGCTGGTGCGTTTTGGTATAGCCGTGCCTGCGACTCTATGGCGCTGTGACAACGAAACGGATAAAACCTCAACAGAGGATAAAGCTGCGCCACAACCCTTAGCTTTATTCAAAGCCTGGGGCGCTTATCTGTTGCTTGCGGCTTTATTAGTGATAAGCCGACTTGAATTTTTACCTTTTAAAGCTGCTTTGCAAGCCGTGCAATTCAATTGGTCAGAGATTTTTGGCTCCACCTTATCCACCTCAGTTCAGCCTTTGTATTTACCCGGTACTTTGTTTGTGTTGACCGTACTCTTGTTATTGCCATGGCAAACCAAACGTCGCCAACTGATGCGTATAGCGACGACTGAAAGCTTAAGCAGGATCTGGCCTGCTGCTATTACGCTTGCCAGCGCAGTGCCTATGGTACGGTTGTTTTTGCATTCGGATCTGAACAGTGCAGATTTGCCAGCTATGCCGATGTATCTGGCCGCTATGGCCACTGCGCATCTGGCGGATATCTGGTTGTGGTGTGCGCCGTGGGTGGGTGCCTTAGGGTCATTTATCGCAGGTTCTGCAACCTTTTCCAACCTGATGTTTGCCAGTATGCAACAACAACTGGCGACGGATTCAGGCCTGCCCTTGCACCTGGTATTAGCATTACAAATGCTGGGAGCCAACGCAGGCAATATGCTTTGTGTAGTAAACGTGGTAGCTGCAGCTTCAGTAGTGAAACTAACAGGGCAGGAAGGACAGATTATGCGTTTTACCTTAGTTCCTATGGCACTGTATTGCCTGCTGGCAAGCGTAGTGGCGGTTTTACTCTACGGCGTTACAAGGTAGTCGAAGGGGTCAGCACATCCGTGGTTTTTCGCTGATAATGCTGTACTGTTTTTTCTATAACCCCCTGGTCATACAACTTCTGCCAGGCTTTTTGCAATTTGACTAACATAGCTTTGGATAAGGTTTTTTTACTGAAACCAAAATAGACAGGACTTTTATACACCAGCACTAAAGGCTGGTAATTTTTGGCATTTTTATACTGATGTGTTTGCCAGTAATACAGTACGGATTCATCCTCCAAAATTGCGTTGACCCTGCCCGCTTCCAGCAAGGCCAGCTTGTCCTGAATACTGCTGATACTGACCAATTGCCTGGCAAAAAAAGGATTTTGTTTTAACAGCTCAAACTCTTCGCCGTAATAAGCCCCATTAAGCTCAGCGATACGGCCCAGATCAACATCATGAGATAAATCTTTTAAAGCCGATACTTCAGGTAACTTATCCGGATTGCCTATCAACCAAATGGACTCAACATGATGAGGACCAATAAAAGCAAAATCGCTTTTCCGTGCTTCGCTGTACGACAAATGACTGACCAAATCCAATTCACCGGATTTGATTTGCGCTAAAGAGCGCAGCCAGGGACTGTTGATAAACTGCAGCTCGCAGCCAACCTCCTTTGCCAACAGCTGCAACAGCTCGACACTTTGTCCCTGCCAGCTTTGATCTTTTAAGATCAGATGAGGTGGAAAGTCGACTTCCGCAGCCATACGCAGTACACAAGACTGTGTTACACCACAGTACAACAACGCTACAGCAGCTAATCCAGACAACAACCTTTTTCGCATCAACGAACCTATGAGTCAGATCACACAAATCTACTATTGCACGGCATTATTTGCTTTACCAGATGTGGTCATCCTGCTTCGGCAAATATCTTCCGCTATGACTTGTTTCCATCTTGCATTCGTTTTATTGTCGCTTATGTAAACATCTGGTTTTATTCGTTAAATTAAAGATAGGGAATCATCGGCGTGAATAAAAAAATGCTGTTGTTATCTGCTGCTTTTTGCAGCTTGGTAGTGAGCACCACAGCTTTGGCTGCGGAAAAAGGCAAAATAGGTCTGGCATTGGATATTGCAGTCGAAGGTGGCTTTTTTAACCCCACTTTATCCAGCGTTAAAGTAAAAAAACTTGTACCAGGTGGTGCCGCAGAAAAAGCCGGGCTATTGGTAGGTGATCAAATTTTGAAAATAGCTGACTGCGCCATTCCGGGATGTCCTGCCGATGATGCCAAAGATTTAATGAAAAGAAATAAGGGTGAGTCTGTCAGCTTTTTAATTAAACAAGCAGATGGTACACAACTGACCAAAACAGTGGTTGCTGAATAAGCCTCTACTCCTCACTTTAAAAGACATCCAGACCGCCGGACATTTCTGCTGACGTCCGGCGCCCTGCTCTGCTACACTGCGCTGGTTTTGTTGAAGGTGTTCTGCATAGCATTTAGCCATTGCAATGAACTTGAAAGGGAAACAGGTGTAAATCCTGTACTGTACCCGCAACTGTAAGCCGCTCTAAACTGAGTATGGCAAGTCAGATGTCCTGCCTTTACAAACCTCAGGCGTTGCAACCTTTTGCAACACACAGTGCGGGCTTACACTGTGCCGGAACTCTGCGTTTTTTTGCAGTATGTCCTGGTCCCTGCCCGTTTTTTAATGGAGCGTTTTAGTGGGCCACACCCCGGTTGTCGAATTTTTGCAGGTACAGTTGCAGATCAATCAGCAGCAGATTTTAACTGGGCTGAATTTTGCCATTGAGCCAGGCCAGTTTGTGGCTTTGCTTGGCCCGAATGGTGCCGGAAAAACCAGCTTATTACGACTGCTGCAAAAAGAATATCAGCCAAGCTCCGGTCAAATTAAATTGCAAGGCCACCCCCTTTCCAGCTTTAGCCAGTCTGAACTTGCTGCCAAGGTCGCTTTAGTCAGTCAGTTATCCGGTCCCTTATTTGATTTAACAGTAGCCGATGTGGCGCTGATGGGGCTAATTCCTCATAAAGCTTTATGGCAAACCAATACAGAGCAGGACCTGCAGCAACTCAAGCTAAGTCTGGAATTGGTAGGTTTAGCGAATAAAGAACGTCATTCTTTTGCCCATTTATCCGGCGGTGAACAACAACGGGTGTTATTGGCCCGTGCCGTGATGCAAAAACCTTTGTTGTTATTGCTCGATGAGCCGACCAACCATCTGGATTTGTATTACCAGCATCAGGTGCTACGCATTGCCAAAGCGCTGAATATTACGGTGATCGCCAGTATTCATGATTTAAATCTGGCGTCACGTTACTGCGACCGCTTATTGCTGCTTAATCAAGGCCAATTGGTCGCAGACGGCACTGCAGAACAAGTGCTGACGCAGGAGTTGCTTACAGAAGTGTTCCGTATTCCTTGTTTAATAGATCAAAACCCTTTTGGCGATTGTCCCCGCGTCAGTTTTGGCTACAAGGACGAAGTATGAGTAAGGTGTTATTAGCAGCTTTGCCTGTGCCACTGCGTCTTTTACTAGCTATGGTATTGCTGGTAACGGTATGCCTGTTGGCATTAAGCACCGGATCAGTACCTATCCCGGTTGCCGGATTATTTGGCCTGGCACCACTGGATGAAATGCAGTCGACTGTGCTGTGGCAACTGCGGTTTCCACGTTTATTATTGTCTTTACTGGCAGGTTCAGGTTTAGCCCTTTGTGGTGCTTTATTACAAAACGCCAGCCGCAATCCTCTGGCCGATCCTTATTTATTTGGCATAGTTTCAGGCGCCGCTTTAGGTGCAACCATAGCCACTATAGTAGTTCCGCAGTGGCAACTGCTCACGCCGCTATTCGCCTTTTTTGGTGCTTTGCTGGCTGTGTTTCTGGTGCTGATTATTGGTGCCAGCAGTCGCTGGCAGAGGCTGGAAAGCCTGTTGCTTTGTGGCGTAGCCGTCAGCTTTATGCTCAGTGCTATCACCACGACCTTATTGTATTTATCTGAACCTTTTGCCGCCAACCGCGTGATGTTCTGGCTGATGGGCAGTTTAAGTCAGGCCAGCCTGACTCATGTCGCTTTGATAAGCCCGCTGGTGTTTATCACTTTGCTGTTGGGTTTACTGTATCGCCGCCAGTTAGATGCTTTGGTATTAAGTGATGAAAGTGCCCGTAGTTTAGGCGTTAATGTACAACCTTTGCGTTTAGTTATTTTGCTGCTTTGTGCTGCGGTCAGCGCTGCTATTGTCGCCTGTTGTGGCGGCATTGCTTTTGTGGGCCTGATGATCCCCCATCTGGTGCGCTCCTTATTTGGTTTATCCAGCGTGGCCTTGTTGCTGGGGTCTGTCTGGCTGGGCGCTGTGTTTTTAGCTGGGGTGGATACCTTATCCCGCAGCGTATTGCCAGACCAGGAATTACCTATAGGGGTAGTCACTTCAGCCATAGGCAGCCTGTTCTTTTTATCCATGTTATTTAAATACCGTCGCGGTTAAATGCTGATGAAAACGGAGTCGCTTGTTATGTTATTTGAAATACCTGCTTTAGATAAAACTGCGACGCCAGCCATACAGCAGCGTATTAATTTAAAAACTAAACCAGCTGGTGCTTTGGGAGTACTGGAGACGCTGGCGTTGCAACTGGCGCTGATCCAGAACCCAGGTAAAAACCAAGGCCCTTTATCACTAAATAAACCAGTGCTACTGATTTTTGCCGCAGATCATGGCATCAATAGCCATGGCGTCAGCATAGCGCCAAGCGCAGTGACCCAGCAGATGGTATTGAATTTTTTAGCGGGCGGTGCTGCTGCCAACTGCTTCTGCCGTGCCAATGACATTGAGCTTTTTGTGGTCGATGCCGGCATGCTTCTGCCACTGCCGGATGCAGCTGGCTTAATTCAACAATCTTTAGGATGTGGCACCGCAGATTTCAGCCAGGGCCCTGCCATGAGCACGGCACAGGTCGAAGCAGGTCTGGCTTTGGGTCGTCATGCCGCACGCCAACATATTTTTGCAGGCTGTGATTTACTGCTGTTGGGAGAAATGGGCATAGCCAATACCAGCAGTGCTGCAGCTTTACTCGCAGCTGCGACTGATTTGCCAATTGAAACTTGTGTTGGTCGTGGTACTGGCATTAGCGATGCTCAATTTGAATTAAAACTGTCGTTGATTCAGCAGGCTTTACAGCGGCCTTATGCGAAAGATCCGCTGTCCATCCTGGCTGAATTTGGTGGCTTTGAAATAGTCCAGCTATGCGGCGCAATCTTAGCTGCAGTGGCTTTGCAAAAACCTGTACTAATAGACGGCTTTATTGTCTCAGTGGCGGCTTTATTGGCCTGTCAGATAGCCCCGAATTGCCGTGACTACTTAATTTTTGCGCATCAGGGTGCTGAAGCTGGTCATAAGGCGGTGTTAAAGGCTTTGGATGCCACTGTGTTATTGGATTTAGGTTTACGTTTAGGCGAAGGCACAGGTGCAGCTTTGGCTGTACCACTGCTCAAAGCCGCCGTTAGTTTTTATAACGATATGGCAAGTTTTGCTGATGCTGGCGTAACTCAAGTAGTGGAAGCCGGAGCACCACAGTGACAGACGCTCTGCCGAAATGGCCACTTAAACAATGGCAACTGTTTTGTCTGGCTTTGTCATTTTTCAGCCGTATTCCTGTGCCTGCATCGACCCCCTACAGTCCGGAACTGTTGAATCAAAGCAGCCGTTATTTAAGTCTGGTGGGCTTGTTATTGGGTGCCCTGCAAGCTTTGGTGCTGCTTGCCGCGGCTCAACTACTGCCCTTTTCCATCGCTGTGTTGTTAGCTTTAATGGCTGGCCTGGTACTAACCGGTGCTTTTCATGAAGATGGTCTGGCCGATACCGCTGACGGTTTAGGTGGCGGTTTAAGCCTTGAGCGCAAGCTGGAGATTATGAAAGACAGCAGAGTTGGCACTTATGGTCTGGTTGCGCTGTTATCGGTTTTTTTGATCAAGTGGCAAAGCCTGCAAGCCTTAGAGGCACAAGCTATTTGGGCTTTCGTACTGGTGGCTGGATTGTCGCGCGCTACTGCACTCAGCCTGACTTTTGTCTTGCCTTATCAGCAGTTGGATTCGTTGAGTAAAACCAAACCTATAGCCACCTCACTACAAAAACGGGCATTGCTGTGGATCTGGCTTTTTGTATTACCGCTTTTGTATTTTGTCCCTGTGCCTTTAGCTTTGTGCCTTCTTGCCACTCTGGCCTTAAGTTTTACCCTGCTGTTTTTTTATTACCGCAGTCAGCTACAAGGGTACACAGGCGATTTATTGGGCGCAGCGCAGCAAGTCACTGAACTGGGGTTATATCTGGTGTGGTTGATCTGGTGGAGACAGCAGTAATGAATAAAACTCTGATTTTAGGTGGCGCCCGTAGTGGCAAATCCAGTCTGGCAGAAACTCTCGCCAAAACATCAGAGCAGGTCACTTACATAGCCACAGCCACTGCTTTTGATACCGAAATGACAAAACGGATAACACTGCACCAGCAGCAAAGACCCAAAGACTGGCGTTTAATCGAATGCCCATTATTGCTCTGTGAAGCCTTAACGCAGCTCTCTGGTTCAGGTCAGACCCTATTAGTCGACTGCTTAACTTTGTGGCTGAATAATCAGCTGTATCACTATCCAGAGCAGGATTTTGCCTTAGCGCGCCAAAGGTTAGCTGACGCTGTTTGTCAGTTTGAGGGAAAACTTATACTGGTCAGTAATGAGGTTGGTATGGGGCTGGTACCTATGGGCGAACTGAATCGTGTGTTTGTCGACCAACAAGGCTGGCTGAACCAACAACTGGCCAGGGTTTGCGATGAGGTGATTTTTGTTGCAGCCGGCTTACCGCTTTATTTAAAGCGAGGCATTGATGCAACAGATTGATTTAGTGCGCCATGGCCCTGTGGCTGGCCCTGCTGCATTATACGGCTGGACTGATGTGATGTTACAGCAATCATCCCCGGCCTGTCTGTCGTGGCTGTCTACCCAGTCTTATCAGCATGTACTGACATCACCTTTACAACGTTGCCGCCAAAGTGCAGAAACACAGGCACAACGCCTGCAACTGGAGCTTGTGATAGAGCCGGATTTAAAAGAAATGAATTTTGGCCTGTGGGATGGTGTGCCTTTTGACGAGCAAAGCCGCTGCTGGCCAGAGCAACAACAATTCTGGCAACAGCCTTTTGCGATCACGCCACCTGAAGGCGAATCTTTAACTGATTTTCAACAACGGGTTTTACACGCTTTTGAATTACACAGCAGCTCCCAATACGAGCAGCAATACGAGCAGCAGCACCAGCAGGCTTTATGGTTAGTGCATGGCGGTGTGATCCGTCTGCTGCTGGCGTCCTTATTAAACATCGACTTACAACAAAGCAGCTGGCTGCAGCAGATGTCCATTGCCTATGGCAGCGTCAGCCGGATCAGCCGTTATAACAAACAAAGCCCATGGCAAATCCACTGCATTGGCAGCGCTGGTTTTTAAATTTTTCCCAAGAGAACTCAAATGACTGAACAAAAAACAGATGTAAAACAGCAAAACCATAAAAAACGTCAACAAAAGCTTAAAGAGCAAGTTGATAGCCGTATTGCCGCCGCCAGCACTGACAAAGCTTTATTGTTGGTGATCACTGGCAATGGCAAAGGTAAATCCACAGCAGGTTTTGGTACTGTGGCCCGTGCTGTAGGTCACGGTTTAAAAGCTGCTGTGGTGCAGTTTATTAAAGGCACATGGGACTGCGGTGAGCGCAATTTATTACAACAACATGGCGTTGAGTTTGCCGTGATGAACACAGGTTTTACCTGGGATACTCAGGACAGAGAGGCCGATATTGCCGCAGCAGAACTGGTATGGGCTAAAGCCGAACAGTTTCTGCAGGACGACAGCATTCAACTGGTGCTGCTGGATGAACTGACTTATATGGTCAGTTACCACTACATAGATTTAGACAGAGTTGTGAATGCACTCAATAACAGACCCTCCACCCAACATGTGGTGATCACAGGCCGTGCCGCTCATCGGACTTTAATTGAGATGGCCGACACTGTCAGCGAAGTACAGTCGATCAAACATGCATTCGACTCCGGGATACAAGTGCAAAAAGGAGTAGATTGGTAATGTATGTGCTACGTATTGCCTGTGTGCTCCGTATTGTACTGTGCTGCTGCGCATTATTTGCAGTCAAAGTACAAGCCGAACCAGCTCAGCGTATTGTTGCGCTTTCTCCTCATTTGGTCGAGCAGCTGTATAGCATTGGTGTAGGCGACAAAATTGTCGGCACTACAGACCACGCGGATTATCCAGGTGCTGCGAAAAACATTCCTCGGGTGGGCAACTACGCTCAATTGCAGGTCGAAAAAATTCTGGCGTTAAAACCGGATCTGGTTTTGGCCTGGACAGACGGCAACCCGCCTGCAGATGTAAATAAGCTGCGCCAGTTTGGCCTGCATGTAGTGGATTCTAACCCGCTGCAACTGACTGATATTGCCAAAGAATTGCGTATCTTAGGCCAGCTGACTGGCGCTGTGGATGCAGCAGAACAGCAAGCCCTGTTGATGGAACAAGGCCTGGCCGAGCTACGCCAGACCTACAGTACTAAAGAGAAAGTCGTCGTATTTTATGAGCTGTGGCAACAACCCCTTTCCACAGTGGCACAAAAAGCCTGGCCACAGCAGCAACTGGAGCTTTGTGGGGCCTCAAACCCTTTTGCCACTGCCATAGGAGATTACCCACAGGTCAGTTTGGAGCATGTAGTCGCAAGCCAGCCTCAACTGATTATTCAGCCAGTGTCGGTGAATGAACCACGAGCTTTACTGGACTGGAGCCGATGGGCAGCTATTCCAGCCGTTAAATATCAACAGTTTAGCCAACCCGACTCCGACCTTGTACACCGCACCACCAGCAGAATGCTGCAAGGCGTACGGCAACTTTGCGCCGACATCGACAAAACGCGGCAATTTTTTGCCAAAAAGTCCTAAAGTTATTAAAAGCACTGCCGATAGCCTGATTAGTCAGAACTATACTGAACCTCACAAAGGCCCAAAGGGAGTGTGTTATGTCATCTGTTAATGGAGTCGGCTCGTCCAATGCTTCAGCCCAGGCGCAAGCCAACAAAACGACTGAAACAAGCGAAACGACTGAAGAAAAGAAGCTTTCCGGCTACGCATCCTCTCAGCTGAACAAGCAAAAGCTGAACGCCACTATTATGGAAAACCAGCTGAAACTGAGTACAGGTGATGACGATAACTCCATGAGATTATTGTATAAAACTGCGCTTGAAGGCATTAACAGTGAGCTGGAAGCTGAGTTTGGCCCTAACGCGGCTGAAAAAATTAAAAACAGCGGTGTAGACACATCACCACAAGCCACTGCCGATCGTATTGTTGGTTTTGCCACAGCTTTCTATCAAAAGTTTTCTGAACAAAACCCGGATATGCCAGAAGAAGAACGCCTGGATAAATTCCTGTCCCTGGTTGGCGGTGGCGTAGATAAAGGTTTTGAAGATGCCCGCGGTATTCTGGATGGTTTGGGTGTGCTGGAAGGTAAAGTTTCAGACGATATAGACAGCACCTACTCCTTAATTCAGGAAGGCTTCGCTAAATTCCGTGAAATGATTTTAAACCCGGATAAAACCGTCGAAGATCAGGATATTACTGAATCAGTTGCCGCCAATACCGGCAGCGAACTGCGGTTTTCGGTGAAAGTGTAAGTGAATTCTGCTGTTGTTATGACTCCTGACGTGCTGGTTTCATTTAAGCCTTGAAACCAGCTGTTTTTTAAACTGGCCTTACCTTTTTAAGGCCAGTTCTTTTGTTCTGCAAGCCCGGCCCAAGCGAATCATTTACTGACTGCTAAAACCTGTTTTAATTAACAGCGCAGGGCTTTGTTTAGTGCCCTCTTCACTGAGCCAAATCTGTTTGTCCTGATCAATACAAAGGCCCTCGACCTGACCTGTGGTAGGTAGCGCTTTGGTTTCCAGTAAAAGCAGGTCTTTATCATAACGGGCGATTTGTGGCTGAAAACCAGCATTGCTTAAATAGGCCCAAATCGCTTTGCGTGGATCCGGGTAGCCCACCAGCCACCACTCTTGTTTGCTTTGCTCAAAAACCGCATCTGTGATCAGAAAGCCTGGATTAGCAAAAGGTATAGCGTTGCCAAGCTGTTGCTGTTTTAACTTAGGATCCAGCTTATAGCGTGTTGGTATCTGACTATTCCAGCTTTTACTGATCAGCCACAAAGCATCCTGATGGTACACCAGAGCCTCAAAATCAAGATCATGTTGATAAGGCTGGCGTTTTTCGTCTGGTGGCAGAATGATTTCCAGCCGCTCCGGGGTATAAGGTTGTTTTAAACCAGACCAATTCAGCGGCACTTTATAAATAAACAAAGCCTTTTTGTAACCCGCATTATTGCCGGTATCCGCCAGATACAAAAATTCACCATCAGAGCTAATGGCTTCCCAATCACTGTTTCTGAACGATAAGTGCAGTTGATGCTTAATATCGCCATTGCGGTCAAACCGATACAGCACTGGCTTGCCGCCTGAATCATTGAAGCTGATAAAGTCTTGCTCAAGACAAAGTAAACCTGAGGTTTCCAGCAGTTGCGAAGGCAATGCAACCACAGATTGCCTCGCAGCTGGCACAGGCTGACTGACGCTGCACCCACTTAACAACAATAATATTGCTGCAACTCCTGACAACACACTATATCTGACTGGATGCTCCACACACACTCCCATTAGTGATCGACAGGCTATTGAATTGCAGCATAAAACACTTGTCATTCCAGTGCTATAGTCGATAGTAATCAAACTACTTTGCATGAAAAACAAAAAGGACTGACAGGTGAGTAAAGAGTTGAAGGTCTATGTAGTGGACGATGACGAATCCTTGCGCTACGCACTTGAAGGCTTATTAAATTCAATGGGTTATCAAACGCAAAGTTTTGGTGATGTGGCTGAGTTTTTATTGCAGTACAAAGCTGGATCCAAAGGTTGCCTGATTTTAGATGTGCGCCTGCCAGGTTTAAGTGGTTTGAGCTTTCAGGCGAAATTACAGGATTATGGCATTCAACTGCCCGTGATCCTGATGACAGGCCATGGTGATATTCCTATGTCGGTTCGGGCTATGAAAGCCGGGGCCGTGGATTTTTTAACCAAACCTTTTCGTGATCAGGACATGCTGGACGCTGTGGCTACGGCCATGGAACGTATTCATGATCAGCAACATGCAGAAAAAAGCAGCGAAGGCGTGCGCACTTGCTTTGAGAGTTTAACCAGCAGAGAGAAGCAGGTGATGACCTTGGTATGTCAGGGTAAGATGAATAAACAAATCGCCTGGGAGCTGCAACTAAGTGAAGTTACTATCAAAATTCACCGTGGCTCTGCCATGCGCAAAATGCAGGCAAAAACTCTGGCAGATTTAGTCAAAATGGCTGAAGCCTTACATTTAAGTTAGGAGCGCTGATGAAGCAGCACGATATGGAAATCCTCAACCTTATTCAGCTCAGTGTTTTAGTCTTTAGCGCTGAGGGGATCATTACCGGCTGGAACAAAGCCGCTGAGCTACTGTATGGCTGGAGCGCAAAACAGGCACTGGGGCAAAATCTATGTCAGTTGCTGCGCTGCAACGGTTCATCCGATATTGCATCTGTACTTGGCTCGTTGCAGTCCAGCACCCAGCAGCTTCAGGTGCAACGCTTCAGTGCCAGTGGCGAGTTAAAGCTGATTAATATCAGTTGGTCTTGCCGTTACGACGATGCGGGTCAATTGCTGGAAATTATTGAATCTGGCCGCGATGTCACGCAAAGCCAGCAAGTTCAGGATGAATTACGACAAAGCGAGCTGCGGTACCGCACTATGTTCGATTCAATGTCAGTGGGTTGTTTTGAGATTGATACCAGTGCGCTCAATCAGATCTTTATCCAGTTACGGGCTCTGGGCGTTACTGATTTAGTGCTGCACGCACAACAAAACCCGGATTTTTTAGCCCAAGCCATGCAGGCATCCACAGTCGTTAAAGTCAATGCTGAGGCGATGCGAATTTTTAAAGCCAGCCAGCCTGAGCAGCTGCTTGGCCCTGTAATACACTACTGGAACAAGGACAACAGCGACACCTTCTGCAACAGCATTAACGCAGGTTATCAGCGCCACTCTAAATATGAAGCTGAAACTTTTATGCTGGTACTTGATGGCTCCAGGGTCGATGTGCATTTTTCCATGTTCGCCTCCCCTGCCTTACGTGACTCAGGCACTGTATTTATCTCTCTGGTGGATATCACTCAACGTAAACAGGCCGAACGCGAACTGATGAAAAGTGAGTTTAAATTCAGAACTTTATTTGAAGCCTCCGCTATTTCCTTTCAGCAGCTCGACGTCAGTCGCCAGACTCAATTATTCAGAGCTTTAAAAGCTCAGGGCGTCACCGACTTAAAAGCTTATATAGATGAGCATCCTGAATTTGTGCAACAGGCGATGGATGCGGTCTGGATAGCGGAAGCCAACCCCTACACTCTGACCTTGTACGGCGCTAAAACCAAAGCCGAAATTTTAGGCCCTGTCACACCTTATTGGATCCCTGGCCAATGCGATACCTTCAGACGCAGCATTGAAGCCGGTTACAGAGGCGAAACCGGTTATCAGGCCGAAACCAAAATCCGCCGGCTGGATGGCAAAGTGATCGATATTTTATTTGCATCAGCTTCTACTGCAACCTTAAGAGAATTAGGCCTGGTGGTACTGACTATAGTGGATATTACAGACTGGGTGGCTGACCGTAATCAGCGTGATAATTTTCGTGATGAATTAGCCCATGCCGCCCGGGTTTCAATGCTTGGCGAATTGACCGCCTCCATTGCCCATGAAGTCAATCAACCACTGGCCGCTATAGCGACCAATGGCGAAACCGGCTTACGTTGGCTGAACCGACAAGAGCCGGACTTAAACAAAGCTCAGGATTTAATGCAGCGCATGGTCAATGACGCCTATAGGGCAGCCGATATCATCAGCCGCATTCGCGCTATGGCCAGCCATACGAAAGTGGAGCAACAACTAATTGATTTAAATGCCTGTGTGGAAGAGTCAGTGCTGTTTTTACAATACGAACTTCGTAGTCAGCGTATTCAACTGGAACTGGATCTGGCATCGGGTTTACCGCCGCTGTTGGCAGACCGTACTCAGCTGCAACAGGTGGTTATTAATATTCTGGTCAATGCAATGCAGGCTTTATCCGGCAAAACCAGTAACCAGTCAAAAACAATGCCCCTAATTCATCTTCAAAGTGTCTGGCTTAATCAAAATCATCTGCAATTGCAAATCAGTGATAATGGCCCGGGTATCATGCCTGAACATTTACCTCATATTTTCGACAGCTTTTTTACCACGAAAAGTGCGGGTATGGGCATGGGGTTACTGATTTGCCGCTCTATCATTGAAGCCCTTGGCGGTACTATTGAAGCCAAAAACAATGAAAACGGCGCTGGCGCCTGTTTTGTATTGTTACTGCCACTCAATTAAAGCCTGAGCAGTTAGGGCCATACCTAAGTATGAGCCAAATCACCCCGATGGACTAATGCCTTGGCAGCTCAATGCTCCTATCTTATGCAATGACCGCCTTGTCTTCAGACAAGCCTTATTGACTAAAACAGGACAACCCAAATGACAACAGCTCTTATAACAGGTGCCTCCTCCGGGATAGGCGCAACCTATGCCGATCGCTTAGCTAAACGTGGTTACGATTTAATTCTGGTGGCACGTAATGCCGAACGATTGGCCGCTTTAGCGGACAAACTCAGCTCCACCTATCAGGTCAAGGTAGAATGTCTGCCTGCCGATTTAAGTTCAGCTGAAGGCTGGCGTGTGACTGTAGCCCGTATCTATAAAGACACTAAGCTATCAATGCTGATCAACTGCGCAGGTATAGGCCCTGAAGGCGCAGTATTACAATCAAACGAAAGCGAGCTGGAAACCATGATCCAGCTTAATGTGATGGGCTTACATCAACTGACTTTAGCAGCAGCTAAGGTATTTTCAGCCCGTGGTCAGGGCACTATCGTCAATATTGCCTCTGTCGTGGCTTTATTGCCGGAGAAATTTAACGCCGTATACAGCGCCACTAAAGCCTTTGTGCTGGCATTAACACAGGGACTGCATTCTGAGCTGGCTCCGGTTGGCGTAAAAATTCAGGCCGTGTTGCCGGGACTCACCCGCACAGAAATATTTGAACGGGCAGGTTTTGATATTAATCACCTGGACCCGAGCATGATTATGGAAGCTGGAGATATGGTCGATGCGTCACTGGCAGGCTTGGATCAAGGCGAGCTGGTGACTATTCCGTCTTTGCCCGATGTGGCCGACTGGCAAGCTTTTTTACAAGCCCGGTACGCTTTGGCTCCCCACTTATCTCTGCAACATCCAGCGAAACGTTACACTGAATAATGCTGTGACAAAGCCTAAAAAAACCCGGGGAAATCCCCGGGGTTCAGCATCAATGCCAGATGGCGCTTGATTTAAAAGGGTCACCCTGCTGCATTCAGACCAACTCGGCATCCAGCGTGATTTCTGCATTTAATACTTTGGATACAGGGCAATTCAGTTTGGCAAGGGTTGCCAGTTCGTTAAAAGTGGCTTCGTCAATGCCCGGAATAGCAGCTTTCAGAGTTAAGGCAATCGAAGGGATCACAAAAGCATCACCTTGTTGCTCCAGCGCAACGACGGCCTGAGTATCCAGCTGAGCCGGTGTAAAACCAGCCTTGGATAAAATCAGTGTAAAAGCCATAGTAAAACAGGACGCATGAGCAGCCCCGATCAGTTCTTCCGGATTACTGCCTGGTGTGCCTTCAAAACGACTGGCAAAGCCATAAGGGTAAGCGGATAAAGCACCGGTTTGAGTGGATATTTCGCCACGACCTTCTTTTAAGCCACCAGTCCAGCGCACTGAGGCGCTACGTTTAATTTTCATCATGGTCTCCTTGGTTTTCAGTGACCGATCAGACCACAGTGCAAGCGATAAAACGCACAAAGACCGGCATGGGTAGAGCAAAGTCAGAGTAAATTCTGACCATTAGGTTCAGGCTTTAGGTAATAAAGTCAGTAATTGGACCGTATCTACTATCAAATGAGCAAAAGCAGGCCCATTGATATGATGAGCTGCATGCATAGCTTCAGCCGACATAGCTGCAGTCGCATCTTTCACTAAGGTAACGTGATAACCCAGTTCTGCCGCAAAACGAGCCGTTGATTCAATACAGGTGTTGGCAATTAAACCTATGATAATCACCTGACTAATGCCTTTTTGTTTTAGCAAAAAATCAAGATCGGTATTAGCAAAACCACTGCTACCCCAATGTTCTTTCACTACGATATCGCCTGGCTGAGGCGAAAAATCGGAAAACCATTCGCCACCCCAACTGTCTTTAGCAAAAACTTGTATAGCGGAGGCACCAAGCTGATAAGGCGAGGCGTTTTTCCAATGGGTAAAATCGTCAGGTTCAGCTCTGTGATGCGGCACGATAAAAACCTGCATGCCAGCTTTACGCACTGCGTCAGAAATTGCTTTTAAATGCTGGTGTAAAGAAACCGAACGGGCCACCACTTCGACTAAAGGCCACAGCTTGCCACCTTCGGCTAAAAAGTCATTATAGGGGTCAACAAAAAGTAAAGCTGTGTGCGCTTTACTATATCCGGGGTCAACTGGGGTAGATGCACTCATCACTGGCTCCTTAGCTTTAGCATAAAATTACCAGCTGAGTATTAAGCAAAGTTGACGGAGCGCCTATTGTCTCTTTGGGTAAGGCTCTTATACGGAAGTATTAAACGAAGGGAAAGCAGGCTAAGCGAACACTCAGCCTGGAAGAGTAAAGAACTAACGGCAGCAGTACAAAGCCAGAGCTTTTTGTACGTCTAAAATAGATCCGTCTTTATTAAAGGTTTTAGTAATGGGGGTGTCGGTGCTACTCAGCCAGATATGCAAATCAGATTCCAGATCAAAATGGCCTTTGGTTTCCGCACTAAAACGCACAATGGAACGGTAAGGCACCGACATAAACTCTTTTTTAGAACCTGTTAAACCTTGTTTATCCACCAGTATTAAACGTCTGTCGGTAAAGACAATCAGGTCACGAATTACTTTATAGGCTTGTTGCAGCTTTTCGTCAGGCAATAAAATCTGGCTGAATTCTGCTTCAACATCGGCCAAATCAATTTGCCCGGCGTTACCTAATAAACCACTAAAAAGTCCCATTTTTAATCCTTGTTAAAGCACTTTATGAAAACCTGTATACCTGAGCTTATCTCTGCCTTATGCCAACAGCAAGAGTTAAAAGCCCAGAACCCGGCCATCCCAATTCAGCAACAAACCACTTTGCTCCGCCTGAAGCTGTTGTGCAACTTCTGCCAGATGCTCTGCGGTCTGAGTCGGACTTTGTAGTTGCCCTGCTGGCAAATTGCGCTGAAAAGGTGCTGACAAAGCGGAATCTGTAGTCCCAGGGTGTAGCGTCACCAAGGCTGCCGTTTTGTTACTGCGCCTAAGTTCGATGCTGGCGGTTTTAATCCATTGATTCAGCGCCGCTTTGGCAGAACGGTAGCTATACCAGCCGCCTAACTGGTTATCGCTGATACTGCCCACTTTGGCACTCAATTGCAGATATCGAATGCCAGAGGTTTTGATGAGATAAGGCCAGAGGCCTTGCAGGTAAAAGACCGGAACTTCCAGATTCAACAACAGAGTTTTGCGAAGCAATGTGCCAGAGCTTTGACTTAAACTTTTTTCTGGCGAGAGTTTAGGCTCGCTATCCTGATGCAACCAGCCAATACAATTAAAAATCAACCCAACCTGATGCTGTTGTACTGCTTCGATAACAGAACTGAAAAAGTTCTGATGCGAAACCCAATCCGCTGTTTCAGCACTATCAGGCGCTTTGATCACCTGAAGCTTTGGATCACTAAAATCTGCAGTGGTGCGGGATAACCAAATCACAGTCTGGCCTTGCTGCAAATAATGTTTTGCCAAGGCACCGCCAATCGAACTACTGGCACCAATAATAAGCACTGCGCTCATGGAGTCTCCTGCTGCGATTTATTCTGTTCAATCAAGGCGTTCGCCAAATTTAATCCGGCCAGATAAGCGTTCTCGACCCGACCACCGTAACTCCAGTCGCCGCCAGCCCACAATTGCTGCTCTGGCAGAGCTATTAAACCTGGTGCTGCGACCTGATCCTTTTGGCTGGCATAAAGCCAGCGGTGCGCTACCAATGGGGTGATTTCTTGTTGTATATTCAGCTCTTGCCGCAAAATTGCGATAGCTTCCGCAAACCAAAATTCTGTGGACTGCTGCAGATGCAATGCGCTGAATGAAGCATTAAAATGCAGGATATAACAGGGATTCCGACCAGTTTTATGCTGTTGATGACTGATAAATCTTAATTTAGGATGCTGACAAAAAATGGCGTCCTGTGCAGCGGCTCCCTGAGTTTGTAACGCAACAGCCCAGCACGGCTCCAGTATATCGGCTGCTGTATCAAACAGCGCTGGCAACAAACTTTGAGCCAACAACTGCTTCGCCTGAGCTGGAGGTAAAGTGAGCAATACGGCAGCGAAACCTGTGTAACTTAAGCCTTCGTCATTAAACAAAGTCCAGCTTTGCCACTGATAATCAAGCTTTTGAATACGGCAGCTGTTCACCTGCGTTATGCCATGCAGTAAAGCAGTCACTGGACTTTGCATCGAAGGCACACCTACAAAACGCGCTTGTTCGTCTTCTGATGCTTTAAGTGATATAAAACCTTCGTCATTCGATAAAAGTGCTGTTTTACAAGGCCAGATTTCTGCCCTCCCTGCATCAAGCCACACCTTAACTTGCTGCTTAAACACATCACTTCGGGCCGTAAAATACTGAGCGCCCATATCCAGATAACCCTGATCTGTTCTTTTGCTGCTCATGCGACCACCAGCCGCACGGCCTTTGTCAAAGACTGTCACCTGATAACCTTGTTGAGTCAAAGTCGCGGCTGCTGTTGCGCCACAGAGCCCAGCTCCCAGTACTGCTATTTTTTTCATCGCTGCTTTTCTTTTGAACTGATAGATCAATTACGCTGTATCATAAGCTTAAGATCAACAACGGAGAAAACCCCATGAGTCAGACTGAACTAGCAACCTTTGGCGCAGGCTGCTTTTGGTGTATTGAATCAGCCTTAAATCAGCTGCAAGGCGTGAAAAAAGCGGTCAGTGGTTATATGGGAGGCCAGACACTGAACCCGGATTACCGTCAGGTTTGTACTGGCACCAGTGGCCATGCTGAAGTGGTTCAGGTCGAGTTCGATCCAGCGCAAGTTAGTTTTGAGCAGCTGCTGCAGGTATTATTTTTTTTACATGACCCAACTCAGCTCAACCGCCAAGGCAACGATATAGGCACTCAGTATCGCTCTGCTGTGTTTTACCACTCAGAACAACAACGTGAGCAGGCTCTTACTTCGATTAAAGCGGCAGGGCCTTTATTTGACGCGCCTATAGTGACAGAAGTTACTGCTGCCAGTACCTTTTATCCGGCGGAGGATTATCATCAGGGTTATTATTTGCAAAACACCAACCAACCTTATTGCCAGTTTTTGATCACCCCCAAGCTGGCTAAATTTCGCCAGACCTTTGTGAGTTTACTGAAGGCTTAATCTGAAGTAAAAAGGGTAAAGCCAAAACTTTACCCTTTAATTTAAAGCCTGGTACTAAAAATCAGGTGTCCAGTTTAAACGTAATGACCATTCAGCGCCTGCCGTGGCATAACCTGGCAAGTACAGATAATCTTTGTTGGTCAGATTGTCCGCTTTAGCCGCAATTTGTAACTCGCTGCTTAACTCGTAACTGACACCAGCGCCCCATAAGGTGTATCCACCGAGTTGCGGTGCCGCAAAATCACCTGTCTGGAAATCACTCTGGTAATCAGAGGTGACGAATACACGCCAATCCTGCCACTGATAAGCACCTTGCCAATGCACTGTGTGCTTGGAACGTTTAATCAGAGGCGCATCTGTAGCTTCATCTTTGGCATCTGTGTAGCTGTAAGCCACTTGCTGATGCAACTGTTGCCAGTTATGACTAACACTCAACTCAGCGCCTTTGATTTTAGCTTCGCCGACGTTTTGTGGAACCCAATTGCCATCAGCTGCCGGAGCCCACTGGATCAGGTTATTGACGTTCTGTTGATAAATGGAGCTTTCAATCTGCAAATCACCGGCACGGTAACGTAAACCCAGCTCATCTGAAGTTGCAGTTTCAGGTGCTAAATCGGCATTGCCGCTAAAAGGGTAATACAGGTCGTTAAAGCTTGGCGCTTTAAAAGCACTGCTACGACTGGCACGAACCAAAAGTTCATTTGTTAACTGATAGCCTAACCCCAGTTCATAGGTGTTGGAATGACCATATTGGCTTTGTTTATCATGACGACCAGTCACATCAGCTAACCAGGCACCTGACTGATAACTGACACCAGCAAAAATAGCTTTATTGATACGGGAATCAACGTCATAACCTAAGTCGCTGTCTGACACATCTTCCTGATACCAGTTCACACCAGTTAACGCAGTTAAAGTCTGAGTCAGTTGGCGGCTGTATTGGTAATCCAGTTCCTGCCGCTCTGTTTCAAACAAACTGGCAGGGCTATCTTCGCCCCAGTTTAAGTCTTCAGTCTGATTATGTGAGATGCTCAGCTTTTGACTGGATTTATCGCCATCCAATGCCCAACCTAAACGGCTTTGATTGGTTTTGGTTTCAACCTGATCAGCACCAGGGCCCCATGCAGGGTCAAAGTCGTACTGGCCACGACTTATGAGCACGTTGTGATCGGCAGACCATACACCATAAGCTGTATTGTATTCTGCACCTAATTTACCGTAACGCTGATCAAAACCATCTTTATCCGCTTGTGTACCTGGGCGGACATCAAAACCTTCAGAGTCGGACCAACCTAAATTACTGCGAACCGTCAAATCACCATACTGCTGACTGGTGGCGATATCGGCTTCATGGCTTTGGTAACGGCCGGTTTTTAACTGCACTGAAGTGTTATCTGCTTTGCGGGTTGTGATAGCAATCACACCAGCTAAAGCATCAGAGCCATATAAAGCGGCTTTAGGCCCTTTAATAACTTCAATTTGTTCAATCTGTTGCAAAGATAATTCAGCTAAAGAGGCATAACCTAAAGTGGCAGATCCTGTTCGAACACCGTCAATCAGCACTAAGGTATGACCGGCAGACCCACCCCGTAAAAACACAGTATTAGTTTGGCCTTTACCACCAGAGCGGCTGATTTGTACACCAGCGACCTGACGTAATAAAGCGGGCACGTCAGACACTTGAGCCTGTTCGATTTGCTCACGGTCCAGAACTGTCACTGAAGATAAAATCTGATGCACAGGCTGAGGCTGGCGAGTGGCGTATACACTGATATGTTCTAGTGGATCGTCTGAGCTGTCGTCAGCTTGGGCGGTCAATACAAAAGCAGGCAGGCCAACGACTACTGTCGCCAGCAAAGATTTTTTAAACATGATGTCTCCCAAAGACGCCCACCGCGTCCTGAATAGTGAATGAACTTTTCAGGCCGGTCTCCGGGCTGACAGCAGGCTATTTTCCATAGCTACTTTAATCCCTTCCCATCCAAAGCAAAGACAGTGGTTTGATTAAAGCCAGAGCAAAGCTCTCTGTTGTTTTACCGTTGCGGGGGCAGCTCTGGGTTTTCACCAGATTCCCGTTTCACCCTTAAATGTCGATCACATTCTATAGGCACCTGAAAAACGCGGCGTCAGTGTAGCTGTCGCAGTCATAAAGTCAATAGAAATCCAGACGTCTCCCCTCGTCGATAAGGGCAGAAAACGGCTCGATGATGTTCGCTCCTTGGATTCTTTCGCTTATAATGGCCCAATAAATTTCAGTGGAAAAAAGAGAACGCTATGCCTTCATTTGATATTGTTTCAGAAATTGATATGAACCAGGCCAGAAATGCTGTTGAGAACGCGAAACGCGAGCTTGAAACCCGTTTCGATTTTCGTGGAGTTGATGCCAAAATTGAGTTGAATAAAGAGCACATTGAATTGACTGCAGAAGCTGATCAGCAAGTCATGCAGCTATTTGATATTTTTGCCACCAAAGCAAGCAAGCTTCAGCTGGATGTAAGTAGTTTCAAAATTGAAAAAGAAGATCGTCACGGAAAATACATCACGCGCCATGTCACCATTAAACAAGGCATCGACAAAGAGATCGCAAAAAAGGTCGTTAAACTGATCAAAGAAAGTAATATTAAAGTACAGGTGGCAATTCAGGGAGAAGAGCTGCGTGTCACAGGTAAAAAGCGCGATGACCTGCAAGAGGTTATGCAGTTAGTCAGAGGAAGTGACCTGGGTCAGCCGTTCCAATTTAAGAACTTCAGAGACTAAGTCCGTTCTCCATAAGTCTGAGCAGCACCTTAAACAGGAGGAGAGACCGAACCGCAAAACGGTGGCTCCTCCCAAAAGCTCAAAATCCCTGCATGCTGCCAGATAAGATCTAAGCCAGGTTTTACCGCTTTGGGCAGAAAAATTTCGATCACTTGTTGTCACTGAAATTCTGCTTCAGCTGTCGTGCTGATTTGTTTGTTTTTTTCTTTTATAACGAGCCTGCACAGCACGAAAATCAAAGCGGGTAGCCAATTCCCGGTTCGTGTAATCCACCGTATTCAGTACTTCTTGTTGATCAATTTTTGACACCAGGTCGAATGAAGACTTAGCGGGCCTCCTTGTTTCAGGCTGGAGATTGTAATCGTAAAACTGATACAATCCGGGCAGGTCTTTTAAAGAAGAGTATCTTGTGAAGCGTCATCTTTACCATGCGATTTGTTTGCTGGTGTTTACCGCCGCTACTTTTGGTTTTTTGACGGAAGTAAAAAGCAGTGGCATTAGCCTGAACCGCTATGACAAGCATCTGCATTTTTTAATCTTTTTTTGCCTTACCGCTCTGCTGCAATGGAGCTACAAACCTAAATTGTGGCAAGCCGTTGTTATTATGGCTGGATATGGTGTGGCTATTGAGTTTCTGCAGAATTATCTGACCAGTTACCGCAGAGCCGAATTACTGGATTGGGTTGCGGACATCACGGGTATGGCTGCTTTTTACTTATGCTATTTTGCTGTGAAGAAATGGCGCAACCGCAGGCAATAACACAATCTCTCTGGACTGTCGTAGGCGAAGGTGCCATTGGCCTTCTCTCGGCAGCTCAATTAATTATGGCAGGTTATCCGGTGCAATTGCATCGGCGCATTGCCGGCCCTTTTGACTTCGTTTTCCAGTCTGCTGATCGCTCCCAACATATTTCTTTGCCTCATCAGGCCCAGTCTCCCTACTCTTACGTCCTGCTGCCTGTAAAAGCTTATGCGGTGCTGGATGCTGTGCAACAGCTAATACCTTTGCTGAGCGATGATGCGCAACTGGTGCTGAGCCACAATGGTATGGGTACTATTGAACAGATATTGCCACTACTTAAACCAGAGCAAGGACTATGGTTTTTAAGCACCAGCCACGGCGCTTTTAAACCTGACGATGCAACCCTGATCCACAGCGGTCAAGGACAGTCTGTGTTGGGGGCTCTTAATCAGGCCGCTTTTGCGCAGCAACAAAAGGTTGAACAGGCTATGCAGACCGCTTTAGGGCCGCTGGAGGTTATAGCTGATATCTGGCCAGCACTCTGGCTAAAATTGGCAGTAAATGCGGTGATTAATCCACTGACCGCTTTGCATCAATGTAAAAATGGCGAGCTGAGCAACAGCAAATATAATGCAGCTATAGAGCTATTGATTGAAGAATTTGTGCTGGTGGCAAAAGCATCAGGGCAAGCCTTTAGCCTTGAGACGATACAAAGCAGAGTAGCGCAGGTGATCAGGCAAACCGCTGATAATTATTCCTCGATGCAGCAGGATTTTGCCAAAGGCCGCCGCAGTGAGCTTGACTACATCACAGGTTTTTTACTGAAACAGGCAGAGCAGCATCAACTGCAACTACCTACACATCAGGCTATTTATCAGCTTTTACGTCAAAAGTCGCCGCGATAAACACCAACGTTCTGATGCCCCTGTTCAGTCAGCAGCAGCGCCTGTAAACGACTCATCACCCCACGTTCACAATACAGATAATACTGCTGTGTTTGATCAAGTTGGCTGAACTGACTGGCAAGCTTATAAAAAGGCATGACTTGGACCTGATGACTGACCCCAGTCAGAGGTTTGACATCCACTTCATCCGGGCCACGAATATCCAGAATTATGGCATCAGCAGCCATGGCGCTTTCATCCAGTACAGTGCTGATTTGTTGCTCTGCCTGGAATTCTACAGTGCGAATATCCAATACGTTCGCATCCAAAGCCAGTTTTTCCAACGCAGCCAAATCGAGTTGCTGTTCAGCAAGCAGCACTTTGTTTAAATCGGCGTTGATAGTAGGCTTGTTGGAAATCACGCCGCAGTATTCCGGCATGGTTTTGGCCATATCTTCAGCACCAATTTTGCGGGCTAAATCAATGATTTCTTGTTTGTCCTGATAAATCAGCGGACGCAACACCAGGGTATCAGTGGCTTTATCTATCACACTTAAATTAGCAATAGTCTGACTGGCCACCTGACCGACACTTTCACCTGTCACCAGAGCCTGAACGCCAATACGTTCAGCCACTATAGCAGCGGCACGCATCATCTGGCGCTTCAGCACAACGCCCATCAGGCCGTTATCGACTTTCTCCAGAATTTCAGTGACCACAGGGGCAAAATCAACACTGATAAATTTCACTTTGTGCGACAAACTGAATTTTTGCCATAAATAAAAAGCCATCTGCCGCACACCTGTTTCATGGGCTGCGCCGCCTAAATTAAAAAACAGATAGTGAGTACGCAGGCCTTTGCGGATCATCAGATAACTGGCCACAGCTGAGTCAAAGCCACCAGAAATTAGTGACAACACATCACTCTGGCTTGGCAGCGGAAAGCCGCCCATACCATCAAACACCTGACTGACAATAATCAACTGGTCACGTTTAATCTCAACACGTACCACTTCATCAGGGTTTTTCAGTTGCACGCGGGCTGAAGGGATGTGCTGATTTAAACCACCGCCTATGTAACGTTCAGCTTCGAGCGAGCTGAATTCGTGATCGCCAGTACGTTTTACCCGCACACAGAAACTTTTACCTTGCAGTCTTTGGGTAAACACAGCTTTGACTTGCTCAAAAATGTCGTGCAGTGAACTGTAGGTGCCCGACTGCATTTCCATAAACTGCACTATGCCGGGAATACAGGCCAAATGATCAATCATCTGCTGACGCAATTTAGGACTGTCGGATGTAACCTGCACCAGCAAATGGTCGTAGTTGTTTTTGATGGCAACGGATGGGTCTAACCGCAACAAGATAGTTTTCAGATTCTGCTCTAAAAGCATGGTCTGACGTTTCCGGACCGATTTACTTTTAATCGATATTTCCGGGTGCAGTTTGACTAAAAATTCCATCACAAGGAGCTCACTGAAAAAATAAAGGCGCGAATTATAGCGCGCCTTGATGCAACAGTTTAGTTTTTATTGCTAGGGATTAGTGCGGCCCTGCGCTGCAGGTTCGAGGCTGATAGGTTCAGACTCTTTTGGTTTGCCCTGCATAATAGAAATCTCAACCCGACGGTTACGTCTTCTATTACTTTCAGTGTCATTCGGCACTAAAGGACGGGTTTCCGCATGTCCTACCACTACCAGACGGTTTTTATCAAAGCCCGGAGCTTTAATCATTTCTGAGGCTACAGATACAGCTCGTTGGGCAGATAAGTCCCAGTTATTGCTGTGTAATTCATCCGAAA
Organism: Rheinheimera sp. MM224; assembly: GCF_947090785.1. Lineage (NCBI taxonomy): Bacteria > Pseudomonadati > Pseudomonadota > Gammaproteobacteria > Chromatiales > Chromatiaceae > Rheinheimera > Rheinheimera sp. MM224. The sequence goes on from NZ_OX352320.1 coordinate 2,891,098, forward strand.
CCTGATCATCATCAGTATGACCAGACACAGTGATTTCGCCTGGTACATCTTTTAATAAAGCACCAATATTTTGAATAATAGGCTTAAATTTTGGCTGTAAAAATGACGAACCAGAAGGGAATGAGCCATTTTCACGAATACGGATAATGATTTGCTGACCTAAAGATTCAAGTTCAATAGCGCCATCCATAATTTGTTTTTCCAACTGCTCAGCAATTTTTTTCAACAGCTCGTTGGTTTGCTCCTGCAACTCACCTGCTGCGGCAACTTCTGGCGAGTCCATAGGTTCTTCTGCTGTACTGGTTGACTGACCACCGGTTTTATCCTCCCGCTGCTCCTGGCGTCCACCCGCTTCATCTTCCTTACCCGCCTGGAAATTCAGCATTTGTTGAGTCATTTCAACAGTTTGCTGTTGGATGGTGTCTATCGGCGTTGGATCAGGACGGCCCGGGCGAAACTCCATCGCAATGACGCTGGTTCCTTTAGGAATGTCTTTGACTTCTATCTTGTTTTGCACACCAAAAGCGTACTGCATCGAGCCTGCAATCTGCTTGAATTTCAGTACATCCATTTCAGAAAAAGACAACAACAACACAAAAAAGCACATCAACAGCGACATCAGATCAGCAAAGGTTCCCATATAAGCCGGTAAACCTGGTGGTGGGCACTTTTTACACTTGGCCATACCTGTGCCTACTCTGCGGCGGCAGGGGCTGCCGGGTCACGTTTTTTCGACTGCAGGTAATTACGTAAAATGCCTTCGATCACTTTCGGATTCTGACCATCCTGTATCCCCATAATGGCATCCAGTATCAGCTCGTTATTGGTTTTCTCTTCTTCATTACGCACTGCCATTTTTTCTGACAGAGGTAAAAAAATACAGTTTGCTTGCATAGCGCCATACATAGTGGTCAACAAAGCAACAGCCATAGCCGGGCCTATGGCTTTAGGGTCAGACATATTAGATAGCATGGCAACCAGACCTACCAAGGTCCCTATCATGCCCATAGCAGGGCCCAGATCACCCATTTGCTTAAATACCTGAATAGCAACATCATGGCGGGCATAAGTCAGCTCAATATCTTTTTCCAGTGTGCCCCGCACTACATCAGCATCATGGCCATCGACCAGCATATTGATGCCTTTTTGCATAAATTGATTAGGAATTTCAGCTTCTTCCAATGCTAAAAAACCGCCTTTACGAGCCGCATCAGCCAGTTGCACGGCCTTTTCAATCAGCTCCTCAGCTGACTCAATTTTAAACATAAAGGCTTTACCAGCGGCTTTCATCGAGTCGGCCAGCTGCGTGAAGGTAAATTTGATCATGACCGCAGTAATACTGCCGCCGAACACGATGACGATAGACACAAAATCGTAAAACATGGCGATATTGCCACTGGCGCTGAGCCACATTGCCCAGCCCATCATGCCCATGACCGCGACTAATCCTATGACGGTTGCTAAATCCACTGCGTATCTCCCGGAAAACTGAATGCAAATCGTTGATTTTGTACCAGCGTAAAGTTGGTTTTATCTTAGCTTATAGTGAGTTATCGGCAAAAGTATGGGATAGTTAACTATAAATTAAGGCTTCAAACAAATTTATCCTTTCCCAACGCGGTCCTGATTGCTCATAATAGCGCGCTGGGCTTGGTCAGACACCCATTATCAGGCGAAAATATGACAAAAAAGAAAACAGATTTCAGCCATTTTGAGCAGAGTATTGCCGAGCTGGAACAGATAGTACAGCAGCTGGAACAAGGTGATCTGAGCCTTGATCAGGCCTTGCAACAATTTGAACGTGGTATTGAACTCTCCCGTACCAGTCAGCAGCAGTTACAATCTGCACAACAAAAAGTCCAGTTATTAGTCCAGGACGCCGGGCAAGACCATCTGGAACCTTTTGTGACCAACGAAGGTGAATGATTTGACGTTAGATTCTTTAACCTCGTACCAGCAACGGCTGGAACAGGTACTGCAACAACAATTAGATAAAAAACCTCTGACCGACCCGCGGCTGCATCAGGCCATGGCTTATAGTTTGCTGCTCGGCGGTAAACGCATGCGGCCTTTTTTGGTTTATAGCTGCGGTCAGATGTTAGGCGCTTCTATCACGGATCTAGATGGTCCGGCAGGCGCTATTGAAGCTCTGCATACCTACTCCTTAATCCATGACGACTTACCCGCTATGGATAACGACGATTTACGCCGGGGTAAAGCCACCTGCCACAAAGCTTTTGATGAAGCTACAGCTATTCTGGCTGGCGATGCGCTGCAGACCTTCGCGTTTGAACTATTAAGCAGTCATCACTACCAGCAGGTTCAGCCAGAACGTGTTCTAGCCATGGTACAACAGTTAGCACTACATGCCGGCTACAACGGCATGTGCGGTGGCCAGGCTATTGATTTGGCACACACCAATCAGAAAATGTCGGTTGAAGCACTGGAGCAAATGCATCAGTTAAAAACCGGTGCTTTAATTGAGTGTTCGGTACGTTTTGCTTATCTGGCCAGTCCAGTGGATAATGTGGCTCATTTAGACGCTTTAGTTCGTTATAGCAGAGCCATAGGTTTAGCTTTTCAGGTGCAGGACGACATTCTTGATATCGAAGGCGACACGCAAGTGCTGGGTAAAACCGCAGGTTCAGATCAAAAAGCCAATAAAGCCACCTATCCGGCTTTATTGGGCTTAGATCAAGCGAAACAAAAAGCACACTTATTGGTTGAAGAGGCATTAGCCGCTTTGCGCGAACTTCCTTATGCAACAGACGAACTGGTGGCGTTGGCCCGGTACGTTATTGCCCGACAGTTTTAATACAGGCATTCTCATGACATCAGCTAGTCAGGATTTCCCTCTGCTTCATAAAGCCAACTGGCCTGCCGATTTGCGCCAGCTGCCACAGGATGAGTTACCCACTCTGAGTGACGAGTTAAGGGCATTTTTATTGAAAACCGTCAGCCAAAGCAGTGGCCACTTCGCCTCAGGTCTTGGCACTATTGAGCTGACTGTTGCTTTGCATTATGTCTACAACACTCCTTTTGACCGTCTGATTTGGGATGTGGGTCATCAGGCTTACCCTCATAAAATTCTGACAGGTCGTCGTGATCAGATGCACAGCATCCGTCAGAAAGATGGTTTACACCCTTTCCCATGGCGGGAAGAAAGTGAATACGATACCTTAAGTGTCGGCCACTCCAGTACTTCCATCAGTGCTGCTTTAGGCATGGCCATCGCTGCCCGCGCTGAGCAGAAAAACCGCAAAGTAGTGGCTGTGATTGGGGATGGTGCTATTACTGCTGGTATGGCCTTTGAGGCCCTGAACCATGCCGGTGAAGTCAAACCCGATATGCTGGTGATCTTAAACGACAACGAAATGTCGATTTCTGAAAACGTTGGCGCGTTAAATCGCTATTTTGCCCGTATTTTATCCGGTAATTTTTACACCAGCCTGCGTGAAGGTGGTAAAAAGATATTAAGTGGTGTGCCTCCTTTGCATCAGTTAGCCAGCCGCGCTGAAGAACATTTTAAAGGTATGGTCACCCCTGGTACTTTTTTTGAAGAACTGGGCTTTAACTACATAGGCCCCATTGACGGTCATGATGTCAAAGGTCTGGTCGACACTATCCGTAATATGCGCAACCTTAAAGGTCCGCAATTGCTGCATGTGGTAACGAAAAAAGGCAAAGGCTATTTACCTGCAGAACAAGATCCTATTGGTTACCATGCCGTCAGTAAATTTGACCCAACAGCAGAGTGCCAGCCGGCCAAAAAAGCCGGTAAAGCCACCTTCTCCAATATTTTTGGTCAATGGATATGCGATATGGCGGCGGTGGATCCAAAGCTGCAAGGCATTACACCGGCCATGCGCGAAGGCTCAGACTTAGTCCAGTTTTCTAAAAGCTACCCGGAGCGTTACTTTGACGTAGCTATTGCAGAACAACATGCTGTGACTTTAGCCGCAGGTATGGCGATTGAAGGCTTGAAACCTGTCGTAGCCATTTACTCCAGCTTCCTGCAACGTGGTTACGATCAGCTTATTCACGACATTGCGATTCAGAATCTGGATGTACTTTTTGCCATAGACCGCGCTGGTGTCGTAGGAGCCGATGGCCCAACCCACCAAGGGTCTTTTGATTTGAGCTTTATGCGCTGTATTCCAAACATGCTGATCATGGTGCCTTCGGATGAAAACGAATGCCGTCAGATGTTATATACAGGCTATCAACACAAAGGCCCCGCAGCTGTGCGTTACCCTCGGGGTAGCGGCAATGGCGAAGCGCCAGAAGCTGTGATGAGCGAATTAGCTATAGGTAAGGGTCTTATCCGCCGTCAGGGTGAAAAAGTCGCCTTGCTGGCTTTTGGGCCTTTATTACAGGCTTGCCATACAGTGGCAGAACAGTTGAATGCAACATTGGTCGATATGCGTTTTGTTAAACCTCTGGATCAGCAACTGCTGACTGAGCTTGCCAAAACTCACAGTCATTTTGTGACTATTGAAGATAATGCTCTGATGGGCGGCGCAGGTTCTGCGGTCAATGAATACTGCATTGCAGCACAGTTGCCTGTAAAGCTGCTGAATATAGGTTTGCCAGATCTCTTTATCAAACACGGTACTCAGGAGCAGATCTACGCCGAACTGGGGTTAGACTGCACAGGTATCCAGGCCAAAGTAGCAGCTTTTCTTAGCCGCTAAATCCACTCTGCTTTACGGGCGGGCCTTGTGCCCGCCAGTCCCACATTCGAATTCACGAGAAAGCGCAAACAACAACGCCGCAGCTTCAAGAACAACGGCTATTAGCCTAAGTAGTTTTTCACTTCGAACCAGGCCACACCATCAGCTAATAGCTTTTCAATCTGCACGTCGATATGCCCCGAATCTTCAAACTCAAACGCATCGACCTGAGGATCAAATCCTAAGGTCGCGCAGCCATTGCGGCCCGATTGCTTCACTTTTCGTAACGCGATTTCAGACAGTTGCAACGAGATCTCCCAGGAAATCAGTTGCCCTCCGAGCAGCTCCAATGGAAAACAGCTGTAGCCGATAGAACAGGTGAGTGATACGTTGCGGCCATCCGGGATCTGGAAATGAGCGTTAGCAACCAATTGATTCAGTTGCAAAGCAACATCCTTCACAGTGGCAAATTCCACGTCCCGTAACACCAGAACAAACTGCTCGCCGGCGTAACGCACCACATAATCAGCGCCACGGCTTTCACGCAGCAATAAACCACTGATTTGCTGTAAGACACTATCGCCAGCGCTATTGCCGTACAAGTCATTAATAGACTTAAAATTATCCATATCCAGCTGCAGCAGCGCTATGCACTTTCCTTGTTGCAGCATGGCATCTCTGTTGTGTTGATATTGTTCGACGTCTTTCGGTAATTGCTCAAACAGGAAACGACGGTTTCGAAGTCCGGTTAAGGTATCTTTATGGGTCAACTGGGACAACTGCTCGTTAAGTTCATACAAACGCGAGTTGCTGTTTTCAAGCTCCTGAGTACGCAGTCGCACCAGCTTACTTAGCTCCTGTTGCTGCATCACCGCATTACGGCGCCATAACCAGGCTAAGCCGTATAATGCCAGCACAACCAATAATACCCATAACCCCTTGTAGACGACCGTTTCTGTAAATAAACGTGGCACCACCAGATCTAATTTAAGTTGTTGCGATTCAGTCCAGCTTTGACTGGCATAACGGGCCTGCACCACAAACTGATAACTGCCTGGCGGCAGGTTGGTGTAAATAGCCTCACGGCGCTGCCCAACCTTTTGCCATTCCTGATCAAAACCTTTGAGCTGATAACGGAATTCAATGGCATTGGCTTTGATAAACTCCAGCGCGCTGTAACTGATACTGATATTACGATCTGAAGTTTCTAAAACTAACTGATGCTGATCAGGCAATAATGCATAAGATTTCTGCCCCATCACCTCTTGTAGCAAAGGCTGTAACGGTCTGTCCGGTGCCATTTTTAATTGCAATGGCACAGCCACCAGCCCTTTTAAACTTGGATACCACAACTGATCCAGCCACTTCGCTACTTTGCTATGACCAGCACCGTTACAACAGCGACCTGGTGCAGTGCCCAACTGCCTGTCGTAAGGAGATAAGATCAGCTCGAAATTGAATTGCTGGTCACTGTCTTTCATCGCAGTGGGTTTAAATCTGAATACGCCTTTTAAACTGCTGGCCCATAAATAATCAGTGTCTCTGTCGTACCATAAGCTGGTCACCGGGTCCAAAGGTAAGCCATTGCTGCTGTCATATTGTTGCCAGTGACCCTGTGCAGTTTTGATAAACAAACCATCATCTAAGGTTGCTACCAGCATCTGCTGATCCGGTAAAGTTAAAACACTGGTGATATAAGCACCAAACAAAGGAGTACCCAGCCCTACTCTGTTTAACTTATCCTGTTGATACCAATACAAGCCACTGGTCGTTCCGACCAGTAGATCCTCGCCCACAATTTCAATCACAGTGACAAAACCAGACTCCAGATCGGCATTAAAAGGGGCTGCTTGTAATGTTTTACCATCATAATGGTAAAGACCGCCGGCTCCGCCGAACCATAACCCTGTTTCTGCATGAGGCTGTACCACACGAATAGCGCTGCTCGCCAATTCTTTAAAAGGACGGCTGACGCTGTTGTCGTCAAAGTTATACAGCAGCAAACCATTATCTGTGCCCAACCACAACTGATTATTTCTGTCGTAAAAATCAAAAACGGTACTTTGTCCGAGGGATTGATGATCCACCAGCTCAACAAAGTGTTGATCGGCTTTTAACAGTCCGACATTGGTTTGCGTGGCAACCAGCAGGCTATTTAAGCGGGCTGAGTAGCGCACACTGCGCACCACAACATCCTGCTGGCCCTCTCCTACCACACGGCGCATTTTCCCCGGAGAAGCGCGATACAGGCCTTCACTGAAACTAGCCATCCAGATGTTGTGGTCTCTGTCTTCGAAGATATCGCTGAACCAGGGAGAACTGCCCAGTTCCTCAGCACTGATTTGTTGCCATGCTTGTCCGGCCTGACGGTGATGTAATTTGTTGTAGCCTGAGATCCAGTCGCTACCCGAGCTGTCTCTGAATAATTTATAGATGGCCGAATTATCCACACCGTTAATGGCACAGCGAACTATCTGTTGTTGCTTATCCAGATGGAAATAACCTGACTCACTGGCAAAATGCAGGCTGTCATTCAACCAGCTTAAATCATAAAGTGGGTGTTGTTGCAGCTCATCAGGCAGGGGGATCTGTTGGATTTCTCCTGCAGGCGTTAATTTATACAAAGAACGGGCAGTGCTGACCCATACCGCATCTCCCGCCTTCTCCATCTGTACCACAGCCTCTTTCACACTATGAATACGACTGACTTTACCTTGTTTTACTTTAAACAGATTTTCAGCTGCGACCCATAATTCATCCGGAGCCACCTGCACTATAGAGGTGACTTCAGCCAGGATCGGGTATCGGTCAAATTTCAGGGTCTGAGGGTTAAAGCCAGATAAACCAGCTTTAGTCCCTACCCACATATAGCCCTGTTGATCTAACAACAGTTTATTAATGGAGTTACTGGCAAGCTGACGACTGGTTTTGGTGCTGAACTGGGTGAAATGATGGCCATCAAAACGATTTAAGCCATATAAAGTGCCGATCCACAAATAGCCTTGTTGATCCTGACTGACAGCCCTGACCGAATTAGAAGACAGCCCATCAGCACTATTCCAGTGTTTGATATCAAAATCATAAATGGAACCAGACTGACCCTGACCGAATGCAGTCACAGAGAAAAAGGCTAAAAAAACCAAGAGCGCAAAACGCACAACAATCACCGGGTTGCAGGGAAAAATTTATATTAACTAAAAGCTTGCCACTGCACCAGCGCGAAGAGAATGAGCCAGCTAAAGAAACCGGCCAGCATATCGTCAATCATAATGCCAAAACCGCCGTGGATTTTTTTATCCAGTAAACGAATAGGCCAAGGTTTGACGATATCAAAAAAGCGGAAGAGTAGAAAACCAACCAGCAGGTACTGCCATTCAAACGGAATACACCACATAGCCAGACTGTAACCTGCGACCTCATCCCAGACGATGGCGCCATGATCATGTTCACCAATGTCTTTGGCTGTCTGACCACAAACATAACAACCCAACACAAAAGCGAACAATACCCAGAGCAACGCAAATTGGGGGCTGAGTAAAGATTGCAGATAAATTAAAGGCAAAGCAGCTAAAGTGCCAAAAGTACCTGGTGCTTTAGGGGCAAGACCTGATCCAAAACCCAAAGCGAGAAAATGAGTCCACTTTCTCAAGTCAAATTTAGCGGCGGATTTTTGAGGAGATGTCATCAAAAGTGCTCAAAGCCCTGATGCTGGTACACAAAGGGTAAATCCCCCTGCTTAAACTCCAGTTTACCCACAGCACCTGTGATGCGGCCAATACAAGTCACTGGCACACCATAAGGAGATAACAGCACTTCTAAAGAACCCCGACGGTTTTCCGGCACGGTAAACAGCAGTTCGTAGTCTTCACCACCGGACAAGGCAAATTGCAGCGCTTGTTCAGCGCTGCAACTGTCTTTGAGTGCCTGAGACATCGGCAGTTTGCTGACATCCACCACGGCTCCTACTTTAGAGCGCCTTAAAATATGAAGTAAATCGCCAGCAAGACCATCAGAGACATCCATGGCTGAACTTGCAATATTACGCAGCGCCTGACCTAAAGCCACACGAGCTGTTGGATAGTGAAAACGTTGCAGAATATGAGCCCGGTGTTTTTTACTGACTTCAACCTGCTCCTGCACCAGTTTTAAACCTAAAGCCGCATCACCTAAAGTGCCAGTGACATACAGGTAATCACCATTCTGAGCACCAGCGCGGGTAATGGCTTTGCCTTTGGGCACTAAGCCTTTGGCAATCATGGTTAAACTTAAAGGACCACGGGTGGTATCACCCCCTATCAGCTGGCAATTGTAATAATCCGCTGTTTCGCTTAAACCTTCAGCAAAAGCAGTCAACCAGTCTTCATCCACTTTAGGTAAAGTTAAAGCCAAAGATAACCAGCAAGGTTCAGCGCCCATAGCAGCTAAATCGCTGACATTGACTGCCACCAATTTATGCCCAAGCGAGCGCGGATCGACATCCGGGAAAAAATGGATGCCTTCGACCATGCTGTCGGTGGTGATCACCAGATCACAGCCTTCACGCACCTGTACCACAGCACCGTCGTCACCAATACCAATGGCAACGTCCGTGCGTTTACGGCCCGCTTCAGCAAAACAACGTTGAATTAACTCAAATTCACCCATAAAAAAGCCGACTTACGCCGGCTCTCCATTTTTTATTCGGTTCGCAGGCGTTTGACGGCTTTATCAAGTATGCCGTTGACAAACTTGTGGCTGTCATCGGCAGCAAAGGCTTTCGCCAGTTCGATGGCTTCGTTAATCACCACCTTGTACGGCACATCCAGACGGTATTTCAGCTCGTAGGCTGATACCCGTAATATGGCTTTTTCGACCAGATCAATTTCTTCAAATGGACGGTCTAAAAACGGCTTTACCGCTTCATCCAATACAGGATGATTCACAGCCACACCACGTAAAATATCCTGGAAATAGCCCACGTCCAGGTGTTTGGTGTTTTGTTCCAGCAATAACTGCTGTTCAATATCACCAATAGGGTTCTTGCTGACTTGCCAGCTGTAAACTCCCTGAACGGCCAAAGAACGGGCCAAACGACGTGCATTAGGTTTCATCAACAAATCCTACAACTGAGAGAGAACGTTTACCATTTCCAGCGAGGACATCGCTGCTTCTGCGCCTTTATTGCCCATTTTGGTACCAGCACGCTCAACAGCCTGCTCGATACTGTCTACAGTCAATACGCCAAAAGCAACAGGAATACTATGCTGCATCATCACCTGAGCCAGGCCCTTGGTGCATTCGCCAGCCACGTATTCAAAATGAGGTGTACCGCCACGGATCACAGCACCCAAAGCGATGATCGCGTCATACTTACCACTGGCAGCTACCTTTTGTACAGCTAATGGCATTTCAAAAGCGCCTGGGATTCGAACCACAGTGATGTCTTGATCAGCGATATCGCCGACACGCTTTAAGGTATCTACAGCACCGTCTAATAAACTTTCGACAATAAAGCTGTTGAATCTGGCCACAACGATGGCAAATTTTTTACCTTTAGCGGTTAACCCTGCTTCAATCACCTGCATTGGAGGTCCTTATTGCAATTTAGCTGCAAAAAAATGGTTTTAAACACCAGAATTCAAAAAAACGGGCGCCATGATAACACAAGATTGCCATTTCACGGCTAGTAAATCTTGATCTGTGATGGCGCCTGTATACCGTACTATTCAGAAACGTAATCGACGACTTCTAAGCCAAAACCGGACAAAGCATGGTATTTTTTTGGAGCGCTTAACAAGCGCATTTTTTTCACGCCTAAACTGGCCAGAATTTGTGAACCTACACCGACATTACGTGAGGTGCCTTTCCACAGATCGGTCTTGGCTTTTTCGCCTTTATCTTCGGCTTCAAAGTTTTGCACCATCTGTACCAGCTCTTCACTGCTTTCATTTTTACCTAAAAGCACCAGCACACCACCTTCATCGGCAATACGTTTCATCGCACAATGCAAAGAAAAACTGCGATTGGCGCCACGGTCAGATAACAGCAAATCACTGAAGGTATTATGTAAATGCACACGGACTAACGTCGGCTGTTCTGCTTCAACTACACCTTTGACCAAAGCAAAATGAATTTGATTGTCGATGGTGTCACGGAAAGTGACGAGATTAAACTCACCAAATTCAGTAGGTAACTGACAGCTGGCGACTTGCTCTATCGTGGTCTCATGCAGATTACGGTATTCAATTAAATCAGCGATGGTGCCAATTTTAATGCCGTGTTTTTCAGCAAAAACTTCTAAGTCAGGACGACGCGCCATAGTGCCGTCTTCATTTAAAATTTCAACAATCATTGCCGCAGGTTCTAAACCCGCCATGCGGGCTAAGTCGCACCCTGCCTCAGTGTGACCAGCGCGTACTAATACGCCGCCGTCCTGAGCCATCAACGGGAATATATGGCCTGGATAAACAATATCTGTAGGCTTGGCGTCACGGGCTACAGCAGCTTTGACAGTACGGGCACGATCGGCTGCTGAAATACCAGTAGTCACCCCTTCAGCCGCTTCAATAGATAAAGTAAAAGCGGTAGAGAATGGCGATAAATTTTTATCCACCATCAGAGGCAACTTTAACTGCTCGCAGCGCTTTTTAGTCAGAGTTAAACAAATCAAACCACGACCATGAGTGGCCATAAAATTCACTGCATCAGGCGTGACGTATTCGGCCGCCATCACTAAATCGCCTTCGTTTTCGCGGTCTTCGTCATCCATCAGAATAACCATTTTACCCTGACGAATATCTTCAATAATTTCTGCTGGTGTATTCAGTTGCATACTTCACCTCAGGCCCCGGGCCTTACTGCGTTATAAAAAACCACGTTGTTGCAATAAATCCATAGTCACGCCTTTACTGCCAGCGCCTTCCCGGCCTTGCAGCAAACGTTCTAAATAACGCGCTATTAAATCCACTTCCAGATGCACCTGACTGCCCACTTTTAGGCTCATCAAAGTGGTTTCCCGTGCCGTATGAGGCACTATGGTTAAACGAAAAGCGCTAGAACTTAATTCATTGACGGTCAGGCTGATGCCATCCACTGTAATAGAGCCTTTTTCAGCGATGTAATGTGCTAAGTCTTTTGGCATTTTTATCCAGACTTGCCAGGCTTCGCCAAACTTTTCAATTTTTTCAACACTACTGATGCCATCTACATGGCCGCTGACCAGATGTCCGCCTAAACGCCCTGTCGCCAGCAAGGCCTTTTCTAAGTTCAGTAACTGCCCTGCTTTGTACTGACCAAACAAAGTCCGTTTGACGGTTTCACCTGACACATCGGCATCAAAACTTTTGCCATTTAATGCGGTGACGGTCAGGCAAACACCATTACTGGCAATACTGTCGCCGAGTTTTACATCAGAAAAGTCCAGACTGTCAGATTCAATAGTCAGCTTTAAATCCACACCTGACGTTTTAATGGCGCTCACCCGACCCGTCGCTTCGATTATTCCGGTAAACATGGCTCTAACCTTGCTGTTAATTTTAAATCAGGCCCCAGTTTTTCAACTGAAGTCCATACAAAGTGCTGAGCTTCACAAAGCTCACTATAGTCAGGTAACTGCAGCATGGCTTTGGCTTTATCACCCAAAAGCACGGGCGCCTGATAAACAATCAGTTCATCCACCAACCCTGCCTGCCACAAAGAACCAGCCAGTACAGCCCCGGCTTCAACCCACAGGTCGTTGATGTTTTCTGCGGCTAATACAGGCATTAATTCGTTTAAATTCAGTCCTGACTCATCGGCATCCAGCGCAATAAAACGAAGGTGCGGATGCTCAAATGCAGGTTTGAATTGTTTGTCATGCACCAGCACTATGGGGCCATTTTGTGAAAACAAAAGCTCCTGGCCTGTTAATTTAAGGCTGCGGTCCAAAATCACCCGTATTGGCTGACGCACAGAGCCATCGTCCAAAGACGGTATGGCCAGTCCTTCAGAGCGCACTGTTAAACGGGCATTGTCAGCAAGCACAGTAGTAGCAGTCGATAAAATGGCATGAGTCTGAGCTCGCATCAGCTGCACGTCAGAACGGGACTGCGCCGAGCTTATCCATTGGCTTTTGCCGTTGGAAAGCGCAATACGCCCATCCAGACTGGTGGCAAGTTTAAGCCGGATATAAGGTTTTTGCCGCTCCATCCGGCTTAAAAAGCCAGGATTTAATGCACGGGCTTGATCTTCAAGCAAACCAACCTGCACTTCAATGCCTGCATCTTGCAGGATCTGAATGCCACGCCCAGCCACTAAAGGATTAGGATCCAGCATAGCTACTATGACTTTTTTCACACCGGCATTCACCAGCGCCAAAGCACAAGGCCCAGTGCGGCCATAATGACTGCAAGGCTCTAAAGTGACATAACAGGTGGCACCTGAAGCAAAATGCTCCGCCTGACGCAAGGCGAACACCTCAGCATGTGGACCACCAGCCTGACGATGATAACCTTCACCTACTATCTCGCCATCCCGGACTATGACAGAGCCGACATTTGGGTTAGGTGCAGTGGTAAAACGGCCTTTAGAGGCAAGTTCTATGGCACGCGTCATATAATGATGATCGAGTTCAGTAAAACTCACTTAGTTGTCTCCAAGCCGGGCAATCTCTTCGCCAAACTCACGGATATCTTTAAAGGAGCGGTAGACGGAAGCAAAACGCACGTACGCCACTTTATCGAGTTTCACCAGCTCATCCATAATCAGAGTACCCAGCATTTGGCTTGGCACTTCGCGCTCGCCCGTGGCGCGTAATAAGCTTTCCACTTTGCTGATCAGAGATTCAATCTGTTCTGTAGGGACAGGACGTTTTTCCAGTGAACGCATCACGCCACTGCGCAACTTAGCCTCGTTATAAGGCTCGCGGGAGCCATCGCGTTTTACAATACGGGGCATCACCAGTTCGGCAGCCTCAAAAGTGGTAAAACGTTCATGGCAGGCGCCACATTCACGTCGTCTTTTTACTTGAGACCCATCCGCGACTAAGCGGGAGTCTATAACTTTGGTATCGTCGGCACGACAAAAAGGACAAAACACGGAATTTCTCCGAAAAAAATGGCCGCATTAAGCGGCCATCATAACACTCTATCTTTGCTCAGTCATAGCTGGCAATCAGGCATAAACCGGTAAACGGCCACAAACTTCAGACACCTGAGCCCGCACTTTATCAATGACGCCAGCGTCACCGCGGCTGTCCAGCACGTCACAAATCAGGCTTGCAACCAAACGGGCTTCAGCTTCCTTGAAACCACGACGGGTGATAGCAGGAGTACCGATACGTAAACCGCTGGTGACAAATGGAGAACGTGGGTCATTTGGCACTGAGTTTTTATTCACAGTGATATGAGCCAGACCTAACCAGGCGTCAGCTTCTTTACCCGTGATGTTTTTGTCGATTAAATCCATCAGGAATAAGTGGTTTTGAGTGCCACCAGATACAATTTTGTAGCCACGTTTGATCATTTCATTACACATTGCCACAGCGTTTTTCAGCACTTGTTGCTGATAGACTTTAAATTCCGGCTCTAAAGCCTCTTTGAAAGCCACAGCTTTAGCTGCAATAACGTGCATCAAAGGACCACCCTGACCACCAGGGAAAACGGCAGAGTTGAATTTCTTTTCAAGCTCTTCGTTTTTACGGGCCAGAATTAAACCGCCACGAGGACCGGCTAAGGTTTTGTGAGTAGTGGTCGTCACAACGTCAGCAATTGGCACCGGGTTTGGATACAAACCTGCAGCCACTAAACCAGCCACGTGAGCCATATCCACCATCAGGTAGGCGCCCACTTTGTCGGCGATTTCACGGAATTTCTGCCAGTCGATAATGCCTGAATAGGCTGAGAAACCAGCGATGATCAGTTTAGGTTTGTGTTCCAAAGCTAAAGCTTCAGCCTGGGCGTAATCAATCACACCTGTTTCAGGGTGCAGACCGTATTGCACAGAATTGTATAACTTACCTGAAGAGCTAACAGAAGCACCGTGAGTTAAGTGACCACCGTGCGCCAGACTCATACCTAAAATGGTATCGCCTGCGTTTAATAAAGCTAAAAATACTGCAGAGTTGGCCTGCGAGCCTGAGTGCGGTTGCACGTTTGCGTAATCGGCACCAAACAATTCTTTCGCACGGGCGATAGCTAAATCTTCAGCCACGTCCACGTACTCACAACCACCGTAATAACGTTTATGCGGGTAACCTTCAGCATACTTGTTAGTTAACTGAGAACCCTGAGCCTGCAACACACGTGGGCTGGCATAGTTTTCAGAAGCGATCAGTTCAATGTGATCTTCCTGACGTTGGGTTTCATTGGTAATGGATTGCCATAATTCCGGATCAAAATCGGCAATGTTCATTTCGCGCTTTAACATGCTTGCTCCCAGGTGGCCAAAAGGGCCAGGCTATTTACAAAAAAACTGCGCGCATTCTACATGGAATCCACCAAAGATGCAGCTATTAAGTAGCCATCTAAACTTCTAAAATCAGCTTTCAGCCGGGTGGTCGGCGGAGTAATAGTATCAACTGTAAATAAAACCAGTATCTGACTTTACAAAAAGCCAAAACTGGTCAATTATACAACTGTATAAACCAACAGTGCTTTGTAAATGAAAAAAATCATTCATATCGACATGGACTGTTTTTTCGCTGCGGTAGAAATGCGGGACAGGCCTGATTGGCGTAACATTCCGTTAGCTATAGGCGGCAGTCGCAGCGAACGTGGTGTGATCAGCACCTGTAACTACCCTGCCCGCGTGTATGGTGTGCGTTCTGCCATGCCTACAGGACAAGCCTTAAAGCTCTGCCCTCACCTGTTGTTATTGCCCGGCAATATGGAAAAATACAAAGCAGCCAGCTTACAAATTCAGGCTATTTTCCATCGATATACTGATAAAGTAGAACCTTTATCCTTGGATGAAGCCTACTTAGATGTCAGCGACAGCACCTTATTCTCTGGCAGCGCAACCCGTATTGCCGAAGAAATCCGCCGGGTAATTTTTGCCGAAACAGGTTTAACAGCATCAGCTGGTGTAGCCCCGAATAAATTTCTCGCCAAAATTGCCAGTGATGAAAATAAACCTGATGGCTTGTTTGTTTTGCCGCCTGAAAAAGTCAGCGACTTCGTAAAATTCCTGCCTTTGCAAAAAATCCCGGGGGTTGGCAAAAAAACTGCTGAGCGACTGGCAACCTTAGGTTTCTATAAATGCGTCGATATTCAAAATGCACCTTTGCATACGCTGGTGAAACACTTCGGCAGTTTTGCTGAAACCTTGATAGAACGCAGTTTTGGCCGCGACAGCCGTGATGTACAAAACGATTATCCACGTAAATCTGTAGCTGTTGAACACACCTACACTGAAGATTTACCGGATCTGGATGCAGGTCAACAAAGCTTATCTGAGCTGTTACCAAAACTTCGGCGCCGCATTGAACGCTGTGAAGCTAGTGCTCATATTCAAAAAATTGGCATTAAACTGAAATTTGCCGATTTTCAGCAAACCACAGTAGAGAAACAACAACCCGAATTGGATATGGCCAGCTTAAAGCAGTTATTAGAGCAAGCCTGGCACAGAGGTCATGGTAAAAAAGTGCGGTTGGTGGGTATTCATGTTGGATTAAAAGCACAGGAAGCTCAGGCTCAGTTGTCCTTAGAACTTTGATACCAAGGTCAAGAAAGCCGAAACAAATTTCATATTTAACCAATAAAACAATGAGTTAAAAATAATTTCACTGAATTTCAGGCATAAAAAAAGCCAACTTAAAGTTGGCTCTTTTTCAGAAAACTATTAACCGGTAACAGTTACGTTCTCAGCCTGAGGACCTTTTTGGCCTTCAGTAACTTCGAAAGTTACGCGTTGACCTTCAACTAAAGTTCTGCGGCCTGTGCCATTGATAGCGCGGAAATGTACGAATACGTCTTTGCCGCCTTCACGCTCGATGAAACCAAAACCTTTATCTTCGTTGAACCACTTAACGGTACCGGAAATTAATTGTGACATAACATTCTCTTACTTTAACTAAATTTGCCAATTGTTTGGCGACTTAAATATTACCGGCCGTATTCGAGCTAGTACATATTACGACCCCATTATCAGTGAACCCGACAAAGTGGTCAATAGCTATTACTGTTCCGACAGAAAAATAGTTTTTCTGGTTTTGGCCGTTCCAGTTACTCTAAATAATTCTTCAGCCAAAACAATTGCTTGCATTAAAAACTGTCGAACAAATCTACAAAGTAACGACCTGAGTGTAGCACTATTTTCCGAATAAAAAACATACTACTGTAAATTATTTGATCTTTTTCTTCACTGGCGTCATGCCATCATCGCCAGCCTGATAAAAATTAGGTTTTGGCGCGACCTTTACTTTAGTCGTTGTATCTGTTGATTTTGCTTTGGCTTTTCTGACCACAGGCTTAGTTTTCTTTACGGCTTTCACCGGTGCATGCAAATCCACACCTTTAAATTTTGCCGGTAAAGATTCCACTTTTTCCATAGGTAAAGGACGGCGTAAGAAACTTTCTATTGCACAAAAAGCAACCCAGTCTTTTGGACCAACTAAAGAAATCGCACTACCTTTAGCTCCTGCTCTGCCGGTACGACCTATACGGTGCACGTACTCTTCAGCATGTTTAGGTAAATCAAAGTTCACCACATGGCTGACCTGCAATAAATCCAGACCGCGGGAGGCTACATCCGTAGTTACTAACACCTGATGTTTATTGGCGGAAAAGCCCTGCATCACCGCATTCCGCTGACCCTGAGTTAACTTGCCACTTAAACCTACAGCGGGATAACCTAAAGAGTCGCACAGTTTTGCAAGACGATCGGTATCTTCGCGGGTCGCGGTAAAAATAATCAGCTGACTAATTTGTTCCTGCTTTAACAAATAAGCCAATAAAGCCTCTTTGTGGGACAAATGATCAGCGAAATAACAACGCTGTTCTATATCTTCGTGTTGCTGATAAGAAGCGCCCACTGAAACTCTGTGTGGCGATTTTAACAACGACATCGCCAGTTCATTCACTTCCGCGTGATCTAAAGTGGCTGAGAACATCAATGTTTGGCGCAGGCGGTGATCAGCAGCTCTATTGATTTCATTCAATTGTGGCATAAAGCCTAAATCCAGCATCCGGTCTGCTTCATCTAAAATCAGCATTTCCAGACCCTGAATAAAAAATGTTTTGTGCTGCAGGTGATCAATAAAACGCCCTGGCGTTGCCACTATGATAGTCGGCTGACGCTTCAGGATTTTTTCCTGCTCGTTAAAGTTCTCACCGCCCACTATTAAAGCACTGGTTAACGGCGTATTGGCGACAAACAAACGTAATTTGGCATAGACCTGATGAGCCAGTTCGCGGGTCGGTACCAGAATCAAAGCCCGGGCATCTTGTTTGGATAAAGGTCTGCTGCGTAATAAGCGCTGCATCATCGGCAGCAAGTAAGCCAGAGTTTTTCCTGAACCGGTTTGCGAAGAAACCATTAAGTCTTTGCCCGTCATAGCAGCAGGCACAGCCTCCTGCTGAATTGGCGTTGGTCTCGCAAAGCCAAGATGCTGGATAGAACGGACTAAACGAGGGTCTAACGCAAGATCGTGAAATAACAAGATAAGGTCCCGGACAAATTCAATAAAAGTGCCTTATCATAACGCATTTTTTGCATGGGCAGTTAGTCTGCCCTTCTGCTCTTTGCAGCACAGCTGTAACATGAAACAATAGCGCTATCTGATCGACAGGACATTTTTATGAGTAAATCACTGCAGGAACAATTACTCAAAGCCGGACTAGGCAATGAGAAAAAGCTAAAAGCCATCAAAAAAGAGAAGCATAAAGAACGGGTACAAGCCGGAAAAAATGGCTCAGTCGTCAATGAAGCCTCAGTGCTCGCCGAACAAAGCCGTCAGCAACAACTGCAACGCGACCAGGAATTAAACCGTCAGCGTAAAGCCGAGCTGGATAAAAAAGCCTTAGCGGCCCAGGTGAAGCAACTAATTGAACTTAATACCATTACTCATAAAGGTGAAACCGCCTTTAACTTCACCGACGGTAGTGTGGTAAAGCGTTTATACGTCAGCAACCGTATCCATGCTGAATTAACCAAAGGTCAGGCGGCGATTGCCAAGCTTGCAGAGCAGTATTATGTGATCCCAGTGAAAGTGGCAGAAAAAATTCAGCAACGTCTGGCTGAAGCCATCATAGTACTGCATAACACAGGTCAAAGTGCCGAAGTGCAGGCGGAAGATGATCCGTACGCAGCCTATCAAATTCCGGATGATTTGATGTGGTAACTTTAGTTCAGGTCAAACCCGGCCTTGAGCTTGATTTGGATGAGCTGGAGTTCAGCTTTATCCGCGCTCAGGGCAGTGGTGGCCAGCATGTCAATAAAGTATCTACTGCGGTGCAGCTGCGTTTTGATATAGAGCGCAGTAGTTTGCCGAATGAATTTAAGCAAAAGCTGCTGCAGTATCCGGACGACAGGATCAGTAAAAGTGGTGTTATTGTCATTAAAGCTCAGGCCCACCGCAGCCAGGATATGAATAAAGAAGATGCAGTTGCGAAATTGATGCAACTGCTGCAATCAGCCAGTTTTGAAGCAAAAAAAGGCGCGCAACGAAGCCCACCTTTGGCGCTAGAATGGACAGGCTGAACCAAAAAACTCAGCACAAAGAACGCAAAAAACTGCGCGGCAAAGTCGGTTCTTTTGATTAATCAGATCTATTTACTCCAGAGGTTTTAAGCAGTGATCCGTATTTTTAGTCTTTTAACTTTATTACTGCTAAGCAGTTCTGTGCTCGCCGATGGCGTATGGAAAGTCAGCAAAGGTAAACAACATTTTTATCTGGCAGGCTCCATTCATATGCTTGGCGCTGAAGATTACCCTTTGCCAGCAGAATACCTGAAGGCGTTAAAGCAAAGCGACGTCCTGCTGCTGGAAACAGATTTAGAGCAGTTATCAAGCCCTGCCGGCATACAGCAGATGCTCGCTTTAAACTCCTACCCTTCTGGCGAAAATTTGCTACAACAACTCTCTGCACCGCTGGCGAAACAGCTGGCTGAATACTGCAGAGCACATAATATTCCCCTTGAACAAATCACCCGCTTCAGACCTGCCTTTGCCGCTGTGATGCTGACCACAACTCAACTTCAGGCTCAAGGCGCAACAGCTCCAGGAGTAGATGCCTACTTGCAAGAGGAAGCGAAAAAAGCCGGAAAAAAAGTAACGGGTCTTGAAACTATGCAGCAGCATCTGGCCGTGCTGACAGAACTGAATAACAGCGGCGCTGAAACCTTGATTAAAAGCACCATGGAAGACCTGACGGACAGCAGCGAAGACTTTGATGCGATGCGAAAAGCCTGGCGTAGTGGCGACCTGAAACAACTTGAGACTTTGTATCTGGATGATTTAAAAAACTATCCGGCGATTTACCAGACCTTGATTGTGAAAAGAAACCAGTCATGGGTGAAGCAGCTGGTCAGCGCTGAACACAAAAAGCCTGTTTTTGTCGTAGTTGGTGCTTTGCATCTGGCTGGAGATGACGGATTAATCCAGCAGTTCAAACAGCAGGGCTATCAGTTAACTTTGGTTCAAGGCCATTTATGAAACATGCTCCTTATCAGTTAAGTCCTGTTACACCAGAGCAATCGGCTTACCTGCACAACTGGTTTGATTCACAGCAAGACCTGGATCAATGGGGCGGCGATGGTTTTTATTTTCCTATTCGAGCTTTGCAGTTTTTGCAGCAGCTGTATTTACCAGGAACTCAAAGTTATTGGTTGTATCAACACAGACAACGTGTTGCCTTTGGTCAACTTTGTGATCGTTTTGACTGCAATCATCTGGCACGTTTACTGGTGCATCCGGAATCCCGAGGTCAGGGCCATAGTAAAACCCTGATAAAAGGTCTGATAGCACAGGGCCTGCAACAGCATCCCCAAAGGGATTTTTCGTTGTTTGTCTATCGCAAAAATCTCATTGCAGTGCAGTGTTATCAGCAGTTGGGTTTTATTGAGGCTGAGCAGCCTGGTGAATCGGACCCGCTGCTGTACTTTATGAAGCTTAATAATAAACAAGCCAGACAACTATTAAAGGATCATCAGGATGCCAATCTGGGTTGATGCAGATTCCTGCCCCAAAGTATTAAAAGAGATGTTGTTTAAGGCTGCAGAACGAAAACAAGTGCCTTTGTATCTGGTCGCCAACCATAGCTTACAAATTCCTCGCAGCCCTTATATCAGAGCTGTGCAGGTTGAACATGGTTTTGATGTGGCGGACCGCTACATTGAAGAACGCATAGCGCCGGGTGATTTACTGATCAGCAACGACATTCCGCTAGCGGCCGCTGTGGTTGCCAAAGGAGCACTTTGCATCACCAGCAAAGGCCGTCTGCTGACACCGGATAATATTAGTGACCGACTAACGATGCGCAATTTGCAGGAAGAGCTGCGCAGCGGCGGTGTGCAATTGTCTGGGCCTTCGCCTTTGGGCCAGCAGGACAAACAACAGTTCGCGAATCAACTGGATCAGTGGTTGCAAAAGCAGGTAAAAGTGGAGAAAGAGATCGATTAATCGTGATAGAGCCCCTGTCGGGCACTAATGCCTTTGACTGAAGTCTGGAAGGCCGGAGCACGTTGCCACTTAGGCCGGATTGGAGTTAAAGGCAACACCCTCTTGCGGGCAACCAGCAAATACGAAGCCCCAAAATACCCCAGGTAAGTTTCACACCATTTTTGCCAACGACTATCAGGTTTATGTTTACCAAGCAAACTAGACCAGAAAAAACGTTGTTCATACATCACTTCAAAGCCTAATAAATGCAGCCAGTCTTTGACACGGGACGGTGTAAAAAACCGGCCGGCCCACGGCAATTGCTGTTTCACACCAGGCCAGAGTTTAATAAAACCTGCACTGCTTAGCGGGTTGTAACCACTTAACAACAAATAGCCATCCGGCATCAGCACCCGGTGGGCTTCACGCACTATGTGGTGTGGGTCCGGATAAAACTCCAGACAATGTGACAACAAGACCGCATCAATGGAGTGTTCGAAAAATGGCAATGCATCAGGGTCCGCCACTACAGAGGCCTGATCGGATTGTTCACTTAAATTGATTTGATGTTTGATGTTGCAAGCTGACGTATCCAAGGCGCAACTTAAACTACCCACTTTCAGTAAATGATAACCGAAGATTTTTGGCCACCACTGACTTAGTTGCTGTTCTATCGCTTTGGCCATCAGCTCGCCTTGTGGCAATTGCTGCCACTGTCGGGGTATTGTCGTACTGTGGTAACTTAAAGCAGGTTTCATCCGGTACACTACACCTTATCAGAACATCAGCCATGGATATTATTTATGTCAGACATCACCGCCATTGCGGCTTTTAAGGATAACTACATTTGGTGCCTGCGCCAAGCGAAGTTGGCCTTGATTGTTGATCCGGGTGACGCTACTGCAGTGCAACAGCATTTACAACTGCACCAGTTGCAATTAGCCGTGATCCTGATCACCCATCACCATCCGGATCATACGGGTGGCATTAAAGAGCTAAAACAACGTTGGCCAGATGCGGTGGTGTATGCCCCAGCCTTAGAGCAAGACAAAATCCCTTATGCGGACGTCTGGTTACAGGACAAGGCTCAGATTGAGCTGGTTGATTTCAATTTAACCTTTCAGGTGATGCAACTTCCTGGTCATACCCTGGGTCATATAGCCTACTATTCAGCGCCCGTTCTGTTTTGTGGTGATACTTTATTTAATGCTGGTTGTGGTCGTTTGTTTGAAGGGTCGGCAGCGCAGATGTGGCAGAGTTTGTCACACATTCTGACGTTGCCGGATCAAACGTTAATCTATGCCACACACGAATACACTCTGGCCAATCTGGAGTTTGCCCGTTGGGCAGATCCCGACAATACAGAATTGGCCAATTACCAACACTGGTGTCAACAGCAAAGGGAACTGCAGCAACCTACCCTGCCCACTCCTCTTGCCATGCAGCGACAAATTAACCCTTTTTTAAGGGCTGAAGATGCCGCTCTGCAACACCGCTGGCAACAACACAATGCTGTGGATCTATTCACCGCATTACGATCCGCCAAAGATCGATTTTGATCACTAACCTTGCTTTTGAAGGCTGAGCAGGTAACATAAGGCGGATTTTTGATTTTGGAAAAAGCGAATGCTGAAAAAATTATCTGTCGCGGTAGCGGCTGCACTACTGGCCAGTTGTGCCGTTCAAACCTCACAGCATAAAACAGCAGACTCTGCTGGTGACTACCAGACATCGGCTTCTGATAGTTCTATGAAGGATAAAGCGGCCACTGCTCAGCAGGTTGCCAATGCCTTATTGAAGCATAACTCTCCGTTGCAACCTGACGCTAAGTTAGCCAAGTACGATAATTTATGGCAGCGTATCGCTGACCAAATGACCTTAACTGTGCCAGACAATGACGATATAGAAAGCCAAAAGCGCTTTTTTATCCGTAACCAAAAGCTGTTAAAAATAGCTTCAGATAATGCAGAACCCTTTCTGTATCATATAGTTACTGAGCTGGAACGGCGCAATATGCCGCTTGAACTGGCCTTGCTGCCTATAGTCGAAAGCACTTACAACCCTAAAGCAGGTTCATTTTCTGGTGTGCTTGGGATTTGGCAATTCAGTGCAGGCACAGGCCGTAACTTTGGCTTAAAACAAAACGCCTGGTATGACGGTCGCCGTGATGTGATTGAATCCAGTCGCGCAGCTATGGATTATTTGCAGTACCTTTACAGCAATGTTGATCAGGATTGGCTCAGTGCAGTCGCGGCTTTTAACGCAGGGGAAGGCCGGGTTTTTAAAGCAATTGAGCGCAATAGATACCGGGGAAAACCAACAGATTTCTGGTCATTGAATCTGCCAAAACAAAATACAAGCTATATTCCAAAATTACTGGCGCTGGCTGAGCTGCTGAAGAATAGCGAAAAATACGCTATTCCTATGCCACAACTTGCCAATCAGCCCCAAACCAAAGTGATCCAAATCAACAGAGGTTTGGATTTAAATAAAGCAGCAGATTTGCTAAACCTGAGTGTCACTGAACTCAGACGACTGAATCCGGGTTTTAAAAGTACAACGGTCCCAAGCGCCAGTTATCAGTTAGTCGTGCCATTTGGCAGCGCCGAAGACATAGACCAGCAGTTGGCCGCTTTGCCTAAAGTGAAAGTAGCTCCCGTTGCTTCAACTGGTCGTTATAAGGTCAAATCCGGTGATAGCTTAAGTAAGATTGCGGCACAACATAAAACCTCGGTCAAAGCCATACAACAAGCCAACCAGTTAAGTAATAGCCAGTTAAAAATAGGCCAGCAGCTGATTATCCCAGGCCTGGCGCAGTCTGCTGAAGCTCCGGCAGTGACAGGCTCAGGCAAAAAAACCACCTCTGGTGCCCAAACTTATACAGTTAAAAGTGGCGATAGTGTTTGGGAAATAAGCCAAAAACTTAAGGTAAGCAGTGAACAGCTGAAGAAATGGAACAAACTGAACGCAAAAACCCGGTTAAAGCCAGGTCAGACACTGACTTACTATAAAACGTCAGAGCCCAAATCAAGCTTTGACGGAAAAAGTATGATCTATAAAGTGAAGGCTGGTGACTCACTGGCCAGCATTGCCCAGCGCTTTAAAGTAAAAGTTGCTGATATTGTGAAATGGAATAATATTAAAGCAAATAAGTACTTACAGCCTGGACAGGAACTCACCTTGTATCTGGCGAGCTGACAGGCTGAAGTCGCAAATGGGGTTTGAGGTGTTGTATGGTTAAAACGAGCCTGATGTTGCTCTTTTTGCTATGGGTTCCAAGCACATGGGCCTATTTTACTGTGCCCGGACAGGGCCAGCTTATGCTGCTGGACGGGACCAAACAAAGCCTGCAATTTGGTTTTTCCTTTACGCAAAAAAATGGCACTGAAGTATTTCAGGCTGGTATTCAGGAAGTCGAAGTCGCTGAATTACCTGACAAATACACTTTAGCTTTGGTGTTGCATCAGGACGAACAGATTTGGGTAACAGATTGGATCAATAAACCCTTGCAAGGGTTTGAGTGGACCCTGGGGAAACACAGCTTTAAACTTAGTAAAAACACCGACCCAAAATACAAAGACAAAGCACGAGGTGGTTACGTGCTGATGTTTGATGATACGCCGTATTTTTTCCACAAAAATATGGCGCAAATCAAATTTCATTTTACCAAAGAGGGCGTCAGTGAAATCCGCATTGAAGGCATGTTCACGCCCGGACGTTAACAGTTAAATCACTGATACTAATCTTCTTTTTGAAGTTGTAAACGCGGAATTATCCCCCACAACAGACAGAGCGTCGGTGCCAGCCAGTGAAACCACCAATGCCAGTCCATGGTGCGGCCTTGAGTCAGTAAGTAGAAACTCACCAGCACCTGAGTCAGTAACCCCAAAGTCCCTACATAAAAAAGCACAGCATTGACAGGCTTTTTTGGCAGTTTCAACATACTTTATATTCTCCCTACTTCAAGTCGCGCCAGAGTAGCAAAAATGCCAGGCTGATGCGACTTAAACAGCATCAGCTTGTTGTTCAGGCGCAGCTTTTTGAAAGGCATCCAGTTCGTTGCAGCGCTGATAAATAGCGTTGATCAATGGATAATCTGTCATATCCAGTTGAAAACGTAAGGCGTTATAAACTTGTGGTACTAAACACAGATCGGCCACTGTCACTGCATCGCCAAAGCAATAACGCCCTGTCGTTAACTGAAGTCTTTTCTCCAGAGCAATAAAACCCACCGCCAGCCAGTGTTTAATCCACTGCATTTTTTGTGCTTCGGACAATGCCAGAGGCCCGGTCAAATACTGCAACACCCGCAAGTTATTCAAAGGGTGAATATCGCAGGCGATGTCCAATGCAAAAGCCATCACGGCGGCCTTCTGCGCTGACTCTTTAGGATATAAAGGTGCTTGCGGGTAACAGTCTTCCAGATACTGAATAATGGCTAAAGATTGGTTCAGACTCAGCTCACCATCTTCCAGAGTAGGCACCAGTTCTGCAGGATTTAAGCGCTGATAATCCAGACTGTGTTGCTCTCCGCCATGATTGACCAGGTGCACAGGGCAATGTTCCGCTTGTACACCTTTTAGATTCAATGCAATACGCACTCTGTAGGCGGCGCTGGAGCGCCAGTAACCATGTAGTTTCATTCTAAAACATCCCTTTCAGGCAGATATAAAAAAGCCAGTCGACCCCTTATGGAACAATCGACTGGCTCGTGATACTAAGGCAAATTAAGCGCCGTATTTCACTACTTTTTGGTTTATGGCACCAAAGATAGAGTGGCCAGCTTTATCCAGCATTTCAATGCGAATGCTATCACCAAACTTCATAAATGAGGTTTTAGGTGCACCATCACGTATAGTTTCAATCATACGGATTTCGGCAATACAGCTGTAGCCTAAACCACCTTCATCAATCGAAGTGCCGTAGTCAGTGCCTTGTTTATTCGACACAGTGCCTGAACCTATGACAGCACCAGCACCTAAGTTACGGGTTTTAGCTGCATGAGCCACCAACTGACCAAAATCAAAGGTCATATCGACACCGGCATTAGGTTGACCAAACAGCTTACCGTTTAAATGCGACACTAAAGGCAAATGCAGCTTAGCATCCTGCCAGTCACTGCTTAATTCATCCGGTGTCACAGCCACAGGGCTGAAAGCAGACGCAGGTTTTGATTGAAAGAAACCAAAGCCCTTCGCCAGTTCGTTTGGAATTAAACCCCGTAACGATACGTCGTTCACCAACATCACCAGACGAATTTTATGACGGGCGTCTTCAGCACTAATCGCCATAGGCACGTCGTCAGTGATCACTGCGACTTCACCTTCAAAGTCGATGCCGTAGTCTTCGCTAACTACCTCAATCTGATCGCGTGGACCAATAAAATCATCCGAACCGCCCTGATACATTAAGGGATCAGTCCAGAAGCTTGGCGGCATTTCTGAGTTACGGGCACGGCGCACCAGCTCAACATGATTGACATAAGCACTGCCATCCGCCCATTGATAAGCGCGTGGCAAAGGCGATTCGCACTGTGCCTGATCAAAGGCTTGTTCGCCTTGCACGGAGCCACTGTTCAGCGCCTGATAGACTTCAGACAGCTGCGGAGCTGCTACAGACCAGTGATCCAGCGCTTGCTGCATAGTGGCAGCAATAACAGGAACTGCGATGCAACGGGATAAATCACGGCTGACCACCACTAACTGGCCGTCACGCTGGCCGTTTTTCAAACTTGCTAACTTCATTTTTAATCCTTACAGAGCGGCCGGTTTGATTTTCCAGCTATTCACATAGTCCGGGTTTTCAGTGGCTACAGCCGCATCACCCACATAAAGTGCATCGCGGGTATCCAGCATCACAGCCACTTCGTCGGTAAATTTCTTTTTGTACTCACGACCCGCCGCAAAGGCTTTTGGATGAGGCCCATGAGTAAAACCTGCAGGGTGAAAAGTCACCATGCCACGCTCAATATTATCGCGACTGAAGAAATCACCTGCATGGTAAAACAGCACTTCGTCATAATCGTCGTTGTTATGGTAAAACGGCACTTTTAATGCGCCCGGATCACTCTCAATGGGGCGAGGCACAAAAGTACAAACTACAAAACGCTGTGCAACAAAGGTAGTATGAGCGGATGGCGGTAAGTGATATCTGTGGCTCATTAAAGGCCGGATATCACGCCAGTTAATCCGCATCACCGCCAAGTCACCATGCCAGCCAATCGCATCCAGTGGATTGTATGGGTAGGTGATTTGAGACACCTGATCGTGACGTTTCACCTGCACCCTGCTCTGCTGTTCGCTGTATTGAGCTTTGAAAGCCTCATCTATTTTTGGTGTATCGATCATAGCCGCATCAAAAATAGCGTGATTACCGACTAGACCTTTTTCCGGTAACTGGAAAGAGTCATTAGTCGCTTCAATCATCAACAAAAACAGCGGCTCTGTGACTTCTAAACGCCATAGGGTAGAACGTGGGATCACCACATAATCACCATCACGTAAGGTTAAATGACCATAGTCACAATAAAGCTCAGCAGCACCTTCGTGCACAAACAACAACTCGTCGCCGTCGGCATTACGCACCAGATAATCCATTGACTCTGTTAAACGCCAGGTGCGCATTTTTAAGTGCGCATTGTGCAATAAAGTCGGAACTTGCCATGGTGAAACGTTTTGATTGCCGGCTATGTCGTTAAAGTTATACAAACGTGGTTTTAACGGCCCTTCCCAGTCACTCCAGCCCGTTGGGGCATGGGTGTGATGGAAGTGGGTCGCTGGGCCAAAAAAGCCACTGCGGCCCACTTCACGCTCATAGATGGCTCTGTCTGGAAAATCAGCATGAGCCTGACGGGAAACTTCGCCTTCTTTTAGCGGAAAAGACGCCCATTTACGCATAATTAAATAACTCCGCGACGGATTTGATCTTCTTCAATGGATTCAAACAAAGCTTTGAAGTTACCTTCACCAAAACCTTCATTGCCTTTACGCTGAATGATTTCAAAGAATACAGGGCCAATCACAGTTTGGGTGAAGATCTGCAGTAAAATACCGTCTTTCAGTGGTGCACCGTCGATCAGAATACGCAGCTGTTTTAACTGGTCCAGATCTTCAGTATGACCTTCAACCCTAGCATTAACACGCTCGTAGTAGGTCTCTGGTGTTGGCATAAAGTCCATGCCACGCTGACGTAAAGTGCGGACTGTTTCATAAATATCGTCTGTGGTCAGAGCAATATGCTGGATGCCTTCACCTTTGTATTCACGGATAAATTCTTCAATCTGAGATTTATCATCCGAAGATTCGTTGATTGGAATACGGATTTTGCCACAAGGAGCGGTCATGGCTTTAGAGACCAAACCTGTCAGCTTGCCTTCGATATCAAAATAACGGATTTCACGGAAATTCCCGATCCGCTCATAAAAACCAGCCCACAGTGCCATATTGCCGCGACGGACGTTGTGCGTCAGGTGATCGATGACTTCTAAACCGACCTGGTTTTTCGCCATTTCGGCCTGCCAGTTATCATGGAATTTGAAATCAACGTCGTAAACAGAATTCTGACCATAACGGTCGACAAAATACAGCAGGCTGCTACCAATGCCATACACAGCAGGGATATTCAGCTCCATAGGGCCTACCTGATTCTGATAGGCTTTAGCGCCATTGGCCACGGCATGTTTTAAGGCTTCGGCAGCATCTTTGACACGGAAGGCCATAGCACAGACGCTTGGGCCATGTTCGGCAGCAAATTGTTCAGCCTGAGAATTTGGCTGACCGTTCACAATAAAATTCACGTCACCTTGTTTGTATAACCAGGCGTCTTTAGAACGGTGTTTGGCCACTTCAGTAAAACCTAACGACTTAAACAGTTGCTTCAGATCTGCAATGCCCTGTTCTGTGGCGGCAGTGTATTCAACAAATTCAAAACCATCGGTGCCCAAAGGGTTAATAGGGTCAAACATAAGAGTGTCTCCAGACAAAATAAGGCAAGTTTGTGCTTATCTTGCGCTTGCCGGGAAAAAATGGAAGAGAGGGTCAACGGATGGCAGAATTGCGATAAAAGCTCGATTTTGTACAGATTAACTGACAAAAACGTTATTTTGCTTAAATAAGAACCAAAAAGGCCCTAAAACCAGCTTTAGAGCCTTCCATTTGTAGAGCAAATCACACAAAGCGTATCTAAATTTTTACGCTCTTGCGGTTAATGCCGTATTCGCGCAATTTATTCGCCACAGCTGTGTGACTTAAACCGAGTTTTTTTGCCAATTGGCGTGAACTTGGATAAGCCGGATAGAGTTTTCGAAGTAAATCCGCTTCAAAATTTCGCACCGCTTCGTCCAAAGTGCCATCAAAGTCTTTTTCCAGATAACCAAAGTCACTGGTGTAACTTGGCAACTGCATATGTTCTTTATCCAGCTCATACCCTTCGAGCAAAGTCACGGCGCGGTACAAGGCATTTTCTAATTGGCGCACATTACCAGGCCAGGGGTAATGCTGCAGAAAATGTGCGCAGGAGTCGGTCATTTTGGGTGCTTTGCGGCCTAAACGGGCAGAAAAGCGTGCGATAAAAAACTCAGCCAAAGGCACAACATCCTGTTTACGCTCACGCAGTGGCGGCAGGTTGAGTGTCAGCACATTTAGCCGGTAGAACAAGTCTTCACGGAATTTGCCTTCCTGCACCATGGCGGGTAAGTCTTTTTGCGTGGTACAAATCACCCGCACGTCGACTTTCACTTCGTTTTCATCACCGACACGGCGGAAACTGCCATCCTGCAAAAAGCGAATGAGCTTAGTTTGCAGCTCTCGCGACATCTCGCCTACTTCATCGAGAAATACAGTGCCTTTGTTGGCCTGCTCAAAAATACCTTTTTTCGCTTCACTAGCACCAGGGAATGCATTGGGGCCATGGCCAAAGAGTTCAGACTCAGCCACTAAATCCGGCATAGCAGCCACGTTTACTGCCAAAAAAGGTTTGCCAGTTCTGCTGCTGGCGGCATGACAAGCACGGGCCAAGACTTCTTTGCCTGTGCCGGTTTCGCCCATAATCAAAATAGGAGCGTCCAGCTGAGCCATTTTCTTGGCTTCACGCACTACTTTGCGCATTAAATTGCTGTGAGCATGCAGGTTATTAAAACTTTCCTGATCGCCTTTTTTAAATACCACCATCTGCTCGCCTAAACGGCTTTCAGATTTCAGGTTCAGTACAGCCCCAGCCAGAATATCTTTACCAGAATCATCAGGCACCAATACAGGCAATAGATCGGCAATAAAACGTTTGTTCTGAATTTCTACCCGCCGGGTTTGTGCCAGTACATCATCACTTTCCAGCCAGCGGCTTAAATTAAAACCTTTGACCATGGCAGTAAGTGACTGACCTTCAATAGCGCTGCGCTCCATAGACAAGGCTTCAAGCGCTGCTTCGTTAATAATGGTGACATTGGCACGGGTATCTACTGCAATAATGCCATCAGGCAAAGTGCGTAATAAGGTGCTCAGTTCGTTGTGTTCCCGCTCGGATGGCATAAAAGCTGTGGTCTTCACATCGTCAACGCCAGGAATACGACGGATTTTAGCCATCAGCTCCTGAAATTTTTCAAACTCGACTGTTGGGAAGGATACAAAAATCCGGCCCAGAGTCGGATCTACTTCGATACCACGTAAATCCAACTGATAGCTGACCAGGATATTTAACACTTCCTGGGTAATACCCAGTCGGTCCTGGCAATGAATTTCTAACCTCATGATACTAAACCACCTCAAGCTTGTGCTTAGATTTAATCATACGGTAAAGAGGCTCGGGCAGACCAGTATTATTTGTAAAGAAATATGCACATCCCCTTGGGACTCTGTGCGGAGCATGGGCAGTCACGACTGGCGGGATCAAACTGTTAGGCCTGAGTGTTGCTGGCAAGACGGGATGGGACAAGCCCATCCCCTACAACCGCAGATATTAAGAAACTAACAAAGCGTCAGTTTTAGCAGCACAGATAAAATCGTTTTTATGCAGGCCTTTAATCGAATGCGACCACCAGGTCACTGTCAGCTTACCCCATTCCAGCAATAAGGCTGGGTGGTGGCCTTCATCTTCAGCCAACTGCGCCACTTTCTGATGAAAAGCCCATGCCAGCTTAAAGTTCTTAAATTTGAACTCACGCTCCAGTTGTAAAATGCCATCACGGGCCACTGGGGTCCAGTCCGGGATCTGGTGCATCAGCTGGGCTAATTCTTCATCCGATACCTTGGGTGCATCAGCACGGCAGGCTTCACATTTCGCTTGTTTTAATTCAGACATTAGAGTGTTCTCTGTTATCGGCAGGGCTTAACCTGCCTTTTTTTCTTTTGGCGGAAATTTAGCAGCATGTAAACCCAGAGATCGGGCTTGTTGTACCATAGCCATCAAATCCAATTGGGATACATCAAATAAATCGTTAATCGAATTAATCATAAAATACACCGGCTGCATAATGTCGATACGGTAAGGCGTACGCAGCACATCAACCACATCAAAGGCTTTACGCTCTGGCACGTCAGAACCAATAGCGTATTGAGTTTCACCAGGCGAAGATAAAATACCGCCGCCATAAATCCGCAAGCCATCTTTGCTGCTTAATAAACCAAACTCTATGGTAAACCAGTACAAGCGAGCCAGATACACACGGTCTTCTTTGCTGGCCGCTAAGCCCAGTTTGCCGTAGGTATGGGTAAATTCAGCAAAAGCCGGATGGGTCAGCATGGCGCAGTGACCAAATATTTCATGGAACACATCAGGTTCCTGCAGGTAATCAAACTCTTCCCTGCTACGAATAAAAGTCGCGACCGGAAACTCTTTATTGGCTAATAGCTGGAAAAACCGGTCAAAACTAATGAGTGCTGGCACTTCCGTGACTTTCCAGCCAGTACTTGGCTCTAACACTGCATTAATTTCTGCCAGCTGCGGAATACGATCCAGTGGCAAATTGAGCTTTTTCAGTCCATCCAGATATTCATCACAGGCCTTACCTTCAATGCAGGACAGTTGGCGCTGCATTAACTCAGACCAGATTTTATTTTCGTCAGCCGACCAGTGAATAAAGCCATCTTCATCCGACTGGTGCGATACGTATTTACTTGATTTGCTCATAGAACCCTGTTGTTTCGATCTTATAGTGGTTTTATCAACCTTTTAGTTGCGGCCGATACTAGAGGATTGGACAACAGCTGTTAACCCATGGTTGAGTTGACGTGAACGTCAACTCTGTTGTTTTTGTAAAGCAATGGTTACATTAAGCCATTGCGCTATGCTGGCGTTGCTGCATCAGGGTCAGTGCCTGCGCCAGGTCCGCAATAATATCTTCGACATGCTCAAGCCCTACAGAAATACGAATTAAGCCATCGCTGATTCCGGCCATCTGCCGTTCTTCGGCTGAATACGGACTATGCGTCATCGAAGCCGGATGCTGAATAAGCGACTCCGCATCACCAAGACTGACCGCCAGACTGAATAAGGTACATTGATTAATAAAATAACGACCATCATCCAGACTACCGTTTAGCTCAAAGGCCAATACCCCACCGGCTGCTTTCATTTGTTTGCCGATAAATTTATAACCCGGATGAGACTTTAACCCCGGGTAATAGACCTGGCCTACCGCAGGATGAGCTTCAAGGAATTCCGCTACTTTTTGCGCATTCTGACAATGCCGCTCCATCCGCACCGACAAGGTTTTTAAACCACGGATAATCAACCAGGCATCATGCGGGCTGATGGTTGCCCCCATATCTTTTAAGGTGGTCAGTTTAATCTGAGTAATACGCTCGGTGCTGCCGACGATAATACCAGCCACCACATCGCCGTGACCGTTCAGGTACTTGGTCGCGCTATGCAAAATAAGGTCGATGCCATAATCAGCCGGCTTTTGCAGTAAAGGCGTTAGGAAGGTATTGTCGATCACCGAAATCAGCTGGTGTTGTTTGGCAAACTGGCCAATAAAATCTAAATCCAGCACAGTCAAAGTCGGGTTAATGGGTGTTTCTGCAAAAATCATTTTGGTGTTGGATTTTAGCGCTTGTTTGATGGCGTTGTGGTCAGTCATATCAACAAAACTAACGTCTATACCGTAGCGGGCAAACTGATGATTAAACAGTGCAAAGCTGCAGCCATAAATGGCTTTGCTGGCAATCAGATGATCGCCTTGCTGTAAAAAGGCCATAGTGGCAGCTGCTACAGCGCCCATACCGGTGGCGGTAGCGGCGGCATCTTCCATGCCTTCCAGCGCAGCGACTTTCAACTCAAGCTCTCTTGTGGTTGGATTACCTAAACGAGTGTAGATATAACCTGGCTCTTCACCAGCAAAACGGGCTGCGCCTTGTTCGGCACTATCAAATACAAAAGTGGAGGTCTGGTACAAAGGCGTGGCTAAAGCGCCATGTGGATTTAAACCGGTTTTTCCGGCATGGATACATACCGTATCAGGATGACTGTACTGCTTGCTCATAAAACACCTGTTGCTGTATACCCTTCGTACTTGAAGCTGCAGCGTTGTTGACCGCACTCCTCACCCCATTCACATAGGACAACTATGCTTATGGGGTCTCGCTCGCTTGTCGCCTAGCTGCAGCACCAATTACTTTGGGTATGTATTTATTTGTTATGCGTTTTTTTATTTTATCTAAACAAAAGGTTATATCAGCGACAAGGCATATAGACATCTGACGGTCTGAAGCAGCACCGTCAGTTTGAGCAGAAACGACAGGAGATGTAGCGTTAAGTTGACAAAGGAGCCGCCTTACCGAGCAAACGTCGCACTAAGGCTTTGCTTAAATCCAGCAAACTTAGTTTCTGACTTTTCGCCAA
The DNA here is from genome assembly GCF_947090785.1 of Rheinheimera sp. MM224. Lineage (NCBI taxonomy): Bacteria > Pseudomonadati > Pseudomonadota > Gammaproteobacteria > Chromatiales > Chromatiaceae > Rheinheimera > Rheinheimera sp. MM224. The sequence continues at coordinate 2,925,159 of NZ_OX352320.1, forward strand.
TGGCAAAGGGCGTAGCAATTGCTGTGCAGCTAAACCTAAACGAGCTACCAGCATACCTGCTATTAACCCCTGCCCTGCCCGCATCGATAATTTGCTGGTCAGTTCAGCACCCAGCACATCTGAACCAAGATCCAGCGCCAGCTCCGAACTGCCAGCCCATAACAAAGCCGCAAATAAGTGTTTAATCAGGATCAGACTGCGCAACTGCCCCAATGAGGCGCCATAAGTTTCAGCCATTTGGCGTAACAATTTACTGGTACGCCACATGACCAGCAGCATATCGGCCAGTGCAAAAGGACTGACGGCAACGGCCATAGCGGCGTCGGCAGAGGCCTGATGTATTTGCTGACGCACTTTTGCATCGGCTTTGCTCAGCACTTTGAGTTCAAACAAATCCAGCAGCTCCTGATCGCTGTGCTCTGCTTGTTTTTGCGCTTTCCAGTCCGCCACATCCTGCTGTGTTGATTCAGGTAATACGGCGGCGATATCCAGACAAAGCTGTTCGGCTTCACCGTATTGGATGCTGGCATGAATACGCTGATGCGCTTGCTGCCAGCTGCGGGTTTTGGCTAAACGTCGCCATAAGCGCCATTCCCTCGCCAGCAACAAGCTGCCTAAAGTTAATAAAGCGGCACAAAATAAGGCTTCCAGCACAGTACTGATACCTGGCGCTATAAAAGCCTGCTGGATGGTTGTCACAGCGCTGTACAAAGCCACAGACACTAACAGCACAACACTGCTGATCCCAGCCCACATCAGCGCAGACACAGGCTTGCGTTTTGCTGGTTCTGGTTCGAGGTGGGGTTCAACCACAAAATCTGCTTGCTCAAACTGTACAGCCTTTGTCATCGGTAGTTCTGATACCGCATCAGAGCCAATAAAATCGGCCTCTTTAAAGCTTTTGGCTTGTTTTAAATCTGTCATGTCAGTTTATCTCCTAACAGGTACTCCAGCAGATGATCCAGACGGATATGTTGCAGCACTTGCTGTTTAGGCCATGGCAAAGGCGCCAGGGACTGAAATTCAAAATGATGTTCGGTAAATAGCTGATGATCCGGCCAGTAGCGTGGCACATCACCAGGATAATACGTCAGCGCCTCTCCTGTTTGTGCGCTAAGGCCGCGTAAACAAGGCTGTTGCGAGCCGTTGTGTTTCACAAAACCAGCTTCACTGGCTTTAATAGCAGCTATCGCCATCACCTCGTAAGGGCAAAGCTGGAACTTCACACTCTGCAGATGCTGCAACAGCAGCTGTTGTAATAACAAAGTCAGCGCCTGATGCTGATCCGGTGTGACATGATCGGCTTTACTGACAGCAAATAACACTTTACTGATCCGTGGTTTAAAAATCCGCCGCAGCCAGTGTTCTGGACCATAATCAAAACTTTGTAAAATCAGTAATAGACTTTGTTTCAGCTCTAACAGTGCGGACTCACCTGCATTCAGTGCCCCCAAAATATCGACCAACACCACCTGACGGTCTAAACCTGAAAAGTACTGGCGGTAAAATGGCTCAATCACTTTGCTTTGGTAACTGACAAAATGCTTTTGCATCAAGTCCACCAAAGCTCCACCTTGCGCCAGCTGTTCTGGCAACAAAGGCAGGAGTTGCAGCAACGGCGTGCCTTCAAATTCACCAGGCACCAATAACCGGCCAGGCTGATTTAAGTAAGCGCCTGCCACTTCACGGAATTGCTGCAGTAAGTGGCTGTATTCAGTGCATAGCTCCTGCACAGAAAGCACTGAAGCATCATTTAAATCAATGGCCTCTAACCGCTTTCTAAACTCTTCTGCGGTGGCAGCCCTATGGGATTGGGCAAACAGCAACCAGCTTTGCTCACACCACTGCTGATAACTTTGTTGCAGCATAGGCAAATCCAGCAGCCACTCACCCGGATAATCCACCAGCACCAATTCGGTTTCCTGGTAGTCCTGAAACCTGGCACGTAAGCTGGATTCTGGTTGATAACGCAAAGCTAAGGTCAGTTGGCTCCAGCCGACAGTAGAAGGAGGCCAGCTGGCAGGTTGTTGCTGCAGGTAACTTAAGTTTTTTTCAAAAGCAAAACGTGGTAACTGTGGCAACTGATTGTCATCAATGCGGGCGCCTAACCAACGTTTTTGCATCACGGAAAAAAAGGGTAAATTGGAAGAGTGACTTTGGGTCAACTGGTGCACTATTGCAGTTAAGAGCGCAGTTTTGCCTGCGCCGCTTAAGCCGGTCACTCCCAGTCTGAGCTGACGGTGAAAGGCTCGCTGTGTCAATTGTTCTGAATGCCAGCGCGCCTTTTTTAACCAATCCATGCAGTGATCCTATATGGCGTCTTTTCGACAGGTCGACAAACTTATTCCCTACTTCGATTATAACTTACTGATTTCTCTGTTCAGTTGAAACTTGGCAGAGGTAACATGAGTTTCCATGTCGCGTAACCGCAGTTCCAGACTATTAAACTGATTGACCAGGTGGTGTAAGGCCGACTTTGGCACTTCCCCCCGTTGCCATACGCGGGTTTTTACTTCCACAGGGCGCTCGTCGTAAGATGGTTCAGTCACGCCCTTTTTCGCTTCATGCACTGATTTCTTTTCCAGAATAAACCAGGCTGCTACGTACAAAACAGGCAATAAACCACCTAAACCTAATAACACCGAAGTGACCACAATCAACCGCACTAACCACACTTCCCAACCGAAGTAGTCTGCAATACCTGCACAGACCCCGGCCAGTTTGCCGTTGCGGTCATCCCGCAACAGCTCTTTGCGTATTTTAGTCATGTTTCTCTCTCCACTTCGGTGACTCCGCATCTAAAATCGCTTCCAGCGTTTTGATGCGGTCCGCCATTTTTTCGGCGCGATGAGATAACTCATTCAGTTGAGCCAGTTCACTGTCACCCAAACCTTCACCAATTTTGTTTTTGCTTCTGTAGTGCATAAACACCCACAGTGGCGCCACAAAAATCATGAATACAATGAGTGGTACACCAATGACCTCAGTAATTTCCATCTTTAGCTCCTACAACGCCTGATAATCAGGCGTTATCTTTTTTAGACATTTTAGCTTTTAATTCAGCCAGTTCGTTATCGATTTTCTCAGATGATGCCAGTTCTGCAAACTCATCTTTTAAGGTCTTTTTGCCTAAATCGTACGATTCAACCTGAGCTTCCAGCGAATCGATTTTTTGCTCATAACGTTCAAACTTGTACATGGCGTCGTTTAAACGGTTGCTGTCTAAAGTACGCTTTACATCCAAACGGGATGACACAGTTTTCTGGCGCATCAGCATGGCTTTCTGACGGGCTTTGGCATCCGCCAACTTATCCTGCAGCTGACCCACTTCATCCTGTAACTTACTGACATGTTCATCTAAATGAGTGATGTCGGCAGCTACTGCTGCAGCCTGGTCGGCCGCTTTTTGACGTTCAATCAACGCGGCACGGGCTAAGTCTTCACGTTCTTTGCTTAAAGCCAGTTCAGCTTTAGCCTGCCAGTCGGCCACTTCAGCTTCTAATTTGGACACTACACGTTGCAGTTCTTTTTTCTCTGCAATGGTTTTAGCTGAGGTAGAACGTACTTCAACCAAAGTGTCTTCCATTTCCTGAATAATCAGGCGGACCATTTTTTCCGGATCTTCTGCTTTATCTAATAAAGCATTGATGTTGGAGTTTACGATATCTGAAAAGCGAGAGAAGATACCCATAATGTTTTACCTCTTAATGACTTGTTGGATTCGCTATTACCTATTCAGGTTTCTTGCCAACTTGCCAAACTATTTTAAATCATTGTTTTATATGAATTTTATTTATATATCAAAAAAGCTATGCCAAGTTCACGTTATGAAATACACTACTTATTAGTTAATTTCACCACTTCGTGAATCCAGATGAGCAGAAGTTTCCAGCAAGATAATTTAATAGGCCAATCCAACAGCTTTTTAAACGTATTGGATCAGGTTTCTCAAATCGCGCCTTTGCACAAACCTGTGCTGATCATTGGAGAAAGGGGCACAGGTAAGGAGCTGATCGCAGCCCGTCTACATTACCTGTCTCAGCGCTGGGATCAAAATTATTTAACGCTCAACTGTGCTGCGCTGAACGAAAATCTGCTTGAAAGTGAACTATTTGGCCACGAAGCAGGCGCTTTTACCGGTGCAGCGAAACGTCACGAAGGCCGCTTTGAGCGGGCCAACGGCGGCACCTTATTTTTAGATGAATTGGCGAATACTCCTGCGATGGTGCAGGAGAAGTTATTGCGGGTTATTGAATACGGCGAGTTTGAACGGGTCGGTGGCAGCCGTTCGGTGAAAGTGGATGTGCGTTTAATTTGCGCCACCAATGAAGACTTACCTTCGATGGCTGAACTGGGTGAATTTCGTGCCGACTTACTCGACCGGCTGGCCTTTGATGTGATCACCCTGCCTCCGATGCGGGAAAGGCAGGAAGACATTCTGGTACTGGCCGAACATTTTGCCGTCAATATGGCGCGTGAACTGGGTTTCGAACTTTTTAGTGGTTTCAGCGAAAAAGCCAAACGTATCCTGCTTGAGCACGAATGGCCAGGTAATGTGCGGGAGCTGAAAAACGTGGTAGAACGCAGTGTGTACCGCACCAATAATCCTTATGTACCAGTGCATCATATTCAGCTCGACCCTTTTGAGTCACCATTTCGCCCCAGAACCCGGGTTCGTACTTTAGATCGCAGACCGCAACCAGACAAAGCAGTGGTAGCATCCAGAGAGCAAAGCAGCGATAATCCGCCCGCTTTAGTAAAGGCGGCAGCAGCTTTTGATTTTAATCAGGTGCAGGATTTCAAAGTTTTATCAGAAAACTTTGAAATGGATTTGATAAAACAAGCACTTGCAGCCAGCCAATTCAATCAGAAGAAAACCGCTGAAGCATTGAATCTGACCTATCATCAGTTACGTGGTTATATGAAAAAGTACAAACTGCTGGACAGCCAACAATGATCAAAGCCTTACTGAGCCTGATGGTCCCCTGTGGCTCTGTGTTGATACTCAGTGCCTGCCAGCCTGATATTCCTGAAACTATTCAGCAAGGTATGGTGTATTGCGCCGAAGGCTCACCTGAGAGCTTTAACCCACAACGGGTCACCTCAGGCACCACTATCGATGCGATTAGTCAGCAACTTTATGACCGCCTGCTGGATATAGACCCAGTCACTGGTGAGCTGTTGCCTGCTCTGGCCACCACCTGGCGTTTAAGTGAGGATGGCAAAACCTACTGGTTCACCCTACGCCCTGATGTGCAATTTCACCACACTGTGTTTTTCTCTCCGGCCAGGCCACTGAATGCCAACGATGTAACTTTTACGTTTAACCGCATTTTGCAAACCGATCATCCTTACCATCAAGTCGGTGGGGCAAACTATCCGTATTTTCAGAGTGTCGATTGGGGCTCTTTGGTCAAAGCCGTGATCGCCGAAAACAGCACCACTGTGCGCTTTGAGCTGACTCGTCCTGACAGCTCATTTTTATCCAATCTGGCGACCGATTTCGCTGCCGTTTTATCTGCAGAATATGCTGAGCAATTACTGCAACAAGGCACACCTGAGCTGCTGGATCAACGACCTATAGGCACAGGGCCGTTTTTCTTTAAAGAGTATAAAAAAGATCAGTTTATTCGTTATTACCGCCACCCAGAGTACTGGCGTGGTAAAACAGAACTGACTCAGCTGGTATTTGACTTAGTGCCGGATAATGCCAAACGTATGGCCAAACTACTGACCCATGAATGTGATGTAGTGGCTTATCCTCGCAACGCCGAGTTAAAGCTGATTGCAGAACGACCAGATGTTGAAGTGCAAAGCCAAACCAGTATGAACGTGGGTTTCTGGGCTTTTAATACCAAAAAACCTCCTTTTGATAATGTATTGGTACGAAAAGCTTTAGCTTATGCCATTAATAAAGACGCCATTCTGGATGCGGTCTATTTTGGTTATGCCGACAAAGCTAAAACCTTATTGCCCCCTACATCCTGGGCCTTTTACCACGATTTACCTGAACAACAATACGACCCGGTGAAAGCCAAAGAGCTGTTGGCTCAAGCAGGTTATCCAAACGGCTTTCGTATGGATATCTGGGCTATGCCTGTGCAACGTTTATACAACCCGAACGCGCTAAAAATGGCGGAACTGATGCAGGCAGATTTAGCCAAAATTGGTGTACGGGCTTCGGTGGTTTCTTTTGAATGGAACAGCTTCAGGCGCAAACTTTCAGAATTTGAACATGATTCAGTGCTGATTGGCTGGTCAGCTGACAATGCCGATCCGGATAACTTCTTCCGCCCACTGTTAAGTTGCAGTGCCGCAGAGTCTGGCAGCAACAGAGCCAACTGGTGCGATCCTAACTTTGATACTCTGATTAATCAGGCATTACTGACAGCAGATGTGAAACAAAGACGCAGTTTTTATTTAACAGCTCAACTTTACATTGACGAGCAAATGCCTTTGGTCAGTATTGCGCATTCCAAAAGGTTTCAGGCCAAAAGTGTCAAAGTAACAGGAGTAACCATTAACCCATACGGTGGTATTTCAATGGCTGCAGCGAGAAAATCCTTATGATGCTGCATTACTTTTTACGCCGTGCTTTTTTAATAGGTTTTGTTTTTGTTGCCCTGACAGTGCTGGCCTTTAGCTTAAGTTATCTGTTTCCCGGTGATGTCCTCACCAACGTTTCGGGACTAACCAACATTCAACCGGAACAGCAGCAAAGCTTAATTCAGTATTATGCTTTGGATCAGTCACTGCTACAGCAGTACATAGCTTATGTGAATCGCATACTGGATGGTGAATGGGGCTTGTCATTCTCCAGCCAACAACCTGTTTTATCTGAAATTATCGCGGTATTTCCAGCCACATTGGAACTGGCAAGTTACGCGCTGATTTTATCTTTTGTCCTGGGAATTCCTTTGGGATTATTTGCCGCAGTCAAAGCCGACAGTTTTTTCGGCAAGCTGATCTCAGGGGTCACACTGGTGGCTTATTCCATTCCTATTTTCTGGTGGGCGCTGCTGCTTATCATGTTGTTTTCGCTGACGCTTGGTGTATTGCCCACTGCGGGTCGTATCAATGTGTTATTCGATATCCCAACGACCACTGGTTTTATGTTGCCGGATATCTGGCTGTCCGATATCAGCTATAAGTCTGAAGCCACCCAGGATGCTCTGCGTCACCTGTTATTACCCGCCATAGTGCTTGCTACCTACCCAACCACCGTGATGATCCGCTTTACCCGCGATTCGATGTTGGCCGTGCTGGAGCAAAGTTATATTAAAACAGCACGCGCCAAAGGCTTAAGCCGGGCACAGGTGTTGTATCACCACGGTCTGCGTAATGCGTTATTGCCAGTGATACGCCAGATTGGTTTGCAGTTCAGCACCTTGATTACCCTTGCGATGATCACCGAAGTGATATTTTCATGGCCTGGCATAGGCCAGTGGCTGCTGGACAGTATTTATCAGCGTAATTATCCGGCTATTCAGGGGGGGTTATTAGTGGTGTCCTGTTTAGTGATAGTGGTGAATATGCTGACAGAAATTCTGCATACTTTGTTTAATCCGCTGGCCAGGAAAGCATAAAATGAGAAAATTCCGGCTGTATTTTGAGGAACATAACCGCGGACCACTGACGCAACTGTGGCAGCAATTCCAGCGCCAGCACGCCGCTGTTTTGGGTTTAGTGATGTTTTCGTTTTTTCTGCTGCTGACATTGTTGGCTCCACTGATTACACCTCACAACCCCTATTTACAAAACCCGGATCTACTGCTGCTGGCGCCGTCCTGGAGCGACCAGGGTTTAGTGCAGTACCCTTTTGGCACTGATGATTTAGGTCGTGATTTAATGTCACGCCTGATGAAAGGTGCAACTTATACTTTTGGTATTGCCCTGGTTACTGTCATTGGCTCTTTGCTGATGGGTCTGGCCTTAGGTGCTATGGCAGGCATGAGCAAAGGCGTGAAATCCAGTATTTTTAACCATGTGCTGGATTTGGCATTAACTATCCCTTCCCTGCTTTTGGCGATCATTATAGTGGCGGTGTTAGGACCTGGTCTGTGGAATACCACCTGGGCCATTATGCTGGCGCTGTTACCGCAGTTTGTGCACGGTATTCGTAATGCGATACAAGACACTTTAAAACAGGATTACGTGGCAGCCTACCGGCTGGATGGCGCGTCCAACTGGCAGGTGTTACGTTATGCGGTTCTGCCAAATATCTGGGAGCATTTAACAGTAATGGCGACCATGGCACTCTCTACCGCTATTCTGGATATAGCAGCCTTAGGCTTTTTAGGTTTAGGTGCCCAGGCACCGACGTCCGAATGGGGCGTGATGATTGCAGATGCGCTGGACTTAATTTATCTGGCGCCATGGGCCATAGCACTGCCAGGGATTCTGGTATTTGCGTCCGTCTTGTCGGTGAATCTGGTGGGTGATGGCTTGCGCACAGCGATGAAAAAGCGGCGGGAAAACTGATGATTCTGCTCGATATAAAAAATATGACGATAGAGCTCGAAACTCCGGAAGGCTTAATTCGCGCTGTAGACAGAGTCAATCTGACCATACGTGAAGGTGAAATTCGCGGTTTAGTTGGTGAGTCAGGGTCTGGCAAAAGTTTAATCGCCAAAGCCATAGTGGGCGTGCTGAATAAAAGATGGCAAATCACAGCCGATCGTTTCAGCTGGGCTGGTCAGGATTTATTACGTTTATCTTATGAAGAACAGCGCAAAATCATTGGCCGCGATATAGCCATGATTTATCAGGAACCCAGCCGCAGTATGGATCCGACCGCTCCTATTCTGGATCAATTACTTGAAGCCATACCGGATTCTGAGCTAGTTGGCAGCTGGTGGAGCCGTCCTTTTGAACGCAGGAAAAAAGCCATAGCTCTGTTGCATAAAGTAGGCATTCGCGACCATCAGGCGATTTTTAACTCTTACCCTTATCAATTGCCTGAAGGGGTTTGTCAGAAAATAATGATCGCCATGGCTATTGCGAAAAAGCCAAAACTGTTGATCGCAGATGAGCCGACTACAGCGCTGGAAAGTACCACTCAGGCACAGTTATTCCGTTTGCTGGCCAGCTTTAACCAGCTTAAAGGCATGTCAATTTTATTAATAAGCCACGAGCTGGAAACTGTTGCCCGCAATACTCAAACCTTAAGTGTGCTCTATTGTGGTCAGTTGGTGGAAGCCGGTGAAACGGCTGCTATTCTGAAACAGCCTTTCCATCCTTATACAGACGCGCTGATTAAAAGCGTGCCTGAATTTCAGCCGGAGCTTGCCAGTAAACAGCCACTTTATGCGATGCATGGCAGTATTCCTACTTTGCAGCATTTACCTATAGGCTGTCGTTTAGGCCCACGTTGCCCAAATGCCCGCAAGGAATGTGTCAAAACACCTGTGCTGGAACGCCTACAAAATCACTATTTCAGTTGTCATTTTCCGCTGCAGGGTAAAAAGCTATGACCACCCCATTGCTGGAGATCCGGCAGCTTTATAAAAGTTATCAGAAAGCCCAGGGTATCTTTGGCCGTAAAACCATTCAGGCATTGTCTGATATCAGCTTTACGATTTATCCAGGACAGACACTGGCTATTGTGGGTGAAACCGGCTCAGGCAAAAGCACGCTGGCAAAATTGCTGGTAGGTATTGAAACACCGGATAGTGGCGAAATACTGCTCGACGGTAACGCCGTCACCATCAGTGATTATAAAAAATATAATCATGTCATTCGTTACATCTTCCAGGACCCTGCCCGCTCATTAAATCCTCACCATAAAGTAGGACAAATGCTGGATGATGTATTGCGGTACAGCACGCTACTGGATGAAGAACAACGTCAGGATAAAATTCATCAAACCTTACAGCAACTGGGTTTAATGGAAGAACACGTCGACTACTACCCTCATATGTTCTCAGGGGGTCAATTACAGCGTGTAGCGCTCGCCAGAGCCCTTATTATGGATCCGAAGCTGCTGATACTGGACGAAGCCTTAACAGCGCTGGACCCATCGCTGCGGGCTCAGATCGTGAACTTATTGCTGGAGTTGCAAAAGAACACCGGCTTATCTTATCTGCTGATCACCAATCATCTGCGTTTGGTGCGTCATATCAGTGACAGCATGCTGGTATTGCATCAGGGCAAAGCACTGGATTACGGCCTCACCAATGAAGTATTTAGCAACCCGCAGCATGACTACAGCAGAAAATTAATTAAAAGCGCACAAAGCTGACAGCCGCTGAGAGTACCTTGACCAGCCATAAAAAAACCAACCCGCAGGTTGGTTTTTTGTTTTCAGGCTAACAAGTACGAAGATTATTCGTCGACTGTCGCAGCTGGTAAAGAGCGGGTAATTTCAGCATTGGCTTTTAATGCAGCCAATACAGCAGCAAAACTACTTTGTGCTTTCTGATCCGCAAACTGTTGTAACTGTTCCACCGGCGGCTTGGTTGTTACTTCAGTATCTGTCACTTTCGTGACTGCAACCAAAGCAGCATCGCCACTGGCCAGATTTAACATAGCCACAGTCGCAGGTTGAGCTTCTGTAGGTTTTGCCAGTTCAAAAGCTTTAGTACGGATGTCTGAGTCGACATCACCACCAAAACGGGTCACAGCAGCTTTGCTTTCCAGAGTCAGATTCGCTGCGGCAACAACATCAGCTAAAGACTTGCCTGCAACCACTTCAGCTAATAAAGCTTCTGCTTTTGCTTTCGCCAGCTCAGAACTCTTAGTTGCGATCACAGCGGCTTGCACCTGTGCTTTCACTTCTTCAAGCTTTTTAGTGGTCTCAGCTTGATGAGCATTCACGCGCACTACCACTACATGTTGCGGAGCCACTTCAATCACATCACTGTTCACACCAGCACTGATAAAGTCTTCAGAGAACAAAGTTTCCAGCACCTTTGGCGCAGTTAACTCAGCAGGAGCTGCAGAGCGGCTGAAGGCTGGTACTGACACAACTTTAGTACCTACAGCTTCTGCAGCTTCTTGCAGGCTATCAGCGATTTCAAAACTCTTCTCGCCTAACAGTTGTTGCAGCTCAGCAAACTTCTCAGCCGCTTTTTCTTCTTTCACTGTCGCCAGAATTTGCTCTTTTACATCAGCGAAAGCTTTAGTTGAACCAGGCTGAACTTCAGTCAGTTTGATGATGTGGTAACCGAACTCGGTTTTCACTACAGGGCTGATATCGCCGGCTTTAGCCAGGGCATAAGCTGCTTTTTCAAATTCAGCATCCATCACGCCTTTTTCGATAAAGTCTAAATCACCGCCTTTTTCAGCAGAAAAAGTATCAGCAGATTCTTTTTTCGCCAGTTCAGCAAAATCAGCACCTTGCTGTAACTGCACTGCTAAAGCATCAGCCTTGGCTTTGATTTCCGCATTATCTTCAGCAGACTCTAACAGAATGTGTGACACACGACGACGCTCTTCTGACTGATAACGGGCTTGATTTGCATCGTAATAAGCTTGCAGATCGGCATCAGCCACTACAACAGACTTGGCAATATCAGCAGCAGTTAACTGCACATAATCCACAGACACTGTTTCTGGTGACACAAACTGATTGGTGTTGCTTTGATAATAGTCCTGCAGCAGTTGATCATTCATTTCAACAGCAGAGGCAAAATCAGCGGCTTTTAATACAGCGTACTGAATATCACGGTTTTGTTGTTGTAGTTTAGACAACAACTGCATTTCAGACACCGTCGCAAACTCTGAACCCGCTAAACCTACCACTAACTGGTTAGTTGACATTTGCGCACGCAAATAATCACGGAATTGATTTGGCTCGTAGCCATTTTGACGCAGCAGCGCTATGTAACGGTCGTTGTTAAACACACCCTCTACCTGAAACTCAGGCATAGTACGGATAGTGTCACGCAACACCTCATCGCTGACCATCAAATCCAGCTGGCTGACTAACTGACGTTGCAATTGCTCGTCAATCAGCTTTTCCAGCACTGAATTGCGGAAGTTGCTCATATAATTATTGTCAGCCGACAGCATGCCAAACATTTCACCAAATTGCTGCTGCATTCTGGCTCTTTCGTTTTGGTAGGCAGTATCAAACTGAACTTTGGTTATTTCATCACCGTTGACTGTGGCAACAGGTACTTCACTGCTGTTGCCAAGATAACTGCCAACCCCGGCTAAAGCGAACGTCAGGATCACAAAGCCAAGAATGACCTTGGCGATCATACCCTGCGAACCATCTCTGATCTTTTCTAACATTGTATCTACGTCTCTTTTGGCAACTTTTTGTTGTCTTAAAAAAAAAGCGCATCTTAGCAGATACGCCTTTTTCATAAAAGCTGTGGCAGCGTCAGGCTTAATGCGTTTTGCTTTTCTCCGCCTGTATCAATGGTGATTTGGGCAGAACCATCAGCTTCATAGGCCTGACTGTAATAGCCAAGCGTTCAGCTTAGTTTACGCTGTCTTTCAGCGCTTTACCTGGCTTGAACGAAGGAATTTTCGCAGAAGCGATTTGGATAGTTTCACCAGTTTGTGGATTACGGCCTGAACGTGCAGCGCGCTCGCGAACTGCAAATGTACCAAAACCAACTAAGGCTACTGAATCGCCTTCCTTAAGAGCCTCAGTAACAGCGTCGATGAACGCGTCCAGAGAACGACCAGCTGCCGCTTTAGAAATATCTGCACCAGCAGCGATTTTGTCGATAAGTTGAGACTTGTTCACAATATCATCCCCTTCAATTGTTATTATTTTCAACAACTACAGTAAATTTGGTTTGTCGTAGTAGCGAGTTTGTTATATCAAGCCTGATGTGGGCTTGCAAGCACAAAACGACGTACTACAAAAATTTCTGTTAGGCCACAACCCTTGCTGGGCAAGGGCTGCGTCGAAACTGCCCATAACTTAACACAGCCAGAGCAATTGAAAAGCCCCTAAGCCGGATTTTTTACGCTTTTTTTGCTTTTTGCTGGATTTTTTTCCACTTCAAGCACCGACATGCCTGTTGGCGGCTCTTGCAGAGCTAATTCCAGCACCTCATCAATCCATTTTACTGCACGAATTTCGATATCCCCTTTGACGTTATCCGGAATATCTTTTAAGTCCCGAACGTTGTCATGAGGGATTAAAACCCGTTTGATACCACCACGGTGTGCAGCTAACAGCTTCTCTTTCAGGCCACCTATAGGCAGAACTTCACCACGTAAGGTAATTTCACCTGTCATCGCCACATCAGCCCGCACCGGGTTGCCTGTTAAGCTGGATACCAGAGCAGTCACCATAGCTATACCAGCGCTTGGACCATCTTTAGGAGTAGCCCCTTCAGGCACGTGCACGTGAATATCACGCTTTTCGTAGAAATCTTCATTAATACGCAGTTTCTCAGCACGGCTTCGAACCACAGTCATGGCAGCCTGAATTGACTCTTTCATCACATCGCCCAAAGAGCCTGTGTACGTCAGTTTGCCTTTACCTACTACAGCAGCCGCTTCAATCGTCAGTAAATCACCACCAACAGACGTCCAGGCTAAACCTGTCACCTGACCGATGCGGTTGCTGTCTTCGGCTTTACCGTAGTCAAAACGTTGTACGCCTAAGAAATCTTCCAGATTGTCCTGATTAATCACAACTTTCTTCAGATCTTTACCCAGCAGAATGTTTTTCACTGCTTTGCGGCATAACTTGGAGATTTCACGCTCTAAGTTACGTACACCGGCTTCACGGGTGTAATACCGGATAATGCCGACAATAGCGCTGTCTTCAATCTCAATTTCATGAGGTTTTAAGCCATTGCGCTCAATCTGTTTATTGATCAGATGCTGCTTGGAAATATTCAGCTTCTCATCTTCGGTGTAGCCCGCTAAACGAATCACTTCCATCCGGTCCAGTAAGGCAGCCGGAATATTTAAGCTATTCGATGTGGCGAAGAACATCACGTCGGATAAGTCGTAGTCCACTTCCAAATAGTGATCACTGAATGAGGTGTTTTGCTCAGGGTCCAATACCTCAAGCAAAGCAGCCGCCGGATCACCGCGGAAATCTGATGCCATTTTATCAATTTCATCCAACAGGAACAGTGGGTTACGTACCCCAACTTTCGCCATTTTCTGGATAATTTTGCCTGGCATAGAGCCAATGTAAGTGCGTCTGTGACCACGGATTTCCGCTTCGTCACGCACGCCACCTAAGGCCATACGTACATATTTACGGCCTGTTGCTTTGGCAACAGACTGACCTAGTGAAGTTTTACCCACACCTGGAGGTCCGACTAAACATAAAATCGGGCCCTTTAATTTATTGACGCGCTGCTGTACTGCCAGATATTCCAGAATGCGTTCTTTGACTTTATCCAGACCATAGTGGTCCGAGTCCAGAATACGTTCTGCGCCTGCCAGGTCTTTTTTCACCTTGCTGCGTTTTTTCCATGGCACATTGGTCAGCCAGTCGATATAACTGCGCACCACTGTGGCTTCAGCCGACATAGGTGACATCATTTTTAATTTTTGCAGTTCAGCCGTCGCTTTAGTGCGGGCTTCTTCCGGCATTTGAGCCTGTTCGATTTTCTTTGACAGGGTTTCGAACTCATCCGGTGTATCTTCCAACTCGCCCAGTTCACGCTGAATGGCTTTCATTTGCTCATTCAGGTAATACTCGCGCTGGCTTTTTTCCATCTGCTTTTTAACGCGGCTACGAATACGGCGTTCCACTTGCAGAATATCGATTTCGCTTTCCATCATCGCCATCAGGAACTCTAAACGTTCCGTGACATCAATGATTTCTAATACCTTCTGCTTGTCGTCGACTTTTAATGGCATATGAGCAGCCATGGTATCAGCCAGACGTGCAGCGTCATCTATGCCAGAAAGCGCCGTCAGCACCTCAGGTGGGATTTTCTTATTCAGTTTGATGTAACCTTCAAACTGATTCACTGCAGAGCGCAGAATCACTTCCTGCTCGCGGCTGTCCATTTCCGGTGTCGGAATTAAATCAACATAAGCGGCGAAGGTATCTTCTGTGTCGGTAAATTCTACCAGTTGAGCACGCTTGCCCCCTTCCACCAGCACTTTGACCGTGCCATCAGGAAGCTTGAGCAATTGCAAAATAGTGGCGACAGTACCAACCTGATACAGATCAGTATCTTTAGGGTCGTCCAGCGTGGCGTCTTTTTGCGCAACTAAAAAGATTTGTTTCTCTTTTTCCATCGCGGCATCCAGGCATTTGATAGATTTAGCCCGGCCAACGAACAGCGGGATCACCATATGCGGATAAACGACCACGTCTCTTAATGCCAATACAGGCATATGCAAACGTTCAGTCTTTGCTACTGTCATGAAATCTCTCTCGAATTATTTACTGCAGGTGACATGATTCAACAGTATATGGGGGCTGTTTATGTCACTTCAATGAGTTAGCAAAAAATTTGGACTTCTAAAATGAGGTCAGATCACATTCATGTTGCATGATGTGATCTGACCTTTTTACTTACTGAGAAGCAGCAGCTTCTACAGTCTCATAGATCAATATGGGTTGAGACTCACCACGGATCACTGTCTCGTCAATAACAACTTTGCTGACATGTTCCATGGATGGCAAATCATACATGGTATCCAGCAAGACGTTTTCGACGATAGAGCGCAAGCCACGGGCACCGGTTTTACGTTCCATGGCTTTTTGCGCTATGGCTTTAAGCGCATCTTCACGGAACTCCAGCTCAACATTTTCCATCTGGAATAATGCACCAAACTGTTTCACCAGAGCGTTTTTCGGCTCACTTAAGATTTGCATTAATGCAGCTAAATCCAGCTCAGTTAAAGTCGCAACCACTGGCAGGCGACCAATAAACTCCGGAATTAAACCGTATTTGACTAAATCTTCAGGTTCCACATCTTTAAAGCTTTCGGTCAGAGTGCGGCTTTGTGACGTTGCACGTACTTCAGCACCAAAACCTATGCCCGAACCTTTAGCACAACGCTGTTCAATCACTTTATCCAGACCAGCAAAAGCGCCACCACAGATAAACAGAATCTTCGAGGTATCTACCTGTAAAAACTCTTGCTGTGGATGCTTACGGCCACCCTGAGGCGGAACTGAGGCAACAGTGCCTTCAATCAGTTTCAGCAGTGCCTGCTGCACACCTTCACCTGAAACGTCACGGGTAATAGATGGATTGTCAGACTTGCGTGAAATTTTGTCGATTTCATCGATATAGACAATGCCACGCTGGGCTTTTTCTACATCGTAATCGCATTTCTGCAGTAACTTCTGGATGATGTTTTCCACATCTTCACCCACATAACCAGCTTCAGTTAAAGTGGTGGCATCGGCCATAGTAAATGGCACATCCAGCAAACGGGCTAAAGTTTCAGCCAATAAAGTTTTACCGCTACCTGTAGGGCCAATCAGCAGAATGTTACTCTTGCTCAGCTCAACGTCCTGTTTATGCTGCATGCTGCGTAAACGTTTATAGTGGTTGTAGACCGCCACCGCCAGAACTTTTTTCGCGTGCTCCTGACCTATGACATAGTCATCCAGGTGGGCACGGATCTCTTTTGGCACCGGCAATTTATTGCTGTCGCGTTTTGGCGAAATATCTTTAATTTCTTCGCGAATAATATCGTTGCACAAATCAACACATTCATCACAGATATAGACCTGTGGGCCTGCAATCAGTTTGCGCACTTCATGTTGTGATTTGCCGCAAAAAGAGCAATACAACAACTTGCTGCTTTTCTCGCCATCAGAGCGATGATCAGACATGTAACTTCCTCTTCCACTACATAGGGATGGCCGGCTTCGCGCCCTTCACCACCCCTGAATTAAACTTACTTCGCATCCCTTTGAGTTAATATGGCATCGATTAGGCCATATTCCAAGGCTTGCTGTGCACTTAAGAAGTTATCACGCTCTGTATCTTTACAAACCTGTTCATACGTCTTGTCACAATGCTCTGCCATCAAACGGTTTAATTTCTCTTTGATAGACAGAATTTCACGGGCATGGATTTCAAAATCTGTGGCCTGGCCCTGGAAACCACCTAATGGTTGGTGGATCATCACACGGGCGTTGGGTAAGCAGTAACGCTTGCCTTTGGTACCACCAGATAATAAGAAAGCGCCCATGCTGCAGGCCTGACCCACACAAACTGTGGCGATATTTGGCTTGATATACTTCATGGTGTCGTAAATCGACATGCCCGCAGTGACAGAACCACCCGGTGAGTTGATATAGATATAAATATCTTTCTCCGGATTTTCAGATTCTAAAAATAACAGCTGAGCGACGATCAGATTGGCCATATGGTCTTCGACCTGACCGGTTAAAAAAATCACCCGTTCTTTTAATAAGCGTGAATAAATATCAAAAGAGCGCTCACCCTTAGCGGTTTGTTCAATAACGATAGGAACTAAGGCATTTACTAACTCATTCATTCTCGGCTCAAATGCCATAATGCGATTTCCTTAATTGAAAAGAGGGCTGTGTTATAGAGCTGTAGTCATTGATGTTGCAGCGCGCTGTCAACAATGCTGCAGCTTCAAGTACGACGGCTAAAAATGAAAATGGCCCGAACTATGATGTTCGAGCCATTAAAACTGCCTGACAAACAGATGTCAAATCTTAGTTTGCAGCTTGTGGATTCATGATCTCATCAAACTTGGCTTTTTCTTCTGTTACTTTCGCTTTGGTCAGAACCAGGTCAATAGCCTGCTCTTCTAAAGCAACATTACGCATGCCTTGTAACAATTCTTTGTTGCTGTTGTAGTACTGGATCACTTCTTGTGGATCTTCGTACGCAGAAGCCACAGTTTCAATCAGAGACTGAACACGGGCATCTTCAACTTGCAGGCTGTTTGTTTTGATCACTTCACCTAATAACAAACCTACTTTAACGCGGTCTTTGGCTTGTTCAGTGAACAGAGCAGCTGGCAGTTCTGGTAATTGTTTTGGATCCAGGTTGTTGCCAAAACGCTGTAACGCCTGACGACGTAATACATCGATTTCGCTTTCGATCAGAGCTTGTGGCACTTCAACTTCGTGAGTGGCTAACAAACCTTTGATTACCTGATCTTTTACACGGGCTTTGATGCTGTTGTTCAGCTCACGCTCCATGTTCTTTTTCACTTCAACTTTTAATGCATCAACAGTAGCTTCAGCCAGACCGAACAGTTTAGCGAACTCGTCGTTTACTTCTGGTAATTGTTGAGCTTCAACTGCTTTTACAGTCACAGCAAAGCTGGCTGCTTTGCCTTTTAAGTTTTCAGCATGATATTCAGCAGGGAAAGTCACTTCAACAGTTACTTCTTCGCCCGCTTTTTTGCCGATGATGCCGTCTTCAAAACCTGGGATCATACGACCCTGACCTAATTCTAAAGTGAAGTCAGAGGCTTTGCCGCCTTCGAACTCTTCACCATCGATAGAACCTACGAAATCGATGATCACGCGGTCACCTGAAGCTGCTGCAGCTTCAGTTTTTGCCCATGTTGCATGTTGCTTACGCAAAGTGCCTAACATGGTTTCTAAGTCATCAGCAGTGATTTCAACTACTGGCTTAGTCACTTCGATTTTGTCCAGAGCGTTCAGTTGAACTTCCGGGTAAACTTCGAAAGTCGCTGCGAATTCTAAGTCTTTGCCTTCAGCCAGTTGGCCAGGAGCAAAAGTAGGAGCACCAGCAGGAGTCAATTTGTTCGCAATGATTGCCTGATAGAAATGGTTTTGCATCTGACGTGAAGCTACGTCTTGTAATACAGACAGACCAAACATTTTTTTGATCATGGCAACAGGCGCTTTACCCGGACGGAAACCATCAACACGACGGTTTTTAGCAATCTGTTTTAATTCTTTGTCAACTTCAGTGCTGATTGCAGCAGCTGGAACAGTAATGGTCAAACGGCGTTCTAAACCCTGTGTGGTTTCAACAGAAACTTGCATCTTGTTACCTCAAAATCAAATCGGGCGTCTGACTACGCCATCTCTTCGCTTGTCCGGCTTATGCTTTAGGGCGCACAATCCAGACCTGTTATATAGGACGCGGCATTATAGCGAGGGTTTTTCGCCGAGTCGAGCTTTTGATACAACATCAGATACGACGCGGCTTAGAGGCCTAATTTCACTTCATTTTTTAGTTCAAAGACGACTCGTTCGAAAGAAAAAACAACAAAGGGCAAGCATCGCTTTTCCAATGATTTTTAGCGTTTTGCTCTCGCCTTAGCCCCCCATTTTGTGTAGCAATAGACTTCGATCACAAAAACAACAGGATTTTTATGCCCGATTTCAGCCTTTGGCCTTTGCTTGGCATCGCCGTCGTGATGCTTGGTTTTTTATTGAAATTTAACCCTGTGCTGGTGGTGACAGTGGCCGCTTTTGCCACAGGTATGGCGGTCAACATGCCCATTCTGAGCTGGCTTGAATCCTTGGGTACGGCCTTTTTAAAAACCCGCAATTTACCGCTGATCTTGTTATTGCCTTTGGCTGTTATTGGTCTTTTAGAGCGGCATGGCCTGCGTGAAAAAGCCCAAAGCTGGATACAACAAATTAAAGCCGCCACTACAGGGCGTTTGCTATTGGTGTATCTGGCACTTCGCGAAAGTACAGCAGCGGCGGGCCTGACAAGTTTGGGTGGACATCCACAAATGGTAAGGCCTTTGCTCTCTCCTATGGCGGAAGCGGCTTTTGAGCAAAAACACCACAGCCTGCCGGATAAAATTAAATACAAAATCCGCGCTATGTCGGCTGCGACCGACAATATAGGTCTGTTTTTTGGTGAAGATATTTTTGTCGCTTTTGGCGCCATTATTTTGATGCATACGTTTTTACGGGAATCCGGTATTGAAACTGACCCTTTGCATATTGCACTCTGGGGTATTCCAACTGCCATAGCTGCTTTTTTAATTCACGGTACCCGTTTAATCCGATTTGACGCCTATCTGGCGCGCAAACTTAAACATGAGTTGAAGCAAGAACAGCAGGAGCAGCGCCATGATTAGTATGACTTTGCTTTACTACGTGGCTGCTGTGCTGTTTTTTGCTGTGGCTTTTTTTAGTTTCAAAGATAAAAGATATAGTAGTGCTCTGTTCTGGTTAAGTTATGGCCTGATTTTCTTGTTGGGTGATTTGATGCCACCTGCTCTGGTCGGTGCTTTAGTGGTATTGATGGCCTTAGTGGCAGGTTTTGGCGGTGTCAAAGGGGGTGAGTATCAGACGCTGGAACTGCAACAACGGCTGGACTCGGTCAAACGTCTTGGCAATAGATTGTTTATTCCCGCCTTGATGATCCCTTTGCTTACGGTATTTTCAGCTTTGGTTCTGGTGCATATTCAGGGCGATGGCTGGTCTTTATTGGATCCCAAAAATGCAACCTTATCGGCTTTAGGTTTAGCAGCTTTTTTTGCAGTACTGGCGGCTTTGTATTTCACTAAAGAAAAACCGCAACAAGCCTTAAAAGAATCCTCACGCTTAATCGAAGCCATAGGCTGGGCTTTTTTATTGCCGCAGTTACTGGCCACTTTAGGTTTATTGTTTAATCAGGCCGGTGTGGGTGAAACCGTATCGCAACTGACGAGTTTGTATTTAAATTTAAATCATCCTCTGCTGGCTGTGGCTTGTTATGCCATAGGCATGGCCTTATTTACTGTCATTATGGGTAATGCTTTTGCTGCCTTTCCTGTCATTACCGCAGGTATAGGTATCCCGTTATTGGTGCTGCAGCATGGCGGCGATCCGGCCATTATGGCGGCTATAGGTATGTTTTGTGGCTACTGTGGCACTTTGCTCACCCCTATGGCGGCGAACTTTAATATAGTGCCGGCTGCACTTCTGGAGCTGCCGGATAAAAATGCAGTCATTAAAGCTCAGGCGCCTACAGCCCTGCTGCTGCTTGGCGTCAATATAGTGTTGATGTATTTGTTAATGTTTTAAGCTGGAGCACACATGCAAACTATTTTACTGACAGGCTTTGAGCCTTTTGGCGGCGAACAAAGCAATCCGTCCTGGCTCGCCGTACAGCAGTTGGATGGGTATCAACTGGACGATGAAGTGCAGATTGTCAGCAGGCAACTTTCTTGTGTGTTTGAAAAAAGCCAGCAGGAACTTAAAACAGCCATTGATGAATTAAAACCTGTGCTGGTGTTGGCTGTAGGTCAGGCCGGTGGGCGCACCGAACTTTATTTTGAAAAAGTCGCTATTAATTTTATCGACGCCCGTATTGCCGATAATGCCGGACAGCAGCCTGTGGGTACGTCTGTGATCACTGATGGCCCTACGGCCTACTTCACGACCTTGCCAATCAAAGCCATGGTCAACAATCTGAAACAGCAAGGTATCCCCGCAGCAGTATCTTACACAGCTGGTACTTATGTCTGCAATACAGTGTTTTACGCGTTGATGCACCAGCTTAAAAACAGCCCCAAAGTGCGGGCTGGTTTTTTACATATCCCTTATGCACCGGAACAAGCCATTGGCAAAGCCGTCGCTTCAATGCCGGTCGATATGGTGGTCAATGCATTAAAGCTTTGCTTACCTGTGGCACTGCAGACTACTGAAGATTTACAAATAGCAGCGGGCATACTCGACTAGATTTCAGCCTAAAGCTTGCCTTAAAGCGCCAGCATGGTTAAAATTGCGGCGCTTTTTCTACAAAGCCTTAGTCAAAAGCCTATCGGGACGACCCGATAGCGCATCAATAATTCGGGGACGACCCCAACTTCAAAAACTGGAATACCTTATGAACTGGTTATTGCTTGTTGTGGCTGGCTTATTGGAAGTCGGTTGGGCTGTGGGTTTAAAATACACTGAAGGTTTTACCCGATTCTGGCCATCGGTCTGGACTTTGGGCGCTATGTTGCTGAGTATCACAATGCTCGGACTCGCGATGCGCGATTTGCCCGTCGGCACTGCCTATGCGGTCTGGACTGGCATAGGTGCGGTCGGCACTGTGATAGTCGGAATTTACTTGTTAGGTGACCCGGCTACAGCAGGACGCTTAATCAGTATTGGCTTGATATTATTAGGTATTATCGGCCTAAAACTCAGTTCTTAAATAGAAGGGGCACTGCTGTGCCCCGCTAAAAAGTTAAAGTGTAATATGCTGACGTACTCGTTCACCTAAACCCACACCAGCTTCTGACATCGTCAGATAAGTGTGATCAGCACCCGCTTCCAGAATCGCAGCCGCTTCATCTTTGTGCATGCTGTGCGAGACTATCAAACCACCAAACCCTGCTTGCCGCAGTTTTTTGGTCGCTATCACTTTAGCTTCGACATCATTTAAACAAAGCACTACAGCTTTAATGCCACCTAATTTTAAGCCCTGCCAAAACACCTGATCCTCTGCATCCGCAAACAGCACATTGTTGCCTTTGTCCTGATGTTCAGCCACTTTGGCTGGATCGGAGTCCAGCGCCACCAAATGGCATTTATGCTCCAGATATTGATAGGCAGCAGAGCCTGTGCGTCCCATGCCCATAATCAGCACTTCAGCGTCGCCCAAAGACACAGGCTGCTCGTCAGGGTGATGGATATCGCGCTCAAAAGGAATAAGCCGATGAGCTAAACGTTCATACAAAGGGTGAGCAAAGCGGTTTAAAGGTGCAGAAACCACAAAAGATAAAGCCACTGTTAAAGCCAGCGGAATAAGGAATTGTGGCATCACACTGGCAGCGACAATAAGCGCAAATTCACTGTAGTTACTTAGGGCCAAACCGGATAAGAATGCGCTACGGGCTCTTAATTTGAATAACACCAGCAGCGCAAAAAACAGCACAGCTTTAAAGGGCAATAATGCCGTCATCAAAGCAGCAAAAAGCCAGGCTTGTTGGTCAGGCAAACCACCTAAACCTATTTGCAGGAAAAACCCGACCAGGAAAAACTCTTTTAAACCCCATAAAGTTTTAGATAGCTCCCCTGCTCTGTTGTGTCCCGCCAGCAAAGCACCAAATACCAGAGCCCCCAATTCAGAGCTTAAGCCTATGGCATGAAAGCCTGAACCGCCGAGTACCACAGCAAGCAAGACACCAAATAAAATCTGCAAGTCGTCATGGCCTGTTAAATCCATTAGCTTGTACAGCAGTGGTCTTAGTAAGGGGAGCAACAGCACCAATAAGGCCCAAGGCGATGGCGTAATGCCCTGAGTAAAACTCAGCAGTGCCATCGCTATTAAATCCTGCATAACCAGAATGCCAATAGCGACACGGCCATGGAAAGCACGGATTTCACGTTTACCCTCCAGTACTTTGGCCGCCAGCACTGTGCT
This sequence comes from Rheinheimera sp. MM224, assembly GCF_947090785.1. Lineage (NCBI taxonomy): Bacteria > Pseudomonadati > Pseudomonadota > Gammaproteobacteria > Chromatiales > Chromatiaceae > Rheinheimera > Rheinheimera sp. MM224. The sequence goes on from NZ_OX352320.1 coordinate 2,948,378, forward strand.
GGAAAACGCCAAAGCTGCTGAGAGCATCAAGGCGTAATACCAATCGGGTTCAAAGGTCAGATAGATAATGGGGGTATAAAGCAAAGCTGAGCTGGCAAAATGCGCCAGACCTCCCCCCAGAACTTCAGGTTTACCTAAACTGCGGATATTCAGTTTTAAACCTACAGTGAATAACAGCAACAACACGCCTAAATGCGCAACATGGGCAATAATGGCATTGCCTTCTTTAGGTAAATTAAGTTCTGTGGCTGAGGCTGTGATCATAAAACCAGCAGCCAGATAACCAATTAATGGCGGCAAACCAATTAATCGCACCAACAAACCTAAACTAAAAGCAAAACCTATCCATACCGCTTCTAACATAACAATCCTGTATTTATAATTTATCGTTTGCCTTGATCAGGGTCTGTTTCCAACTGTTCATTACTATCACCTGCACTATCCCCTGCTTTACGGGCAATCCAGTCTTTTGTTGTTCTGTGTACACCACGACGCAATGCCGCGCTGGCATTTTCCAGCGTATCCACGCCTGTTAATACTCCTACCACCACGACTGATAACCAAATAGCCACCTGATAATGGCCTAAACCCGTGGCGACACCTATAGCAGCGAGCACCCAAATTGTGGCTGCTGAAGTGACACCTACCACTATGCCTTCACGGGTTAACATGACACCGGCACCAAGAAAACCAATACCTGTCACCACCTGACCAATAATACGGCTTGGGTCTGTCACAACTTGTCCCATCAAACGGCTGGGATCGAGCACTGAATGGCCTAAAGGCAACGACAAAGCGACAAATAAATAAGTGCCCAAAGTGATCAGAATAGAAGTACGGATCCCCGCAGGTTTACCCCGCAGTTGCCGCTCTAATCCAACAATACTGCCAGCTAACAAGGTGACACCTATGGCTTGCCAGGATAAAGGGCTGATATCAAACCAGGCTGGATCCAGCATCATACTGCACCTCCGGCCATTAATTTTTCAGCGTTACGGGCTCTGGCCGCTTTCCACTCGGCTTCAGTCATAGGAACAGTTTCACCTAAACTTCGGGCGACTGCTTTACGATTTTGAATATTCAATGAAATTTGTTGATACTCTTCTGGCGTCTTTTTACGCCAGTCGACTATTTCATCCATATGGCGGTAACAACCGACACAAATTTTATCTTCATTCAGCCTACAACAGGCGACACAAGGAGATTCCACTTCAGCTCCGGCTTTTTATTCTAACTCACTCCAGTGTAACCATTTTTTGATGCGGGCCAAAGTTTTACTCCAAACTAAAGTCATCAGTCCGAAATGTAGGGCCTTTAACCGCAGTTTTGCTTGTGAGACTTTACCCTGCTTTGGCTTTATGGCAGCGTACGGTCAACCAACAAGAGGTCCACTGATGAAAAACTATAACTACAGTCTGATAGCCCTGGCTTTATGTTCCACTTTGGCAGTTGCAGCCGATGATAAAAAACCAAGCTGGAATGTCGATAAACCCACCGGAAAATTCACTGACATCAAAATCGATGTGCAACAAGGCACCTGGATGAATGTCAGTGTCAGTCCTGATGGCAAAACCATCGCCTTTGATTTATTGGGCGATATTTACACTATGCCAGTCAGCGGTGGCAAAGCAAAAGCCTTAACCTCTGATATAGGCTGGCAAATGCAGCCAGTGTTCAGCCCGGACGGTCAGTACATCGCCTTTACCAGCGATCAAGGCGGCGGTGACAATATATGGGTGATGAAAGCGGATGGTTCTGACCAAAAAGCTGTCACAGAAGAGACTTTCCGCTTATTAAATAGTCCTGCCTGGAGTCCGGATGGTGAGTTTATTGTCGCCCGTAAACACTTCACTGCCGGTCGTTCTTTAGGTGCTGGTGAAGTATGGCAATACCATAAATCAGGTGGCGCTGGTGTGATGTTAACGGCCAAAGCCAATGATGAAAAAGACCTAGGTGAGCCGGCTTTTTCGCCTGACGGTAAATACATTTATTTTTCACAGGACGACACGCCGGGCAAAAGCTTCCATTACAGCAAAGACTCAGAACAAGGCATTTATGTCATTAAACGCTTTGAGCGTGAAACCGGCAAAATTGATGTGCTGCTGCAAGGCGCTGGCGGAGCTATCCGCCCTACACCTTCGTCTGATGGCAAATATTTAGCTTATATCCGCCGTGTCGATTTCCAGACCACTTTGTTTTTATATGATTTAGAAAGTGGCGAGCATATCCAGCTGGATAACCAGTTAGATCGTGATATGCAGGAAACCTGGGCTATTCATGGGGTTTATCCAACCTTAAGCTGGACACCGGATAACAAAAAGCTGGTGTACTGGGCCGGTGGTAAAATCAATAGTCTGGATATCGCCAGCAAAACCAAAACCGACATTCCGTTTTCTATTGAGCGCAGCAAAAAAATTCAACAGGCGGTTAAATTTAAGCAGGATTTAGACAAAGACCAGTTAGACGTCAAGGTCCTTGGCAACCTGCATATGTCGCCTGATGGTAAAAAAGCTGTGTATTCGGCTTTAGGTCATTTGTATATCAAAGACTTAAAATCAGGTTCAGCCAAACGCCTGACCAGCCAGAACGAACATTTTGAGTTTTATCCACAGTTTTCCCGTGACGGCAGCAAGCTGGTATATGTCAGCTGGCATGACACAGAACAAGGCCGGGTCAAACTGCTGGATTTAGCTTCAGGCCAAAGCCGTGATCTAACGCCAGAAGCTGGTAAATATGTTGAACCGACCTTCAGCCCGGATGGTCGCACTGTGGTATACCGCAAATCTGGTGCCGGCTCTTTACTGGATAAAAAGTGGTCACTGAATACCGGCCTTTATGCGGTTAGCGTCAGTGGCGCTGATAAACCTAAACTGGTCAGCCGTAATGGTTACGCCCCAATGTTTGGCAAAGACAGTAAAAGAGTTTTTGCTCAGGATTATGGCGAATCTCCGACACTGCTCAGCATAGATTTGACCACAGAGCAGCAACGCACTTTATACACAGCGAAGTACGGCACTGAGTTTAAGTTATCACCGGATGGCAAGTACTTAGCTTTTGTCGATCGCTTTAAAGTTTATGTCACACCTTTTGCCGAACGGGGTGCAGTCATTGATATCAGCGGCTCAGACACTCAGTTCCCGGTGAAACAGTTGTCAGTCAAAGCCGGTACTGATATCAGTTGGACATCAGACAGCAGCAGCTTGTATTGGCACTTAGGGCCTGAGCTTTATCATCACAGCATTGCCGGTTTGTTTGATGTAAACAGCAAAGTTAAAGTCGATGCCAAAAACGGCAGCAACATTGGCTTTACTGTGCCTATGGATAAACCACAAGGCCAAATCGCTTTTGTCGGTGGTCAGGTCATTACGATGGAAGGCGATACAGTACTGCAGGATGCTGTTGTGCTGGTTGAAGGTAATAAAATCAAAGCTGTCGGCACTAAGACTGACGTCAAAGTTCCGGCAGGCGCCGAAGTCATCGACATTACCGGCAAAACCTTATTGCCAGGTTTATTTGATGCACACGCCCACGGTGCTCAGGGCGTAAACCAGCTGATCCCACAACAAAACTATGCGAACTATGCAAGTTTAGCTTTGGGCGTCACCTCTATCCATGATCCGTCGAATGACACTCAGGAAATCTTCACCGCCAGTGAATTACAAAAAGCCGGTCTCACAGTGGGCCCACGTATTTTCTCCACTGGTACTATTTTGTACGGTGCTTATGGTGCAGGCTATACATCGCATATCGACAGTCTGGATGATGCGAAATTCCATCTGGAACGGCTGAAAAAAGTCGGCGCATTTTCGGTGAAAAGCTACAACCAGCCACGTCGTAATCAGCGCCAACAGGTCATTGAAGCTGCGCGTGAGATGGAAATGCTGGTGGTGCCTGAAGGCGGCTCTTTACTGCAGCATAACCTGAGCATGGTGGTGGATGGTCACACCACACTGGAGCACTCTTTACCTGCGGCTGTGCTTTATGATGATGTAAAACAGCTGTGGCAACAAAGCAACACAGCCTATACACCGACCTTGATTGTGGCCTACGGCGGTATCTTTGGTGAGAACTACTGGTACGATAAAACCGACGTATGGAAACATCCACGTTTAAGCCAGTATGTGCCTGCCGATGAACTGCGCCCACGCAGCATGCGTCGTCCTAAAGCCCCGGATCATCACTACAACCACATCTCGATCGCCAAAATGGCCAAAGAGTTATCCGATTTAGGCGTCGTCACTAACATTGGTGCTCATGGTCAGCGCGAAAGTTTAGGTGCGCATTGGGAAATCTGGATGTTTGCGCAAGGTGGTATGAGCCCGCTGGAAGCGTTAAGAACAGCTACTATCAACCCAGCTAAAACCTTTGGCATGGATCATCAACTGGGTTCAATCAAAGCTGGCAAACTGGCCGACTTGATTATCCTTGATGCAGATCCACTGAAAAACATCATGGATACAGACAAAGTGAAATACAGCATGGTCAACGGCCGTTTGTATGACGCTGAATCGATGAACCAGGTTTACCCGGAGAAAAAACAACGGGCGCCCTGGTTTTTTAGTCCAAAGAACTAAGCTGTCCAAGCTCAGAACATGCCGGCATTAAGCCGGCATTTTCTTTTAAAGCTAAGCTATATTTAACCAGCTGACTTTGCTTATGCATTTTGGGCTGCTAGGATCTGAACAGGCATTGGCATGAAGCCCATTTCTTTGTTTTATAGAGGCTTTTCCTGGTATGCATCCAGTTTTTGTGTGGTCCTTGTTGTCTGTTTTGCTGATGCTGCTGCCCTGCACCTTGTTAGCATCTATGCAGTTTTCCTCTCTGGCACAGCAGCATGCTGATGCCCCTTTAATAAGTTATGACATCAAACAAGACCACAAAGGTTATATCTGGTTTGCCAGTGAGCTGGATGGTTTACAACGTTTTGATGGCTACGAATTAAGCCGCTGGAAAACCTTAACAGAACAAGAACTTCAAGCCGGCATGGCCAATGTGAATCAGCTGCTTATCGACAGCCAAAAGCGCATTTGGGTCAGTACCTGGGGTCAGGGTGTTACCCTGCTGGACGACAACCTCAATATACTGGTCCGTTACCATAGCAAAGCCGCGCCTGCACTACAGCTGCCATCAGACAGAGCCCAAAGCTTTTTTGAAGATCAACAACAAAGAGTATGGATTGGTACTGTAGAAGGTCTGCGTTATGTTCAGGCTACAGACAAAAATACCCTGCACCAGGTCGAACTATTGCAAAATTTGCGGGTTTGGCAAATGACACAATCCGCCAATGGCACCTTATGGCTGGCCACCTCAAAAGGGCTCTACAGCTTATCGGAAGATTTAACACAGCTGCAGCACAAACCATTGCCTCCGTTGGCAGACGAAGATATCAGCCTGAACCCAAAAGAGATCCGTACTCTGCTTATGGTTGAAGAAGGCCTTTGGCTTGGTACTCAACTTGGGTTGTTTTTCTTTAGTTTTGAAGCAGCACAAATCACTCACAGGTACGCCGCTGAATTTGGTGTGATCAACACTTTATTTGAGCCTGAACCGGGCCAGTTATGGCTGGGTAGTGGTGCAGGCTTATTCCGCATAAAAACAACAGAGGCACAACAATTACCACCGGAGCACATTCTGCAAACTGCAGATATCCGCAAGTTTTTTAAGGATCAAACAGGCGTTATTTGGGTTGCGAGCCGCAACAGGGGGATTTTTAAATGAACCCTTTGCCACAGAATTTTGTGGCAGTGCCATTCCCGCCTAAACCCGGTATGCCGGACAACACTTTACGCCGGATTTATAGTCAGAACATTATCGGTGACAGAATTTGGCTTGGTGTCGATCATGATTTGCTCAGTTACGATATAAAACAGCAACACTGGCAAAAACATTTGTTACCCACCCATAGGCCTCATAATCAAATTCAGGCGGTAACCCGTGATCATAAAAACCAGTATTGGGCGGCCACCGATCTGGGGTTATTTTTGTCTGAAGCTTTAGGGCAAGACTTTAGCCAGCAGAGCCTGCCCGCAGCCATTAAACAATTAGCCGGTATTACCTCCGTTGCCGCAGACGCTGATGGTTCACTCTGGCTAGGGATCTGGGAAAAAGGCCTAATCAAGTGGCCACAACAAAACCCGGAAGGACAACTTGAATACTACAGCATCACCTCGCAGCCAGGCGATGCTGTGATCAGCATTCTCAGCGATCAGTCAGACAGCCTCTGGGTGGTGAGCCGCTTTAGCGGTTTGTATCAATTAGAACGCAGCACAGGGCTTATCACCCGTTATCACAGCGGTGCCGACAGCCTGTTAAAGCTGCCCAGCGATATTTTGCTTTGCCTTGAAAAAGTAAATGAGCACCAGTTTTGGGTCTGTACCAATCAGGGCTTGTTTTTTATGGATTTAAAACAACATCACAGCGAGCTTTATCAAGTAGAGCAAGGTTTACCTGATAACAGAGTAGTTGCCATCAATGCAAAGCAATCAGGCTCTGTCTGGGTCAGCACCAAAAGAGGTCTGACTGAACTTGATTTAACAACTAAAACCTTCAGACTTTTTGCCGAAAAAGCCAATATCAACCCGCTGCTATTGGAAACCAGAGCACTGAACCACACTGCGTCTGGTCAATTCTGGTTGGGTACGGCTGAGGCTTTGTATCATTTTATTCCCAGCCAGATGCAAGATTATAAATTTAACGCTCTGATGGTAATCAGCAAACTTAAAGCCGACCAGACACAATGGCTGGATCCACAAAGCTCAGTCCAAAATCCGCTTGTATTGCCAGTCCACACCAAAGAGATCAGCATTCATTTTAGCTTTTTGGAGTATTACTTTAGCGACGGCCATCAGTATCAATACCGATTTTCCGGCTCTGAGCAGGACTGGCGTTCTATAGGACACCAAAATCAGGTCAGTTTTAACAGGCTGCCTGCTGGATCTTATACTTTTGAAGTACGTAACAGCCTGGAGCATTCAGAACAAAGCACTGCCAGAGTTCACTTTGTGATCCCTGCCCCTTTGTGGCAGGACAAAAGGCTCTGGTTATTTGTGTCTTTGGTCGCCTTGTTGGTGGTGTGGTTGATTTGGCAGGTTCGCACCCGTAATCTGCATCAGCAAAACTCCAGGCTAAACCAGCTGGTTCGACAACGTACCGCAGATCTGGAACAAGCCAACTTGGCGCTGAATCAGCAAGCCCGTACTGATTTTTTAACTAAACTGCCTAATCGACTGGCATTTTCGGAGCAATTTGAATTACTGCAACGCCAGGCGATACGACAAAAATCGACTTTAACTTTGGTGCTGTTAGATATTGACCACTTCAAAGCGATCAATGATACCTATGGTCATGATGCAGGGGATGTGGTGTTAAGCAAAGTGGCTCAGGCGTTAAGCCAGCGCTTACGTCAACGCGATGTGCTGGCGCGCTGGGGTGGCGAAGAGTTTATTTTGTTATTGCCTGAAACCTCTGCCCAGGGGGCTTTAGTTGTCTGTGAAGAATTGCGCCGTTGTCTGATGCAGCTGGTGATCGAGTATGATCATCAGCAAATTTCTGTGACCGCCACATTAGGTGTAGCTCAATTAGATGATGTGCAACTGGAACTGATCCGCTGGCAATCAGCCGCTGATATTGCTTTGTATATGGGTAAAAAATCTGGTCGAAACAAAGTAGTGCTCTACCAGGGGGATGCTGCAGCAATCAATTGACCGATCTAAATAATCGAATAAATATCGGACAATTTCGCCCTATTTAATCGAAGTCGTAACTCCTATACTGCCTTTTTGTTGGAGTGGAGTGATGTGATGTCGATTGAACCTGCTTTATTTATCGGCCATGGCAGCCCTATGAATGCGCTGGAGCACAATGCTTTAGTGCAGCAGTGGCAAGCTGTAATACAAGGCATAAAACCCAAAGCTATTCTGATGATTTCCGCCCACTGGTACACGAAAGGCACAGCGGTAACAGCTATGTCCACACCCAAAACTATTCATGACTTTTATGGTTTTCCTGAAGAGTTACATCAGGTGCAATATCCTGCTCCTGGCAGCCCGGAACTGGCCTCAGAGATCAAAACTTTATTAGCACCTCATCCGGTGGAGCTGGATTTGACCTGGGGTTTGGATCATGGAGCCTGGTCTGTGCTGATGCATATGTTTCCCAGCGCCGATATCCCTGTAGTGCAGTTGAGTCTGGATAAAAATTTAAGCCCGGCTGCGCATTTAGAGCTTGCTAAAAAGCTGGCACCGCTGCGCCAGCAAGGCGTGATGATTGTGGCATCTGGCAATGTGGTGCATAACCTGCGGATGCTGGACTGGCAAAGCACCAGACCGCCTTTGTGGGCAGAGCAATTTAACCAACAGATCAAGGAGTTTTTACTGACAAAAAACTTCGCTGCTATAGCCCGGTATCAGGATTTAGGTGAAGCGGCTAAACTGGCCGTGCCCCACCCTGACCACTTTTTGCCTCTGCTTTATATGCTGGGCAGCCTGCTGGACGGCGATGAAATCAGCTTATTTAATGATGAGATTTTATATGGGGCTTTGAGTATGTTGTCAGTGCAGTTGTCCAACAAAAAGCCAAACTGAAAAAGAAACGCCTTAATCGAGATAACGTTTTTTCTGCTGCTGCACATCACTGATAGCCTGAGACAATTCAGCACCTGTCAGGCGATGCTGCTGCATAAGACGCTGCATAGATCCAGACAATTCAGCACTGCTGTGTTCGGTCACAGGGATTTTGGCCTGACGGTAATAAGTAGTGCCAAAATCAATCAGAGCACAAAGCAGATACACCAGCAGAAAAACCGCCGGATATTTTATTTTGTGTACCATGTTTTTAGCTCCTGTTCCCATTGTATCCGCTCTTGTGGCCATAAGTCTTTGGTGGTCGCATCATCAAACTTATATCTTTTATTGGCTTTAAGTTTTAACAGCACGGCGCCAGGTAAACTCTCTAAATCGTCATATTCCAACTCACCCGCTTTCAATACTTTGGCATAGTCGAGAATTTTAGCGGTGAACTCTTTGGTCAGGGGTGTAGGAGCCATCAGTTTCACCTGACATAAGGTATTGCGACATTCGCTGTCGAGGATACGTAATTCGTTGTTGGTCGTCGTGACGGCCAAATGCGCCAGCAGGTACTCAGTCGCGTCAGCCCAGCCTTCATCTCTGTCCTGATCGTCCCACTGTGCATGTTGTTCCAGCAGAGCACTTTCTTCTGCCATTAAAGCACGAATACCCAAATAAGCATGGATCAGCTGGGCAGCTTCGGGGTTTTTAGCTTCAAAGTCGTTGGCTTGCTTTAACTGGGATTGGGTCATAGGTTCAGGCAACAGCATAAATGCCAACCAGGGCTTAGCCTGATAAGCAAAAATAGCAGCAAGAACCAACAGCAAACAGATGATCCACTGTGCAGCAACAGATTTTATATTGAGCTGAAACTTCAACGCCATACGAACTCCAATCAAAAGGCGGCAAAGTTTAACAGAGCCTGAATCAGTACTAAAGCGGCTTGTTTAAATGGCGCAGGGAAATAATAAGCCAGAGCCCAGGCTCTGGCGTTTAGACTATAAAAACTTAGATGGTTCTGGAAAAAAGTAATAAATCCTGATTTTCAATCAAAGACAGCTCTGTTTTCCCTTCCAGAGCAAAGCCCAACTTAGTTGCTACCTGTTGAGACCCTTCATTATCCGGATGGATCACAGCCACTAATCGCGTCAGACTTAAGCCCTGTGCAAACTGAATGACAGCCTTCCCGGCTTCTGTAGCCAACCCCTTGCCCCAGAACTCTGGTAAAAAACGGTAACCAAGTTCGGTTTCAGAAATTTCTTCCAGAAACTTAATGCCACTAAAACCTATCACCTGGCCAGTTTCTTTCCAGACACAGGCAAAACGACCATAACCATACACCTGATAATCCCGCAGTGGATGCTGCATCAGATAATCCAGCGTGTCTTGTTTAGACTGCGCTGGCTTATTACCGACATAACGTATCACTTCAGGCACTGTCATCAGCTGATACATGGCATCCACATCATCCAACGTAAAAGCACGCAAGATTAACCGTGGAGTTTCCAGTACAGCCTTCATCGACATAGGTTAACCCTTAGCTTTTTTGCTAAAAGACGGCTTACCGGACGAGCGTTTAATTTTTTCTACCGCTTTGGCCGCAGGATTAACCCCTGTGTGACGGGTTAACGCCACCTGGCCTGGCTTTTTACCTGGTACTTTGATGTTACGCAGGAACATGTCCTCTTTGCCCTCTTCTGGCACCAGACAACCTTTGCTTCTGCCAATCAGGTGTTTTAAGCCCATTTTGACTAAAGCTTCGCGGATCATCGGCCAGCCTTTTGGATCGTGGTAACGCAACAAGGCTTTGTGCAAGCGGCGCTGACGTTCACCTTTAGGCACAGGCACTACTTCGGTATTGCCTTTGATATTTTTCAGCGAGTTCATCTCTGTGTGATAGATGGTGGTCGCGTTCGCCATAGGGCTTGGGTAGAAGTTCTGCACCTGATCCAGTTTAAAATCACGTTCTTTCAGCCAGAGCGCTAAATTCACCATGTCTTTATCTGTAGTACCAGGATGCGCTGAAATAAAATACGGGATCAGGTACTGCTCTTTGCCCGCTTCACGGCTGAAACGGTCAAACATTTCTTTAAACTTGTCATAAGCACCCATGCCAGGTTTCATCATCTTCGACAATGGGCCAGTTTCGGTATGCTCAGGGGCTATTTTTAAATAACCACCCACATGGTGCTGCACCAACTCTTTTACGTAATTTGGATCTTCAACCGCTAAGTCGTAACGCACGCCGGATGCCACCAGAATCTTTTTAATACCATCCACTTTACGGGCAGCACGGTATAAATCCACAGTCGGGCTTTGGTCTGTGTCCATATGTTCACAAATGGTCGGATAGACACAAGAAGGCCGGCGACAGGTTTGCTCCGCTTTTGGATTTTTACAACGTAAGCGATACATATTGGCGGTTGGGCCACCTAAATCCGAGATCACGCCGGTAAAACCAGGCACTTTGTCACGAATTTCTTTAATTTCTTTTAAAATTGATTCCTGCGAACGGCTTTGAATCACGCGGCCTTCGTGTTCTGTGATAGAACAAAAAGAACAACCACCAAAACAGCCACGCATAATGTTGACCGAAGTTTTGATCATCTCATAAGCAGGAATTTTCGCCTTGCCATACACAGGGTGTGGCACACGTTGATAAGGCAAGCCAAATACGCCGTCCATCTCTTCTGTGGTCAGCGGGAAAGCTGGAGGATTCACCCATAAATGACGGTCACCATGACGCTGGTAAATAGCGCGGGCACAACCCGGGTTGGTTTCCTGGTGCAAAATACGTGAAGCGTGGGCATACAACGACTTATTGACACTGACTTGCTCAAAAGCCGGCAGTTTGACATAAGTTTTTTCCCACGGCTTTTGGCGTGGCGGCTGCACCAGTATAGGCTTAGCTTCCACTTCAGGCGCTTTGCTTAAGTCGATGCCTTGCTGAGCAAACTCAGAGAAAGTGCCACAACCCACGTCATCTGCGCCATAAGGATTAGGCACAGGGTCAATTTTTCCGACTTTATCAATAGCGGTGGAATCGACACCACGCCAGCCCGGTAAAGGCTCTTTGCGGATCACAGCAGTACCACGAATATCATGCAGCGTATTGATATCTTCACCATTGGCGATACGATGCGCCACTTCAATCAGCGGACGTTCGGCGTTGCCGTAGATCAACATCTCGGCTTTGGCATCAAAAATAATGGAGCGACGAACTTTTTCCTGCCAGTAATCATAATGGGCGATACGGCGCAGGCTGGCCTCAATACCACCAATGATCACAGGCACGTCTTTGTAGGCTTCTTTGCAGCGCTGCGAATACACCAGTACTGCACGATCAGGTCGTTTGCCACCTTCATTGCCAGGCGTGTAGGCATCGTCGTGACGTAATTTTTTATCCGCTGTGTAGCGGTTAATCATCGAATCCATATTGCCGGCAGAAACACCAAAAAACAGATTCGGTTTGCCAAGCGTCATAAAAGCATCTTTGGACGACCAATCAGGCTGAGCAATCATACCCACCCGAAAACCCTGACTTTCCAGCATACGGCCTACGACGGCCATACCAAAACTTGGGTGATCGACATAAGCGTCACCGACGACCAGAATAATATCGCAGCTGTCCCAGCCCAGTTGTTTCATCTCGGCCCGGCTCATTGGCAAAAATGGTGCAGTACCAAAGGACTCAGCCCAGTATTTAGGATAAGAAAATAGTCCCCGCTCGGCCGCCATGCGGTCCACTGCTGCGGATTTTCTTAAAGGGACCTGATTCATTTGCATCTGTTGCTTCACTCGGTTTTGCCTGCCAAAAATGGCCGCGCATTATACTTGTTTAAGTAAAGGATTACTAACTTTAAGCTGAACTGCTTTAGCCCTTTTGTCGATTAAAATTTAGCCGAAACCCCTTTTCTGCGCCATCGCTGACATCCACTTGCAACGAATCAGCAGACAGCAGTTGGTAATCCAGCTGTTTTGGAAAGTCGTGGTTTTTATTTTCAAAGCGGAATCTATTGTTTTGACAGGAGATTAGTGCAAAGGCTACAGGCAGCGGGTTGTGTTTTACTTTGGCAAGATAAAACACTGAGCCTTGCATCTGCACTAAGCGTAATTCTTCACTGTCCTTCAGAACACCAGCTAAATCATGGGTGTTTCCAAGCCCTTCAAAGCTTTGATCTGAGACTTTGCGCCAGCTTTCACTTACTACAGATTTTTTAGTCTGCGCTTGCCACTGCCCCACTAAAGGTGTGAGTGAGCTGAGTTCACACTGAGCCAATACCGAATAACAGAGCGGATAACAGACTAAACACAACAGAGATACAAAGAGTTTCATTGCAGCCTCTTACTCAAGCTAAACCGGCTTTAGCATAGAGGCTGCCACTTAAAAGCACTAGTACATCAGAATGGTGATGACACCCAGCAGCATAAAGATCGCACAAGCGACACGGCGCGCCCAGTCTAACGAAATACGTTCCAGCAACCAGCTGCCTGCATAGACTACAGGTACATTGGCGGCCAGCATGCCGATGGTAGTGCCTAAAATCACCTGCCAGGTTTCTGGGTAAGTAGCTGCCAGCAGCACTGTAGCTACCTGAGTTTTATCGCCAATTTCAGCAAGGAAAAATAAAATACAGCTGGCAAAAAAGGCACCGTATTTTAAAACGCTGACTTCTTCGCTGTCGTCTTTATCCGGAATAAGTAACCACAAGGCCACGGCAATAAAAGAGCCACCTAACAACCAGCTATGCCAACCTTGTGGAATAAACTGCGCCACCCAGGCACCAAACCAAGCCGATGCGGCGTGATTTAATAAAGTAGCCACCAGAATACCGGCAATAATAGCGCCACGAGAGCGAAAGCGAGCCGCGAGGAATAAAGACAAAAGCTGAGTTTTATCGCCGATCTCTGCAACAGCAACAGAAGCGAAGGAGGCAACAAAGGCATCAAAAAACATAAACTGCACCTGGCGGGAAAACTAAACATAAGACAACACACCAACTCCCGCCTGGGGTTAGTACGTTGTCTTAGGTCTCATTAATACCTGATCAGCGACGATCAATGGGACGTTGTTGCCATGTACAGTGAGGTACAAGTATGTTGACAACAACACAAAACCTGGCGGTTTTGTAAATTACTCCCCTAAGCGCGGATGCATTTTAGCCGTGCTTAGGGAGCTTGAGCAAGCAAAAATTCGGCAGCAGCAGAAATTCAGCTTAACCTTTTAAGTGCCTTGCATGAAAACGCAGATGTTCTTCAATAAAGCTGCTGATAAAAAAGTAGCTGTGATCGTAACCCGATTGTAGGCGAATTTGCGCTCCACTTTGGCTGCGCTGATTGGCTTCCATCAAAGATTCAGTGCGAAGCTGTGACGGGTAAAATTGATCGCCCTCGCCCTGATCGATCAGCATCGGCAAACTGCTTTGTTTTTGCGCCAGTAAAAAACTCGCGTCGTACTGCAACCATTGGCTTTGTTCATCGCCAAGATACGCAGTAAAGGCCTTTTTGCCCCAGTCACATTCTGATGGCTGACAAATAGGAGAAAAAGCCGACACTGAGCGGTAAGCCCCAGCTTCACGTAAAGCAATCACTAAAGCACCATGGCCGCCCATCGAGTGACCGCTGATGGCTTTGGCTGATGTGACAGGTAAATGTGCTTCCACTAAAGATGGCAGTTCACGGCTGATATAGTCGTACATCTGATAATGAGCAGCCCAGGGCTCTTGTGTCGCATTGACATAAAAACCTGCCCCCTGACCTAAATCATAAGCGGCATCGTCAGCCACCTGCTCACCCCGTGGGCTGGTGTCCGGGATCACTAACGCTATGCCAAGCTCTGCCGCTACGCGCTGCGCACCGGCTTTGACCGAAAAATTTTCATCAGTGCAGGTTAAACCTGATAACCAGTACAGCACTGGCACTTTTTGTTTTTCAGCCGCTGGCGGCAAATAGACAGAAAAGTGCATCACGCCTTTGACTGAATCTGAGTGATGCTGATACTTAATCTGGCGGCCAGCAAACAGTTTATGTTCGGATAACTGAATTAATGTCATTGCTTTATCCTTGTGCAGATAAAGCCCGGCGAACCGGGCTTTTAATAAATGACTAAATACTGTGGTTAGAAATGAATGACGGTACGGATCGACTTACCTTCATGCATCAAATCAAAGGCTTCGTTGATTTGCTCCAACGGCATGGTATGGGTGATAAAGGTATCGAGTTCAAACTCACCTTTTAAATAACGCTCTACATAATCCGGTAATTCAGAGCGGCCTTTGACACCACCAAAAGCAGTACCACGCCATACACGACCTGTGACTAACTGAAATGGACGGGTAGAGATTTCAGCGCCAGCGGGCGCCACACCAATAATCACCGACTCGCCCCAGCCTTTATGACAACACTCTAAGGCCGAACGCATCACGTTGACATTACCAATACATTCAAAAGAGAAATCAACGCCGCCGTCTGTCATTTCAACAATCACATCCTGAATAGGCTTGTCGAAATTCTTTGGGTTAATCACATCAGTAGCACCCAACTGACGGGCAATATCAAACTTAGACTCGTTGATATCGATGGCAATAATACGGCTGGCTTTGGCCATAACAGCGCCAATAATGGCAGATAAACCTATGCCACCTAAACCAAAGACCGCAACAGTATCGCCTTCTTTGACTTTAGCGGTATTCATCACAGCGCCCATGCCTGTTGTGACGCCACAACCTAATAAACAGACCTTTTCCAAAGGTGCGTCTTTATTGATTTTGGCTAACGAAATTTCCGGCAGTACAGTGTATTCAGAAAAGGTAGAAGTGCCCATGTAGTGATAAATAGGCTGACCATCTTTAGAAAAACGAGTGGTGCCATCCGGCATTAACCCCTGACCTTGGGTGGCACGAATAGCCTGACACAGGTTAGTTTTACCGGATAAACAGAATTTACATTTACCGCATTCAGGCGTGTATAAAGGGATCACATGATCGCCCACAGCCACGCTGGTGACGCCCTCGCCTATAGCTTCGACCACACCACCACCTTCATGGCCCAGAATACAAGGGAATTTGCCTTCAGAATCCTGACCCGACAAGGTATAAGCGTCGGTATGACACACACCGGTCGCCACTATACGCACCAGCACTTCGCCTTTTTGTGGTGGCATTAAATCCACTTCTTCAATTTTTAACGGTTGACCCGGGCCCCAGGCCACAGCAGCACGTGTTTTGATCATCTTCATCTGAATTCTCCAGTCTTAGTTGTCAGTGAGTATAACCCATTGTAATTTTTTCTTAATCGATGATAATCCCTGCAAATAACAAATGAGTTTTGCATAAATGAAAGAATGGCAAGGCATCAGCGAATTTGTGGCGGTAGCAGAACTTGGCAGTTTCTCTAAAGCAGCCAAAGTCTTAGGCATTTCAGTCGCTCAGGTGAGCCGCACAGTACTGCAATTAGAACAGCGGCTGAACTGCAAACTGGTACTTCGCACCACCCGCCAGGTACGGCTCACTGAACAAGGCACTCTGTATTACCAACATTGCCGCGCTTTAGTCAACGGCCTGCAACAAGCCAATCAACTACTGACCAGCCTGCAGCACGAACCTTCAGGCGCGATAAAAATTACCGCTCCTGTGTATTATGGCGAGCAATTTATTGCACCTTTGCTGCATGAATTTTTATTACGTTACCCCAAAGTGCAGCTGGATTTGCAGCTGACTAACGACCAGCTGGATCTGGTGCAAGGCGGTTTTGATTGCGCCATACGCTTAGGAACTCTTAACGATTCCAGCTTACAGGCCAAAGCCTTAGGCAAACGCACCCTGTATTTATGCGCCAGCCCCGACTATCTGCAAAAGTTCGGCACCCCAGCTAGTGTGGCCGAACTGCATCAGCATAGATGCTTAGTGGGATCTGTCGATTTCTGGCGCTTTGAACAACAAGGCCAAAAGCTGCAGTTTAAACCCCAGCCTTATTTACGTTGTAATAGCGGCGTGGCTTTAACAGATGCGGTACTTAAAGGTTTAGGTGTGACCCAACTACCGGATTATTACTTGCAGCCCTTTTTAGAAGACGGCCGTTTAGTGGCCTTATTAGCAGAGCAACAACCGTCCGACGAAGGCATCTGGGCCTTGTATCCACTCAACCGGCATTTACCTGTCAAAGTGCGATTACTGCTGGATTGGTTGCAGCAAGGCTTGGAAAGCTTTCCAAAGCTGACAGGCTAATATGTCTTTAGTTGTCACGGATCAGTTTTCAAACACTGAGTTCATTGCGACTTTGTTATCCCCTAAAAAAACCAAGAGCAAAATGAAAGGCTTGCCACTGCTATCATTGAGATCCCGCACTCACTTTGTATGATGCTTGAATTAGTTTTTCAGCTTCTTCGTCCGTTATCGCCTCGGGGTTACAAATAACATAGCCATTAACCTGTGAGATTATGTATTTAACTAAACCAGCTGTCGGAATATGTTCATATTGACTTTCTTTTACTCTGACTGATTTAAAATTTTCTGATTTACATAATTCTGTAGCCCTTCGTTTAAACATTTTATGTGCTGTAGAAAAATCAGCCCAAGGAGCAAAATTAGTCTTAGCAACAATAGAATAAAGACCCTCATGTACTTTATGATCTGCGAACCCTCCTCCCAAAGAATTAGATCCATCTGTATTTAAATTATGGTACGAAGACGTACACCCGGACATTAACATTACAAGACCAATAACCTTTACATATTTCATCTAAACTCCTGAATATAATCAATCACTTGCACCTGTAAAGACTTGGGATTTTATCTGCTACAAAGCTATTGCGCAAAGCGAATGGACTTTAGTGTCAGGTCTTGCCCTTTGCCCCAGTGGATACTTTGTAGCTTTTCCCTGAAATGATACGGCTAATAGTTCCATATGTAATCCAAAATAATGACTTAACTCTGTCTGATGATATCCTCCGCTGGCGTAAGCTAAGTGAATAGCCTTGTTTCTGTCCCCTGAGGCTTGCTCTACATACCAATCTAAAGACTTCGCGGGTAAACGTTTTTGCTTAGCCGGAATTTCAGATAACAATTCAGGGCAGGATATTTTGCTTTGCATTTCACTGACAAAACTATCTGAACCAAGATAAATCAGTTGCTTGACCTCAGGCCACAAATTTTTTCCCACCCCGCGCAATACGAAAACCTGATACTTACGAATGGCAAGTGACCGCTCGTTACCAAAGAGCGACAACAACTGGTCCACTGCCAGCCATGGCGGAGGCTCCTGATAATGGCAGGTAAAAACATAACTACTCCAGGGCCACTCTTCGCAGCTATCCACCATGGCCGCACGCACCGGATTCAATACAACATAACGGCTTACTTCCAGCAGATAACTGTCCTTTTGCACCAGAATTCCTTTAAAGCGTCCCTGAAACAGATGACCTACCCTTTTGTGTGTCCGGTTAAAAATTTGGGTATAAACACCATTGAGTTGGCGCATGCCGTCACTTAAATTGGCATCCGGAGTTTCAAGCAGAAGATGGTAATGGTTGGTCATTAGACAATAGGCGTGAATGACCCAATTGAAGCGTTCACATACCTGCGCGACAAGCTCCAGAAAAACCTGATAGTCCGTTTCATTCAGATAAATAGCTTTACGTTCATTACCACGTGAAGTCACATGATACAAAGCCCCGGCGAATTCCAATCGTAGTGGTCGGCTCATCCTTGCCCCCAAAACAGATAAGGTCATTTAACCATAGTTAACCTTCTCTGTCCGAGCAAGGATTTACACTCTCTGGCGTTTTGATGAATGATGGATGGTTATTGCGGTTTGCAATCAGGAAGCGGGGATTCCCCGCCACTGAAAATAAATGAAAACAATGCCTTACAACGAGGGGCAAAGGGCAAGACCTGACACCAAGTTTTTATACTGAAAATAAATGAAAACAATGCCTTACAACGAGGGGCAAAGGGCAAGACCTGACACCAAGTTTTTGTGATGGCCGTGTATGCTTTTGGCAGTCAGGTCGTAGGCACTGCTAATGAGAATAGCGATTTGGATTTTGCAGTACTGATGCCAGGTTATGCCGATGTAATTGATTTATGGTATATCAGTAGCGATCTCGCAGAGCTGCTGCACTGCGAAGTGGATTTACTGGATTTTCGTGCCGCATCCACTGTGATGCAATACCAAATTTTGACCAAAGGACAGCGGCTTTACGCCGTCGATCAACAGGTTGGCAGTTATGAAGCCACGCTGCTGTCAGCAATGACCACACTCAACGAAGCCCGAGCCGGACTCTTAGCTGATATTAAAAAGGATGGGTCTGTTTATGGCCGTTGATAATGACTCTCAGCCTTCAGGTAAACAGCTTTCTGATACGCTGCCTGATGATGTACTGCTGAACAAAGCTGCGACTATTGAGCGCTGCATCCACCGCGCTTTGGCAGAATACAATAAAAACCCTGAAACTTTTGCCAGCGATTTTACCCGTCAGGATGCGGCCCATTCTGAATATTCAACGCGCCTGTGAAGCCGCACTGGATATGGGCCAGCATCTGATCAGGAAGCATAAACTTGGCGTGCCGCAAAGCTCCCGCGATGTATTTAGTTTGTTAGCCACCGCAAATTTTATCCCTGCTGAACTTAGCGACAACCTGAAAAAAATGATTGGTTTCAGAAATATAGCGGTACACGAGTATCAACGCTTGCAGTTGGCCGTCACCGAACATGTGATTTTGCATCGTTTACAGGATTTTCAGCAGTTATGCCGGATTTTGCTTGGGGATCAACAGGTTTGAATACAACCTTCCACGACATCGAGGTTAAAGCAGGTGTACCAAGTCTCTCAAAATATAACTTTCCAACTCTGTATATATACCACTGACCTGATAGCAATTACCTTTTTTAATAACTGAAAATCTATCCTCGTACAGTACTTTTTTTGTTTTATCACAATTAAGAGCCTTAAAGTGTGTTACCTCCCCACTCTGATGCAGTTCAAATGTTGTAACCGCACTGCCAATAGGAATATAGGTCTTTTTAAAGATTTCAGAATCACTCTGAGGGCAGTCTGAAAAAAAATCTGTAGGGATGGCAATTACATATATAAGGTTTTTACCTTTAAGCAGAGGAATGTCTTTACTAATGTGTCGACTTAACTTTATTTTCTGACCTAACTTTAAAACGCCTTTATGACTTTTAGTCACAACTACTCGCTGCACAGAGTTCAAGCACGTCATATCGTTATTGCTGGTGTAAGTATGATCATCGACCGTAATTTCAACAATATCTAGCGAGCCCTTTGTAACTTGAGCATTACTTGGGGAATACAATACGAGACTTTCTGCACCCGACAAACCACAAAAAAACAATAGCACCAGAAGAATATTACAACCTAACTTTTTCATATACTTCCCTTCTACTGACTACGACTCTCAGCATGAGCTCTCCGCCCTTGCCCCTATTCATGCCAGTATCAAAATCACGAAAGCCGAAATACAATAATCCCGTTCAATCCCCATCAACCATAGTCTCATTGCCACTGTTAAGTTTTGACAACAGCCACGGGGTTTTCACTATGAATACAGTGATCCACTACTGTGCAAAGCGAATACTAAAATTTCCGGGTTCTTAAAGCTGTGTCCTGTTGCCATGTTTTTACAATTCCTTTCACCTTGAACTATTACACTTACTCTAAAGCATTTATAGCAGCAATAACAACCACATAAGACTGATTACAACTTAATACAGTCTTGTGCTTTTAGCTGCTGGGCAAGTCGATAAAAATACGTTAATGTAACTTTTTTGCAACTTTAGAGGTGACAATGAATAAGTGGTTGTTGTTAGCCCTGATGAGTACCAGTGCACAGGCATATGAGCCAGACAGAGATCAGGTACTACGGTTTGAACCTTCCCCCTTTCAGAATGTAGAACTCAATTGCCAGCGTGATAAAGACGTTGTGCCCAGACGCAGCGACCTACTGTTGGATCACTATGCCTTGCTGGCTTCGGATAATGGTGAGCGTATGGCCACTATCACCGTGACCAATGGTGCCGGAGGCCAGCGTATGTTTAATCAGGAACATTTAGTTGCCATCATGGCGGACTGCAGCCGCATCTATCCACTGTCATTCGAGCTGACTCTGGGAGCTGGCCAGCAAGAAACCTTTCAAATCTATTTTGGCCGTCGGGCGCAACCTGTGTTGCAATTAATCAGCAATAATTAAGTCGCTGTGTTTATTGAGTCAGCCTCAGAGGTTTTGACCGCCAAGGCTGACTTCATGTATTACCTCAGAAAAACATTCTGTAATCCCCGGCTAAATACATCCCTAATTCCTGTCGATTAAACGCAACCTCAACCGACTACTACCAAATTTGTTTAGATTTGCCACCACCCCAGCCCGCTAAAGCAGGTAAACTAGCCCCGCCTTTTTTCGGGCCGTTTTAAACAAGGAATGCTGTGAATGTCTGATTACTCCACTCATGCGCCTAAGTCGCGTATTTCTACTGGTGAATTTACTTTGCTGGTGGCGCTGCTGATGTCGATTGTTGCCATCTCTATTGATGCCTTATTGCCTGCGCTGGACGCTATTCGTGCCGATATAGCAATGAGTCATCCAAACCAGGCGCAGTTGGTGGTCAGTGCATTGTTTTTTGGTATGGCCATAGGCCAGCTGATTTGTGGTCCTTTGTCCGATGCCACTGGCCGTAAAAAAGTTTTAAACGGCGGCATAGTGCTGTTTTTAGTCGGTACTGTGATTTGTTATTTTGCCACCGATATCAACACCTTATTATTTGGCCGTTTTGTGCAGGGTTTAGGCGTGTCAGGCCCTTATGTGTCGGCTATTTCCATAGTGCGGGATAAATACTCTGGCAATGATATGGCACGTATTATGTCGCTGGTGATGATGATATTTGTCATGGTGCCCGCTTTGGCGCCAAGCCTGGGCCAGGCGGTGTTATGGATAGGTTCATGGCGCGATATTTTTATCCTTTATGTCTTTTATGCGCTGCTCATTGTCGTCTGGATTTTCTGTCGCTTAGAAGAAACCTTGCCCAAAGAACACCGTATTGCCATGAGTACTAAAGGTTTTGCTGAAGGCTTTAAAGAAGTGATCAGCAATGTACCTACTGTGTGCTACATGATTTGTATGGGTTTATTTTTTGGCAGCTTTATTGGTTACCTGAATTCGTCGCAACAAATTTTCCAGGACTTATTTAAAACAGGTGAGCTATTCACTTTGTACTTTGGCTTACTGGCCATAGTCTTTGGCGCAGCCTCTTTGGTCAATTCACGCCTGGTGCAAAAATGGGGTATGCAGCATTTATCTAACCGCGCTGTCTGGGGCATTATTATCAGCTCAGCGCTGTTTTTAGTGGTGCATTTGAGTGTTGAAGTACAGCTGTGGATGTTTGTAGTGTATGCGTCCTTGCTGTTTTTCTGCTTTGGTCTGGTGTTTGGTAATATCAACGCCATGGCGATGGAACCTATGGGCCACGTGGCTGGTATAGCTGCTGCAATTATTGGCTCTACATCGTCCATTATGTCGATGAGCATAGGCACAGTGATAGGTCAGATGTACAACGGTACCCTAATTCCTGTGACAGCTGGCTTTTTGATTTTTGGTAGCATCAGTATGGCGATTTTAACTTTTGCCAACAGCTATAAACAAAAACATCAGCAAAATGAGCCTGTACAACAAAGTTAAAGTCTGCGGCTCTGGTTTCGCCCTGTTCAATGCTTAAAAAGTCCTGTGTTGTCTAAACGCAGCTCAGATAAGGAAGGCCTGCCATAACAAGTGCAGGCCTTTATTTTTGGAAAGAGTAGGATTTATTGTTTACTGAGTCACACCCAACTCAGCGTTTTACCTTGCGATCCAGAAAATCACGCATCAAACGGGCTATCTCGTCACCCTCCTCTTCCAGTGCAAAATGGCCAGTGTCGAATATATGCATTTCAACATTAGGCAGATCACGTTTGTATGGATAAGCTCCTTCAGCTGGAAAGATTTTGTCGCCCTTACCCCACACAATCAACATAGGTGGTTGGTGTTTGCGGAAATAAGCCTGCCATTTCGGATAAAGTGGTGGATTAGTGCCGTAGCTGTAAAAAAGCTCTAGTTGAATTTCTTCGTTGCCAGGACGGTCAAGATAAGCCTGATCGATCATCCAGGTGTCTGGACTGACGTTGGTGGCTGGATTGCGAAAACCTTCCGAGTATTGCCATTTCGTTGCACCCAATTCCACGAGAGGACGTATCTTTGCCGCTTTGGCTTCAGATTTGTCTTTCCAATACTCTTTGATTGGAGCCCAGAACTCATTGTCGAGCCCTTCGTCATAAGCGTTTCCATTCTGAACAACTAAAGCAGTGACCCGTTCAGGGTGCGCAGCTGCCAGGCGAAAACCTATAGGCGCACCATAGTCCATCACGTACAACGCATAGCTGTTCAAACCCAGTTTAGCGATCAACTTCTCCATTACTGAGGCAAGGTTATCAAAACTGTAGGTAAATTTGTCCATGGGTGGCTGATCGCTTTGGCCATAGCCAGGGTAATCCGGCGCTATCACATGGTATCGATCAGCAAGCTTCGGGATCAGGTCTCTGAACATATGAGACGAGGTAGGAAAGCCATGAAGCAACAGTAAAGTTGGAGCAGTTTTAGAGCCTGCTTCCCGATAAAATACCTTCACACCATCAATATCCACAGTGTGATAACTCACAGTGGTTACAAGACGGTCAGCCGGAGGTTTTACCGCTGGAGTCTCTGCGTGGACGGGGGATGTCACTGTTAAGACCAATAAACATGTGACAACTACAACTGATGACAGGTAGGCGCGTGAAAGTTTCATCGTCAATCCTCTGTGTACGTTTAGGCTAGGCATTTGGAGTATTGCGTACAGAGGTAAAGATGAGAATAGCCGCTCAGCGCAATTAATTATTACACTACGAGAAACATTGAGGCGCTGCCGAAGGATAGGTTTAGCAACAGATAGTGTTTGTAGTGGCACACTGAGTTTGAGATGGATGATGCATAAAGGACAAGGCTGGATCCCCATCCCCTATCTTAGTTTTCGTTGTTAATGCTGTAACTGCAGCCATTCTCTGGGACTACAGCCGGTTTTCCGCCTGAAGGTGCGAGCCAAAGCCGATGGGCTTTCATAGCCCACTTCATCTGCTATCAAGGCTATAGGACGGCCCTCACGCAATAGTTTTTGTGCCAGGCTTACCCGCCAACTCACCAGATAATCGGCTGGAGTAATTCCTACTACTTTATGAAACTTGGCAGCAAAACTGGCTCTGGACATACTGGCAGCAGTGGCAAGTTCAGCCACAGACCAGGCTTTAGCGGGCTGGTCGTGCATTAAAGTGACAGCTTTTGATAGCCGCAAATCTGCAAGTCCGGCCATCATGCCTGTTGATACACTGCGATTTGCCATCATATAGCGCAGCAATTGGATCACCACCAGTTCAAACAAGCGGTTGAGTACTGCATTTTTACCACAATGCTGCGCAAAAGCTTCATCAAACAACCAATCCAGATTGCCGCTAAGCATAGCGACATCAGCCAAAGGCATCAGCACATAAGCAGGCAAAGCCGTGGTCAGTGGGTTATCCAATCCCCCATCAAAACTCAGCGCAGCTGACACTAACTCAACCTTCTGATCTGATTTCGCCCCTTGCGCAGCGTTCAGGCTATGACAACAAGGCCTTGGAATAAATAACAAACTTGGCTCTGTGATCTGCACGGTTTTTTGTTGATCCAGTTGCAATACCGCATCACCAGAGCGCAGCAAATGTAGCTTGGCTGTTCTGTCTGTGGCATCAAAACCAATTTCAGTACTGAGCACACCACCGAAGATGGTGGTGGCATGCATACCAAATTGAGCTAACAGCGTAGATAACCTATCCATATACAGCCTTTTTCGTTAAACAAAGCAAAATTAGACGATCTGTTGCATAACTTAGACTATATGAACCCAAAAAGAAAGGAAGGCAGCTTACTATAATCACAGCCGCTAACAAGGGGAAAACAACAAAACCCTCTTGTCTGAAGCGAGCGAAAAACTAAACAGGTAAGCGCACCAACAAGAGCGCAACCAACTAACTAAGCTTGCAAATCCAAAAGGAAACTAACATGACTAATTTCAAATCACGTTTATTAACAACAGCTATCGCAACATTTGGCCTGACCTTTGGCGCTGCAGCTTTTGCAGCCGAAAAACCAACAGTGTTATTGGTACATGGCGCCTTTGCTGAATCATCCAGCTGGAATGGCGTAGTCGCTGAACTGCACGAACAAGGTTACCCGGTGATTGCAGTCGCTAACCCACTGCGCAGTGTAAAAAGCGATGCTGCTTATCTGGCTGATGTAGTGGCAAACACCAAAGGACCCGTAGTTTTAGTAGGTCACTCTTACGGTGGCTCAGTGATCAGCAACGTGACAGCCGATCAAGCAAAAGTAAAAGCCTTAGTATACGTCGCAGCTTTTGCTCCGGAACAAGGTGAAAACATTGCAGAATTATCAGGCCGTTACCCAGGCGGCACTTTAGGCCCAACACTTGCGGCTCCAGTAGTATTAAAAGATGGCAACAAAGATTTGTATATTCAACAAGACAAATTCGGCGCTCAGTTTGCAGCTGACGTACCTGCGGCAGAAGCAGCATTAATGGCCGCCACTCAGCGCCCTGTCACTGAAGCAGCTCTACATGAAGCTTCAGGAGCTCCGGCCTGGAAAAAAATTCCTTCATGGGCCATTTACGGCACTGCCGATAAAAACATCCCGGCCGCTGCAATGAAATTTATGGCCGAGCGCGCTGGTGCCAAAAAGATTGTTGAAATCAAAGATGCCTCTCATGTAGTGATGACATCTAAACCAGAACAGGTTGCAAAGCTGATTGTTGAAGCAGCAGAAGCCACAAGCAAATAACAGCCTTATCAAAAATACAAACTCAAAAGCCCTGGGTGATACCCGGGGCTTTTTACATTTTACTAATTTGCTGCTTCGCAAATTCAATCAGGCTTTTGAGTGCATAAGGCACCTGACGCCGGCTGGGGTAATACAAAAATAAACCCGGATAATAAGGACACCAGTCTTCCAGCACCCGCACCAGCTTGCCCTGATCTATTAAAGGTTCGGCCATTTTCTCGAAAACAAAAGCTAAACCGCCCCCCAAAACAGCAGCATCCAATGCCAGGCGCATATCGGTGAGTAGCAGATTGCCTTGGGGCGAAACTAAAAGCTCAACTCCCCCTTTAGCAAAATCCCACTGATAAATACTGCCACTGGGAAAGCGCTGGGCGATCATCGGTAGCTGCTTTAATTGCTCCGGGTGAGTTGGAATCACATGCCGCTTAAAAAACTCCGGCGATGCCACCACAGCACTACGCAGTGGCAGGCTGATGGCTGTTGCTATCATGTCCTGCGCCAGATGTTCACCAAAACGCACTCCGGCATCAAAACCTTCGGACACCATATCCAGCAACGCATCACTGCCCCCTATCTCAATACTGACTTCAGGGTAAGCCGCCAGAAATTGGGTAACTACAGGCAACAGCACGATTTGAGCACTGGGCAAACCACAATTAATACGCAACACACCGTAAGGCCTGCCGCTGAAATTACTCAAGTCTTCAAGCGCATCTTCAATATCGCGAAAAGCCGGTGCTATGCGTTTGAGCAACTGTTCACCTGCATCTGTTAACGACACACTACGTGTAGTGCGGTTAAACAAACGCACATTCAGCCGCTCCTCAAGTGCACGCATGGCATAACTGATAGCCGAAGGTGACACCGCAGTTTCAGCAGCCGCTTTGCTAAAGCTTTTGTATTTGGCGATCTGTAAAAACACCACCAGTTCGTTGGGATTAATAGCTTTCATCTGTGCCTTTCATTTATAAGCTGAATTCACAACCGAATGAAAAATTATGGTGATTATCAGAATAATCGAACTTCTTTAAAGTAACAACTGAGCCAACACACTGACAACACAGGGTCGGTTCAGTCCTTAAATACTAACTTTGGAGAGTCTGATTATGCGTACATGGTTTATTACCGGAGCATCCCGTGGTTTTGGTGCCTTAATAGCTGAACAAGCTTTACAGGCTGGTGACAATGTTATTGCGACAGCCCGCAATCCTGAAACTGTTACAGCGCGCTTAGGCGAACATCCCCGCCTGCTGGCTGTGAAACTGGATGTCACTGACGAAACAGAGGTTTTTTCTGCTGTAGAGCAAGGCATCAAAAAGTTTGGCCGGTTGGATCTGGTGGTCAATAACGCGGGTTACGGCTTATTAGGAGCGGTCGAAGAAGCCAGCCCAACTGAAATTGAAAACTTATTTAAAACCAATGTGTTTGGTGTACTGGCGGTCAGCCGTGCAGCCTTACCTCATATGCGCCGCCAAGGCAGTGGTCATATCATCAATATTTCGTCTATTGGTGCTGTGCAGGCTTACGTCGGTTGGGGTGTGTACTGCGCTACCAAATTTGCAGTTGAAGGCCTGACCGAAGCTATGGCGCAAGAGCTGGCCCCTTTAGGTATCCATGCCACAGTGGTACAACCCGGCTTTTTCCGTACTGATTTTCTTGATGAACAATCACTGGTGAAAAGCAAAACTGAAATTGCCGACTATCATCAAACTGCGGGCGCGATGCGCGAATTAGCGCACAGCTACAATCACGCGCAACCTGGCGATCCACAAAAACTGGCGGAGGCCATCTATCAGCTGTCGCACAAAGACAAACCTCCGGTCAGATTGCCGCTGGGTAGTGACACTGTTGCCTTGATCCGTGAGAAAACAGCAGAAGCTCCGGCCTTATTAGGTCAATGGCTGGCCTTGTCTCTGTCGACCGATCATGCAATAGTCTGAGTATAAAAAATAGACGAAGGGTTACCACAGCCCTTCGTCATGCCGTTTTTCAGACGACATAAAAACAACAGGAGTGAGGATCAGGATGTTTATAGCTATTCCCAAAGAGACACTACAAGACGAAACCAGAGTGGCAGCTACTCCAGCTACCACTGAGCAACTGCGCAAATTAGGCTTTACTGTGCTGGTCGAAAGCGGCGCTGGGGTCAGTGCTGGTTTTAGCGATGAAGCTTATGTTCAGGCAGGTGCCAGCATAGCCGACAGTTCGAAGCTTTGGGCCAGTGAGCTGATTTATAAGGTTAATGCCCCGACAGAGCAGGAAATCAGTTTACTGCAAAAAGGCAGCACGCTGGTGAGCTTTATCTGGCCAGCACAAAACCCGGATTTAGTGGCGCGCCTTGCCACTGTGGGTGTGAATGTATTGGCGATGGATATGGTGCCACGTATTTCGCGTGCTCAGTCGCTGGATGCCTTGTCGTCCATGTCGAATATTGCAGGTTACCGCGCAGTCATTGAAGCGGCCCATAGTTTTGGCCGTTTTTTAAGTGGTCAAATTACCGCCGCAGGTAAAGTGCAGCCTGCCAAAGTGCTGGTGATTGGTGCTGGTGTGGCTGGTCTTGCTGCTATTGGCGCTGCACGTTCTTTGGGCTCTATAGTGCGGGCTTTTGATACCCGTCTTGAAGTGGCTGAACAAATTGAGTCGTTGGGTGGTGAATTTTTAAAACTGGAATTTGCTGAAGATGGCTCTTCGTCCAGCGGTTACGCCAAAGTGATGTCGGATGAATTTATTGCCGCTGAAATGGCATTGTT
Source organism: Rheinheimera sp. MM224 (assembly GCF_947090785.1). Classification (NCBI taxonomy): domain Bacteria; kingdom Pseudomonadati; phylum Pseudomonadota; class Gammaproteobacteria; order Chromatiales; family Chromatiaceae; genus Rheinheimera; species Rheinheimera sp. MM224. The sequence continues at coordinate 2,976,602 of NZ_OX352320.1, forward strand.
TGCAGCTCAGGCCAAAGAAGTCGACATTATCATTACCACAGCGCTTATCCCAGGCCGTCCTGCTCCAAAGCTCATCACCAAAGAAATGGTCGATTCCATGAAACCGGGCTCTGTGATTGTTGATTTAGCAGCAGCTACTGGGGGTAACTGTGAATACACAGAACAAGGTCAAATCACAGAGACAGCGTCAGGTGTCAAAGTGATAGGCTATACCGACTTACCAGGTCGTTTAGCGGCTCAATCCTCACAGCTTTATGGCACCAATCTGGTGAACTTAGCCAAACTTTTGTGTAAAACCAAAGATGGTCAGATGGTGCTGGATATGCAGGATGTAATTATCCGCAACATGTCTGTGGTGCATCAGGGTGAAGTCACTTTCCCACCTCCTGCCATTAGCGTGACAGCCACAGCTAAACCAGTAGCTACCACTACAACAGCTCCGGCAGCCCCTAAAAAGTCTATTAATTCCAACTGGTTTATAGGCGTTGCCGCTTTGTTATTACTCTGGATAGGTTACTCAGCCCCTACTGACTTTTTAGCGCACTTCACGGTGTTTTTATTATCCTGCGTGGTGGGTTACTACCTGGTCTGGAACGTGACTCATGCCTTGCATACGCCTTTGATGTCAGTGACCAATGCGATTTCCGGCATTATCGTTCTTGGCGCTTTACTGCAAATCAGCAGTGACTCGCTGTTGGTGCAGGTGCTGGCGTTTTTTGCCGTGCTGATTGCCAGTATCAATATAGTGGGTGGTTTTACCGTGACGCAGCGCATGCTGAAGATGTTTACTAAAGGCGGGGAGTAACAGCCATGACACAAGGATTAATCACAGCAGCTTACATAGTGGCCGCCGCTTTTTTTATCGCAAGTTTAGCCGGATTATCTCAGCAGGAAACCGCCCGTCGCGGTAACTGGTTGGGTATTTTAGGCATGACCATAGCCCTGTTAGCCACCATTGCCGGTGTCAGTATGGATGCCATGTTGCCCTTGCTGGTAGCTCTGGCTATAGGTGCGGCTATTGGCCTTCGACTGGCACTTAAAGTTGAAATGACCCAAATGCCAGAATTAGTGGCTATTTTGCACAGTTTTGTCGGTTTGGCCGCTGTGTTGGTCGGCTACAACAGCTTTTTTGAGTTCGCAACCAGCACAGGCGCAGAACTCACAGTGCATTTAACTGAAGTGTTTTTAGGTGTATTTATAGGCGCTGTCACCTTCTCAGGCTCTATTGTCGCTTTTGCCAAATTACGCGGCATCGCCAGCTCCAAGCCTTTAAATATTCCGCATAAACACAAACTGAACTTACTGGCGTTAATAGCATCAGCTGCACTGCTGGTTTATTTTGTAAGCTTCGATAGTGCTGTCCCTGCCCTCCTTATCATGACGCTGATTGCCTTGCTGTTTGGTCTGCATCTGGTCGCCTCCATTGGTGGTGCCGATATGCCGGTCGTGGTGTCTATGCTGAACTCTTACTCAGGTTGGGCCGCTGCTGCTGCGGGTTTTATGCTGTCCAACGACTTGCTGATTGTCACTGGTGCTTTGGTCGGCTCTTCCGGCGCTATCTTGTCGTACATTATGTGCAAGGCGATGAACCGCTCTTTTATCTCTGTCATCGCCGGAGGTTTTGGTCAGGCCGATGCCAAGCAAAGTTCAGGCGACGAAGAACAAGGCGAATACCGTGAAATCAATGCAGAAGACGTGGCGGATTTACTGAGAAACTCAAGCTCTGTGGTCATCACACCAGGTTATGGCATGGCGGTCGCTCAGGCACAGTATCCGGTAGCGGAGATATGCCAAAAACTGAAAGCCCGTGGTGTCAAAGTGCGTTTTGGTATTCACCCTGTGGCTGGCCGTATGCCAGGGCATATGAATGTGCTGTTGGCTGAAGCCAAAGTGCCCTACGACATAGTGCTGGAAATGGATGAAATTAATGAAGATTTCTCTGATACAGACACTGTGCTGGTGATAGGTGCCAATGACACAGTCAACCCTGCAGCCGCAGAAGACCCAACCAGCCCTATCGCCGGTATGCCAGTGCTCGAAGTCTGGAAAGCACAAAATGTCATTGTATTTAAGCGCTCTATGAACACAGGCTATTCAGGCGTGAACAACCCACTGTTTTATAAAGATAATACCCAAATGTGTTTTGGTGATGCCAAAGCTACTGTGGATGCAATTTTAAAAGCGCTGTAACAAGCTATTGAGTCCAACAATGCAAAAAAGTCCGTCTGATCTGATGATCTAGCGGACTTTTCATTTTTCACCACAGCAGCTACGCAATGTCACCCAACCATTGAGTGATAAAGTCTATAAAAGCTCTGAGCCTGCGCTGATGACGTAAATCCTGATGATAGCCCAACCAAATCTGTCGTGACGGCGGTGGAGTGGAAACAGGCAGTTGCTGCAATCCCTGAATTTGTTCCGCCATCCGCACTGGTAATACCGAAAGCCCAAGCCCGGCAAAACATAATCTGGCCTGTGCTTCTCTGCTATTGCTGCTAAAGGCTAGCTTTGCGCCGGGAAACTGAGTTTTAAGCCAGGCCACATCAGGCAAATCGCTAAAATAACTGTCCATACTAATCAGGCGCAGCTGCTCTGGAGTATTCAGCAAGCTAAGGTCAAAACCAGCAGCGGCGTACAAGCCATAATCCAACTGCAGCAGTTTACGCTGCGCTATATCAGGTTCGTCAAAAGCTTGCAGCCGGAATACTAAATCCGCCTCACGCCGCGCCAGATTAAACAATCTGCTGTCGGTTAAAAGCTCTATGCTGACTTGCGGGTGCAAATGCAAAAAAACAGCACAGCAATCGGCCAATACATAATGACTAAACCAGTCAAAAGACGAAATACGTAACGTGCCTGTCAGTTTTTCTTCCTGACCAGCCAGCTGCCGCATAGCTGCGTCTGCTTCTTCGGCCATACGTCTGGCTGCAGGCAATAAAGCAAGTCCGGCCTCGGTCAGCAAAAAGCCCTCTGCAGTGCGTTGAAACAGCTTCAGACCCAGACTCTGCTCCAGACTTTGAATACGCCGCCCTAAAGTCGGCTGAGTAAAGCCTACTGCACGCGCAGCCGCTGTTAATGTGCCCTGCTCTGCCACCGCCAGAAATAAACGGATGTCGCTCCAGTCCAGATGATCCATAGCTGCCCTCTTAAGCTGACTCATACATTTTCGCATGACATCAATGCATATTAGTTGATTTCAGTTCTTTTTGGCATGGGCAATACTGCAACCAGCCCAATAACGAGGCCCCCACTAAATCACAGCAGAGGAGATCAGCATGAGCACTCAACACAGTATGCAGGCGTTACAAATCACTGAACCGAATGGCAGTTTCAAATTAATTGAACAAGCTATACCTCAACCAGGAATAGGTCAGGTTCTGGTGAAAGTGGCCGCAAGTAGCATCAACCCACTGGATTTAAAAATCAGAGCAGGACAAGCAGCTCATGCTAAACAGCCTTTTCCCACCATATTGGGGATCGACATGGCGGGTGAAGTGGTTGCAACAGGTCCCGATATCACTCACTTTGCAGTGGCAGATAAAGTCTATGGCATGACGGGAGGCGTGGCAGGTCAGCAAGGCGCTTTGGCTCAGTATCAGTTGGTGGATGCTGACTTGCTGGCCAAAGCTCCGTCGAACATCAACCTGCGTCAAGCCGCTGCTATGCCGTTGGTGGTGATTACGGCATGGGAAGGTTTGGTAGATAGAGCCAGAGTGGCGGCCGGGCATAAAGTACTGGTGCAAGGTGGCGCGGGTGGTGTAGGTCATGTAGCGGTCCAACTCGCCAAAGCCTTTGGTGCAGAAGTCTATGCCACGGCTTCAGCCAAAGATGCAGACTATATCCGTTCTTTAGGCGCTGTTTTTATTGATTATCAGCACACATCTGTCGGGCAGTATCTGGCAGAACATACCGATAATAAAGGCTTTGATATTGTATTTAATACCACTGGCGGAGTCAGTCTGGATCAGGCTTTTCAGTCGGTAAAAACCTATACGGGCCATGTGGTCAGTTGCCTCGGCTGGGGTACACATAGCATAGCGCCTTTATCATTCAGAGCGGCCAGCTACTCTGGTGTTTTCACCTTAATGCCGCTATTAACGGGTCAAAGTAGAGCACATCACGGCAATATTCTGCGTCAGGCCAGTCAACTGACTGAACAAGGGCTGTTAAACATACGGCTTGACCCACAGGAGTTTGACTTTGAGAGTCTGGATCAGGCTTATGAAAAAGTGGCAACTGCACGCAACAGCGGCAAAGTTGTCGTCACTGTAGCGGCTTGATAAACAACTCAGGGAGTTAACCACCAACTGGTATCTATCGGAGCTGTGCCTGCGGGCACAGCTGGATTATTCAGATAAATCATGGTTCTGCTGTTTAAATTAGCTTTCTTAATAGTGTCAGCATAATAACTCTGGAACAAGGCTTTATAGGAGCCATCCTGCGTGGCTATCTTCAGGCCTTTTTCCACTAAAGCAGCTAATTCAGGCCTGTGTTTACCGACAAAAAAATACACTGGGTGCGGGTAAAACAACATAAGATTGTCTGCTATCACCAGTTGGTCTGAATGCTGTGCCAATTCAGACCAGACCTCGTTTACACCTCTGGAGAAGTAGTCGAACCTTTCGTGCTTTAACATTTCAAATAAGGCGTCATAATTGGTGGTGCTAACCACTTTTAAGCCATTGGCTTTAAACACAGCAAAATCGCTCCAGTGCACGTTATGACCAGCCACATAAGGTTTCAAAGCTTGCAGATTTTTTATCTGTTTAAACTTTTCATTATTTTTTGGCTTAATCAGCAGTAACCGCAATCCGAGCAAGCCTCGGTAAATGGGTTCTTTAATGGGGATCATAGCGCTTTCGCGTGCTGCAGAAGTGGAGATAAACAGCATATCCAGCTCGCCATCCACCACCATTTTCTCTACCCTGCCCTCGGTTAATACCTCATTCGATTTCACCGCGATAATTTGATAAGGCGTGCCATTTTTTGACAGCACCAGTTCCAATAGTTTTAAGGCAAAATCATGGCGGGGCTGCAAATGATAATGCCGGATCCTGATCACTTCTTCAGCCCTGGACTGTGCAGGAAACAACATCAGAGCACACAAGATCAGACAACTCATCATAAATGACATGGTGAAACCAAAAGATGACTAAACCAACACTAAGAATAGATGCAGCTTATTGATTTACAAGGAAGATAGGCTAAGGAATGGGAACTACCAATAAAATTTATCTCTGCTTTGCGCAGCGTTCCCCCTGAATGCGCGACTTTAAATCTTTACCTATTGAACAAAAATCCTTATCCAGACGTAACATAAATACATCACTAACAAAAAATGAAGAGTCTACAAAATGTTTAGTTTTTTTAAACGAGATCCACTAAAAGCCTTACGCCAAAAATACGATGCCAAAGCTGAACAAGCCATGCTAGCCCAGCGAAAAGGTGATATGCGCTTATTTGCCGATTTAACCGCAGAAGCGGAAGAGTTATGGGCACAGCTGGAAAAATTGCAGGCTGAAACAACAAAGCAGGATTAGGGCGCAATTGCCGCAGCCACTCTCGATAAAAGGATCTGCGGCAACTATACAGAGCCTTGAGCCTTGGCACGGCGTAGCTGATGGTTGCCCACAACAGATGACGGATAGAAAGGCTCTTTATTGCTTCGAATATTCAATCAGTTCTTCGACATACAAATAATCACTTTGCGTCTGAGTAAGCTTAATAAAAGTTTTTACCTCAGGCGCATAGAGATGAATATCTTCAACGTCGGCACTGTAGCCTCTGGAGTTGGTGATCTTGCCCTTGTATCTGATGGTGTAGGCCATAAAGGTTCCTGCTGACACAGTTTCTTCTTTAAAAGACAAAACTTCAGCATCCTGAATGGTTGCGCCCTTAGTGCCGTCGTCGCTAGTCCAATGCTCCTCAAAGGTCCACGTCTTGCCTACCTGCAAAGGCCAGCTATAGCGGGGCGTTTTGCTCTCAACAGGCTTAACAATAGCGGCTAATGGAATGGCCTTAGCTGCAGTTTGCATAAAGAGTTCGCCATTCTGGCTGATTATTTTTTTGCTATCTTGCCCATCTGCACGTATTTCACCTGCAGTAGTTACGCCCTTGTATTTCCAAACCCATGTTTCACCTTCTTTATAGTCAGCTAGCTTTGGTTGTGGTGTGGTATCAGCTCCGGCGGCAAGGCTAGAAAGACTGAACAAGAGTAAGGTCAAAGAGATTAAATAGTGACTTCGCATTTCAAAATATCCTTATAAATTGAGGGGATAACTAACACAAATGTAGTCAAGTGCGCTCCTTGCCACAACCAATACTTAAGATTTACATTAAGAATATATCGCCATGAACCCAAGCCTTTTAATCATGTTCGCTAAAAGCTACCTCAACCATCTGCGATAGTTTTTAATTCGATATCTGCGCAAAAACAGCCTGTACACACTCAGGAATTTGCACTAATCAATCGTCACTCAAAAGCTGGAGAGAAGGCGAAAGACTTAAGCTCATTTTCGTTAAAGGCGCAGTTTTTCCAGATTACCTGAAGGTTGAATCAAGCGGTGTCAGCTGTGACGTGCTGATGTCATAGAGAAACCATACGGGTTTTGCTGCTGTACCACTCTGGATCAGCACTTTATTGTTGCCAATGATACGAAAACCAGCAGTGTCTTTCATTATCGAGCGCAGCTGACTGCCATCGTACTCTGACACCAGAATCTCTTGCCGATCTATGTAGTTGAGTATCTGGTCTTGATTAGAATCTGCACGGACCACCGCATACACATTTTTTGATACTGGAGACGTTTCCTGTTCAAACCGTGCTGTCGCAATCTGGCTTATCATGGTTGGTATATCAAATAATTGATGTTTTTCGCCATTTTGCCTGACAAAGAGTAAATTCACCGTATTACTGCTGATGGATAAGCCGTTACCGATAATAAGCCGCTCAGAGCGGACTTGGCTTGATGCTTCCGATATCAACATATCGACCGTCTGTTCAAACACATACACATCTTTAATTTGTCCCAGATAGGCTGTGCTATAGCTAGGTTGTTGTTGAGTGGCGGCAGCATCGTCAGCAGTCACTACTCTAACTTGCGCCATGCCGTAATCTGTTGGAAATAAACGATTGAACACTTCAACGGTAAAAAAACCAATCACAAATAATCCGCCAATAAAAAACAGCACTTGGTTAGATTTTTGAATAAAACTCATAGTACGACCGCCCACATTACCTTCCTTCAGATCAATTCTGTCTTTAGGGTCAAGTCTTGCACTGTGCCCCAATCAATGTTTACGTTTAACTTTCACATTCTGAAGCTTGCTCATCACCATTCTTTAAACCATCTTCAGCAGAAGTGAACCATAGTAGCGCTGCTTTATAATTTTTTGGCAGCAGAAAATTCGCTCTTACTCAGCCAAACTTTTTGCACAAATTACAACATCACTCAAACTCAGGGGGACGGTGCAAGACTTGCCCCCGTTGGCGCGTTCTGGCATTTATTTTTCATTACGGTCAGCTGCATACTCTTCCATTGTATTTTGAGATGATGCTGCCTGCCTGATGGTTGATAGCCAGAGATCATCTGCGCTTCTGATTGGCTCAAATGATCTCCTTAGAGAATCATCATTAAGAAATATGAGATATTGCATGCCAACGCGATAGTAGCCTCGATTTACACAATCTCCGAAATCAGCTCCATTATCAGCTAAAAAAGACCAAAACTCAGCTACATGGTGCTTTCCTGCCCATTCATGAAACGATGATTTGTAGAAATCACCTTTGTAGTCCATATCTGCACCGCGGAGCTTAAGTAAAGATCGTTCTTTACCCCTAAGCGTTTCATCCACTTTAAAAACGAAATCAGCAATGTGGCTATGCTTAATGTTTTTCTCAGTGACGGTAGCTAAATAAATTTCTGATTTGGCAACTAAATAGCTAATGGAGTCTCGCTTAGCAAATTCCCCCCAGTCGGGCTCATCGCTGCTAGGAACCATACTGCACCCTATAGCGAGCTCGCTCACCATAAGCAGAATGACAAAAGTAAAGCTACTTAATTGCATCGATACTCCGATAAAATATTACAATCCATTCTCAAAGGCAGCCTACCCGCAATTCGGACATTATTCTGCCTTCTTTCATGATTTTTACTCATCCCAAACTAACTCTGATGTACCTCTATTTCAACAGGTTTTTCTGAAATCAGTAAATTTGAATCCGACAAAATTTATACAGGTAGTACACTAGTTGTTCTTGAATTTACTCAAGCTGGATACTTGGTAATTTATCCAGTGGTTTGGGCTAATAAAGGGAGCGATGAATAGGTATTTACCAGAACGCCGTATGTCCGCTATTGGCACTAAGCGGTTATCCGATTTGCTTATACTCAGACAAAGCTAAGATTGGAATTGCGTTCTGCAGAGGAGTAAGCCGCCAAAGCGAGGAAAGTCATGGTGCTTAGCATACCCTGTCCAGCATGGATGCTGGACAGGAGCCTATAGGGACATATTTACGGCGAGTCTGCGTGCACTATGGCTTTTCCGCTGCCACCTTCACCAACTACTGAAGAGCGGCAGATTTAAACTAGCAACGAAGCAACTTAAGGCGCAGTAATCACCTTATTCGCCAACACTCTGGCTTTGCCTAAAAAGCCGGACCAACGGATGTTAAAGCGGATTAAGCCCCAGTAGGTTAATGGCACTAGCAATAAACTGGTTAAGGTTGAGAATACCAAACCACCAATGATAGCGATCGCCATAGGCGCATAACTTGGGCCGTCGCCGCCTATAGTGGCATCACCAAAAGCCAGCGGTAACAGACCTAATACAGTGGTGGATACCGTCATCAGAATAGGGCGTAACCGTGCTTCACAGGCTTCGATAATCAATGGCACCAGCTCTGCATCAGGTCGCTCGTTACGCAGCTGATTAATGCGATCTACCAATACAATACCGTTATTCACCACTATGCCCATCAGCACCAACATACCTATCATGCCCATAATGCCCATAGAAGTGCCGGTGAATAAAAAGGCCCAAAACACGCCAACAAAAGAGAACAGCAAGGAGCCAATCACAGCTGTTGGCATAATCAAGGACTCAAACAAAGCGGCCATGACCAGATAAATCATCGCCACAGCCAGTAACATATTGATTTGCATAATGCCCTGGGCTTCATCCTGATACTGGAAGCTGCCTTCAAAAGACCAGGCGTAACCCGCTGGCAACTGCAGCTGATTTAATCTCTTGGTCAGCTCTTCGCGGGCTTTATCCATAGTCAGGTCTTTGCTCATATTCATACCAATGGCAAGCGTAGTCTGGCGATTAAAGCGGCGGATTTCCGACAACAATGGCTCTACTTTCAGTTCAGCCACCTGAGCCAGCGTAATGACTACATTGTCTTTCACCAGCACCGGAATAGCCGCCAGCTCAGCAGGTGAATGACTGACTTTTTCGTCGTACAACACCCTAAGTTGCACTTCGCCCTGCTCGTCTGAGCGGAAGGTGCGCAAGTTGGTGCCACGCAATGCCAGAGTCACAGCTTGCGCCACTTCGCTGGCATCCAGGCCCTGACGTTGTAACTCTTCGTTGTTCAACTGAATTTGCATTTCAAACTGGCCATCGGCAATTTCAGAGCGCACATCCTCCAGGCCTTTAATTTGTGAAATCACCGGCACTATATCAGCGGCTAATTTAGTCAGCATTTCAGTAGAAGGGCCAGATAAATGCACCTGCATGCCACCACCGTTATCACTCCAGCCAAAACTGGGTTGTGAACGCACCAATTGTGGCCAGCCTTTGCGAATGCTTTCTTTAATTTCAGAGACAGGCTTCACCAGTGGATCGTTAAACATAATGATCGAAATCGCATGATTGGGTGTGTAGTAACTGTACACAGACTCAATTTCATACTCTTCTTTATGCTGATACAGATAAGCTTCCATCCGGTTTACTTCCTGCTCTACTTCGGCCAGGTTGTAATTGCCCTGCACGTTGTAGTTCAGAAAAGCTCTGTTGCTGTCGCCGTCATCATCATCACCGCCAGACACCTGGCTGATCGGAATAGCTATGCTGAATAGCAATAAAAAGGCGATGCCGGTAGCCGCTTTAGGCGATGCCATCACCCAGCGTAAACAGCGGCCATAAAATTTGTCCAGCTTGCTTGGCTGTGCATTATCGCTGCTATGGATTTGCTTAATTTTTGTGGTCAACAGCGGAATTAAGGTTAAAGCCATCAGTAACGACACGCCAAGAGCTATGGTGATTGCAATAGCAACGTGCTCTAAAAACACAGTCACGTCCACTTTCTGGCCAATAATATTAGGCAAAAACACTATGGCTGTGGTTGCAGTACCGGCAAGCACGGCCAAACTGACACGATTGACCCCAAGTTCAGTGGCTCTTTTCATATCAGGATCGGCAGCACGTTCGCGGAATATACTTTCAGTCACTACCACAGAGTTATCCACCAGCATACCGACTGCCAGCATTAAACCCATCATACTCAACACATTCAGGCTGTAACCAAGGAAATACATAGCACCTAAGGTGATGGCGATAGAGACAGGCACAGACAACACCACCACTAAAGTGGTTGGAATATGGCGTAAGAATAAATACAGCACACCAAAAGATAATAAAGCACCCATAGCACCAGAACCCAGCAGGTTCGACAACGAATCTGTGACGCCTTTGGCGGTATCATCCATCAGGAATAAATTAATACCATTAAAAGCCGGATCTTTACCCGCAGCATCCACAACAGCTATTGCGGCGCGGGATACATCAACCAGGTTAGCATTGGATTCTTTAAATACGTTCATACCCACAGCATAAGTCTGGTGTAAATGCCTGCCTTCAATACGTTTTGGTAGCTCCAACACTACATCAGCCACTGCGCCCAGGGTTAAACCGGCACGAATAGGCAAAGCGCGGATTTCATCCAGACTGGTAAATTCCCCAACGGGTTTAACCAGAATGCTTTCGTTTGGATTACGCAGCTCGCCCGCTGTCATTGCAAAGTTACTAGCCTGTAGCAACTGCACTAGTTGCACCGGGTCGACCTGTAAGTTACGCATACGTTGTGGGTCAAGGCGAATAGTCACCTGACGTTTATCCACCCCATAAAGCTCTACTTTAGACACGCCAGGCACCCGCTCCAATGGGCGTTTAATCACACGCTCCAGTAAGTCGTACGCCATAGCTAAATCGCGTTCACTGGAAATACGCAGCTGGAAAATAGGCATATCGCTGGTATTAAACTGATACACCATCACCCGCTCCACGTCACGTGGCAACAGGTGACGCATATTATCTAAACGCTCGCGCACTTCAATACTTTTGGTATTGATGTCTTCTTCCCAGTTAAATTCCAACGAAATATCAGCACCATCTTCTTTGGAGAAACTGCGCATCTTTTTAATGCCAGTCACTGTCGCCAGCGCTTCTTCCACTGGTCTGGTGATCAAACGTTCGGTTTCACTGGGTGTGGCATTTGGATATGGCACATGCACATAAATTTCAGGTATGTCGATGCCAGGGAATTTCTCCAGTGGCAACATCCGGCTGGCGATTAAACCAAACACCAGCAAGGACAAAAACAACATACATAAAGTGACAGGCCGGGTTAAAGCAAAACGGGTGATGGCTAAAGGTTTATGATCCATAGTTTTACTCCTTAGCCGGTTGCACGTCACGCGCAGTCAGACGATACAGCACAGGAATAAATACCAAAGTCAGCAGCGTTGACAGGCTTAGGCCCCAAATCACCGTAATTGCCATTGGAGAACGGATTTCTGCACCATCACTGCTGCCCAGCACCATAGGTAATAAGCCCAGCACTGTGGTTAAGGTGGTCATCAATACAGGACGTAAGCGGGTTGCACCTGCTTCGACTATGGCATCAGACACAGCCATGCCCTCATCCCGCAGTTGGTTAATACGGTCGATCAGTACTATGGCGTTGTTCACCACTATACCGGCCAGCATAATCAGACCGATAAAGACGATGACAGAGACACGAGTACCAGTCAGCCACAAGCCAAGTACGGCACCCGCACCAGCCAAAGGTACGGTAAATAAAATCAGCAAAGGTTGCAGCAGGTTTTCAAACTGCGACGCCATCACCAGATACACCAGAAACACCGCTAACAGCAAAGCCATAATCAAGGAATTAAACGAACGTTCCATCTCTTCACTTTGGCCGACAATAGTGGCACCAACCCCATAAGGCAGCGTCAGTTGTGCTAATACAGCTTTGGCTGCAGCAGTGGCTTGCTCTAAGTCACCATAAGAAAGGTTGGCACTAATTAAAGCCACACGCTGCTGACCAATACGGGTAATTTCGCTTGGCCCTACTTCGCGTTTAATGTCAGCCACGGCAGACAACGGCAGTGGTTTTTCACTATTTGGGTTGATGATAATTTGCGACAGTTGTTGCTCTGAGTTGCGGAAGTTTTCTGCCAAACGCACGCGGATATCGACTTTGCGATCGTTAATCGAATACTGACCTGCAATCTCGCCGCCAATATAATTCGACACCCGTTTGGACACATCAGCCGCAGTTAAACCCAGCTGAGATAAACGGTCGTGGTGGAAATGCAAGGTGATTTCCGGCTGACCAGAACGTAACGAGCTTTTAATATCAGTAAATCTGTCATTGGCTGCCAGGGCTTTAGCCAGTTGATCCGAGGTTGCTTTTAAGCTGCTTAAATCATGACCGGATAATTCTATTTCCAGTGGAGTGCTGAAACTAAACAGCTCTGGCCTGTCTATTTTAGCTGTCAGATCCGGCATAGTGCTTACCGCATCACGGAACAATTGAATTAAACGCTCTTCATCTGCAGTAGTAGCACTGTCTTTTAAAATAATATTTAAGCGGCCCCAATGACTGCCACCGATATTTGGGTCCACAGTCATTTGCTGGCCTGTACCAGCTTGTGCATAACTGCGATCAATTTCAGGTTGCAGTGAAGCGACGTCCGCCAGTTGTTTTAATACCTTGTCAGTACGTTCTATCGCACTGCCTACAGGAAGTTGAACTTCCACATAGAATTCGCCCTGGCTCATGCTTGGGATCACGTCAAAACCTAAACGTGGGATCAAGGTATAAATCAACGCCGTGGACACTACGGTAAAAATTAATACTAAAGCTTTTGCCTTCAGGGCTGTTTTTAATACAGATCTATAACCTGATTCCAATCCACGCAGAAATGCCTGCACTACGTTCAACAGCGGGTTAAAGATAAAACTCAGAGCTTTAGACAGAGCCCGAAACAGGATAGTCAGCAGAGTAAATAACCCTAAAAATACAAAACGCACGCCCAGATACAGCAGATGAAAAGGCACCAGCGGCCATAAATACCAGCGCTCTGGTTTTATGCGTGTAGCCTGAGTTGGCGCAGAATCTGAAGTAGCACCTGAAGCAACATTACTGCCGCCTTCACGGGCCGCCATGGCAGGAATAAGAGTTAAAGCCACCAGCAGTGATGCCAATAAAGCGTAAGTGACGGTCAAAGCCTGATCTTTAAACAACTGACCTGCCACACCTTCAACAAACACCAACGGGAAGAATACGGCCACTGTGGTCAAGGTTGAAGCGGTAATAGCCATAGCTACTTCACTGGCGCCTTTTTTCGCCGCTTCCATAGGTGCCATGCCCTGTTCTTTATAGCGGGCGATATTCTCTAATACCACTATGGCGTTATCCACCAGCATACCTATGGCCAGGGCTATACCGCCTAAGCTCATAATATTTAAGCTGATATCCTGCGCATACATCAGGTTGAAGGTCGCAATCACTGACAGCGGAATAGAAATCGAGATCACCAGCGTGGTCCAGACATTACGCAGGAATAAATACAGCACAATCATCGCCAGAATACCGCCTTCAAATGCGGCTGATTTCACTTCGTCTATGGCTTGTTTGATAAAGGTGGATTGATCGTACACTAAGGTCAACTGATAACCGGCTGGCAGATTCTTTTGTAAGTCCTCCAGTTTTGCAGTGACAGTTTTAGCCACTTGTACTGTATTGGCATCGCCCTCTTTGTAGATGGCAATTTCAATGGCTTCTTTGCCATGCACATAGGTAATGCTTTGACGGTCGACAAAAGAGTCACGTATTTCAGCGATGTCAGACAAACGGATCTGGCTTTCACCCACTTTGGCAATGTACAAATTGCGGATTTCGTCCAGATTGGCAAATTGGTTAATAGTGCGGACTAAATAATCATGACTGCCGGTTTCTAAACGACCACCAGCCTGGTTAATGTTTTGCTCTTTTAAACGCTGATTGACGGTGCTGATATCCAGCTTCAACTGACTGAGTTTTTCATTGTCGATCAGAATTTGAATTTCCTGAGTTAAACCACCATCTGGCCGCACTGCAGCTACACCAGCTAAGGATTCTAAACGGCGACGTAAATCTTCTTCAGCAAAAGTACGTAAGCTCACCAGTTGCGCTGGCGTTAAATCTTTTTTCTCATCACGGCTTAAGGCCAGACGAACCACAGGATCTAAATTTGGATTAAACCGCAGTAACAATGGTTTTTTCACATCTAAAGGCAGGTACAGCACATCCACTTTTTCCCGCACTTCAAGACCGGCCAGATCCATATCTGAGCCCCATTCAAACTCCATAATCACGTCGGAGCGGCCAGCGCGGGATACCGAGTGCACTTTACGAATGCCTTTGACAATACCCACAGCTTCTTCAATCGGTTTGCTGACCAATTGCTCGACTTCGGCCGGAGCTGCGCCTGCATATTCAGTACGGATAGTTAAAGTTGGGTAAGACAAATCAGGAAGTAAATTGACGGCCAGTCGGCCCATAGCGACCAGACCAAATAACATAATGCCTAAAGTGAACATCCACATGGTGACCGGACGTGCAACGGCTGTATCCACTAGTTTCATAGAAGATCCCTTATTTATTTTTTATTTATTATTCACAGCAGGGCTTTCGCCCTGCCATGGAGGGAGATTGAATTAACTCTTTGCAATAACCTGAACCGGGCTTTGCTCTTTTAAGCTGGCCTGGCCTGCAGTAACCACTTGCTCGCCTTCAGTTAAACCTTCCACTACTTCAAACATAGTGTCGGATTCATAGCCTGTAGTGATGGTTTTACGTTCTACTTTGCCATCTTTGTTCACAACAAAGACTGAACTGCTGTTATCCATCGCCATCACAGCACGTTTTGGTACTAACAGGGCCGCCGCTTTGGCGTCGTATTGCACTTCGACCTGAGCAAACATACCGGCTTTTAATGTTAGGTCACTGTTATCTACAGCAACTGTGACACGGGCTGTACCAGTGGTCGCGTCAACCACCGGAGAGATACGGATAATTTTCGCTTCTTTTGCTGGCAGAGCAGCAAAATGTAAGTGCGCGACCTGACCTACTTTAGCCCGTGGTAACTGATGCTCTGGCAAATTGATCACGGCTTCTAAACGCTCTTGTGACACAATTTCAAACAAAGCTTTGGATGAATACTCAGTGATCAACTGGCCTACTTTGACATGACGACGGGCAATCACGCCGCTGATAGGCGCGATGATCTTCGTTTCTTTTAATGCCAGCTCAGACAAAGCGACAGAAGCGGATAAAGACTCCACCTGCCATTTTAGTTTGTCGTATAAGTCAAAGCTCACCAGTTTTTTCTGATACATAGCTTCTAACCGGGCCAGCTCACTTTTTAACTGACCTAATTCAGCTTTGCCTTTGGCTAAGTTGAGTTGCTGACGTTCGGTGTCCAGGATAGCCATAACCTGGCCCGCTTTGACTACATCACCTTCTTCAACAAACAGTTGTTGCACTATACCTGTTGATTTGCTGTTTACTTCAGCATCTTCTTTAGCTTCCAGTGTGCTGGTGGTGCGATACAAACTACTGATTTCACCACGACTGACTAAAGCGGCTTCGACAGGGATGCTGATCACAGCCTCCACTTTCGCAGCGTCCGGACTTCCTTCAGCGCTGCCGCAACCTGTTAATACCAAAGAGCTGGCCAATAAAGCAGTAGTGACAGCAGTAGCGAGCAATGAGCGGGTTTTCATAATTTATCCTTAAACATTCAAAGTCGAATCAGTTGCAATGGGATTGCATCCCTTGTGCCATTTCGAAAATAAAAAACAAATCCATTTTGAAACAACAACTTAAAACAAAAAATACAAAAATCAGCTTGAGTTCATTTTAGGCGTTTAGCTAATTCCACCACTTTTTAGTCAAAGCAAGATCCGACCAGTAGCAAAATTTGCCAGACTTAGAGCATGTACTCTAAGGCCCTACCCTCCTATAATGCCGCGAAATTTATTACAGGGTACAAAAACAATGTTACGAAAAGCTTCATTACCATTAGCAATCAGCCTTGCTTTGGTCAGTCAGTCTGCTTTCGCTGAAGGCTATAAATTATTTGAACAATCAGTCAGTGCAGCTGGCAATGCCTACGCAGGTCGTGGTGCTCAAATCACAGACGCCTCTCTGGTCTATTCCAACCCTGCAGCCTTAACAAAACTTAAAGGCGCTCAATTTTCCGGTGGTGTAAACCTGATCCATGCCACAACCCGTTACAATGATGCATCGGCGCAAAGTGCCAATGGTATGCCTGTTTCAGGCCGTGATTCAGGCAAACTGACCTTGTCTGAATTGGTGCCTTTTGCTTTTTACAGCGACCACTTCACCGACAACTTAAGCTGGGGTATAGGTGTCTACGCTCCTTTTGGTTTGTCATCCGACTATCAAAACGATTGGGTTGGCCGTTATTTTGCGGATGAAACGTCAATTAAAGTGGTTGCTATGCAACCAACTGTGGCTTACAAACTAAGCCAGGACTGGTCTTTTGGCCTCGGCTTAAACGTCAATTACGCTGAAGGCACCTTGTCCAAATACAAAGACCATTCTGGTTTATGTGAACTGGGCACCAACATCAATAGCTTATATGGCGCTAATGTCTATAACGCAGCCTACTGTGACAGCCATTATGAAGTGAATGGTGATGATGTAGCCGCGGGTTACAACGTCGGTATTCATGGCGATTTAGGTTCAACCAAGCTGGCATTGGTCTACCACTCAGAAGTGAAATACACGTTAAAAGGTGATTCTGAAATCACCAATACACCTATCACAGGCGCAAACGTGGCAGGCAATCCAAACTTTATTGTGGTGGGTCCTAACTTACCTGCAATCAGCTTAGCGACAGGCAAATTGGCTTCGAACAGCTACCTGTCAGAGCAAAGTAAACTGAATTTAACCACACCTGCTAACCTGGCTTTTAGTGTCGATCAACAACTGACCAATGTTTTATCTGTGCAAGCCAGCGTGAACTGGACTGGCTGGAGCAGCTTTGAGTCTATTGATATTATCAGCGACGATGACACTCCAAGCATTTCATTAAGCACTCAGATGCCGCAGAACCTGAATAAAGCTGGTTACATTGGCTATATCCCAGAGCACTGGCAGGATACCTGGTCTTTCTCCGTTGGCACTACAGTGCAATACAACGACGAGCTGACGTTAAAAACCGGTCTGGCGTACGATGAAAATCCAATCAGTGGCAACCATAAAACAGCACGGGTACCAACCGCAGACCGCATCTGGTGGACCTGGGGTGCGAACTGGGCCCTGACTGCAGAACAAAGCATTGATTTTGCTTATGGTTACATGTGGATGAATAAAGTCAGCATCGATGAGCATGAATACAACGCCAATGGCGATCGTATCTATAACTCAGGTGTACAGGCCACCTACCGTAACAAAGCACAAATCCTGGCTGTACAATGGAACTATAAGTTCTAACCAGGAAGTTCTAACCAGCAAGCTCTAATCAGGCCTAGCTCCGGTTGCCCAAAACCATCCTTTAGAGGGTGGTTTTTTTTACCTGAGATATAATCAATACTCATCGTTTTTATATCGTGGTCAACACGACCATCAGGCTCACACTCATCCATTGCTATAGCTAAAAAATGGGAGCCCATTCAAAACTGAAGCGGATAATGATACCCCACGAGCGCGTTGCGAACTGCGCACATAAAAAAACGGCCACTTCCTGTGGCCGTTTTTTACTTTACAACTTCACTACCAGTGAATTATTTAACCAGAGTGATTTTAAAACCACTTGGCGCAACAGTAGATGGTTCTGCTGCCAAAATGTAGTTTTCACCCGCTTCCAGCTGCAGCGTGTCTGTTTTATCTAACAGGCTGATGGTGCCGTTTTCAGCCACATGCACCAGAGAAATAGAGTAGAAATCTTTTGGTAATACCAAAGTGGCGTACTTCTTAAAGTCCAGCGCTTTCACATGAAACTTAGCACTTTCAATAGTTTCGTTTTGACGAACAAAATAGAAATGCAAGTTTTTGAAATCAGGCACCAGGTTGGCCACATTGATCTCGTGTTCGTGAATTTGTGGCAGATTTTTTTCAGTAAAGCTGACTAAACCTACTTTTTGCTCCGCGTCGCGGAACAACAGTACTGACTTACTTTGGCCTGCGTTGATGGTCAACAGCACGTTGTTTAACAACAACTCGTTGTTTTGATCTAACACAGCAATGCTGTAATCGTTTTTGTCTAACTGAATATAATCCGTCAGAGTATCCTCAACTAAATCACTGACAGGTAAGTTGTTAATGGCAATCTGACCTTGTTGGTTATCCAGACTGTTGTAGATACGTACCTGACCTTTAGCCAGACGGTGCTCTAAAGCGTCTACCGTGGTAGAGTTACCAATGATATCCAGAGAGACCTGATTCACCATAGGACCTAACTTGTCACGCACAACCATCACATAGCTTGTGGTGTACTGGAAATTAAAGGCTGCAGCTTCAAAAAATGGGGTTTTGCTGCCTGCAGTAGTGATAAATAGTTTGTATTTGCCGCGCTTCAGCATTTTACCTGTAGTAGTAATTTCTTTAGCAGAAACCGACTCTAACAAAGTAGCTTTGCTGAAATCATCGGTTTCGGCAGCAGTGTAAATATCAACTTTATCGTAGTTTGAGGATAAGTTAGCCACAAATACTCGGAACTCATCATCAAACTTTTCTTCACGCTTGTGGGTTAACGTCAGAATGCTTGGATTCGCTGCGTCACCTGCCATAAGCAATAGAGTTTTATCGCCTTTATTCAGCGTTACATCTGCTTCTTTAATCAGTGCTGCGCTGGTTGCATTTTTAATCTGGTATTTGTAACTGCCTGGTTCAACACTTAACATGTTAGATGCATCGCCAAAAATAGCGGCGCCTGCAACCTGATCATTTACTGTAAAAGAACTGTTGGCACTATTAGCAGCACCGTTGTAGAACTGCACGTACCCTTGGTTAAAACCTTCTTCTGCGTTATCGTCAGAGCTGCTACCGCAGGCTGCTATGGCGATCAACGAAAACAAAGGCAAAGCGAGACGGCTAGCACGCTGTATTATGTTCATTAAGCTATCCTGTAACTTGGTTGTTAGTTGGCCAAGAGATTATGTATAGCCCCATGAAAAACCTAGCGTTTTTACCAACTCCAACAGTTAATAACAAGTCTTAACAAATCGCGCATAACTGAACACTAAATGGCTATTGCAAAGTTATGTAAAGATGGTGTGATAAAGATAGGCAGCAGGAACAAGACCTACTGCCGTTGTGGGTTTAGTTTGTCTCCAGCTTTAACCCACCGCTGACAGTATTCATCTGAATACTGCCTTCACCCTGACCTGTGCTGAATTCCAGACTGCGGCGTGGGCCATATTTAGCTTTTTCAGCTTTGTGACTGGTCAACTCATTTCTGATAGAACCGCCAGCATTAGCCACCAGATTAAACTTAGCGTTAATGTCCTTCTCCAGTTTCAGTTTGGCATTACCACTCACAGTACTGGCCTCAACTCTTGGCGTAGTGCTGCCTTTGAGTTCTGCATCTAAAGAGCCATTCACCGAACTCATGCTGAGCTGCTGTACATTGGTTAATGCCAAATCAGCTTCACCATTGACCACAGAGACTGAAACTTCAGAAGCCGAAGACTTAGTTTCAATGCTGCCATTGACAGCATCAATGCTCAGTCGACCTTGTGAGCCACTGTCTTCTATTTCGCCATTGACAGTATTCAGGCTGATACGACCGTTATTGTTCACACTGGTAATTTCACCATTGACGGTTTCCAGCTGAATAAATTTCTCCAGCTTTTCACCATACACAGAACCATTCACAGTGCTGATTTTGCTACTGCCCTGAACTCCTGTGACGCGGATATTGGCATTTACGCCCTGAAACTCAACTTCAGCGCCTTTCGGTACTTCAATTTTTAAACGGGAGCCTTCCTTTTCCTGCTCATCCCAATCGCCGTAGTTACGCATACTGGGCATCTTCACTTTGAAGCTGGTAAAGCCATTTTTGGACTCAAGCGCATAGCCATCGGCTTTTTCATCTAAAGTTCCGGAGACTTTAAAAAGACTGGCTGAAGTTGCGACTATCTCCACTTCACCACGCATGCTTTCAATATAAATTTTTTCGTTATTGGCCACTTTCAAATTTTCATTTACAGATTCAGCTGCCCATAAAGGCTGGCTGAATACAGATAAGGCCAGACCTAAAATCAGTTGTTGTTTCATCATGTTACTCCAGATTAAACCAGGCCCGACTGGACCACTTTTTGTAAATAATTCTGCTGTTGGCTATACAATTGACGTAATTGTTTTAGCAACACTGCTTCATTTGGATTGTATTTCAAAGCCAGTTGTACTTGCCCTATCGCCTGCTGCCACTGAGCCAGTTGTTGTTGCCAGTCAGCATACACAGGATCAATAGCCTTCATGCTGGCCAGTTGTTCTGCTTTAGCCTGTTCAAAGCTGTACACTATGGCAGTTTCGGCATCCACCAGTTGCGGGTTAAATACAACAGTTTGCACTGGTGTAGCCGGTTGCCAAAATAAAGTGACAGCCAATAACACCGATGCAGCGCTCGCTACATAAGCACTGGCAAAAGGCACTGACAACCATCTGCTGGTTTTGAACTGCACCACTTCAGCAGTAACACTTTGGCGGTCAGTTAAACGCAGTTCCAATTCTGGCCATAAATCGCGGGACGGCTTTAATTCGTTGGAAAGTCCGGCGATTAAGGCATCTAATTCATGTTCAGTTTTCATCTAACCACTCCCGTAATAACTGCCGTGCTCTGTGATACTGCGATTTCGAACTGCCTTCAGCTATACCTAGCAGCTCTGCAATTTCCTGATGTTGATAGCCTTCTAAAGCAAACAACACAAACACGGCTCTTGCCTGGTGAGGCAAGCGTAAAATCAACTGCTCTAATTCCCGGCTCTGACCTAATTCCTCTCCTGCGATTTCAGGCATCTCTTCTGTCGCCAGTCTCAGCAACTTATCCTGACGCCATAAGTCTATGGCAGTTCGGGTTGCAATGCTGTGCAGCCAGGTGCTGAAACTGCTGTCACCACGAAACAAGGTTAATTGCTGCCAGACTTTTACAAAGACTTCCTGACAGGCATCTTCTGCTTTACTGCGATCAGCCAGCAAACGTACGCACACCGCATAAACCCGGCCAGAATGCTGTTGATACAATTGCCTGAACGCAGCACGATCGCCTTGTTGTGACAAAGACACCAGATCATCCATGGGGCGCACGCATTGTTCTGGCGGGCTTTGTGCCGGAAAGTCAGACCTTAACATTCCATTCCTGTTGTTTTATTGCTGTTGTTATCTGGTTAGTCGCACGTACAGCTGCAAAAGGTTTAAATGCGAAAATAAATATTTTCAAACCCAGAATAATAATGTCCCATACTATAGCTGAGTGACTGATTTTTAATATAAATTTTGTTTGGTGTCCGATAGAAAAATCTGACAGACTGAAGCTATATTTAGTGTTCAACAGGAGCTACAGGTGCAAGCACGGCTTAAAACTATCAGCTTGTTTTTGCTCTGCCTGTTTCTGCTTGCCGGCTGCACCAGCCCACATTTTTTAAAACTACTACCCTCAACAAAAAGAGCACTGGAGGCCAACCAGCTTTTTGCTTACCAATATGCTCGTATGCAGCAGTTGGACGCTTCAGAGTTAAGCTTGTATTGCCCGGATTTACTGAACTTACCGGACGAAACAGCCAATAAAAGTTTACTGCAACTCAGCTGTGCCCAGTTTTGGCTCTCATCATCCCAGTTAACAGGCACACAGCAGCAGCAAGCCACTACCTTATACAATCAAAGCCTGACCAGCTTTTTGCAACTGATGTTACCCAAACAAAAATACCGTCACCCTGCGCTTCGTATCGTGCTGGAGCCTCCGTTGGATGAAACCGGCTTACCCTTTGAAGACTTTGTACTGGCTAGTGATTTTCAGGCCATAAAAAGCCATCACAAAAAAATAAAAGGCACAGGGTTAGGGGTCAGTCTGGTAGCTGCACGGGAAAATACCGGCAAAGGCTGGGATAAAAACTACCCGCCAGAAGGTATTTTCCGCTCTGTGACAGTCAGCCTTAAGGAGCTGAAGTTTAATAAAGACCTGCAAATTCAACTGACATTGCAAGGGTATATGATGCAGGGAGCAACAGAGTTGAAGTTTGCCTCGGCGTCTTATCCGCTGCTGTACGATGCAGCCAGCAGTTACTTATGGTTGATGCAACAAGCCAAGCTGGCCGATTTAGAATTACCCGGATTATTTAATGCTGAACTGGCTGACAATAAATTAGGCATTTACAGCATAACGCCGCTGCAAAAAAACAAACAACCTCTGCTGATGATCCATGGCTTAAACTCCAGCCCTTTGATTGGCTATGAATTAACAATGGCTGTGCTGCAGGATGAAGAGCTCAAACAACGTTATCAAATTTGGCATGCCTTTTATCCATCTGGCCCTCCGCCTTTTTATAATTCGATGCGTATCCGTAAAAAACTGGATGAATTACATGGCGTGCTCAAAGCCGAAGGAGGCACAAAGGAGCTGGATCAGATGCTGGTGGTTGGTCATAGTATGGGCGGTATTATCAGTAAAACTCTGATCCAAAATACAGATTATGTATTGTGGGACCTCAGTTTTACGGAGCGGCCTGAACAGATAGGTTATGCGCAAAAAGAACTGGATAAAATTCAGGATATTTTTATCTTTAAGGCCAGACCTTATATCGACAAAGTGGTGTTTATGGACACGCCACATGGCGGTTCAGAGTATTCTGAATCCATTCTGGCCAAAATGGCCAGCTGGTTTATTAACTTACCAAAAAACTTCACGCTGATCCTGAGCAACTTTATTTTGAAACTGGGGCCGGACAAGGTCACTTTACCTATGAGGGAATACTTAAGCGGCAGCGGCCCACATTCGGTCCAGGTGTTATCGCCACGTCATCCACTATTGCAGGGTTTAAATAAGCTTGAGTATCAAAGACCCGTTTATTCTATTGTCGGCAGCGATGGAGCTTTATCCTGCAAGGACGAAAAAAGCTGCAGTCAAATCAGTGATGGCGTGGTGCCCTTTTTCAGCGCGCATCAAGCTAAAGCTGTGCAGGAAATTATTGTACCTTCACGTCATAATTCGTACCAATCCCCTCAAGCCATTGCGTTTTTACTACAAGTGTTGCGCCAACCCGCAGGCGAGGCCAAAATCCTGCCCCTTGCGCCTGACAAGCCTGACGATTAAAGCTATACTCGCCGCCCTTTTTTCTGACAGGTGATCTTATGTCTGCTCCTTATCTTGCTGTTGATTTTGGTACATCCAACTGTGCCGCTGGTTTTATGCTGGAACAACAGCCGCATTTATTAGCTTTGGAGCAGGACGGCAGCCGTTATTTAAGCTCGGCTTTGTATATCGAACGCCAGCGTGATCCGGAAGACGAAGACGCTTACTTATCAGCTAGTCTGACCCGTTTATTAGCGCAAAACAGCACTGTGCTGGTCGGTAAAGCCGCGCATGAGCGCTACAGCATGGATCCCTTAGGTGGTGTGTTTATTCGCTCGCCTAAGTCGATGCTGGGCAGCCGTTTAACGCCAGCACAAACTGAAATTTATACGCAAGTGGCTACGCTGTTGTTAGGCCGGATTAAACAAGGCGCAGAGCAAAAATTAGGACATCAGGTTGAACGTGTGCTGATTGGCCGCCCTATCCATTTTCAGGGCATAGATTTAGCGCTGGGCGATGAACGGGCTTTGGCAATTTTAAATCAGGCCGCAAGCAGAGTTGGTTTTAAAGAAGTCGATTTTGCCTATGAGCCGGTAGCAGCGGCTATTGAGTACGAAAGACATTTAACCCAGGAGCAACTGGTGCTGGTGGTTGATATTGGTGGTGGTACCAGCGATATCAGCTTAATTCGTTTAGGGCCAGAGCACAGCCAGAAGTTTGATCGCAGCAGCGATTTACTAGGCCACAGTGGTAAACGTATTGGTGGTGTGGATATGGATATCAAACTAACCATTTACGGCTTGATGAAACTCTTTGGCCGCCAGAGCCTGGCGCTGGATGGCAAACCTTTGCCTGGCGCGCTGTTCAGCGATGCAGTGAATATTATCGATATTCATGCACAGGAGCGGTTTTACGCTGAAAAAACCTACGATGAACTGCTGGATTTAAAAGATTTAGCGGCTGAACCACAACTTTTAAACCGCTTTGTGCAGGTGTATCAGCAGCATTTAAGTTATTACCTGAATCAAAAAGCTGAGCAAGCCAAAATCGGACTGACCGAACATGCCGCAGTGGATGTGTTGCTGGACCGTATTGATCAGGGTCTTTTGCAAAACCTGTCGCAACAACAGCTGATGGATGCTTTGTATCAGGAATTATCTGGCATCAGTAAGTTGATTCAGCAGTGTTTACACAGCGCAGGCGTAAAACCAGACAGTATTTTTGTTACAGGGGGCGCATCTGCTGTGCCTGGCGTACAACAAATGCTGCAGCAGTTATTGCCTGATGTGCCGGTGATCCGTGGTGATCAGTTTGGCTCTGTTGCTATGGGCTTAAGTAAACTAGCTTCTCTTCGTTTTGGTTAAGGGCGATTTGGCTCACAGGGTCACTAAATCAGCTTTAATTCCACTCAATTCACTAAACTGCACAAAAAACCAACAATAGCGCTGGTCGCACTGGCGCTTTCCCGTTACAATGCGCGGCTTTTTGCGTGGGCCAATTGGGGTTCGCGCTTTTATTTGAGAAATTTAATGTCATTTTCTGCTTTGGGTTTAAACCCTGCTTTGGTTGAGGCCGTACATCAGGCCGGTTATACCCAACCTACCCCTATTCAACAACAGGCCATTCCTGCTGTGTTACAGCGCCGTGATCTGTTGGCTGCCGCTCAAACCGGCACAGGCAAAACAGCCAGCTTTGTATTACCTATACTGCAAATTTTATCAGCACAGCCTATTCAGAAACCTCGCCCGGTGAAGGCACTGATTTTAACGCCAACCCGTGAACTGGCGGCGCAGATTGAAGAACAAATTCAAAAGTACGGTAAAGAATTAAGCCCTAAATTAAAACACCATGTGGTGTTTGGTGGCGTCAGCATTAACCCACAAATGATGGCTTTACGTGGTGGTGTGGATATTTTAACCGCCACTCCTGGCCGTTTATTGGATTTATTAAGCCAAAACGCGTTAAAGCTGGACCAGGTGCAAATGCTGGTTCTGGACGAAGCCGACCGTATGTTGGATATGGGCTTTATCCGCGATTTGAAAAAAATTCTGGCCTTGCTGCCAAAAGTACGTCAAAACCTGTTGTTTTCAGCCACGTTCAGCAATGAAATTAAAGGCTTAACTCAGGGCCTGCTGCAAAACCCGCTAATGATCCAGGTCACACCGGAAAATACGACTGTTGAAAAAATTGAACAGCAGGTATATTTGCTGGGTAAAGGCCAGAAAACTGCCGCTTTATGTCAGTTAATTACTGAAAACAAATGGCAACAGGTACTGGTATTTATGCCAACCAAACATGAAGCCAACCGTTTAAGTGAACAGCTGACCTTTGCTGGTATTCCATCTGCAGCTTTGCATGGCAATAAAAGCCAGAATGCCCGTACTAAAGCTTTGGCCGACTTTAAAGCCAACGAACTTCAGGTGTTAGTAGCGACCGACGTTGCTGCCCGTGGTATCGATATTTCCCAGCTGCCTTATGTAGTGAACTTTGCATTACCACGTTCACCAGCAGATTACGTGCATCGTATAGGTCGTACTGGTCGTGCCGGTAAATCTGGTTTAGCCGTGTCTTTTGTCGCACCTGATGAAGTACCACAGTTAAGACAAGTTGAGCGTTTGATTGGTATTAAACTGCCAAGCCAGAGCATGAATCCGGATCCGTTACCGGATGCTGTGACTGCTATTGCGAAAGCACCACGGCCGCCTCGTCCTGTGCGTAAGCCACAAGGTGAAAGCGCGAACAGCAATAAACCACGAGCCAATGGCGGACAAAAACCAGCCTCAGGTCAAAAACCTGGCCAAGGTCAGAGCCAAGGCCAAGGTCAAAAAACAGCGCAAGCGCCAAAGCCTCCACGCCGCTTTGAAGCACCAAAAACACCAGGTATTCAGACTCAGGCAGCCGGTCATATGGCCACACCTGCGGCTGAACATAACAACGGCAACGGTCAACGTCGTCGCTTTAAACCAAAGCCTAAAGCCACCACAGCGGCTTAAGTGACTTGGGTATACCAGGTAAAAGGCGGATGAAAATTCGTTTAGCCAAATACCTGGCCGACCATGGCCTTTGTTCAAGACGAGCCGCATCGAGGCTGATTGACGAAGGCCGGGTTTTGGTGAATCACCGCCCCGCCAATCATATTGATCATGTAGACGCTGACGACCTTATTCTGGTTGATGAGCAACCTTTTGCTGCTATCACTGAAAAACATTATCTGCTGTACCACAAGCCTGTCGGAATAGACTGCAACCTCAATCCTGAAAAAGCCGACAGCTTGTATCATCTGCTGCAGCAATTCCCTATGCGGCTGTTTCCGGTTGGACGACTGGATAAAGACTCCTGTGGTTTAGTGCTGCTAACCAATGACGGCGAACTGGCACAACGTTTGTTGCACCCTGATTTTTATCACGAAAAAACCTATCAGGTGACAGTGGATAAAGCCCTGACAACCCTGGCTTTAGAGCAACTGGCGTCCGGTGTTAGTTGGACAGTCGGCCCTCATAGCTATCAGTCCCGTCCTTGTCAGGTGACCCAACTTAGCTCCAATCGTTTTGAAATTGTGCTGACCCAGGGCTTAAACCGGCAAATCCGCTATATGTGCCGCACTCAAGGTTTTAAAGTGCTGCAGCTAAAACGTATTGCTCTTGCCAACTTTAGCCTCGCCAATCTGGCTGAAGGTTGTTTTCAAACCGTCAGCCTGAGCGCAGACTAAAACGGGTTATCAATATCCATTTTGTGTTGTAGAGTGAGTCTTCATAAAACTACTGAAAAGGAAACAAAATGAAGAACTTAGCACTCTGGGTCTTTACTGCTTTCTGCTGCGTTGCTTTACCCTCAATAGCCTCGGAGCCTGCATCACTGCAAGGCAGCTGGACACTCAAATCTGCGGTTTACACCAAAGCCGATGGCACTGTGATCAACTTGTCAGGCGAGGATCTGAAATCAGTGAAAGTCTTGTCCAAAAGCTATTTCAGTTTTGTCACAGTCAATAAAGACGGCAGTTTCAGTAGCGCCTTAACAGGCACTTACCAGTTGAAAGGCAATAACTATCACGAAACGCCACAAACAGGTTCAGTCGCCAGCATGCTAAATAAAACCTATGAATTTAAAGCCAAAGTTGAAGGCGATCTCTGGCATCACAGTGGTATGGAAGATGGAATGAAAATTGAGGAGGTCTGGGTAAGACTGGATTAATCTGGCACGGGCTAAATTAGCCTGACTCAGCCTTTGCGCTACGTTTTAACCAAAGGCTGAGCAACAAAGTCAGCATAAACATCAGCAAGGAGCCAGCCACTACCCCATTCCAGCCCCAATGCTGCCAGAATGGCGATAAATACAAACCACCAGAGCTAGCGCCCAGATAATAAAACACCAGATACAAAGCGCTGGCACTGGCTTTGGCTTTAACCGCCTGCTGATTGACCCAACTGCTGGCCAGCGAATGACAGAGGAAAAAGCCAAAGGCACTGATAAAAAAACCAAACACAATCAACGTCAAGGCATTAAAAGCCGTCAGCACTGTGCCCAGCATCATAATGGCTATGCCCAGCGCCATACCTAAAGCAGGATGAATTCGCTGCCCCACTTTGCCGGATAAAGCAGAACCTACAGTGCCGGTTAAATAGGTAATAAATAACAAACCTATCCAACCGCTTGATAACAAATATGGGGCATCAGATAAGCGGAAAGCCACAAAAGTGTACTGATTTAAAAAGATAAAAAAGTTAAGGCCACCAATAAGATAAGTCAGCAACAAGGTTTTCTGGCGTAAATGAAACCAGTTGTCCGACATGGCTTGTTTTAGCTGAAACGGCTGCTTTTGAAAATAGCTGGATTTAGGCAGATAACGCCAGACCAGATAAGTACAGAGCGCACTACCCAGCCCCATAGGCCAGAACACCCATTGCCAGTGATTCATTTCAGCAAACCAGCCTGACAACAAACGCCCACTTATGCCGCCCAACGAATTGGCACTGATGTAATAGCCGACGGCCACCACCATGGCCGTTTTACTGAACTCTTCGCCCATATAAGCGATAGCAATAGCAGGTAGTCCACCTAAACAAAAGCCCTGCAAAGCTCGCAGCACTAAGAGTGAGTGGTAGGATTCGACCTGAGTCAGCGCCAGCGTGCTCAGCGCCATACCGCCCAGACTCCAGAGCAATAAAGTACGCCGACCATAAGAATCCGACAAGGCGCCATACACCAGTAAAGACAAGCCTAGAGCCAGCGTGCCTATGGCATAACTCCAGCTGGTTTGTAGTGGTGTCAGCTGAAATTCACGGCTTAACAGCGGCAATAACGGTTGCAACATATGCAGGTTGGCAAACACAAATACAGCAGCCAGACAAAGCGCAAAACTGGCAGCGTAAAAAGCAGGAGTGTTTTTTTCAATCATAGTGTTCGTCAACAACATTGAGCCAGAGAAACGACTCCCCAAAGATGGCTAAGTATACCGCGAACAAGCCAATTTTTACTTTGTTTTACCGCAAATGCCTGTCGTACTGCTGAAATGAGCTCAGGCAAAGCGTAAGATAAGCCACACCTTACGCACTCAAACCACAAGGAAAAACTATGCGTCTCTCTTTTCTGGCTCTGACCATCAGCGGCCTGTTATTGACCGGCTGTAACGATGCCCCAAAACAAGTTGAATCAACCACAACAACCACACCAGTCGCAGCTGTTGTTCCGGCCACTCTAACTGCAGATCAACTGTATCAGCAGGCCACCCAAATACTGTTTCAGGCTCGCGCCTTAAATGCCTCAGCTTTGGGTTTATCTGAAGACGTAGTAGGCAAAGCCTTTAACACCGAACTGGAAAACTATAGCGCTGAAGCCGAAAGCCAACTTCGCAAAAATCTGACTGCTATTGCGACCCAACTTGCAGCACTTCCGGTGCCAGCAGATGCTGTTGATGCTGAAAACCAAGCTGTGATGCTAAATATTATGCAGTACTACGCGGGCAGCAAAGAGTTTCCGCAAGGTTATATCGACTCCTGGATGGGACACTCGGCTTTTGTCGTCAATCAGATCAATGGCCCCACTATCGATATGGCTGGCGCATTACAAAACTCTCATCCAATCAGCAATGAGCAGGACGCAAAAAACTACTTAAGCCGCTTGGAGAAATTTGGCGCTGCGTTAAAAGCTGTTGAACAGCGTTTTGTCTCTGACGCTGCAACTGGTTGGATAGCACCTAAAGTACTGCTGGAGAAATCACTGCCTATTTTGGATGGTTACGCCAGTGGTGAAGTGACAGAGCATGTGCTGTACAAAGATTTTGCGAAAAAACTGGATGGTCTGAAAGATTTAACTGCAGAAGCAAAACAGCAGTATCTGACCTCAGCCGCCCTTTTAGTACAAAAGCAAGTGCAGGCGGGTTATCAGCAACTCGCTGCAGCAGTGCGGGCTGAACTGCCAAAAGCCAGAATAGAGTCTGGTATTTGGGCTCAACCTGATGGTGAGAAGTTTTATGCATATTCAGTTAAACAGCTGGGTGATACCAACCTGACACCAGAGCAAATTCACCAGATAGGTTTGGATGAGGTGGCCCGTATCAGTCAGGAAATGGACAGTATCTTAAAGTCTGAGGGTTATAAAGACGGCACTGTCGGCGCTCGTATGACGGCACTGAATGGCGAAGCACGGTTTTTATATGAAGATTCAGACGCTGGCCGTCAGCAGGTGCTGGATGACCTAAATAAATACATAGCTGAAATTAATCTGCGGATGCCGGAGCTTTTTGCCACTAAACCGCCTTATCCGGTGGAAGTACGCCGTATTCCGGTAGAAATTCAGGACAGCGCTGCTGGTGGCCAATACAGCTCTCCAGCCATTGATGGCAGTAAACCTGGTATTTATTGGATTAACCTGCGCGATATTAAAGCCAATGCCAAATTTGATTTAAAAACCCTGACCTACCATGAAGCCAATCCGGGCCATCACTGGCAGGTTGCTTTGAATTTAGCTCAGGAGCATTTGCCTCTGCTGCGCCGTGTTGCGCCATACAACAGTTATGTAGAAGGCTGGGCTTTGTATTCAGAGCTGGTTGCTAAAGAAATGGGCATGTACAAAGATGACCCTTTTGGTGATTTAGGCCGACTGAAAGCCGAGTTATTCCGCTCTGTGCGCTTGGTCGTAGACACTGGCATGCATGCGAAAAAATGGACCCGTGAACAAGCTATAGCCTATATGGCAGAAACCACTGGCACCACAGAGTCTGATGTAGTGTCTGAAATCGAACGTTATATGGCATGGCCTGGTCAGGCTTTGGGCTACAAGCTGGGTATGTTGAAGATTGTGGAATTGCGCGCTTATGCGAAAGAGCAGCTAGGCGACAACTTCGATATTAAAGCCTTTCACGATTTAGTTTTGTTAGGTGGCGCTGTGCCTATGTCGGTGCTGGATACTAAAGTGAAAAACTGGGTGGCCAGCCAGAAAGCATAAAACTAAATTGGGGCAGAAGTTAGATTCTGCCCCAAAGCTCTTCGTTTTTTAAGCCTTTAACCGCCAGCCTGCTCACCTTGCTCTGCCACTTTGACTTTAGTCACCAGTAACTGGTCAATTTTGTAACTGTCGATATCGACCACTTCAAACTTGTAACCCTGGAAGATCACAAAGTCAGTGCGCTTAGGGATTTTACGCAGCATATACATCATAAAACCGGCAATGGTTTCATAATTCTCGTCGTCCGGAAAACTGTCAATATCAAAGACTCGCATCACATCATCCAGCGGCGTTAAACCTTCCACCAGCCATGACGCTTCATCACGCTGTACTATTTGCTCTTCGTCCGAATTGACCAGCTCACCCATGACGATGCTCATCACATCTTTAAGTGTCACCATACCTACGGTTAAAGCGTATTCGTTCAGCACCACAGCAAAGTCAATGCCACTGGATTTAAAATGCGCCAGCACCTCATACAGTGACAAGGAATCAGGCACTATTAAAGGGGTATGGATCATGCCTTCTTTGAGTAAATTAATAGGCTGCTGATGCAACACCTGCATCAGAATATCGCGACTGTCGACATAACCCACCACTTTATCCAGACTGTCATCGCAGACAATAAATTTGGCGTGTGGATGTTCGGCGATTTTGTTTTTGATGCTCTCGGCTGTTTCTTTTAAATTAAAATAAATTAAGCTTTCGCGCGCCGTCATGGCGGACGTGACAGTGCGGGAGTCCATATCAAATACGTTCTCCAGCAAAGTGCGTTCCTGCTGTTGTAAGACACCAGCCTGAGCACCTTCATCCATCATGGCCACTATATCTTCAGGCGTAATTTGATCGATACGTTGCATTGGCACGTTAAAGAGTTTAAAGACCAGATTCGCCAGGCTATTAAAAAACCAGACCAGAGGTTTAAAAATAACCAGCATCAATAACACAAGGTTCACCACCGAAATGGCTACTTTTTCCGGCGACAACATCGCCAGGCGTTTTGGCATTAAATCGGCAAACAAAATAAACAAGGCGGTGACAAAAAATACCGACAAACCAAAGGCGATGCCTTCATTAGCCGGGCTTTCAAAAAATAAATTCAGCAAGCTCAGGATGTAAGGTGTAAATGCAGCTTCACCTAAAATACCCCCTAAGATAGCCACAGCATTTAAGCCAATCTGGGCTATGGTGAAAAAGCTACCGGGGTTAGACTGCAGCTGTAACACCAGGGCTGCGCGCGGTTCACCGTCTGACGCCAATTGTTTTAAGCGAATTTTGCGTGAAGCAGCTAAGGCTATTTCAGACATGGAAAAGAAGGCACTGGCACTGATCAGCAGCAACATAATCAGTAAATTTTCTAGCAGGGACATAAAATCACTCTTTGTTTCAACAGGCTTTGCATAAGCGAAAAGCCATCAGGTTTTAATGAAAATCACTATACCGCCCATCAGTATACGACTTAAACTGTGTTTTCCCAGCATAAGCGCTTAAAAAATGTTTAAATTTGAACCAGTTACCCTATGGCTGATTTAATACCCCGCATACAGCAAGCCTATTTTCGTAACGGTCCGCAGCACAGATCCGGCGCCGACGTCAGCTTTTTGGATATAGTAAAAATTTTTGGTTTCCAAAGCATTAAAATTGGCCGCTGGGTCACAGCCGCCGAACAGCAACTGGCTGCTAACCTGTTTTTTGACGCTTTATCTGACCTGATGCTGCTGTTACAGGTGCCGGAACAAGTGATTTCACTGAACCAAAGCCTAAGCCTTAATTTTGGTATAGGTGGTCAACAAGGCAGCTGTGCTTTTTATCAGCCTCAGGGGCGTTTATTGGCTCTGGCCAAAAATGCCGGCGGAGGCAGTCTGGCGCATGAGTGGTTTCACGCCTTTGATCATTATATTTGCAGCAAATTATTTACCGATGAGCTTCCTGCTTCCGCTTTTGCCAGTTCCAGTTGGCTGAATAATGCGGCAGTTTCCCCTCACCCGCTGAATCAGTATCTGGATCAAAGCTTTGCGGCGCTGTTTTTATCCGTCAGTGGCTCGGAACCGAATAACTACGTCAAAACTTCTGCCGCCTTTGATCAAAGCCATGGCATTTATTATTACGCCAAACCGGAAGAACTGGCCGCACGGGCTTTTGAACATATGCTGCAACAGCAACAGCTTAAAAACAGCTTTTTAGTCAGCGGTACCTTAAAAAGCAAAGCAGCTAAAGCGGGTTTATACCCGGACTCCGCTTTGTCTACTTTATTAGCCCAACACTGGCTCGGCTATTTTTCTTTGCTGGGCCGCGCACTGCGTTAAGTTCTGTTGTCCGTAAAAGCCATGGCACAAAAATTGAAATGCATCATGTACTCAGCAAATACTGACGGTATTTTGACCAAAGGAGCGTAACGATGAACACAACATGGCGCACAGAGCAACTACGTCGTTTGAATCAGACGATGAAAGCGATAGAGATATTGGCGGAACATCCCGATTTGGCGGTGATATACCAAGGCAAAGCCTGGGTTTACCGTGACTTACTGGAGCTATCTGTCAGAATATTCAGGCTGGCTCAACAAGAAGGTTTTGATGTGCAGGCTTTTGAAGTGTGGTTTGCTAAAGATGCGGAACTATTTGCACATTATGGTCTGGAATGGCGGGTGGGTTGAGCAGGTACTACCTTATTCATCATTCATGATTTGCTCAGTAAGCAGACTACAAAATATTGTATCATCCGGCCATTGAGATAGTATTCCCCCTAAGTGGTCATCTTTATGTGGCTGAATAAACAGCAAATTATCCCTTCAGCCCTCCGGGCTTACCGAAAGGCTTTAGTGCGATCAACACCGCATCATGTCGTAATTGATGGTTTATTTGATCCAACCAAACTCGACGAAGTTGCTGATGTTTTACAGCAAGAACAACAGTGGAAAACGCAAAAACACAGCTACTCAGCGCTCTATGTGAATAATGAGACATGGCAAGAAACGCCTGATACAGAACGTTTTGTACAGCGGGATCTTTGGCAGCGCCCTCTGCAAACTCCTGAAGACAGCAAGTCAACTACTGCGCTGGCATTTCTACAATTCTTACGTGGTGACGAATTTATGTCGTTGTTATCTAAGATTTTTGATGTGCGAATCACGGACATCAATGTAGCCGAGCCTGAAATTAACACTAACTTTTTTCGCTTAAGCGCCAGAGATTTTGTTAATCAGCATGCGGATGACTCACCGGGCCGGGAGGTCTGTATGCTGTTGTA
Organism: Rheinheimera sp. MM224; assembly: GCF_947090785.1. NCBI lineage: Bacteria > Pseudomonadati > Pseudomonadota > Gammaproteobacteria > Chromatiales > Chromatiaceae > Rheinheimera > Rheinheimera sp. MM224. The sequence goes on from NZ_OX352320.1 coordinate 3,010,885, forward strand.
TCTCAATAAAGACTGGCAACAGGGTGATGGGGGTGAACTGATTTTTATGGGCGAAGCAGATAAACCCATTGCTATAGCGCCTGTCTACAATCGCTGCGTATTGTTTGATCCTTCATCAGAAGGTTCAGAGCATTGGGTCAAGGCTTTGGCTAGCGAAGCTGATGCTGTGTATCGTTATAACCTGACTAGTTGGTATTGGTCGGAGTGATGTGTTTGGCAAAAGTAAGGGGGCTAACCTAATCCTCAATCGAAGGTTTAAATGAAAAAGGCCCACGCTTTTGGCAGCTCTGAGGGATTGCCAGCACCATCCATGGCGCGGGCCGCGCTGAAGCGCGTCCAAATTCGCTCCGGGCGAATTTGTCGAACATAGGGTTCGAACCAAATCCTCACTCTCCGGTTTAAATGAAAAAGCCCCGATTTTGCGTGCCGAGGGATTGCCAGCACCATCCATGGTGCTGGCCCTACGGGCCGCGCTAAAGCGCGTCCAAATTCGCTCCCGGCGAATTTGTCGAACTAAGGGTCCGAACCAAATCCTCGCTCTCCGGTTTAAATGAAAAAGCCCCGAACTTTCGTCCGGGGCTTTTTCATTTAATCTGGCGGAGAGAGAGGGATTCGAACCCTCGTTAGGGGTTAACCTAAACACACTTTCCAGGCGTGCGCCTTCAGCCACTCAGCCATCTCTCCGAGGCTTGCTACAGCAAGCGCGGCTATCCTATTGAAAATCACCGCGCCGTGCAACAGTTAAATACAGAACCACTTTCTTTTGCTGAAATTTTCAGCAAAACCTTACTAAGCGTTACCTTTTACCGGCATTTGCGCTGATTTTGCGAAGTTAAGCATTCTGTCCAGCGGGATTAACGCCTGTTCGCGTAAATCAGCATCAACAAAGATCTCGTGACCTTCAGACTGCAGCAAAGCGTCCTCAATCGCCTTCAGACCGTTCATCGCCATCCAAGGGCAATGAGCGCAGCTGCGGCACGTTGCGCCGTTACCGCCCGTTGGAGCTTCAATAAAGGTCTTATCTGGCATAGCCTGTTGCATCTTGTAGAAGATGCCGCGGTCTGTAGCCACGATAAAGGTGTCGTTTGGCATGGTCTGGCTGGCTTTGATCAACTGACTGGTAGAACCTACCGCATCGGCTAAATCAACCACGTTGGCTGGAGACTCAGGGTGAACCAGCACTGCAGCGTTTGGATATTGCTTTTTCAGCTCCACCAGCGCTTTGGCTTTAAACTCATCATGCACAATACAAGCGCCCTGCCATAACAGCATGTCGGCTCCGGTTTGTTTTTGTACATAAGCGCCCAGGTGACGGTCCGGGCCCCACAGAATCTTTTTGCCTTCGCTGTCTAAGTGTTCTACGACGTCCAGGGCGATAGAGGATGTCACCACCCAATCAGCACGGGCTTTTACAGCAGCAGAGGTATTTGCGTACACAACGACAACACGGTCAGGGTGCTCGTCGCAGAACGCGCTGAACGCATCTGCAGGGCAGCCTAAGTCCAGTGAACAAGTGGCTTCAAGAGTTGGCATTAATACCGTCTTTTCCGGGTTCAGAATTTTGGCGGTTTCGCCCATAAACTTTACGCCGGCCACTATTAAGGTTTTAGCTGAATGCTTATTGCCAAAACGCGCCATCTCCAGCGAGTCTGACACACAACCACCTGTCTCTTCGGCCAAAGCCTGAATCTCAGGGTCTGTGTAATAGTGCGCAACCAATACAGCATCACGTTGCTGTAATAAAAGCTTGATACGTTCTTTGTAGGCAGCTTTTTGATCCGCATTTAACGGCAAAGGTTTTTTCGGGAATACAAAGTCAAGTTCGTTGAAGTGCAGTGCTTGATCCATAACGGCCACCCGGTTTTGAAAAGTGCGGCATTATACACAAAAACTTTAGCAGGAAACACAAGGAAGGTAACGATTGCATGGTGGGTCATGATGGATTTGAACCATCGACCAACGGATTAAAAGTCCGCTGCTCTACCAGCTGAGCTAATGACCCATGCAAGGAGAATCGAGAAAGTGGTGGGTCATGATGGATTTGAACCATCGACCAACGGATTAAAAGTCCGCTGCTCTACCAGCTGAGCTAATGACCCAAACAGGGGTATCGAAGTGGTGGGTCATGATGAATTCGAATCATCGACCAACGGATTAAAAGTCCGCTGCTCTACCAGCTGAGCTAATGACCCATTTCGATACCAAAGTTTGCGCGGGAGTGGTGGGTCATGATGAATTCGAATCATCGACCAACGGATTAAAAGTCCGCTGCTCTACCAGCTGAGCTAATGACCCCTGCCGCGGACGCATATCTTACTTATTTAAATTTCCAGTGCAACCAAAAATTACCAGAAAGGCCATTTTCTTTGTTCAACTGCTTAAAATGCCAGCACAAAACGAAAGGCAGCGGCGAAAATAAAAACAACAGTGTTATTTCTGTACAGCAAAAGAGTCTTTATTCGATAACCGCAGCAACGGCCAGTTTCCCTGAGTTGCTCTGATCCCAGCTTACTTTTTTCAAAGTCCGCAAACTTCTAGCGACTTTTTCAACCTGACTTATACGCCATACATAAAAAAACCCCGGTATATACCAGGGCTTTTATTCAGCACAACAAGTCGCTTACAGAGTCTCTAACTTGGCCTTTGCTGCTTTTGCAGGCTTAGACTGAGGGTATTTGCTGACTAAGAGTTGATAAAACTGCTTGGCTGCAGCTGTATCGCCTTCTCTTTCTGCCAGTTGACCCAGTTTAGATAAAGAATCAGCAGCTTTTGCTGACTGCGGATACTGAGCAACAACACGTTCAAACTGAGCTTTGGCTTTCAACAGTTCGTTTTTGGTAAAAAACAACTGGCCTAACCAATAGTAAGAGTTTGGTGCGTAGCTGGAATCCGGGTAAGTACGGACAAAATTTTCAAATGCAGGGATAGCTGCATCGTAGGCGCGATCTTTCAGCACCAAATTCACCGCACTTTCATAAGCATCACTTTCCGACGGGCTGGAAGAGGCTTCAGCGCCACCTGCATCTGTGGTTTCAGCAGTTACAGGTTCAGCATTCACCACAGCAGCAGGATTGCCTATAGGCGCCTGTTCAGCTGATGTTGTTGGTGTGCTTGTTGGTTGTGTCGGAGTGGTTGGAGTTGCACCTGAACTGGCGCCTGCGCCCATTCTCCGGTCAATTTCCTGATAAATATTGCGTTGTTGCTGCAATATTTCTTCTAATTTGTAGGAATGCATTTCAGTGATGCCACGCAATTCAGACACTTCGTCTAATAATGCGGACACTTGCTGCTGCATAGCAACCTGAGCATTGGCTCTGGCCTCAACAATACGTTCCAGTGCAGCTATACGGTCAGCCGTGGAGGCGTATTTTGGAGTCTGGATAGCGCCACCGCCAGCGCGGGACAGATCGGCTACAGGAGCCGGATCTGCCCACGAGGCAATGCTGATAACAGAAAGCGCAGTAACTAAAGATTTTTTCACTGCTTTGCTTCGTATCAGTTATTAGTAAACTAAAACAGCGCGACGGTTTTTAGAGAAAGCGCTTTCGTCGTTACCTTCAACAGCTGGTTTCTCTTCGCCGTAGCTAACTACTGACATTTGGCCAGCAGCAACGCCCAGGTTAGCTAAGTACTGAGTCACAGCTTGACCGCGACGTTCGCCTAACGCGATGTTGTACTCTGGAGTACCACGAGCATCAGTGTGACCTTCAACAGTTACAGTGATGTTAGTGCGAGCGCGTAAGAAAGCAGCGTGAGCTTCCAGAACAGAAGCGAATTCTGAACGGATTGCTGACTGGTCGAAGTCGAAGTAAATAGTGTTGTCTTGACGCAGAGCTTCTAATTGCTGACGCAGCAATTCTTCAGCTGACAGGCCTTGTTCAACCACTTGGTTAGTGTTTGCACCAGTGTTTGCATCAGTAGCAGCTACTTCATCAGTTGAGCTACAAGCAGCTAAAGTTAACACTGGCACTGCAACTAACAAGCCTTTTAAAACTTTGTTTAAGTTCATAATTGTTGTCCTTAGTAAATCAATTAACCAAATTTTCGTTTTTTATAAAAATGGTGACCAAGCCGGAGATTTAACTCTGCCGTTTGCTGCCGGTAACCGTGCTTTAAAGCGCCCATCCATGGATACCAGTGCCAGTACTTGTGACGAACCGTACAAAGTACTATAAATTATCATTGAGCCATTCGGCGCAATGCTTGGTGACTCGTCCAGATAAGTGCGAGTCAACACCTGTAAATAGCGACTCTCAACATCCATGCGGGCGATATTATACTGGCCATTTGTTCTGTTGACCATAACAATACCACTTCCATCTGGTGTATAAGAGGCAGCTAAATTCATTTCTCCCTCAAATGTTACCCTTTCAGTAACACCTGAAGCTACATTTACGCTATAAATTTGTGGATTACCACCACGTTCTGAACTGAAAATCAGTTTAGAACCATCTGGCGACCAGGACGGCTCGGTATCGATTCGTCTGTGGTTCGTCAATTTAGTTAGCGCTTTTGTTGCAATGTCCATTACATAAACTTCAGCATTGCCATCTTTTGACAACACCATGGCCATTTTCCGACCATCCGGCGACCACTTAGGTGCGCCGTTAATACCTTTGAAACTGGTTAATATACTGCGACGGCCAGTATAAATATCTTGAATGTAAATTTGCGACTGACGTTTCTCGAAAGTTACATAAGCTAATTTAGTACCATCTGGTGACCAGGCCGGAGACATTAAAGGCTCTTTTGCTCTTAATAATACCTGCTCATTTTCACCGTCGTAATCAGCTACAACTAATTGATATTTAAAGTCTGCTTTGTCACGTACTAAGACATAGGCTATTTTAGTTAAAAAAGCACCACGTTCACCAGTTAATTTTTCATAGACGATGTCACTGATGCGATGAGCATATTGTCTGAACTGGTCGCCACTGATGGTCGTTTCACGTGCATCCAGAATATGACTCAGACCTGTGGTCAGTTGGCCACCAATAATGGCAGAAGACGAACCGCCGCCTGAGGCACCTTTAAATACGTCAACCAATTCAAAACGCACAGCGTATCTGTTCACGCCTACTTCACGGATAGTACCGGTAACAACAGCTTCAACACCTTGTTTCATCCAGCGCTGATAATCAATTTCTTTGCTGTTGGTTGGTTGCTGTGGCATACGGGTTGCTGCAATAGGGTTAAATTTACCGCTACGCATCAAATCCGCTGACACAATATCAGCAATACGTTGATTTGGCAGCGTATTGCCTTCAAATTTAAATGGCACTATAGCGACAGGGCGGGCACTGTCTACACCATCTGTGATGACAATCTCTAAACTGGCATACGATTTTGCACTTAGCACCAGGGCGAATGCCACCAGGCTTTTTCCTATCAACTTCAGCATATTGTTATCTCAGTTCCGGTCTTAAAGTAGGTGTAATGTCTTTCAACGCATCATATACATCAGGATCCGGTGACATTGGGAAGTTACCAGCTTTCTGTACCGCACGGACAGCTGACTCACACAAAGCTCTGTCGCCACCCAGCACAGTTGTTGCTGTCACAAAGCCATTACTGGCTAAACGAATATTCACCCGACACTCTTTGCCACGCATTGTATCGTCAACAAACCAATTTTGTTGGATTTTTGCAACAATCATCGCCAGGTAGCGTTGCTTCTCGGTCAGGATCTGACCAGCCTTCGCTGCTCGGCGTGCTTCTGCTTCTTCTTCCAACTGCTCAGCTAACATTTCTTCTGCAGCTTCGCGTTCACGATTTTCTTTTTCGGCTTTGGCTTTTTCAGCTTTCTCTTTGGCTGCTTTCTCTTTAGCGGCCTTCTCTTTAGCTGCTTTTTCCTTTTTCTTCTTCTCTATCTCTTGCTGCTTTTTCTTTTCGTCATCTTTCTTTTTCTTCTCAGCAGCAAGCTTTTGTTGTTTCTCTTTTTCTACAGCCTGTTTTTTCTTTTCTTCAACAGCTTTTTTCTCTGCGACTTCAGCTTCTTTTTTCTCTTGTTCCTGCTTCTTCAGGCGCTGCTCTTCAAGGCGTTTATCACGCTCTTCCTGCTGCTTTTTCTTTTCCAAATCTTTTTTGCGCTTTTCATCAGCTTTCTTTTTCTGCTGATTTTTTTCCTTCAGTTCATCAAACTGAGACTGGTCGACCGTAGTGGCGTTTAACGGTGCACTCAGGTCTCCAGCCATAGGTACAACTAAAATTTCTTCGTTTTTAAAGAAATTAAAGTTAACAAACAGCAACACAGCTATAAAAACGTGTAAACCACCTGAGATGATCAGCGACTTCTTAAACGCTGGTTCCATCTTAGTTTTGCTCCACATCGTCAGTCATTAAACCAACGGAAGGGGCGCCCGCGTCTTTCAGCAGATTTAATAACTGGATAATAGCTGCATAGTTCACGCGGCCATCACCTTTAATAATCACTTGGGTACCTGGCTCTAACTGCAGAGTACCTGCCACTTCCATTTGCATTTCCTGAGCATTAAATGGGCCTTTATTGACACCATCTTTCTCAAAATAATACAAACCACCTTCATCCACAGTGGCCACAAGCGGAGTTTTACCGTCTTTCATCTGCTCTATAGGTTCGGCATCTGACTTAGGTAATTCCACTTTGACGCCTTGTGTAATGATCGGCGTCGTTACCATAAAGATAATCAGCAACACCAACATCACGTCGATATAAGGAACGACGTTGATCTCAGCCACCATACGGCGTTTTTTACGGACGTACATTAGTTGTTTTCTCCGCTGGCCATCGCCTGACGGTGCAGAATGTTAGCAAACTCTTCGACAAAGTTAGCGTAAGCACTTTCCAGCATCTCTACTTTATGAGAAAACTTGTTGTACGCAATAACAGCCGGTATAGCGGCGAACAAACCTATAGCTGTCGCAATCAAAGCTTCTGCGATACCTGGCGCCACCATAGCTAAAGTCGCCTGTTGTACAGCACCTAAAGCGATAAACGAATTCATGATACCCCAGACCGTACCGAACAAACCTATATACGGGCTGATCGAGCCTACAGTGGCCAAAAATGGTAAATGCATTTCCAGACGTTCCACTTCACGGGATAATCCAACACGCATAGCACGTTGAGTTCCTTCCATCACAGCACCGGATTGGCGGCTGCTTTTGTGTAAACGCGCAAATTCTTTGAAACCCGCCTTAAATAAAGCTTCCACACCTGTCACTGTCACTTTGGCGCTGACTTCGTTGTAAAGTTTTGACAGATCAATACCTGACCAAAACTTATCTTCAAACTGTTTGGTTTCTTCTACCGCTGTACTCAGCGCTTTATTGCGCTGAATGATCATGGCCCACGACATCACAGACATGCTCAGTAAAATCAGCATAACCAGCTGCACTACTACACTAGCGTGAAGAATTAAATCAAGAACTGATAGTCCGCCTGTCACCTGATAACACCCCTAAAACATCGCGAGGTATTGCACTCGCTTTCATTAATGATAGTTTTACGCAAGCAATACTAACCTGCGCTGAACAAAGCAATTGTGCATCTGCGTTGTAGATTTCCTGCCAAAATACCAGACTGGCCTTTTTTAGCTGCTTAATCTCACTTTTTACCAACAAAAGCTGGTTAAACCGTCCTGGCTTGTGGTTGTCCATCTGAACACTTTTCACCACAAAACCAATATCCTGACTTAACAATACATCCTGCTCTATCCCTAAGCTTCGGAGCCATTCTGTTCTGGCTCTTTCAAAGAATTTCAGATAGTTAGCATAATATACTACGCCACCGGCATCAGTGTCTTCGTAATATACTCTGATTGGAAAATCAAATACCTGCGACATCATATTTTTTTGTCACCTAAATTGGCCGCTATGATATTGGAGGCCACAGCCGAACTCAACAGGGCGAGCCTCGTCAGAGTTAAAAATATTTTGATTTCATGACATTCTGACGACTCTGAAAACCTATGGGTCAGATATTCTTTAAAAGTTTCCTCTTCACGACAGATGGGGAAAAAAGAGCGACTAATGACTATTTTAACCAATCAGATAAATTTTGCTCAAAAAATAGTAATTCGGAGCAAATATTAGAGCTGTTCAGCTGCCCTTAATTTTCAAGGGATGGCGATATATCAATCACAAAACAAGATTAAAATTCATACAAAATCACCATTTATTCAGATTAAAAAAAGTAATCCGAAATCTCAATTTTTCTAGTTTGAAGTAAATGCACTAACTCCCTAAAATGCACCCGTGTTCTGAGCTAGCGCAAAAGTTCCGGCCCTTGTGCCCCAACTTTAGTGATGAATACTGGTGATGTGATTATCTGTTCGAAGATGGTCATGTTGCTTCTCAACATGTTCCCTGGATTTTGAAGATTTACTTCAACTTGTTGCATTCGCCCGCTAATTTAGCGGGCTTTTTTTTTATTCGCCACCATCCATGACTCCATCCGGCCAGTGGGCAGAGCCACTGGCGCTCAGCCGTGCATTGCCAAACTGTTGGCAATGCTAATTCCGGCTTCGCCCTCCGGGCCATCGTCGTTGCACTCCGATGTTCAAAAAACAGCAGGATAGCTGTTTTTCAAAGCTTTAGCTGCCGAAGGCGAACATCATGGACGATGTGAGTGCAATTCGTTCCTGACGAATTTACTCGGGCTATCCTTGCCCTCACCTTATCAGGCCAGCTGAAGCTGTTCAAAATCGCTCTCGGCGATTTTGTGTTTCCAATGAGAAGGAATCCTTATTTAATTCGATTCTGGCAAATCAAAACCAAAGTGTTTATAGGCTGCTGGTGAGACGATACGGCCTCGTGGGGTGCGTTGGATAAAGCCTTGCTGAATTAAAAAAGGCTCTATCACATCTTCGATAGTTTCTTTTTCTTCTCCTATAGCTGCAGCCAGGTTATCCAACCCTACAGGACCACCACCGAATTTCTCAATGATGCTCAGCATTAACTTGCGATCCATGTAGTCAAAACCACTGGCGTCCACGTCGACCATATGCAAAGCGGCAGAGGCTATTTCAACTGGCACCAGACCACTGGATTTTACCTGGGCATAATCACGCACCCGTCTTAAAAGGCGGTTAGCAATTCGAGGCGTACCACGGGAGCGGCGGGCAATCTCTGTTGCTGCAGGCAATTCAAGCTCTAAATTCAGATAATGGGCTGAACGTAAAATGATTTGCGCCAGCTCATCTACTTTATAAAACTCCAGCCGCTGCACTATGCCAAAGCGATCACGTAGTGGTGAAGTTAAAGCGCCAGCTCTGGTAGTGGCACCTATTAAGGTAAAAGGCGGTAATTCAAGTTTGATAGAACGGGCGGCAGGCCCCTCGCCTATCATAATATCCAGCTGATAGTCTTCCATAGCCGGATACAATATCTCTTCCACTACAGGGCTTAAACGGTGAATTTCATCGATAAAAAGTACATCGTTGGGTTCGAGGTTGGTCAGAAGCGCCGCTAAATCACCGGCTTTCTCCAGCACAGGGCCTGAGGTGTTTTTAATATTCACCCCCATTTCATTGGCTACCACCATGGCAAGCGTGGTTTTACCTAAACCTGGCGGGCCAAAGATCAATAAATGATCCAAAGGCTCACCACGACCGCGGGCTGCTTCGATGAAAATAGCCATTTGCTCTTTGACATGAGACTGCCCTGTGTAATCCGCCAGCGATTTTGGCCGGATGGCACGGTCTATCAGCTCGTCTTCGCGACTGGCTTTGGTATCGATCAGACGATCTGCTTCTATCATGAGAGTTCCTGCTTAAAACGGCATTAAATCATACTGCGCAGCGCGAGTTTGATTAGCTGTTCACTGCTCATATCGGCTTGCTTAATTTTTTGTACTGCTTTACTGGCTTGTAACTGACTATAACCCAAAGCCACTAACGCACTGATCGCATCCTGCTCAGCACTTTCCACCAATTCAAACGAATCGACTTCATCGCCGGCAAGCACTAAGTGGTCGGTGACTGGAGTGCTGATATTCAGCCCCCAGTCTTTTAAACGATCACGCATTTCAATCAATAAACGCTCTGCCGTTTTTTTACCAACACCAGGCAATTTCACCAACGTGCTGATGTCATCGTGCTGTACACAACGGACAAACTGCTGGGCTGACAGACCAGATAAGATAGTAAGAGCTAACTTAGGCCCTATGCCATTGGCTTTTATCAGTTGGCGAAATAAAGCACGCTCTGTGCTGGTGTGAAACCCATATAAAAGCTGTGCATCTTCCCGCACAACAAAGTGGGTGTAGATCACAGCTTCTTTACCAACCTCGGGCAATTTATAAAAACTGGTTAAAGGCAGCTGTACTTCGTAACCCACACCAGCCACATCAATGAGTAAATCCGGCGCCTGCTTTTCTAAAATAACACCACGTAATAATCCAATCACAGTCAAAAGCTCCGGTATTCAAAAAATCAGCGCAGGCGGCCGCGCACCGTTTTGGTAGCCTGCCCTGCCATATGCAATAAACTTTGGTGAGTATGCCCGTGACACATAGCCACGGCAAGGGCATCGGCAGCATCGGCTTGCGGATTGCCTGGCAATTTCAGTAAGGTGCGGATCATATGCTGCACCTGAGTTTTGTCAGCAGCGCCTGTACCCACCACAGCCTGTTTAACCTGACGGGCTGAGTATTCAAACACTTCGAGACCCGCATTTTTCGCAGCCACTATAGCAGCACCACGGGCTTGCCCGAGTTTTAAAGCTGAGTCTGGGTTTCGTGCCATAAACACCTGCTCTATCGCAAAGACATCAGGCTGGGTTTGTTGAATTATTTCGCTGACACCATCAAAAATTTGTTTTAACCGATCAGGTATATCGTTTAGCGTTAAGCGGATACAGCCACTGGCGATGTATTCGAATTTCTGCCCTGTCTGGCGAACAACCCCGTAGCCCGTTAAACGGCTGCCGGGGTCAATACCAAGGATAATAGCCATTAAGGCACTAACGCCATGACGTCATCCGCAATGTCGGCATTGTGGTAGACGTTTTGCACATCGTCGAAATCTTCCAGCATGTCAATGAGCTTAAAAAACTTCACCACATGATCAGCATCTATTTCAGCTTTCACTGAAGGCACCATGGTGATTTCAGCGTCGTCCGCCACTAACTTTGCGGCCTCTAAGGCTTCACGCACATCGTTAAAGCTCTCAGGGCTGGTGATGACTTCAATACTGCCATCCTCATGACTGACCACATCTTCAGCACCAGCTTCAAGGGCTATGTCCAGCACCTGATCTTCAGATAAACCAGGTGCAAAAGAGATGATGCCTTTTTTACTGAATAAATAGCTGACAGAGCCTGCAGTGCCCATATTGCCGTATTTGGTGAAAGCGCTGCGAACATCCGCCACAGTACGTTTATGGTTGTCGGTCAGGGTTTCTACTACGATAGCGACACCACAAGGGCCGTAGCCTTCATACACCAGCTCTTCATAATTGCTGCCGTCCTGCTCACCAGCGCCCCGTTTAATAGCACGGTCTATCGCATCCCGGGTCATATTATTCAAAAGCGCTTTAGCAACTGCAGTGCGTAAACGAGGATTGGCATCGACATCAGGACTGATACGGGCTGACACAGTCAGCTCGCGAATAAGTTTGGTGAAAATCTTGACCCGTTTGGCATCCTGACGAGCCTTACGGTGCTTCATGTTAGCCCATTTACTATGACCAGCCATCAGCATCAAACTCCATTGTAATTATAAAAGTGAAGCGGCCTTAGCCGCTTCAACATACTTCATCATAAGCGCGCAATAAAGAGTTGCGGCACTTCGTCAGTTATTGTTTTTTAACCACCTGAATACCCAGCTCGGCCAGTTGAGCCGGATTGGCTTCGCCTGGTGCGTCCGTCAGCGGACAAGCAGCCGTGGCAGTTTTTGGGAAAGCCATCACGTCACGGATAGAGGTAGCACCTGTCATCAACATCACCAGACGGTCTAAACCAAAAGCTAAACCCGCATGTGGTGGCGCACCATAACGTAAAGCTTCCAGTAAGAAACCAAATTTCTCAGCCGCTTCTTCATCACTGATGCCCAGTAACTGGAATACTTTCGCTTGTACATCCGGGGTATGGATACGTACAGAACCACCACCTAACTCAGTACCGTTGAGGACCATATCGTATGCATTGGATAACAGCGCTCTGTGATCCAGCTTGTCCATTTCGGTCGCCAGGAATTCAGCTGTGTCCAAAGGAGAAGTGAACGGATGGTGTACCGCAGAAAAGCTGCCATCATCGTTTTCTTCAAACATTGGGAAGTCCACAACCCACAATGGTTTCCAGCCCTGAACTGTTAAGCCTAAATCTTCACCTAACTTCAGACGTAAAGCGCCCATAGCTTCACAGACCACTTTGTAGCTGTCAGCACCGAAGAAAATTAAATCGCCAGTAGTCGCCTGAGTTCGGCTTAAAATTTCGCTGATAATTTCAGGCGTTAAAAACTTGGCAACAGGTGACTGAATACCCTCAGCGCCCGCATTAATATCGTTCACTTTTAACCAGGCCAGACCTTTAGCGCCGTAAATGCCAACAAAAGCTGTGTAATTGTCGATGTCTTTACGGGACACTTTTTCAGCAGCGCCAGGTACTTTTAACGCAACAACACGGCCTTTGTTATCGTTAGCCGGGCCTGAGAATACTTTAAATTCCACGTCTTTTACTAAGTCAGCGACATCAACAAACTGCATTGGGTTACGCAGGTCTGGTTTGTCTGAGCCGTATAAACGCATGGCTTCGTTGTACGTCATGCGTGGCATTTTGCCTAAATCGACATCCAGCAGTTGCAGGAACATCTGATGCACCATCTGCTCTGTGACTTCCATCACTTGCTCTGACGTCATGAACGAAGTTTCGATATCAATCTGAGTAAATTCCGGCTGACGGTCAGCACGTAAATCTTCGTCACGGAAACATTTAACGATTTGGTAATAGCGGTCCAGGCCAGCCATCATCAGCAATTGTTTAAATAGCTGAGGCGATTGCGGCAAAGCAAAAAACTGACCTTTGTGCGTGCGGCTTGGCACTAAATAGTCACGGGCACCTTCTGGAGTGGCTTTAGTCAGAATCGGTGTTTCAACGTCTAAAAAGCCATGACTGTCCATAAAGTTACGTACAAAGCTGGTCACTTTGGCGCGGAACTTTAAACGGTCGCTCATCAAAGGACGGCGTAAATCAATGTAGCGGTATTTTAAGCGCTGCTCTTCGCTGTTGTTCTGGTTTGGATCCAGCGGTATAGGCGCTGATTTATTCAGAATAGTCAGGCTGGAAGCATAAACCTCCACTTCACCTGTGGCCATTTCGCTATTAATTTGAGATTCAGGACGGGCACGCACTGTACCAGTTAATTGCACACAGTACTCATTGCGTAAATCGGCAGCCTGAGTGAATAAGTCAGTGAGTTCCGGATCAAAAAATACCTGAACCAGGCCTTCGCGGTCGCGCAGGTCAATAAAAATCAAACCACCTAAATCACGACGGCGGTTAACCCAACCACATAATGAAACCTGTTGACCAATGTTTTCTGCCTTTAATGAACCGCAATAATGGCTACGCATTAACTTATCCTTTCAGTCGAACTGTAATCTGCCTGCGAAAATGAGCGCTAATTATATAGAAAAGACGATTAATGTCACTGCCCTTAGAGCCTGTTGATGTTCCGATGTCGAATTTTATTTGCCGGAGCAGTACTTTGCTTGTAAAACGAGGACTAGCGACTGAACCTATATTGGCTTTTGCCTTGCTGTTTCACCTGATACATCAACTTGTCGGCAGACTTTAATAAAGTTGCCGCATCTGTACCATCATGCGGGTAAATGGCAATACCTATACTGGCTCCAACTGTAGCCTGACAGGCAGACAACATCAGCGGTTCTTGCAGATACAATAAAATCTTTTCAGCCACTATGGCAGCATCATCTCTGTCGACCAGCCCTGTTAATAAAATAACAAACTCGTCACCGCCAAAACGGGCCACCGTATCGGTTTTTCTCACACAATGACTTAACAAAGCCGACAACTTCACCAGCATTTCATCACCCAAATCATGGCCATGTTGGTCATTCACCTGCTTAAAACCGTCTAAATCAATAAACATCAGCGCTAACATTTCGTTATGACGGGCGTGCTGGTGCAATGCCGTTTGCAGACGTTCAATCAGCAAGCTGCGGTTTGGTAGCTGAGTTAAATCATCGTGCCCCGCCATAAATCGCATCTTTTCTTCCACTTTACGGCGCAGATTGACTTCACGACGCAACGAAAAATTCCAGATCAAAAAGCCAATGATCACAACCAGAGACAAACCTGCAATTTGTAACACCAGGGTAAAAACTCTATTCTGATCCAGCCCTTGTTTAATCTCCAGATTCAACCATTTGTCCTGCAGACTTTTCCTGTCAGCATCGTTAATGGTTTTGATGCCTTTATTGAGGATCACCAACAATTCCGGCAAATCTTTGTGCACGCCAAAATAAGAGGGATACACAGGTAAGTCTGTTGGTAAATAAGCCCGTAAATTGACATAACGTGGGTCACGCATGGCGATACCGGAGGCCACCACAGTATCCAACACAAAATCAGCTCTGCCAGCCACCACCATTTCAAGACCCTGGCTTAAGTTGTCGACTTCTATCACCTGGTGCTGCGGAAAATCTTTTTTTAACTGTTTTACAAACTGATATTCACGCATGATGGCAATACGCTGAGCTGGCATCAAGGCCACTTTAGCGTCAAATTGCGCATCATGTTTGCCTATCATAATCCACTGTAAAGTCCAGTAATCCAGACTAAAAGAGCTGAAACTGCGCCGCTCTGGTAAGTCGGAAATATTCGCCACCATCTGCAACTTCCCGCTTTTATAATCTTGCAGCAGCAAGTCCCAGTCTTTGTAAGGTGTCGGAACAAACTGTACATCTAAGCGTTGATTCAACAATTTCAGGATGTCCGCGGTAATGCCCTGAGCTTCGCCTTTTTCATCAACAAACTCCACCGGACGCCAATCGCTCATGACTCCAACGCGGATCTGCTGATGCTGATTTAACCACTGCCGCTCCGCTGTAGTTAATGGCACTTTGTCACGGAAGGTCTGAAAATAAGCCCCGGCCTCTTTACTTAGCCACCGGTTTTCAATCTTGACCATTTCATCCAGACTGATTTGAGAAAAGCCTTGCTGGATATTTTGATACAAGTCATCTTCATTGGTGCGGATCAATGAATACACTGCAGATTCATAACGAATGCCGGGAAATAACTTAAAACTGCCCTGACTACTGCTTTGCACCAAACGCTCCCGTGTAATGACATCAGAAGCTAAAAAACCAGTCAGCTGCTTTTTTAGTACAGCCTCAATCATCTGATCCACAGTAGCAAAAACTTTGATCTTTGCATCCGGAAACTGCTGCTGTAATTGCGGACGAAAGCTGGCCGTGTGTAACAAGCCCAAAGTGGCATTTTTCAGTTGAGCTGCATCTGTCAGATCTGATGCGCTGTCATAGAACAGTGAGGAATAAATGTTATATAAGTGGTAAGCAGGCTTTAAACCTGCGAACTTTTCGGCGTTTTCGACCTGCGCCATTTGTACGTCAATACGACCTTTGCGTAAATAAGCTAAGGAGTCTTCAGACTGATTAGGTACGAAGCTCACTGCTATGCCGGTTTTCTTCGACCATAAACGCCATAAATCTACAAAAATCCCCTGCACATCCCCAATAGAACTGACATGCATATAAGGCTGATTTCCGATCGAAACCCCAATTAATAAGGTATCAGGATCGGTATCTACACTAAGCCACTGCCGTTCCAACTGATCTCTGAAAGCCAGGTCAACCCCAGCTGTAGCGTCCACTAAGGCCTGTAACAACAGCGGTTGATCCTTTCTGACCGCAAAAGTCAGTTCAATTTTCCGTACCGGCACTTTTTTATAGACAGGATACATAGCCATCAGTTGTAAGTAGTCAGCGTAACGGGGAGGTAATCTGTCCAGTCCGGTAAAGGCCTTAATTTCGCCTCTTAATGCCGAGTCGTACATCTGCGATACAGACGAATACCGTTTTAGCACCAGGTCGGCTTGTTGCTGTGTCAGGCTGTCAATATGGGTTGAGCGCTCAACCACTCCCACCAGATGAGGCTTTAAGTCAGATAAATTATGTACTCCGGTTAAATCACGATGCACAAAGACATTACTGAAGATATCCAGATAACTCTGGCCTAACAGATACTGCTGTTCACGATCGACGGTACGGCCAAGGCCACCATGCAAATCGATGGCACCAGAATCCAGCATACTCAAGGTATCTGCCCAGTCAGCCGCAATAAATTCGACCTTCACACCTGCTTGTCTGGCAACTTCCCGCCAGTAGTCCACGACCAGACCTGCGGGCTGACTCTGCTCGTTAACAAACATATATGGATAAGTGTCGCTGGATATGCCTATTTTCAGCGATGCAGGAAGAGCGCTGACCACCGCAGCGCTTTGAGCCTGAGCAGTACAGCCTGTAAGTAACACAAACAACAGAATCAGCTTTTTAATCATGTTCAGGACAGTGATCTTTACCTTGGGTTAAGATGTCGAATACAGCGATAATACGCAACTCATTTATAACAGTACTTTTGACAACGGAAATCGCAGATGCTTTATCTTGGCTGCCCGGTCTGGGCTAATCCTCAGTGGAAAAACCTGATATTTAACAGCAAACTGGAGCCTTCCGAGTTTCTTGCTAACTATAGTAGGTATTTCAACTCTGTAGAGGGTAATACCAGTTTTTATGCCGATCCGTCGGCGCAAACTGTGGCGCGCTGGGCAGAGCAAAGCAGCGAAAACTTTCGTTTTACCTTAAAAGTACCTAAGCGTTTAAGTCATCAATTCCAGCAGTTTCAGACGGAAGAATTACAACTCTGGCTTGATTTGATAGCCCCTCTTGCTGACAAACTCGCCCTGGTGCATTTACAGTTGCCTGCCTTTTTTTCACCGGAGCATTTAAGCTGGCTGAAACAGATGCTTAACACTTTATGCTCATCCTTTTCTGTTGCTGTTGAAGTGCGTCATCCGGTATTTTTTGACAAAGCAGAGCATGAAATTACTCTGAACCGTTTATTACGTGACTTTGATGCAGAGCGGGTGATTTTTGACAGCAGAGCGTTATTTTCTGTACCTGCCACTACTGCAGCTTTACTGGATGCGCAGCGTAAAAAACCTTATTTGCCGGTGCATGCTGTGGCGTTAACTAAACAGCCGATGCTGCGTTTTGTCGGTACGGACGATATGGCCGTGAATCAGCATTATTATCAGCCCTGGCTGGGTAAAATGAGGCAGTGGCTGGATGAAGGTAAAACGCCTTTTTGTTTTTTTCATAGCCCGGATAATTTAACAGCCCCGGTATTGGCGCGGCAATTTGTGATGGATTTGGGGATAGATCACCCAATACTGGCGCCCTGGCCACAGGATCAGACCCAACTAAGCTTGCTTTGATTTCGTCTTAAAGTCGAAATACGTTAAACTATCCGCCAATTACAGGTATGAAGTTGTTCCGCTGATGCAAAAAGATCATATTTACGCTGACCCTCTGGGCCATATTCAGGATTTTTGTTTTGACTCTGCCGTGGTGGATGTCTTTCCGGACATGATCCAACGCTCTGTGCCTGGCTATCAAACTATCATTCAAACCATAGGTAAACTGACCAGCCGTTTTCAGCAGGCCAACAGCAATTATTACGATTTAGGCTGCTCTTTGGGCGCCGCCAGTTTAGCCATGCGCCGTCAGATCACTGAACCTGGTTGTCAGTTGATTGGCGTCGACAACAGTGCCGCTATGGTCGAGCGATGCACCAGCCACTTACAAGCTTTTCGCTCTGATGTGCCAGCCACTGTATTACTGGCTGATATCCGTGATATTCCTATGGAAAACGCCGCTGTGGTCGTCAGTAATTTCACTTTGCAGTTTCTGGCCAAAGAAGACAGAGCCCGCCTGATTGAACGTATCTATAAAGCACTCAAGCCTGGTGGTATTTTTGTATTGTCAGAAAAAATTATCGAAACTGATGCCACAACCCATGAATTGTTGATTGATTTACACCATGACTTCAAACGCGCTAATGGCTATAGCGAGCTGGAAATCAGTCAAAAACGCACGGCTCTTGAAAATGTGATGCGCCCTGACAGCCTGGCCGAACATAAAGCCCGACTGTCAGCCGCAGGTTTTGAACATATCAGTTTATGGTTTCAGTGCTTTAACTTCTGCTCTATGGTGGCCATTAAAGCAGAGGCGCAACGATGAGCCGTTTTCAGAGTTTTTATCAGCAAATAGCAGGCAATAAGCTACTACACTGGCTGGAAACCCTACCCGCTAAATTAAAAAGCTGGGAGCAGGAGGCTTTGCATGGTGACTTTAAGCAGTGGCAAAAAGTACTGGATCACTTGCCTGTTGCAGCCAAAAGCTGTGTCGAATTAAAAAATAAAGTCGAATTTGGCCAGCCTGAAGACTTAAACCATGGTCAAAAACAACGGCTTGAAGTCTTGTTACGCCAGTTAATGCCATGGCGCAAAGGCCCTTTTACGCTGCATGGGTTAAACATAGATACCGAATGGCGCTCCGACTGGAAATGGGACAGAGTTCTGCCTCATATCAGCTCGCTGCAACACAGAACAGTGCTGGATGTCGGTTGTGGCAGCGGTTATCACTTATGGCGCATGAAAGGTGAAGGTGCAGAATTTGTCGTAGGCATTGACCCTTCACAGCTATTTTATTGCCAGTTTGAAGCCATTAAACATTTTAATCCTGACCCGACAGTGCATTTATTGCCGGTCGGCATAGATGATATGCCGGAGCTAAAAGCTTTTGATACGGTGTTTTCTATGGGCGTGTTGTATCACCGTCGCTCCCCTATCGACTTTTTGGCACAGCTGAAGCAACAGCTGCGTCCGGGTGGCGAACTGGTGCTGGAGACGTTAGTCATTGAAGGCGATGAGCAAGCCGTGTTAGTGCCAACTGATCGCTACGCTAAAATGCGCAATGTCTGGTTTATCCCAAGCACTGCAGCTTTGTTACTCTGGCTACAGCGGGTTGGCTTTAAAGACGCCAAAGTAGTGGATTTATCGGTGACAAGTCTGGATGAACAACGTAAAACCGGATGGATGGAAAACGAAAGTCTGATTGATTTTCTTGACCCAACTGATCATAGTAAAACCATTGAAGGCTACCCTGCACCGCTGCGTGCTGTGATAGTAGCTCAGGCTTAAATTAAAGGAACTTCCATGCCGTACCGCCCCAAGTCAACCATGGAACAATGGCGCATACTGCAAGCTGTGGTGGATGCGGGGGGCTATGCGCAGGCAGCCGACTTACTGAATAAAAGTCAGTCATCATTAAATCATGCGGTGGCAAAACTGCAATATCAGTTGGGTGTGGAGCTGCTGGAAGTCAAAGGTCGCAAAGCATTTTTAACATCTGCTGGCGAAGTGATGTTACGCCGCTCCCGCTTATTAACCCAACAAATTGAAGATCTGGAGCTATTAGCCTCTAATATTAATGTAGGCTGGGAGCCAGAAATTCGCATCGCGGTAGAGCTGGTCTATCCAAAGCAAATACTTTACCGCGCTTTGGCAAAATTTCATCCTATCTCCCGTGGCAGCCGCATTCAGATTATTGATACAGTGATCACCGGCTCTACGGAAATGATACTGGAACATAAAGCAGATTTAGTGATTGCGGCCTCTCCGAGTGTACCTAAGGGTTATATTGGTGAACCTTTGGCTGTGATTCAAATGATACCAGTCGTAGGGAAAGATCATCTGTTAGCGGAGCAGCCAAAGCTGGACTTAAATGAGCTCAGCCAGTATTTGCAAATTGTGATCCGCGATACCGCCAGCAAACCTAAAGATGTAGGCTGGCTGCGTGCCGAACAACGCTGGACAGTGAATAACTTTTTTGAAGCCGTAGATATTCTGAAAAACGGTATTGGTTTTTGCTGGTTGCCTGAGTTTTTGATCTGCGATCTGATAAAAGACGGCACCTTGGTGCAACTTCAGATTGCACAAAGTTCAGCACGGGCCGTACCTTTAGCTTTAGTCACACCAAAAGAAGAAACACTAGGACCTGGCAGCCGTCAATTACGTGAGTTGCTGCTAGCCGAACATAAAGTTTAATAGCTAGGGAATATTATGAATAACCAAGAATTAACCGAATTAATGAAAGTCACTGCGCAGGACGCTGTTGTGTATTCAGCTGAAGAGCATCAGGTTCTGCTCGATTTTAGTCTGGACAGTTTGACAAAAGTGGATGAAATACTCAGCGAGCTGTTTTTACGCCAGCAGGAACAACGTCATGCCGATGAGGTGTTGTTTACTTTGTCCAATGTCTTTGGAGCATACACAGGTGAGGTCTTTATTCATCATGTAGGTGGTGAGTGGTATCACGATGAAGCAACACCAGACGCGCCTTACATTTGTGTGCGTTACAACGGCAAGGAGTTTCCTTTTGCCTCTTTGGTTTATCATCAGATTGCCAAAACGCCAAGTGCCAGCTTACGTAATTATGTGGCTCAAGCCATGAATAATGCGATGCAATAATACTGCTTTGTAACAAGGCCAGGCAAGCATTCGAAAATGCAGAGCAGTAAATCCTTTTGTCTGGCGGCGTTACAAGGTAAAATGCCGCCAATTTTTTTGGACCTTCACTTTTTAGTTTTTGGGGATTGCCGTGAGCGAGCAAAAAACGTCGTTAAGTTACAAAGACGCTGGTGTTGATATTGATGCCGGTGAGGCCTTGGTTGACCGTATTAAAGGTGCGGTAAAACGTACAACCCGCAAAGAAGTAATGGGCGGTTTAGGCGGCTTTGGTGCTTTGTGTCAAATCCCTGCTGGCTATAAAGAGCCGGTACTCGTATCAGGCACTGACGGTGTAGGTACCAAACTGCGTCTGGCTATGGATTTAAAACGCCATGACAGCGTAGGTATCGACTTAGTGGCCATGTGCGTCAATGACATTGTCGTATCAGGTGCTGAACCTTTATTTTTCCTCGACTACTACGCGACAGGTAAGCTGGACGTCAATACTGCTGCTACTGTAGTGGAAGGTATTGCCAAAGGCTGTGAGCTGGCTGGTTGTGCTCTGGTGGGTGGTGAAACCGCTGAAATGCCAGGTATGTACCATGGCGAAGACTACGACATCGCAGGTTTTAGCGTCGGTGTGGTTGAGAAGTCTGAAATTATTGACGGCAGCAAAGTAAAAGCTGGCGATCAACTCATTGCATTAGCGGCCTCAGGTCCTCATTCCAACGGCTTTTCGTTAATTCGTAAAGTACTGGAAGTCAGCGGTCAGGATCCTCAGACTATGCTGGAAGGCAAAACTATTGCCGATCACCTGTTAGAGCCTACCCGAATTTATGTAAAAAACCTGCTGGCTTTAATTAAATCCATGCCTGTTCATGCTTTGTGTCATATCACAGGCGGTGGTTTCTGGGAAAATATCCCACGTGTACTGCCAGAAAACACTCAGGCAAAAATCATCGAGAGCAGCTGGCAGTGGCCTGCTATTTTCAGCTGGTTACAACAGCAAGGTAATGTAGAACGTCACGAAATGTACCGCACCTTCAACTGTGGTGTTGGCATGATAGTGGTAGTTCCTGCAACTCACCTCGATGCGGCTTTAGCCCAGTTAAAAGCAGCTGGCGAAAATGCCTGGCATTTAGGTGAAATCAATCAGGTTGCGGCAAACGAAGCTCAAGTTGTGATCCAAGGCTAAACCCATACATGAAATCTATTGTTGTATTGATTTCAGGTAGCGGCTCCAATCTGCAGGCGATTTTAGATGCCTGCAGTGCTGGTTTTATTGCCGGTAAAGTCACAGCTGTCCTGTCGAATAAAGCCAAAGCTTATGGTTTGGAGCGGGCTAAAAAAGCCGGCGCTAAAGCGATAGTGCTTGATCATAAAGCCTATGCCGACCGTGCGGCTTACGATCAGGATTTGATCGCAACTATCGATCAGCATCAACCTGATTTGGTGGTACTGGCTGGTTTTATGCGCATTTTAACGCCTGAATTTGTTCAGCATTATCAGGGCCGTTTACTGAATATCCATCCTTCGTTATTACCCAAATATCAGGGGCTGAATACTCACCAGCGCGCTATTGATGCTGGTGATACAGAACACGGCTGTTCAGTGCATTTTGTGACGGCGGAACTGGACGGTGGCCCTGTGATTTTGCAAGCCAAAGTGCCGGTTTTTCCTGGTGATGACGCGGATACTGTCGCACAGCGTGTACACGAACAGGAACACCGTATTTATCCATTGGTTGTACGCTGGTTTTGTCAGAACCGTTTACAACAGCAGTCAGATAAGGCATTGTTAGATGGCCTTTTATTGTCTGACCATGGATATGCAAATGACCAGGATGATGAATAAATGGCGCCTTAGTGCGTCATTTTTTTTACTCTTTTCAAGCCTCTTATCAGCTGAAGAACCTACAGCTGCCCCTTCTGTTCAATTCTCAGCTTTTGAAGCCAGCTACAATGTGCTGCGCTCAGGCAAAAAACACGGTGAAGCCAAACGTTATCTGAAAACGACAGAACAAGGTTATGAACTGGGTTACAGCAGCGATATCAGTTGGCTGATTTTTGAAGATAAACGTTCAGAGCAGTCCTTTTTTACTATTAAAGAGGGCCGTATTCAGCCTAACCGTTATGTGATGCAGCGCACAGGTTCAGGCCCAAACCGTTATTACGAGCTGAATCTGAACTGGGACAGCAAAGAATTACGGGTCGAAAAATCTAAAAAAATTAAAGCCATTCAATGGAATGAACAATGGTTGGATCCCTTGAGTTATCACAACCAGCTGGCTTTGGATTTAAAAGCAGGTAAAACTGAATTTGTGTATCAGGTGCTGAATCGCCACGGTGATGAGCGCAAATACAGTTACAAAGTTGCGGGCGAAGAATGGTTATCCCTGCCCTACGGTAAAGTAAAAACCATCCGGATTGAACGCACTGGCACTGGCCCAGATAAAGAAGTGTTGGCTTGGGTAGCACCGGAGCTGGATTACTTATTAGTGCGGTTATGGCAGGCTGAAGATAAAGTCGAACAATTCGATATTCAGCTGGCGACTTTCAAACCTTCCAATTAAAGCTTTAAACATCCATGAAAGAGCCGCTTATTGCGGCTCTCCTGCTTTAAACAGCTGGGATTGTCCCGACGTCATCACCTGCCATTGTTCATTACAGGTCAGCGGCAAAGTGGCAATAATAGTCACCACATCCTTTTCTGTGGTTTCTTTTGAAAAATCTATGTCCACATCCATATCCGACAATAAAGCCACACCAAAAGGTGCCCTTCTGGTGATCCAATGTAATTTGGTGCTGCAATACGCCAGCAGATAATCACCGTCAGACAGCAGCAGGTTAAATACACCTAACTGCTGCAACGCAGGACATAAAGAGGCCAGGTAATCAAAGGCCAGTTTCATATTCGAAGGAGCAACAGGAAATTTTTGCTCCAGCGCGTTCAACAGATAACAAAAGGCATGCTCACTGTCGGTTTGCCCCACTACAAGGTGTTGCCCGACCGGCAAGGTTTCAAAACTGTGCAACTGACCATTATGGGCATAAGTCCAGTAGCGCCCCCATAAAGTGCGGGTAAAGGGATGAGTGTTTTCAAGCCCTACTCCACCACTGTTGGCCTGACGGATATGCGCCACCACAGCAGTACTTTTAATGGGGTAATCACTGATAAGCCGTGCGATTTCAGATTGATAACTCGGATCAGCATCTTTAAAGGTGCTGACTCCTTTGCCCTGATAAAAAGCCACACCCCAGCCATCTTTATGCGGACCAGTTTTGCCACCACGTTCTCTTAAACCTTTAAAACTAAAGCAGATGTCGGTAGGCACATTGGCTGACATCCCTAATAACTCACACATAGCTCGGATAGCTTCCTATACTTGATGACCTGACGCACTGAAGCTGCAACAAAAGTTGACAGTAAACCAGAGTGCAAAGTAAGGAATTACTTGCATCTTTGCAACAGGCACACTACTCTAAGCCCACAGTGGTCTGACCTCTAGTTCTCAGGAGTAAATTATGGATGTGTTGATTTTTTGGGTAGCCTTGCTTGGCACAGTAGCCGTGCTCGCCTACCACAGAGCAAGTTTAACTATGTTTACAGCGTTGATCGCTGCTTTATTAGCTGTTGCAACCTTCACTGATACAGTGGGTGTGATTAGCTGGATCCTGTTTTTGGTTGTGGCTGTGCCTTTAAATGTAGCCAGCATACGTCAACAGTATTTAACCAAACCTTTGTTAAAACTGTACCGCAAAATCATGCCGGAAATGTCGACCACAGAAAAAGAAGCTATTGATGCCGGCACCACCTGGTGGGAAGGCGATTTATTCCGTGGCACGCCAGACTGGCACAAACTGCACAATTATCCAAAACCACGTTTAAGTGCTGAAGAGCAAGCGTTTTTAGATGGCCCTTGTGAAGAGTTACTGGCCATAGTCGATGACTGGCACACCACACATGAACGTGCTGACTTATCACCAGAAGTGTATCAGTACTTAAAAGACCATGGCTTCTTTGCGATGATCATCAAAAAGCAATACGGCGGCCTGGAATTCTCAGCCTATGCCCAGTCTTGTGTGCTGCAAAAATTAACCAGCAAAAGTATGGTTTTATCCAGCGTCGTTGGTGTGCCTAACTCGTTAGGCCCAGGCGAGCTGTTACAACATTATGGTACCAAAGAGCAGCAGGACCACTACCTGCCTCGTTTGGCCAAAGGTTTAGAAATTCCTTGTTTTGCCTTAACCAGCCCGGAAGCAGGTTCTGATGCCGGCGCTATCCCTGATGTAGGTGTAGTCTGTAAAGGCGAATGGGAAGGTCAGGAAATTATTGGTATGCGCCTGACATGGAACAAGCGTTATATCACATTGGCCCCTATCGCTACTGTATTGGGTCTAGCATTTAAGATGCAGGATCCGGACGGTTTATTAGGCGATAAAAAAGATTTAGGCATCACTTGTGCTTTAATCCCTGTCTCTACTCCAGGCGTAAAAATTGGTCGTCGTCACTTCCCTCTGAACGTGCCATTCCAGAATGGTCCTACTCAGGGTGAAGAGGTCTTTGTGCCGCTGGACTACATTATTGGTGGTCCGAAGATGGCTGGTCAGGGCTGGCGCATGCTGGTGGAATGTTTGTCCGTAGGCCGGGCTATCACCCTGCCGTCAAACAGCACAGGTGGTATCAAAGCTGCTGCGTTGTTAACTGGTGCTTATGCCCGTATCCGTCGTCAGTTCAAGCTGCCTATAGGTAAAATGGAAGGTATTGAAGAAGCCTTAGCCCGTATTGGCGGTTATGCCTATATGGCTGAAGCCTCGACCACTATGTCGGTAGGTTCTATCGACTTAGGCGAAAAGCCATCTGTTATTTCCGCCATCACTAAATACCATATGACAGAGCGTATGCGTCAGGTGACTATTGATGCCATGGATATCCATGGTGGTAAAGGCATCTGTATGGGCCCGAACAACTATTTGGCCCGTGGTTATCAGGGTGCTCCGGTTGCTATCACTGTAGAAGGTGCAAACATACTGACCCGTAATATGATTATTTATGGTCAGGGCGCAATTCGTTGCCATCCATTTGTACTGGCTGAATTACAGGCTGCGGGTTTAGAAGACGAACGCGCTGCTGTGACGGCCTTTGACCGTGCTTTGTTTGGCCATATTGGTTTTAGCATCAGCAACTTCTTCCGTGCTTTATGGTTAGGCTTGAGCAATTCAGCCTTCTCTGCCAGCCCGTATGCAGATGCAACAGCTAAGTACTACAAACAAATGAACAGATACAGCGCTGCGTTGGCACTGATGTCTGATGTTGCTATGGGTACCATGGGTGGTGACTTAAAACGCCGTGAACGTATCTCCGCCCGTTTAGGCGATATGTTATCCATGTTGTATCTGACCTCTTCTGTACTGAAGCGTTTTAACGACGACGGTCGTCCGGCGCAGGATTTACCTTTAGTGCAATGGGCTTGTGAAGACAATATGTACAAAGCTCAGGTGGCTATGGATGAAATGCTGGATAACTTCCCGAATCGTATCGTAGGTTCGGTGTTAGGCAAGCTGTTATTCCCTTGGGGTCGTACTTTGCGTAAACCTTCGGACCAGCTGGATCACCAGGTGTCGCGCATTATGCAAACACCTTGTGAAGCCCGCAGCCGCTTAGCGACCAACGTCTATCTGACGCTGGAACCAAACAATCAAATCGGGTTAATTGAAAAAGCTCTGACTGATATTCTGGCCGCTGAACCTATCTTCGATAAAGTGGTGCATGCAGCGAATAAACGCCTGCCATTCTTCCGCTTACACGAAGTAGCTGCTTTAGGCTTAGAGCTGGGTGTGATCACCGAAGCTGAAGCAGAAAAGCTGCGTGTGGCTGAGCAAGGCCGTCTACACACCATTAACGTGGATGATTTTGACCCACTGGAACTGGCTGCTGATAAGTCTTTGTTTGATAAAAAGCCAAAAGCTAAGTCTGTTGCCGCTTAAGCTGTAATAGATCACAAAGAAGCCTGCCCTGTGCAGGCTTTTTTTTGCCTGTAAAACTACATGGGGAAGAGAGTTAAATAAGGGAAAGCGTAATAGACCAGAAGGATTATTTAACCGGGAGCAGAGGTGCGGATTTTGTGTGTTGTTTTTGGTGTTGCAGCTTTTCAGAACGCCAGAAAGCAAAAAACAGCATTGCTGCTGTTATTGTTTTTAGAGGGAGAATGGTCGGTGATGCAAGATTCGAACTTGCGACCCCTTGGACCCAAACCAAGTGCGCTACCAAGCTGCGCTAATCACCGACATATAAACCAGTCTAAAATGGGGTGGCTGATGGGGCTCGAACCCACGACAACCGGAATCACAATCCGGGACTCTACCAACTGAGCTACAGCCACCACGGTAGAACTTTTAACACTGTACTTGTTGCAATGGCGCGCCCGATAGGACTCGAACCTATGACCCACGGCTTAGAAGGCCGTTGCTCTATCCAGCTGAGCTACGGGCGCCAAATTCGAGGCCGTTAGGCTCTCTTAAATGGTCGGTGATGCAAGATTCGAACTTGCGACCCCTTGGACCCAAACCAAGTGCGCTACCAAGCTGCGCTAATCACCGACTTCGCTACACTACTGCAACGGGGCGGAATATTACAGCCCAACCCTTGGAGCGTCAAACCTTTTTTGCAGCTAAAAAACTGATTGCTTAATATTTGAACCCATTTGCCATAAAAGCGACCAATACGGTGAAAATATGCTGATTTTTTAACTTTTTACGCCACTTAAACTGATCTGCTTGGCCTCTTTAGCGTAGCTGTGCGAAAATACAAATCCTCAGATTTCAGGTCAACAGAGCAGTTTTATGGCAGCACAAATCATAGATGGCAAAGCGGTAGCTCAATCTACCCGTCAACAGGTCGCATTAAGGGTTCAGCAACGCCTTGCGGCAGGAAAAAGAGCTCCGGGCCTTGCGGTAGTACTGGTCGGTATGGATGCAGCCTCTCAGGTCTATGTAGGCAGTAAACGTAAAGCCTGTGAAGAAGTAGGTTTTGAATCCTTCTCTTACGATTTGCCATCAGGCACGACTCAACAAGAGTTATTTGATTTAATCGATACGTTAAATGCAGATAACAAAGTAGACGGTATTCTGGTGCAATTGCCTTTGCCTGCAGGTTTAGACGCTTCGGCCATTCTGGAACGTATCAATCCACTGAAAGATGTCGATGGTTTCCACCCTTACAATATAGGCCGTTTAGCTCAGCGTATGCCTGCCCTTCGCCCTTGCACACCAAAAGGCATCATTAAACTGTTGCAAAGCACTGGCATTCAAATCCGTGGCATGGATGCAGTAGTGGTAGGCGCCTCCAACATTGTAGGCCGCCCTATGGCGCTGGAGCTGTTATTGGCGGGTTGCACTACAACAGTGTGCCATAAGTTCACCAAACAGCTGGAGCAGCATGTACGCCGCGCTGATTTAGTGGTGGTGGCCGTAGGTAAGCCTGAATTTATTCCGGGCGACTGGATTAAACCTGGTGCGCTGGTGATTGATGTCGGTATAAACCGTTTAGAATCCGGCAAACTGGTAGGTGATGTTGAATTTGATAAAGCCAAAGAGCACGCACGTTTTATTACGCCTGTGCCTGGTGGTGTAGGCCCTATGACAGTAGCCTGCCTGATTGAAAACACCTTAGAAGCTTGCGAGCAGTTCCACGATCAATAGTCAGATGCAGCCATAAATGAAAAAGGGGCAGAGCTAAAACTCTGCCCCTTTTTATTGCAGACTATTAACCCCGACGCCAGGTGGTAACACCTGCTTTATCTTCCAGAATAATACCCTTAGCCACCAAAGCGTCACGGGCAGCATCAGCTGCAGCCCAGTCTTTGTTAGCTCGTGCTGTATTGCGCTGTGTAATTAAAGCTTCAATCTCAGCCACATCATCTGAATCTGTACCTGACTGTAAAAAGGTCTCTGCATCGCCCTGCAAAATACCCATCACACTGCCGAGTTTAATTAACAAGCACGCAAGCTGTGAGGCTTTGGCTGGATCTGTAGCTTTTTCTTTGTTGATATCACGAGCCAGTTCAAATAACACAGGCAAAGCCAGAGCTGTATTGAAGTCGTCATCCATAGCAGCACGGAAGGTTTTGACGTAATCGTTATTCATATCGACGTCTGTCGCAGGTTTTACTTCACGCAAGGCGGTGTACAAACGGCCTAAAGCTGAATGCGCCTGCAACAAGTTTTCCGCCGAGTAGTTCAACTGGCTGCGGTAATGGCTGGAGATCAGGAAATAACGCACAGCTTCAGCGTTGTAATCTGCCAGTACATCTTTCACAGTAAAGAAGTTGCCTAAAGATTTAGACATCTTTTCTTTATCCACCTGCACCATACCAGTATGGATCCAGGTATTGACGTACGGTGTGTCATGGGCGCAGCAAGACTGAGCGATTTCGTTTTCATGGTGCGGGAACTGTAAATCTGAACCACCGCCGTGAATGTCAAAATGTTTGCCTAAATGCTTTGCACTCATAGCCGAACATTCGATATGCCAGCCTGGACGGCCTTCGCCCCATGGCGATGACCAGCGTGGCTCATTTGGCTTGGCCATTTTCCACAATACAAAATCCAGTGGATCGTCTTTGGCCTGATCAATCTCTACACGGGCACCAGATTGCAACATGTCCAGATTCTGCTGACTAAGCTGACCATAAGCTTCGTATTTACTGACATCAAACAGTACGTCACCGTCAGAGGCTATATAGGCATAACCTTTCGCCACTAAAGTTTCAATCAGCTCAATAATTTCAGCCATATGAGTGGTGACACGAGGTTCAATATCGGCAGGCATTAAACCCAGCGCGTTAAAGTCATCATGCATAGCAACGGTATAACGGGCCGTTAAAGCGTCACAGCTTTCGCCGTTTTCATTGGCTCGTTTGATAATTTTGTCGTCTACATCTGTGATGTTACGCACATAGGTGACGTCGTAACCGCTGAAACGTAAATAACGGTTCATCACATCAAAAGCCACATAAGTACGGGCGTGGCCAACATGACAGAAATCATAAATAGTGATGCCGCAGACATACATAGAAACTTTGCCAGGCACTAAAGGCACAAAGGACTCTTTTTTACGGGTCAGGGTATTAAAAATCTGTAGCATGGGCTCCTCGGGAAATCATCAAAACGGCAATCACAAAGCGTAACAGTGTAACATCAGCAAAAGCCTTGAGCTATCCTCGCTTTGTCGCTTTGTTACATACCCAAGCGATACTGAACTAAGCATCTTGAAGTTACTTGGGTATAGACGACAGCTGCGGTACACTATCGCCGTTTTTAAGCCATAGGAGATGATCATGGTTAGCTTACATACCAATTTTGGTGTTATTAAACTGGCATTATTTGCCGACAAAGCCCCTGCAACAGTAGAAAACTTTCTGAACTACGTAAAAGAAGGTTTTTATGACAACACCATTTTTCACCGTGTGATCAATGGCTTTATGATCCAGGGCGGTGGTTTCACTCCTGAAATGGAACAAAAAGACCCGGGTAAACCAATCAAAAACGAAGCAAACAACAAAGTGGCTAACAAAGCCGGCACTGTAGCTATGGCCCGCACCAGCGATCCACATTCTGCGACCTGCCAGTTCTTTATTAACGTAGCCAATAACGACTTTTTAGATTTCAGCTCAGAAACTTCTCAGGGCTGGGGTTATTGTGTATTTGGTGAAGTGGTCGAAGGCATGGATGTGATCAACAAAATCAAAACTGTGTCTACAGGACGCAAGTTTGGCCATGCTGATGTACCAAACGATGCCGTGATCATCGAAAAAGCA
The DNA here is from genome assembly GCF_947090785.1 of Rheinheimera sp. MM224. Lineage (NCBI taxonomy): Bacteria > Pseudomonadati > Pseudomonadota > Gammaproteobacteria > Chromatiales > Chromatiaceae > Rheinheimera > Rheinheimera sp. MM224. Next base: position 3,041,235 of record NZ_OX352320.1, read on the forward strand.
GAAATCCATGGCTAAAGGCCACAGCCTTTTTATTGCCGATCTGCATTTAAGCGAACAACGCCCGGATATTACCGCGGCGTTTTTGCTTTTTTTACAGCAAAAGGCAGCCAATGCTGATGCGCTTTATATTCTGGGCGATTTGTTTGAAGTCTGGATTGGTGATGATAACCCCTCGCCTTTACTGACTGAAGTTGCTGGCGCTATCAAGGCCCTGTCCGCTAAATATGTGCCCGTCTATTTTTGCCATGGCAACCGCGACTTTTTGCTCGGTAAAAAATTTGCTAAGCGTTGTGGCATGCAGTTGCTTGCGCCTCTGACCGTAGTCGATTTATACGGCACTGCCACTTTACTGATGCACGGTGATTCGCTTTGCACCCTGGACATTGGTTATCAGAAGTTTCGTGCCTGGTGGGACCAAAAATGGTGGCAAAAGCTCATATTGTCGTTACCGCTATGGTACCGGCAACACCTCGCGCGTAAAGCCCGCAGGGTCAGTGCTATGGATAAAAAAGGCAAAACATCGGACATTATGGATGTCACGCCAGATGAAGTACCTAAAGTCATGGCTCAACATCAAGTGCAGCATTTAATTCATGGTCATACCCACAGGCCAGCAGTGCATCCATTGCAAGGTGCCGATGGCAGCGCAGCACAACGTTATGTGTTAGGTGACTGGTACAGCCAGAGTTCTTATCTGGATGTGTCAGCGGACGGCTGGCAACTACACTTCAACGCCCTGCCCCAGGCGTCATCATAAACAGCCTACTGAGATCTTTATGAGTTTTACCGAATTACTTCAGCCCATTCATCAGTTTTTACAGTGTGAAACCCCGGACAGCTGGATAGTCGAAGCGCAGAAACCAGAGCGGTTGGCGGTTTTATTACAGGACCACTTAATCTGTGAATTAAAAGCGGCGCAAACCGCTATGTATCTGCTGCGCCGTTATGCCTGCGACAAAGACAGCTCCTTAACCCTACTAAACTGGCTGAAACCTTTTGAAGACTTCGCTTATCGGTTTGACGGTGATATTCATGGGTTAAAGCAGGCTGAAAAACTGAATAAAAGCATTATTGGCCGTTCTGATTTTGCGTTTTCCGATCGCATTATCGACCGCATGGTGTTGTTAATACGCGAAGAGTTGCACCATTTTTGTCAGGTACTGGAAATAATGCAGGCGCGCGGCATTCCCTATGAAAATATTAGTGCCAGCCGTTATGCCAAGACACTTATCCAAAACTGCAAAACCCATGAACCACAAATTCTGATCGATAAACTGATCTGTGGTGCTTATATCGAAGCCCGCTCCTGTGAGCGTTTCGCTAAACTCGCTGAATGTGTTGATCCGGAGTTAGCCAGCTTTTACACCTCCTTGTTACGTTCAGAAGCACGGCATTTTGCTGACTATCTGGAACTGGCTCAGGTGATCTCCAAATCAGATATCACACCACGAGTGACGTTTTTTGGCAAACTCGAAGCAGAGCTGATTTCAAACCCGGATCCGGACTTTAAATTCCATAGTGGCGCTCCTGCTCCGGCCATTTAAAATAGCATTTTTCCGCCCCTCAAACGCATGTGTCAGTTGACCTGAGACATGCAGCTCTTCTTCACTGTAGATTTTCCGCTCTAAACTTGACGAACGCTGTTCTATTAGCCATAACAAAGGTAAGGGTTTGTTGTGTGGCCCTGTATTGAACAACGTAGTAGCCAAGGATAACAACTATGATTCTAAATCACTTATGGGGACTGTATGCCCATCCGAAAGAAGAATGGCATACGATAGACGCACGTCACGAAAGTTTCAGATACAGCTTAATCCACATCCTGCTCGTCGCCTTAATTCCGTCTATTTGCGCTTATTATTCAGCAGTACATATAGGCTGGAGTATTGGCGTGGGTGAACCTATACGCTTAACTGCAGAAAGCGCCATGATGCTTTCTGTCGCTATGTATGTGGCTTTAATAGGTGGGGTCTTTGCATTAGCCTACCTTGCGCACTGGATGGCTCATACCTTTGGATCTGAACCCACTTATACCCAGACGCTGGAACTAGCCTCCTACACCTCGACGCCACTTTTTATGGTAGGTTTTGCCGCCTTATTTCCTGAACTTTGGTTTGTGATGCTGGTGGGCTTAGCTGGACTGACTTATTCAGTGTATTTGTTGTATGTGGGTGTACCGATACTGATGCATATTCCAGAGGAACGTGGCTTTATTTATGCCAGTTCAGTAGTCACCACAGGCCTCATTCTGCTGGTGTGTGTGATGACTGCCACCGCTATTTTATGGAGCTCCGGTTTCGGCCCTGCGTTTACGCATTAGCTGATTTTCAGATACTCATTTTACAAAAACAAAAGGGGCCAGTTAAAAACTGGCCCCTTTTAATTTCACAAGACTGGCTCTGGCCTATCAGTTGCCTTCGTTATGCAAATCTAAACTTGCAGATAACTCGGCTTCTTTTTTGCGTTTGGACGCTTCATTACGCTGCGCATCCAGACGGTTCAGGTAGGCCTGATCAATATCATTGGTGACATAGACACCATCAAAGACTGAAGTCTCGAAACGTTTCAGTTCCGGATTTTGTGAACGCACGGCATCCACTAAATCTTCCAGTGACTGGAAAATCAAACCATCAGCACCAATGATTTTGCAGATGCTTTCGACATCGTGGCCATGAGCAATCAGCTCATTGGCAGATGGCATATCAATACCGTACACGTTCGGGAAACGAATTTCCGGAGCAGCAGAGGCAAAATACACTTTCTTGGCGCCCGCTTCACGCGCCATATCAATGATTTGTTCTGAGGTGGTACCGCGAACTATGGAGTCATCTACCAGCAACACGTTTTTGCCTTTGAATTCCTGCCAAATAGCGTTCAGTTTACGTTTGACTGACTTTTTACGTTCGCCTTGACCCGGCATAATAAAAGTACGGCCAATGTAACGGTTTTTCACATAACCCTGACGGTATGGCAAACCTAACTCATGCGCAATTTGCAAAGCTGCATCGTTACTGGTCTCAGGAATTGGAATGACCACATCAATATCTAAATGCGCCCATTCTTTTTTGATTTTTTCGCCCAGCTTTTTACCCATAGCCACGCGGGATGCATACACAGACACGTTGTCTATGGTGGAGTCCGGGCGGGCAAAATACACATATTCAAAAATACATGGGGCATAACTTGGGTTTTCAGCACATTGCTGGCTAAACAGCTCACCATCTTCGGTGATATACACAGCTTCACCAGGCGCTACATCACGCAGCACAGTAAAACCATCCGCATCCAAGGCCACGCTTTCAGAGGCGACCATATACTCGGTGCCAAGCGCAGTTTCACGTTTACCCATCACTAAAGGACGGATACCGTTAGGGTCACGAAATGCCACTAAACCATGACCAATAACGACTGCAACCACCGCATAACCACCGCGGATTTTGCGGTGTAGATTAGCAACAGCACGGAAAATATGGTCAGGGTTTACATGCATATCGGCATGAATATCCAGCTCGTGGGCAAAAGCGTTTAACAGCGCTTCTGAGTCTGAGTTGGTATTGACATGACGACGGGCGGTACGGAATAACTCGTCTTTTAATTCTTCAGAGTTAGTCAGGTTACCGTTATGCGCCAGGGCTATACCAAAAGGACTATTGGTATAAAACGGCTGAGCTTCGGCCGTACTGGCAGAACCCGCTGTTGGGTAACGCACGTGGCCTATGCCCATATTGCCAGACAAACGCTGCATATGGCGGGCTTCAAATACGTCTTTCACTAAGCCATTGGCTTTGCGTAAGCGTAAGGTTTTGTTGTCTACTGTCACTATGCCGGCGGCATCCTGACCACGGTGCTGCAACACAGTTAAACCGTCGTACAACGCCTGATTGACCGGATACTTACCTACGATTCCAACAATACCACACATCGATTATTTCCTCGCCACGCTTAGGGTCGCTGCATAAAACTGGAATGGGCTTTGATGTACTCAAAAAACCATTCAATGATAAAACCAAATTCGGGTATTAGTTTGGAGGCTTGCCACCAGTCGGTTTGATCCGCGCTGGTAAAAGCATCCAGGAAAAATAACAACGCACTGACCACCAACACACCACGCAGGGCACCAAAGATCAGGCCAAGTAATCGGTCGGTGCCGGATAAACCTGTCGACTCAACCAAACGGCCAATCAGGTAATTAATTAAGGCACCAAGAATAAGAGTGGAGATAAACAGAACGGCAATAGAGACTGCATTGCGCACCAGCGCGTCTTGCAATTCAGTGAAATACGTTGCCAGATAGGGGTAGTAATAACTGGCAACAAAAAAGGCCAGTATCCAGATAATCAGAGAAACCGCTTCTTTGGCAAATCCCCTGACCAGACTGATCACAGTCGACAGAGAGATAATTGCCAGAATGGCATAATCAATCCAAACCATTTGCTACCAAAGGATGCTTAAGGACGGCGCGCATTCTACCAAAACACGCGCCCGAACACCTAATTATTTTCGATAGGCTTAAAAGCAGTCAGCTTCAGACCCGCAGTTCCTGTCAGTTGCTGCAGTTGAGGCAGTTTTTGTTCCAGACGCTCTTTTTTCAGTTCAGGCCCAACCACGACACTGACCATGGATTGACCTTGTGCATTGGTGGTTGAACGGGTAAAGGTAGTAAAACCGGCTTCCTTTAATTTAGCCACTAAAGCGGTCGCGTTTTCTACTTTACCAAAGCTCCCCACCCTGACTATCCAGGCTGTCTCATTTAACGCTGGATTGCCTTTGAGTTCTGCAGGCTTTTCTGTAGCAGGCGGCACAGCAGTTGTAGTCGCAGTCTGTGTCGTGCTATCTGTTACAGTCACAGGAGCTAAAGGGTTTTCTGTCGGCACTGGAATTGGGTCTGTTTCAGTGCCATCAGTGGGTTGTGCCACCATAGCTGCGCTGTCGGTCGAGGCTTCACTGCCAGCAGCTCCTGCCGTAACCTCTGCAAAACTATTATCAGGTAAAGCCGCATCAGCAGCAGGTTCATTCACTGGTGTCGCCAATAACTCCTGCTGTTTTTCCGCTAATTGCTGTTTAGTGAACACCTGTTCCTGTTGCACTGTGGCAAATTCCGGACGCTCTGGAATAGCTTTAAATTCATCTTTTACCACCTGTTTTTGCCCATCCAGCAAATCAGGTAAAAAAACGATGGCAGCAATAATTAAAATGCTGCTGCCAATTAAGCGATTTTTAAAGGCGCTGGTCATACATCTGTCTCCTTTTGCAGCGCTAGAACTGCCGACACTGTAACAAAAGAGCCGAAAATCACCAATAAATCATTAGCCTGCATGGATAATAGCGCTTGTTGGTAACCCGACTCTAAATCTGAATAACATGAATAACTGCTCTGTGCTGGCAACTGCTGCAACAGCAAACTGGCCTCTGCCCCACGAGCGCCAGGTAAAGTCACCAGATGCCAGTGATCAGCCAAGGCATGAAAAGGAGCCAGACTGTGCTGAATGTCTTTATCTTTTAACATACCCACCAGCAGATGGACCCGAGCATAACCTGCTTTGATGAACTGAAGCTGAGCCGCCAAATAACCGGCCGACTGCGGGTTATGCGCCACATCCAATAAAATACCTGGTGTTTTACTCAGCCACTGCATCCGTCCAGGCAGACTTAATTCGGCCAGAACCTTTGTGGCCTGTTGCTGTGAAGGCAACAAAGCTAAGGCTTCCAATGCAGTAAGAGCTGTCGCTATATTCTGCAGCGGCACTGCAGTCAGAGGTAAAGCCTCTAAACGGCTTTGTACACCTTGCCAGTGAAACCCCGCATCTGTGACGCTGTAGTGGTAATCCGAATTGATGCAAAGCAGTTTGGCTTTAAGATCCTGACTGTATTTCAACACCGACTGCGGAATATCTGTCTCGCCTATCACGGCTGGTTTACCAGCCCGGAATACTCCGGCTTTTTCGCGGCCAATACTTTCTCTATCTGGCCCTAAATAATCCTGATGGTCTAAATCGACTGTGGTCAGAATACTTAAATCAGGCTCAATAATATTGGTGGCGTCCAGTCGTCCACCTAAACCCACTTCAATCAGGCAGAGATCGGGTTGCTGTTGTTTCAGCAAATAAAATGACGCCAGCGTGGTGAACTCAAAATAGGTCAGCTCGATATCGCCACGTAGCTGTTCGATAAAAGCAAAAGCCTCACACCAAAGGGTGTCGGCCACATCTTCACCGTTGATACGCAAGCGCTCGTTAAATTGAAGCAAATGAGGAGAGCTATACACCCCCACAGACAAGCCCTGCACTGCGCAGAGCTGTTCAAGAGTGCGGGCTGTAGTACCTTTGCCATTGGTGCCGGCGATCAGAATTTTTTTACCAGGCAACAGATGCAAATCGGCACGCTGAGCGATGTTAAGCACCCGGCCCAATCCCAATTCAATCTGATGTTGCGGATGTTTTTGTTCTATATAACAAAGCCAATCCGTCAGGGTCTGACAGGATTGGCTTGTAGGCGATAAAAGATTGGTCATAACACCTTATTAGGCGACGCGGTGTTCCTTGGCAGGAGCTGGCCATCGCATGAATTTAGCCACAAGTCGCGCAATTGTATCGCGCATTTGGCGGCGGTCAACAATCATGTCGATAGCACCGTGTTCCAGCAGGAATTCGCTGCGCTGGAAACCTTCAGGTAATTTTTCACGTACTGTCTGCTCGATAACACGTGGACCGGCAAAACCGATCAGAGCTTTTGGCTCACCAATGTTTAAATCGCCCAGCATGGCCAGACTGGCAGATACACCGCCCATAGTCGGGTCAGTCAGCACAGAAATATATGGTAAACCTGCTTCACTCAGTTTAGCTAAAGCCGCGCTGGTTTTTGCCATTTGCATCAAAGACATCAACGCTTCTTGCATACGGGCGCCACCACTGGCAGAGAAACAGATAAAAGGCACTTTGTTTTCAATAGCGTATTCAACACCTTTGACAAACTTGGCACCAACTACAGACGCCATTGAGCCGCCCATAAATGCAAATTCAAATGAAGCAACCACCACAGGCATGCCCAATAAAGTACCGCGCATCACGACCATGGCGTCTTTTTCATTGGTTTCTTTTTGTGCAGCAATAATACGGTCTTTGTATTTTTTGCTGTCTTTAAATTTCAACAGATCCTGAGGTTCCAGCTCTGCAGCCAATTCAACCATACCCCCGGTATCAAGGAAATTGTTTAAACGGTCTCTGGCACTGATACGCATATGGTTGTCACATTTAGGACAAACACCTAAGTTCCGATCCAGTTCTGCCTTGTACAATACAGCGTCACAAGAGGTACATTTAGTCCAGACCCCTTCAGGAATATTACGACGGGATGAAGACGAAGTTCTGGGCAGAATTTTTTCTAACCAACTCATAGTTGTTCCTTGGTATCGCAGCAGGGCTTGAGCCCAAACTTAGTTTATTGTGTAAAAAAGCGCCGATCATGCGGCTAACGGCGCTTATTAAAGCACAAAGCCATGATAGAACCTATAGCTAACTGGTCTTACTTCAAACGGCGGCTTCAGGCAGAGTCAGAGCAAAAACTGTCTGGCAGGAACAGCGGACCCAGTGGCATTTTCGGAATACCAAAGTGTTCCGGGTAATCCACATCCACCAGATACAAGCCTTCGGCTTTGGCCGTTGCTGCAGCTAAAGTCCGATCTTTCGCCGCCAGCAACTCTGCAATCCATTCTGGTTCTTTTAAACCCATACCCACTTGTAACAAGCTGCCAGTAATATTACGCACCATATGGTGTAAAAAAGCATTGGCCTTAATATCCAGTACAATAAACTGCCCTACCCGGCTTAAATGCAGGTGCATCAGATTACGGAAGGGGCTGTGCGATTGGCACTGGATAGCACGAAATGACGTAAAATCATTTTCACCCAGTAAATGGACAGCAGCTTGCTGCATCAGTTCAATATTCAATTCCTGATGATAATGACTTAAACCAGCACCTAAAATCGCGGGCCTGAATTTATTGTTGTAAATGACATAACGGTAACGACGGGCAGTAGCAGAAAAACGGGCATGAAAATCATCCGACACTTCTTTTGCCCAGCGCACTGCTATGCCATCCGGCAGATTGGAGTTGGCGCCCATAATCCAGGCGCGCATATCACGGTGAGCATCGGTATCAAAATGCACGACCTGACCAGTCGCATGGACACCAGCGTCAGTGCGGCCAGCGCAGGATAATTCAATAGTTGCATTAGCAACCTTGGATAACGCAGCTTCCAGATGACCTTGCACACTTGGCACTTCACGTTGCCTTTGCCACCCAAATAAACCTACACCGTTGTATTCGATACCTAACGCAATTCGCATTCTGACTCCCATCACTTAGGGGCAGAAGTATAACTCAGGCATGGAGGGAAACTCACGAGTTTTAAAGGCAACAGCTTATTGTCATGGCAAGAACAGCAGCATGATTTAGTTTTGTGCTCATGGGGGCATGAACAGAATTCAAGAACTGAAGGGTCAGAGTCAAGACTCTGACCCTGTTGATTTAAAGCAGGTCTTTTAAGCTTTGAGCTTCTTGTTTGATATGCTCTGGTGCGGCAGAACTTAGCACTTTGTCGATAAGATGCTCAGCGCCATCTTGCTCACCAATTTCGATATAAGCGCGGATTAAATCCAGATCGGCGGCAAAGCCTTGCTCAGCAGGATCAAGTTCCGGCTCGTGCTGCGCTGCAATGAAATCCTGATAATCCTCCAGCCCCACATCAATAGTGCGTACTGCATTTTGATGCAGTTGTGGCTCGTCTTCTGAATCATCCAGCAGCTTATCCAATGCCAACAATGAGAACTCCAGATCATCGGACTGAGCTTGCTTCAGGACCAAAGGCGGTTCCGCGTCAGTCGCTTGCACTGATGCCTCTACAGGTTCTGGATTTAACTCAGATAACACAACGTCAGCTATCTGTTCATCAGCGAGTCTATCTTCGGTATCAGTTTGTGCATAGTCGGCAAGCAACGCATCAAAGTCAGTTCCATCCAAAGCATCCAATTCAGATGCAATATCTTCGTTTGCCTGCTTGGTTTGTTCTGCGCTATCTGCTGCGTCATCCGAAACCACAAGAATTTCGTCTTCTAACTCATCATCGGTATCATCAACCAACGCAGCTTCATCTGAAAACTCAAGATCCGGGTATTCTTCCAAAACCTTACTAGGATTCTCAACAGACAAGGTTGCAGCAGAAACACGGCTTACGCTTAGATCTTCCTGTAACTCCAAATCTAAATCCGAAACTGACTCAATTAACTCAGGTTCAGCCGCCTGATCTGCTAGCTCCTGCCAGGCTTCGTTTGACTCAACTTCATAGGATTCTTCTTCGTTTACCTCAGAGCCGGACTCTGCTGACAAGCCAGCTTGCTGATCCACTCCCCCCATCAATTCCGCCAAATCGCCATGATCCGCATGGAAATGAGGAGGCATCTCACTCTCTTGCTCTTGTTGTGGTTCGTCCGACAACAGTAAAGCAACATCATCTGGGCTGAGCGGGTAATCATCTTCGTCAAATTCGAGACTGATATCCAACGCTGGTGCAACTTCAGCAGTCACATCCAGCGCCTCTGGAACATTAAATTCGTCCTGTTCGAGCTTACTTAAAGCATCAGTTTTTTTAGTATCTGGCCAATTTGCGGTGCCATCCAGCAGTGCATCAATATCAATATCCCCTTCGTCTTCAATAGACAAAGGTTCTGATCCGGACAATTCCTCATCGGCCAGCGATTCGGCAAACTCGTCAAGTTCAGAGCTATCAAAATGAGGCTGTTCAGGTTTCAAATCAACCAGATCTTCAGCCACCTCTGTTGGATTGTCGAATGCACTGTTCACCGAGCTATCTATTGAACTTTCTGCTAACAACTGTGCTTCAGGCACGTTCTCAGTGACTACCAACTCATCAAGCAGTGAATCAAAGTCGACTTCTTCAACCTCCTCTATTTCATCCAGACTGAACTCATCAGCTTCTGCAGAAACAGGGTTGCCCACATCAAAAGTGTCGCTATCCGGCTCATCGAGTTCAATCTCTTCAATCAGCTCATCCTGTTCATCGTCAGCCTGTTCATCGTCAGCCTGTTCAGGTTGCTTTTGTTTTTGCTCTTCCGCTAATTGTTCAGCGACAGCCTGAGCGAATATATCGTCGGTGTCATCCAACTCTGGTTCTTCATCAAATAAGGCGGATAAATCAGTGCCGGACAAAATGTTATTGGGGTCGAAGTCTTTATCGGCTTTGATCGGCTGATCCAACAAATCATCAAGTAACTCGTCGTCCATAGAACTGGCATCAAGTAAATCTTTGCTGTCCAGTAAGTCATCATCATTCATCAGAATGTCGTCAAACTCGTCTGCTCTGGTATCCAGCAACATATCGTCGTGTAAATCTATAGGCTCATCATCCAGACGTATTCCTTTGCTGCCAGAATCCAGCAAAGATTCATCCAGCGTCATCAGGCTGCTTTCGTCAAAGTCGAAGCTTTCATCCAAAGGAGGTAATGGCGAGCGATAACCAGGCTCTTGCTGTGGTACTGCTGTAGCCGCACTTATAATTTGCTCGGATTTTCTGGTTCGGCGTTTAATCCAACTCAATACAGCAAACAATACAAATAAGGTAGGTAAGGAAGCCAACAGCACCCAAGTCAAACTGCTGGAGGAAATATTTTGCCACAGCTCGGCAAAATTTGTCCCTTGTTGCTCTCGTTCAATCTGAGCTTTTTGTTGCGCCAGCATCTCGGATTGCTGTGCGACTAGTAACTGCAGTTGTTGCTGAATTTCACTGTCTTTATCGACCTGAGATTTCATCAATAGCATTTGATCGGCGAGTTGATCCAGTTTGTCCTTCAGCGCAGTGTTATCCGCTAACACTGCTTCAACTGTCACTTTTGATTCTGCTAGTTTACTCTGCAAATCAAGAAGTTGTCCTTTCTGTAACCCTTCAACACGGTTCAGTTCCTGTTTAATTTCCTGCTTCGCCTTATCTACGTCCTTTTGCTGAGCAGTATTTACCCCTTGTTTGACTTTGGCTGCAGCTGCTGCACGCACTCTGTCAGCCCAGATACGATCGTCTTCTTCCGATTTACGCTGGGCGTCTACAGCATCCACTTGCAGTATTTCATCAACATTAGGAATTGCCAGAAATGAACCGACATTCAGGTGGTTAAAGTTGTCATCAAGGAAAGATTGTGGGTTTTTCAGGTAAATGGCGTGCATCACCTGATAGATGTTTAAACCAGGATGAGGCCGTACTTCTTCGGCAATACGCCATAAGGTGTCATTTGGAGTTAAAGGACCGACTCTGCTGCGGTCTGGATTTTCGGTGCTTTTAGGGCCTTTAAGGCGCACAGTGGTTTCCGCAGTGACGTTAACACTGCAGATCTGCAATAAAATACTGAAAATGAGAAGCCCAACTAAACGCATCGATGATCCTTTAAGGCCGGAGATTATTTTTCTGACACAAAAACACTGCAAGCATCGTTCCATACCCGAATAGTAAACCAGAAGAATGCCACTGGCTATGCTTAAACAAAATCTGCATATCTCTGCATATCGGCTGCAGAATCAATTGCTTTATACTCTTCTTACTTGAAGCTGCAGCTTTGTTGACAGCACTCTATAGCCCAATCACATAAGAAGCCTATGTTCATGGGGTCTATCTCGTTTGTCGCCTAACTGCAACTCCCATTACTTGGTGTATAGAAAACAACAAAGGCTCCACCAGGAGCCTTTGTTTAGTTATTGATCTTGTCTTACAGATAGTCGCGGATTAAATGCTCAGCGATCTGAATACTATTAGTGGCAGCGCCTTTACGGATATTGTCAGCTACAACCCATAAGTTAATGCCATTTTCATGGGAGAAGTCCTGGCGAATACGGCCAACAAATACATCATCCTGACCCGCAGCATTGCCCACTTGAGTCGGGTAATCTGCGTTGTCTTCCATCAAAGTCACACCTGGCGCATTGGCTAACAGCGCTTTGACCTGCTCTACACTGATTGGCATGCGGGTTTCCAGATGCACAGCTTCGGCATGACCATAAAACACCGGCACACGAACCGCAGTAGCGTTTACGGAAATGCTGGTATCACCCATAATTTTTTGGGTTTCCCAGTGCATTTTCATTTCTTCTTTGGTGTAACCGTTATCCAGAAATACATCAATTTGTGGAATACAGTTAAAAGCGATCTGGCGGGCAAACTTGCCGCCTTCTTCTAAAGGACGACCATTGAGTAACTGGGCGGTTTCTTTAGCTAGAGCTTCAACGCCTTGTTGACCAGCACCAGCAACCGACTGATAAGTGGCCACATTAATACGACTTATACCTACGGCATCATGAATTGGCTTTAACGCCACCAGCATCTGAATGGTAGAACAGTTTGGGTTGGCAATGATATTGCGGTTACGGAACTCTGCAATAGCGTGCGCATTCACTTCCGGCACTACTAACGGAATATCAGCTTCGTAGCGGTAGTGAGAGGTGTTGTCGATCACCACGCAACCTGCATCTGCAGCACGAGGTGCATAAGTTGCAGACACGCTGCCACCGGCAGAGAACAAACCAATCTGCACCTTAGTCCAGTCAAAGGTCTCAGCATCCAGTACTTCGATTTGTTTACCCTTAAAGGTGATAAAGCCACCGGCAGAGCGGCTGCTGGCTAAAGGATAAAGTTTATTTACCGGAAAATCGCGCTGTTCTAAAATTTCAATTAAATGCTGGCCTACTAAACCTGTAGCACCTAACACAGCGACGTCGTATTGCTGAGCCATGGTTATTCCCCTTTCATTTGTTACTGGCTGCTAAAACCTAATGTTGTTAAAAACTCAGGCACTTCTTGTCCTGTCAGCCGCACCGAGCTGTATTCACGCCGCGGTGGGTATGACTTTCTAAGCCAGTCAAAACCTTGTGTTTTATTGTCTTGCATCATATAGAAACGAAACAAAGCATCGTCCCGGCGCACATCATATAACAGCCGGGTTAAATTTTGGACATCTAAAAGTCCAAAATTTGAATTTATTTTCAGCTCTGAAACTTGAGGCTCTGGCAGCACTTGCGCCAGGGTCTTTGTCGGGCTTAACCCCAACTGCTGGCAAAATGCCTGATACAGCATTTCAGTACCACGGGCTTTACCTTCAATACTGTGGCCTGCAATATGAGCACTGGCTATATCTGTATAAGGGATCAGCCGTACATCAGGTTCTGGCTCATTAGCCCAGACATCCAGCACCATCGCTCTTTTGTGGCCAGACTGAGCCTCCGTCAATAAAGCGTCGTTATTGGTCACTTCGCCACGGCAGGCATTGATCACAGCACAATCTGTTTTGAGTAGTTTTAAGGTCCGGCTGTTGAGTAAATCCACTGTTGCATCAGGGCCGGTTTTAACCAAAGGCACATGAAAACTGACGATATCAAGCTGGGGTAATAATACTTCAAACGGAATATGCGGAAAATCAGGGTCTGCAGCTGCACGCTGTGGGTCGCAGCATAATACCTTGATAGACAAGGCCTCAAGCGCACTTACCAGCACCCGACCAATATTACCAACCCCTACCACACCGACCGTTTTTTGTTGTAAATTCCATTGGTACTTTTCTGCCAGCACAAAGATGCTACTCACTACATACTCAACCACTGACTGAGCATTACAACCAGGCGCACTACTAAAACCAATACCCCGTTGTTGCAGATAGCTCTGATCGATATGATCGGTGCCAATGGTGGCAGTACCAACAAATTTCAGCTTTGGGCTTTTTGATAACAATTGCTGATTGACCTTGGTCACAGAACGCACCAGCAGCACATCAGCGTCACTAATCTGATCCGCAGTTAAAGTGCGGCCATTGACCAGCGTGACCTCACCTAATTCGGCAAAGAAGTCTTTGACGTACGGCATATTTTCGTCGGCGTATATCTTCATCTGTATCAGTCCACTGTCAGAATGGCGGTATTGTAACGACGCTCAATCCTTTGAGCCATCGGATTTGCTAATTTTTGACTGGCCAATAAAAAACGCTGCACCAGGCAGCGTTTTTTTGACAGAGGAAAAATTAGCCCTGATATTTTTGCATTACTAAGGTGGCATTGGTACCACCAAAACCGAAGCTGTTTGACATCACTGTCGTCAGTTTAGCTTCTGTGGCTTTAGTTACGATGTTTAAGCCTGCAGCAGCTTCATCCAGGTTGCCGATATTGATAGAAGGGGCAATAAAGTTATGCTCCATCATCAACAGTGAATAAATAGCTTCATGCACACCGGCAGCACCTAAGGCATGACCTGTCATAGCTTTAGTTGCGCTGATGGCCGGAGATTTGCCACCAAAGACTTGTTGGATAGCGCCTAATTCTTTGACATCACCGACAGGTGTACTGGTACCGTGAGTATTAACGTAGTCGATTGGACCTTTGACGTCTTTCATCGCCATTTCCATACAACGTACTGCACCTTCACCACTTGGAGCCACCATGTCGTAACCATCTGAAGTAGCGCCGTAGCCAACGATTTCAGCATAAATTTTAGCGCCACGGGCCAGCGCATGTTCCAGCTCTTCAATCACCAGAATACCGCCGCCACCACTGATGACAAAACCATCACGGTCGGCATCATAAGTACGGGACGCCAGTCCTGGCGTTTCATTGTATTTAGTAGATAAAGCGCCCATAGCGTCGAACTCCATCGCTAAAGTCCAGTGCACTTCTTCACCACCACCAGCAAAAATAATGTCCTGTTTGCCTAACTGAATAAGCTCTACCGCATGACCAATACAATGGGCGCTGGTAGCGCAGGCGGAACTAATGGAATAGTTCACGCCTTTGATTTCAAAAGGAGTAGCTAAACAAGCTGAACAGGTGCTCGACATGGTTTTTGGCACTGCATAAGGGCCAACACGTTTCACGCCTTTTTCACGTAAGGTATCTGCAGCTTCAATCTGAGTTTTAGACGAAGCACCGCCAGAACCCACCACTAAACCAGTGCGGAAATTTGACACCTGCTCTGGGGTTAATCCTGCGTCATCAATAGCTTGTTGCATAGAGATATAAGCATAAGCCGCTGCATCGCCCATAAAACGTAAAGCTTTGCGATCGATTAACGCTGCGGTATCAATTTCAATCTGACCCCAGACCTGAGATCTCAGGCCCATGTCGGCAAATTCCTGTGACGCTTTAATGCCTGAGCGCCCGGCTTTTAACGATTCCAGCACTTGCTGTTGATCGTTACCAATGCTGGATACTATGCCTAACCCTGTGATCACTGCTCTTTTCATGCTTGCTCCAAACAAAAAATCGGATGTCTTTTTATCATTGCGGCACATTGTACGGAGTTTCTTTTCGAAACTGGTCCGCTTTCAGCGCACAGCTGTACACTATTATCTATTTATATTGCGGCTAAGTTACAATACCTCATTCTTTTTCGATAGGGTTTGATTCCTTGCAACAGGCTCAAGTTCACTATAACGACGCTGGTACACCGGTTTCCGACCTGTTTGGCGATATTTATTTTTCCGACAATGGCGGCCTGGACGAAACCGATTATGTGTTTTTACATAAAAATCAGTTACCTGAACGTTGGTTTACTCATCCACGCCCATTTTTCCATATCGCGGAAACTGGTTTTGGTACTGGCCTGAATTTTCTTCTGACCTGGTTGCGCTTTCGTCAATATAAAGCCAGTTCCGCCACCTGCCAGCGTCTGTATTTCAGCAGTTTTGAAAAATATCCCTTCAGTAAAGCAGACTTAACCAAAGCCTTAGCAGCCTGGCCCCAACTGGCTGAACTGACCACTTTATTAGTACAGAACTACCCTGTGGCTTTGCCAGGCCCACATCGAATGACCTTTGATGACGGTACTGTGGTACTGGATTTGTGGTTGGGTGATGTCAACGAACTGCTGCCGCAAGTACCAGAGCAAAACAAAGTCGATGTCTGGTTTTTAGATGGTTTTGCCCCCAGTAAAAACCCAGATATGTGGCAACAAAATTTATTTAACCAGATGTTCAGGTTGAGTCACAGAGGCACTACGGCTTCTACTTTTACCTGTGCAGGTTTTGTTCGTCGTGGTTTAAATGACGCCGGTTTTTCTGCCAGGAAAACCAAAGGTCATGGCCAAAAACGCGAAATGTTAATTGCAAGTGCAGAGCAGGCCGCCGAATTGACTGCAGATCAGCCCGACCAAATCACAGTGATAGGGGCTGGTGTCGCAGGTATAAATGCTGCTTTTGCGTTATGGCAAAAAGGATTAAAAGTCCAACTGCTCTGTGCTGATGCACAAGCAGGTATGGGGGCATCTCACAACCGTCAGGGCGCGGTGTACCCTAACCTGCACGCGACTTACGATCTGATGTCCTCTTTAAGTTGCCAGAGCTTTTTATATGCCAGACAGTTTTATGCAACCTGGCTGGGAAAATTAGCAGTAGTAGCTGATTGGTGCGGCGTATTAACACTGGCCTGTAACGACAATCTTGCCAAGCGTCAACATAAAATCCAGCAGCAGGCTTTTGTCTTAAGTGGCTTGTTTAGTCCTGTCACCAAAGAGCAAGCTTCACAAATCGCAGGGCTTGAATTGCCTTATGATGGACTGTTTTTCCCAACTGCAGGCTGGTTATGCCCTCAAGACTATTGCCAGCAGATGGCGAATTGGCTGAGCAGCCAGGGCGTAGAGATTATCTACAATGCGCAGGTGCATCAAATCACAGAGCATGAGCACTATTGTGAACTAAAGACCTTAGCAGGGACCTTGAAAGCAACAACAGTGGTTTTGGCCACAGGCGCACAATTAAATAGCCTTGCTTATCAGGAGTCCTTTCCGCTTCGACAAATTCGTGGCCAGGTCAGTCATCTGCAAAGCCAGACAATGACACCATTAAAAACTGTGGTTTGTCATCAGGGTTATATCACCCCTGCTCATCAGCAAATGCATAGTGTCGGAGCCACCTTTGATCGCAGCAGCGGACACAGTGAAGTGCTGGCAGAAGACAATCAACAAAATCTCGATTTAGTAAACCAAACATTGGGGCAACCTGATTGGTTTGAGGATGTTGAAGTGATGTCTGCCAAAGCAGGTTTACGTGCGACTGTACCTGATCATATGCCTGTGCTTGGTCAGCAAAAGCAGCTTTGGCGTTTTGGCGCTTTAGGCGCACGAGGTTTAACCTGGGCGCCATTATTAGCTGAGGTTTTGGCTTGTAGGATTACGAAAGAGCCGCTACCTTTAACGACATTACAAATGGATGGCATTGATATACAAAGGTATCTTCGCCACAGCGCAGCGGAACAATCCAATTGAACTTACTTTTTGCTGAAGATGATGCACTACTGGCTCAGCTGTTTCAGTTACAGGCTGAAAGTGCGGGCTATCAGGTAGTGTGGGCGGAAAATGGCGATGTTGCGGTGCAGCAAGCTTTAAGTTACCAGTTTGACCTGATTTTTATGGATATTCAGATGCCTGTGCTCGATGGGATCAGTGCGATGCAAATGCTACGTCAGTTAGGCTACGACAGGCCTATAATCGCCATGTCTGCCGAAGAAGTTACAGAGACAGGTTTTGATGTTTTGCTAAAAAAACCACTGCAATGGCAGGAAGTACAACAGCAACTGACAAAGTTTAAAGCTATTCCCTCATTAGAATTAGAACTGCCCCAAGAGCTGAAAGAGGCTTATCTGGCTCATGCTAAACAGTTATTGCAGCAACTGGTCATACTTGCAGAGCAGCAGAATTGGATTGATTTTATGGCCATTGTGCATCAACTTAAAGGCAGTGCCGCCAGCTTTGATTTAGTCGCTCTGAGTCAACTGGCCGATCAGTTACAAAATGAATGGAAGACTATCCCTGCAGAACAAAGGACAGAGCGCGCCATCTATTTTCTGGAGCAGTGCAAGGCATGCAAACTAAAGTAAAAGTACGGGAACAAAAAATATTGTTGGTTGACGATCTGGATTACAACCGACAATTGTTACGCAACAATCTGACAGCATTGTTTTCCCAACAAAACTTAAAATACAAAGCTTTTAGTTATTTCCAGGCACATAACGCATCTTCTGCTCTACTAACGTTCAGCCAGCAGAATCCAGATTTAGTGTTTCTGGATATAGAATTGCCCGATGGCTCAGGCCTTGAGTTACTCAAGCGTTTTAAAGAACAAAAACCCGATTGTTTTGTCGTGATGGTCAGCGGAGTAAGCACTTTGGATAATGTTAAAACCAGCATAGCTTCTGGTGCTGCTTCTTTTATCGTTAAGCCTTTTACCGCAGATAAAATTTTGGCAGTATTAAAACAATTTGACCGCTATTACGACAAGTTACTAAAGACAGCAGGCTAAATCAGTGGAAAAGAAAACCCTGAATAATCAGGGTTTTTCCATTTGAATCACCACACGACGGTTTTTGGCGCGGCCTAATGAGCTTTCATTCGAAGCCACATGACGTTTTTCTCCCAAACCTTCAGTGCGTATTCTGGTTTCTTCCAGACCAAAACTGACCAGTTTGGTTTTGATGGCTTCAGCGCGTTTTATCGACAACTGCTCGTTCATCCAACGACCACCAAAAGAATCACTGTAGGCCTGAATATCAATACTCTCGATGCTCTGGTCATACTTTAAATACTGAGCTATTTGCTCCAGACGCTTTTTAGAGGCTTTGGTCAGCTCATCGCCACCCGATTCATAGGTCAATACGGTAAAGGCAATATCGTCAAAGGTGTAGGGTAATAAGGCGCTGACACACTGGCTAAACTGATCCATCGCTTCGATAAAATGCACAGGATTCAAAGACACACTGACTCTGTCATAGGGGCTATACCAATCGGAGAAATAAAAGGTTGGGCTATAACCTTGTTCCAGCTCCGTCAGCATAATCCAGCTTTCCGCTTTGCCTAAATCACCATCAAACTGTTTCAGCATTTTCATGCTGCTAATGGCTTTCGCCTGCTCGCCCGGACGCCAGACCGGTGGCACTGACAGCACTTCTGCCAGAGCATAGTGATCAGGTAAACGCAGCATATTCAGCTCGAACTGCATATTCAGCTCTTTGCCGGCCATGCTTCTGAAAAAAGCTTCGCCAAAATGAGGAATAGGGTGACTCAATTCACACAACAGAGGCGAATTTTGCTTTAAAGCCCAGGTGGACTGGTCCAATGTAGCCGAATACTGACGCAATCCTGCTTCTACCTGAGTGGCAGAAAGCAAAAACAGCACCAGCCAAAGCTTATATCGCATAGGTTTCCCTTTTTTCATCTCAACACCCGTTGTTTTTCAACTTCAACCAGGACAAACAAGGTACTCAAACAAGACGCTTCGCAATTTATTTGGCATAATACCTGCCAATCTTATCAGGACACAGGTCTTATGACTCAAGCTTTACATCCGTTAGCACAACGTTTTCGTGGCTACTTCCCTGTTGTTATCGACGTAGAAACCGCAGGCTTTAATGCAAAAACAGATGCATTGTTAGAAATCGCTGCAACTTTGTTGACTATAGACGAAAAAGGCATGCTTGTTCCAAGCCAAACTTTGCATTTTCATATTGAACCTTTTGAGGGTGCCAACATGGAAGCAAGCTCCCTGGCTTTTAATGGTATAGACCCCTACAACCCGCTTCGTGGCGCGGTTTCAGAGCGGGAAGCCCTGACTGAAATTTGCCGTGCAGTACGTAAAGCGCAGAAGGATGCCGACTGCCAGCGTGCTGTCGTAGTCGCTCATAATGCTGCTTTTGATCAGGGCTTTTTAAATGCAGCTATTGATCGAATTAAATTAAAACGCTCACCTTTTCACGCTTTTGTGTCTTTTGATACCACCACTTTGTCAGCCCTGGCTTTAGGTCAGACCGTTCTGGCAAAAGCTTGTAAACAAGCAGGTATTGATTTTGACAACAAAGAAGCGCACAGCGCTTTGTATGACACTGAACGTACCGCTGAGCTGTTTTGCTACATAGTCAACCGCTGGCATCAACTCGGGGGTTGGCCGCCACCTATGCTGATGGATGATTGTGAAACTGAAGAAAGTACGGAATCTGACCCGGCTTAATCCACTTTCCTCTTTAGAAAAACAAAAGGCAGCCTGGGCTGCCTTTTTGCTTCAAACGCCAAGTTATTCAGCGCTTTCGCTATTGTACTTAGCTGCAGTTTCATTAATGAGCGGCTGTAATTCACCACGCTGGAACATTTCCAGAATAATGTCACAACCACCAATCAACTCACCTTCAACCCATAACTGTGGGAAAGTAGGCCAGTTGGCGTATTTTGGTAACTCAGCACGGATATCCGGGTTTTGCAGGATGTCGACAAACGCAAAAGGTTGGCCACAAGCAATCAGGGCTTGAGACGCCTGAGCTGAAAAACCGCAACTCGGGAATTTTGGCGATCCTTTCATAAAAAGGATGATTGGGTTATCAGCCAACTGTTGTTTAATTTTCTCAATGGTTTCCATCTTCAGCCTCTGGCACTACTGGGTTTAAAAATTTGTCTTATTTTACGCTTTGTTCGTTCATTTCGCACTTGAGTTTTTACAATATGCCCCAAGAATATGGGGAGCAGACACTTGTATTGCAATGAGTTCAGGCTACGAAATTTACGACTAAAACTTGAGTAATTTAGTCGGGTTTTGTAGTCTACGCGATGCAGACTTCATAAACAACGCCTACGGAGAACTACAATGGCTTTCGAATTACCAGCATTACCTTTCGCAAAAGACGCATTATTACCTCACATCTCTCCTGAAACTCTGGATTATCACCATGGCAAACACCATAACGCCTATGTTGTGAAGCTGAATTCATTAGTTGAAGGTACTGAATTTGCAGGCAAGTCTTTAGAAGATATCATCCGCACTTCTCAGGGTCCGGTATTTAACAACGCAGCCCAGATTTGGAACCACACCTTTTACTGGAACTGCTTATCACCAAATGGTGGCGGTGAACCAACTGGCGCTTTAGCTGCTGCAATTACTGCACAGTGGGGCTCTTTTGCTGCATTCCAGACTGCTTTTAATGACAAAGCCGTCAACAACTTCGGTTCAAGCTGGACCTGGTTAGTGAAAAAAGCAGACGGTTCTTTAGATATCGTCAACACCAGCAACGCTGGCACGCCACTGACTGATAGCTCAGTGACAGCACTGATGACTGTGGATCTGTGGGAACATGCTTACTACATCGATTTCCGCAATGCACGTCCAACTTACTTAAATGCTTTCTGGGCATTAATCAACTGGGAATTTGCTGCGAAAAACTTCGCTGCTTAATTTGCTGTTGCTGTAAATCTTTAAGCCCGGTTCGCCGGGCTTTTTATTTGTCCCCAATTGAAAACCAAACTATATCCAGGCTCAACTCTGCTGTTCTGTTCACTCATCGCTACAAAAAAAATTCATATTTTTCTGTGAATTAGTTGAGCGAAGCGCTTTTTTACTGTCTAACCTTACATCAGTGGCTTTATTTGCATTCAGTTCCCACAGACCAGTTTCGGAGGTGCACTATGGGCATTTTTGAGCACTACAAATCTAGATACGAAGCAGCCAAAGAAGAGGAATACAGCATCCAGGAATATCTGGAGCTCTGTAAAAAAGACAAAAGTTGTTATGCAAGCGCTGCCGAGCGTTTGTTAATGGCCATAGGTCAGCCTGAGTTAATTGACACAGCACAGGACTCTAAACTCAGCCGCCTGTTTTCCAATCGCGTCATTGGCCGTTATCCGGCTTTTGCCGAGTTTTATGGCATGGAAGATGCGATAGAGCAAATTGTCTCCTACCTGAAACACTCGGCTCAGGGCCTGGAAGAGCGTAAACAAATTTTATACCTGTTAGGCCCAGTGGGTGGCGGTAAGTCGTCCTTAGCTGAAAAGCTAAAATCACTGATGCAGCAGGTTCCTGTGTATTACATCAAAGGCTCACCTGTTTACGACAGCCCTTTGTGTCTGTTTGATGTCAACGAAGATGGCAATATCCTGGAGCAGGAATACGGCATTCCCAAACGTTACCTGAAAACCATTATGTCGCCATGGGCCAGTAAACGCCTGCATGAATTCAACGGTGATATCAGCCAGTTTAAAGTGGTAAAAAAATACCCTTCGATTCTGGATCAAATCTGTATTGCGAAAACTGAGCCTGGTGATGAAAACAATCAGGACATCGCGTCTTTAGTAGGTAAAGTGGATATCCGTCAGTTGGAGCACTTTGCCCAAAACGACCCGGATGCCTACAGCTACTCAGGCGCCTTATGCCGCGCCAATCAGGGCCTGATGGAGTTTGTTGAGATGTTTAAAGCACCTATTAAAGTGCTGCATCCACTGTTAACTGCAACTCAGGAAGGCAATTACAACGGCACCGAAGGCCTGGCAGCTCTGCCCTTTGAAGGCATTATTCTGGCGCACAGCAACGAGTCGGAATGGCAGACCTTTCGCAACAACAAAAACAACGAGGCCTTTTTAGACAGGGTTTATATTGTCAAAGTGCCTTATTGCCTGCGGGTGTCTGAAGAAGTCAAAATTTACGAAAAACTGCTGGAGCACAGTGAATTAAAAGTCGCACCTTGCTCTCCTGCGACCTTAACTTCTCTGGCACAGTTCGCCGTATTGTCGCGTTTAAAAGCGCCGGAGAACTCCAGTTTGTATTCCAAAATGCGGGTTTATGACGGCGAAAGCTTAAAAGATACAGACCCTAAAGCTAAGTCTTATCAGGAGTACCGTGATTACGCTGGTGTGGATGAAGGAATGTCGGGTTTATCCACCCGTTTTGCTTTCAAAATTTTATCCCGTGTTTTTAACTTTGACTCCACCGAAGTGGCCGCTAACCCTGTGCATTTGTTTTATGTGCTGGAACAGCAAATAGAACGGGAGCAATTCCCGTCCGATGTGTCAGAGCGTTATCTGGAGCATTTAAAAGGCTATTTAATTCCGAAATACATAGAGTTTATCGGCAAAGAAATTCAGACTGCCTATTTAGAGTCTTACTCTGAATATGGCCAGAATATTTTTGACCGTTATGTCATTTATGCTGACTTCTGGATCCAGGATCAGGAATACCGTGACCCGGAAACCGGTCAGCTATTTGACAGAGCTGCGCTGAATGCTGAGCTTGAGAAAATTGAAAAGCCTGCAGGGATCAGCAATCCAAAAGATTTCCGCAATGAAATCGTCAATTTTGTGCTGCGGGCCAAAGCCAAAAATAATGGCAAAAACCCAACCTGGACCAGCTATGAAAAACTTCGCACTGTGATAGAGAAAAAGATGTTCTCCAGCACCGAAGAGCTGTTGCCTGTGATTTCCTTTAATGCCAAAACCTCCACAGACGATCAGAAAAAACATGATGATTTTGTCGACCGGATGATGGAGAAAGGCTATACCCGTAAACAAGTGCGCTTACTCAGCGAGTGGTATTTACGGGTTCGCAAATCGCAGTAAGGTCAGAGCCTTGGAGGTTGTATGGCGCATTTTATTGACCGACGCTTAAATGGCAAAAACAAAAGTGCTGTCAACCGACAGCGCTTTATTCGCCGCTACAAGCAGCAAATTAAACAAGCTGTGTCCGATGCCATCAGCAAACGCAGTGTCACTGATATCAACAACGGTGAAAAAGTCTCTATTCCCGGCAAAGACATTACCGAACCTTTTTTCCATCAGGGTCAGGGCGGCCACAGAGCACGTGTACACCCGGGTAATGACCAATTCAGCCCTGGCGATAAAATCAAACGACCTCAAGGTGGACAAGGAGGTGGTTCAGGTCAAGGCGATGCCAGTGCAGATGGTGAAGGCGAAGACGAATTTGTATTTTCGATTTCCAAAGACGAATACCTGGATTTATTATTTGAAGATTTAGAACTGCCCAATCTGAAAAAAAATCAGTTGGATAAGCTGGTGCAGTACAAAAATGTGCGGGCTGGTTTTCGCTCTGAAGGCGTGCCCACCAATATAGATATAGTGCGATCCTTACAAGGCTCTCTAGCCCGTCGTGTCGCTATGACGGCCGGTAAAAAACGCGAATTGCATGAACTGGAGGCAAAATTAGCCTTAGTCGAAGCAGAACCAGTGCCGGATCAGCATCAACTAATGGCACTGCGCGAACAAATTGAGCTGCTTGAAAAACGCATAGGCGCAGTACCTTTTATCGACAGCTTTGATTTACGCTTTCGCAATTTTCAGAAGCGCCCTGAACCTACTAGTAAGGCGGTGATGTTTTGCCTGATGGATGTATCGGGTTCAATGGATCAGGCGACGAAAGACATGGCCAAACGTTTTTATATCCTGCTCTATATGTTTTTAAGCCGCAGCTATAAAAATGTCGAAGTGGTGTATATCCGCCACCATACACAAGCGAAGGAAGTCGACGAACAAGAGTTTTTTTACTCGCAGGAAACAGGCGGCACTATAGTGTCCAGTGCACTCAAAATGATGGCTGATATTGTCAAAGACAGGTATAACCCGGCCGAGTGGAATATCTACGCAGCGCAAGCCTCAGACGGCGATAACTGGGCTGATGACAGTCCGCAATGTGCCGATTTATTGGCGCAGCAGATATTGCCTTTTGTGCGTTATTACGCCTATATCGAAATTACCCCACGGCCCCACCAAAGCCTGTGGCTGGAGTACGAAAAATTGCAGCAAAGTTTTGATAACTTTGCCATTCAGCCGATACGGCAAGTAGCAGACATCTATCCTGTATTTCGCGAACTTTTCAAAAAACAGGCCGCTTAGCTACTGACTTCAGGGAGTTGCTTATGTCTTCTGTTGAACAAAAACAACCTTTATCCGACGGCCCGGACTGGAGCTTTGAATTATTAGGCCAGTATCAGGCAGAAATTGAACGGGTTGCCAAACTCTATAAGCTGGACACCTACCCCAACCAGATTGAGGTTATTACCGCCGAACAAATGATGGACGCTTATTCCAGTGTCGGCATGCCTATTGGTTATAACCACTGGTCGTACGGCAAAAAATTTATCCAAACCGAACAGAACTACAAACGTGGTTTTATGGGGCTGGCGTATGAGATTGTGATTAACTCCAATCCTTGTATTGCGTATCTGATGGAAGAAAACACTATGACAATGCAGGCGCTGGTGATGGCGCATGCCTGTTATGGTCATAACTCTTTTTTTAAAAACAATTACTTATTTCGTACCTGGACTGATGCGTCGTCCATTATCGATTATCTGGTGTTCGCCAAACAGTATTTAAGTCACTGTGAAGAAAAATACGGTATCAGTGAAGTGGAAGATATGCTGGATTCTTGCCATGCGCTGATGAATTACGGTGTCGACAGATACAAAAGACCACAAAAAATCTCGATGGACGAAGAGCAAAAACGCCAGAAAGACCGTGAAGCTTATCTACAGTCACAGGTGAATCAGCTGTGGAAAACCATTCCGAATAAAGGCGATTTATCTGCAGAGCATGAGTACCGTTTTCCATCTGAACCACAGGAAAACATTTTGTACTTTATTGAAAAAAATGCCCCACTGCTCAAACCCTGGCAACGTGAGGTAGTGCGTATAGTACGGAAAATTTCGCAGTATTTTTACCCGCAAAAACAAACACAAGTCATGAATGAAGGCTGGGCAACCTTCTGGCACTACACCATATTGCAGCATATGTATCAGGAGAACTTAGTCACCGACAAGTTTATTCTGGAAGTGCTGCATAACCACACCAATGTAGTGTTTCAACCTGAATACCACAGCAAATATTATTCAGGTATTAACCCTTATGCGCTGGGCTATGCCATGTTTACCGACTTGCGCCGTATTTGCGAGCACCCAACCGAAGAAGACAAAGAATGGTTTCCGGATATTGCAGGCTCAGACTGGTTGGAAACTTTGCATTTTGCCATGCAAAACTTTAAAGATGAGAGTTTTATCAGCCAGTATTTATCACCCAAAATTATCCGGGACTTTCATTTATTCGCCATTACAGACGATGACAAAGAAAGCACATTGGAAGTGGCCGCTATCCATAACGCTGAAGGCTACCAGCAAATCCGCCAGACCTTGTCAGCTCAGTATAACTTAAGCAATATTGAACCCAATATTCAGGTGTACAGTGCGGATATCACAGGGGATCGTAGCCTAACCTTACGATTTATTCCGAATCAGCGTATTCCGCTGTCAGACAATTTCCAGCAGGTACTGAAGCATGTGCACCGGTTGTGGGGCTTTAATGTGCAACTGGAGCAATTAAACGAAGATGGTAGCGTGAAACTATTAGGGAGCTGCCCGCTTAGATTGTAAAGATGCAGGGCAGCTGTGGTTTTATTCAGCTTTGGTAATACAGTTGCGGCCAGCGGCTTTGGACTGATACAAAGCTTTATCCGCGGCTTCCAGCCAATCACGATACTCGCCCATGTCTTCGCGGTATTCTGCCACGCCTATACTGACGGTCACCCTCAATATTTGCTGATTATATTCCACCGCCATCGCTTCAACATTTTTGCGCAGACGTTCAGCAAAAAACATCGCCTGCTCAACAGTGGTATCGAGCAGCAATACGGCAAACTCTTCGCCACCATAACGACCAGCCACATCAGTGCTACGCAGATTTTTTTTCACAGCAGCTGCCACATGTTGGATCACCGCATCACCAGCGGCATGACCAAAGGTATCGTTCACCCGCTTAAAGTGGTCAATGTCGCACATCAGTAAAGTGCTGTGATGGCCGCTGCGTTTTATGCGTTTGTATTCATTGATCAGCGCTTCTTCCCAGAAGCCTCTGTTATTTAAACTGGTCAGGAAATCTGTTTTGGACAAAGTACGTAATTGCCCATTCATCGACTCCAATTCTATGCGACTGACAGCAACATCAGTCACATCATAAATAATCAGACAAAGGTGGGTCACTCTGCCCATAGTATCGGTTAGCGGGAATATGGTGCTGTTTTGATACATATATTCAGCAGAACCAGTAATAGGCCGGTAGTTACGGAATTTGAAAATATAGGGCCTCTGCTCCCAGATGGTAAAAGCACGGTTTTTCAATAAAATCACCGGATCGCATTTGCGTCGCAACCAGTCTTCATCAATTTCGGAAAATAAATCAAACAGGTATCTGTCACGCACCTGACGAGGCGTCAGACCGCTATGGTTCTCCATAAAGCCGTTCCACACCTGAATGCGGTAATCAGCAGATAACACCACCAGACCAACGTCAACCGTCTGGAACATGTCCATCAACCAGTGGATTTCGGATACATCTACGTTGTTTTGTGACATTTAATCTTCCAGAAGGAATTCGACTTTATAATTCAGCGTTTTAATACTGTCTTCGGTAAATAACAGTAATAAATCGCAGCTGATATTATAGTTTTCAATACCATAGCTGATTTCTATCGCTAAAGTACGACGCCAGCGTCTGGCATTGGCTTTAATCAGTTCACTGACAGGGGCATGCTGCCCTAATACCACAGGGTGGCCCTGACTAAAGGTCATATCAATTTGTTCGGCTAGTCCTTTTAATACAGCACCAATCAGAATATTGGCGATGTCCATTAATAGCTCCAGCTCTACCTTAGTGGTCAGCTCGCCGTTGTATTGCATCAGCCTCGCTATATCAACAAAACTGGAGTCATTGAGTATCAACAAAGCTTCACCGGCAACACCACCACCAATAAAACCCTGGCAAACAGCCGAGGTGTTTTCCTTCTGTTCCACAGAAGCGATAGCCATATGCAGTTCACTGACTTCAATGACGTTTACATTAGGAATAGGCAGTTTGACAAAGACCTTCAGCAGGCGCGCTAATAAATCACCAGCCTGGCCCATAGCTACATTACTCAGCTCCTGAAATACATCACGTAAATCGTTGGATAATACAAAAGATCCGGTATTTTTTACTGCTGCGACTTTGGGCTCGGTTTTGGCTTGTTCTTGCTGCTGAATAGTTTTTTGTTCAACCAAACCCAGTACATGATTTAGCTTTTGTTGGTCGACAGGTTTTTTTATAAAGTCTAAAGCGCCATAAGATAAAACCCGCTCGCGGGCTTCAGGCTGAATATCACCAGATACTACTATAGTTTTGACCGAAAGCTGTTGTTGCTGAATAGCAGCAAGCACCTGATAACCATCCAGTATCGGCATATTTAAATCAAGGAAAAGTAAGTCGATTGGCTGGCGCTGCAAAATGTCCAAAGCCTCACCGCCATGACCAGCAAACTGGATATTTTGCTGCCACTCTGCTGGTAAAGCTCTTGCCATTTGTTTACGTGCAAGGTTGGAATCGTCACATATCAAAACTGCTGCTACCATTTACGGCTCACTTCACGTATTGTTATTTTCCAGTGTAGTCAGAAAGATGGCTCTGCGCTAACCCTGTGTAGTATCTGACAAAAAATAAGCAACACCTACTATTTTTTTCACTTTCAGCCGTATTACCAATCTGGGAGACATTTGAATGTCGTCAAATCTGATAAAAACCATCGTTTTTAGTTTAGCCCTGAGTCCAGCAGCCTGGGCTGTTGATTTAAATGCACAGTTGCCAAGCCGTTTATCCGAAGTAAAAGCCGGCAATAAGGCTGTCGAATTGCAAGGCCATCAGGTGCAGTTACAGCAACAGGCTCCAGATTTTCAGGTGGTGGACGAGAAGTTTAAAACTATCAAATTAAGCGATTTTAAAGGCAAAACTGTATTGATCAGCGTGGTGCCCAGTGTCGATACCGGCATTTGCTCGCTGCAAACCAAAAGATTTAATCAGGAAGTCAGCAAAGTGTCTGACAATGTGGTGATGATGACAATCTCTACCGACCTGCCCTTTGCACAAAAACGCTATTGCGCTCAGGAAAAAGTCGATCAGTTACTGGTGTTATCTGATGCGGTGTGGCGCGATTTTGGCAGTAATTACGGCTTATTAATTAAAGATATGGGCATTCTGGCTCGCGCCGTATTAATTATTGATGCGAAAGGGAATTTGGCCTATCAGCAGTTGGTTCCAGCCCTGGCACAAGAACCGGATTACGCACATAGCATGGCAGCCCTTGCGCAAATAACCGGCAAAAAATCTTAAATTCCCCTCTTGAAAACTCTCTAAGCGCACATATTAAGTAAGCAGGTGGCCATCCGGCACCTGCTTACATTGCTCGTTCATTTGAAGAGCAGAACAAATAAATCGCCTTAGAGGATTTTAAAAATGCATACAGTAGATTTCACCCCACTTTACCGTTCATTTATTGGTTTTGATCATTTAGCTAACCTGATGGACGCCGCTGCACGCAATGAGAAGCAGCCTGCTTATCCACCTTACAATATCGAAGTGACAGGTGAAGATCAGTATCGTATTACCATGGCTATAGCCGGCTTTGATGAAAACGAGCTGTCGATTGAAACTGAACACAACACTTTGCTGGTTCGTGGTCAGAAAGCCGATAAAACTGAAGGTCGCCGTTTCCTGCATCAGGGCATAGCAGAGCGTAACTTTGAACGTAAGTTCCAGCTGTCTGATTATATTAAAGTGACCGGCGCTCAGATGAGCCATGGCCTGTTGCATATTGAGCTGGTACGTGAAGTACCTGAAGCGTTAAAACCACGCAAAATCAGCATCAACCAACAGTCGACGGTTAAGGTTGAACCTCAACTGCTGAATGAGCATTTAGCCCAGGTGAGTAATGCTTAAGCCTGACAAGGCTTTTACTCATTAGCCTGAAGACGCTGAATAAACTCAAGCAGAACCGAATTCACCAGTTCTGCATCTGTAACGGGCCCCATGTGGCCCGTTTTTACTGTTTGGAACTCGACGCAAGGCAAAGCACCAGCCAGCATTGTCGCCAAACATTGCGCTGATAACTGGCTTTGCTCGCCACTTAACAGCAATACAGGACAGTGGATAGCTGTGGCGTAATCGGCAAGTGTTGCGGGCTCTCCACTTAAAGCTTCAAAATCAGCAGCCACTTTCCCCACTTGCGTTGTGAGTTTTTGTTGCATGACATCCGGCAAATGACTGAAGTACCCATCACCTTGCCAATAATCAATAAAAAGCTCTGCTGCGTCTTTTGGGTTTACATTCAGCATCTGCTGGCTTAACTGCTGCACCTGCTGATACAGAGCAGGTTCAGAGGCATTAAACAAATGAAAAGCCACAGGTTCAAACAATACTAAGGCTTTAAATAATTCTGGCCTTATGCGTGCCATATGCAAAGCGACTGCACCACCAAAGGAGTGGCCCATCAAAATCACAGAACCTGCAGGTTTTCCTTCGAGCAAAGGCCACAACTGGCTGACCTCATCAGCAAGTTGCATAGGTCTGGGGTAACTGCCTGTATTACTGCCATAACCCAACAGATCAGGATTCAGCACCTGATAATCGGCTTTCAGAGCCAGCTTCAAGCCCTGCCATTGGCGTCCACTGGAAAGCGAACTGTGCAGCATCAGAACCGTAGTTTGCATCTGTTACTTCGCCAGTAAAAACACTGCACCCACAATAAGTGCAGCGAAAGTCGAAATCATGCCTAAGAAACGAGGCACCGAAGTACCGCTGCTGCGCCACAAACCTATTGCATGCAGTACTCGTCCAGCTAAAGTTAAACCAGCCACCAGATGCAGTTGCCAGGCAGGGCTTTGTTGTAATTCCAGTAGCGCAACAAGAATAAGTAAAAACGGCACATATTCAGCAAAGTTGCCGTGCATCCGCACCGTCTGTAACAGCTGCGGTTCTTTACCTGTTCCCAGGCCAATTCTATGCTTAAAACGCTGGCGGATCACAAAACCAGCCAAGACAACATACAACAGTGCCAGAATAGCTGCGTAAAAAGAGGTAATAGCTAAAGTCACATTTATGCCCTTAAAGTTGTTGCAGAACTATCGACTGAAATATCCTGCGGAAGAGACTGAAGCTCATTGAATCCTTAGATCCACAGAAATCGCTACAGATTCCAATAAAAAGCCCACTCTAGGTGGGCTTCGATGAAACTGGAGTGGGTTAACCAAGCAAGGCTTCAAGTTTTGCACTGACTTGCTCAACTGGCAAGGTACCAACCATATAGTGGTACTGAGTGCGGCCCTGTTCGGCCTCTTGACGGTAATAACCAACCAGCAGTTCAGTCTGCTCGTGATAAATACCTAAACGCTTACGCACAGTTTCTTCTTTGTCGTCTTCACGGATCACTAAATCTTCGCCGGTCAGATCATCTTTACCATCCACTTTTGGCGGATTGTAGCTGACATGATAGACACGTCCTGAAGCAGGGTGCACACGACGGCCGCTCATACGCTCAACAATCACGTCATCCGGCACATCAAATTCAATCACATGATCAACCACCACGCCGTTAGCTTTCATGGCGTCAGCTTGTGGAATAGTGCGCGGAAAACCATCCAGTAAGAAGCCTTTAGCACAATCTTCTTTACTGATACGTTCTTTCACTAAACCAATAATTAAGTCATCAGACACAAGCTGGCCTGCATCCATCACCTGCTTGGCAGCCAGACCTAAAGCACTACCCTCTTTGATGGCAGCACGCAGCATGTCACCAGTCGAAATTTGTGGGATCCCATACTTGTTCATCAGAAACTGCGCCTGAGTTCCTTTACCAGCACCCGGGGCACCCAACAAAATAATACGCATACAAAGATCCTCAATTAACCTGGGATTGTTCCATTTGTTATAGGGGATGAATCTTTACATAATGTGCTTCATCAGACAAGAAGTTTGTCTGCTTGTCTTACCTGATCGACCGCAGTCAAGCCTACTTTGGTAGGATAACTTGCTACAACAGCCTATTGGGACATCTATAGAGCGGAAATACGACTAAAAGGAAAAAAAGTTGAATAAAGACAGTATGCTATTCGACTAAAGTGGTGCATTTTCACTGCGTTGCAGAGCAACTCCTACAACAAGGCGGCTGAGGTTAAATTGTGTAACTGCTGAAATAACAACCAGAGCAAAAATAAAGTAAATTATTGATTTATATAGATTAAAATCTACACAACATTTAAAACAATTAGCATAAATTGATTGAGATCAATAAAACAAAGAATTTTATAAAGAAAAGCTTCGGAAGCACACAAAGCACTCCGAAGCCCATTTTTTATCAGGCTTTAAATTGCAGGTTGTTCAGCAGTTGCCGTTCACCTTGTTGCAGTACTTCAGCTTTATCACTGACCATCACCAGAATAGCTTTATGGCTACTAATGCTGCGTCCCTGGTATTTGTCATCATGAAACTCCGCTTCATACTCCAATGAGTTCTCTTTGGGTACCACAAACACTGTCATCAGGCCTTGTTCTGTCTCCACAACCAGATGCAAAGAACGGGTGCCACGGAAGTTACAGAAGTTCGCATAAACTACAGCATGGCCATTTTCAACAAGGCTGGCATCAAACTCAGCCAATTTGGCGTTCACGTCGGACAGAGACAAAGCTGTATTCATATGCTGGATATAGGGTTCCTCGTGGTACACATGAGCAAGGGAGTTTTCGCCGAGGCTTTGCGAGCCATACAGAAAAAACGACCAGTTCAGTGCAAAACCTGCTAAAAACGCGACAGAAGCAGCTAACGCAACCAGATTCTGATAAAAACGCTTCTGCTGTTGTTGTTTGTGCTTGTGCTGTTGCATCAATAATGCATTTTCCAGAGTTTTTGGCACTGGTGGGCTTAACAACAGTTTGATGTGCTGATCCAACTCCAGTACATCCTGATGAAATTGCTGACTATCGGAGTCCTGCTGCAACTGCTGTTGTTGTTCAGAGGTCAAATGATAGGGATCAGTCAGCAAACGACGGCGAACTTCTAACTCATCCATTTTTTTGCTCCCTGACGCTTTCCTGGTTTAACAAATCCCGTAATTGTTTACGGGCGCGGAACAAACGGGTGTTTACTGTATTGAGATTCAGAGACAACAATTGCGCAATTTCGTCACCGCTAAAACCGCCGATAATTTGCAGGATCAAGGGTTCACTGTATTCAGGTTCCAGGCTCTCAATTTGCTTCAACAACTGCTGCTGTGAGTACAATTGCTCAGGACTCACCTGATGTTCGTCCAGCAGCAATTCCTGCTCTACTTCCTGATATTGAAACTGTTTACGTTCAAAACGTCGGGCATTTTCATTACGTAAAATAGTAAATAACCAGGCTTTGGCCGACGCTTCGTTTTGCAGCAAATCAATACTTTTCCAGGCTCGTAAATAAGTGTCTTGCACCAAGTCTTCAGCAACATCAGCACTACGGCAAATCCAGCAGCTGTAGCGGTATAAATCCGCATGATATAAACGCACCAGTTGCATATAACTGTGCTGGCGCTGCTCTTTCTCCGGCGTCTGCTTTTTTTCAGCCGCTTTATCAGTTGACCACCACTTCACATTCGTTGTCCTTGTAGGCAAGAGCGCCGTATCCGGTTTGGTTTCCGGTTGTGGCTGCTCACTATAGGACATAGACCGAAGAAAACTCAAGCTACAGTCTCCTGTGTTGTTGTCACTAAAACAGCTTTGCGACCTAGCCAATAATCCAGACTTAACCAACGCCCTGCCCCATAGACAACCAGCATCAGTAGCATTACAAAATAAGTCGCAGCAAATTCAATACCGTTATTGAGCACCACCAATTTGCCGCTGGAGATAAGCCAATCGTAGTCAGGCTGTTGCTGCAAAACCTCATTCGCTTTGGCGAGCTTCTTCGGGGCTGCCATCACAGCGTCATTTCGAAAAATAGTACCGTCGGCCAGCCAACTTGACGCATCGGCTATCGCCAGCCAGCCGTTTTTTGCATGCACTGTCAGCATAGCCACCAGCATAGTCATACTTAATCCCAAAGCAGTCAGTCGGGTGAATAACCCCAATAGCAAAGCTAAACCACCACCAAGTTCCAACAGAATCACTAAAGACAACATCAGCGCAGGAGCTGGTAAACCCAAACCCCAATCCGGGTTGGCGAACCAGCTTAAGGTACTGTCAAAGTTTTGCAGCTTAGTCCAGCCAGCCTGCATCATCACAGGGGTCAGATACAGCCGCAGCAATAACAAAGAAATAAAGTCCAGTAGCTGTAGTTGGGTCACTAGTTTTTGATAAAAGAGGATACTTTGTTGTATCACAATCAGGCTCCGCATCATGCTGTTGTGATAAGAGACAGGGGAATAGCGGGAAATCTTTCCTTTGTATATAAAAAATTACCCGGAGCAATTTTTAACAACGCGAAGCGTTGGCCAGAAAGGGTGAGCGCCATGGATGGCTGCGAATAAAAAATCGTCTGGAACGATTTTTAACAGCTTTAGCTGGCCCGAAAGGGTGAGCACCATGGATGGTGGCGAATAAAAAAGCCCCTGCAATAAGCAGAGGCTTTTTAAACTCAGAGTAAAACTTAAGCTTTTTTCGATAAATCCAGCAGCAGTGCGTTTAAGCGGCTGACAAAAGTCGCAGGATTTTTCAGGCTGCCACGCTCGGCTAATAAGGCCTGATCAAACAGTACTTCAGCCCATTGTTTAAACTGAATTTCGTCCTGCACATCGGCAATATGTTTCACCAATGCATGATCCGGGTTCAGTTCAAAAATAGGTTTCACGTCCGGCACTTTCTGGCCAACAGATTCCATCAGCTTCATCATCTGCGTGCTCATATCAAACTCGTCAGTGACAATACAAGCTGGGCTGTCTGTTAAGCGATGACTGGTTTTCACGGCTTTGACCTGATCACCTAAAGCTGTTTTAAAGCGTTGTGTCACAGCAGCAAATTGCTTTTCTGTTTCTTCCTGAGCTTTTTTGGTTTCTTCGTCATCCAGCTTGCTGATATCCAGGCCACCTTTGGCTATAGAACGCAGCTTTTTGCCTTCAAAATCAGTCAGGTGCTGCATTAACCACTCGTCAACACGATCGGATAACAACAGCACTTCGATGCCTTTCTTACGCAATACTTCTAAATGTGGACTATGTTTAGCGGCTTCGAAGCTATCAGCAACGATAAAATAAATTTCGTCCTGACCTTCTTTCATCCGGCTGGCATAAGCCTCTAAGCTGACCGTCTGATCGGCATTGTCGTTATGAGTCGAAGCAAAACGCAGCAGCTTAGCTATGCTGTCTTTATTGCCTGCATCTTCGGCCGGACCTTCTTTCATCACCTGACCAAACTCGTTCCAGAACGTCTGGTACTCGCTTTGATCTTCAGCTTTGGCCATTTTTTCCAGCATTTTTAAGACGCGAGAGGTACAGCCTTTGCGTAAACTTTGCGTCACCTTGGTATCCTGCAGAATTTCACGGGATACGTTCAGTGGTAAATCGCTGGAATCCAACACACCTTTAATAAAACGCAGGTAACTTGGCATAAACTGTTCAGCGTCATCCATAATAAATACACGCTGCACATACAATTTTAAGCCATGACGGGCTTCACGGTTCCACATATCAAAAGGTGCTTTTTTCGGCACAAACAATAAACTGGTGTAGTTGGTATTGCCTTCTACTTTGTTGTGAGTCCAGCTTAATGGCTCACTCCAGTCGTGCGAAATATGCTTGTAGAATTCCTGATATTCATTTTCAGTCACTTCAGATTTATCTCGCATCCAAAGCGCTGTAGCTTTGTTGACTGCTTTCCAGAACCCTGCAGTGGCAGGGATTTTTTCGCCCTCTTCGCCGTCTTGCTCTGGTGTACCTTCCTGATACATTTCAACCGGAATGCTGATATGGTCAGAGTACTTAGTGACAATAGACTCGACTTTCCACTGGTTTAAAAACTCAGTTTCTTCATCGCGTAAATGCAGAATGATTTCTGTACCACGGCTTGGTTTAACGATAGGCTCGATAGTGTATTCACCCTCGCCTGTCGATTCCCACTCAACAGCAGAATCAGCTGGCGCACCGGCTTTACGGGTTTTGACTGTCACTTTGTCTGCGACGATAAAAGCAGAATAGAAACCTACACCAAACTGACCAATCAGTTGAGAGTCTTTGCTTTGATCGCCTGAGAGCTGACCGAAAAATTCTTTAGTGCCGGATTTAGCGATAGTGCCTAAATGGCTAATCACTTCATCTTGCGTCATACCAATACCGTTGTCGCTGATAGTAATGGTCTTCGCTGCGTCATCCAGACTGATACGAACTCGTAACTCGCCGTCATTGTCATACAGGCTGCTGTCTGACAAAGCTAAAAAGCGCAGTTTATCAGCCGCGTCTGAGGCGTTGGATACCAGCTCGCGCAGGAAAATTTCTTTATTGGAATACAGCGAATGGATCATCAGCTGCAGAAGTTGTTTGACCTCGGCCTGAAAGCCGTGCTTTTGTTTTTGTACTGTTTCAGTCATATACAGCTCCTTATCTTTCGTGGAATGACTTTAAATGCAAAAGCGCCTATGCAAGGGCGTAGCGCCTTTCGAATTGTGCTGGCAAGGATATGGGTTTAATACCCACAAATATCAAGGGGAAAATAGCGGCAAATCAAAGAACAAAATGGAGGATCAGGCAATTGGAGAAAGAATAAGCTGTTATTTGGTAATGCAAGAGCTCAGCCAACAAGGTAACAGCTGCAAGGAACGAAGAGTCTGACCAAAGACATTGGAGTTGCAGCGCGACGGCAAGGGAAGTAGTCCCTAACATACATAGCTTACTATGCGATTAGGGCGACAGAGCGCAGCCAACAAAGCTGCGGCTTCAAGGGCGCAGCCAACAAAGCTGCGGCTTCAAGGGCGCAGGTCAGATGGGTTTGCGGCCACTAAAGGCGTGCGACAAGGTTGTCCCGTCCACATACTCTAAATCCCCCCCCACAGGCACACCGTGGGCGATACGGGAGACATTAACCTGATACTTTTTACACTGCTCGGCAATGTAATAAGCAGTGGCATCGCCTTCTACAGTCGGATTGGTTGCTAATATCACTTCCTGCACTGAACCTGTACCCAGCTGCTTTTGCAGTAAATCCAGACCCAATTCAGAGGGACCTATGCCATCAAGTGGCGACAACTGGCCCTGCAAGACAAAATAACGACCTTTAAACTGGCCTGTTTGCTCTATGGCAAACTGATCAGAAGACGAAGCAACAATACAAAGGCTTTGACTGTCGCTGCGTCTTGGGTCTGAGCAAATAGCACATAAATCAGTTTCGCAAAAAGTACGGCACTGCTGGCAATGCCCTACTTTATCCATCGCCACAGCCAAAGCCTTCGACAACTGCACAGCCCCAGAGCGGTTGCGTTCCAGCAACTGCAGGGCAATACGTTGTGCCGACTTAGGACCAACGCCTGGCAATATACGCAATGCGTCGATCAGTTGCTGCAACAATGGGCTAAATTTGCTCATAGTGGATCAAATCACCACTTAAAACGGCATCTTAAAACCAGGAGGTAATTGCATACCACCGGTCACAGAAGCCATTTTAGCTTTGTTATTTTCTTCAACACGGCGTACCGCATCGTTGATAGCTGCAGCAACTAAGTCTTCAACCATTTCTTTGTCATCCTGCATCAGACTGTCGTCGATGCTGACACGGCGTACATTGTGGTTGCCTGTCATGGTGACTTTCACCAAACCTGCACCCGACTCGCCTGTGACTTCCAGATTAGCCAATTCCTGCTGGGCCTTTTGCATTTTATCCTGCATGGCTTGCGCCTGCTTCATGATATTGCCTAAACCGCCACCACCACCTTTGAACATAACTGTACTCTCTTTAAAAATGACTCGATTAAACTGGCGACAAGATAATGACTTGAGCCCCAAAATACAAGACGAATTAGTTGACGATAATACTATCGGCGACTATTTCCGCCCCAAACTCTTTTTGCAGTTGAACCACCCATGGATCCTGCTGCAGCAACTGCTCTACATAAACCAGACGTTCCTGCTCAATACGCTGCTGAATAGCCACAGGGCAAGTCTCTACCCAAGGCTGATACTGAATATCCAGCTGAACCGCTTTATGAAAGGCCTGACTCAGCTCTTTGACAATTTCAGCACGGAATTTTTCTTTGTCCAGATGCTGCTGGCTTTGACAGACCAGCAACTGCACAGTGTCTCCTGCCCAACTAATGCAACTGTGCAGCAGATACAAACGCAATAATCCACCTAAATTCAGGCTATCGACTAAAGCAGCCCACTCATCGACCTGAGCGGCAAGGCGCACTGAGAAGTTCTCGGCGGTAATCACACCATCAAAACGATACTGTGCTTTCGCTTCTGGCGCCGCTGCAACTGATTGTGGTTCTGGCACAGGTTCAGATTGATGTTGCTGCTGAAATTCCTGCCAGGCCCAGTCGGCCGCAAAATCGGCATCCTCTGTTGGTATATCTGAAGGATCAGATTCATCCGGATAAGGGGACATTGCCGGTTCTGACTGTTCTGGCAGTTCTGGCAGTTCTGGCAGTTCTGGCAGTTCTGGCAGTTCTGGCAGTTCTGGCGCGGCAGCAGGTATAACCGGACTGTGCTGAATAACAGCAGGAGAGCGCTGAGGCTCATTGGCTTGCTGCGATACCAGTGGCTGCGCTTGCTGCGATACCAGTGGCTGCGCTTGCTGCTGTAACACAGGCTGCTGTTGTAATACGGGCTGCTGAACTGCAGCTGGAGCAGCTTGTGCTCTTTGTATAGCAGCAGGCTCTGCAGCCTTGGCTACAGCAGCAACTGGTTCAGACTTTTTTTCGCTCTGAGTCTCCACTGCCCTATCAGCGCTCACGTTATCCGCTTTAATACCGCGGCGCGCCAGAATAGAAGCGGCTATACCAGCGGGAGCTGATGTCTGTGCAACAGCAGCCACAGCTTCTGTTGCAACATGCTGCTCTGGGGGGATTTCGACTGCGACTTCAGGCTCTGATGGCAATGACTCTGCCATTTGAGGCACAAGCTCAGGCTCTTTAGCTGGAGCTGCCGTTTCAGGCAAATTAAACTTAGCTTTGAGTTCAGCCGCATGCGAGACAGGAGTTGAAGCGCGCATCGCAGGAGAAGTGTCAGCAGCACCTGGCACAAAAGCCACAGCACGTAATAACGCCATTTCCAGACCAATACGTGGCTCTGGTGCAAAGGCTAATTCTTTTTTACCGGAAATCAGTAACTGATAAAACAGCTGTAACTGCTCAGGGCTTTGCTGCTCTGCTAATTGCTGCACAAAAGCACTGTGATCTGTGACTAAATCAGCCGCCTGCCAGTTAAACTGACTTAAAGCCGCTAAATGCAGTAAGGCCAGCATATCATCCAGCACATGGGCAAAATGACTGTGTTGCTGCACTAATTGATCCAGATGCTGTTTCAGCGCAGCTAAATCGCGGTTAATTACAGCCGCTAATAAAAGCTCAGCCCACTGCTGCTCCAGATACCCCAGCATATCACGCACCAGAGGCACTGTGATATTGGAATTACTTTGGGCAATGGCTTGGTCAGTCAGGCTTAACGAATCGCGTAAACTGCCTTTGGCAGCGCGGGCTAACAAAGCTAAAGCATCTTCGGCGGCCGGAATACCTTCCTGCGCCAATACATAAGATAAGTGCTGTTTAATTTGTTCCGGGCTTAACGCCTTTAAGCTGAACTGCAAACAACGGGATAACACTGTGACAGGCAGCTTTTGTGGGTCAGTAGTCGCCAGCAGAAACTTCACATGTGGCGGCGGTTCTTCCAGAGTTTTCAAAAGTGCATTAAAGCTGTGGCGCGACAGCATATGCACTTCGTCTATTAAGTAGACTTTATAACGGCCGCGGCTTGGCGCGTATTGCACGTTATCGAGTAAATCTCGGGTGTCTTCTACTTTAGTGCGGGAGGCAGCGTCAATTTCTAACAAATCAACAAAAAAGCCTTGATCAATTTCAACGCAAGCGCTGCAGACTCCACAAGGTGTGGAGGTCACACCTGTTTCGCAGTTTAAACTTTTGGCAAAAATACGGGCTATGGTGGTTTTACCGACACCACGGGTGCCGGTAAACAAATAGGCATGATGTAATCTGTTGTGATTCAGCGCATTGGTCAGCGCTGTTTTCACATGATCCTGGCCGACCAGTTGACCAAAATGTTGCGGTCGCCATTTTCTCGCCAGTACCTGATAACTCATGCGACCTGTGTCCACCTATGTCTTCTTGCCAGTACTTGATAACTCATGCCACCTGCGCCTGTGTTTTATTGTAATTAATCGCCTGCAAATTCAACCAGACTGTAAAGGTTTAACCCAAGCTTTTCTAAACGCGCTTGTCCGCCTAAGTCCGGCAGATTTACTACAAAAGCGGCGTCTGTCGCTTTGCCACCTAAGCGCTCTACTAAACTGGTTGTAGCAGCAATAGTACCACCTGTAGCCAATAAGTCATCCACTAACAGCACCTTATCTCCGGCCACTATAGCGTCTTTATGAATTTCCAGCGTGTCTTCACCGTATTCCAGCTGATAAGACTGGGCAATACGTTCACGTGGCAATTTTCCCGGTTTACGCACTGGCACAAAAGGTAATCCCATCGCATAAGCTAAAGGTGCACCAAAAATAAAACCGCGGGATTCAGTACCAACAATCTTAGTAAAACCTTTGCCCTGATACTGCTGTTTGAAGGCATCAATCACCTTCGCAAACGCATCGGCATCCAGCATCAGACTGGTGACGTCACGAAATAAAATACCTGGCTTTGGATAGTCAGGCACAGCTTTGATCACCTGACTTAATAAAGCGGAAAGAGATTCTGTAGTCATTCTCAGAGCCCTGATTTTAAAATAATAAATAACGTCGGGCAAAAACAGCACGACTTAAAATAGATAAAAAAACCGCCACAAGGCGGTTTTTTTATCACTCGCAATAGCTTAGCTGAAAAAGCGAACCCAGCTGATAATTGGAGGAAGGCATAAGCACGCCAAAAAGGCGACAATCAGTAAAACTAACTGGACTATGCCAAAAGATTCTTTAAAATTTTCGTCTGCCATAATG
Source organism: Rheinheimera sp. MM224 (assembly GCF_947090785.1). NCBI lineage: Bacteria > Pseudomonadati > Pseudomonadota > Gammaproteobacteria > Chromatiales > Chromatiaceae > Rheinheimera > Rheinheimera sp. MM224. The sequence continues at coordinate 3,082,006 of NZ_OX352320.1, forward strand.
CGAACTCATTCACTCAAAAGGTGGGACATGGTAATGAATTTTAGCCAGCTTGAAAAGCATGCACTATGCCTTTCTCTGCAAAATTTAGCAGTATTTGCTCTGCACCTGACAATAACTGAGTAGGATCCAGTTGTGGCACGTAAGGCGATAACTGCTCCACCAGTTCAGTCAGGGTCAAACCTGGCTGTTGTGCCAATACCTGCAACAACAAAGTCGTCAGTTGATTTAACGCGATAAATTTTACTTCGTCATCAGAATTGCGATGGATCAGTAAAAAACTGGCTTCGGCTTCTGTGGGCTGAAACTCAACACAAATTTTATGCACTGGATACTGATAGGCCTGAACTGATGCAAGCTCAGACAACTGCAGTGCCTGCTGTTTTAGATCCATCACTGCAAGGCCTGCTTCCCCCTTACGAGTTGCCAATTCCAGCTCCAGCCACTCGTAATGTGCCAATTCCAACATAAAAACAGGGTCATCGGCCTGAGCCTCGTAGTGGTCCTGCAAAAAATCTAAAAAACTCATGGCAATGGATAAAAAGAATGGACTCTCACAGCGATAGCCGGCGAAAAACAGCTGTAAACGCTGCTCCCATACCTGCTCTGTGTACAAAGATTTCAACACAGGAAAAGCACTGCTGACAAAACCCGAAACATTGTTAAACAATAACTCCCGATACACATCCAGGCGCTCCTGATCGACATCTGCAGGCTTCTCGTTTTGTTGTGGAGAGCGTAAATAAGCAACGAACTGATGTTGAACCTGTTGAAATTTCATATCAGGCCCTTAACTTCATAGGATCATTCGGCTGCAGGCGACGAATATGCGCCAGCTCTAGTTGCAGTTGCTGCATATCCGGAATATTAAAATCCCGTTCCAGCAAAGTCGGAAACAGACCATGATGCTGATAAGCTTCAGATAATAAAGCCCAGACCGGATCAGACACATCAGCACCGTGGGTATCAATCAATAAGCTGTCATGTTGGCGGTAATGCCCAGCGACATGACCATAGGCAATACGTTGTGTTGGCAGTCCTTTTAAGAACGCCAGAGCATCATAGCTGTGATTGACAGAATTAACGTAAATGTTATTCACATCTAACAGCAGCTTACAGTCGGCCAACTCTAACACCGCATTGGTAAATTCAAGCTCCGTTAATTCCTGGCCAGGCGCTGCATAATAAGAGACGTTTTCGACGACCAACGGCTGCTCAAGAATATCCTGCACCATACGTATACGGTCAGCCACATAAACAGCGGCTTCTTCGGTGAAAGGAATAGGTAATAAATCGTACAGATGCCCTGCTGCAGAACAATAGCTTAAGTGCTCACTGTAGAGCTTAATCTGATGCTCTTTTAAAAAGGCTTTGATTTGACGAACAAAATCCAGATCTAATGGATCAGGGCTACCTAAAGACAAAGACAAACCATGACAGATAAAAGGATAACGTTCAGTGAGCTGGCGAAATTTTTTCTGGTAGGTACCGCCATAAGGTAACCAGTTTTCTGGCGCCACTTCAAAAAAATCGATACTTGCTTGTTGCTGCTCTAATACAGCACTCAACATTTCTCGTCTCAGGCCTAAGCCCACGTGAGAAGCAGCTAAACCAAAATCAGACATAAAGTCTCCTGAAAGCAGTCAGCCTGCGAGTGCAGGCTGACTATCTGTAGTACTACGCAGCGCCACCGCACTTGCCTTCCCCACATTTAGCTTCTTTAGTTTTTTCTTTGTCTTTAGCGTCTTTTTTATCGCCGCCACATTTACCTTCACCACATTTAGCTTCTTTGTCTTTCGCTTTGTCTTCACCGCACTTGGCTTCTTTATCTTTGGCTTTGTCAGCACCACAAGAAGCTTCAGCGGACGCTAACTGGTAACCCGCATTCAGCTGTTCAGCAGAAAAAGGATTCGCATTTGCGCTTAAGCTCAGCGTAGCTAAAGAACCCAGCACTAAAGCACTGACGGCAACAGCAGTAGTTTTATTTGATTTCATAACGATGTTCCTTGTGGTTGCATTAAGTTGCATTGAGTAGACCTGCCCGGACACAAAAAAATTTCAGCACTTCGCTTTTTATTGATATAAATCAGGATAAGCAAAGACTCGCTGCTGCAGACTATAGTAATAAACGGGGAGTCGCAGATGCAAACTAAAGATCAGAAGCCGCTGAAAATCAAACTGGAGGCTGAACTCGCTCAACTAAGTCATGACATAATCACTGTCGTCACAGCGTCAAATCAGGAGGATTACAGCCAATTACGCCTTCTGTTGCTGACTCAGCCTCAAAGCCTTTGGCCTGAGCTTCTTGAAGGAAAAAGTTGTGGCATTCTCAAACAAAAGCAGCACCGACTGGAACAAGTACTGGCTGCTTTAGGTCAGTTTCAGATGGGGCTATTTGGCCTCTGTGCCCAATGCGACAGCGCCATAAGCCCTGAAGCACTGAACCATGACCCGGCAACTTTGCTTTGTGATCAATGCCTGAGTCAGAAAAGAAACGGAGTTAACATCAGCTAATCCACTTTAGTCATATTCAAAGCCCAGCCATACAAGCCTTCTGACGTATAAAAGGGCTCGATCTGAACCTGCTGCCATTCTAATGCCGACAACTGAGCTTTAAGTTGCAGTACTTGAGATTCAGACCAACAGCAGTCTTTCTGCTCAGTTAATCTAAGCTTGTAACTCACTAATGATTGCTCCAAAGCTGTCATTTTTAACAACGCACCTGGCTGTAAGTTAGTGAGTAATGGAATAAAGTCGGCAGCAAAAGCGTTAAACCAGGCTTCATTGTTGCTGTTTATACAGTGTTGATAGAACTGCTGCACTTTTGCAATCAACTGCTGATTCAAAGCAGAAAAATGCACATCTGTTTTTAGCATCACTGCTTGTTTTATTTTTTGCTCAGCATACTCAAGTACTGAACAAGCGTCCTGAGTTAAAGTCAGCTGCACTAACACCATATCCAACAACTTAAGGCTGTTGTCTGTATCTTTAGATATAAAAGAGTTTGCATGATGTACCATGGCCTGAAAATGCCCGCCAGGTTTGAGTACCCGAAAAACTTGCTGAAATGCAGGCATAACCTGAGCATACTCAAAACCGAATTGGCTGACTGCTAAAGTAAAATAATCGGCTACAAAAGGCAGTTGTTCCGTTTGTGCTTTTGGATAAAAATTAATTTTTTGAAGAAGAGCAACCAATTCAGGCTGAGATGAAAAATGCCTGACCGGATTTATATCTGCCGCATCCGTCGCGTAAACTTCACCTTGTACACTATGTTCATTCAGATAACTCTGGGCTGCAACGGCTAAAGAACCATTGCCAGTTGCAATATCAAGAATTTTACCCGCTGAATAATACCGGCTAAAACAGGACAGCCAAAACTGTTCAACCTCATCTTTGTAACCCGTGCTGTGGTGATCAACAAAACTATTCAGACTATGTGTGGTTTGCCAATACTGATCCCAATGGTGCATTGAGTTGATCCTCGTTGAGCTTTTGCCAAATCTTGGTTAAAAAAAAAGCGGAACCTAAGTTCCGCTTTTTATCAACTTAACTTATTAGAAGTTTTGTTGGAACTTCACATATGCAATGCGACCGTAGGCATCGTATAAGTTGAAGTTGTAGCTACGACCGTCGAATGGGATCAACTCAGGTTCTTTTGCAAACACGTTCTGAGCACCGATAGAGATTTTAGTGCCAGTGCTGAAAGAGTAACCAGCTTGAACGTCATGAGTTACCCACGTAGGAACGTGACCAGTTTTACTGAATCCGCCACCTGCAATAGGTTCAACATCAATGTACTGGTCGCCGATTAAGTTCAGGTTCCACGCGAAGTCAAAGTCGTTCAGTGAGTAAGTGTGGTTCAGAGTCGCACGACGCTGAGGTTCACCCATATCTTTCACTGTGTTACGACCACCATCAACTACGCTGTCAATACGGTGAGTAACTTGTAACGCTTGGTTGATACGACCATAAGAGCCAAAATCAAAGTTAGTGTTTACGTTTAAGTCAACACCGCTGATAGCCCATTCACCTTCGTTAGCATAACCCTGAGTGATCAGGTCGATGCCGCCGTTTGCTAAACGAGAAACACCTAAGCCAGCTGGGATTGGGTCGCCAGTTTGCTCACGAGTTAACAGAGTTTCTGCACCGAAGAAACGGATCAGGTTTTTGATTTTGATTTTGATATCATAGTAGTCAACAGAGAAGTTTAACCAGTCTGTTGGTTGATACGCAGCACCGATAGACAGCTGCTCAGATTCTTCTGAACTGATAGCTGGGTTCGCCATAGTGACAGCGCTAACCTGAACATCACAACCAGCGGCTAAGCCGAAGTTGATACAAGTTGGATCATCGCTGACAGTTGGGTTATCAGACGATGGTTTCTGAGTCAGGATATCCAGTGTTGGAGCACGGAAACCTTCACCATAAGAAGCACGTAATACTAAATCTTCCAGCGCATCCCAACGGAAAGATACTTTTGGAGAGAAGTCATTACCGTAGTCTGAGTATTTATCGTAACGACCTGCAACAGTCATCTCCAGACCTTCCAGCAATGGAACTAAAGTCTCAAGATAAGCTGATTTCAGATCACGGTCGCCACCAGCTGAGTTACCAGAAGAACCACCTACTACACCAGCTTCAGACAATGCGTCATATAAGTCAGCGTAAGTTTCTTTACGGTATTCAGCACCAACTACAGCCTGGATAGTACCAGCAGACAGTTCAACTACATCAAACGCAGCAGAAGCAAAAGCTTCTTCCTGGTCAAATTTACCGATACGGCTGGTTGTTACGTTAAAGCCACTTAACATTTTTGCGTAAGCTTCACGATCAGCATCTGTAGTGAAACGCTCACCAAACGGGTCATTTACCATGTAGTCGCCGCTGTCGATTGCAGCACGGGCAGCTGAACCTAACAGGTAACCACGACCAATTTCATAGGTTTTAGATTGGTTTTTACGTACACCAAAATCTAAGTCAACTTCACCAACAGTACCAGCTGCGCCTACTAAGAAGTCAGTAGTCCAGTTATCTACTTCGTTATCACGGTTGCCGATAGCAGCAAAACGGTGACGGAACTGAACTTCTGTATTGGCACCATTTGCCGCATCATAGAATGGGCTTAATGGGTTAGTTGGGTTGTTTGGGCTATCAGCAGACATAAATGCAGCTTCGCCAGCATCGTTTAATGATGGAGCATAACGACCAAACGACTTAGTTTTAGCAACTAATGTATGAGAGAAAATTTTCCAATCATCGTTGATTTGGTATTCAGCTTTTACGAAACCTGAAGTGTTGCTTGTTGAAGCTTCGTTCGCGTTAGTTGCGTTGAAGTTATAAGCACACAGACCGCTTGGTAAAGTGTAAAAGTTTTCGATGCCATTACACTCAGCTTCAGAAACAATTGATGTAAAACCAGCTGGTGATAACCAGTTATTACCGAAGCTTGAAGCACCTGGTTGAACCCATTTGTAATCACGTTCGAAAATGATGTCACGGCTGTTCCATGATACACCACCGATTACAGAAGCTTTGTCACTTGAAGAACCAAATACTGCAGAACCTTCTTCACGGTCGCCGCCATCATCTGGCAGACTGACTGTTGAAGCGCCCATACGGAATTCAGCACCGTTAAAATCTTTACGGGTGATGATGTTGATAACACCACCGATAGCGTCAGAACCGTATACTGCTGATGCACCGTCAGACAGAATTTCAATACGCTCTACCGCAGCCATAGGGATAGAGTTTAAGTCCTGAGAGTTACCAGTTGATGGTGATTTTGGTAAACGACGACCGTCAACTAAGATCAGTGAACGTTCAGCGCCTAAACCACGTAAGTCAACCTGGGAAATACCCTGAGCTGAACTACCTGATTGTGGGCGGAAAGAACCTGATGAGTTAAATGTAGTATTACGCAGTAAGTCAGATACAGAAGTTTGACCTGAGAAATCGATAGCAGCACGGTCGATTACAGTTACAGGTACAGCGCCTTCTAAATCAGTACGTTTGATACGAGAACCAGTAACTTCAATACGTTCTACGTCTTTTGCTTCTTCAGCGTCCTGTGCATTAACAGCACCAGTGAAAACAGCTGCAGAGGCGGCACCAAAAGCAACGGCTAAACGAACTGCTTTTGACAATTTATTATTTGTAAACATGTTTTTTCTCCCTGGACCACTATCTAGTGATTCTATTTTTACGATGACCAACCTTTGCGGCGATTGGAACTCCGAACTTTTCGCAATCGAGGTGGACCCCGAAAACAACGACCCGATAATAAACGCAATTTTTCAGCGTGGTCAACAGCTTTTACGGAACAAATTTGATCTGCTGTTGTCAACGAGTCCGACACCCCCCTATTTTTAAGCTATAAAATGGGGCTCCGCCTGATACATTTTTAGGTTTTGTTCCTGTTAAGCCCCATAAAAACTGATTTTTCATTCAAATTCTGGTTACTTTTCAATCAAAATCAGTTTCCCCGTTAAATCTTCGGATTTTTTTGTAAACTTTACTCTACAAGCTATAAGTCAATTTTTTTCATTTATTCGTTGTGTAAAGACTGCAACTTCACGGGCAATATCAATATTGCGCTTGGGTTGTAGCTGACTTATTATGAAACCCTGTTTTTTTATCCAGATGTTTTAATGCTTACTGATGCTTTAAAAACCCAAATTCGTGAAATTCACCAGCAGCTAAAAAGCAATCTGACGAATTACCAACCCCGCCCTGGTCAGAATAAAATGGTGGCTGAAATTGCCAATACCCTGGCTGGTAGCTACCACAGCTATGACAGAACACTATTGGTAGAAGCCGGCACTGGCACGGGTAAATCTTTGGCCTATTTAATGGCTGCTATTCCTTTTGCGTTAAAGCAGAAAAAAACATTGGTGATAGCGACAGCGACCGTGGCTTTGCAAGAACAGCTGGTGCAAAAAGATTTACCCTTCTTCCTGAAATACAGCGGTCTTAAATTTGAATTCTGTTTGGTTAAAGGCAGGCAAAGGTATGCCTGTGTCGAAAAAATTCGCCAGCAATTACAACAGCCTGATTTATTACCTCTATTCCAAAGTACGGCGCCAGCTTCTTTATTACAGCAATTGCTTAATAACTGGCAGCAACGCCATTGGCTGGGTGACAGAGACAGCTTAAAAGAGCCAATTGCAGATGAGCATTGGTATACCATAGCTTCTGATCCTGCTCATTGCAGCAAAGCCAACCCTGTACATCATCAATGCCCTTTTCATTTAGCCAGAGCGGAAATAGAAGGCAGCACTGTATTAGTGGTCAATCATGCATTGTTACTGGCTGATTTGGATGCAGGCTCGCAAATACTTCCACAGCCTGCTGATTGTATTTATGTCATAGATGAAGCCCATCATTTACCCGACAGCGGTCGTGATTTCTTTTCAGCCCATGCCCCGCTGAGTTTCCCGGCTCAGTATCTGGAAAAGCTAAAAAAGACCACTCAGCAACTGGCTGGTGTATTGCCGCAGCACGGCGCTATGACCGAAGTATTAAAACTGGATGAGCTGGCAAGCGACTTTTTGAAACAGCTCAAACCTGTGCAACATCAGATTGAACTGAATCAGCAGCACTGGTTTGCCAAAGAGCCGCATTACCGTTTTGCAGATGCCGCACTGCCGGAGACGTTTGCCTCCAATGCAGACCAATTGGCCGAATTGAGTGGCAAAGCGTTATCCGCTATAGAGAAACTGCAACAGTTTTTATCTGAAGCGGCCACTGAACATAAAGTAGCGACTAAGCTGGTATTGCCACTGCAGTTTGAACTCACAGCGATAGAGCATAGATTTGAGCATCAATCGGAACTGTGGCGTTTGTATTCAGTCCCGCAGCAAAAACATGTGAATCAGGCACGCTGGGTGGCTATGGATCAAAAAGAGCTTCAGCAAAGCAGCGCTTATGCCAGCCCTTTGTCGGTGAGTTTTTTACTGGACGATTTATTATTTAGTCAGGCCTTTGCCACCATACTCTGTTCTGCCACCTTAACGACCCTGAATAGTTTTGACTATATCAAACAGGAGTTGGGACTTTCCCAGCACCCGGGTTTGCAAACACTCAAAGTCGACTCACCCTTTGATTACCAAAACAAAGCCAGCCTGCTGTTACCAAAAATGCAGACTGACCCCAGCAGTGATGCCTTTACCGATGAGCTAATAGCAAAACTGCCACAGTACATGGATAAAAAAGCCGGTAATCTGCTGCTGTTTGCGTCTTATTGGCAGATGCAAAAAGTCGTAGAGGCTTTGAGAGCTAACGGCTGGTCTTTTTTAGTGCAGGGCGAAGCGTCCCGTCAGTCGTTGTTAGAACTTCATGCTATGAAGGTACAAGCAGGCGAAGGCAGTATTTTATGTGGTACCCAGAGTTTTTCTGAAGGTTTGGATTTACCCGGTGCTTTGCTGACGAATCTGGTGATCACTAAATTGCCTTTTGCCGTGCCCTCTTCGCCTCTGGAAGAAGCTTTATCTGAAGCTATTACCAAACGCGGTGGAAATCCGTTTTTGCAAATGACAGTGCCAGCCACAGCACGAAAACTGGTGCAGGCCTGTGGTAGACTGCTGCGTCAGGAAATGGATCATGGCCGAATTGTGATTTTAGACAGACGCTTAGTGACCAAAACTTACGGCAAGGCCATGCTCAAAGCTTTGCCTCCCTTTTCACAAACTATTGAAGAGTAAAGATGGAATTAGGTTTAGACCTCTGGGTAGTCGCCGCTTTATGTGCTGTCGCTTTAGTCGCAGGTTTTATTGATGCAGTGGCTGGGGGCGGAGGTTTATTGACAGTCCCAGCACTACTGACCGCAGGTTTACCGCCACATCTGGTGTTAGGCACCAATAAACTGGCCGCCACTTTTGGTTCCATTACCGCTTCAGTTACTTATTACAGACGCCAACTTTTCGACCCTGCGTTTTGGCGCACAGCGCTGATATTCACTGCTATTGGTGCCATTTGTGGCACTTTAGTGGTGGATTTAATCAGCAAAGAATGGCTGGAACGTATTATTCCATTTTTTATCGTCATCGCTGCCTTATATAGCCTGGTGGTAAAAATGCAGCCAGACGATCAATTGACCTTACCAGAGCAAACGCCTAAACATTTCTGGCAGCAAAGAGCTCAGGGTTTTACTTTAGGTTTTTACGATGGACTAGCAGGCCCCGGCACAGGTTCGTTTTGGATGGTGTCGACCATGGCACTATATAAAATCAATCTGCTGTTAACCAGCGGCGTAGCGCGTTCGATGAACTGCGTCAGTAATATCTTTGCATTAGTCACCTTTGCCTGGCTCGGACATATTTATTGGGCTTTGGGTTTAGCCATGGGCGCTTGTTTAATGCTCGGCTCCTATTTTGGTGCCCGTTCAGCCATTCGTTTTGGCAGTAAGTTTATCCGGCCGATATTTTTAACTATGGTGCTAGCTATTACCATCCGCTTGTTATGGCAAGCCTGGAGCAATGGATGAAAGACTTATTGGCTGCTTTGGAGCAACAACTCAAACAGCTGACTCAACAAGCCAAAGTGATTGACGGTAAACAAAGCAGTTGGCAACAAAAAGCCTGGTTTGATAGTGACTTATTTCAATCCCATTCGCCTTTTTTAACCGACTATGTGCTGGAAGCTGAAGCCATGCTTAAACGCCTGAAAGCAAGCACAGAACAGCGTACCAGTTCAGCTCAGGCATTAGCGGCTAAACTCAGCGCCCAAATTCAGGCGTTAAGCCGCGCTTTTCAAACCAAAGACTTACGTTATTTACCCGGCAAAGGAAAAAAACGCCCCACTTCACCTAATGCTTCAGAACAAGCTCAGGCTATGGTTGGGCAATTACGCCGATCTACTCAGGAGTTGTATCAACAGCTCTCTGAATACCAGGGCTTTGAAAGGCGTTTGCTGGATATGCTGGAGCTGGAGCAGCGCCAGTTGTCCGGTGGTTCAGCGGATACCAGTGCCGACAGAGTACTGGCTATTCATGCCCGTTTAGGTCGTTGTCGCAAAGCCTTAAGCGAATTAGAGGTAGAAATTCAGTGGTCAGAACAAAACCGCCGGGGCTGATCTATCACCCTATTTACAGTCAGCTCGAACTGCCCTTTAAACACCGTTATCCGATAGGTAAATATCAGGCTTTGTATCAGGCCTTGTTAGAGCTGGGTGTGCCGGCTGATCAATTCACTTCATCTCAAATCGCCAGCGTTGAACAGTTATTGTCAGTACATCAGGCTTTTTATACTGAACAGCTAATCTCCGGTCAGCTTGATAGCAAGGCTATGCGCCGTATAGGTTTTCCCTGGTCTGAACAATTAGTGACCCGCTCTTTAACTTCGGTTGGTGGCACAGTGCAAACGGTTCAGCTTGCACTACAGCAAGGTTTAGCTTTGCATTTGAGTGGCGGTTATCACCATGCTTTTGCCGGCGAAGGTAGTGGATTTTGTTTATTTAATGATTTAGCTGTAGCCGCACGCTATGCCTTAACTCAAGGCGTAGACAAGGTGCTGATTTTTGATTGTGATGTACATCAGGGCGATGGCACTGCCGCTATTTTTTCTGATGAGCCCGCTATTATTACCGCCTCTTTGCATGGCGAAAAGAATTTTCCATCCCGCAAACAGCAGTCTAGTTGGGATTTAGGTTTGCCCACAGCCTGCACCGACGACGAGTATCTGGCCGCAGTAAAACAAAGTCTGGATTATTTGTTACGCATTCATCAGCCGGATTTAGTGATTTACGATGCGGGTATCGACATTCATCAGCAGGACGATTTAGGGCTTTTGCATATCAGCACAGCGGGAGTGGCAGAACGGGACTGGTATGTACTCAACGAATGTCATAAGAGAAACATTCCGGTAGCAGCTGTGATAGGCGGAGGTTATCAGCGTGACCTATCCGCTTTAACCCAAATCCATCTACAGCTGTTTTACGCTGCCTTTCAAATCAGCGGTTTGTCCTTACCAAATACAAACCGCTGGTTTCATGCCCTTGGGGCTTGAAATAAATGCATTGTATTTCGATTAAAGACGGGCGGGTACAAGACCCGCCCCTACAATTTAAATCTGCTGGGAACCAGCGAAATAAAACCCCAGCTGTTTACGCACCGCCAAAGGCAGGTCAGGTAAATCCGATTTTGGCAGTAAGAAAGTAGCCATATGGAATAAGTCGGTAAAAATACGGTTTTTCTCAGTAGTGCGTTTTAAATAATCATGGCCTGAAGAACCGCCGGTGCCAATCTTGGTTCCGAGCATACGCTGTACCATCATGGCGTGTTTGTAGCGCCAAATCGTCATATTTTCATCGATTTCAGTCAGGCAGGTTAATACCTGAAATGGCAGGTTAAACACAGGTTCTTCCTGATACAAGGTAATAAACAAAGCGGCTAACATAGCGCGCTGGCTTAAGCGGAAACTACCCTGTTGTTGCAGTTCAGCGTATTTGTCTTTATCCAGCAAAGCGGCAAACTTGGCTCTGGTATTGATGATTTCTTTCAGCTGCATTTCGCGTTCATGTTCAGCAATCTGCTCTATGGACAGCACTGTGCTTTCATCTTCGTTCAGCATTTTTTCTGTCGCACTTTGATACATCTGCCAGAAGCTGAAATCGCCAAATTGTAAAAATGGCATACGCTCCAGCCACTTTTCCACTTGTTCAAATAAACTTGGCTGAGTTTCCAGCCCTTCTAAAAAGATCCGGTCTTTTTCATTTAAGCGGCTGTAAAAAGAATTCTTATCAAAGTCAATGCGGTATTCGCTTTTTAGACCCAGGCCAATTTCCAGCATTTTAAATTGCACGCTCTGAAAACCAGAAGCCGGCACTAAATAGTCGCGAAACGACATAAAATCCTGAGGAGTCATGGTTTCCATCACGCCAATTTGTTGGTTCATCAGCTGCTGAATGGTAATAACCCGCTTCAGTTTATGCACCACACCCGTCAGTTGCTGATCTTTGACTTCATCTGCGGCAAACACAGCAAGCACAGCTTTGAGTTCATGCAGTACTTGTTTAAACCACAATTCGTACACCTGATGCACCACAATAAATAAGGTTTCATCATGGGCTTCGTTGGCATACTTTGCACTTTCAGGCGCCTGGGCAGTTAAAATTTTGTCCAGTTGCAGGTAGTCACCGTAGTAACAAGGGGTTGTATTCTTTTGCATTTTTTAATCTTAGGCCACAGCCTGTTGTTTTGACCGCGCCATTCTATCAGCACGACCTGAAGTTAACATCTGCTGGTAGCGTTTTATAACTGAACTGATTATGCTTAGGCTCAGTTTAAGTAACCTATTAAGAGCGGTCGGGGCATAAAGCTCAGGCACACAAGGAGTAACAGATGAAGTTAGATGACGATATCCATAACTATTACGAAAAACTTCTGCTGGACCATTTAGTTGAGTTACGTCTGGATGATGAATACGACACCGAATATCTGGCCGATTTGTGCTGCATAGTGCTCAATCAGTTGCCACCTAAATATATTCGTTATGAAGTAGATATGGCATTTTACCTGCCTCAGACCGAACGTTTTGAAATGGTGATGAAAGTACGTGAAGCTGTTACGAAAGCCAAAGGTTTCTTAGACACTCAACGTGACAAAAACTAAAGCTCCGGTTTTATCTGATGCCCCCCTTGAGGTGCAGTTGGCTGTGGAACTGATCCTGTTGCTGGAGCAACAGGATTTGCCCGCGGAAGCAGTGTTGGCAGCCCTGGCTATAGTACAACGCGATTTCCAGAAAAAACTGACAACTTTTGCTTCGCAAGCCAATTAAATCCCCATATATCCTGAGGCATTATGCTGACCCATTCCATTACCTTGTATCTTGCCACTGTATTGATTTGGGGCTCGACTTTTTATGCTATTAAATTCCAACTCGGCGATGTGCCGGAAATGTGGTCTATCGCCTATCGTTTTGGTCTGGCGGCTTTGTTACTTTGGCTCTGGTGTCTGTGGCGCAAACTGCCACTGACATTTAGTCGTCGCCAGCATGGCTGGATGGCACTGCAAGGCCTGTTTTTATTTTGCTTAAATTACCTGCTGATTTATCTGGCCACCTCTGATTTAACCAGTGGCCTGATTGCTGTGGTGTTTTCCAGCATAGTATTGATGAACATCCTCAACGGAGCTTTGTTTTTTGGCCGTCCCATTGAAATCAAAACCCTGCTGGGTGCTTTATTGGGCATCCTGGGTATAGCTTTTGTATTCTGGCCAGAACTGGCAGGATTGGAGAGCAACGGCTCGGCATTTTGGGGTTTAGTGCTGAGTATTGCCGGCACTTATATCGCCTCCCTTGGCAATATGCTGTCGTCCAAAAACCAGCAACAGCAGTTGCCTGTAATTCAGAGCAATGTGTTTGGTATGACCTATGGTGCAGGGATGATGGCGATGCTGGCCTTAGTACAAGGCATCATGCCAGTGTTTGATAGCAGTGTTAGTTTTAATCTGTCTTTGTTGTACTTGTCATTATTTGGCTCAGTGCTGGCCTTTGGCGCTTACCTGACGTTGGTTGGTCGTATTGGTCCAGCCAAAGCTGCTTACACCATGGTGTTATTCCCTATTGTCGCTTTAGGGATATCCACAGTGTTTGAAAATTATCACTGGAGCTGGTCAGCACTTATTGGTGTTTGTATCGTCGCTTTGGGTAATTTAATTATTTTATTACCGGCAGAGAAACTTAAGCGTCTTGTAAGGCTTTCTTAAACGGTAACAGTACTTTGTGTTGTCAGCGCTATTAAATCTGGCTATACCTAAGGCAGTGTTTCTTTATCAGAGAACGCAAAACATGCGATGGATTGTTAGTCTTTTTTTCTTCTGTGTCAGTTTTGCGCTTCAAAGCCAAAGCTTGCGGATCATCACTGTGGTCGAGCCTCCGGCCGCCTATCTGGATAGTCATGGCCAACTGACAGGTTTTTCTGTCGAAGTGGTACAGGCCATTCAACGTAGTCTGGATGACAAAACTGTAATTGAAGTGCTGCCTGAAGCCCGCGCTATTCATATTGCCCGCACAGAGCCGAATGTGATTTTGTTCAGTTTTTCCAGAACACCAAAAAGAGAAGACGAGTTTTATTGGCTTGGTCAGTTGAGTGTCAAAGCCTGGTCTGTTTATGCGCTAAGCTCAAATCCTGTGCAAATTCGGTCACTGGAAGAACTACGCAAGGTGAAGGCTATAGGTGTGGTACGGGGAGATATACGCGAAGAATGGCTGCTTGAACAAGGTTTTAGTAACTTACATCCTTCTGTAAATCATCAGCAAAACATCCACAGGTTACGCTCTGGCCGGTTGGATTTGATAGCTTATGAAAGTCAGGGTATTCAGCATTTATTATGGGAAGAAGGGTTGCAGACATCAGATGTGAAATCTGTTTTTAACTTAAAAACTTCCGATGTATATTTGCTGATGTCCAAATCCGGTACTGATCCAAAACTAATGCAAAGCTGGAGGACTGCGGCTGAAAAATTCAGACGTAGTGGCCAACAACAGTTTATTGCTGAAAAATGGCAGATGATTTTAAAGCACTATCACAATATCAACACACAAGCTGTTGAGGGTATTTTGTATTTCGAATAACCGCATCCCCGTCGTACTTGAAGCTGCAGCTTTGTTGACTTCACGCCTTCGCCCCAGTCACATAGATGAACTATGCTCCTGGGGTCTCAGTCACTTGTCGCCTCCCTGCAACATCAATTACTTAGGGTATGTAAAACTATATTGAGTTCACAATTACATTTGACCCATATAGTCTTTTTTACCTACTTCCACACCGTTGTGACGCAGCAAGGCGTAACTGGTGGTGACGTGGAAATAAAACTGTGGCAAACCATACTGGGCTAAATACTGCGAGCCAGTAAAACGTTTTTCTTTTGGAGTGCCAGGGCGTAATACAATTTCTTTGTCTGCAGCATTGGCAAATTGCTCTGCAGTTAAGGTGTCCAGAAAAGCCAGGGTTTTATCCAGACGTTGCTGCAGCTCGGCAAAAGTCTGTTCGTTGTCTTCATAACCCGGAACATCCACACCAGCTAAACGAGCCGACACACTTTTGGCAAAATCAGCAGCAATTTGCACCTGACGCGCCAGTGGAAACATATCTGGGTATAAACGCGATTGCAGTAGCACAGCATCAGCCAGTTCTTTCTGTTGGCTGAATTTTTCAGCTTTGGCTAACAAGTCTTTTAAGCTAGTAAGAAACTGTTTAAATACCGGAACTGACGCGCTGTAAAAAGATAAACTCATGCTCTTTGCCTCATTCAAGCCATCTTGCCCTTTGCAAGAATCTGCTCTTTGAAATGGGGATGCGTAAGAGGATTACAAGGCTTCGAGCTGCTGAAACAATAAATCACAGCTGTGTTTTAACTGCAGTAACTGCTCTAAAGGCAAACCTGACTGCTGAAAAATCGCCATCGGAATATGGCTGGCCTGAGTTTTTAATGCCTTGCCTTGTTCAGTCAGTCGAATTTGCACCACACGCTCATCCTGCGCACTGCGGGTGCGACTGACTAAGCCTTTGCTTTCCAGCCGTTTTAATAAAGGAGTTAAAGTGCCGGAATCCAGATACAGCTTTTCCCCCAACTCTTTAACGTTGACTTCAGGCTGTTGCCACAACACCAGCATCGCCAGATACTGAGGATAGGTTAAATCCAAAGGTTCCAGCAGCAGCCGATAACTGCGTACCAGCTTGTGGCTAGCGCTGTACAATGAAAAACACAGCTGCTTTTCCAGTACTAAATAATCTTCGTTGTCTGCACTCATAGCTTTGCCGGACTCAATTGAATTGTGTGCAATATACTTGAGTTTATCTTTAAAATCGAGCCTGTGGATTTAACCAAAAATCAGTTGCCAGAAGCTTGGCTTGCGGTGTTTATGGTATTTTTTTCTCAGTTCATCCATGTTCACCAGTTGTTGTTGTGCACCAGCTAAGTCATTTTTCTCTAGCAACAATTGAGTTTTATCGACCTCAACGGCCAGTTCTTTTAATCCTTGCTGATACAGCTCAGCTTTTTCAGGCTGAAATTTACCTTGCTGCGCTTGTTGCAACTGTCCCTCAAAACTAGCTAAGGCAGCTGTCATTTGCTCAACGGACTGAGCTTCATTCGCTTGCTTAAAACTCAGCGCCATCTGCTTCATGGTTTTTTCCATATCCACATCATTTGCCGACACCGAAGTGCAGACCAACAAACTACTTAGCAGCACAGACATTACAACTTTCATCAGAAATCCTCTTAAAAATTCAGGCCTATTATAAGCAAGTTCAGCCCTTGTGCTGTGCATTTCTGAGCTATGATGCTGCAACTTAAGGTCAGACAGAGGAAAAACACCGATGAGACTGCCGATCTATCAGGTCGATGCTTTTACCGATCAGCTTTTTAAAGGCAACTATGCCGCTGTGGTCCCTTTGCCACACGCCATCAGTGGCGAGTTGATGCAACAGATAGCGACAGAAAACAACCTGTCAGAAACCGCTTTTGTGTTGGAGCTTGGGAAGGATCATTATCAGATCCGCTGGTTTTCTCCTGTCACTGAAATTGATTTTTGTGGTCACGCCACCTTAGCCGCAGCTTTTGTATTATTTGACCAAAGCGATAGGTCAGAACTTCGCTTTACGACTTTAGAAGTCGGTGACTTAGTCGTCAGTAAACAAGCGAATGATTGGATCCAAATGGATTTTCCAAAACGCCCGGCCAGTCCTATCACAGCACCAGAAGCATTACTTGCAGGACTATCCATAGAGCCAACTTTGCTGCTTAGAAGCGCTCAGGCTTATTTTGCGATTTACGATAATGAGCAACAGGTAAAACAGTTAACGACAGAGAGCGAGCAGCTAAAAAAGCTGGCACCTTATGATGTAGTGGCAACAGCACCTGGCACAAGCTATGACTTTGTTTCCCGTTATTTCTGGCCAGCCAATGGCGGAGATGAAGACCCGGTGACAGGTTCAATTCACGCAGGTTTAGTACCGTACTGGGCAGAGCACTTGGGGAAAAACCAGTTGATGGCGTATCAGGCATCCAGCCGTGGTGGCGTATTACGCTGTGAATTAACAGAGGACAGAGTACTGGTGTCGGGTCAGGCGAAGTTGTACCTGCAGGGTGAAATTTACCTGCCGTAAGCACTTTGATACTACATAGAAACAGCAGGACAGACGATCTGTCCTGCAGATCTTCGCTTTAAATAGCTGGCAAAATACTGCTTGCTAAGCCTATCAGAGCACCAAACACACCACCCCACACCACCAGCCAACCTAAATGCTGACGGATCATCTGTTGCACTATGTCTTTCACCATCTCTGGGGTCAGCTCGGCTAAACGACCTTCGACTACTGCAGCAATTTTAGGTTGCAGCAGATCAATAGTATCCCCCTGATGTAGCTGATTTTTAATTTGCTGTTGTATTTCTGGGCTATCGGCAAGCTCTACTAAAGAACGGCTCAGGTTTTCAATAAAAGGCTCTTTCAGCGGCACTAACATTTGAGCTCCACCAAACATCGCCAGCATGCCACCCAAAGACGATTTTTGTACTGTCTCAAGCAAGGCATCAAAGGCAGGTGATAAGTCGATCGCTTCAATCACCGGAGCCAGTTTTAAACCTACAGCGTCTTGCTCATGTTGCTCAGCAAGCAAACGTTGCAGGTTTTCTTTACTGAAGAACTGCCCCATGATCAGATCATAAATACCTTGTTTAAATTCACTAAACCGCGCTGGAATAACACCTGAGCCATAGAGCAAAGGCACTTTTTCAAACAGCATATGAATAGCCAGCCAGTTGGTCACGGCGCCGGAAAAAGCAAACAAGCCCATAGCCCACAACCAGGGGATTGCGAAAAACCAGCCACAGGCCATCACAATCAAAGACAACAGATTGGTCAAAAGACTTTTATTCATCAGAACTCCAAACAAATAGCGGAAATGGCGGCGATTGTAATCAGTGTACAGGAGAACAACAAGAGAGCAGATGACAAAGCCCTTCGCTCTGCAGTTTTAGCTGCAGAGACCGTAGAAGCATGACTTACACCTGAAAAGCAGCGGCCATTTGCTGTAATGAACTGGCCAGTTTAGCTTGCTCAGACACAGTAGCAGACAGTTGCCGGCCCCCTTCAGCCGCCTGCTCTGTCTGATCGCTGATGTGTTGCACACTCAGTGCAATTTGCTCTGCAACTGTGGCTTGTTCCTCAACAGAAGCGCTGATTTGAATCGCCATGGCGCGGATTTGTTCAATAGACTGGAATATACCAGACACCGCCTGACTGACTAATTCGCTTTGTTCCAGGCTCGAGCTGGCAAGTTGTTCGCTTTGTTGCATAGAGCTTGTGACAGCTGACATATCCAGTTGAAACTGGCTGACCATGCCCTGAATTTCAGCGGTAGATTGTTGAGTGCGCTGTGCTAAAGAGCGAACTTCATCGGCTACTACAGCAAAACCCCGGCCTTGATCGCCAGCCCTGGCAGCTTCAATGGCTGCGTTTAACGCCAGTAAGTTGGTTTGCTCAGCAATAGCACGGATCACAGACACCACTTCATTAATTTTCTGGCTACTTTGATTCAGTTGATTCACCTGAACGGCAACATGATTGAGCGTACTGACCACCTGAACCACGGCCTGATGGCTTTGGCCTACCCGTTCATTCACATTGGCTGTTAGTTGATGAGTATCTTCTGCCGCAGCTGAGCTCTGATGAACATGAGAGGCCACATCTTTCACCGATACACTCAGTTCTTCAACAGCACTGGCCACTGTTAAGGTTTCTTCGTTTTGTTTGTGTAAAGCATCCGAATTGTGATCCACAGTAGCTGCTGTTTGCTCAGCCACGGCAGAAAGTTGAACACTGGCATGTAGCAGTTGATCCACAGTACCGCGAAACTGCTGCAGCATCTGATTTAATGCCAACGCAATCTGACTGAATTCATCACTGCCCCATTGTGGCGCCGTCACCCTTAAGTCTTTTTGTTGTGCTGATTGCTGCATAACCTGCACTAGCGTATTCACTTGCATCACCAAACCCCTGATCACTTGCCAGGCTAAAAAGATCACTGCAATCAGCACCAGCAGATTTAGCACCACTAACCATAAAAAGCTCTGATAACTGTGCTGATAACTCTGTTTGGCTAACTGTAAAATTTGTTCTGTCAGTTGCTGTTCCATCAGTTTTAACTGATTAATGCGGTTGCTGGACAATTCAAACCATTGCTTAGGCATTGCAATAAGCTGTTGCTGCATGGCCTGTTGGCGGATAGCCAGCATTTCACTGAATTTTGGTTGCTGGTCTTTCAGCCACTGCTTTTGTTCGTCTGTGGCAAACTGCTGAAATTGTGAAAAGAACAGCTGCTGCTGTGCAATATTGCTCAGATACGAAATATAAGTTTCCGCAGTAAAACTGCCTTTGGTCAAAGCAGCATTGAGTTGGGCCCGTTCCAGTCCTGCCCGTTCTTTCGCTTCACTCCAACTGTAAAGCGAGTTCAGTGGACCATTTAGCTGCATATCCGTATTAAACTTCAATACAGACTGCGCTATAGATAGCAGTTGTTGATTTAACTCACTGTAATACCGGATCATTACTGCTGCGGTCAGGCTCTTACTGCTGACCTCGGCACGGCTTTGTGATAACCCACCCAGCTTGGTTTCAATATTCTGCAGCAGAGCCAATTGCTCAGCACTTTGGAAACTTTGCTGGCCTTGTTTTAACTGCTGTAAAAACAACTGAAGTTGCTGATCCACTAAACTACGCTGCTGACTAAGTTCCGCCGGTAAATCTAAAGTCTGACTATTCAGGAAACCAGCGCTTAACCCCCGCTCCTTTTGCAGCTCATGCACCAGATCGACAGCTTTGACCAGTACAGTCATTTGTTCCGTGACGGCATTACTTTGACGGGTTTGTTGGTAACGATCGATAGCCTGCTGGCTGACAAACCAGAGTAGCAATATAAATAGCGGCAACACTAACACCAACAACCTGAATTGGATTTTTAGACTCAGCAACATTATGTATCTCCCTTTTGCTCATTATTCCTTTGCTTTCCACTGCACTATTCCGCCAAAACAAGGATTTATTGTTCTTAATCAAAGTATTACCTGACCGAAAACTAAGTATAGTCAGCTGTTTTCAATTCTGTGTTTCATCTTGAAGGTTTTTGTTTCATCTGCAACAGCTCCAGCCAGAAATCAGGTTTTCCCTGTTGATGTAAAGCGGGCAAAACAGGATTATGAAGTTTAAGTACAACAGACTGGCTGTAACGATGGGGTTCAAAGACGTGACGGGTCACCGGATGTTGCTGCATAAATGCAAGCAACTCTCCTGAGTCATGCATAGTTTTTAGCCCTTGTTCCAGGCGTCTGGCAAGAGTTTCGTCGTCCGGATTAACATAAAAATGTACAGGTAAAGAGTAATACAGCAGCACTGAGGTAAAAAAACTTAGTCCCTGATAGTCCGGCTGCAGATTGGCGAGCTCAGCATCACCTTCTATCACACTGCGAGGGAAATAATCACAACGGCCCTTGTGCAGCATATCCAGTATCGAATCAAACTTTTGCACTGTATGAACTTTAAGCCCTGCATATTGCAACACCTGAACATCAGGCCATTTCTCTCCCTGACAAGCGGTAAATTGGCGTAAGTCGTTGACAGTTTTTACCTGTTGAAACTGCTGCAACTGACTGTTTTTAATGATCATACCGCGTAAACCAAGACCCCCATACAAAATAGTGGCAGGGACAAGCCGCAGATGCTGTTCTATTTCTGTGGTCGGGGTTAACCAGTGCACATCAATGCGATTTTTCTTCAGCATCAGTTTCCACAAAGACCCTGACGCAGGCACAGGTTCAAATACCAAATGCGCAGGACCATAGTCAGCTGCTGTCTTTTGTAGCACCAGATCAAGTAAATCAAAGTAATACGAAGTGCTGGCTTCCAGCCTGGATTGTGGCGTGGCCACATGAATTGCGGTGCTGGCGCTTACGCTGAATAAGCAGGCAAGACTAAATAAACTAAAACAAAGCAGTAATGAACGCATCGGATAATCCCCGGAGAACCATCCTTGAAATCATCAGTCCGTCAGTAATTAACTACATTCAAATTTATCATTTTTATCATTTACCCGCAAGTCAGCATTTGATCTAATGTTTTATCAGATTCATATTTAACTTAGCTTGGGATCACAGCAATACTCTCCAGTAACAATACAATGGCCCCTGTCAGAACAACGATGAGCCCAAGCCATTGCCGGGTGGTTTTAATCAGTCGGTGTGGTGTTTTTTGCGATTTAGGTTCTATCATCAGGTTTGAACAGAGGTCAGTGAAAACAACTCAGATGATAATAATTCCTATTTGCAAGTTAGGCAATATTTTATGCTTCATTACCCTTTTTAAATAACTGCAATAGCTGCGCAATTAACTGTACACCCAATAGCAGTTGCTGCTCTGTGGTATTGGCTAAACCTATCACCAAACCAGTACGCTTTTCTCCTGAAAACACATAACGGCTTAACGGCTGCACTCTGTAGCCTTGCTTTAACAATTCTGCCGTCAGTTGTTGATCAGCTAATTCATAAGGAAACTCAATGCTGATATGCAAACCAGCATAACGGGCATGTAACTTCGCTTCTGGTAAAAACTCTGCAATAAGCTGCAGGCAATACTGCTGTTTGTGCTGATACAGCTGCCTCATCTTGCGTAAATGCCGGCCAAAATGGCCCTCCAACATAAAATCTGCTGTGACCGCCTGAGGCAATAAAGCCACATCGCCGTAAACAGCCTGCAATAAAGCGGCGGCTTTTAGCATCCACTGTTTTGGCAGCACCAGATAGCCCAAACGCAGAGCCGGAAACAAGGTTTTGCTAAAGGACCCAACGTAAATCACACCCTGCCCTTGTGCTAACCCCTGCAAACTGGCAATCGGCCTGTGTTTAAACTGAAACTCGCTGTCGTAATCATCTTCTACCAAAATACAGTGTTGCTGCCGTGCCCATTCCAATAAATGCAGCCGCTCCGTCAGCGGCATAATGCCCCCCATAGGGTATTGATGGGCAGGGGTTACAAACAAAGCTTTACAACCTTTCAGTTGATTGAGCGCTGAAATCGCAAGGCCATGATCTGAACTGGCATCAATATAATGGATCTCTGCTTCTGCAAGCTGTAAGGCCTGGCGCAAACGTGGATAACCCGGCGATTCCATAGCCACTTTGTCACCGGCTTTACTGGCCAGCTTTGCCGCGATAAATAACGCAGCCTGAGCTCCGGGAGTGATCAGAATACAGTCTTCATCACAGACCACCTGACGCGACTGGCGTAAATAGTCTTTCAGCGCTAAACGCAGTGGCATATACCCCATAGCATCGGCCATACCAGCCAAAGCGGCTCTACCACTATGGCGCTGAGTCAGCTTTTGCCACAACACAAAAGGAAAGGCGGATAAATCTGGCACGCCAGTTTGCAGCAGTCCCGAAGCTGGTCCGGATTTTAGGCTAATGTCATAGTCAAACAGCACCATTTCTGTTTGAGCAGCAACTGTAGTCTCTGTACTGGCCTGAAAAAACTGATCAGGGGCTGTGGCTATAATCTGATAACCCCGTCCCTGCTGCCCTAGCAGATAACCTTCAGCCACCAACTGCTGCAATACCTGATTCACTGTATTGCGGCTCAGTCCCAAATCTGCCGCCAACTGCCTGCTGGACGGCAATAACGCGTCAGTTGGCCATTGTGCAGTTAATAGCTTTTCACGCAGCGCCTGATACAGCTGCTGTTGCAAAGTGCCCTGACCGGACAGAAAAAAACTTCCAAGTTCAATACGCAAACTGGATCTCTCACTTTGACAAAACTGGCACTTTATATAGAACCAGTTTAACGATAAAACAGCAGCAGACACAAGCACTGAGGAGTGTATATGCTGAGTTATCAAGTGGAATCCGGATTTGATTTAGAAGAAATGCTGGCTTTGTATAAAGCCTCAGGCATAAACAGACCCATAGAAGACAAAAGCCGGATGGCGACGATACTCGCCAGCGCCAATTTGCTGGTCACAGCACGGCAAAATGGCAAGCTGGTGGGCCTGGCGCGCTGCATGACAGACAAAGCCTGGGTGGTGTATATTTGCGATTTGCTGGTGGATAAAAACCTGCAACAACAAGGCATTGGTAAAGAGTTACTGCATCAGGTGCAGCAGATCACTGGCCCTGAAGTGCAGCAGTTATTACACAGCGCTGAAAGTGCAATGGGCTACTACCCTAAAGTGGGTTATCAGTTATGCCACAATGCCTTTGTGGTCAAAAGAGAACGCTAAACAACTATGTATTTACCTAAATATTTTCAAAGCGAAGATCCAGAGCAGATCCGTGCTTTTTTGCAGCAGAATTATTTCGGTTTACTGTTAAGCAACAGCCCGGATTTGTTTTACACCCCTTTGCCATTTTTGTTTGACTGGCAAGAAGGCCAATTGAATGCACACTGCCATATAGCCCGCAACAATCCGCAGTTAAAGCAGCTCAATGAACAGCAGGTACAAATTGTCATTATGGGACCTCACGCTTTTGTCGCAGGCGACTGTTACGGCGAAAAGCAGGCCGTTTCAACCTGGAACTACAGTCTGGTTGAGCTCAAAGGCACGGCATTTACGCTGAACAACGAGCAAACTCTGGCCTTAGCGCGCAGGCAGGAGAGCTTTTCTGCGCCTGATATGCAGCAGTCTGCCGACTATCAGCAAAAGCTGGTCAATGGGATCTGTGGGGTTCGGATAGAAATCAGTAGTTGGCTTGGTAAAATGAAGCTGTCACAAAATAAACCAGAGGCCCAACGACAAAAAGTAGGAGACTACTTGCAGTCGACAGAACAACCGCAAAAAGTCTGGCAACTGATGCAACAGCTAGGCCTTTATCAGAGCAATTAAAACAGCTTTTTAAGCAACTTTTTAAGCAACTATGCGTTTCCCAAAACCCACTAATTTTTTATAAAACTCAGACGCTTAGTTTGAGTTTTTCATATAGGATAGTTACTGGTTTTGGGAGTGGTGGTGATGTCCGAGCTGGTCAGTTGGTCCCGTATAAAAAATTTACCCGGCCCGGCTTGGGTATTGTTGCTGGGCAACTTTTTTGTCCGTGGCAGCTATTTTATGGTCTGGCCTTTTATCTCTGTATTGCTCTACCAAAAGTTTAAGCTCAGTGCGACCGAAATAGGCCTCTGGTTAACCAGTGCAGCTTTGCTTGCGGTAGTGCTTGGCTTTTATGCAGGTTATTTATCTGACCGCTTTGGCCGTTATCCGTTATTGCTGGCAGCAGCCGTACTGGGCACCTTTGCCTTTAGCTGCTTCGCTTTAGTCCAAAGCAAAGAAGGTTTTATTTGCTGTATTTTCTTATCTACTTTGCCACGGGCCTTGTGGGATGCGCCCAGCAAAGCCTGGCTGGGTGACTCTTTACCAGACCCCAAAGATCGTGAACTGGCGTTGCAAGGCTTGTACTTTATGGTCAATGCCGGAGCGGCTATTGGCCCTTTATTAGGCCTATCCGCCGGTCTGACAGGTAATCCACTGACCTTTTTTATTACCGCTTTGTCTTATTTTGCTTTAGGTGTAGCCGTATTATTTTTCCGCCAAAAACCTGCACAGTCATTGCAAAGCTATAACCCGATGCGGTTTGGCCAAACTCTGTTTTTATTAAAAAAAGACCAACTGTTTTTACTAGTGATTGTGGCCAATATTTTGGTGACTTTTATCTATGCCCACTGCGACTCCAGCCTTATTCAATACCTGACAAGAGCAGAAGTTCCAGAATTGGTGGCACTGATATCAGCGATGATTATTCTGAACTCGACCGTGATAGTGTTATTCCAGTTCCCATTGCTGCGTCTGATGGCAAGCTGGCCTGTGGTATCCCGTATTTATGTTGGGTTGTTGTTACTGGCGGTATCACAACTTGGTTTTGCGCTGAATCCACCAGAATGGTTTTGGGGCTGGATAGCGGCCGTATTTGTATTAAGTCTTGGCGAAGCTATTTTATTTGCCAATATGAATGTGCATTTGGATCAATTGGCTCCAGCCTCTTTACGTGGCAGCTACTTTGGCGCCGCCAGCTTGTATGCCATAGGCTATTCGTTGTCACCCGTATTAGGGGGCGTGATCTTAGACTTATGGGGAGGCCCCGCACTTTTTGCCATAAGTTTTAGCTTATGTCTGGCGGTATTTATCAGCTATCAATACAGCAACAAGCTTAAACGACCCGACTTTATTCAGCTCGAGCAGGAATGGCAAGACCAGGCAAAACAAGGGACAGTCGCGGGTTCATAGTTATCCCTTGTTCCGCCTGAGCACTAACAGATAAGCATCGTGCTTTTAAAATCAGTTGTAACCCAGTTCAGCACAATGATCGGTTGTAGGATCAAAGCGTTTTGCTTTGACTGGTTCACAGTCATCGTCACGCCAGATTAAGCTCAGCGCCCTGCGTTCTTGCTGGGTTAAATCGTCGTTTCTGTTACTGGCGCTGTATCCAAAGGGTTGCGCACTTTGCTGTTGTTTGATTGCACTCATAAGATGCACTCCTGTCTTCTTTTGGTTGACACTGCCGGGTAAGATTCGGACTTCCCAACAGCAGGCGAATTTGAAGCTTAACCCGCTAAATATGAGCGCTAGCTGAACTGAGTGCTTATTTTTCAACCAACCAGCATTAGTCTGATCTCCACCCAAAATGCTTTTAAGCAGCAGTAAGCTGCCATTCAGTTAATAAAGTTAAACTGCCGCCTTTACGTCGCCGGATAACATCCGGTGTAGGTTTTAAAAGAGGGATCACAACAATGAAAATTAAATTAACTCTGGCCATATTCGTATTGGCAAGCACAGTGGCAACAAGCTTTGCTCAAGCAGGTGAATTTGTCCCAGCCGCAGGTTTTGGTTCTCAGTACGGCGATTTAGGCGGTA
Source organism: Rheinheimera sp. MM224 (assembly GCF_947090785.1). Taxonomy (NCBI): domain Bacteria; kingdom Pseudomonadati; phylum Pseudomonadota; class Gammaproteobacteria; order Chromatiales; family Chromatiaceae; genus Rheinheimera; species Rheinheimera sp. MM224. The sequence continues at coordinate 3,107,891 of NZ_OX352320.1, forward strand.
AGTTTATGTACCGTGAAGATAATATGGCCGTTTATGTCGGGGCTGGTGTAGGTGGTGCTGCTATAGGTTTTCATGTAGCACCATCGGCAAGAAGCCAGCATGTATTTGGTGCTCAGTATGCGTCTGCATCCGATGTATTTGATGGTGATGGCTTAATTTTGGCGACTTACGATTATCACTTTAGCGGTTTTAGTGGCCGTGGCTGGACTTTAGGCGGTGGTTTAGGCACTGCCGATTACGATGGTGGCCGTCGTGATGGCGAAAGTAAAACTGTTGCGGTCTTTAACGCCGGTTATAAATTCTGATTTCTTGTTCGACTAGCACACTCGTCACACAAGTTTAATTCAGATCAAAGGCAGCCATTTGGCTGCCTTTCTTTATACCACTATAAAAACAACCTGGTGTATTCAGCAGGCATCTGCTGCAAAGCTTTGATTTTCACATCTTTATAAAAGACTTCAGCCGCTTCACTTTGCAGCTGAATTTTACCTTCTATCAAAGGCTTGGTTTGCCCCTCGGGCGTCACATAGCGGGAGTTCTTAAGCACCATCACCACATGACCGTTGACTATATGCAGGCTCTGGCCTTCAAAGCTAATGAGCTCTACTGTATTCCACTGTCCTGCTGGTTTTTCATGATTGTCTTTACGCAGCACAAATCCCTGCAGCTCTTCCCCTTTGCCTACCTTGAGAAATGGCTGAGTTTCATCAGCTACAGCATTCATAATTGACTCAGGCATAAAAGCTCGGATATCAATAGCCGAACCTGCTTGTTGCCAGTAGTCGCCGTTATGACCTTCCATGATCTGGAATTCCTGCGACATCATCCAGGAGCGGAAATACTCCTGACCATGTTCGCCAATAGCGTGATACAAAATGCCGCTGTCTTTGAGTTTATTCAGCCGAGGTGGCCACTTTTTATCGCCCCAGCGAAATTGCAATTTTAAGTGGTAGTTTTTGTAGGAATTTTTACTGGTGACAGCACCATAGATTTCACCGCTGACCCGAAGTACAGCTTCGTTGTTTTCTTGCTGCATCGTAAAAACTTTGTATTTGTCATTGCCTGTATTTAGGCCAATTGGCGCTATCGGCTTACCCTGTTCGTCTTTTGGCACTGAACCATCATAAGACTCTTTATGTTTATAACTTAAGTAGGTATCCCACTGACTCAGATTTTTATCCAGCAGAGGCTGCCAGTCGGCTGCCAGCGCTGAATAACTACAAAAGGCGATAGAAAAACACAGCAGTTTAAGTTTCATTGCTTTTATCCAATAATGAATGATTTCAATTGGATACCAGTTTAAATCAGAATTGTAAAGCGCTTACATTGGAATGTAGGAGTAAAGCATATTACGTTTTTTCGTAACCTGCTCTCTCCCCCATTTTGAGTTTATACCCAAGTAACTTGGAATTGCAGGGAGGCGACAAGAGCGTGAGACACCAGGAGCATAGTTTACCTATGTGACTGGGGCGAGAGCACGCTGCCAACAAAGCTGCATCTTCAAGTACGACGGGTATATTACCAGTTCAGCCTTTGTGCGTCTTTGGCTATCCCAGGTTTTAAAGGTTCGGCTTTCAGTTGTGGCACTGCTTTTTCCTGCAGCTGTTTTTGCAACAGGCTGATGGCATAAGATAACTGTGCGTCCTGACCGCTAAAACTGGCGTATGGCAGATTATCGACCAGCACGTCCGGACTGACTCCACGGCCTTCGATGATCCAGCGCCCTTCTTTATCAAACTGTGCGGTTTCAGCCACACGAGCCACGCCCATATCAGCTAATAAATTACGACCAGATAACCAGACTCCGGCACCAGCGGTTTGCTGTCCTACAACTGGGCCTAAACCTAAGCTTTTCACACCAGCAGCAAAGGTTTCGCCATCTGAATAAGTCAGTGGGTCGGTCAATACCACCAACTGGCCACGGAAGCTTTGCTGCATATTGCCATAAGCTTTGCCCTGAGTGGGTTGCCAGAAGGCCCAAACCCGGCGTAACAGTTTTTCAATCACCCAGCTGTCGATATTGCCGCCTCTGTTACGGCGAACATCAATAATCAAACCGGGTTTATCTACGTTGGCATAGAACTCACGGGCAAAGTTGCTGATGTCATTTGGCGTCATGGCATACAAATGCAAGTAGCCCAGTTGTTGTTTGCCCTGCATCTCTACCTGATGCTTTTTCTGCTGCACCCAGTGCTGATATCTTAACGATTGCTCTTGCTGCGGACTAACAGGCACAACCACTTTTTTAAAGGCTTTGCCATCCCGTTCTAACTGTAACAGCACTTGCTGGCCTTGTTGTTGCTGTAAACCCTGGTGTAAATCCAGTACTGAAGCCACAGCTTTGCCGTTGACCACCAGCAAGATATCGCCCACTTTAAGCTCTGCTCCTGCGCTATTCAGTGGACTGGCTAAAGAAGGTAAATCCGGGTCTGTCTGATAAATAGTCTGCAACACCAGTTTGCCATTGCGGCTGATAAATTCTCCGCCCAGGCTGGCTGCCTTGCTGCTTTCACTGGCTTTGGCATAATCGCCACCCCGTACTTGCGAGTGCAATACAGACAACTCGCCAATCAACTGCGCCAGCAAATCATCCAGCTCAAATCTGTCTGTCACTCTGTCGAGCAACGGCTGATAGCGTCTTTTGGTGCTGCCCCAGTCCACACCACGCATGGCAGGGTCAAATAAAAATTCACGGTGCATCAGCCAGGCGTCATGGAACATTTGTTGCCATTCAGCTTTGGGTGTCACTGTCAGGCTTATTTTATCAATAGCCCAGGGCTCAGCCTCTTCCCCTTCCGGCGCTTTGGCTGTGGCAGAACCTAAGAAAAATCTATACTTGCCAGGTTCAGTTTCATACTGCAAATACAGCGACTTGCCATCAGCACTGCTTTGCAAGTGACGAACCTTGCCAGCAAAACTCAATAACTTTTTATTCTCTGGCTCAATTTTTAATGCCCGTACAGCAGCTGCGTCGCCACTGTATTCAAATTCCTGCAAATACAAGTAATCGGCTCCGGCCTGCAGCTTTTGATAATTACCAGCTGCCACAGGCACTTGCCATAACTGACCAGGTAAATCACTAAGTGCAGTCGCTTTGCTTTGCCCTTCCAGGCCAGCTGTCAGTTCAGTTTCGGCAGCAAAAGGAAATTGAGCTGAGCTATCCAGCGCATAGGCAAAGATCTGCGCTCTTTTATCAAAAGCCGGTCCCATATTGCGATCGCCCCATGGGCCACCTGGGGTTGGTTTTAATTCGCGCTCAGACAAAAAATACAACCAGTCACCATCAGGGTGAAATGCCGGGCTAAACGAATTGTATTTATCTGTAGTGAGCAATTTGGCTTGTTGCTCTTTCACTGAATACAGGCCAATTTGCTGACGGCCTACGCCATCTTTTTCTGTGGTAAAAGCCAGCAAGCTGCTGTTTTTATTCCAGCTCAGGTCGCTATAAGGGCTTAAACCAGAACCACTTTTATACACCAGCTGATTACTGCCGCTTTTGACATCCAATACCCATAACTGGCCTTGTTTATCATCATGCGCCAGATAACGCCCATCTGGTGATAAGGTTAAATTCCAGCGAAAACCGCGGCCGTCTTTCGTCAGCTGTTTACCTTGATCTGAACCATCAGCAGCGTATTGCCAAATTTCAGGCTCGCCGGACTGGTCAGAAATTAAATACACCCATTTACCATCCTGACTGACCACAGCGCTGCGGGCACGGGCCGTTTCAGGTACCGCCAGTTCGACAATACGTTGAGGAGCACGGGACAATACCTGCACTTTGCTGCGAAGCGTCAAAGCCAGTTTTTCTTTAGAGAATCCAACGGAGCTGGAGGTTAGGTACTTCAGAGGTTCGCTTAATAAACGCTGACGCTGTTGGGGTGAGTCTGTGACTAAAACAGGGGCTTGAGTGCTGCTTTGGCCTGAGGCTAAATCCAGTAATTTGATATCAGCGCCTGACTGGTAAATCACTTTACCTTGATCGATTCGGGCAGAGCGCACAGCAAAATCCTGCACAGTGCTTAGCTCTTTCAGTTGAGTCGATACAGGATCGTAGGACCATAAATTCGCATTGCCGCCAGCATCACTCACCAACACCAGTTGGCCTTGCCAGATCATAGGGTTGCGCAAAGATCCCTGATGGTCTGCTAATAAACGTTCTGCTTCAAGCTCTGAACCCAGTTTCCAGCGCCATAACTGACCTTTAGCGCCGCCCTGATACTGACGGGCATTGTCACCAGTTAACTGCAAACCATAACGGATAAAATAGACATAGCCGTTTTGTTCATCCAGCACAGCTTCCACGGCATCCAAAAGCGGTAAAGTTTCAGTGTGTTGAGTTTCCAGATCCAGCAACTTCAGCACCCAGCTGTTCACAGGCCCTGTCATTGCATCAGTGCTGTACAGCAATTTGCCGTCCAGACTCCAGCCCTGCAGTTTCACTTTGGCATTTAAGGCTGTTAAACGTTTAGGAGCACCGCCCGCTAAAGCTAAATAATAAATATCCGGGGTATCGTCATAAGCCGCCACATAAACCACAGCTTTGCCGTCAGGCGTAAACAATGCCTGAGTTTCCTCAGCAGCATGAGTGGTCAAACGTTTGGCTTCACTGCCATTAACGGAGCTTAGCCATAAATCACCTTCGGCAGTAAAGACCAGTTGGTTCTGCTGTATCGAAGGTGAGCGGTAATATGCAGCATCAGCATAACTGCTGGCAAAAAGAGCAGCAGTCAGACAAGCGACTAAAGTGAGTTTCATGGTAGCCCCGGATGTTTTTTCTTTTACTATCGTTTTTATCTGTTTTTACATTAACAGCTTCAACAAAGAAAAACAGAGGGTACCGCCTCAGAAATCAGGCGGTTAGTCCCACTCAAACACTAAATTTTTGCACTGCGCCGAGCGTGCGCTGGATATCTGAGGCACTGATATCCAAATGGGTCACCCAACGCACTCTTTGGTAGTACTGATCAGCTTTATTGTAATTACTGCTGGTCAATTTAATGCCCTGCTCCGAGAGATAAGCCAGTAAAGGCCCGGCCACTTCTACAGCTATATCGGTAAATAAAATATTGGTATTGACGGATACCAGCTCCAACTTGCCTTTGAGCAGCGGATGTTCGGCTGCTATACGCTGTAAGCCTTCTGCCAATTGCTGTGCATGCTGATGATCCTCTGCCAGGCGCTCTATATTATTTTGCAGTGCATATAAACCAGCAGCAGCCAGCACTCCAGCCTGACGCATGCCGCCACCCAACATTTTACGCAACCGTCTTGCCTGCAGAATAAAAGCATGGCTACCCAGCAGTAAAGAGCCCACCGGAGCACCTAAACCTTTGGATAAACACAAAGACACTGAATCAAAACCAGCGCAGAGTTGTCTGGCTTTTTGAATTGGATTTGAACCATCAGCTGTCGCTAGAGCCACAGCCGCATTCATCAGTCTGGCACCATCAATATGACAATTTAACCCCAGCTCTTTCGCCAAAGCCGCCACAGAGTTCATATAAGACAAGGGCAGTACTTTTCCACCTGTAGTGTTTTCCATCACAATCAATTTAGTGCGGGCAAAATGTGGATCGTCCGGTTTTACCGCGGCTCGAATATGCTCAAGCGCCAAAGTACCGTCTGGCTGGTGTTCAATAGGTTGTGGCTGAATAGAACCTAACACCGCCATACCACCGCCTTCCCAGCGATAGGTATGCCACTGCTGCCCTACTATGGCTTCATCACCCCGCTGACAATGCGCCATCAGTGCTATTAAGTTGGTTTGAGTGCCGCTGGGCGCAAATAACGCGGCTTCAAAACCTAAAAGTTCTGCGGCATAACGCTGTAACTCATTGACCGTCGGGTCGTCCTGGAATACATCGTCTCCCAAAGGCGCTGCCAGCATAGCGGCTTTCATTGCTGCTGTAGGTTGGGTGACTGTGTCACTGCGAAAATCTGTCATCGATAATCTCCATTGAAGTTAACCTCATCAGAGCGCAGAAGCGAATTCTGTTCAAGTACAAAACGACAGTTTGAATAAGAACTGCGAGATAAAAACACAGTGAGGTCACTCAAAAAGCAGCCGCAACAAAAAGCCCGGTAAAAACCGGGCTCTGTACTAACAAATGGCGTCAGACTCTGACTTTATTCTACTGCCTGTTCACGGTGAATAGGTGATAAACCTCTGGCGCGATAATCTACAGCATCGTCCAGTTCAAAACCTGTAGCGACCCAGTTTTTAGCTTCTTCAGCGCTAAATTTCTGTGCTGACCACTCTGTCGCAGACTCCAGGTTAAAACCCGCGATTTTCCAAAGGCCTGCGGCTTCTGAATTAAAACCACTGGCTTTCCACTGCTGAGCGACTTCTGCTGTAAAACCACTGGCTTGCCAGCTTTGTATTTCGGTCTGGGTCATATTGCTCCAGTCATCCGGCACAGAGCTACAACCTGCCAGCGCAAAACCTAACACAGCCACTAACAACAACTTCTTCATGCCATTTCCCCTTGTATCCGCGACTACCACAATTGAGCCCGCAACTGCCCCTGTAAAAGCGCCACATAGTAATGCATGACCAAAGTTTTGCCCAGTAGATCAGGGCCTGAAATTTAAAGCGCCAGCTTCAATGCAATACCAGATAAGACCAAGGCCACCAAACCATCAAACAGCCGCCAGCGCAGCGGCGAGCTCAGCCAGACCTTAAGTTTCGGGGCTAAGCCAGTTAAAGCACTAAACCAGCAAAAAGAGGCCAGACAAGCCCCTACAGTAAACCAGAAAGGTTGCGTCTGCACAGAACCAACACTGCCAATCAGTATCACAGTATCGAGATAAACATGAGGGTTTAATAAAGTAATAGCCAAAGCAGTCAGCGCAGTTTTTTGCCAGCTTTGTACCTGCACTGCAGAGCTTGAGTGCAAAGCAGCTTGCCCACGCCATGCCCGTTGTGCAGCACCAAAGGCCAACCACAGCAACATCGCCACTCCGGCCCAGGTCAATACTGGCACCAGCGGCGGTAGCCACAGTTGAATAAGCTGCACACTGTAGACTCCAGTCACAATTAAAGCCGCATCACATAAAATACAGACCAGAGCTATCACCAGCCTGTTCGCGCCCGCCATACTTTGGCTGAGTACCCAGATATTCTGTGCGCCAATTGCCACTATTAAACTTAAACCCACGGTAAAACCGGTAAAAAACGACAACATAAGATTCGCCCTAAAAGAAACAGTGGTACAAGTTTAACGAACCGGCTTATCATGAATCCAACGAATAAATTTTATGCAACATGAGAAAAACTGATGATTGATTACCGCTTATTGCAGGCACTGTCTGCCGTGGTTGAACAAGGTGGTTTTGAACGGGCTGCTTTGGTATTGCATTTAACTCAGTCAGCCATCAGCCGTCGTATTAAACAATTGGAATCTGTGTTGGGTCAGCCGGTGTTATTACGCAGTAGCCCACCTAAACCAACTGCCGCAGGACAACGTTTGTTAAACCACTTGCAGCAAGTACGGCAAATGGAAACAGCTTTAGGATTAACAGACGACCCACAAGATTTGGTGGTGCGCCTGGCGACCAATGCGGACTCTTTAGCCACCTGGTTACCTGAAGCTTTAGTCTTGCCAGAGCAGCAGGCAGTGCGTTTTGATCTGGTGGTGGAAGATCAGTCCGTTGGTTTAAAACGCATGAAACAAGGCGATGTGATGGCGTGCATTTGTGCCAGTCCTCAGCCGGTCAATGGTGGTGCTGTGATGGCATTGGGCGCACTGCGATACCGGGCTGTAGCAAGTCCGGCTTTTATTCAGCGTTATCAATTAAAACAGCAGTTTAAACAGAGGATCAGTCAGGCGCCTTGTCTGGTATTTAATCAGGATGATCAGTTGCAACATCAGTACCTGCAGCATGTAGCACAAGCTGTACCTCAGCGTTTTCATTTGTGCCCTTCGTCAGAAGGTTTTTTAAAAGCCACATTGGCGGGATTAGGTTTTGGTTTATTGCCAGAACTACAAATGCAGTCGCAGCTGGAAAGTGGTGATCTGGTGGATTTAAGCCCTGGTTATGCGCTGGATACCCAGTTGTACTGGCACTATTGGCAAAGCGAAAGCCCGCTGATGTATCAGTTACGACAGAATGTATTGCAGGTGGCAAAGCGGTTTTTATATCAAGCGGTTGGAAAGTAATTCAGATTAGTTTGTAAAGGCAGGGTTTATCCCTGCCCGTCTCACATACAAAGCTATCTAAAAGCGAGCAGCGCTGTCAACAACACTGCGGCTTCAAGAACCAAGGGTATTTACTGCTTAGGTAACTCTTTCACACCCATATTAAACAAAGTAAAACCATAGATATCCGCAGCTAACTCGATTTGCTTGGATACCGGCACACCAGCGCCGTGACCTGCATTGGTTTCAATACGGATCATCTGTGGGTTAGGACCTGTTGCTTTGGCCTGTAGCTCAGCTGCAAACTTAAAGGAATGTGCTGGCACTACGCGGTCATCGTGATCGCCCGTAGTGACAAGAGTGGCAGGATAAGCCACACCTTCTTTGACGTTATGCACTGGTGAGTAGCCTTTGATGTAGTCGTACATCTCTTTGCTTTGCTCAGAAGTGCCATAGTCGTACGCCCAACCTGCACCAGCGGTGAAGGTGTGGTAACGCAACATATCCAGTACACCGACCTGAGGGATAGCCACTTTCATCAGATCAGGTCTTTGGGTCATCACAGCGCCCACTAACAAACCACCGTTAGAGCCACCACGAATAGCCAGTTTGTCGCTTGAGGTGTATTTCTGTGCAATCAGGTATTCACCAGCCGCAATAAAATCATCAAACACATTTTGTTTTTTCAGCTGAATACCAGCGTCATGCCAGGCTTTACCATATTCGCCACCACCACGCAGGTTAGGCACAGCGTACACGCCGCCCATTTCCATCCACACCAGGTTGGCCACACTAAAAGCAGGAGTCAGGCTGACGTTAAAACCACCGTAACCGTAAAGCATGGTTGGGTTAGTACCATCGAGCTTAATGCCTTTTTTGTGAGTGATGATCATCGGCACTTTAGTACCGTCTTTAGAGGTATAAAACACCTGCTCAGACTGATAATCGTCGCTGTTAAACTTAACTGCAGCTTTGTAATAAGTGCTGGTTTCGCCGGATTTTGGCTCAAAAGCAAAAGTACTAGGTGCTGTGTTGTAGTTGGTGAAGCTGTAATACATGGTGGTGTCTTTGGTTTTGCCACCAAAACCAGACACAGTACCTAAACCCGGCAGCGTCACATCACGCACTAACTTGCCTTCGTAGTCGTATTGTTTGATCTGAGAAATCGCATCCACCATGTAATTGGCGAATAAGAAACCAGCACCTTTGCTGACATCCAGCACGTTCGCCGTTTCCGGGATCACATCTGTCCACTTGTCCGCAGCAGGCGCTGTTGCATCAATTTTGATTAACTTTTTATTTGGTGCGTTTAAGTTAGTTACAAAATACAAAGCATTATCACGGCTATCGATGAACTCAAAGTCAGCGTCGCCTTCAGCATACAAAGTCACAAAAGCGCTATCGGCTTTGGTTAAGTCTTTTAAGAACACTTTATTGCCTGAAGTTGCGTTGGCAGCTGAGACAATCAGGTATTTGCCGTCATCCGTTACACCACCACCTACATAACGGTGTTTCTCCGCATCAACACCACCAAACACCACTGGATCGTCTTTTTGTGCAGTGCCTAACTTATGGTAATACAGCTTGTGCTGATCGGTTTTAGCCGACAGCTCACTGCCTTCTGGCTTGTCGTAACTTGAGTAGTAAAAACCTTCATTGCCTTTCCACGACACACCGCTGAACTTGACGTCCACCAGGGTTTCTTCAATAGGTTTTTTGGTTTCTACATCGATGATGATAATTTTGCGCCAGTCGCTGCCACCTTCAGAGATGGAATAGGCCAGAGTTTTGCCGTCGTCAGAGAAAGACACATCAGCTAAAGAAGTGGTTGCATCGCTGCTGAAGGTATTTGGGTCTAAAAAGACTTCAGCTTCGCCTTCGCCTTTTTTGCGATAAAGCACAGACTGGTTTTGTAAGCCGTCGTTTTTATAAAAATAGGTGTATTCACCTTCAATAAAAGGTGCGCCTACTTTTTCATAGTTCCACAGCGCTTCTAAACGTTGTTTGATTTGGTCACGGTAACCAATTTGGTCCAGATAAGAAAAAGTGACTTTGTTTTGTTCTTTCACCCAGTTACCCGTTTCAACGCTGCGGTCATCTTCCAGCCAGCGGTAAGGGTCTGCCACTTTGCTTTCAAAATAAGTATCTACCACGTCGCCTTTAGCGGTGACCGGATAAGTAAAAGGATGAGCTGCCTGAGTTTCTGTCATAACGGTTTCTTGTGTTTTTGTGGTATCACTTGGTTGGCCACAGGCTGTCAATAAAGCCAAAGCCACGGCGCTTAATGCGTATTTCATCTATCCTGTTCCCCGGATGTTGTTCCCCTCTTCACTGCTGCTACTGCCTCAACGAAAAATGGGTGAGTACTAATAAAATTCGTTGCCGAGCATAACAAAAGTGTTCGCTCAACGCATCCTTTACGACAAACGGGATGCAGCTGAAGTTTATTTACCTGTTAAATACGGTTTATGGAATTTCTTCGAAGAATTTCTGCCCGCTACCCGGCCTTGCTTTATGCTGGAACAAAGACAGAGGAGCTTGTCATTATGATCAGAGTATGTGGAGTGTTATGGCTGGTTTTAGGCTGTTTTTTTGCTGAAGCCTCAACCACTTTACCTGTAACACCGGCTTCCGCTTATAAGGGCAGTTGGCAGGAACAACAGCCAGCAGCATCATGGCAACAGCAGCAACGTCAGTATTACCTGGATGCTCTACTGGCTCCAGCCACAGCGACGCTAGCGCCGGCAGCCTTGCTGCGGCAAGAAGACAGAGGTAGCTACAAGGCAGAGCTGTGGCAAATCCCATTAAGCAAAATCAGCCATAGCAAGGCGCTGTTGCTCACCCCAAAAAATCAGCCGATCAAAGCCGCAGTGCTATTGCTACACGACCATGGCGCTTATTTTGTCATTGGTAAAGAAAAAATGATCCGGCCTTTTGCAGATTCAACATTCAAAAAAGAAGCCAAAGACTGGGTAGATAAATACTACGGCGGTCGTTTTATTGGTGATGAGCTGGCAGAACAGGGTTATCTGGTACTGGCCGCTGATACTTCAGGTTTTGGTGAACGTGGGCCCATTCAGTACGAACAGCAACAACAGCTGGCCGCTAATCTGCTGGCAACAGGCCATTCGCTTTCTGGTTTATCGGCCTATGAAGATATGCAATTAGCGAAGTTTTTAGCAGAACGACCTGATGTACCCAAAGGAAAAATTGCCGCCATAGGTTTTTCGATGGGTGCTTACCGCGCCTGGCAAGTGGCAGCGCTGTCTGAGCATATTCAGGCCGCTGCAGCTATTTGCTGGTTTAATACCTATCAGCAGCTGTTACAACCCTATGCCAATTTAACCAAAGGCCAATCGTCCTTTTATATGTTGCATCCCGGCTTGGCCCGTCAGTTGGATATACCGGATCAGGTCAGTTTAATGGCGCCTAAAGCTTTGTATTTAATCAATGGTGGACAAGACCCGTTGATGCCAGTGCAAGGGGTTATCCAAGGTCAACAACAACTGAAAAAAGTCTGGAAGGCGTTTGGCGCAGAATCAGCACTGCGCACTGAGATTTGGAGTGAAGCACGCCACGAATTTAACCAGCAACAGCAACAACAAGTCTGGAGCTGGTTAGATCAATGGCGTTTAGTACCGTCAAATTAAAAGCTTATTCCGCAAAGCGATTAAGCAGGTAAACGGAAATATGCGATTTGCTGTTTCAGCTGCACCGACAGCTGCTGCAGCTGTTCTGCTGACGCCAATACAGTCGCTGCAGCCGCTGAGCTTTGCTCTGCGCCAGAGTGAATAAAGCTGACATTTTTATTAATATCTTCAGCCACCACACTTTGCTGCTCTGCGGCGCTGGCTATTTCTGAACTCATATCCCAGACCAAATGTGCGCTTTGGTTAATTTGCTGCAACCTGTCGCTGGACTGATTGACCAATTCCACGACCTGTTGCACTTCATCACGGCTTTTTTCCATCGACTGCAGTGATATATCCACACCACTTAACAAGGTGCCGATAATTTGCTGAATAGCCTGAGTTGATTGTTGAGTGCGGCTGGCCAGGGTACGAACTTCATCCGCTACCACGGCAAAACCACGGCCTTGTTCGCCTGCTCTGGCCGCTTCAATAGCAGCATTAAGTGCTAATAAGTTGGTTTGATCGGCAATACCACGGATCACTTCAATCACCTGACTGATTTGCTTACTTTCAGCCGACAGGCTTTGCACGGTTTGAGTGGAATGTAGAATATTTTGCTGTAGCTGATGCATAGCACTCAGTGCCTGGCCCATCACCTTGCCGCTGCTGACACTTTCCTGACTGGCAAATTCGGCTTTCAGCGAGGCCTGACGGGCATTTTGAGCAACCGAAGCCACAGTCGTAGTCATTTCGTTCATTGCCGCACTGACCGACATCACTTCATTTTTTTGTTGGGTCAGCTGAGCTGATGCCTGATGGCTGTTTTGCTCCAGGGCTACCGAGTTCTGATTGACTAAATAGCCCGCCTGTTGCACTTGTTTTAAAACACTAATCAGCTGATCAACCATTTGTTTTAACGAAAACAATAAACTTTGTTCATCGGCTTTTTGTAAATTAATGTTTAGATCCAAACGCCCTGCTGCAATTTCTTTTACCAGTTCAACCGCATACAAAGGTTCTGCACCTAACTGACGCAAAATACGCTGAGTCACTATGTAACCCGCTATCGCACTACCGGCAAAAGCCAGCAGAGTAATAATCCAGATGCCCCACACTTCTGAGTCATACAAAGCAGAAGCTTCTTTGTCTATCACTGCGGATTGATCCAACTGGTGCTGAATTAAGGCTGAAATCTGGTTACTGATAGGATCTATGGTCTGATACAAAGGCCCATCCATACTATCCAGTTGCCGCACCACCAAACCTTGTTTAGATGAAATCAGTTCAATGGCGGCAATAATCTGCTGGTCGGCAGCGCTAAACAATTGCTGGGTTTGGCTGATCAGTTGCTGCTCGTCGGCCTGCATCGAATGGGACTGGTAAATCGCCCACTGCTCTTTAATGATCTGTTGGGCTTTTTCCAGTTCCTGTACGGCCTGTTCGGCAGTAAATACACCGGCATTGGCCTTGTTCACTGCGTCGATCACATTCACCGCATAAGCGTCGGCAATCAGTTTCAGTTCGGTTAAAGGTACTATACGGTCATCATACAAGGTGTCGATATGCTGGTGCATAGCCCGCACTGAAAAGTAACTTTGGCTGCCCAAAATGACTAACAACAGCAATGGAACGGCAAAAGCCAGAATCAAACGCAGACTTATAGTGGTAGATTTAAACATGGATGTTCAACACCTGATGCAAAAGGGGTAAAACTGCAGCAAAAGCGCAGTAATAAAGCTGACGTCAGCTTTTTGTGATGGCGATTATGGCACAGCAGTGTTGCATTTTATTGATCTGAATTACAAAGATTAACAAAGTTCCGTTTAAAAATTGTCCTGTTGCTTTGTTCTGATAAAAACCCTCCATCTGGCAACATTTCCCACTGAATACGTATGCATTTTGTAAACAATGCGGTTATTTCATTTACAAAAACAACTACTACTCATAACTTTTATAAGTCACCGGTGTACACAACAAAGCAGCCAACCTGACAACAGCGCCAACTCTTTTTCCAGGAGTGCTTTTGCCAGGATGAGCATGACTATAAAAATGACGACAATGACAGGGTAAAACGAATGAAATTATCACTACAGACACTGTTGGTGGGCGCCAGCCTGCTATCAGCAAGCCCGGCTTATGCCGATGTAATTTTGCATGCCTTTAACTGGAACTACAGCGAAATCACCGCCAAAGCTACTGAAATTCAGCAGGCCGGTTATAAAAAAGTGTTGATAGCCCCGCCAATGAAATCCAGTGGCGAACAATGGTGGGCTCGTTATCAGCCACAGGATTTACGCTTAATAGACCATCCACGCGGCAACAAACAACAGCTGCAAAGCTTGATCCAAACCATGACCAGCAAAGGCATTGAGGTATACGCCGATGTGGTGCTGAATCACATGGCCAATGAAAGTGCACAACGTAGTGACTTAAATTACCCAGGCACCGCAGTACTCAATAGTTATCAGGCGAATTGGACTTATGCCAATAACCAGAAGCTGTATGGCGATTTAACACAAAACTTCCTGTCCGGTTCAGACTTCCACGCACCGGGTTGTATCAGTAATTATCTGGATGTCTGGCAAGTGCAGTATTACCGGCTTTGTGGCGGTGGTGGTGACACAGGCTTGCCAGATCTGGATAACAACAACTGGGTCGTCAGCCAGCAGCAAGCCTATTTGCAGGCATTAAAGAATATGGGAATTAAAGGCTTCCGGGTCGATGCGGTCAAACATATGAGCAATGCCCATATCAACGCCGTTTTCACTCCGGCTTTAATTAGCGGCATGCATGTATTTGGTGAAGTCATTACCTCCGGCGGTTCAGGTAATCAAGAGTATGAGCTGTTTTTAAAGCCTTACCTGGATAATACCAGCCACAGCGCGTACGACTTCCCGCTGTTTGCATCTATCCGCAACGCCTTTAGTTTTGGCGGTTCAATGAATGTACTGGTCGACCCTGGTGCTTATGGTCAGGCCTTGGCCTGGAACAAGGCAGTAACCTTCGCCATCACCCACGATATTCCAACCAACGATGGTTTCCGTTATCAGATCATGAACAGCACAGACGAAACTCTGGCACACGCTTATATTCTGGGTCGAAACGGCGGTACACCGATGATTTATTCAGATCACGGTGAAACGGCCAATTTAGATGGCTATCGCTGGCAGGATTTTTATAAAAGAGCTGATATTAAAAACATGATACGTTTTCATAACAGTACACAAGGCAGCGGTATGCAGGTGCTCGGCAGCAATCAGTGTATTTTGTTGTTTAAACGCGACAAAAAAGGTGTAGTGGGTATTAACAAATGCGACACGCCACAAAACTTTTGGGTGGATACCTACGCTAATGAGCTGAACTGGTATGTGAATTACACCGATGTGATCAGTGGTAATAGCTTTCAGGTGAATACGCAGTGGTTAAACATCACTATTCCGGCCCGCAGCGCCAGAATGTGGTTACAGCAATAACCTAATTCGGGTCAGAGCCAAGGCTCTGACCCATTATTAGCTGCCCTGCAAACGCACTCTTTCTATATCAGCTTTAGGTGGGGCGCCAAATAAACGGCTGTACTCACGGCTAAACTGCGATGGGCTTTCATAACCCACTTTATAACTGGCAGTAGCCGCTTCTATACCTTCATGCAGCATTATACGGCGCGCTTCATTGAGCCGTAATTTCTTCTGATACTGCAAAGGGGACATACCTGTCACCGCTTTAAAAGCCTGAAATAAAGCCGACTCACTTAAATGCACTTCGTCGGCCAAATCTTTAATCCGCAGCGGTTCATTGTACTTTTTCCGCAGTACTTCAATGACCTTACTAATACGATGGCCCTGACTGTCCAGCAGCATAAAATCACGTAATTGGCTGCCTAAATCGCCCAATAATAAGCGGTATAAAGTTTCACGTTTGAGAAGTGGATAGAGCACTGGTATATCGGAAGGTTTATCCAGCAACTGCAACAGACGGGCTATAGCGGACAACAATCCCTCATCCACCCGTCCAACAGATATGGCCTTCACCTGCTCCTTGCTACGCTCAACTCTGCCACCCAAATCAATGACTAAATCAGCCAGCTCTTTTAAATCTATGGTTAATCGAAGCGCAAGATAAGGCGTTTTTGGACTGGCTTGGGTCACTTTACCACTGGCAGGCACTGTCACTGGCACCAGCAAGTAACTTAAGGGGTCATACACAATTCGGTCATTGCTAAGATAAACCTCTTTTTCGCCCTGCAGCATAATGCATAAAGAAGGTTCATAAATAACGGGGGTGATCTCAGTGGTCACTTCACTGCGGTACAAAACCAGATCCGGAATAATGCTGTCCATGCTGCCAAAGGCTGGCATATGAGGCATAAGTTGGGCTTTTAGCTGTTCAAGTTGCTGCTCGATTAAATTGCTCACACTTCACTCCTCTACACATTATCAAACGCAGTATAAAAGCAGATTACAGCACCTGCATGAGTCGCACTACTCAAATGGACTTTTAGGCAAGAAGTGCGGAGCAACAGACAAAGCCGTCTTTCCTTTTAACCTGAATCTTTGTTATTAGTCTCAAGCCTGGTGGTTATTTTGCTACTTGTGAGTTAAACAATAGGCTGAACTAAAACAACAAGACTATGATCAGGAAATCTATGAAAATCAGTCCACTTCTGTTGCTCAGCTTGTGCCTGAGTGCAACGAGTTTAAGCCTTGCAGTTCAGGCCGAAGACGCCAAAGCCGCAAAAAACACTACAGTACAAATAGACGCCGATTCAGTAGTTGTGACAGAACATGAAACCACAGTGCTGGATAATGACTTCAGTTACAAAGCCTACACCGGCACTCAGCCCGTATGGAATGAACAAGGCGAACCTACAGCCGCTATTTTTTATACTTATTACGAACGTCAGGATGTCAAAGACAGAAAAAGCCGCCCTCTGCTGATTTCCTTTAACGGCGGCCCGGGTTCTGCTTCAGTCTGGATGCAAATTGCTTACACCGGCCCTAAAGCGCTGAATGTAGATAGCGAAGGTTACCCACTACAACCTTATGGCGTAAAACAAAACCCATATTCAGTGCTGGATACGGCAGATATCGTCTTTGTAAACCCTGTGAATACAGCCTATTCCCGAGTATTACCTGGTAAAGACGGCAAAATGCCAAGCCAGGATCAGCAACAAAAAATGTTTTTTGGTGTCAATGCGGATATCAAATACCTGGCCGAGTGGGTTAATACCTTTGTCAGTCGCTACAACAGATGGGAATCACCTAAGTACCTGATAGGCGAAAGCTATGGCACAACACGGGTATCGGGTTTAGCTTTAGCGCTGCAAAACCAACAGTGGATGTACTTAAACGGCGTAGTGCTGGTGTCCCCTACTGAAATAGGTATTAAACGTGATGGTCCTGTTGATGTTGCTAACCGCCTGCCGTACTTTGCCGCCACAGCCTGGTATCATAAGGCGCTGAGTAGCGATTTACAGCAAAAAGATTTAACCGACTATCTGCCGGAAGTAGAAGAGTTTACGCTCAACACTTACTTACCTGCTTTAGCCAAAGGTAACTCTTTACCACAAGCTGAAAAACAACAAATTGCAGAGCAAGTGGCGAAATATTCAGGTTTATCTGTCAAAGCTGTGCTGCAAAATAACCTGGATATTAATACCGACTTTTTCTGGAAAGAATTGCTGCGTGAACGCGGCCAGACCGTCGGCCGTTTAGACTCACGTTATTTGGGTATCGACAAAAAAGATGCTGGCTCAGAGCCGGATTACAACGCTGAGCTGACCTCATGGCTGCACTCTTTTACTCCAGCTATTAATAACTACCTGAAAAACGAGCTGAATTACAAAACCGACGTGAAATACAATATGTTCGGTAATGTGCACCCGTGGGACAGAAGCAATGACAATACAGGCGAAAACCTGCGTCAGGCCATGGCTCAAAACCCCTACCTGCATGTGATGACTCAATCGGGTTACTACGACGGCGCCACCAACTATTTTGATGCAAAATACAATATGTGGCAGTTGGACCCAAGTGGCAAAATGAAAGACAGATTAAGCTTTAAAGGCTATCGCAGCGGTCATATGATGTACCTGCGTTACGACGACTTACGTCAGTCGAACCAGGACTTACGTGACTTTATCAAAGCCACTTTACCCAAGCCGGCTCAACCTGCTAAGTATTGATGTGGATTTATTTAGAAAGGACCTTCGGGTCCTTTTTAATGACTGCTGTAGGGTGCAATCGCCGCGAAGATTATCTAGCCGTAGCGCTGCCTTAACTCAGTGATTGAACCGGCAATCAGTTGTTCCAGCACAAAGCTATCAAGATCAGCCAACTGCTTAAAGTACAGGCAAGACTTACCCATTTTGTGCTTGCCCAGTCTGGTCAATAAAGCTTGTTGTTCCTCACTATCCACCGACAGATAGAGCACCAGATCCCGGCCACGAATGGCGAATCCAGTCAAAGGCGCTTCTCCGCTGCGCCCACTGTCGTAGGTATAGCTGTAGGAGCCATAACCCACTATGCTCGGCCCCCACATTTTTGCAGACTGCCCTGTCAGTTTTTCAAGCAAAGCCATCAAAGCATGACAATCGTTGCCTTGTTGCGCTTGGGCTCTTGAAGCTATGTAATCACCGACACTGGCGTCTGTTGCTTTAGTTTTGTTTTCAGTCATACAAATAATCCGTGATGGTGAATAATCAGGGCTGTAACTCTAGTCAGAATAGCTGGCCATCAACACTATGAAAACTCATCGACTTCATTAAAACAACTTAGTAGCGCTGGCTAGCACCTGACAACAGATTCTTATCAGCCGCGACAATAGCCTTCTCCAACCTTAACGACCAGGCAGTTTGACTTGTCCATCAACCACTTCATACCTGTATCTGGTCCAGATCCCGGCGTTATGCTTTCCGTAATGCCGTCACGTTCGAAGCTGAGTCCGCTTTGGGTACTGACAGCATCAAAGATACGGACAGCATCGAGATCGCGGATCGCAACTTTATACTTATCGCCCTCTTGCAAAATCTCAAGATGGGTGCCTTCAGGGCCTGTCCACTTGCCAAGCCAAGCGTCCGCGGCCCTCTTCTCGATCACCGCAGAGTTCGGCGCTGTGGTGTTTTCAGTCAGAGCTGCTGAAGGCGTCTGAGCTGCTTTATCGCAGGCTGCGAGCAAACTCAGAGTAAAAAGTAAGGTGAGCGTTTGGCGGTACATGGATGCCTCCTGGTATCTATCAAGATTATTTTTTCCCACAAGGTGCTGACCTTGGAGAACGCGTATTACCTCGAAATTTTTCGGCAAGATTAGCCCCAAAGCCAAGGCTGGTATAGCGATTTCGAAAGCATTGTCTGTTGTGCGGAACACTTGGACGATATGAATACAATGTGTTGCTTTCAAAATCACAATGGCAAGATGGAAGACTTGTCACCGAAGTTTCTCAGTACCAGTAGTAAATCTACTCTGAGTTAGTTTTACAGGTGACAATGCCAGCGACGACCGGGATGCTTAAAGATATCGGGGTGTATGTTGACCCTGCCATAACCGCACTATCCTTATTCGTCATATTGTTATTTTTTTCAAAAGTGTATTCTCCATTGCATAACTCTTTCGCTCTGCGATGCCAATACTGGTCAATCTTCTCTATCGAAGTAACGCTATTTCCTTTATAGGTCAGTTCAAATTTGCCCTCTCCAATCTGTTTGTCACTATAACCGCCCACTTTATCCCACGCGCTTTCTTTGTCATAAGGTGTTTCCCACGCGACCATTCGCGCACAACCAGAGATGGCTAAAAAAGTGAGTAACATCAGAGGGCTAAATATTTTCTTCATTAATGATTACCTTTTATTAAATGCTACAACTGCGATTCAATGAATCAAGTACTACTTCTGTTCGTGCAAATTTAGGGCAGCTCCAAAGGTGCAAGACCTGTCACCGGAGATTCCGCTTAGTTGATCAATGAAATACCAATTTGCTCCGCCCAGCCAGTCAATCCCAACGCTTTAGCCGCTTTAACTAACGCAGCCTTTTCATCCACTGAAGCGCTTTGGATAATAGATGCCACCTCTTCAACAATTTTTAAATCATCGTCTTCAGTGAACTCTGCAGCGTTTCTATCGCTTCCCAAATATTGAATTGCAATGACCAATGCTCTACTCAGTGAATCCATCGAGAAATCCTTCCGTTCATTTAATATGGTTAAGGAAGGGCTTTAGCCCATCCCGGCAATTGGAACGAGCGATTTGAACCAGTTGCTGGGTCACACGAAGAAGACTTAAAACGGAAACTCATCGTGCCGCGTGACAACGGGAATATCTCCGTCACTTATCAGTACATGCTCAAGGATATCAATAACGTTCAGGATATCTTTCGATAAATCAATATTTCTTAATTTAGTCCAAGACCACTTAGTGCTCTTTCGTATAGAAGGCATCAGCACGTACCTATCGGGATGTCCGGGAGCGTTAGTATCTGAATAAATACACAATGCCATTTTGAAGTTATTGTGCACAACCTCCAACCACCAGCCCCAATCTTCATTACAGAAGGACGGAACGCTGATCCCTACTTGAGGAAGTTCAGTTTCCAAATATTGGCAGAGAGCCTTGCCATACATTCGCTCATTCGTGATTTCCTCGTCTTCTCCTTCGAGAATCGGGAATTTTTTTGTTTCAATCAAAATACAGGATTGTGGAATCAATGCGTTATCCCTCCTTAGATCACACAATTTGATAAAGGCT
This sequence comes from Rheinheimera sp. MM224, assembly GCF_947090785.1. Classification (NCBI taxonomy): domain Bacteria; kingdom Pseudomonadati; phylum Pseudomonadota; class Gammaproteobacteria; order Chromatiales; family Chromatiaceae; genus Rheinheimera; species Rheinheimera sp. MM224. The sequence goes on from NZ_OX352320.1 coordinate 3,128,400, forward strand.
TTAGCCCGCGAAACGAGAATTTCTCTGCCATGTCTTATAATTTTTATTGGTACCAAACTAGCGCCTATGTACCTCTATTTCAATATGTTTTTTTGAAATAGCGAACATGATGACCGACAAAACCCACACAGGCTGCACACTTATAAATGGATTTTTTACTCAAGCCCATGTGTTAAAGAGGAATCTATAAAGCTCTAGAGGTGACTCAGTTTGAGCTTTTCCCCTACTGATTCAACTCCGCAAAGTACTTTAGCTGCAGTTGGCTAAATAACTCTGACTGTTTTACCTCAGCCAGTGCCTGGTTAAAGCGCTCCGCGACTTCTGGTGTGCGGGCTAACATATGGTAGTGATTCACCTGAAAGAAATTCAGGATCTTTAAACTATCGTCGTTGGGGGCGGTTTGGCGGTAGTAATGCAAGAAGATATTTCTGTCCATCACCAGCACATCTACCCGATTTTTTAATAACAAAGCCGGCAGTTGATGTTGATCGACCACTTCCAGATAACTGGCGGTTTTCGTGGTTGCTTCTACATAATCCGGCGGTAAAAACTGGCGGGCATTTTGAAAGGCCATCACACGAAGGCCTATCAGATCACTCAAGCTTAATAACTCTTTATGCAGATCTTTGCGGACAATCAAAATATTCTGGTAACTGATATAGGACTGGGTGGCAAAAAAGCCCTGTGGAGTGCTGCGCTGCAAGGACACTAAATCGGCCTGACCGTCCTGAAATAAGGTGAACAACCTGCCGTTGGGTACATGAATAAACTGGCTGTCAAAACCCATACGTTTAACCACGGCACTGAGTAATTCCAGTTCGTAGCCGGTTTGAGTCGCCATTTTTATATAAGGAGGTTTTTCCACTCCGACTAAAAGCTGCAGCTGCTGCGCCTTTGCAGGAGCAGCCATGAAGGCAACACAGATCATTCCCAGATACAGCAGTTGTTGCATCGAACTCACCTTCTACAACCGAACTTCAGCATAGGCTAAACTCCTGTTCAAACTCCAGTTTTTTCTTTGTTCAGGCCATAAATCAGACAATCCTGTTTTCATAAAACTTACATCTGAATTACTTCATTTTGTCATCGACCTTTCACTGCAATGTCATCAGACCTCTCCAGAATAATGGCGTTTTCTTCAATTCAAACAACAAAATGGAGTTCCACGTGGCATTACATCACAAACATCTGCTCGCTTTGGCAGTGAGTTCAGCCTTAGGTTTATCGGCATCCGTTGTCGCAGAAGAAGCCGCAGTTGCTGCAGCTGAAGAGCAGGAAGTCGAAGTGTTGGCCATTACCGGCAAACGCATCAGTTATGCCAATAACAGTACAGACGAAGCCATTAAAAATACCAAAGCTCCAATAGGCAACGTGCTGGATTTAGTCAGCCAGTTACCTGGTATTAGCGTAGGCCAAGGCGACGCTTTTGGTGGTGACGACTGGTCAACAACCATCTCCATGCGCGGTTTTAACGTCAACCTGAACGAGCAGCAACTGGGTATTACCGTAGACGGTTTACCTAATGGTGGCTCTGGTTATGGCGGTGGCAGTAAAGCTAACCGTTACCTGGACACAGAAAACACCGCTTATGTAGAAGTGGGCCAGGGCACATCGGATATCGCCTCCGCTTCTTTAGATGCGCTGGGCGGTACCTTAAACTTTGTGTCTAATAACCCGCTGGCCGAAGAAAACCTGTCAGTCGGTGTGACAGGCGGCGATCACAATGCACGCCGTTATTACACCCGTTTTGACACAGGCCAGATTGGTGGCAATACCACAGCCTATTTCAGCTTGTCAGACAGCTTTAACAACAGATGGATAGGTTCAGGCAGCAATGGTTTTACTGACCGACTGCACGGTGAAGTGAAAACTGTCACTGAACTGGAAAACACCACTATTACCGCACGTTTTTCTTACGATGACGCTGAAGAAGACAACTACAACACCGTCTCTTTAGCTCAATTTTTCGAAAACCCGGAGTGGGATCGTCTGACCAACGTATGGACAGGTAACCCGGATATCGATCAGAACTTTGCTGAAGTTTGGTCGACCTTACGTGAAAACAGCTTCACCTATGTGAAAATTGATACAGATTTATCCGACAGCCTGAATCTGACTGTGACGCCTTATGTCCATATGCAATCAGGCCGTGGTGACTGGATGCCTCCGTATCAGGTCTATGTGGAAGATGCTGCCGGTAACCGCGTAAGCCGTGGTACAGGCAATGGCAAATTAACGCCTTATCAGTATGTAAATGCAGCAGGTCAACCCATTCTGGATCCAAATGCTGATTTAACAGGTGCTACCCGCGTATCCTCATACCGCCATACTCATTACGAAAAAGACCGTTACGGTCTGACTTCTGAATTGAAGTGGAGCCTGGATAACCATGAGCTGCGTTTAGGTGCCTGGCTGGAACAGCAAGACCGTGACGAAAGCCGCGACTGGCACAACGTGATTGACCCAAAACAGTACCACTATTTCGACAATCAGCCGTACTGGGTGCATTACGATCGTAGTTATGAAACTGACACACAGAAAATTTACCTGCAGGATCAAATCAACTGGAACGACTTAACAGTCACTGTAGGCGTGAAACAGTTTTATGTGGATGTAAGCCGCAAAGACAATATAGTTGCAGGTAACGAAGGCAAACTCGACAGTGATTCAGATTTATTACCAAGCCTGGGTTTTGTCTATCGCTTAAACGAAAGCTACGAAGTATTTGGTGGTTACGCTGAAAACTTCAAAGCCATCAGTGATGCGATTTTAGAAACTGATCAGGATTTTGGCTCACTGGAAGCTGAAACTGCGGAAAACATCGACTTAGGTTTACGTTATTTTGGCGATGACTTAAGCCTGTCTTTCACCTATTACGACGTGCAGTTTGATAACCGTATCACCTTCCTGCAGCCTGGCGCGAATGGTGGTGGCCCGGATTACCTGAACGAGTTAGATGGTACTTATGTCAACGTAGGTGGTATTGAGTCGAACGGTTTAGAAGCCAGCTTAAACTGGGAATTTATGCAAGGTTGGAGCATCTACAGTGCCTTTACCAGCAATAACGCTGAGTACAGCCAGACCATTAACTCTCAAGTACTGGATGAAGATGGCAATGTAGTATTAGGCCCGGACGGAAAGCCAGCCATAAACCCTGCTGCTATTTTCGAAGGCAACAAAGTAGCGGGTTCACCAGAAACCATGCTGAGCTTGTCACTGCGTTATCAGGGTGACGCTTACCGTGCAGGATTAACCGCCAAACGCACTGACACATACTTTGGCGCTGCTTTAGGTGGCAATAAAGATGAAATCCCAGCTTCTACTGTGATGGATTTCTATGTCGGCTATAGCAAAGATTTATCCTCTAAAGACATGTTTAAAGGCATAGATCTTTCATTAGTGCTGAACAACCTGAACGACGAAGATTACTTAGCAGGTGGCCAGGAAGGCGCTTATTACTTAGGTGCTGAACGCACTGCGACTGTGACGTTAAAACTGGATTTCTAAGTTAATTCAGAGTGACACAAGGCCGGGGCACAAAATGCCCCGGCTTTTTTATTTTCTTCATGTGTAATGCCTTGCACACAAGCATGTAAAAATTACCAGCAACGGGTAAGTTCTACAGTTTACCAGCTGCCCCGCCAAGGATGAAAAATTGATAAACCACTGTTTTTGTTGATTTATATCAATTTGGCACAACCAGTGCTTTAATTAAGATGCAAAGTGCAGCGTCTTGCTGCATTTCACACTCTTTACTCAGGAGATTTATTATGGCTACTTCACAAAGTGCAACAGAACAAGCGAAGACGAAAAGCAACAGCGCGTTAAATTCGCCAGTGACGGAAAAGGCTATTGAAGCTGCACATCATGCAGTGGACGCCGTCGCTATTAAAGCAGCTGTAGCTGAAGATACGCTTCGTAAAACAGCAGCCAGCTCGCAGGAAACGCTGTCGCATAAGCAGGAAGAAATTAAACAGCAACTGCAAATGTCTTACAGTAAAACCCGTGAGTTTGCTGCACAGAACCCGCTGGCTACAGCTGGTATAGCCTTTGCTGCTGGTGTACTGCTGACCGCTTTACTGCGTCGTAATTAGGGCCTGAACCTGGCCCTACCCGATTAAGGCGGATTTATGCAACATCGCGAAAGCTCTGAAGCTCCTGCGCAAAAACCAGGGCAGCCTGCATCGGCTGCCCTGAGTCAAAGCGCAGAGCAAGCTCTGGATCAATTGGCGCATCTCGCCGCTCTTGGCAATTCAGTCAAACAGGCTTACGCCGGTCAGCTGAAACTGACAGGACAAATAGCAACAGCAGAATGGCAACTTACCGGACGCAGCCTGACCATAGCTGCTGCTCTGGTCGTCTGTTTTGGCGCTGGTTTGATTTTGCTCTGGGGCAGTATTTTGTTGCTGCTGGGATATCTGTTGTTTCAGCTAAGCAGCTCTGTGCTTATTACTGCTGCGGCTTTAGTGCTCTTGCAGTTTGGCTTATTGTTTTGGTGTTGGCGCAGCCTGGGTTATGTGTTGTCGCAAGTAGGCTTTTCAAATACGTTGCAGCAATTACGTCTTTTATTTTTTGCAGACAAAGTGGAGGACAAAAATGCTGATCCAACAGCTCATTAGAAAGCAGCAATTAAAGCTGGCTGTCCTGACAGAACAAAGCCAGCTACAGCAGCAGGAATTGCTGCTCAGAAAACAGCAACTGTCGCAAAGTGCCTTGGCATTTATAGGCTCTACACCCGGCTTGATATTGAGTTTTAGCGTCGGTTGCCTGTTTCAGCTGCGCCACAACAGCGTAGTCAAAGTGATGCGCAGTGTGGTCGGTTTTCGCTGGATCACAAAACTGATTGGCTAGCGTGCCATCAGCGGAAGCAGCATAGTCAAAAGTTATGGCTTGCAGCTTTGTTGAAACAAAGTGCGGTTTTTCAAAGCTAAATCAGGGTAATCGGAAAATACGCCGTCTATGCCCTGTTTAAACAAGGCCTGCATTTCTTCATCAAAGCTAAAGGTGGTTTTGGCGTCTTTGGCCATTAAATAATTAGCTTCAGCCCTGAAGGTATAAGGGTGCACTTTTAAGCCCTGCTGCTGTGCAGCTTTGACAAATGGCTTTAAGGCCAGACTGTGTTTTTGATAAATACTGCTGCGCCATGGCCCTATACCTGCGGCGTAGCTGTGCACAAAGCCAAGCCCTTTCTCATTCAGTAATGCGGAGTAATCCAGCGGTTTAGCTGCGGCAGATAAAAAGCCAGTGTCTTGCGGGTACACTGCCTTTAAATCAGCACCTTGTTGCTGGTGATAAAACACATCATAAGGCACAGAGAAGCTGTCTTTAGGTGGTAAATAGGCTTTGTCTGTATCACCTATCAGCTGGATAAGCGGAAAGTTCAGGTTCAGCTTTGGCATCCACTGTTGTTTTAACTCCAGCAGATTTTGTACTTCAAACGACTGAATAAAAACCCGTGCCGGATCAGTAAAGTTTAATAGCTTTAATTGCTGGATCAGCTTTTTGCTGGTATCAAGCGCTATAGGGTTACCGTCCTGGGTTTGGCCTTCATAACGAAAATAAGTCGGGTGTTTGGTTTCAATATAAAGCCCGACTTTACGGCCTGTATCGGCTTCAAACTGTGTTACCAGGCTGACAATCTCAGACAAAGTAGCAATAGAAAATTCGTCGTTATGTTCAGCACCCTGAGGACGCAGTGCTGGCAAAGGTTCACGAGCTTTTAGTTGTTTTATCTCAGCCAGAGTAAAGTCTTCGCTAAACCAGCCTGTGATTGGAATGCCATCAATACGCTTGGTGGTTTTGCGATCAGCAAACTGCGGCAATACTGCCACGTTGGTGGTATGAGTTAGGTCGTTTTCATGACGGCTGATAAGCACAGCATCTTTGGTCGGCACTAAATCCGGCTCGATAAAATCAGCGCCCATCCGCATCGCAAGTTGGTAAGCTTCCAGCGTATGCTCAGGTAAGTGGCCACTGGCTCCACGATGCGCAATCACCAGAGGAGGAGTTGCACAGTTATCCGCTGCAACAGCAAGTTCAGGGACTAAAGTCACAGGCAGCAAGCTCAGAGGCAGCAGGAAAAACCCTTTTTGTTTCAGCATATTTAGTACACCTTTTGCAAAAATTCTATCCTAAACTGCCAGAATGACACAGGTATGACAACAGAGTGCGCTGTTGTTACCAGCGACGCTCCTGCGCCCAAAGATAAAGGCCACTGGCCATAATGACCCCAGCACCCATCAACAAAGATAAATCCGGATACAACTGCCACAACAAGATATCAAAACCTAAACCCCAAACCAGCGCTGTGTATTCAAAAGGTGCTATCACAGAAGCCGGAGCCAAACGAAAGGCTTCGGTAATAAACACCTGACCTACAGCACCACTTAACCCCATCAGCGCAAATAACCACAGATGATCGGACGATAAAGCCACCCATTCCGGATAAGCCAAAGCTCCGGCGCCCACGCCTATCATGGTCATCAGCCAAAACACCATATTGCCGCTATTGTCGGTACGGGATAACACTCGCACCGTAATAGCTGAAATGGCATAACAAAGCGCCGACACCAAAGCCGCCAGCGCGCCTAAACTCAGTAATTGATCGCCTTCAGGTTTTAGCATAAAGATCACAGCCAGCATGCCAATACCTATAGCCCCCCATTGGCGCAACTGCACATGCTCCCCTAAAAACCAGACTGACATAGCGGTGATCAACAGTGGCGCAGCAAAAAAGATAGCGTAAGCATCAGAGAGCGACAGGGTCTGAATGGCATAGACAAAAGCTGACAACATCACTATACCAAGCACTGCCCGCAGCAGATGCAAGGACCAGCGTGAATTGAGTAAATGCTGCACTCTGTTGGTTGTTATTAACCAGCACACTATTAATGGCCAGGCGAATAAAGCCCTCAAACTGGTAATTTGCATAGGGCCATAATGCTGCGTCAGCTGCTTCATGCAGGCATCCATAGCGCAAAACATGCCAACAGCTAGCAACATAAAGAGGATCCCCTTCGTGGGATGATCAGAAGCAGAGTGAGCCAAACTTTTCATAACCTTTAATAACAACCTGAACAGCAAAAAGAGAAGGCGTCAGTGTTCAGAAATTCCAAAATGAAAGCAAGCCGGAAAAATGGAAAATGAGCGCCTTATTAGCGCAGAGAAGGAAACACAATGATTCCCGACCCTTTCAGACTTTTTGTCATTGAGTGTAAAACTGCTGCTGAGTTGCGTTCAGATACTGATAAACTGAAGGCCATTGTTACACAGCGCTGATGGACCTCCCTTTTATGCAATCCGGTGTTTTACTGTCACTTGTTGTGCCTTTTTATAATGTCGCTACTTATTTTAGCCAGTTACTGGCTTCTATCGAGGCACAGCTGACAGAGCAGGTTCAAATTATTCTGATTTGCGACGGTGCATCCGACAGCAGCCTTGAACTTGCAGAGCAGCATATAGCAGCCTCTGCACTACCTAAATGTTACCTGCTGCTTCGCCAAGCAAACTCTGGTGTCAGCGTGGCAAGAAACCACGGCATCAAGCATGCAACTGGCGACTATATTGGATTTATTGATGCAGACGATTTAATGCTGCCGGGTTATATCCAGGCTGTATTGGACGTTATTCAGCAGCATCAGCCGGACCTGATTGAACTCGGTTATAAACGCTTTACTGATAGCGGTGTACTGAATGATGCCAAACCCCGTTATCTGCATCGCAGCTCAGGCTGGCTGACTAAAGACAAAGCTGTCACTGAGGTCTTTAAAGTAAACCAATGGTTTCCGTGGCTTAGGGTCTATCGCAAAAAAATGGCTATGGATTTTCAGTTTCCTGCTGGTATCGCCTTTTGTGAGGATGTGATGGCTATGCCCGCTTTGTATAAGGCGGCGGAGCGCTTGTATCATTTGCGTTTACCACTTTATGGGTACCGCGAGCATCAGGCCAGTGCGTCTTTTAATGTCAAAGCTGAGCATCAGCAGCAATTACAACATTTCTTCACAGAGCTACAGCAACAACAGGCTTATCCTGCTTTGCGTCCATTGTGGCGGCATATCTTATTGTTCCATTTAGCCTATTTGCTTTTTAAATTGCAGCTGGATAATAAAGATCTACAGAGTTTCCCGGCCAAGCTGGATCAGAACTTCAAAGCACTTATCCGCAGATGCTGGTGGCTACCGCATTTTTCAGTACGAAAGAAATTACAACTGGCTTTTGCGCCCTATTTCTTTAACAAGAACAGGACTAAAAGCTGAAAAGTACAGCAATGATAAAACCAGAGGAAGCTTTGCTTTTATTGTTTTAAATCAAGGCACTGCTGTTAGAACAAGAGCACTCTTTGTGTTGTTCTCACAGTACGATGAACAGGTTGCAAAAAAGACAGGTCTTTGCGTAACCGATCCCAGCCTTGTGTACTTTGCACCTGATAACACCTCTGTCGTCAGGCGTTTTTTTGAATGCTAAATGGGTTTAAACGCAAAAACGGACGACCATAAAGGTCGTCCCTACAATTTACCGTTCATTCACAGAGCTTATTTTGCCGCTAGAGCCTGTTGAATTTCAGTTTCTAAATCTTCAGGTTTGGTTAGCGGAGCTGCGCGTAAAATCGCCTTGCCGTCACGGCCGATCAGAAATTTCGTGAAGTTCCATTTGATAGATTCTGAGCCTAACAAACCTGGTTTTTGTTGTTTCAGGTTTTTAAATAAAGGCGAAGCATCCGGGCCATTGACGTCAATTTTGGCGAACATTGGGAAAGACACACCATAGTTCAATTCACAAAACTCACTGATTGTGCTTTCATTGCCCTGCTCTTGCTTACCAAACTGGTTGCAAGGGAAACCTAATATTTCCAGGCCCTGATCTTTGTATTTCTTATACAACTCTTCTAAGCCTTTGTACTGCGGCGTAAAACCACATTTGCTGGCTGTATTCACAATCAGCAGCACCTTGCCCTGATAGTCTTTTAACTCAACCGGCTGGCCTTTGATATTGGTGACTGCTAAATCAAAAATTGGGTTCGACATTGGATATTCCTCTGTAGCGCCCTGATGTTCGGGCTGCACTGTTCGACTGAAAGTTCAAACATAATGCCTAACAATTAAATTGCATGCAATTTAATTTTATCGATGTAACTTATGAAAAAAACCGAACAGCGAAACAACACGCTTAGCTGGCTGGTTCGCTGATAAAGCCTAACTTCAATAAACCCGATTGCTGCACAGCGGCCATAGTTTTGAGTACATGTTCATAAGGTGCGGCTTTATCACCCCGTATATGCACTTCGGGTTGCGGTTGTTTTTGTGCTTGTTCAGAGAGTTTCAGTTCAAGCGCAGCCGCATCAATAGGCGCGTCGTCCCAAAATACGGCACCATCTGCTTTTACTGTTAAAGTGACAGTTTGAGGTTTAATTTCCTGCTTTTCATTGCTGACACGAGGTAAATCCACCTTCACGCTATGCGTTAATACCGGCACTGTGATAATAAAAATAATCAGCAGCACCAGCATCACGTCGACCAGCGGTGTCATATTAATTTCGCTCATCACTTCATTATCTGAATCAAAACCGCCACCAAAAGCCATTTATTTTGCCTCCTTTAATGGCACTACCACTTTGCTGCTTTTTGGCGCTGCGCCCGTCAGAAAATAGGCGTGTAGTTGATGAGCAAAACGATGCATTTTATTCAAAACGTCTTTGTTGCCACGTTGCAAAGCGTTGTAACCAAGCACAGCAGGAATAGCCACCGCCAGACCAAAAGCCGTCATGATCAGCGCTTCGCCAACAGGTCCAGCGACTTTGTCGATGCTGGCTTGTCCCGACACGCCAATACCCACCAGTGCATGATAAATACCCCAGACGGTGCCAAACAAACCGACAAAAGGCGCTGTTGAGCCGACAGAAGCCAGAATGGCCAGGCCCTTTTGCATCTGCTCAGCGCTTTCATCTATAGCGCCACGCAGGCAGGAGGTCAGCCACTCAGTTAAGGGTAAATTACCGTGTAAATCCTGCTGATGGCTTTGGTGATGGTCCAAAGCCGCCTGACCTTCATCCGCCATATAACGGAAGGGATTCATAGGCCCTGTAGCAGAGTCAGCAGAACTTAAAATCCGCAAACCTTCGGTAAAACTGTGAGCATGCCAGAAATCATTGCTGGCTCTGCTGATGCGTTTTAAGCGCCATAAACTGATAGCCCGGATCACAATCACAGACCAACTGGCGACCGACATCAGCAACAGCATCACAGCCACAGCTTTGATAACAAAGTCACCTTGTGCCCAGAGTGCGGCAACGCCATAGGGATTTTCTTGCATGATTTACTCGCTAATTAATTGAATTTAAATTAAAAACTACAGGCTGCACAAACCAGTAATCTATCGGCTGGCCCAGTTTCAGCGCAGGTTGATAAGTCCAGCCGCGCACCGCGTTTAATGCCGATTGATCCAGTCGAGCAAAACCCGAACTTTGTTTCAGTTTTAACTGCCCTACTTTGCCGTTTTTCAGCACCAACACCTGTAAATAGACTGTGCCTTGCTCTTTCAAACGACGCGATAAGGTCGGATAAAGTGGCGCTTTGTTCAGTGCTTTATTGGCAGAGGCCACTGGTGGAGTTGCTTGAGGTTCAGGTTCTGATGCCTTAGTAGCAGCTTTGCTTTTTACAGCTTGCGCCACAGGTTCTGGTGCACTGACAGCTTTAGGTGAAGCTTCAGCAACAGGAGCTGGTATTACCGGAGCTGGTTTTGGCTTAGCCACTGCTTTTTTAGCTTCAGCTTTTTTCTGTTTCAGCGGTTTGGGTTTTGGCTTTTTAACAGGTTCAGGCTGAATTGGCTTAGGTTTAGGTTTTTCTGGTTGTGGTGCTACCGGAGCCGGAATAATAACCCCTTCAATAGCTTTTTCGACCGCTTTGACTTGAGGTTCACTGGTTTGACTAACCACAGCAGCAATCAAACTTAAGTGCACCATCAGCACCATTAAAAACAACGAGACAGATCGTTTCACAGCTCAGCCCATAAACGCACTAAGTTATGATAATGCCCGGTCAGCGCCAGCACTTCTGCCGTGTCGCCATGCTGTGAGCGTAGCTGTTGTATGGTTTGATCCAGTTCAAATAACATAGAACGCTGTTGATCATTACGCACCATACTTTGGGTCCAGAAAAAGCTGCATACCCGCTCGCCACTGGTCACAGGCAATACCTGATGCAAACTGCTGGACGGGTATAAAATCAAATCTCCGGCCGGCAGCTTAATTTCATGCAAACCAAAGGTATCCATGATTTGCAACTCGCCACCCTGATAGTCATCAGGCTCAGACAAAAATAAGGTCGAGGACAAGTCTGTTCTTAAACTCAAACCAGAATCAGGCAAACCGCGGATAGCTCCGTCGACATGTAATCCATAATGTTCACCGCCCTGATAGCTGTTAAATAAAGGAGGTACTGTGCGAAGCGGAATGGCAGCAGCCATAAAAAGCGGGTGCTGATACAAGGCTTGTAAAATTACAGCACCCAACTGTTTCGCCAGTGGGGATTCAATGGGTAACTGTTTATTTTGTTTAACCAAGGCACCTTGTGGCCCAACGGTAGCACGACCGTCAGTCCAGTCTGCTGCATCAAGCAACTGCCTGAATTGTGCCACTTGGGCTTTGCTTAGAACTTCCGGTATATGGATTAACATGCTGAAATCCCGCAAAGGGCCTCAATCATGAGGCCCTTTTATTGTTTTAGAACTGTACATTGACACCCAAACGGAATGAACGTGGTGTGCCCAGATAATAACGCGAGCCACCGTTGTTTAGAGCTGACATATATTCCTCATCTAACAGGTTATATACGTTCAACTGCACATCCACATAAGGCGTTACAGGATAAGAAGCCATCGCATCTACGACCCAGTATTCAGGTACTTCAACCACTGAAGTCTTCGCCAGATTTACAGTAGTGCTGCTGGAACGGGAGACTGTATCAACATAACGCACGCCGCCACCTAAAGTCAGACCTATTGGCAACTCATAGGTATTCCACAAGGTGAAGGTCACTTCAGGTGTCCACTGGATTACACCGCCATCTGTAGGGTTGGTACCTGCCTGATTACCGCGGGTAATCTCAGAGTCCATGTAAGCAGCACCTGCGCTAATTTGCCAGGCTGAGGTGATAGCTCCCACCACACCTAACTCAATACCACGCACCTGACGCTCACCGACTTGCAGTGCAGTGCCATCCGGATCCGTGGCAATTTCGTTTTCGTTAGTGCTTTCAAACACCGCAGCTGTTACAGCCAGTTTTTCATTCAGCAGATCCCACTTAGTACCCAACTCTAAATTAGTACCTTTTTGTGGATCCAGATTTGGATTATTGATGTTGTTTGCGGTTTCACTCAACGTGAAGTTAGCGCCGCCCGGTGGTAACTGGCTGGTGGCGTAGGACAAATACGCACTGCCGTTTGCTGCAGGTTTATATAACGCACCCAATTTGTAACTGGCCAGATTGTCTGATGCTTCTACAGCAGAACCGAGCTTAGTGCCTACAGGAATATTCTGTGGTGTTGAGGTACCCTGAATAGTCACTGTATCGGTTTCAGTTTTGTAGTGCTCAAAACGCGCACTGGCGTTTAATTGCCACTGCTCGTTTAAATGAATAGTGTCAAGTACATAGATACCCGAAGTTAAAGTACTGCCATCAGTGCTGGCGCCGGTATGAACCGGATTAACAAAAGCATCATCCGTACTTGGGTTGTACAAGTTAGCGGCCACCTGAGTAGTGCCAGCTGGTAAAGCCAGGGTATTGTTACGCTGACTCTCATAAATAAATTCGATACCAGAGCTGATATCGTGCGTCAGGCCTGCCATTTCTACAGAAGTTGTCAATTGGGTCTGGTTGGTTAAGATCTGGTTTCGTTGATCTTTACCCTGACGGCTGCGGGAAATGGTCCAGTCAGCAGGATCTGCGATAGCTACCGCAGCAGCACCAGTGCCCGTTGTCGTCGTAATGGCATTCACACCAGTCAGTAAATAATCCTGGGTGGATTGACCGAAACGTGACGTGTTGCGGATGGTAGTTTTATCGTTTAAGTCATGCTCAATTTTGGCTGTGACCATAGTAGCTTTGACATCGTCAAAGTCATTTTTAGAACCGTAAAAATTGCTGGTATCCACAGGAGCCAGTGTTTTACCGGCATTTGGGCCACCATTGGGGAAATTTGTACTTGGGTCGGCATCAAAAGCAGCATTGTAGTAACCTTCCAAACCTACTGTTGGAATACCACCGTCTGGCAAATTCTTTTGATCGACATGGAACAGATTTAAATAAGCACGGGTTGTTGTACCTAAACCTAAAGCTAAAGAGGTGGCGATACCGGTTTTGTCATCTTCCACTTCATCACGATCTACGACACCTGAATCTTGCTTAAGCAGATTCACCCGAATGGCAGAAGTATCAGACAACTGGCGATTCAAATCTACAGTGGCTCTTTTGTGAGAACCAGAACCTAAAGTCAGATTGCCTGTAGTGAATTCTTCTTGTGTAGCTTGCTTGCTTGATAAGTTGATATAACCAGAGGACGAACCACGGCCATTGTCAGCACCTGCAGGGCCTTTAGCGATTTCAACTTGTTCAGTATTAAAAGTATCGCGGCTGATGGTACCTAAATCACGGATACTGTCGACAAAAATACTGCCCTGAGTATCAAAACCACGCATAAAAATCGAATCACCAGTGGCGGTGTTACCATTTTCACCCATCAGCATAGTGATACCAGGTGTATTGCGTAAGGTATCGGATAAGGTGGTTGCAGCCTGTTGCTGGAACAACTCTTTTTTCACCACAACCAGAGTTTGTGGTGTGTTCACCAAAGGCTGAGTCAGCTTGGTTGAACTTGCTTTTTCAGCTTTGTATTTTGCTTCCACTGCATCTGCTGTAACAACCACAGCGTCCAGTTGAGTGTCATTTTGCGTTGCAGTATTTTGTTGATCAGCTGTTGCTGTTGCCGGTAACGCCAAAGCGAAAGCTGAAGCTAACAAAGTGGTATTAAAACGGGCCACCTGCTGATGCTTTTTAGCGGTGATAAAAGCCATCGAATAAAGTCCTTCTATGAAAATAGAGTGTTAACAACAAGGTTTTCGGTATCGGCGCTGATCCTGCTGCGCATGCTATCGAGAATCATTCTTGTTTGCAAACAATTTTCATTAAGATGGAACTTTTTTTAAATCTGCTGCGGCTTAAGTACTCTGTAGCCTTTAGCGACGACGGATCAGTAACCTGATACCTAGTGCAGTGGTCAACATCAGCAACACTAACCCAATCATACCCAGTCCCTGATCCAGAGTTTTTTGCCCTGTCCATTGCAGGTAATGAGCTTTGTATAAATTGTTAATTAATTCAGTATCTTTTCCTTGCTGTGACAAACTTAAGCTGGCCCAGTCTAATTGGATTTGCACACCGGTATCAGTGACAAAACCCTGCTCTGTTGTTCGTAAGTCCTGACCATAACGCTCTGGGTCGGCTTTGATCGCATCTTTAATCAGCAACTGTAGAGCATCAGCCGACGGTTGTGGCCGCACAGTCAAATCATTCAGATCAAGCTGCTGCCAGCTATCTGATTGTTTCACCATCAAATGTATACCCAGCACTGTTTGCAGTAGTTTGATTTCCTGCCACTCTGGTTTTGGAATGATCTGAACGACTTTACTGATAGGGTAAGTTTTGACTGTCAGAGAGGAGAAAGCGGCCTGGTAACCGGGTTTTATAAAAAATACCAGGCCAGTTAAAGCCCAGACAAAAAACGGCAAAATTAAACACCAGCCTAAAATACGATGGATACGGCGGGGTAAGGACATAAGGATCCAGAGCTCAATTGCATGAAAAACAAAAGTTTAACAGCAAAAAGCGAACAGTTAACCGTAATTTTTCCCGGTTAACTGTGGAAGCTCTGCTGCGATACAAAGCTGATTGCCTCCCGCTTGCTTAGACTTATACATAGCCCTGTCAGCCGCTGCTAATAAGCAAGCCTGATCCTGACCATGAGCTGGAAATAAAGCTATACCTATGCTGGCAGAAAGTTGTAGCTGGTGTTGTTCAAATAAAAAAGGCTGCTGAAGTTTAGTTAAAAGATGCTGCAAGGTGCTGACTACAGCTGATGGCTCTGTCACCGCATCCATCACAATAACGAACTCGTCTCCGCCTAAACGGGCCACAGTGTCGGTTTCCCGTACTGAATACAGCAGAAGCTCTGCTACTTTTTTCAGGCACAAATCGCCTGCGGCATGGCCGTACTGATCATTCACTTCTTTAAACTTATCTAAATCAACAAAACACAAAGCCAGCATGCCCTGCTCGCGTCTGGCTCGCGCCAATGACTGCTGCAGCCGGTCATCAAACAAAGCTCTGTTGGGTAACTGGGTCAATGGATCGTAGAAAGCAATATGCTGCAACTGCTCTAACAGTTGTTTATGTTTGGTGATATCACGGGCTACAGCTACCCGCACATTTTGATCTTCAGACCAGCGTGCCGACCACTGGATATAAGCAATCTGCCCGTCTTTGCGGATATAACGATTTTCAAAATCAATTTTCTGATCGCCAGCCATAATTTCGCTGGCAGCAAGCAAGGTGCGCTCTCTGTCGTCCGGGTGCACTAACTCAATCATAGGCCTGCCAATCATTTCGCTGCTTTGATAACCAAAGATCCGCTCACAGCCGGAACTCAGATACAAAAAGTGGCCATTGGCATCCACTACACAAATAGCTTCAAGTAACTGATCGATATAATCACTTAACGAGGCTAACGACGGGCTTGGCATACAACTCCTGCTTGATTTGTTGAACTGCAATAACAAGTGCTATTACAAGCTCAGCCAAAAATGACTCAAAGCCTTGTAACTATAGGTCAGCTTCAGCGCTTATAGAGGGGAAAATAGCAGAGTAAAAATAAAGAAACAATGAATATGATAAAATTGAAATAAGAGTTAGAGTGAGAACCAATGCTGATTAAAACAAAAGAGCCTGATCCGGCTCCTTTGTTTTGTAGTTAAAGGCTGCTTTTGTACAAACACTTAATCCCAGTCAGGTGCAAAATCCGGATTGGCAAGACGCTCGTTTCTGTCTAACCCAGCCAGTTGAGTCATATTCTCTGTCGTCAGTTTCAGATCGATAGCCATTAAGTTTTGCGCCAGATTGGCTCTTTTGGTGGATGATGGGATCACAACAAAACCCTGCTGTAATGACCAGGCTAATGCCACTTGCGCTGCTGTTACCTTATGTTGTGCCGCTATCTGCTGGATCAGCGGCTCAGTCAGCACCTTGCCATAAGCCAAAGGCATATAAGCTGTGATCTGAATACCCTGTTCTTTTGAATACTCCACCAGTTTGTGATTTTGTAAAAACGGATGCACTTCCACTTGATTAGTGGCGATTTCCGCCACACCCACTGCATCTATCGCCGCTTTGGTTTGTGCAATGGTAAAGTTGGATACACCCATCAGCCGGGTTAAGCCTGCTTGTTTTGCCTCAGCCAAAGCTTCCACATAAGACTGCACAGGAACTTCATCCGGCAAGGGCCAGTGCACTAGCGTTAAATCCACTTGATCCAGCTGTAATTTTTCCAGGCTTTGTTCCAGACTGGCTTTGAGTTTGTTTTTGTTTAAAAACTCAGTCCAGATTTTTGTAGTGACAAAAAGCTCTTTGGCTTTTATACCGCTGTCGCGAATAGCACGACCTACGTCCTGCTCATTGCCATAAATCTGAGCTGTGTCTATATGGCGGTAACCCAGCTCTAAGGCGGTGATCACTGACTGATAGGCATCATCACCTTTTAAGCGAAAAGTACCGGCCCCTAACACAGGGATAGTGTTTGCAAGAATAGTGTTCATGATCTGGTTCTCCGTTTAAGTTGGCAGTAGCATACAACAAGCAAGGCTTTGAATAATCCGGGCCATCAACAAAACACTTTTGCTCTGACAGCAACAAAGGTTCTGATTTATGCGATTTAACAACATAGTAGTGCTGACAGGGGCTGGTGTATCTGCACAATCTGGTATTAAAACTTTTCGTGATAACAATGGCTTGTGGGAAAACCATCGCATAGAAGATGTAGCCACACCAGAAGGCTATCAACGCGACCCTGCCTTGGTGCATCAGTTTTATAATCTGCGCCGTGCACAGTTGTTAGATGCAAAACTAAAACCCAACGCCGCCCATCTGGCCCTGGCCAAATTTGAACAGCAGCATAAAGCCCAAGGTGGCCGTTTTTTATTAATCACCCAAAATGTAGATAACCTGCACCAAAGAGCGGGCTCAGAGTCTGTGATTGCTATGCACGGTCAGCTGCAAAAAGTGAAATGCCCTGTGACAGGCAAAAATCAAAGCTGGTTAAAAGATTTAACTGCCGCTGACTTATGCCACTGTTGCAGAACACCACAACCACTTAGACCCGATATCGTCTGGTTTGGTGAAATGCCTTATCAGATGGATGAATGTGTGGATGCGCTGATGCAGGCCGATTTATTTATCTCCATCGGCACTTCAGGTCAGGTGTATCCAGCAGCTGGTTTTGTGCAAATAGCTGCAGAGTCCGGTGCTCATACAGTGGAGCTGAATATGGAAGCCACCCGTGGTGATTTTGCCGAAGGTTATTATGGTCCGGCCGCTAAAATAGTACCTGCTTACCTTGCCAAATTAAGCTGAAACTTTTTTCTGCTTTAGCTTCGTATCACATCAGCTTACAACAACTGAAATAAATTCATTCGCATTTGATTTATCAAAAAAAGGGACTATGGTTTTGTAGCCAATTCAGCTAATGTTTCTACGATAGAAACTTAAGCATCATGTCTACACTACAAAAAGGATCCTTGTATGCCCTCCGCTCAGATCAAAAAATCACGCCACAAGAATAAAACGTTAACACTGCTCATCTCGTTGATGCTGTTTTGCAGCTGGCAAGCGTCGGCCGAAAGCTCTTACCGCATCAGTGTAAAAGATTTCGCTGCCGATCCAGCCAAGGTGCAGGCCATACGAAAAGGGATAGAACGGATGAAAGCCAGCAGTCAGGCTAATCCCATGTCAGCAGAGTACCGCACCAGTTTTGCGTACTGGTCTAATACTCATGGTTTTTTTGGTACAGGTAAAAACTCCACCGACCTGAAAGCCTATATAGCTTACCGTATGCCAGGCTGTTTAGAGGCACTGGATAAAGCCACTTGCGATGCGTATTACCAGCATATGAGCAATTCAATAGTCCCCAAAGATGGCTTTACCGAAAACGTCTGGGGCACCTGCCAGCATGGCAATCTGAACTTTTTACCCTGGCACCGGATGTTTTTATTTTTCTATGAAAAAACCTTGAGAAAACATGTGGGTGATCCGAACTTCTCTTTACCCTACTGGGACTATTTTCAGGAGCGCAGCGCAGACGGTAAAGGCTTAGCCTTACCACAACTTGTCAGAGGACAAGCCGCGGGCCCGCTTTATGATCAGTTCCGTACCCCAGGACTTAATGACAATAAAACAGCCATCGATCCAGACAGCGCCAGTGCAGCTCAGGCTTTTTCTTACACCGATTTCACTCACTTCTCCAATCAACTGCAAGGGCAACCACATGGCGCTATGCATTGTGCTGTAGGTACAGGTTGCTCCACACCGGATATGGGATTTGTCCCTATCGCTGGTTTAGACCCAGTGTTTTATATGCACCACGCTAATATAGACCGCTTGTGGCAATGCTGGCTGAATAAAAAGGCGGGTGGAAAAACCATTGATTTAGCCTGGGCCAAAGCAAATTTAGGCATGCCAGATAGCTGGTATCAAACCAGTTACAGCTTTGCCGACGAAAATGGCAATCAGGCCACTATGACCATAGCTGATGTGTTTACACCGGGGAAAATTCCGGTCCGTTACAGCAAAGAAACAGCCTGTGATATTCAAAAAGCGGCCCCACAGCAGCAAGTGGCGCAAACTCAGGCACAGCTAAAAATGACTAAATTTAAAACTCATGCGCCGGTCAGCAGTAATAAAACCGTTGATTTACGTGGCCTGACAACCAAAGTTGCGTTGGATCCACAGCACCCGGCTCAACTCAAAGCATCAGACAAAGTAGAACTGCTGGCACAGACAACAGGGGATACCTATTTGATCCTGCAGGATGTCAAGATGGTGGGTGCCCCTGCTACCACTTACAAAATTTACCTGAGCACTGAACAACAACCAGAACAAAAATTGTACGTCGCTACAATTAACTACTTTGGTGTTGCAGACCACGCACATGCTGGCCACGCTATGGGAGATATGGGCGACCTGGTCTATAAAGTCACAGATCTGGCGCAGCAATTGGGTCATGCAGCGGCAGCCGATCTGATGGTGCATTTTGTTCCTACCAATTTGACTACAACAGAAGTGAAAGAAACGGCCCGCCAAAGTGGTGTCACTGTAGGTCAAATCCGACTGGAAACAGCACCAGCGAAGTAACACAGGTATCAGACAAAACCCGGAGCATTCCGGGTTTGTCTTATGTCATTCACACAGGAGTTTTTATGTCAGACCTTATTCTTCGCCGTGCAGTCAGTCTTGCACTTACAGGGGCCGCTTTGTGCAGTTTTGTATTGCAGGCCGATCAACCTCGTCCCTTGCAAGACCCGCCCCTATTGGATATTAAAAGAGCCCTATTGGCACCACTGACCAAAGCACAACAACAAGCCGGAGCGCCACAACCTGATGAAGCCAGCCTGAACTGGGATGTTGTGTTTACCCGCAGCCAGTTGTGGAATCCAAATACCAACAGTTGGGATCAGGTGAATTTACGCAGCTATCAGGGTAGTAAAATTGATCCTAAAGCACCTTTTGTCGCTCCTACTTTGCGGGTATTTCCCGGCGAAACCATCAGAGCCACTTTAAACAATAAGTTGCCTGTTGATCCAAGTTGCATCAGCCATAGCGAAGGAGTAAACAGCCCACATTGTTTTAATGGCACCAATATGCACACCCATGGTTTGTGGATTAATCCTGCGGGCAACAGCGACAACGTGCTGATTTCTATCAACCCTACAGTGTCGTTTCAATACGAATACAATATTCCGGCTGACCATCCAGCTGGTACTTTCTGGTACCACCCACATCGTCATGGCTCTACAGCCATTCAGGTCGCAAGCGGTATGGCTGGAGCTCTGATCATTCAGGGCACCCGCCAACCGACGAAAGACCGCACTGGTGACATCGATCTGTTATTAACCAGCTCTCCCAACCAGACCTTTAAAGAACGCACCATGGTGTTTCAGCAAATTCAGTATGGCTGTTACACCAAGCCGACCAAACCAGGTGAAGAGCCAGTACTGAAAATCGATGCCAAGGGTGCTTATATCTGCGACCCGACCGATGTCGGCGAAATACTGGATTACGCCGGATTTGGCCCGGGCGGCTGGAGTAAATCTGGCCGCTACACCAGTATCAATGGCGCAGTACAGCCCTTTTTTGCCGACGCCAAAGCAGGTCAGGTCGAACGCTGGCGTATGGTGCATGCCGGGGTACGTGACAGTATCAATTTAAAAGTCGTAAAACTGACTGGTCAGCAATTGCAAGGCCCGGTTTCTGCGGCTGATGAGCAAAAATTACTGCAAAAGTCCTGTACCGGTGCTTTAGTGCCACAGCATCAAATAGCAGCAGATGGTTTAACGCTCAGCGAAATAGATTCCACTGAAGTCACAGTATTTCAGCCGGGTTACCGCTGGGATACGCTGATGATGTTTCCTGAAGGCGGGCAATATTGTGTCATAGACGATGCGGCCGCAGCGTCGGCCAACGTCGATCAAACCCCATCTGAACCACAACTACTGGGTATAGTACAAGTGGCAAATTCAGCTGGGCCAGTGACGTCCACTATAGGTCAACAGTTAATCCAAAGCGCCAAAATTAATATCAGCCCTGATATGCAAAATGCCGTGATAAGCGACTTACAGACAGGCCTGAAATTAAGCCATTTTATCCCTCACCCATCCTTGCCGGAAACCCCGAATAAACAGCATCTGGAGTTTAATATAGAGACAGTGGTGGATAGCGAAACTAAGGAAAAAGTGACCCTTTTTGAAATAGATGGTGAACCTTACAAACCCGGCCGTATCGACCGGGACCTGATTTTAGGCAACACCGACGAATGGATTTTGACCTCAAAACTGGCCAGCCATCCGTTTCATATTCACGTGAATCCATTTCAGGTAGTGGCTGTGTTGGATCCGAATGGTAAAGACGTCAGCGGCGACGATGCAGTAGATGATTTTGACACCAGCAAAAAATTGCCCGATCCGCAGTACAGAGGCATAAAAGGTAAATGGAAAGATACTATGTGGGTAAAAAATGCCATGGGTAAATCCTACACTGTGATAGTCCGCACTAAATACCAGCGTTATATCGGTGATTTTGTATTGCATTGCCATATTCTGGACCATGAAGATCAGGGCATGATGCAAAATGTGCGTATCAGCCTGCCAAGCGCCACGGGTGGAGTCAGCAAAGGCCACCACTAAAAACCTGTACGCAGTGTGGCAAAGTCCACACTGCGTTTTTCACAAGCCCACAGTAGCAGCCCATTGTCATATAAATGTCGAATAGACGTCTTTATTTTATCAACAAAAAGTAACCTTACTGAAACAAGCAACAGCTCTAATGTCGCGTGCAGATTTTTAATTAAACCGACATCGGAGTCAAAATGCAGAACAAAAATTTCCAGATTGATAACTCGGGCATAGATCCACAAACTAACTTTTCAGATAACCCGGATTTTCAATCCGTATTGGCTTCACGCCGCAGCTTTTTAAAAGGCTCTTTAGGTGCCGCCATAGCCACCATTATGGGCACTACTCTGGTTGGTTGTGACAGCGACACTGCTGCCCCTGTAACAGGCCCTGTGGGTATCAAACCTGAACCTGCTCCGGTGTTATTGGGTTTTACAGCTATTGCTACCAACCGTCTGGATACGGCAACAGTTCCTGCTGGTTATACAGCACATCCATTTTTACCTATGGGCACCCCACTTTTGGGCAGCTATCCGGCTTATCGGATTGATGGCAGTAACAGCGGTGCCGATATGGAACAGCAAGTAGGTGCACACCATGACGGTATGCACTTCTTCCCTTTAGATGCCCGCAGCAGTAATAAAAACAGCAACGAAGGTGTACTGGTATTTAACCATGAATACCTGGATGCCAACGTACTGCACCCTATGGGTCCTACAGGCTTACCGCGCCCCGCGGATGAAGTACGCAAAGAAGTCGCAGCACACGGCGTGACTGTGGCTCATATCAAAAAAGATGCGCAAGGCCAGTTCCAACTGGTACAAGGCAGCCCGTTAAACCGCCGTATTACAGGCGCGACGCCTATGGATATCACGGGCCCGGTGCGCGGTGACGCCAAAGTAGTCACTAAGTACAGCCAGGATGGTACCCGTACCCGCGGTACCTTAAATAACTGTGGTAATGGCTATACACCTTGGGGCACTTATTTAACCTGCGAAGAAAACTGGGCAGGTTATTTTATGAATGCCGATGCAACTAAACCTCGTGAACATAGCCGTTATGGTGTCAGTAGCAGCAATGGCCGTTATTTTTGGGAAACGGCAGATTCAGGCGCCGATCAGTACCAGCGTTTTAATGCATCCAGCCTGGGCGCTGATGCAAACGAAGATTATCGCAACGAGCCAAATACTTTTGGTTGGATCGTAGAAATTGATCCATTTAATCCGGACAGCGTGCCACAAAAGCGTACAGCTTTAGGCCGTTTTGGTCATGAGGGTGTGATTTTTGGACCAGTAGTGGAAGGTCAGCCTATTACTGTTTATTCAGGCGACGATTCAACTTTTGAATATATCTACAAATACGTGTCAAAAGCAGCTTACTTCAAAGCGACGGCTGGCGGTCATTTACTGAATGACGGTACTTTGTATGTGGCTAAATTTAATGCCGACGGTTCAGGCGAATGGCTGGCTTTAGATATCAATAACGAAGCTTTGATGGCGAAAGCTGCTTTAGCTGGCGTTAGTTTCGACAGTCAGGCCGACTTATTAATTAATACCCGTCTGGCCGCTGATATTGCTGGCGCAACGAAAATGGACAGACCTGAATGGGGTGCAGTGCATCCAACGACAGGTGAGGTGTATTTTACACTGACCAACAACACAGGCCGTAAACCAGAGCAAATCGATGCTCCTAACCCACGCGCCAATAACACCACGGGGCATATTATTCGCTGGAAAGAAAACGCTGCGACCCAAGGCTTAAGTTTTAACTGGGATATCTTCCTGTTGGCTGGTGACGTAGGTACAGCAACTCCGGGCACTAATCTGACGCTGACAGCAGATAACCATATGGCAAGCCCGGACGGTTTAATGTTCAGTGCCAACGGTTTGCTGTGGATCCAAACCGATATGAGTGGCTCTCAACAAGGTGAAGGCCCTTATGGTAATAACCAGATGCTGGTCGCAGACCCTGTAACCCGTACCGTAAAACGTTTTTTTGTTGGCCCAGTGGATGCAGAAGTCACAGGCATAGCCTTTACACCAGATTTAAAGACTATGTTTATAAATATCCAGCACCCGGGCGATCGCTCAACCCCAACCCAGTTCACCAGTAACTGGCCAGCCAATGACGGCACCAGCAGACCACGTTCTGCAACTGTAATAATCACCAAAGATGATGGCGGCGTGATAGGTTCTTAAGCCTTTCTTACTAAAACAAAAACGCCGGTTGAATACCGGCGTTTTTTTGTGCTTTTATTGCTGAGTGACGTTTAAGGTGTTTCGACAATCAAGGCGGTCAACTTGCGCACCAGTGGTAATATCAATAGCAATACCGGATAAGCCACTACCCAGGATAACCCCCAGGCTCCCAACCAGATAGGCAGTTCAAAACCGCTAAAGCCAGTGCTTTTTAGCGTACTGATCAAAGACACAATACAGCTCATAATAATGGATAAAATCAGTGGCATAACATAAGCCATAGAACGGGCCGGAAGTTTTTTAAAAAAAGTAGTCGACATCACAAAGCTCATCAAATAAAAACATGCTTACATCATAAAGGCTGTGCCTGATATTCCACGACAAAGCGGAACACTATGCGACTAAAATAAAAAACCGCACACAAGCTATCAACCCGACCTATTACCCTAACTTAGGCGCATCAAAGTTTTCTGGTTCATCCGTGTAAACACAGACATTCCAGTCCTGCGCTAACCCTGTTTCAGCTACGCAATAGGTCTGGAAAAAGTCTTTAATTTCATTGCGCTGACAATGGGCTTCAAAACTTTGCATGTCAGCCCAAATTTCATTAAAGACAATAGGAAAACTTTTACCTTCGGCAAAAGGGCTTGGAATATGACGGGTGACTCTGTAGTGCAGACAGGCATCTTCACGTAAGGTATTAGCCTCCAAACCTTGCAGCACTTTAAAGAGTTCCGCCTCTTTGCCTGGCTTAGGTAAAAACTGGGCTATGCAATAGACTTTTTTAGACATTAGTTTTCCTTAGATCCGTTACTAACAGGCCAACTTTGCAGCTGACGGCTTGATTCAAATTGATGCTCCAATCCGCTAGCCGGATCGGTAAAACTCAAGCGCTTGGCCAGCAATTGCAAAGGTTGTGTGAAGTCCAACTGCTGCCCTGGCCCTTTTGGCAATAAGTCTGGGTAGTATTTATCAAATAAAATAGGACAACCCAAAGACAGCATATGCAAACGCAGCTGATGAGTTTTACCTGTATGGGGGCTTAATTCAAACAAACCAAGTTCAGCTCGTTTGTCTACCAGACTAAGGCTGGAAAACGCATTCACTTCCCCTCCAACCTGCTGCATTAAAAACGCTGGTGTGGATTTTTCCAACCGGTTTTTAACCTGCCAGTGCTGTGGTACATCCAGTTGCTGTATATCGTCCGATAACCTGGCCACCGCCTGATAACTTTTACTAATCTTGCCATCGGCAAACAGTTGATAATACAAAGGACGGCTTTGACTATTAACAGAAAACAGCACCAAACCCGCTGTTTCTTTATCTAGTCTGTGTACTGCGACCACATCGTGCAAAGCTGTATCCCGTTTTACCCGTTCCAGCAGGCATTCGTTGACGAATTCACCACCCGGTGTCACAGGTAAAAAATGCGGTTTGCAGGCCACAACTATATGTTCGTCCTGATAAATAATCTGATGGGCAAAAGGAATAACAGGCTCAGCTGCTACTTCACGGTAATAACAGACTCTGCGGCTGGGTAAAAAGGCGGTGTTGGCATGGATCACTTCACCACCAAACCAATGCACTTTGCCATCAGCCACACGTTGTCGCCAAATGTTAGCGTCAATACGGCTGAATTTCTCAATCAGAAAATGCAGCACAGTGCCCCAGCCCAAATCTTTGGGTGGCAAGGTAATTTCAGAAGCCTGATTTGCTTTCACTGTTTTGCTGATCATAAGCCCTCACACCAGAGGGCCCAGAGTTAAGACGTTTCAAAGGGTCGAGTCAACCAGTTTTAGCTTTTCTGGCCAAATAATCCGGGCACCATACGTTTTAAGGTGTTGTCTTTTAATCTGTAATGATGCGCCAACGCACCCAAAGTATGCACAGCAATCAGCACATAACCTGCAGTGCCCACCCATTCATGGATTTCTTTAATGGACCCCGCCAAATCCGGATCCGGCCCAATCAGCGCCGGCAATTGAAAACCCCAGAACGGGATCACTTTATCGCCTGCACTTAATATCAGCCATCCAAGCAATGGCATCAGCAATAAAAAGCCATAAAGTGTCAGGTGCATCAGACCAGAAATTTTAATAGCCATAGCCGAAGGCGCCGGCTCTATTGCAGGGATAACACTAAAACGCCGTACCACAAGGCGCAGCAAGGTAATCAACCACAAGCTTAACCCCAGCACAAAATGCACCTCTTTAATCAGGTCGCGCTCTGCTGTGCCTTTTTCAAAGATACCTCTGAATTCAATACTGGCATAAATGGCGATAATCAATAGCACTGTTAGCCAATGCAAACGTACCATCCAGTTACTGTAACTTTGTTGTGAACCCGACATACCTACCTCTTGTTTTAATTACTTTGTTTATTCTGCCAGTGAAAACTTAAGACAAGCTGAGCTTCCGTCTACTCAACGCCGTTCCACTCAGCTAAAACTAAATAACAACAGCCCCACTAGCCCAAGCGCAAGCATGGCCGCTGTCATACGCAGTGCCAGAGTCTGAGTGCCCACCACCCATACCATGGCTGCTTTCACCAGTGAATTACTTAAGATGGCAATACCAATGGCGGTGGCAGCTAAATCAACAGCCTGACTGCGACCGGCATAATCAGCTAAGGACAAACTAATGGCATCAACATCCGTTAAGCCTGCTAACGCGGCTAACCAATACAGCCCCTGACCCGGCGCATAATGTTCCGCCAGCTTAACCAGCAGCAACACCAGCGCAAAAAGCAAAGCAAACTGAATAGCCGACCATAAACTAAAGGGATTAGTCACAGGCACATCGGCCGCAGATACAGCTTGCAGCCTGTGTCCTGCCAGAAAAAACGCTGTCGCAAAGCCTGCCGTCAACAAAGCCAGCCCAAGCAAGGGCCAGACTAATTGCTGCATTAAAGGCACAGAAACAGCGGTGACAATCAACAATACCCTGCCAAACATCACCAGCCAGGACACTAAAATTCCAGCCGCTAATCTGTTGGCGGCGCCACTGTCGGTTTCTGTTTTGCTGCTGCGGGCGAAACTTAAGGTCATAGCGGTAGACGACACCAGCCCACCAGTCAGGGCTGTGATCATAGTGCCTTTCACCGAACCAAAAAAACGTACCGCTATATAACCCACTAAAGATAAGCCGGAGATTAAAATCACCAAAAGCCAGAGTTTATAAGGATTCAGCGCCTGCCATGGGTCGACAGTTTCATTAGGTAACAAAGGCAAAACAATAAAACTGGCGATCAGAAGCTTTAAACCCGCGTAAAGATCATCAGCACCTATCTTACTGACCAGCCCGTGCAAAGGCTCCCGAAACGCCAGAATAGCCGAAGTTAAAATAGCCAGAGACACGGCTATTTCGGCAAAACCAAAAATCACAGCGCCGCCTAATAAACACACAGTAATAGCAGACAACTCGCTGGTTAGACCCAAAGCCACAGGGTTGTCTTTATTCTCCAGATAATACGAGCTCAGCACTATCACAGACACTGCAGCTAAAGCCGTGATAAACAGCCATGGGGTTTGTAAAAATACCGATAACCAGGCGCTGACAGCACCTAGCTGAGCAAACAGAATAAAAGTCCGTACGCCGGCAAAAGAGCCGGGATGGTTATTGTTTTTGTGCTTTTCCCGCTCAATCCCTACCAGAGCGCCAATCAGCAAAGCAATCAGAAAGTTCTCCGCCAAGGTAACGTCAAATCCGGCCATAATTCATAGTCTTAGTTGTTTGATCCCAGCATAGCTGAATTTAGCGCTGCTCTATTGATCTGTCGCAACACTAGGCCAACTTGCTTTTATCCATCGCAAAAAACTACAGATTCAACGGCAAAATCTGACTAAATACAGCACAGGACTTGAATCCATATCGCTGCGCACCCATTGCACTAGTACTTTTATACCAAACGGTATTGAATGCAATATTCACAGCATAGCGGAGCACTGATGATCCCTTTTTCTATTTTAGATTTAGCCCCTGTCCCTTCAGGTAGCACTATTAGCGATAGTTTTGCCAACAGCAAAGTCTTAGCCCAACAGGCAGACGACTTGGGCTACCAACGCTACTGGCTGGCAGAGCATCACAATATGCCGGGAATTGCCAGCGCTGCGACTTCTTTGTTGATCAGCCATCTGGCGGCAGCCACTTCACGCATCCGTTTAGGGGCTGGTGGCATTATGCTGCCGAATCATTCACCTTTGGTCATCGCCGAACAATTTGGCACTTTGGCGACCTTGTACCCGGATCGTATCGACTTAGGTTTAGGCCGGGCACCAGGCAGTGATCAGTTGACAGCACGGGCTTTGCGGCGTAACAGAATGGAAACTGAAGATCAGTTCCCAAGCGATATCCTTGAATTGCAGCAGTATTTTGGTCCGGTAAAGCCAAATCAGGCGGTACAAGCCGTACCAGGACAAAACCTGAATGTACCTTTATGGATTTTAGGTTCGAGTTTATACGGCGCTCAATTGGCGGCCCATATGGGTTTACCTTATGCATTTGCCTCGCATTTTGCCCCAGCCATGATGGAACAGGCCGCTGCTTTGTATCGTAGAGAATTTAAGCCATCGGCTCAACTGGATAAACCTTATCTGATGCTGGCGTTGAATGTATTTGCTGCAGATACCACAGCAGAGGCTCATCGCCTCTTTACGTCACCGCAACAGCAGTTTGTCAATTTAGTCCGGGGTGTACCAGGTTTATTGCCTGCACCAGTCGGGGATATGGATCAGATTTGGCAGGCGCATGAAAAAGCCTATGTGGAAAAAGCTCTGGCTTGCTCTGTCATAGGTAATCCGGCTGAAGTAAAACAAGGTATTCTGAATTTTATTGCAACACATCAACCGGACGAGTTGATGCTGACTGCTATGATGCACGACCCCAAAGCGCGGCAAAAGAGTTTTAAAATCGCAGCAGAACTGATCACTGATTAGTCCTGCTATTGAGTGGTTTTTTGCATTTCTCAGATCGCTTGCTTTTTTACCAGTCTAAGCGGTCTGCAGTCACTTTTCGTACAAATTGCTGTACATGCTACCGCTTACATTTAATTACATTTGAAAACAAAATTTAATAACTTGATTGATTTTCCATAGCAAAAGATGGCATTTAGAAGTTGCTGATACACAGCACGAATGCGACAAGACTCCAATTTATTGCGACAAAAGCACAGCAGATGCATAAGCGCAGTGGAGAATATAACAATAAGCAATGGGAACAACTCAATGAAAATCAGTAAGTTAAATAAAATTTCATTCGCTACTTTAATGGCCTTAGGCTGCACCACTGTGGCAGCAGCAGATCGGGTCATTATTCAGGTCGACAATGCCAACAAAGGTATTATCACAGCGTTAACAAAACAGCTGGGTGGTGAAGTAAAAGTAGATGCAGATGGATTTATCGCCGCTCAGTTCAATGGCAGATCGGTAGATGAAATCAAAGGGATTTTGAAGAACCCTCATATCAAACTGGTTGAAGAAGATTTAGTGCGTAAACCAATGGCGTTATTTAATGACGACGCTGGTGACCCAATGCAACAACAAATCACGCCTTATGCTGTGTACCAATCTCAGGCCAATCAGGTGCAATTTAACCCTGGTGCAGGTATTAAAGTCTGTGTGATTGACTCTGGTTTAGATCAATCCAATCCTGACTTCAACTGGGGCAGTATCACTGGTGATAACGACTCAGGCACTGGCAACTGGAACGTCAACGGTGGCCCACACGGTACACACGTGGCCGGAACCATAGGTGCTGCAGACAATGGCGTTGGTGTTATTGGTATGGCCCCTGGCGTACCTATGCATATCATCAAAGTATTTAACGCTGAAGGCTGGGGTTACTCTTCGGATCTGGCCTTTGCAGCGCAAAAATGTAAAAACGCAGGTTCAGACATTATCAGCATGAGCTTAGGTGGTGGTGGTTCTAACACAACTGAATCAAACGCCTTTAAAACCTTTACCGACGCTGGTGGTTTAGTGATAGCCGCCGCTGGTAACGACGGCAACAATGTCCGCTCTTACCCTGCAGGTTATCCTTCTGTCATGATGATCGGTGCTAACGACAATAACAACAATATCGCAGACTTCTCACAATTCCCAAGCTGTACTGCTAACGGCAAAACAGATGAAACTATTTGTGTGGAAGCCACTGCAGGTGGTGTAGATACCTTATCCACTTACCCTGCCGATATGGCAACCAGCGCAACCTTAAACGCCAACGGCGCTCCTTATGCAACTTCTGCGATGGAAAACCCAGGTACTGTCAGCGCCGCCACATTTTTTATGGGCACAGCAGAAGCGGTAAATTCAGGCGCTGCCGGTAAGATTTGTATGATTGACCGTGGTGTGATCTCTTTCCACGATAAAGTGAAAAACTGTCAGAACTCTGGTGGTGTAGGTGCTGTACTGATCAATAACACTGCAGGCATGTTATACGGCACCTTAGGTGAAGGTTCAGCCAACACCACATCCATCCCTGCTGTAGGCGCAGCTTTTGAAGACAGAACTGCGCTGCTGGCAGCAACCACAGTGTCAATTAACATTGGCACCAGTGATTACGGCCTGATGAGCGGTACTTCTATGGCAACACCTGCGGTTTCAGGTATTGCTGCTCTGGTTTGGTCAAATCACCCAAGCTGTACCGGTACTCAGATCCGTAATGCATTAAAAGCTACAGCTAAAGACTCTGGTGCTGCAGGTAAAGATGTGTACTTCGGTTACGGTATTGTTCAGGCAGCAGCTGCAGATCAATACCTGACGACCAACGGTTGTGGTACAACAACCCCTGGGATCAGTCTGACATTACAAGGCATTTCCAGTAAAGGTAAACGTTATGTCGACCTGACTTGGGGTAGCGCGACAACCAGTTCAGTCGACCTGTACCGCAACAACGTAAAAGTACTGACTACGACTAACGACGGCGCCCACCGCGACGGCCCGTTAAACCGTGGCAGCTACAGCTACAAAGTCTGTGAAGCGGCAAGCACAACCAAGTGCAGCGCTAGTGCTTCTATCAGCCTGTAATTGATGGCTTAGGGGCTGAGCTACTCAGCCCCTTTTTTCTCAAAACTTAGCGCCTATGCTGAGTTTTTGATGTAAATCGCGGCTGTCTGCCGAAAGGCCTTCGTATTCAGGCAATATCACATCAATTTTTGACCAGTCTAAGTCGACTGAAAATGACAATCGAATGCGCTCTGTCAGGTAATAATGCAAACCTGAACTCAGGTTTATTTCCTGTTTGAATTCAATGTATTGCACCGGTTGATTGACAGGTTTTAAGTAACTGCCTTCACTGAATACCTCAAAGCTGCTGCCTGGCCATAAATACCGCAGATCCCATTCCAGCTGCACATGACGAAAATCCAGCTTTTGTCTGTCGCCGAAAAAAAGCTCCAGCCCTGCAGTTTCCTTAAAGTGAGTGCGTTTTAAACCTGCCAGAGCGATAAGCTCAACCCGCAGTTCAGCCGTGTCATAAAAGCTGTAACCCACACCTGAGCTCAGATCCATATTTTTATAATCGGATGCAATAAAGTCCTGTGCATAATCCACTTTATTACGCCAGAACAGTTGTGGCTGGAAGAAATAGTCAGCGCCGGGATTGAGCAGATACTTATGGGTTTTCTTTAACGAGTTACTGGTTTCGTAATCGTACTTCCCATCAAAGGTTAGCCGCATATTGTCATCACGTTGTTCAAAGGCTGTCTTAAAGCCCAGGTTGTCGGTGCTGCTGCTACTGCGTTTTTTACCTGCGGTTAAATCCACACTGTATTGCCTGACAGGCTGATTTTTAATCACCACAGCTTGAGTTTCAGCGACAACCACGGGAGCAACAGGAAGCAGCTTTTGCTGCTCAATACGGTCAATTTGGGCTCTGGGTAATTGCACCTGCCCTGAATACGGCAGATTTAGGAATACGATATCTTTGTCTTGCTGAGTGATAGTGCCTGTTAATCTATCGCCATTCTTCATCCAAATCACAGCACTGTGCCCAGCAGAAGCATGACAAAAAGTACACCACAACATAACTGTCAATAGCAGCGCTTTGATCACAGCCATTATCCTTGTGCAGAGAAAACTAATTTTTAATAACATCAGTTTAACAGCAGTGAATTAGTCTACGCAGCTCCCCTCACCAAAAAGCCAAAGAAAAAAAGGAGCACAAGGCTCCTTTACTCTGATTAAAAAGCAACTATTTAGGTAAAACGACAGAATCAATCACGTGGATGACGCCGTTGCTGGTTTCAATGTCAGTGCTGATCACCTTAGCACCATCGACATAAACCACACCGTCTTTGACGGCAATTTTCAGCTCTTGCCCTTGCACAGTTTTGGCTGAGGTTAACTTCACTACATCAGCAGCCATCACCTTGCCTGCTACTACGTGATAGGTCAATACCTTGCCAAGCGCGGCCTTGTCTTTTAACAGTGCCTGCAAATCTGCGGCCGGAATTTTGGCGAAAGCTGCATCATTCGGGGCAAATACAGTAAATGGACCTGCGCCTTTTAAGGTGTCGACCAAATCTGCTGCTTTAACGGCAGTCACTAGCGTGTTGAAGCTACCTGCAGCTACCGCAGTATCAACGATATCCGCTTTGGCAGCAGCGTAAGATGCAGCAGAAACGACTAAAGCTGCAGAGAGAACGGTTAAATTCAATAATGAGCGAAATTTCATTCTGATTTCCTTTTAGTTGAACATAAAACCCGCTATAGAGAACGGCATCAATGTTTAAAAAGATCAGAAGTATATTTATTAATTTTCGGTAAATTTAAGTTGAAAAACGCCGTATTACGCTGTGACAAGCAGATGGTTTATTCAGGCTGTATTTTAGCGATTTAGCTTTTTGACTCTGGTGTTTTCGGAACTTTCCAGCAGCGTGATTCATGTCGGGTAATAGCACCAAAATTAACCGAAAAGCCTTGTTTTAGCAGACCATCTAACGCTTCATTTTCATGATCTGTCGGATGAAAAACCTCATTGGATGTAAAGGCATTTAAACTTTTTAAGGTCTGCTCCACTTGCCAGCGTCCTACGGCGTCTGGCGGTATCAGTACGTATTCCAAAGCTAAACCCCGCTTCAAATCCTGTTGCAGTAATTGCTCCATCAACTTCTGGTTTTGCGCTGCAGTCACTGACCACTGGCGCAAATCCACGATACGAGCCCAGGGTTTGCCTTGCATCCTCTGGTAAAACTGTTCCAGTTCTTCAGCATAACGTGCTGTCAGATAATCTTCATGAATGCCGCTAAAGCGAACATAAAGCGCATTTTCGCTGCGACGAATTTCCAGTGATGACAAAAGATCATTCATAACAACTCTCGATTACTCTGCCAGTTCTGAGCATAGCAGCAGACAAATGTACCGGGCAGAACAAAATAAAAGTTGCATATCGAAATATGACGATATATATTTCGCTACATCGCGATATATAAATATGGATTAAACGATGAGCTCTGCAGAACTCGACGACATGATCAAAGCCCTGTCCCACCCAGTGCGACGGGACATTTTAAACTGGCTGAAACAACCTGAAGTCTATTTTGCCGATCAGGAACACTCACTGAGTTTTGGTGTATGTGCTGGCAAAATTGACCAGAAAACAGGTTTGTCTCAGTCCACCGTATCCGCCCATCTGGCTACTTTGCAACGTGCTGGTTTTATCAGCAGCAAAAAAGTAGGCCAGTGGAATTTTTTCTCGCGTAATGAAGAGGTTATTCAACAGTTTCTGTCGCGGTTAAATGATCAACTTTGAGGAGTTACAGATGCCAACTTTATTTGATGCAATCACCCTAGGTGATTTAACCCTGAAAAACCGTATTGTCATGGCACCTTTAACCCGTTGCCGTGCTGACGAAGGCCGTGTGCCTAATGCCATGATGGCTGAATACTATACCCAGCGCAGCGGCGCAGGTTTAATTTTATCCGAAGCCACAGCAGTCACCCCTATGGGTGTAGGTTATCCTGATACGCCAGGTGTTTGGTCGCAAGCGCAGGTTGAAGGCTGGAAGCTGGTGACTGATGCAGTGCATAAAGCGGGTAGCCGTATTTTCCTGCAGCTGTGGCACGTAGGTCGTATTTCTGATCCAGTTTATCTGGATGGTGCAAAACCAGTAGCGCCAAGTGCTTTACGCCCTTCAGGTCATGTCAGCTTGCTGCGCCCAATGAAAGATTATGAAGAGCCACGGGCTTTATCTTTAAACGAAATCAAAGACGTCGTAGAAGCTTTCCGCCTGGGTGCGGTCAATGCCAAAGCCGCAGGTTTTGACGGCGTGCTGATCCACGGTGCCAATGGCTATTTACTCGACCAGTTCCTGCAAGACAGCACCAACTTACGTGATGATGAATACGGTGGTTCTTTAGAAAACCGTGCCCGTCTGATGCTGGAAATCACAGACGCTTGTATCGGTGTTTGGGGCAAAGACAGAGTGGCTATGCATTTAGCACCTCGTATGGATTCACACGATATGGGTGATTCCAACCGCACCGCCACTTTTGGTTATGTAGCTACTGAGCTGGGTAAAAGGGGCATTGCCTTTATCTCTACCCGCGAACATCCAGCAGAAGACAGCATTACACCACTGATTAAACAGCTGTTTGGTGGCCCTGTGATTGCGAATGAAAAATTCAGCAAAGCAGAAGCCAACGCCTGGTTAGCTGAAGGCAAAGCCGACGCCATCGCCTTTGGTATTCCGTTTATTGCGAACCCGGATTTACCAAAACGTCTGGAAACGGATGCGCCATTAAACCAGCCACGACCAGAGCTATTTTATGGCAAAGGCCCGGTAGGCTATACCGACTACCCGACTCTGGCTTAAGTCTGAAATTTGAAACGAACAAAGGGCCAACCGGCCCTTTGCTTTTACACAGTATTATGTGGCTTTGGAGGAAAACTGATTTGCACACAGAAGTCCGATGGCTGATGCTGCACTTCAAGCTGCCAGCCCATACGACTGCAGATACGCTCGACTATGACCAGACCATAGCCATACCCCTGACTATCCTGCTCTTTGCTACTGCTATTGCTGACTTTTAATTGCCTTTCATTCAGCTCAACCAGCAGTTCGCCGTTACCATGAATAAAAGCATTTTTTAATAAATTAATCAGTACAACCCTTACAAAACTCTGTGGTGCCCAAAGTTGCACTGCGTGATGAACCTGCATAGTCCAGCTGGCTGTGTCAGAGGTTGCAGTACTTTGCGCTACGGGCAATTGTTCGCGCAACAAAGTTTCCAAATCAAGCTGTTCATAATGATGGGCGTCTATCGTCTCTTTGCCCAACAATAAAAAAGTATCAGTCAATAAAGCGATATCCTGGCAGGCGCGCTCAATCCTAAGCAAAGCTTTCTGATAACGTGGTTCTTCTGCCAGCATAGTTTGCAGCAACTCGGACGATCCCTGTAATACCATCAACGGCGTTCTGATCTCATGAGCGGCAAAACGACTAAATTCCTGCTCACGCTGAAAAAAAGCCGCTATATGCTTTTTACTGTCAAACAGCGCCTGCTCTATAGTGCGCAGCTCTTCAAACCTCGCCTCCACCAAAAAGGAAGGCTGCTCAGGCGACATCTGCTTAATTTTACTGACGACATTACGTAGCGGCACCGCCATTTGCCGCACCATATAAACGCCATAACAAACCGTTAAGAGCATAATGGCGAAGCCAAACAGCAAGGTAAAAAGATGCAGCTTGGACTCGTATTCGTCCAGATAATCATCGGCATTGTCTTTAAACACCACATAAAACAGGCCTTTGCCTGAGGGATGAGGCCGCACCAGAAAATGTTTATCTTCAGGCCCCAGATGATGTTCGTAGTAGCCAGGAGTAGTGTATTCCTTAAGCCAGAGTGGCATAGGCTCTTCACTCCAGTAGCTGTCAAATTCGTAGTGGTTAGGTAAATCAGCCGCAGCGCCCTGTAACTGATAATCCCGTTCAAACATACGAGCTTCTGCGTCCAGCCAGTGATCCAGGCTTATCACTTCCATCTGATCTTCGGCCACTAAAATCACAATCCAGAATAACGAAATAAACACCAGACTAAGGATAGAAGTGATTAAAGTCACTCTGCGGAAAAAACTGCTGTTGCCTTTATAAAACAAGCTTATACCCCTGACCATGTAAGGTTTCCAGTGCAGGCCTTTCCTGCTGTGGACTCAGTTGATTTCGAATTGCATAAACATGACTGCGTAACACGTCGCTGGCAGGTTCTTCATCTCCCCAAATCTGTTCTGTCAGATACTGACGACTGACCACAGCGGGTGACTTTTGCAGCAGCAATTTTAAAATTTGCAGTTGAATACGACTGAGTTTAAGAGGTCGGTCACCTTTGCTGGCAGACAAGCTTTGCAGGTCCAGTGTGACATCCCCCAGCACCAGAGTGCTTAAATCCTGACGCATGCCCCTTTTACTTAATGCCTCAAGCCGTAATTGCAGCTCTTTTAATGCAAAAGGCTTCACCAGATAATCGTCGCCCCCAGCTTCAAAGGCAGCTTCTTTATCCACCAGACCATCTTTGGCGGTCAGAAACAATACCGGAGTCTGACATAATAATTCCTGACGGATTTGCTGTACTGTGCTGATGCCATCCAGTTTTGGCATCATAATATCCATCACTATCACATCAAAACTCTGCTGTTTAAGCATACTCAGAGCGCTCACCCCGTTGTAAGCGCAATCAACCTGAACTCCTGACAATTCCAGGTAGTCGGTCAAGGTTTCCATCACTTGCTGGTTGTCATCCACTAACAGTACTTTCATTTATTTTCCACCAAAGACTTCACGATCACTTCACTCAGGTCTGCTTACACTTGCCGCCATCAGTCTATGTTGACACACCAAAGAGGTCTATATGAAACACATGAAAAACCTGATGATAGCGGTATCTGCATTAAGCCTGGCAGCTTGTGGCAGCTCTGGAGATAGTACAGCAGCACCGGACCAAGGCAATGGCACTAATCCGATAGTGACGCCTGTGACGACAAAAACTACTATGGGTACTGTCGGTAGTGTCAGCAGCACCGCATTCACAGTGCAGGATCAAAGTTTTAATCTGAGTTCCAGCACTGTCAGCTATGCCAAACAAAATTTGGCCTCCTCAGTGTTAACCAGCGGATCCAAAGTTCGGGTGACAAGCGACAGTTCTGGCAAACATAAGGTGGAGTTAAATCCGGATCTGGCAGGTTTTATCAGTGCAGTTCAGGGCGATACAGTGCAATTAAATGGCCAAAGCCTCCAGTTGAGCAAGCATCAATTGGTTGCCGGAGACTTTGTGCTGGTCAGTTTAAACCCACTGCAAAGTGGCGAAGTAACAGCAGTGACCAAGCTATCTTCCGCAGAAACGCCGCTTTATATTGAGCTGGAAGGCCAAATCAGCGAGTTGAACGAGACCACTCAGCGCTTTAGTGTATTGGGACAACAAGTCGATTATTCAGCAGCAATGATTGAAGACGGTCCTGTTGCCTCAGGCCGTTGGGCTGAAGTGTATGGACAGCTCAGCAATGGGGTTTTAAAAGCCTCCGAAGTTGATTTCGAACAATTACCTGATTCCACAGAAACCGAAATTTCAGGCGTGATCAGTTGGGTCAACGAAAGTAAAACCAGCTTTGAGCTGAATCAGCGCTACAGCTTTAACGTCACCACTGCCACCCGCTTCGAACAAGGTTCAGCCAATGAATTGCAGCCAGGCCGCTTTGTCGAAGTGACATTAAATCAGCAGAATAACCAGAGTGTTCTGACCGAAGTTGAATTTAAAAACCAAAGCATCAGCCCCGTAGGCAGTCAAAGAGTGGAAGTCACTGGCACTATGACTTTTGATGGCAGTCACCTGCAACTGAACGGTTTTAGTTTTGCAGTGAATAGCCTCACTGAATTAGAGGATGGCTTGACGCTACAAACATTAAACGGACAGTACCTGCAAATCGAAGCCGTACAAAGAGCAGATGGCAGTGTCACAGTGAAAGAAGTGGAAAAAGCCGGAGTATCAGCCCGTATAGAACTAACTGGTTTAGTACAAAACAACAGTGTCTGGGGTTATCAGGTCGCAGATAACAGTCTGAGCGGCTTTGATAATCAATGGCTTGAACTGGACTGCAGTTTTGATGGTGTTCGTTTATCAGCTTGTACTCTTGATGATTAAGGCTGGATGATGAAGCACTTCACGTTTACTTCACGCTTGCGGTGTTTTAATCGCTGCAACGCTGTGAAGTGCAGTATTCAATACGGCTTATTCAGCTTTCTTTGATTGGAGATTTAGCATGAAAACACTGGTTATTTTTATTGCTTTAGCACTGGCATCATTTCAATTGCATGCTCAGTACAAAGGGCCACAAGCCGCAGTCCAGCAACAGATTAAAGCTATTCTGGATAACCCAAAAGATAATCAGGGCGTACGACTGACAGGTTATCTGACCGAAAAACTCAGCCACGAAAAATACTGGTTTTCTGATGGTACCGATCAGATCCGGGTCGAAATAGAGCCTGAAGATTTCCCGGCTGGTGAGTTTGATGAAAATGATTTGATTGAAATTCACGGTGAAGTAGAAAAAGATTTTCTGGAATCACCAGAGATAGATGTGGAATACATCACTATCAAAAAGGTCAATTAAATCAATAGTACAGTTCAGGCCAACTGAGTTTTGGCCTGAACTGTATCCAGAATTAAGCCGCAATCCGATTTTGCCAAAACCTCACCAACATAAAAGCCAGCAGCGACAATATAAGTAGCGGAAATAGAATCACCAGCACCAGCAAGCTTAGCTTTAACCCCAAAGGCAAACTGTCTGTATTTTGCAACGCTGGTAACCAGCGCCCTGGTTTTCTGCGTCGCCACCACAAAGTTAAACCTGCAATCAGAGCCGCCAGCACCAGCAAGCAAAACAGCAAATTCAACCACTGATTCCACACCCCATACTGCCGGCCTAAATGCGTCATGGTGCCCCACTCCACCACTTTGGCTAAGGCCGAATAGCGTTGCCAGCCAATATCATCCAGTAATGCACCGCTGGCAGGGTCTATATAAAGTGTCTGCTGGCCTTGAGCTTTATCAGGTACATAGTTGATTTTAAATACATCGTTTTCGGTCGCTGGATAAAAAATCCGCACACCTGGCCCATAAGTGTCCAACGCCAGCCTTGCCAGATAAGGTTCGACTTTGCTGATATCAGCGATTTGAGGCTGATGATGATGAGTACTTGCAGGTGCCGGATGATGTTCTGTTACCCAGGACTCCTTGCCTCCTGTAACATGCACTTGCACCGCTTGCATTTTATGCTCGTGATGCGGGTCCGCAGCTCTGGTTTTGACACTGTCAGGTAAATGGAAGTTAGGAGATGGTGTTACCCAGTGCCACTGGGGGCTAAAATCCCGGCCTAATTGTGCAAACTGCTTGCCCCAAAAGGTTGACCAGGGCATACCACTGACCACCAGAAAAGCCAAAGCTAAAGAGCTGACCAAAGCCAATACAGCGTGCCAGTCACGCCAGTGCACCCGGCCATCACTGCGTTTTCTTGGCACTAACACTCCAGAGAGCCGCCAATGTTTAGGCCACCAGAGCCAGGCTCCGGTCAGCAACAAAAACAAAGTCCAGCAGGAAAACCATTCAATGATATAACCACCCACTGGGCCTGCAAGCAGCTCACCATGCAAACGCCGCACTATCGCCATAGGCTGAGTTGCTGGGTCAATATCAGCTCTTATCTGCAAACGATAAGGGTCCAGATAAATTAAATGCACAGCATCCGGCGCTGTCAGTTGCCAGCGCACCGCATGAGCAGGTTGATCCGGTAACACCACCCTGTTGATGGTCCAGTCCGGATACTGCTGGCGTAAAAAATCCTGCTGCTGCGCCAAAGTGGCAGCAGTGCCTTTAGGCGTCAGTTCCAGCGAGTCCTGTTGCCACCATTGCTCAAATTCACGATCAAACAGATAAGCACTGCCTGTTAACAACAACACCAGCAGCACTGGCGCTATCATCAAGGCAGACCAGCCATGCCAGAAAAACACCGCCCTCATCGCGCCAGCGGCAGCTTTGTCTGAAGCTGCACTATTCAGTTCAGTCATCTGTTACCACTGCCACATCAGTTGCAAACTCAGTTGCTGCGGCTCACCCGGATAAACCACAAAACCGTTACCTGAAGCTGTGTAATACAGCTCATCCAGCAGGTTGTTCACAGCCAGTTGAGCTGACCAAGCCGTTTGCTGATACCGCAGACCAGTGCCAATCAAGCGGTACGCATCCAGTTGCCAGGCTGAACCTGTGATTAAAGGCCTGCCACTGCTGTAATTTGCCCGAACAAAGGCCGACCACTCATTGTCGTATTGCCAGTTGGCACTCA
Organism: Rheinheimera sp. MM224; assembly: GCF_947090785.1. NCBI lineage: Bacteria > Pseudomonadati > Pseudomonadota > Gammaproteobacteria > Chromatiales > Chromatiaceae > Rheinheimera > Rheinheimera sp. MM224. The sequence goes on from NZ_OX352320.1 coordinate 3,168,407, forward strand.
GATTCACTCTATGACGCGCCAAATCGCCAAGCTTATTGCCAAGGTCTCCATCATTACTTTCTGTGACTTCGCCATCCATCCAGGCATAACCAGCTTGTAATTGCAGAGCAGAATTTAACTGCCAACTGCCCTCTAACTCCACACCATCCACGCGTTGTTCACCACTATTGACGCTATAATCAGGGTCAACAGGGTCTGTAGTCAGTGCATTTAAGCGTTCAATCCGGAACAGTGCCAGGCTGCCACTGAACTCATCCCCACTGTAACGAATACCCAACTCTGTCTGAGCTGATTCTTCCGGCTCCAGTGCAGCCCCTGTTTTGCTGCGCGCAGCAGCGCTGCTTTCAACATCAAAACCTGTGTTATGGCCAGTAAATAAAGTCAGTTGATCGTTGAGCTGCCAGGTCAGGCCCAATTGCCAGATAGTGGACGAGACCGGTACCCATTCTGCGGCACTGCCCCAGGCACCACTGCCTGCTTTACTGTCGGTATAGCGCACTGCACCTATCAAGTGTAGATCTGGGGTTAACTTGATTTGGTCCTGCAGGTACCAGGCGTCTGAATCCAGGTTGTAGAAATTATCAAAACCAAAATCCAGCACGGGCGCCGCTGTATCGTATTGGTACTGCGGATTATTAATATCAACAGGGTTTAAAGTACCGGCCCGGATATTGGACTGGGTAAAACGGCCCCGCTCCCGGCCTGCTTCATAACCCAGTAGTACTTTGTGCTCTAAAACTCCGGTAGCAAAACGGCCATTTAAATCCAGCTGCGCTATCTGGTAGTCGTCATTTTCGCGGCCCTGACGGCCGGTACGGCTGATCAATTCTGGCTGACCTGTGACTGGAGCGCGTAAGTTAACCTGACCAAAGACGGTATTAAATTCCTGATATTGCAGGCGGGGCGTCAGGGTCCAGTCGGTATTGAGTTGGATATCTAACCAGTATTGATACAAAGGTGCAAAAGAGCGCAGGCTGGTAAAACCCGGCTCACCCAATTGAGTGCTGATATCAAGCACCTCCTCATCCTGATCAGGCAAGACTACGGACACAGGTAAACCAACATAACGGTCGGTTTCGCGTTTGATATATTCAGCGACAAAATGACCTGTAGCCAGATCGCCCACCTTATGCTGCAGCATCAGACTGACATTATTTCTGTCCATCGGTTGGCGATCAACAAAAGTGTCTGAACGCTCCAACTCAGCTGTTAAACGTAAGGACACAGTATCAGACAATACTTTGCTGATATCGCCATTGGCTACTTTCTGATTGTCAGTCCCAAGGCGCAAACCAGCACTACCACTATTATCTGCGCCCGGCGCTTTACTGACCAGATTGATCACCCCGCCCACAGCGGACTGGCCATAAAGCACACCGGAAGGGCCTTTTAATACTTCCATCCGCTCTATACTATTAAGCGCAGACGCATCTACATCTTCAAAATAGCGCTGGCGCATACCGTTACGCATCTGGTCAGCAGCAAAACCGCGAATCTTCAGACTAAAAGACTGATAAGGCCCTACCCGCGAATAACCGGGATTTGCACTGGGAATTTCGCGTAATAAATCTCCAACAGACACCAGCCCTTGCCCTCTCATCTGATCCACATCCAGTAGTTGAATACTTTGCGGCAGCTCTTTTAATAAAATGCCCGACTTACTGCCAAAAGTGTCATTTTGGCGCTGACCATACACAGAGAAGCGTTCCACACTGGCTTCGGTTGCAGTGTCAATTTTGTTTTGCTCATCAGCGATAGCGGAAAAGGAAAGCACTGAGAACGCTTGCACACAGGCCAGACTTAACAGAGTTCGACGGGGGAAATAAAAGAATTGCATCAAATAGCGCCTTACAATCAGAAAGTTACCTGGGCACTATTTTTACATAGCAGGCTGTATCAGCCGATGCGGCATATTGTCGCAGTGGAGCTTATTTAGGGAACTTTTTTAGTTGATGCTTAACCGTGCTAATGCGGCAATTTGTCACATTGGACCTGGTGTCTCCACACTGTAAGCTGCCGGCATTTTTAATCTGACTCCCCTGGCCTGGTTTTGTCTGACTCACAGAAATAAAACCAAAATGCAGCGGTCACCGTAAAAATAATCTAGATATAAGTAACGGAGTAAAAAGTGCTGACTGAAATTGTGTTGTTTGTTGCCCAGCTGATGTTATTGGCGCTGTTGTTGATTAATCTGGTGTATCTGCTGTCTCCTGCGAAAGCTATTCCAAGAGAAAAGAAAATGGAGTATCGAATCGAGCATAGTCTTTTAGCTATCGCTGGTGGTATTGGCTTAGCCGTATTGCAGTTTATTTAAAAGCAGAATCTGGTAAGCGGGCAATGATCCTGCAGCGCAGGGTCATACTCTTCAAAGCACTTTGCCTTTAAGTGCTAAAAGTTCATAAAAATGCAGTTGACGGCAGATCAGAAAAAACAGAAGATCTCGCTGATTTTTTTTCGGGCAAATTGGAATAATTTCCTGTATATTGTCGCACTATTTTCAAACCCTAGCTTATCGAGATGACTATGTCAGCAGATTTATCCTTATACAGAAACATTGGTATCTTCGCCCACGTTGATGCCGGCAAAACTACTACTACCGAGCGTATCCTGAAACTGACCGGTAAAATCCATAAGATAGGTGAAGTTCACGAAGGTGAATCGACCACTGACTTCATGGTACAAGAAGCTGAGCGTGGTATTACTATCCAGTCAGCAGCTGTAACCTGTTTCTGGAAAGGTCACCGTTTCAACGTAATCGATACACCAGGCCACGTTGACTTCACAGTTGAAGTATACCGTTCTCTGAAAGTATTAGACGGTGGTATCGGTGTATTCTGTGGTTCTGGTGGTGTTGAACCTCAGTCAGAAACTAACTGGCGTTATGCGAACGACGCGAAAGTATCTCGTCTGATCTTCGTTAACAAGTTAGACCGTATCGGTGCTGACTTCATCCGCGTGACAGAACAAGTTAAAAACGTACTGGGCGCTCAGCCACTGATCATGACGTTACCAATCGGCCGCGAAGAGACTTTCGTTGGTGTGGTTGACCTGCTGAGTGAAAAAGCTTACGTGTGGGATGATTCTGGCAAGCCAGAAAACTACGAAGTAATGGATATCCCAGCGGATATGGCTGACGACGTTGCTATGTACCGCGAACAGCTGATCGAAACTGCTGTTGAGCAGGACGACGATCTGTTAATGGCTTACATGGAAGGCGAAATGCCAACTGTGGAACAAGTTAAAGCCTGTATCCGTAAAGGTACACGTGAATTGGCATTCTTCCCAACTTACTGTGGTTCTGCCTTTAAAAACAAAGGTATGCAATTACTGTTAGATGCTGTTGTTGATTACTTACCATCTCCAACTGAAGTAAATCCACAGCCTCTGACTGACGAAGAAGGTGCTCCAAATGGCCAATACGCAATCGTATCTGCTGACGAGCCGTTCCGCGCATTAGCATTCAAAATCATGGACGACCGTTTCGGCGCCCTGACCTTTATCCGTATTTACTCTGGTGTACTGAACAAGGGTGATACTCTGCTGAACTCGTTCACAGGTAAAACTGAACGTATCGGCCGTATGGTTGAGATGAACGCGAACGATCGTACTGACCTGACGACTGCTCAGGCCGGTGACATCATCGCTTTAGTGGGTCTGAAGAACAACACTCAGACTGGCCACACTCTGTGTGATCCAAAACACGAATGTACTTTAGAACCAATGATCTTCCCAGAGCCAGTAATCTCTATCTCTGTAACACCAAAAGACAAAGGTTCTGTTGAGAAAATGGGTATCGCCATCGGTAAGATGGTGTCAGAAGATCCAACTTTCCGCGTAGAGACTGATGTTGATTCAGGCGAAACGATTCTGAAAGGTATGGGTGAACTGCACTTAGATATCAAAGTAGATATCCTGAAACGTACTTACGGTGTTGAGTTAGTTGTTGGTCAGCCACAGGTTGCTTACCGCGAAACTATTACTCGTGAAATTGAAGACAGCTACACGCACAAGAAACAATCTGGTGGTTCAGGTCAATACGGTAAAATCGACTACCGCATTCGTCCAGGTGCACAAGCTTCAGGCTTCAAGTTCATCTCTTCTACTGTTGGTGGTAGCGTTCCAAAAGAATTCATGCCAGCCATCGAGAAAGGTTTTGCTTCAATGATGAGCACTGGTACTTTAGCAGGCTTCCCGGTATTAGACGTTGAAGTTGAAGTATTCGACGGTGGTTTCCACGCAGTTGACTCTTCAGCCATCGCGTTCGAAATCGCAGCTAAAGGCGCTTTCCGTCAGTCTATTCCTAAAGCTGGCGCGCAACTGCTTGAGCCAATCATGAAAGTTGACGTCTTCACTCCTGAAGATCACGTAGGTGATGTAATCGGTGACTTAAACCGTCGTCGTGGCATGATCTCTGGTCAGGAAGCTGGCGTAACTGGCGTACGTATCAAAGGTGACGTGCCACTGTCTGAGATGTTCGGTTACATCTCTACACTGCGTACTATGACTTCTGGTCGTGGTCAGTTCTCTATGGAATTCTCTCACTACGCTCCATGTCCACAAAACGTGGCTGACGCTGTGATTGCAAAAGAGAAAGAAAAGAAAGCTGCCGCTGCTAAGAACTAATTAGCCGCTAATGCAAAAAAGCCCCGCTGGTGAAAACCGCGGGGCTTTTTGTTTTTCACATCCCTGTGAAAAATCCCTTCGGGACCAGCTAAAGCTGTCCAAAAAACGGCAGGACAGCCGTTTTTCACAGCGCCAGCGGCCAACGGCGAACATCAGGGAAGATGTGAGTGAAAAAAAGTTCCTGACATTTTTGTATTTTCATCAGCTATTGCAGTCTTTTCCCTGCAGCACTGGCTTCCATTAATTTAGCCAGTCTGGATAAACGGGTTTCAGCTTTTTTGGCGCTGCAGATCCAGTGCAGCAGTACCTTTTGATAACCTGGCGGTGTAGCTACAAAAAACGACCAGGCAGCAGCATTGCTCTGAAAAATCTGTAGTTCTTCTGCTGACAAGCTGGCAACACTGGCCTGCTCATGCGCATAAATTGCAGATTTGTGTTCAGTTCTGTGGGAAAAAGCCAGCTCCCCAGCTGCTGTCATCCGGCCTTGAGCTCGCAGGTTTTCCATCTTATCTATATTGATTTGACTCCAGATGGAGCTCTTTTTGCGGGGTGTAAAACGTATGCTGTAACTGTGCTCATCAATACGCTTACGTTTGCCATCGATCCAGCCAAAACATAAAGCTTCATCCACAGACTCAGACCAGCTCATACAAGCTTTATCCGTCGCTACTTTATGAAAACCTACCAATAGCTCTGACGCAGTGGCTGCATGTAACTCCAGCCAGAATCGGAAGGCCTGTGGGCGGTCAAAAAATAGCGGTGCGGTCATCAGGCTCACCATTTAATCAGAAAAATACACTCTAACTGACTCAGTGGCTGAACAACAATAAGGGTAAGATAAAACCCCGGGTCTTTATAACCCAGGGTTTTGCATCAAAACCGCGGTAAGAGTGTCTATCAGAACTTGTAACGCAGGTTAGCGCTGACAGAACGACGTTGACCGTAGAAACAATCCCCACGATTCAGACAGGAGGTGATCACTGTTTTGTCCGTCAGGTTTTGTACCTGCAGGCTTAAATCGTAATCCCCTATTTCATAGCCCAACATGGCATCCAGCAAGGTATAAGAAGGAGTCGTCAGCGGGTCGTTCAGCACCACACCATTCATGGCGACATAAGCGCTGCCATCTGATGTTTTACCTACATGGCGCACACCACCACCCACTTTCATGCCATCAACCATAGCCAAACGCCAGGTCGCCCAAACTGAAGCCTGCTGTTCCGGCACTGCAGATAAATCAGCACCTTCCTCACCCAATGTATTACTTTGGCTGACATAGGCGTCGGTGTAGGCATAGCTGGCGTAAATATCCAGTTGTTGCCATGCCAGCTGAGCTTCCAGCTCCACACCTTTAGCTGTGACTTCCCCGCCCTGAATTTGGCCATTGGGATCAATCAGTTCGGGGTCATCCAACTGGTCAGCCGCTAAAGTAGTAGTGCGGTTTTGCTCTTTAATTTGATAGACAGCAGCTGTTAACAGATGCTCTGTGTTGTCAGGCTGATATTTCACACCGGCTTCCCACTGCTCTCCGGTTTGAGGTTTAAAGGCTTTACCATAAGCGTCAGCGCCTAATAGCGGCTCAAATGACTCGCTGTAGCTGATATAAGGCGAGACGCCGCCATCCATCAGATACATCAGGCCCAGACGACCTGTAGTGGCATACTGAGATTCAGCATCGGCCCTTTCAGTGCGACTGACAGTGCGGTCACGGCGTAACGCCGCAGAGACCATCCAGGTATCAGCAATTTTCATATTGTCCTGCAGATACAAGCCACTCTGATACACCTTATTGGCTGCATAGTCGGTCACATCAGCATCTGTTGGCAAATCTGTCACCTGACCATACACAGGGTTGTACAGGTCCAGCAAACCACCTGCGCCATAAAATGAGTCATTGTCGGTATAGGCGTTCTGGTAATCAAAACCCATTACCAGTTGGTGTTCTACTGCGCCTGTTTGTAAATCGCCATGCAACTGAGCGTCACTGGTGATAGAACGAGCATCGGCGTTACTTAAATAAGCCACGCGGGAGATAGTACGGTTATCATCCTCGAACTCTGGAGGCCATCCATACATAGTGTCGTAATCAGCATGACTGTCACTGTAACGGCTGGCGACACGTAAATCCCAGTCGTCCGTCAGATTGTGTTCAACAATCACTGTAGCGGCTTGTTGTTCTGTGTCATAACGGTCAAAACCAGGTTCGGATACAAAACGGTTACTTGGGATCTGACCAAACTCATTGGGTAAAATAGTGCCCTGATGCGGAAAAAACTGCGTACTGGTGCCAGATTCCCTTTCCTGCCAGTTGCCCAGCATTGTCACTTTAGTGTCGTCACTGGCCTGCCAGCTAAAAGAGGGTGCTAAGGCTTTGCTGTTGTCCGGCACAAAGTCAGTCTGAGTATCACTGTCGCGCCATACGCCAACTAAACGGCCTTGCAGTGTTTCATCGTCATTCAGTGAACCAGTGATATCTCCGGCCAGTTGTTTACGTGAATAGTTACCCAATTGCGCCCAAAGCTGACCGCTGGTGGCAGCTTCAGGTTTTTTGCTGACTAAATTAACGATACCGCCAATAGAACCCTGTCCATACAACACTGAACTTGGGCCTTTTAGAATCTCAATTTGCGATAAGCCAAAAGGCTCTGTGCGCACATTGTTGTAATAACCAAACAAGGATTTCAGACCATCCAGATACTGCACTGGCGACACGCCGCGGATCACAGACCAGTCACCACGGGTATCCAGACCATAAGGACCATTGTATAAACCCGACACATAACCCAAGGCATCCTGAACCGTCAGCGCGCCTAAATCAGCAATACGCTCTTCTGTCAGCACTGATACAGACAGAGGTGTTTCTATAATAGGAGTGTCCGACTTCGCACCTGATGCGCTGACATAAGAAATCAAACCACGCTGGCTTTTTACCGTGATCACTTCAATTTCTTTTTCATCAGCGGCCTTGCTGTCATCTGCCAGCAGGAATGCAGAATAACAACTTGTGGCAACAGCCAAAGCAACTAAGGATATTTTGTGGAGTTTAAACAACGACATGGCACTTCCCTCTGAATACAGTGCCAGAATTCTAAATGAAAATAGCTCTCAATTGCAAAGCAATTAAGAACTATTCTTGTTTGTATCCAGTAATTTGGACAACCTGCCTCCGTCATAAAGGAGAACTCCGAGCCCCAACCTTTATAGACCTGCTTGCAGCTGCTCCGGTTTTTAGCAATGAGGACTGATTAACCACCAACAACTGCTGCATAAATGCATGTGCATCAAAGCGATCCTGACTGCTGAATGCCTTGAGCTGTAACCAAAAGTCTTTTGTCACATAAGGCTGAAGCACATCAAGAAAAACAGAAGCTTGTGGGCTTTGGCCAGCCAGCACCACAGTGTTAAACAACGACCATAGTCTGAAGAGACTGATTGGCTGTGCAGCTTGTTGTAGCTGCATATTGATAGCGTGGTTCAGTAACAAACCACAGCTGTAATGCAGTTGTGAATTGGCTGCGGCAGCCTTGGCATAGTTATGCTCTTTTTCCAGACCCGCCACACAATCTTTAGCTGCTTCTGTCAATTTATTCTGCAAAATCTGCCTATTCTGCTGCACTTCTGCCGAGGCCACACCGGCCAGATACTCTGCTGCGCCTTCGTGGATCCATGCATCCTGAGGAGATTCAATATCACCCGCTTGTCGCTGATACAAATGCGCCACTTCATGTGCAAAAAACCAGAATACTGCATCGGGTTGCAGCTGATCTATTGCAGTACGGCCATACCAATGCATAAAGATTTGTCCTGGCAAGGTTCCGCCCTGATGACCATAACTGCCATCCTCTGTACTGCTGTATGATGCAAATAATGCAGGTCTGACTTCCAGTGCGCCCATCTGTTCTGTAAACCAGGCCATCAGTACTGGCAACTGGCTGCTGATTTGTTGCTGTAACGCGTGAGGTAATGCCGGGTCAATCAGACTGATAAAATCAGGCCCGGCTAAAGGCTGCGCTTTCCCCAAATACACCTTTGAACCACTATCCTGCTCTTGCCAGGTCACTTCATCCTGATAAAGCTTACCAGCTACAATAATTTGTTCGCCCGCAGGCGCTTTTAGCGTCAAAGTCCAGCTGTTGAGTTCTGGCCCACAGTGCTCTGCGCAGGCAAAAAAACGACCGGAATGCAGCAGCATGCCACCATCAGAAAAAGGAGAAAAAGCAGCATATTCTTTAGGTAAAGGCGAATAGGTAGCTGGAAGGCGGAAACTCACCTCGCTAAACGATTCGCCATCGGTTCTGAGCACGGTTTCTACACCATCCAGAACCTGGATTTTATAAAGCTCTGATTGCACTATCCACTGTTTTGCCCTTGAATCATCCGGATTGCGCTGAAATACAATACGCTGTACAGGCGTGGCTGTGCTGTATCTGACCCACCATTGCCCCAGGGTATTTTTTTCAATCTGGGTAACCACTTCGGTGGCTGCCAGAAAGGGCGTAAAGAGTACAAGAGCCATTAAAGCGCTTAGTTTCACCATCTGAATGTCATCCTGTTTCAGTAAGAGCAATGATTTACATTGCACCACAGCTGAAAAACAATGAGCAAAGCGAAAAGCTTAAATCAGGGCATTAAACTGTAAGGCTTTGTTACTCCAGAGTCTGGCTACGAAAATATGCAACAAGCGCATTCGCATGACCATGGCCTATGCCATGTTCGTCTTTCAGCAAGGCTACCATTTCCATATGCTTCAGTTGCTGTTGGTTTTGCAATAGATCAAACCAGTGCTGAACCGCAAAACCGTACTTTTTCTCGATAGAAGGAAAATACGAAGCCGGGCCTTTCACCTTTTCTGTATCAGACATCTGTTCACCTTTGTTTTCAATTCACGGATTAAAACCTGTAGTCGAACAGGGCAACCTGACTTCGACATCCTGTATCAGATATTTTTTAGTATTGAGGTAAAGGAGTAAACAGCAGTAGAGCTAAATGCAGAACTTTTAGTTCAGTAAGGAAAAACTCAGTGGACAATCAATATGTTTCAGCATTTGATTCACTATGGTGGGCAGCGTAAAGCTTGTTGTACCAACTCCTTTTACACTGACGAAAATATCGCAGTTGCTGACATTCAGGCCCTGACGTACATAAAACATGTTGATGGCATCAAGATTCGCTGCAGTGAGCGCTACCAAAGCTTCAAAACTGCGGGGGAGCAGCTTGTCTTCGCTTTCTGCATTTTCTGAATAAGAAACGCCTTCAAGTTCACGGCATAATGTCAGTACCTGCATTTTGTTGAGCTGACGAAACCGAAACCTGACATCTAAAGTTAAATGATCCATCTTTCCTGCTTTTTAATCTGGGTTTATCGCTTTAATCAGGCTCATTCAGCTGCCGGAACAACACCACCTGTTGCGCTGTGCCTTTTGCTTTATACATGGCCTTATCTGCGTGTTTGATAAGAAGGGCCGCAGTTTCACCGTCAGAAGGCGAAAGCGCAATACCTACACTGATTTTTATATGCAGTATTTGCCCACTTAAATCAACGGCTTCTGCAACACGCTGGACTAACTTGCTGGCAAGACGCAACACGTCATTTTCGTGTTTTACTTCAAGTAACAGACAAACAAATTCATCGCCGCCCCAGCGACTAACCATATCCCCGTCGCGGATAAAGGATTTTAACCGGTTTGCTACTGTTAACAACACTCTGTCGCCGACGTCATGGCCATGACTGTCATTAATACTTTTGAAATTGTCGACATCAATAAACATCACTGCCAATCCCCAACCCTGACGTTTAGCCTGAGCCAGTCCTTGAGTCAGAGCCTGATCAAAAGAGGCACGGTTTGGTAAACCTGTCAGAACATCAGTCAGTGCAAGCTGCTGTGCCTGCAGCCCGCTCACCTGAGCCTGCAATAAATCGTCACGCACCGACGCCAGGTCCGTTTTCATCGTATCAAGTTCAGACTCAATGCCTATACGCACCGCAATTTCATTGGCAAGTTTAATATTTACTCGTTTCAGATCCTCAGCAGCTTTAGCCACCATATCTTCAGCATCTACATTTTGCGTCAGGGCTATTTTCATTGCCTGAACCGAGGCTTTCTCTTGCTGTAAAACAGTGTTAGCTGAAGAAAGCTCACCCGCAGCTCTGGCCACATCTATTTTAATTTCTTCGTTCTTTTTTAATACCCCATCCAGCGATACTCGTTTGACGGTAACCTTTCTCCCACGCACTTTCGATTTTGCTGACATGGCTACCTCTTGCTAAAACAACAAAACAACGCTTATCAGCCGCTTTTAGCGGTTGGCAATATGACCACAGGAATTGCAGCTACATTTTTAATCACCTGACGCTGCGGAAGATAAGGCAGTAATAATTCAGTTTCTTTTTTTACCACTCCGTAGCATTCGCAGCTCATGGCTTCGAGTTTGTCTCTGTCCAGCACCTTAATCAGACCACGCGAATAAGAAATCACGCCCTGCTGCTGCAACTTTAATGCGGCCTGTGTTACCCCTTCACGGCGGACACCCAACATATTGCTGATAAATTCCTGTGTCATATTCAACTGATTGTTAGATAAACGGTCTATAGACAGCAGCAGCCAACGGCACAGTTGCTGATCAATAGAATGGTGCCTGTTACAAACAGCTGTCTGTGCCACTTGCGTGATCAGAGCCTGGGTATAACGTAACATCAACAACAACAGCTGGCCGTGGCGGTTAAATTCCTCCTTCACCTTAGCTCGCGGTAAACGATAAGCGTAACCAGCACTTTGCACCACAGAGCGGCTTGGCGTCCCTTGCCCACTCATCAACAACGAAATCCCCAACAAGCCTTCATTTCCAACAACTAATATGGCGGTAGAAGCCCCGTTTTCCATAATGTACTGCAACGAAATAATAGAGTCCGTCGGAAAATAAACATGGCGCATAGTGCGGCCAGACTCATACATCAAAGAACGAAGCGGCAGTGGCACCAATTCCAGATGCGGAAATAAACGCTCTTGAACTTCAGGATCTAAAGCCGCAAGAAAATGATTTTGCTGCGGGTGCGGTTTCGACTTTGTTGACATAATCCCTCTGTACATTGGAATGGTGATCAGATTCCGGATAAACCGGCTGAAGATACTTTGTAGTTCAAAACAACTTCTGTGCGATAACGCACACAAGATTAACTTCACCTGACAAAACACCATTTCAGAATACGGTGCGGATCGTTGTTGCGGTAAAGGGCATAACAGGAGAGGTTGTGAATTAAGAAGCCACTGAAAACACCAGTTGGTTTGTTCAGTTACTGAAGTAAGACATTATCTAAATACAAAACCCAGGCGGGATAAGGTCGAAGAAATGAATAACAGCCTTTAACATAACACACTAATGAGTGAGCGCTGCTTATATATTATTCAACCAGCGGTTTTGTACAGGAAAACTAATAACCCTCTTCTCTTATGGGTTCTCAAATGCATGTTGACCGCATTTGGGGCAATGATCTGTTGCTAATGCAAGGTCGGCTAGGTCACCTATCAGAAGTCCATGACAAGAAAAGCAGCGCAAATCTGAATTGCTGATCTCCCGCTGTTGTAATTTTTTAATCCACCTCATGCACACAAATAAGCTACTCAACAGCAGGATCAGATAAGTCACAATCCAGGATTCAATCAGTGCGCCAAAATAGCTGACAAGTAACCAATTCAATAAAAGTAAAGCGACAAAGGCGACCGCGTAAAAAATGTCATTTTGCTCAAACTTTTTGTCGAATAGTTTTTTCTGCTTTATAAACTCTTGTTTTGTCATTATATGTTCTTATTGTCTTCTAACGCCTAGCCGTGCGCTACCGCTTAAACTAAAGCCGCATCTATGTATTGAGCATAGCCGAAACATGGCGGAAATCAGCTAGTTGCCTTGCTGTTTTCTGCGATTCAAAGTCTGTTGTTAAAAAATAGCTATTATTCATCCACTTTACTGTAACGACGGATCACTGATACTTTGCCATGTTCAAGCTCTAATACATCCAATGCGGTCTTGGCGTAACTAAACTGTGAGCCGTCAGCTCGTTTTCCCCTGGCTGAATACTTATGTTTAATAGCCACAGCATTGTGACCAAACTCATAGCTTATCAGCTCAGATTTGTATTCAGTATGCCCGCCTAAATAGTGAGTCATACCTTTACGCATCAACGCCTTGCCGTCGGGTTGACGCGAGTCATCAGGCGCATTAGGCAAATGTTGGTTACCTACGTCGTCGGTCAAAAAAGACAGGTAATGCTCCAGATCCTCTTTGGTTGCATCAGGTTGCTGAGTGGCAACCTCTGCCTGATAATAAGCTTTTACAAAAGTGCCGTAATCAAAATCATCCGCCGCTCCATCAGCATGTTAAATCGCAATACAACCAACCAGCGCCAGTACTAACTTTTTCATCTAAGTTCCTTTTATTGATTTGCCTGAAAGGCTCACAGTAGTTTTATCCAGCCAGAGTCAGCATATCCGCTGATTGTATCTAAAAGCACTAGCGCGCGTATTTTTCTTCGAAATCGCTCATAGTGACTAGCGTGTATTTTTCGATGAAAACGGCCAGAGCGCCTGGATTATTAAATGTATTGGCAAAAGACTCTTCCTTACCACTCTTTGTACGTGAAATGTTTACTGAATAGCTGTCAGCCTCTTTAGATACTGTGACCTTTGTGTTGTCTGTTCCGTGCGCTTTTTCGACCACCAGCACAGATCCATAACCCAACAAGGTATCCAGTAAAGCAGCTTTTCTATGATCTTTATCATTCAACCAGATAGCACTATCGGCTTTGCCATATTGATACAAAGCGTAAATGACAGGAAGGCTAAGCAGGGTCGCCAGCATGACTTCAATGGATTTGGCCCATTCAGCCCAAAAGGCAGCGACCAACTGTATGAGGGTGGCAATGGATATCAGGTAAAACAACCGCCGCCAGACTGCGGCATTCCAGATAGCCTTTTGTAAGGCATAGCCAAAAAATCCCAGTAAATAAAGCATCGAAAGTAAAGTGCTGATTAGATTGGCCACCGAAAACTGCCCGACTAAAATGCTGCCATAGACGCTGAATGCAATAAGTAGTAGATAAACAATACCGTAACTTATTAACGCAATTTTCTTCACTTCATACTCCTTCGATAAGGCGATTTTTGCTATCGCCATGGGTCATTAGCCCTTACACAACTTGCTGACTAGCGAGCCGATTTCTCTATCAATAATTTCAGCTCACTCAGCACCCCAAATCGGTTAATGGAAATGTCGTTTGGGACGCACCAAAAACCAGCTGACCAACACCAATAGCCCAAAAGCGCTGTACAGCAGTATAAATACCCAATCCGGCGCAGTGTAAAACAGCAACTGATGCAACCAGTGCTGGATAAAAGAGCCTGCATAAGTGCCTGCCGCAGCTTCTTTTCTTAGCGCCATCTCCCAAATGGTTAATGGACAAATCACACCCAGCCAGGACTGCAGGACCACTATGCCAATAGCGAGTAAATGCAGTAACCGGAAACTAAGATTGCGAACCCACTGCCAGTTCAGAAAATAGCCCAGATAAACGGCAACAAGCCCGAATACTACAAAACAAACAAAAAGAACATGCACGACCAAAATCACATCAGCCAGCAGTAAAAGTAGCAATTCTCTGGACACGGCAATTCACCTCAGAAAGACTTAACTCATTCAGGCCAGAGCATAGACAATCCCTGTAAAACTATGAGTACTGCCTAACTCTTCCATTACCAAAGAATCTGAATGGCAGCATGATCAGAAAATTCAACAGAAGAGCAAATACCACACCAAAAGCCAAACCACTTGCGTTCAGAGGTATGCCTGGTTTGAAATTCTGCACTACATCCTTCAGCACATGAATTCTGTCGGGATTCAGCATAAATAGCATCTTCTCCAGCAAGTTGCCTGTAGCAAAAGTATCCATACCCACACTGAGATCAGCCAGTAATTCTACTGTCGCAAGTTTTTGCTCTGCATCTGTGCGCACGCTGGGTTCGGCGTTTTTCAGATGGTTCTCTATCATGGCCTGAGCGTTAGCAAACTGATGAGTTTTCGCTGTCGCTTCATAACCATCCACCTGCCATTGGGTGGCCTTGTACCAGCCAGATAAATACTGATGGTAATGATCAACCAGCAACGGCATCTGCAGCGAAACAATAAGCGCTACACCAAAAACTAATTTATCGAGCAGTCTTCCAATCAAAATGAATATTCCTGTTGCTACTTACTGTTACGCTTATCCACCGGATGCTATCGATGAACACCTAGCCTCAAATTCAATTACAAAACACGCATATCATAGTAACAGTTTTGGCCTTCATCTTCATATTCAGCAACCAGGCCAAGTCCGGCTTGCAAACATATACTTTGGTACTCAGCACAACCCAAAGAACGTGATTCCTGGCCAGTCAATACATCTGTCCAGTTGCATCTTTGCACCGGAGCTGTGAATAAAAATCTGCCTTCTGGGTTTAACGTCAAAGCGACTTTTTGAATCAGCCCTCGTTGCTGTTCTGCTGGTAACAAAAAGATCAGACCAATGGCCATCACAGCATCGAACTTTCGGCCAAAAAAAGTGGAATCCTCTATAGCCTCACAGACGACATAAGCTTGAGGTAAGCGGCGGTGAAATTCCTGTGCCAAACGCTCTGATGCATCTATAGCATACAAGCTAAATCCTTCGGCTGATAAGGTGGTGGCTATTGGAAAGCCGCAGCCACAACCCAAATCAAGAATAACAGCCCCCTGATGCAATGAAGCAGCCCAGCGTCGAATTGTTTCAACACCGATAGCAGACTGCTCTCGCAGCTTTGTAAATTCCGGAGCTACGACTTCATAGCCATTTGAGCAGTCTCTAAGGTGTTGCGTCATTTTTCACTTTGCTCACTGCGTATTTTTGCAAACAGATGCTCATCATAAAACTGCCCCTGCTTCTGTACCGCCTGTTTTAATATGCCTTCTAAGCTGTAACCGGCCTTGTGCATCACCTGAATAGAAGCCTTGTTTGGCGCAGACACCACGGCATAAATACGTTGAATACCTGTAGTTGCAAACACCAGTTTGGTGAAGTCAGCCACAGCTTTGGATGCAATTCCTTGGTTCCAATACTCCTGAGCGACCCAATACCCAAGTTCTGCTACATGTGCATATTCAGCCTCTTTGGTATACACACCTATAACACCACAAAATGCTCCATTAAAGCTGATAGCTCTGACAAAAGCGCCCTCTTTACTGCCCACTTCAACCCACCAGCTCGCGTCTTCAAAGCGATAGGGTTGTGGAATTCTGGACGCAAGGTATCTGACCAGCTGTTCGTTATTCAGATAACGAACAAGCCATTCCCTGTCATCACTTTTCAGTTCACGTAGCTCTATCACGAAGTGCCCTTTACCTGATCCACTATGCAACAGAGACTGTTGAGCGTGGTGGCCTTAAATAGACAAGAACAATCAACATCACAATTTGTAAGGCCAGCGTTATTAATTTGGGATTAATTTCCTGATAATTAACAAAAAGTGCGGCGTGCATAGACAGATACAGACCAAGCAAAATAAAGCCCCAGCGTTTATAGCAGAAAACCCCGGCAGCACCAGCAGCTAACAAAAGCCCCATCACCATAATATAAACAGAGTATCCCGATACACTAAAGGAAACGAATTCTTTGTCTGCTCGTGCCTCTGTAAAACGCTTCACTTCCGCTATTGCATCTGCCAAGTCAGTGACCTGAATTAAATCAAGTGATTGAGCAAGTAACAGGCCGCCAACTCCAATCCGAATCAGCCCATATCCAAATAGCAGTGCTACTATCGCTAAACCTAATACACGCCACATAGTTAATCCCTCAAATTAGTCTGCAGAATGGGTTGCAAAAGAAGGCTGCAAGCAAAACAACATCACCCTCTGTGTTTGTCCAAAACTAGCACAGTACTATACAGAGTACCCAATTTGAGGAAACCCTAAAGTGTAACCAGATACGATAGTTGTAAGATTTGTTTGGCGTCGCATTTATACATGTGGTTTATTCAGGCATAGCTACATTCGGATCCATATAGTTCAGTCGCCAGGCGTTGCCATCAGCATCAAGAAAACCATGCGTATACACAAAACCTAAATCTTGCGCAGCATCATAAACAGAGCCACCTGCAGCAATAGCTCGCTCTACCAGATCGTCCACTTGCGCTTTGTTGTTGCAGTCCAGACACAACACTACGCCTGTAGTTAAAGAAGGGTCGCTTATTGGTTTAGGTGTGAAGTGCTGCAGGCTGCTATCCAGGTGCACCATGATGCGAATTTGCTCGGTGACCATCATGCACTGGCAGTCTGGACCACGAAATACCGGATGAGGTTCAAAGCCTAATTGGCTATAAAAATGCACTGCACGCTCTAATTGGCGAACCGGGATATTAATAGTGATAGTTGAAGGATTCATCATCTTTATTCCTTAAAGGCGTTTAAGCCATGGTACGCCTGTCACTAGCCTAAGTCAGACCGCACTTCTGCATAATAAAACTGCTCTATTTTTGTTCCAGCCTGTCTTTTCGCTCTGCAGTGTAAGCCCACCATGGTTTTGGTTCATCCCCTTCGATAAAACGAGTCACGGAGATAAATACATCTATGACACAAGGGTCATGTCGCTGTGCAGTGATAGCACAAAGCTGATCATACATTTGATAAGGATCACGGCCTTTGAGGTCATCTGGCCTGTGGATCCCAAGTAAAACCAGATCCGTAGCTCCTGCCTTACCAATATTTGGCAGATCAGTCAGCTTTACTGTTTTTTCGCGGATCACTTTATCCGGATTCATCTGTTTCCCCTTCAGGACTACAGCAGTTCAGCGCTGTTGGCGCTAACGCTGAATAAAATCAGCAATAAAAAACTCAACCTTGCCGCAAGATTTACAGGCATACATATCGAGGTTTTCTTTATTGACAAAAAACTCTCCCAGCTCACCTAAGATGCCCCAGCGGGTGCCTTCATGGAAATTTTTTGTGCCGATGAAATTTAGTTTTGCCTTGCAGCGAATACAGTCCGGAGCGACGGGGACCAGGCTTTTAGCCGGCTCAGCTTTTCCTTTCTCACAATTACAATTCCAACAGACTTCAAATGCATCATCATCGATAGTGGTATTGCAATTTTCACATTGCCACGACATCCATTTTCTCCTTGATTTAAATTATCCAAATACAGCTCTGGTCGAACACTGCACTATCCAGCCTGGTATTCTCAATGCTAAAAACATTAACGGGAAAAACCTGAAGGCACAATAGCTTAGTAGCGCTGGCCATAGAGTTTTAGGGGCAGCACAAAAAAGCCCCGATATCGGGGCTTTGGCGTAGCGGAGTTACTTAAGCGCGTTTTAAGTTAAGAGCGCTTTTAGTTAAGAGCGCTGCGGGATACGCTTCAATACTGCCAGCAATAATTCCCAGTACTGGCCAACAGTCGTGATATTGACCATTTCATCCGGTCCATGTGGGAAACGAATGGTTGGGCCTATCGATACCATATCCATGTCCGGATAAGGTTTTTTAAACAAACCACATTCTAAACCTGCATGGATCACCATAATCACTGGCTCTTTGTGGTAAATATCCTGATAGGTATCGCGCACTATCGCCATCACTGGTGAATCTGGGTTAGGTTTCCAACCAGGATAAGCACCGCTGAACTTCACCTGCGCGCCAGATAACTGAGCCAGTGAGCTTAACATGCTTTCCACCTGCTGACGGCCGCTGTCGATTAAAGAGCGAATTAAACAAAGCACCTGAATACTCTGCTCTTTAGTGCTGATCACGCCCATGTTGAGTGAAGTTTCGGTCACGCCTTCTACTTCATCGCTCATCCGCATCACACCGTTAGGGCAAACATTGAGTAAGTTAATCAGGGTATTTTGTGTAGCAGTTGTTAACACTAATGCCGGAGTCACAACTTCGGCCAGGCTCAACTTTAATGCAGGTTCAACAGCTGCTAATTCAAATTGCAGCAAAGCTTCAAACTCTGTCACAGCATGTTGTAACTGCGTCAGTTTTGCCGAAGGAACTGTCAGACTGACAGTGGCTTCACGAGGTATCGCATTACGTAAAGAACCGCCGCTAAAGCTGGATATGGTCAGTTCCAGTGCTGTGGCATGGTCAGCAAAAAAACGCGCCAGCAGTTTATTGGCATTACCACGACCCAGGTGAATATTCACGCCTGAGTGGCCACCTTTTAAGCCTGTTAAACTTAAATCAAAAGCCATAACGCCAGAAGCAGTGCTCTGCCATTGCACAGGCACAGTAAATTCAGCATCCACGCCACCGGCGCAGCCCATGTAAATTTCGCCTTCCTGCTCAGAGTCGGTATTGATCAGTATTTCGGCGTCCAGCATGCCAGGTTCTACACCAAAGGCACCTGTCATACCGGCTTCTTCGTCTATGGTCAGCAGTACTTCTAACGGGCCATGCTCAATTTCGTCACTGCCTAAAATAGCTAAAGCCGACGCCATCCCTATGCCGTTGTCGGCACCAAGTGTTGTGCCGCGGGCTTTGACCCAGTCACCGTCCACGTAAGCATCAATAGGATCTGTAGTGAAGTCATGGATTTTGTCAGCATTTTTCTGCGGCACCATATCCAGGTGCGCCTGAATCACCACTATTTTACAGTTTTCAAAACCTGGGGTGGCAGGCTTTTTAATGATCAGGTTACCCACTTTGTCTTCAACGACAGTTAAACCTTTGTCACGCGCCCAGTGCTGAATATGTTGGCTTAGGGCTTGCTCGTGTTTAGAAGGATGTGGAATGGCACAAATTTGACCAAACCATTGCCATAACGGCTGTGGGTATAAAGATGATAATGCTGACACAACAACTCCTGATTAAGACGCTCAGCTAAAAAACGCCGGCATTTTAGCACAAAGAGCTGCAGGCACTGAATGGCTGAAACGACAGGCGGCCTGCGAAGTACGAGGGCAACCTGCTTTTGGTCAGAGCGACAAAAAATCTTAACTAAATTAACGATAAAAACTATATACATATCAAAATCAGACGGTTAAACCTGACCATCATGATTTGGCTATAAAAACACAATTTCAGGGACTAGTGTGGTGATGACGAAAACTGTGCAATTTTCTTTACTGAGCTTATTAAGCTTTGTCGCTTTCGCCACGTCCGCTGTCCCTGCTGCGACTGATTCAACACTTTGGTACAACCAACCCGCTACTTTATGGGAAGAAGCTTTGCCTTTAGGCAATGGCCGTTTAGGCGCTATGGTGTATGGCAAACCGTCAAACGAAACTATCCAACTGAATGAAAACACCTTTTGGGCAGGAGGCCCCCATAACAATATCAATACAGCAGCACTATCATCACTCCCTGGGATCCGCAGCTTAATAGCTACTGGCGACTATGCCGCCGCCGAAGCTCTGGCTGCTAAAAGCATTACCAGCCAAGGCCCACAAGGCATGCCTTATCAAAGCGCTGGCAACTTGCAACTGGAGTTTCCAACCCACTCCAACTATCGCAATTATTATCGCGACCTGGATATAGCCAATGCAGTGGCAACCAGCCGCTATCAGGTTGGGGATGTGATCTATAGCCGTGAAGTATTCAGCTCTTTTGTTGATCAGGTGCTGGTGGTTAAATTAACCGCCAGCAAACCAGGTAAGCTCAGCTTTAAAGCCTATTTGTCCCATCCAGCCAAGGCGGCCTTTTCCAAGCAAAACGCCACTACAGTGATGATGCAGTTGCAATCGGGTGATCACGAAGGCATCAAAGGGCAAGTGCAACTGGCCTCGCTGCTGCAGGTGCAAAACAGTGGTGGCCGCTTAAGCCAAAAGGATCATCAGATCCAGGTGGAAAACGCCGATTCGGTGGTGCTATTGGTGTCCATGGCGACTAATTTTATAAACTACAAAGATATCAGCGCCAATGCCGTATCCCGTGCTCAGCAGTATCTGGACAAAGCCACACAGCAGTTTCAGCAACACCAGTATCAGGCCCGTAAAACAGCTCATAGCACCTTCTATAAAACCTATTTTGACCGGGTGACATTAAATTTAGGTAAAGGTGAATTTAGCGCCGAGCCTGCCGATCAACGTATCCGTTTATTTGCACAGCGGCACGACCCGGAACTAGCCAGTCTGTATTTTCAGTTTGGCCGCTATTTATTGATTTCCTCCTCACAACCTGGTGGTCAGCCCGCCAATTTGCAAGGCTTATGGAATCATAGACAAGACCCGCCATGGGACAGCAAATACACCTTAAATATCAATGCCCAAATGAACTACTGGCCAGCGGAAGTCACTCAACTAACGGAGCTGCACCAGCCTTTTATCCAAATGATTAAAGAGCTCGCAGTCACTGGGCAGCAAAGCGCCAAAACCATGTATGGCGCACGTGGCTGGATGGCGCATCACAACACCGATATCTGGCGTATCACGGGCGGCGTAGATCACAGCTG
The DNA here is from genome assembly GCF_947090785.1 of Rheinheimera sp. MM224. Classification (NCBI taxonomy): domain Bacteria; kingdom Pseudomonadati; phylum Pseudomonadota; class Gammaproteobacteria; order Chromatiales; family Chromatiaceae; genus Rheinheimera; species Rheinheimera sp. MM224. Next base: position 3,189,480 of record NZ_OX352320.1, read on the forward strand.
GGGTTCCTGGCCCACCAGTAACGCCTGGTTGAGCCAGCATTTATGGCAAAAATATCTATACAGCGGCGACAAAGCCTATTTGGCTGAGGTCTACCCTGTGATGAAAGCTGCAGTACAGTTTTTTGAGGATTTTTTAATTGAATCACCGGACAAGCAATGGCTGATTGTGTCCCCTTCCATGTCACCGGAAAATGCACCCAAAGCAACAGGCACGAAAATCGCCGCTGGGGTGACTATGGATAACCAGCTGTTATTTGACTTATTTTCCAATACCATAGCTGCCGCCACAATTCTGGAAGAAGATAAAAACCTGATCCCCGCCTGGCAAACTATCCTATCCCGCTTGCCACCTATGCAAATAGGCAAATACCATCAGTTGCAGGAATGGCTGCAGGATTGGGACGACCCACAAGATAAACATCGTCATGTCTCGCATTTGTATGGACTCTATCCCAGCAATCAGATATCGCCTTTGCGCTCGCCTGAATTATTCAGTGCAGCTAAAGTGACGATGGAACAGCGCGGCGACCCATCCACAGGCTGGTCTATGAACTGGAAAATCAATTTGTGGGCCCGCCTGCTCGATGGCGACCGGGCTTTTAAGTTAATGCGCGATCAAATCAAACCAGCCCTGACGTCTGATGGCAAAATATCCGAAAACGGCGGCACTTACCCTAATATGTTTGATGCCCATCCACCTTTTCAGATTGACGGCAATTTTGGTTTTACCTCAGGCATGGCAGAAATGCTGGCGCAAAGTCATGACGGCGCTGTGCATCTGCTGCCAGCTTTGCCACAAGAATGGCCCAATGGCGCAGTGACAGGTCTGATGATGCGCGGCGGTTTTGTATTGGATATGAGCTGGCAAAATGGGCAGGTTTGCACATTAAAAATCCACTCGCGCTTAGGGGGTAATTTACGCCTGCGCAGTTATTCGCCATTGCCTGAAGTAACTGCTTTTACAGTACATAAGGCCACTGACAACACAGAAAACCCCAACCCCTTTTACCGTCAGGCACAGATCAAAACGCCACTAAAACACACCAACAAAACCCTGCCACAACTCTCTCTTGCCAATAGTTATTTGCTGGACGTACCAACAGAGGCAGGGCGGGATTATCTGTGGAGTTGTAAAAAGTAGAAGACCGTATTTTTAATACTTTTACTTTGAATAACGCAGGCAGTGCAACACTGCCCTGTGTCACTTTTTTCTGTCACTTCTTCGCCACCATAATGACACCTAACACTAAAAACACGGCGCCTATAATCCGGCCTGGCGTTATTTCTAATTTGGGGTAACCCATCAAGCCGTATTGGTCATAAAAAATAGAAGCTATCACTTGCCCACAGACGACTGATATGGCCAAAGCGACAGCACCTAACTTAGGAGCAAGGTAGATGGACATAACAATGTTAAATGCACCAAAAAAACCGCCTAACCATGCCCACCAGGGAATACTTAGGGCTTGAGTGGCCGAAAACCACTGATCCTTTTGAATAAGCAGAATAACGCCAAGTACCAGAGTACCAATCAGAAAAGAGATAAAAGCAGCCTGTATAGGCGAAGCTAATACGGTTCTTAACTGTGAATTCACTCCGGCTTGAGAAGCCAATGAAAAACCGACAATAAGTGCAGAAAAAAACAATAAATAACTAGCCAAATCCTTCACCCACCTTCTCCATTTTAGATTGATCAACTATGACGAACTAACTTGCTAGCTTTAAGGACAGCTAACGAACCGTGTTCTTAAAAGCCTGTAATAGAATAAATGCCTCATTCGGATTGGAAATGTATGACGTATCGTTTAATGGGCGGTCCAGATAATCACTGTGCGCAGCTTTTTCCTCTTCCGTAAGCTGACTGATATTTTTGAACCCCATTTTCCAGTCACTAAAACTGCGCTTTGGAATAGGCGATCTGATGAGCGTAATGAGCCCGGTATGTCTTGAGTCATTTATTATTTTTTGATGCAATTCATCGACAAGTTCAGAATCTCCTTCAAGCACTTGCATGAAATTTCCGCCTTTAAATAACAACAAGCCGGTAATGTCACTTTTGGCGTTGGCTTCGCGGCTATGTCTTAAAATATCTTGTATATCCGAATTAGTCAGAGGTCGGACTGCAGAGCTTACGTATATCAATGTAATTAATGCCATGTACAGCCTCATCTCTTGGAATACCTGACGCCTCAGTCAGGCTTGAATCGCAGAGCACAGCGTTGGAAGCAGGTTGTGACTATTGCAGCGTGCTAAATTTTAATAATGCCAGATGCAACAAAGGATAAGGTTTACCCTGACCATCCACTGCTGAGCGACCTATGACCGAAAAACCAATATGCAGGTAAAAACCTTTGGCTTGCTCATTCTGTTCATTCACGTCAACCTTGGTTACGCCTTGCTCTTTGATAGCATGAGCCACTAAGAATGCTCCAACCCCTTTGCCACGCGCATCAGGTGAGATAAACAGCATTTCAATAGCACCGTCATGCACGCCGCAGAATCCCAGTATTTCACCCTTATTGTTTTTAGCACATCTTAAGTCTACGGCATCAAAATACTGCTCAAGAATAAGTGGTTTTAATTCCTGCAGATCCTCTTCCTTCAAAAAATCATGGGTGGCTCTGACCGATGCTTCCCATATGTCCAATAGCTTGGGGTGATCTGATTTTTCTGCATTTTCTATATTCATTACATAACTCGATTAAAGGCTTGATGCCCTGCTCACCAGAGAACAAGGGAAGTGGCTAATTTTTCTGCCTACAGTCACGCCTTAAGTGCACACCTCTGGTCTTCGCGACTTGTGTTGCCAAATCCCAATTAACTAAGCAGTAGCTCACTTAACCGCCAGCTAACTTTTTAACATCTCATGGGCTGCACACCGCGAATAGCAAAGCTTGTTACAGCCTTTAAGGCTGAAGTAGCTGTTTAACCCAGCCATTGCTCCCGCACTCAAATAACTCACGCAGGTGTAATCTGTTTTGCCGGAAGGTTAGAAACTCAATTGAAACGGGCTTAATACAGTAACCACCCCAGTTATCTGGCCTTGGAACAGCTTGTCCCGCAAGTTTTACTGCGGTTTCCTGAAGCCTTTTTGCTAACTCATCCTCAGAATCTAGTGCTTCACTTTGCTCAAAAGCCGTGGTCGTTAACTGGGCACTCCGGCTTCGGGTTTGCCAAAAACCATCGGCTTCACCAGCGGTTATAACTTGTGCTGTGCCCACAACACGGATCTGGTAGCCCAGATGATCCCACCAGATAGTCATTGATGCTTTTGCATTTCGGGCTATATCTTTTCCTTTGGCAGAATCAAGATAGGTGCAGAAAACAAAACCATCTTCACTCTCTGACTTTAAATCGACAAACCTTCCGGTCGGAAAACCATGCTCATCAATGGTTGAAACGCACACAGCACTTTTTTGTTGCAATGGGCTATCTGCCAGCGCTTCCTGCCACCAATTTTCAAATTTACTGATCGGGTTGTCCATAAAGCCTATTCTCATTCAGGTTTCACTATGAAGCTTAAGAGACATCAGTAGCCCGGCTAAAATGTGCAACCCAGTGACAACACCAAGCTGTATTTGCCCTGCGTGCTTAGCTTGTTCTATCGCTGTTCACAGCTGATCTGATTGTCACTTTCTATAGAAATAACAACACGCTTATTGAATTCGTTGTCAGTAACGTACCCGCAACTGCCATGAGTTTCAACAGAATCGGTAAATTTGATTTTGTAGTGGTACAGACCATCTAGTGATTGCGTCAACGAATAATGAAGTGCATTGCTTGAGCCGCTGGCAATAGAACCAAAATCTAAATGACTACCGGGCAAATCAATTTCAGCCTGAGCGACTCCGACTGCCGACCTGTTCACAATGGTGATACTAGGTAAAACATAAAAACCTGAGTAATAAAGAACGACCAATAAACTGACCACTGAACATACGATTTTATACAGAAGTTTCATGATGTTCCCATGGACAATGCAAGGCCTTAGTCATCATTGGGTTTTAAGCAGCAACGCTTTTCTGGCAAGAACACATTTGAGCGGCTGTTTATGTGAGTTACTGGATGCGAACATGTTTAGCCACCCGGTGTTGCAGCAGTTGCACCAGGGCTGGATCCATACGCTCGTAGTTATCTGGAATATCCAGGCAAACAAGCCTCTTGCCTTTCAGCAGATCCTTAAATTTCTTCGCGACTTTATTCTTGTGAGACTGCTCCATTACAAAAACTATATCTGCCCATTCAATAAGATCGCCACTGACGACAGTTTCGGCATCTTCATTGGTACCAGCACCAATAGCGTGAATGCCATCATATCTTGAAAAAACCTCTTCACAGGTAGGGCTGCGGAGCCTATTTTCACTACATACAAAAAGTAAATTCATATTCCCTCATGGCAGATAACGCCCCACGCGAGCGAATTTGTAAGCGTCACAGATGCCGTATGCCCAGCGTGGCTAAGATTGTTACATCGCATTGCTTTCAACCCGCTGTTGTACAGTATTTATCTGTAAAAACTGATTAATTTTGTACTGAATATAGATCACATGAAGACAGGAGCTCATAACTGGATTAAGCCAATACTTGCTGCCTTTTTCTACACCGCTGATTAAATTAATCCTGTTTCTGATCTTTATTAACCAGGTGACATGAAAAATCGCTGAAACAAGGTGCATCAGCTTTGAGAATAAAAGCAGTTCCTGACTGCCGTTTGTGGCAAAGAAGAGGATAAGGCCCAGAAGGGAAATTAGATGCACTGAAATAGCACTGACGACAAACCAGGGCGAAATAGGTTTTTCTACATTTCCGTTGAGCTGTTTTGTCAGTGTAAAAAGTCGATAAATTACGTAAAGCCCAAAACTGAAGACACAAAAAGCAATGGTCTTAGCGACCGATTTAACTTCAAAAATATCATCCATATGTTTCATTTTCATTCCCTGATGTCATGTCCTTAACCTTAAATGAGGACAATAAATAACTAATCAAGTCTGAATAAATCCTTAGCACTCAGCCCGGCTCACTATGGCCTGAAGTGACTGATGATCAATGGGTGCAGATGTATGCTCGTGAAAGATAGTCCAGCACTCGCCGGTTTTGCGTAAAGCCATAGTGGCCCTGTTGCTAAGAGAGCGCAGTGTTGTACCGTCAGGCGCTACCGCAGTGTAAGTGAGAATGGCATAACCTATAGCCAGATCTTCGGTCACTGTTGACTCTTGACTGTCGAAAGTGACAACAACCCGCTCATCCCCAAGCGATGAAAACCAACCAGAAGCCATATCACGCCATGCAGTCAGACCACGCAGCGACCAGGCTCCCCACATATCAAAAACATGGACGTCTTGATCATAAAGCGCAGCGAATGCCTCAACATCCTTGCGATAAACGGCCTCTGCATACATGGCAAGAGCACGGAGGAATGGATTGTTTTCAGACATTTGTGAGCCCTTTTTAACGACTACCACCCTATTAACACACTAACTTGTGAGTATCTCTGCAACCAAAGTCTACAAATGACACGGCTTGTTATGTCAGCCTTATGCGCAGTCGGTGCTTTGGATATCGAAGCAACCCCTGCCGGCTCTTTTCACTCAGGGTTAAACATAACCTTATTTAGTGTGCCGCGGCAACGCCGTCTCGCCTGGAATCAGACCCTGCCACATAACCTTTGTCTAATTTCATTACCCCCTGACTACCACCGAATATTAGGCCTGATAAATCACGTATGAAAGCAGACAACCGATGAGCATGACCTGCTTCATCTGATGCATTCACTCGCTTTAATAGCAAAACACGCATTGTTAAATGAACAGGAATTTCCTTACCTGGCTTTACTTGAGGAGTCATACGCCCGCGTCATTGATGGGCTTGTTTGCAAATAATTCCTGGCGGGCGTCTTCAGTCAAACATCACGATAGCGCCCCGGAGCAACCCCCTTCCAAGCCGTAAAGGCACGTATAAACGAATTCACCTCCTGATAACCGAGTAAAAATGCAATTTCGCCTAGTGATAATTTCGACCGTCTCAGGTAATGATCAGCAAGATCGTTTCGAACGGATTGCAATACAGAATGATAATTTTCTGATTCTTCTGTCAATTTGCGCTGCAGGGTTCGTTTGCTCATCGCCAGTTTTTCAGCCACCATTTCGATTGAGCTATGACCTGCTGGCAATAGTTCCACTAATACAGCACGCACACGTTCCACAGTTGTACTCGCTGTACTGAGTTTTGCCAGATTCTTATTTAAGCCGTTTTCAAAGTATGCCCACATACCCGCATTCGCGGTTAAAAAGGGTCGTCTAGCATCTTCGCTGGAAAACTGTATTTCAGTCTGTGCTCCTTTGAATAGTTTGCAGCCAAAAAAGCCTGATAGGCGAGCAAATTAACGGGCAACTCAGAAAGCACAACTTTAAGCGGATTGACCGGCGCTCTGGTTGCCAGCCTACTAAGCTGAGTAAAAAACACCAGCTCAGTCAACTCCAACAACTGAGGCAAGTTACTCTTGCAACCATAACAGTCAATAACCAGCGATGTAAGCTGATTGCCCACCTTGACGGTCAGATCCAAGGGACCAATTAAGGGCTTGTATTGCTGAATTCTCGCCAATGCTGTGTTGAGATCAGCACTACAAATGGATGCAAAAAGAGGCGCATCAAAGGCCTCAACGGTAAGACGGTCTGCCAAAAGTAAAGGAAAGTCGAGAGCACCTGCTGCTATTTCTATACCATGCCATAACTGAAAATATTCAAGTGGCGTCAACGTAGCTTTTTCTCGCTCAAATAGATCCGCTGGCAACTTTGCATGCACCAATACAGCTTCGATATCGATATTCATGTCGATCAACAACAGTTTCCATGCTGGTGATACTTTAAATTGGCTTGCTCGTTTCATCAGGTGTTAACCAGCTTTGTCCATCGCACTGCGCGACATTTTCAGTACCGCCTTACGGGGCAAAAGGGGCAAGACCCATTCCAATATAAAGCGTAATCCCCCTTCATTAAAGGCGACCAGCTTCCCTTCTTCCATCGCCTTATAACCACATTCAGCAACTGAACGTGGAGATTTCGCATTTTTCCAGAAGTCTACGCCTTCGAGATTTCCAGCTGAGACAAAACCAGTTGCCACAGCTCCGGGGCACAATACTGTTGCCGTTACATTCTTATCAGTCAACTCTTCGGCAATCGCCTGAGTAAAGGAAGTCACGAAAGCTTTCGTTGCGTAATATACAGCTTGAAGCGGACCCGGCATAAAAGATGCGGTAGAGGATACGTTCAGAATTCTGCCTTGCTTTCGATCAACCATACCTTTTACAAAGTAGTGGCACAGGTTGGTAAGAGTTACCATATTTACCTGCATCATCTGTTGTTCAGAACTCAGATCACGATGGTTAAAAACTCCGTGCCCACCAAAGCCAGCATTGTTAATCAAGGTATCAATTTTGATGCCTAATTCTTCAGTTTTTTCAAAGATTAACCTTGCAGATTCAGGCTTGGAAAGATCTTCAGCGATCACGGTTACGCTCACCCCGTGCTTTTCTGTTAATTCTGCAGCCAGGATATTGAGCTTGCTTTCTGAGCGTGCCACCAGAACCAAATTGCCACCTTTTTCCGCATGAATGCGAGCCAGCTCCAATCCGATACCACCTGAAGCACCAGTAATAAGTGCAGTGTTTGACATATCAACCTCCAAATTAATCATATGTTGTTTAAGATGGAATCATGATACGGAATCAAATCACGCCAGACACTGGCAAAAGATGCCAACAGCCTAGCAATAGGTGCCAATGCTATTTAATAACTAATAACCGCCGCACAGGCGGCAGTTTGTTGGGGCAGTGTCGTTTTAAGCAGCGCAGAAATTTATTATCCCTGCGCTCAAAGAGGCGAGTGATAGGCCGTGTTAGCCGCTCAGCTCAGTTATATGCAACAGTTCACCCACTGGCCCCCACAGATAAAACACCTTACCCCAGGACTCTTGCTGAATTGGAGTGATTTTTGTTTTGTGCTTTGATTGCGAGCAAAGACTGTATGCTGATTCTATGTCTGACACACAAAGCTGAAGCATAAAATTAGTGGCCAAATCTGCGTTGAAAAAGCGTTGCAGGAAGAAAAGACAGTCTCCGTTTTGAAAAAGCGTTAAATCCTCAGAAACATACTCTGCTTCAAATCCGATCTCTGAATAGAATGACTTTGAAATCTCATAGTCTTCACTCGGAACAAAAGCTTTTATATCAATAACATCCATTGTTCTCTCCTGAACAGCTAACGCCGTCGGCATACGCGGCGTTGTAGTGAAAGCTAAGCCACAGCGGACATGGCTCCGCATTGTCTGGCTTTGTGATCAACCACTTTACCCACTTACTGTCGCCGATGCTGAACGAACTCAGAAGCCGAGAAAGAACACCCGAGACGCCACTGATGCACCTGTGGTTTTTCGCCATTCGGTAACTTCGAAAAGGTGTGCAAGCTGTTGTATGGTAGCTGAAAAAGCGTTTTGGATTCTTTTTTTAAATAAGATAAGTCCTTTTATCCATCAGGTGTGGCCTCTTGATTTATTACTTCAGGTATCAATAGAAATACCGGAGTACCAACTTATTAATCCGATATAACCGAACTATCATGTTTGTATCGAGCACGACAGGTGCTGGACGCTCAAGCTGGAATGACCTAGGTCATGAAATGCTTAAAATGGCTTCAATTGGAGATAACAATCATGAAACTGCAACGTATCGCAAGCACTATTGCTGTCGCTGGCCTGCTGCTGGGGTCCGCCATTCTGGCTGGCCAGGCCGCCGCTGACACCGCAAAAAAACCTCAGTCCGCCACCAACGCTCCTAACCAGTTCCTAGTTAACAAGGTTAGCGCCGAATACTGGCGTGTACAGATCAACAATCCGCCCTATAACATCTACGGCCCGGACTCAACTCTTCAGTTCGAGAAGGTCGTTGCCGACATAGAGAAGGATTCCAAACTCAAGGTCGTGGTGTTCGCAAGCGAGGTGCCCGGTTTCTTCTTGACCCACTACGATTTCGCAGAGCCCCTGCAGCGTACATTGGACATGCCCAACGGCAAAACCGGCCTGCCTCCCCTGCCCGACATGCTGGTGAGGCTGAGTAAATCTCCAGTAGTGTCCATCTCCGAAATCAACGGCCGTGCCACCGGTGTGGGCAGCGAACTGGCCCTGGCCAGCGACATGCGCTTCGCCAGCGATCAGGCGGTATTGTCCCAGTTTGAAATTGGTGCCGGCTTTACACCAGGTGGTGGCCCTATGGCCCGTCTCCCACGCCTCATTGGCCGAGGTCGCGCCCTCGAAGTCTTGCTGAGTGGTAACGATATAGACGGCAACTTGGCTGAGCGCTACGGTTACGTCAACCGCAGCTTCCCCGATGGTGCCAAGCTTCACAGCTTCGTCGACAGCCTGGCTCGCCGTATCGCCACCTTCGATAAAGAGACTATCGGTGAGATCAAGGAGCTGGTCAACATCGCCAGTCTGCCCACCGATGAAGATCTGGGCAAGGAATGGGTCAGCTTCCTGCGTTCGGTACAGCGCCCTGCTGCCCAGCATCATATCGGTCGCCTTATGGAACTAGGCCTGCAACAAAAAGCCGATGTAGAGATCAATTTGCCTAAGTACACAGGCCAAGTCAGCGCCGAAAAACCCTAAGATGACCATGGGCCCCGCGCAAGCGGGGTTCTGGCCCAATAAGATATCCGCAATATTTCTGACAGAAAAAGAGCTGTTACTGTGACGCTACTGTCTACGTAGGCACGAGCAGAGACACTCGTGCGACACTTATGGTTGGCGACAGGGTAAGCATCACATGGCAAACTTACTTTGTGTATGGAGCATTTGTCGCCATCGATCATTGAGGAATGCCGGTTTTGATATCAAGAGCCAATAAAAAGCTCCCGGCATTATCGGGGGCTTTTTTTGTTAGTACGTCCCACAAATCGGGCAAACAATCCGACAAAGGCTGGCGGCAATAAAAGCATAAGATATATAGCCCCTCCCATCTGCGCAAAAAAATAGATACATTGTAATCGCAGGCATTGCACCTATAAGAGAAGCAAAAAAGCTAATACCGGCTTTTGATTACTATTAATTTCAGCCAAGGCGCGTTCCATTTCCTCTTTTGAATATCTCAAAATATACTCCGATTTATTAAAGCTAACGCCGCAAGCAAAAGCTGCTTATGGTGCGGATACTCCGACATTTCTGCTACTCAGAACTGACCATTGCTGCCAAGAACCCACAGCAAACAGGCCGCCAATAAACAAATACCAGAGCTAATTAGCCAAAATGTCAGGCTATTTTCTGGGAACATCGGCATGAACCCAACAAAGGAAACACCACGAAGTAAAAAAACGCCAGTAATAAGCACCAACGCTAATCTTGTCAGCGGAAGGCGCTTAATTGTACCTGCGCCCGACAGACCATAAAACGCCCAAATTGAAAGCACCAAGACAATGATGGACGTGACTATTTTAGGGTACCACTACAAACCAATTCCTCTGTAAGCTGGAGTCCTTTGAACGGAGATGCAATTTTCATATGTTCTAACTTTTTAGCGTCTTATCCGGCGTCCACGACGGATATTCGTCTGTTGAACTGTGGACGTTCTCTTTATTGGTACAACTGATGCTAATAGAGTTTGTATATTTAGGGAACAGCTGCTTAGAATATTATTTTGGACAATCTGAAACCGTTTTTCGCGGGTATAGCACCCCAGCTAGCTCAGCACGGTTTCGGATTCATTTAAAACCTCGTGTCATTTTCACAAGGAATGCCATCGTGATCCCCGTCCATTTTAGTGTTGGGGCAGTTTTTCAGAAAATACTCTGCTTCAGGGCGTGAGCGCATTTGGCTACAGTATTGGCGGCCATCACATGAAAAGTCTGTGCTGGGTTCAAAGCGGATCAGTTCTGGTTCCTGATAAACCGGGGCGTCATGCGCTTCAACTACTGCCAGTTCAGGCGTGGCTTCAATTTCTGTGGGTGCGGTGTTTTTTTGGTAGTAGTGCCAGGCAATAAATACCAGTAACAGGTATACCAGCAGTTTTTTCATCAATGCCTCCATAGCGGGTTTGTTTGCCTACGTTCTTCCATGGTGTTTACCATTAAGAAACTAGTGGCTACAGGGCGTTGTGGCAATAAATTCAGCAGAATTTTTAGTATTTATGGCTGATACGTTGGCTTTGACGGATTTGTGTTTAGGGGGTATTCAAGAAAACTGGAGGGCGTAAAGCCCTTAAGATCGGTTTGGAATTTAAGATGGGCGGGTTGCTTGTCCCGACCCGTCAACGGGCACCGCGGTATCCATAGACGGGCGGGTACAAGACCCGCCCCTACAGTAAATGTTAATAGACCTGAAAATTAGCGGACTATTTCCATCTCAGCCAATAAATTATCAGCGTTATCAACGTATTGCATCATCCACAGCACGTAGCGGATATCCACATGGATGGCGCGGGTGATTTCCGGGTTGAAGTACCAGTCTTTGGTGATGGACTCATAGGTCGAATCGAAGTTTAAGCCGACCAGTTCGCCTTTGCCGTTCATCACTGCTGAACCTGAGTTACCGCCTGTGGTGTCGGCGCTGGATAAGAAATTCACCGGCACTGAGTTAAAAGCTTTTACGTCGTTTCTTGGGCAACTAAAAATAGCGCAGAACCATGGCTCTTTGCTTTGGGCTGCTAAGTCGGCATAAAAATAGCCTGCAGTTTTACCAGACTGGTAGGCATCTACTAAGTTTTGTGGTGCGTTGAATGGGTAATCAGCCTGACGTTTGGCGATTAAACCCTTCACTGACGTAAAAGGCGTTTTATATACACCGTCTTTGGCCGGATAACCGTCCACTGAGCCATAGGTAATACGCAAGGTGCTATTGGCGTCAGGGTACACTGGTTTTCCCTGCGCTTTGTTGTAGGCAATAATGGCCTGCATATAAGCTGGCCGCACTTGAGACAACTGGCCTTTCAGCTCTTTATCTTGTGCTTCTAAAGCCAGGTTTTTATCAGAAATAGCCACAGCTATACGAATAAATGGATCTGCACTCTGCGCAAAATCAGCAGGTGCTTTACCCAACCAAGCGGTGCGGCCTTCTGTGCTGGTTAAGCTGCTTTGTGGGTAAAGCGCTGTCAGTTTTTCGGCAACTTGTGCTTGTGTCATGCCTGCAGTTAAACCTAAAGCAGCGTCCAGCTCTGCTACACGCACCGCATCAGGCTGAGCTAAATACCCGGCTAACTGTTCTGACCAAATGGCGATATCCATAGTTGGGTGGAAGCTTTTTTCCATCCGGGCTAAACGGCCTTCGATCATTTTTAAGTCACGTTGCTGAAAGCCCATTTCCCGCTCTGCGTCAGGCTTTTGGTTTTCCTGCGCTAAACGGTACAGCAGCATAGCGGCTTGTAATAAATCGCTACGTTTGGCCGCTTCAAAGTAATAGGTTTGCTGGGTAAAAGCCTGTTCCGCGTCTATTACCTGCTTTAATGCATCAATACTTTGCTGGTAAGGTTTGCGGGCTTCATCGGCTTTAATCCAATCAAGCAAAGCTTTTTCCTGCATTTCTTTGATGGCCTGAATATCTGTAACTTTAAAACCGTCCAATAAACCCTGCAGCTTTTTCATGCGGTTATTGTGGCCTTTAACGGTTGAGGCGTATTTCACTTTTAAATCGCCGTCAGCCGCACCTAAGCTGTCTATGGTATTGATCATTTGCTGATAGGTTTTTACCTGAGCCGGGTATTGCCAGTCGGCAGCAAAAGAAATTTCATCGGCTAAACGGTAACGGCTGGTCTGGCCCGGGTATCCTGCTAATAAAATACCATCGCCCTGACGTACACCACTGGCATTTACTTTTAAGAAGTTTTTGCTTTGATACGGCACGTTATCCACTGCATAAGGCGCTGGTTTGCCATCTTTACCGACATAACCACGGATAAAGGTGTAATCGCCTGTATGGCGTGGGTATTCGAAGTTATCTATATCACCGCCGTAATTCCCTACAGATTCTGACGGTGCATACACCAAACGCACATCCTGCAGCATCAGCTGTTTAATTTGGAAATACTCCATGCCATGGTGAAAACTCACCACAGAGCAGCGGTAGTTTGCATCGCTTTCGCAGTCTTTAATCAGCGCTTTGCGGTTGGCTTCTATCGCTTCATAACGCTCTTTACCTGATAAACCCGCAGCCAGAGCACCTGTAATTTGTGCTGTAACATCTGTCACAGCTTCAGTGATATACAAGCGTTCCTGTGGTCCTGCTGGCAACTCTTCAGCCATAGTTTTGGCTAAAAAGCCTCTATCAATCAGGTTATTATCTTTAGTCGAATTATTCTGAATAGCGTTGTAAGCGCAGTGGTGGTTAGTCACCACCAAGCCTTTTGGCGATACAAAAGAAGCAGAGCAATAACCAAGACTGACAATAGCATTCATAGGGTACTGACTTAAATCAGCCAGTTGTTTACCCGGAATACTAATACCTTTAGCGGTTAATTCATTTTGTAATTCAGCCAGTTGGTGCGGCTGCCATTGGCCTTCGTCGGCCGTAGTGGCGAAACTGAGGCTAAGCGCCAGCGCGCTGAGCAGGTAGGCAGATTTCATAAGATCCCTTGGTTGTCGTTTTTATAATGCAAAAGTTCGGCGCAAATTATCCATGTAAAGCGTTCCAGTGCAACCTCGTTTAGCTCAGCGTGGGAAATTTAAGTCCAGTTGCAGACAAGATTCTTTTGTCAGATGGATTGAGCAAAAAGCGGCCTCGTGCTAACAATAGCGGTATAAAAACAACACGATGGATCAACTACTTATGCAACCATGGAACGAACGTTTCCCCCGTTTAGCGCAGCTGCATTTTGCGCAGTGGTGTTATTTACTGGCCACTGTGTTTTTTCTGTTGTTTTTGCTACTGGGTGCGGACAACTATGTTTTCGCAAAGATTGGCTCAGTGTTACTGCTGCTGGCAACAGCTAAAGAGATGTGGCAACGATTTGCGATTTGGTGGCATAGCCTGCTGGGCAAAGCCTGTATTCTGACCTTTTACGCCATAGTACTGAATTTCTCTTTTGCTTATGCCGAATCTATTGTCAACGGCGTGATTGGCATCAGGCCCAATGTGGTGCCTTATAGCGTCAACTTAGCTGCGTTGTTACTAGCCCCTGCCTGGACTTTAATTGGCAGTATGCTGACTCTACAGTTTTACTCCATGCTGCATTTATTTAAAGTCATGTTGTTATTGATGCTGCGGCCTTTTGGAGTTCCGTCCAAACATCTGCTGGATGACGAAGTCTTTCCGGTCTGGACTTTAGTCGCTCGCATTATTTATTTGCCTGTAGTCACCATCATTTTAACTTTCACCTTAGCCAGCTATTTCAGCGGTCATCCGGAGCAATTTTTAAATTGGGGAGAAACCGGACAACAACAGCAAAACACCGCTGAAGCTGTGCAAAAACAAGTGGAAGAAATAGAAAAACGCGAAGCAGAATTGCAGCAACAGCAGCCAAAAGGCCCTCACACCAAAGTCCCTGAGTTTCAGGTATTTATCGATGATGGCTATATAATGGGCGATCGCGGTTTTAAACTTCCCACTATGCTGTGGTTAAATAAACTGGTGGCGTCTTTTAACTACCATATCGAAAGTATGGGCGCCTCCAGTTGCAAACTCACTCCACCTGAACATCTGGTGCATATCAACGATTACGAAGTACTGGTCATCACACCTGATGCTACTCAGCCTGTAGGGTACAGCTACAAAGTGCGGGTCTGTGACTCACCAGCTTTTCCTGCTGGCGTGACAGGCCGGGCTTTACTTCCGTCCACTCAGGCTGAAACACCAGAACAGAGATAACCAGAAATACAAAGGCCGGATATAACTCCGGCCTTTGTCTGCGTGCGTAGTTTAAATAATCAATCGTTTTGCGCCTGACGAATTTGTTTATTTAACAGAGGAGTTAAGGCAAACATAAAGATGGCGCAGCCCACACCTACCCAACCCAGAATAGAAAACACATCGGCATAAATAGCCAAGGCTGTGCCTGTGTCCGTACCTGCAGGCATCGAAGCTAAGGTACCAAAACGGCCAGCCAACATTTCACCGAAGGCCGAAGCTAAAAACCAGACGCCCATCATCAGGCTAACCACGCGGCTAACGGACAAGGTAGTGACGGCCGATAAACCTATAGGGGATAACACCATCTCACCAATTTCCAGCACCAGATAAGCCAGAATAAACCACCAGAAACCAGCTAAACCGTTGGCTTCAGGGTTAAGCGCTGCGTATTGCAACACAAAGTGCGCAAGACCTGCGAATAACAAACCAAAACCAAATTTGGCAGGGGCTGACGGGTTCCAGCCTTTTTTATCCAACACAGGCCAGAGCCAGGCAAAAGGAATAGCCAAAGCAAAAATAAACAACGCCCCCACTGAGGTTAATTGCGAAGCGTTAGGAGTAAAGTCGCTGACTAAAAGGTTGAAAGTGTAGCTGTTCATCACTCGGTCGGAAAACGCCAGCCAGGTGCCGTAGGTTTGTTCGTACAATCCCCAGAACACAGCGGAGATGCCAATCAACACCATCAGCACTATCATATTGGCGCGTTCAACTTTGCTGCATTCTACAAAAATAAACTTAAACCACCAGATGAGTAAAGCGATGGTCATCAGAATAGCCACCACTTCAGTGGCCGTAATTTCTGTGCCTTCAGCCAGGCCTAAAATGGCAGCCAAAGCGCCAAAGTCAAAACGGGTTTGTAGAATTTGCTGGACCACAATAACGCCAACCAAAGCACCGATATAAATCAGCGTTTCGCGGCGAATACCAAAACGTTTTTCTTCCAAAAGCTCTGGACGACCTGGTTCAGCCTGGCCTTGTAAATGTTTGGTTTGGGTAACAAACACCAATAAACCTAAAATCAAGCCGATGCCCGCAGAGCCAAAGCCATATTCCCAGCCATATTCAATACCGACCCAGCCGACAAACAAACTGGAGATAAAGGCGCCCATATTGATGCCCATATAAAACACGGTAAAAGCTGAGTCGCGGCGTGGATCGTTATCTTCGTATAAGCGCCCTACTATGGTGGAAATATTGGGCTTTAAAAAACCTACACCTACAGCCACCAATGCCAGCGACAAATACATAATTTGCACTGCAACATTGTCAAAGCCCATCTCTGGTGTAGCAGCATGACCTCGATAGGCCATACCCAGCATACCCACAGCCATTAAAGCGCCACCAAAGGTGACGGCTTTTCGCATACCGAGGTATTTATCTGCCAACAATCCGCCGACCACAGGCAAGGCATAGGCTAAACCGGCATAAGTACCGAGCAGGATGTAACCGTCGTTATCAGAAAATAAATGGTGTTTGGTCAGGTATAAAAACAACAGGGCTTTTAAGCCGTAGAAAGCAAAACGTTCCCACATTTCTGTGAAAAAGCAGACATAAAGGCCAACAGGATGGCCCAACAGCTGTCGCTGTACAGGAAGAGTTGTAGTAGTCATAGGGATCCGCGGATACTGTAGTTATTAGTTATGTATTATAAAAACGGCCTTATTAAAGCTGTTGCCAGCCGACTCAGCAAGCTTTTCCTGCCAGTCATTCAGCAAAGCCAGCGGCGAAATTCACTATTAAATGGTGATTTTTACTGTTCAACTTCCAAGTTAAAAACCTATACCACTGATTTATATAACAATTAAAACTGGCCTTAATCTTGTAACCCTTTTGGCATAAGTGAAAAAAGGAGAACGACCATGGGTGCTTTAAGGCTGATATTTAATCTGTTTTGGTTTGTAATGGGTGGCTTTTTAATGGGGTTGGCCTGGTGGTGTATTGGCTTGCTGTGTTTTTTAAGTATTGTGTTTATTCCTTTTGGCCGCGCCTGTTTTGTGATTGGTGAAATGGCGTTCTGGCCTTTTGGCAACGAACATGTCAATCGCGAACGTTTAAACCGCATTTCCGATATAGGCACTGGCCCGCTGGGTTTTGTTGGTAATGTGATTTGGTTTGTATTTGCCGGTTTCTGGCTGGCGTTGGGTCATTTGTTCCATGCCGTGGCGTGTTTTATCACCATCATCGGCATTCCATTTGGCTTAGCTCACTTAAAACTGGCAACTTTAAGTCTGGCGCCTATAGGCCGTACAGTGGTCAATAAAGCCTACTAACTTTAATGAAAGAATTTGAGCGGGGCACTGGTCTTCTTGGCGTTCATTAATCGGAGAGTCGCCAGTGAAGAAGTCAGTGCCCTTATTATCTGTTGTCGTTATTGCTTGTATCAGCCTGAGTTTTGCACTGCTGGCGTTATCCAGTTTCACAGGAGTAGATGCTGGGCTGGTGAAAATTCTTGGCTTTTACCAATTCAATAAAGAAGCGGATCTGCCACTGGTCCGGCAGTTAAGTTCCATTTTGTTTGGCCTGCTTGCGCTACTGCCCTGGCTGACTTTGCGCTATGGCTCACTGAAAAAACTTCTGGCTTTGTTATTGCTGCTTTGTGCTATTCCACCTTTAGTGTCGCTGACGGGCTCTATCCACTGGATTGAAAGTTTGGGTGGTTTCCCTGCTATTGGTTCTGGTCAGGGCATTATTAAATATGCTGCTTTATTGGCTTTGGCCTGGTACTTCTGGCGACCAGAGAGCAAGGTGCAACACTGGGTGCAATACGCTCCTGTGGCTTTAGTTTTGGTATGGATTGGCGGTATGAAGTTCACTCAGATTGAAGCTGAAGGTATAGTGGATCTGGTGCAAAGCTCACCACTTATGAGCTGGTTGTATCTGCTGTTTGATCTACAAACCACATCCAATTTGATAGGGATTTATGATCTGTTGGCGCTGCTGCTGTTAGGTGCAGGTTTGCAGTACCGCTGGTTGTTTTTACCAGGCTGGCTAATGTGTCTGGCGGTATTTTTGACCACTCAAAGTTTTCTGCTGAGCTTTCCCGGCGCATTTTCGGCCAATGGACTACTGACAGCTTCAGGCCAGTTTTTAATCAAAGATTTATGGTTTATTGCCTCTATGCTGTTGTTACTGAACTGGTATTTCACTGCAGATTTCACTGCAAAAAGGCAACAGCAGATCAGCCAGAGCTAGCTTCGGTTTTAGTATCAGCATCAGAACCCTGGGCCAACCAGGCTTTTTGCTGGGCGCGGTAATAATCCCAGACACAAGGGCAACAGCTGCCGCTGCCACAACAATCGCTGCTCTCTGGTGCTACAGGTTCTTCGGTGGGGATACGCAGCCGAATACCGTCAATAGTGGTAAACATGAAAAACTCCGGCAAAAAAGGCGGCGGCATTGTAGCATTGTGCTTTAACATTCAGCCACTGATGTGCTTTTAAAGCAGAGATTTGATGCAGCAACAAAGCCCTTCTAAACAACAAAAAATCTGGCAAACGGTGTTACAAATTCCGGCTGGGAAAATTGCCAGTTATGGTCAGATAGCCGATTTAGCGGGTTTGCCCGGCCGTGCCCGCTTAGTGGGAAAAACACTGGGGTTAGCACCGGATGAACTGCAACTGCCCTGGTACAGAGTGATGCGTTCTGGTGGTCAGCTGGCTTTTGTGGCTGGTACACCTCAAGCTTTAGCACAACAACAATTGCTGCTGGCCGAAGGTGTGATAGTACGTAATGGCCGGGTGGCCAAAGATTTCTGGTGGCAACCCGATTTATCAGAACTGCTCTTTAAACTGCAGTATTAGTGATACATATAACCCAACATACCAGTGACAAAACCTGCAATAGCTCCCATCGGAGGAGCCCAGTGCTGCTCTAACCTGACCTGTGGCGCTATATCCTGAAACAGCGAATACAAAATACCACCAGCTGCAAACAACATAATCATAGCCACCAGAGCCGGTGATTCTGCCAGCCAGAAATAACCAATCAGCCCCGCAAGCGGACCAAAACATGCCATAGCTGTGAAACTTGCTACTATGACCCAGCCTGAATAAGTCGAAAATTGTCTGAGTTCACGGTAAGCGTTAAAGCCTTCAGGGACATTTTGCAGCGCAATTAAAGCCCCCAGTAATAAAGCCTGAGAGCCGCCTGCCGCAACAGCTGCACCTAAAGCCAATGATTCAGGTAAAAAATCTGCCAGCATGGCCATCAGTTGACTGGCAGAGGTTTGGTGTTTGCTGAGCCAGATATCCAGCAACATAAAAACAGCAGCGCCGCCAATAAACCAGCTACAAGCCACCACAGGTGAGAGTGCCTTCATGCCTTCGGGAACCAGCACTAAAGCAATAGCAGATAACAAGGCACCTGCACCAAAAGCCATAATGCTGTGCCTGAACTCTTGTTCCAGCCAATCCGACTGAATATGCTCAAACTTAGCCAGCAAAGCCCCTAAAGGCATAGCAAGCCCTGTAGCCAAAGTGAGCAGAATTACATTGAGTAGATCTGACATAAGAATGACAACAACCCTGTCCTGATTTGAATAAAATCAGCCTAGCCGTAAGCGCTTGATCAGTACAGTATTTTGTTGACGCTGATACCAGTCATTGCC
Organism: Rheinheimera sp. MM224; assembly: GCF_947090785.1. Taxonomy (NCBI): domain Bacteria; kingdom Pseudomonadati; phylum Pseudomonadota; class Gammaproteobacteria; order Chromatiales; family Chromatiaceae; genus Rheinheimera; species Rheinheimera sp. MM224. The sequence continues at coordinate 3,208,969 of NZ_OX352320.1, forward strand.
GACCAGTTCCAGCTCTTCAATCAGGCAACTACCAAAATCCACTGAAGCTAATGCTTTGATTTTCTGCAGGAATAGCTCGGGATGTGCAGGCTGTTGGCTAAAACGTAACACTGTCATATGAGCCGTTTGGATGGCATAACGCTGGTCAATCGAATGTTGCAAAGTCGATTGCCCAAAGGCAGAGCGCAGCTTTTCTCTTAACTGACTTAATTGCTGATCTTCAAAAAAGCCCTGCACCAGCACACAAGAAGGCGATGCGGTGATCCCCTGAAAATGCAGACGAAATGGGCCTGTGTTTTTAATTGCTTGTTGTACTAATTCCACATAAGCCGCTCTATCTATTTGCGATAAAGCAAAGCCTGAATAACAGGAAATCAGTGACAAAACCGTCAGATGTAAATCTGTCGCCGGATAATAATACTGCGCTGGTTCAAGCTGCATCAGCTCTGCGAGACTATGCTGGATTTGTTGTTTCACCTGCTCTGAAGGACGTGCCAACAAAGTAATACCATACCGCTTGTCATCTTTAGCAGTTAACAGAGGGTCAGTTTCAAACTGATGTTGTTCAAACTTCAGCAAAGACTGCTGCCACAAGGCCTGATAGTGCTGTTGCAGTTGCTGCTTGGCCATCATCAGCTGATTAAGTAAAAGCTTTGGAGCGCAATAACCAGCGCAGTGGGAGTTGGGACACCAGCATACCCAGCAACATCAGGCCACAGCCTGTCAGCGCCCTGCTACTCAACTCTTCTCCCAACATCCATACACCACCTATAGCGGCAAAAACGGTTTCTAAACTTAAGATAATGGCAGCATGGGCCGGATGGGCATGCTTTTGCGCCATCACTTGTAAGGTATAGGCAATACCCACTGACACCACACCTGCATAAAGCACCGACTTCCAGGCTAATAACGCATTAGTGACTGTGGGTGTTTCAATGCTAAAAGCCACTAACATGCTCAAGGCACCACAGACTACAAATTGCAGACAAGCCAATAAAATAGGCGGCACTTTTTTGCTGTAGTGATCAATAGTCAGTAAATGCGCTGCCCAGAAAAATGCACCTATCAGCTGCAATAAATCGCCAAAATTCACTGAAAAGTTGTCACCAACACTCAATATATACAAACCAGAGACGGCAATAGCGCAGCCGAGCCAGATATTGCCGCTGATTTTATGTTTAAGGAAAATACCCAACAGCGGCACCAGCACTATATAAAGCCCGGTAATAAAGCCTGCATTGGCGGCTGTAGTGTATAACAGCCCGACTTGCTGCAGTGATGCAGCGATAAACAGCAGAACTCCCACTGGTAAACCAGCCCACAACAACAGCTTCCAGTCCACATCTTGTAATTTGCCCTGATGCTTATACCACCAGATCAAGGGCAATAAACTTAAAGCACCGATAAAAAAACGTATGCCATTAAAGGAATAAGGCCCTAAATGGTCCATGCCCAAACGCTGAGCAACAAAACCTAAACCCCAGATCGCAGCGGCCAGTAATAACATCAGATTGGCTTGCATGGTCGACTCCCTGAAAAGCTCATTGAAATTTTGTGCTGTAAAGCGCCGGATTAAAGCGTGTCGCCATTGCCATCAAAAGTACTGCTATAGCAGCTAATAATAACCAGCTGATACTAAAGCTTTGGCTAAAGTCACGGATAAAACCAGCAATCAGCGGTGAAAAAGCCGCCAGCGTATAACCTATGCCCTGCACAAAAGCCGTCAGACTGGCGGCAGAGGAAGGCTGATGTTGATGATCCATAGACACAATCAAAGACAATGGAAACAAACCGCCAATACCTAAACCTAAGAGTGAAGCCCAAACTAAACCCAGCGCAGGTGCAGCCACTAAACCGGCAAAACCTGTCGCCATCAACACCAATAAAACCAACATCACAGGGCGACGATCGGCTTTACGACTGGCAAGCCATGGGCTGATAAAACCAGATACTACTTCCATGCAAAGCAATAAACCCAGTAGCAAACCACTTTTTTGTTCACTCCAGCCCAGCTCCACATAATAAGCAGGTAACCAAGCCAGCACACAGGTAAAAGCACAAGTGACCAGACCAAAAAACATCGCTAAGGTCCAGGCTCTGCCGTATTTACGAAAACTTAGCGGCTTTTGTTGCGACTGCACCACAGGCAAGTTTTGAATAGCGTTTTTTTGCGAAAACCACAAAACCAAAGCCACTACAGATAAAACCACCCAACCAGATAAAGCCACCCGCCAGCTTTGTGCCCAGTCAGCCCAGAATGCCGCTAAAGAAGCAGTTAAAGCAGCTCCAGCAATAATGGCAGATATATACCAGCCCATGACTAAAGGCGCTTTGGTACTGAATTTTTGTTTAATGACCCCAGGTACCACAGCCTGTACCATGGCAATACCTAAACCCGCCACTATGGCACTTAAGGTTAAATCTAAAGCGCCTACAGCCCAATAACGTTGCGCCGTGGCGGCAGCTATGGCGATGGATGCCCAAAAGATCACCTGATAAGAGCCAAACCACACCGCCAGCTGATGCGCAAAAAAGATGCCTAAACCCATCGCCAGTACAGGCAACATGGTAAGTAACGAAGCCTGAGTAAAAGACAGATGCAGTTCAGGTTGCATCAAAGGCAATAAAGGCCCGATAGAGGCCATGGAAGGCCGTAAGGTGAGAGCGATCAGCACTAAACTCAGGATCAAAATCCAGGTTTTCGTAGTAAATTTTGTGGTTTCAGTCATATCAGTACCAAGATGATGTAGCGCCAGAGGACACTAAAAAGCCGCGCAGATTAACATAATTCTTACGCCCTGATCGACACGAAGCAAAAGATCAGAAAACCCTGACTTTATCCTTGCGATCCAAAACAGATCTTTTATACTGTTTTTATATACAGTATTTTGAGATAAAAATCATGAATGCTCTGCTGCAACAACTACAGAACAGACAACTGATCTGGCAGGCCAGTCAAACCGAAGCGCCTTATGAACATTGTCAAAGCACAGGCTTTACTGCTTTGGATCAGCTTCTGGGCGGCGGCTGGCCACAGCATAACGTCATTGAATTACAAAGCCATGGCGCTTGTGCTGAATTGCAATTGATCCAAAAAGCACTGGAAGGATCCGGATCTGAGCTGCTGCAAATCTGGATCAATCCACCAGCCACTCTCTGCGCTGAATACCTGCTGCAACAAAAGCGGCCTTTGCATCAGGTGTTGCAACTGAATGCCCCCCGCCCAGCTGATGCACTCTGGGCGGCAGAACTCTGCTTAAAAAGTGGCAGTTGTATGGATGTGTTGCTCTGGCAAAACAACTTAAATTTAACCCAGCTCAAACGTTTGCAGTTAGCTGCGGCACAAGGCCAAAGCCAGTTGTATTTTTTCCGTCAGGCAATGGCGGAACAACAACTGCTGCCCTGGGCTTTAAGTTTGCAACTGACTCCGGCGACGACTGGTTTACAGATCCGTATTCTGAAACGTAAAGGGGGCTGGCAACAACAGGAATTAGTGCTGCCATGGGCAGAGCTCTATCCACAGTTTATAAAGCCAGAGTTACAGCAAAAGCAGTATTCCAACCCACCTTTATCCAGAGTCAGCTGAGGCTATTCAGTATGTCCGCCCAGATGGAATTTTGGTTGTATTTATATTTCCCGCAATTGCAGCTAGATAAATTGGTATTGCTGCAAAACACAACTACAGCCTTATCTGGTCAGGGTAAAAGTCATCATCTTGATTTAACAGCTCCGCTAGCGATAGTAGGTGCTGACCATCAGTTGCTGCAACTCAACTCTGCTGCCAGGCAGGCAGGTTTAGCTTTGGGTATGGGATTGGCGTCCGCAGCCTCTTTATGCCATCAATTGCAGCTGGTACCCCATCAGGTGGATCAAGAACAGCAACAACTGCAGCAGTTAGCTCAGCTGTTGTATCAATACTGTGCCGATATAGCGCTGCAAGCTGATTCAGGTTTATTACTGAAATTAAGCCCCATGCTGGCTTTGTATGGTGGAGCTATGCAGTTCTGGCAGCAGATACAACAGGTGCTGCAACAAGCAGGTTATCAGTATCATTTTGCCACAGCGCAGCAGCCCTTAGTCGCACGCTTACTGGCGCAGCAGCACTGGGATCAATTTTTACTGCAAAGCGATAAAATTCAGCAGCAACTCAAAGCTCTTCAACTGCAACATGCCCAATTGCCAGACAAATTACAGGAGCAATTACAGCGGCTTGGACTGACACAGCTTGGTGATCTATTGAAGATCCCACAGGCTGAACTGGTAAGGCGTTTTGGTGTTGAAATGCTGCAGTATTTACAACAACTGACAGGAGCAAAACCCGCGTTACTGCAGTTTATTCAACCCGCAGAACACTTTGAGCAGAAGTTGGAACTGCTGTACGAAATGGAACGCAGCGACCAATTGCTTGGGCCTTTGCAGCATTTGTTTGGTTTACTGCAGCTGTATTTACAACAACGGGATCAATTGGCCTACCAGCTGGAGCTTTGCTTACTACAGCGCCAGGATCAGCAGCAACAGCTGCAATTGCATTCAGCTCAGGGTGAATACCAAAGCAAAGACTGGCTGAAGATTGGCGAATTGCAGCTGGAGCGCTTAAAGCTGAAAAAACCTGTGATCCAGCTGAAACTGATTTTAAGGCGCAGTGGGCCACGTTACGCTCAGTATAAAACCCTGTTTGCTGGCCATTTGGAGGCAGGTAAAGCACAGCTATACTCTGCCTTGCAGCTCTTGTCATTACTGCAGGCTCGTTTAGGTAAAGATCAGGTCACAAGCCCTTGTCTCCACAATGATCTGCTGCCTGAACAGGCCAGTAGTTATGCTGCTGCTTTAGAGCCACAAGCTGCTATTGCCGGCACTTTAGCTGCGGTGCGGCCAGCATTTTTAGTGGAGCCACCTTTGGCTCTGGATACAGAGCAGCAACAGCAGTTGCTGCTGCATTATGGCCCTGAACGTTTAAGCAGTGGCTGGTGGCAACAACAGAGCCAGCACCGTGATTATTATGTCGGCCAAAATGCGCAAGGCCAGTGGTTGTGGTTATTTCGTGATTTACAAAAGCCGGAACAGCTGTACCTGCAGGGGTATTTCAGCTAATGAAAAGCCAAAACTCAACCACACACAGTGACTATTCTGAGCTGGTTTGCCAAAGCCACTTCTCCTTCCTGCAAGGCGCTTCCAGTCCGGCTGAATTGGTGCAACAAGCCGCTATTTTAGGTTACAAGGCACTGGCTATTACCGATGAATGCTCGCTGGCAGGCGTAGTACGCGCTCACCATCAGATCAAAGAAAAGCAGTTGCCACTGAAGCTGATTATTGGCTCCTTGCTGGTACTGAACCCGCAGCTAAGGCTGGTGCTTTTGTGTCCGAACAAAACCGCCTATAGCGAGTTATGCCGCATTATTACCCAGGCCAGACGCCGCGCCGAAAAAGGCTCGTATCAGCTGGCCGAATGGGATATTCAGCGTGTTCAGCATTGTCAGATCCTTTGGCAACCTAGTGGCGATCATCAGACCGATCAGTACTGGGGCAACTGGTTAAATCAACATCATGCAGAACGGTTATGGCTTGGGGCCAGCCGCAAGTTACAAAGTCAGGATCAGTTTTATCTGCCTTATTGCCAACAACTGGCACAGAAGCTCCAACTGCCCTGCTGTGCAACAGGTGAAGTGCTGATGCATCAAGCCAGCCGTTTGCCTTTGCAACATGCATTAAGCGCCATTAAAGCTGGCATGGCTGTGCCTGATATGGCGCGGCAGCTGTTAAGTAACGCCGAACAAAGCTTAAGGCCCATTAAAAAACTGCAGCAGTTATTTCCGCCAGAGCTTCTGGACAATAGCCAGAAACTGGCTGATTTATGCCATTTTTCTTTGGATGAATTAAGTTACCAGTACCCGGCTGAACTAGTGCCTGAAGGCAAAACCGCCATGCAGCATTTACGGGATTTGGTGAAAGCAGGCGAGAAACAACGTTTCCCTGAAGGGGTGCCTGCTGATATCCAGCAGACCATCAATAAAGAGCTGGATTTAATAGAGCAGCTGAATTATCCCTTCTACTTTTTAACTATTCATGATTTGGTGGTATTTGCGCAAAAACAACAGATTTTGTATCAGGGCCGTGGTTCGGCGGCTAACTCTGTGGTCTGTTATTGCCTGGCTATTACTGCTGTGGATCCACGGCAAATTCAGGTCTTAATCGAACGTTTTATTTCCATAGAACGGGCAGAACCTCCTGATATAGATGTAGATTTTGAACATGAACGCCGTGAAGAAGTGATCCAGTATATTTATCAGAAATACGGCCGTGAACGCGCAGCACTGGCAGCTACTGTCATTTGTTATCGCTTTAAAAGTGCTTTTCGGGATATCAGTAAAGCTTTGGGGTTTGAGCTGCATCAGGTGGAGTTTTTCTTAAAAAACCTGCACAGGCGGGATAAAAGTCAGCACTGGAGCAGCCAGCTGACTCAGTTGGGGCTGGATCCTCAGGCGAAAAAAGCTCAGCTTCTGGTGCAGTTAGTGCAGCAGTTAGTGGGCATGCCACGGCATTTATCCCAGCATGTAGGAGGTTTTGTTATTTCAGAAGGACCTTTGTATGAACTGGTACCGGTGGAAAATGCAGCCATGGCCGATCGCACTGTGATCCAATGGGATAAAGATGATCTGGAATCGTTAAAGCTATTAAAAGTGGATGTGTTGGCATTAGGCATGCTGAGCGCGATTCGCAAAGCTTTTGATTTGGTCAGGCGTTACCAGAATACCGACTTAAACATAGCTGCTATCACCAAAGCAGGTGACGATCAAAAGGTATATGAAGCTATTCAAAAAGCCGACACTATAGGCTTATTCCAGATTGAATCTCGCGCCCAAATGTCGATGTTGCCACGCCTTCGCCCAAAGACCTATTACGATTTAGTGATCCAGATAGCCATAGTACGGCCAGGCCCTATTCAGGGCGATATGGTGCATCCTTATTTAAAACGCCGCAATGGCGAAGAGGCCGTGTCTTACCCTTCTGCTGCAGTACAAAAAGTGCTGGAACGTACTTTAGGTGTGCCTATTTTCCAGGAACAAGTGATTAAACTGGCGATGGTGGCCGCAGGCTTTAGTGGTGGTGAAGCCGATCAACTACGCCGCGCTATGGCAAGTTGGAAGAAAACCGGCGAGCTGATCCAGTTTAAACAAAAACTAATAGACGGCATGTTAAGCAGAGGCTATCAACTAGACTTTGCCGAACGTATTTACCAGCAAATTTGTGGTTTTGGTGAATATGGTTTTCCTGAATCGCACTCAGCCAGTTTTGCTGTATTGGCTTATGTCTCGGCTTATTTAAAATATTATTACCCTGTAGCTTTTTATGTGGCTTTGCTAAATAGCCAGCCTATGGGGTTTTATGCACCCAGCCAACTTATTCAGGATGCGAGGCAACATGATGTGGAGGTGTTGCCTGTTTGTGTTAATCAATCCGATTGGGATCATCTGATGCTGCCAAGCTCTTGTAAGGCGAATTCAGGTTTTGCCATCCGCTTAGGGCTACGGCTGGTCAAAGGTTTAAGCCAGCAAGGGGCGCGGCTTTTGTTAAAACACAGGCCAGAGGGAGGTTATCAGCAACTTGCTGAAGTAGCTCAATCTGGCTTGAGTGATGGTGATTTAACGGCTCTTGCCAGTGCCAATGCCTTGCAACAACTATCAGGGCAACGCTATCAGGCACGCTGGCAACTGTTGGACCAGCATCATAAGTTGCCTTTACTGGCTGCAGAACCTTATCAAACTCAGTACCAGTTGCCTCTGCCTTCAGAACTGGCTGAAGTGGTGGAAGATTATCAAAGTACAGGCTTGAGCTTACGTACTCATCCGGTGCAGTTATTAAAGCAACAAGGAGTACTGGGTAAATTTGCGCAGGCAGCAGAGCTTTCTGCACTGAACCATAAATCAGTTGTGACTGTAATAGGTTTAGTCACAGCGAGGCAAAGCCCTGGCACTGCCTCTGGTGTGACTTTTATCACGCTGGAAGATGGCACAGGTTTTAGTAATTTAGTGGTCTGGTCGGCCACAGCTTCGGCGCAACGTCAGGCCTATTTAAAATCTAAACTATTGAAGGTCAACGGCATTTTGGAGAAAAAAGACGGTGTGATTCATATTATCGCCGGTCGCTTAACCGACCTGACGCCATTGTTAGGATCACTAAGATCCTATTCCAGAGAATTCCATTAAACCCTTCATACTTGAAGCCGTAACTTTGTTGACCGCGCTCCTCGCCCCAGTCACATAGGACTACTATGCTCCTGGGGTCTCGTTCGCTTGTCGCCTCGCTGCAACATCAATTATTTTGGGTTCTGATTAATTAACATTGAAGAATAAAGACGATGTGGACACCTAAAAGCAATAAAAGAGACAGACCCTACAGGGTGAAAAAAACCGGTATTAAAGATGAAAATATCGACCGGCAAATTCGGGTGCTGCATCAGGCTATTGCGGCCAAATTGCTGGCAGAGCCTGCTTTACTGGAGCAAGTTAAAGCCAAGCTGGACGAACGCCGTGATAACGGCCAGCTGGGTTATGGTGCTTATTTGCATTGGGTATCCGTACTGGAGTTGTATCAGCAGCCGGAACAGTTTTGTGCAGGCATCACAGAAGACAGCGTCTATTTACGTAAGTTACGCCGCCGCACTCCTTTTGTAGGGATTTTAACTGAACAGGAACGGCAACAGGCCCTGTCACAGCACAGCCTGGGTACTTTGGATCAAGTGCTGACAGGATTTTAGTTATTAGTAAAAGATAACCTTGCTATATCAAGCTCTTGCCGAGACAATTAGCCAAAGCTTTTCACTCTGGTGTGTTATGCACGATCACAGTCTGTTACATCAACTCCGCTCCCGTCTGGCTCATCAGCTCGACCCTGTGTTGTATTCAGGCCGCGGTATGTCTCCGCTCAACATAGCCATAGCACTGGTGATACTTGCAGGTATTCTGCTGGCCATTATTCAGACCGAACCCAATATCAGCAAAGGCCACGAACATTGGTTTCGTTACACAGAGCTGGCTTTAGGTTCGCTGTTTTTGCTGGAGTATCTGGCAAGACTTTGGACTTGCATTGAAAACGATTCGATAAAAAGCCGCTGGCAACATTTCTTTTCCTTTTTTGCGTTGGCCGACTTACTGGCGATTTTAGTCGCCTTTTCGCTTTATCTGGGCAATGGCGGCGTGATTTTACGTCTGGTGTTATTAATACGTGTAGTGCGCTTAGCACGACTTGGCCGTTTTTCTACCGCATTGGAATGTATAGCCGAAGCTATTCGCAGCCGTACTTATGAACTCTTGGTCAGTGGTATTTTTGGTCTGATTATTTTGTTGTTTGCCGCTACCTGCCTGTATCTGGTGGAAGGCGATATTCAGCCAGAAGCTTTTGGCTCTATCCCCCGGGCCACCTGGTGGGCTGTCGCAACTTTAACTACTGTAGGCTATGGCGATGTCTATCCTATTACTGTACTTGGGCGAGTCTTGGCGGGCATTACCGCAGTAACGGGAATTTGCATGATTGCAGTGCCTACAGGCATTCTGGCATCCGCTTTTAGTGACGCTATTAAAGAAGCCAAAGAAAAACACCGCCGCCTGCCGAAGGTACTGGATAAAGAGATTTAGTAGCCGACTAACATAGGGCCAGTACTGGCCCTTTTATTCAAAACCTTAGTAAAGCCTTGCGGCCCAGACTTAACACAGCAGTAAATACCATCAAAAATAAGCCAAGCAGTTGCAGTACAGTGTTGCCAATACGACTGACCCGATTGGCGCTTTTGTATTCAAAAGTACGACTACCACCATCCACAGCGCGAATGTAATACTCGCCTTTATGTTCAAAACTATATTCTGTCAGTTGGACTAAACGCTGATACATCAACTGTTCTTTTTCAACCCTATTTTTCATCGACTGCCGCATCTCTTCACCGGTACCAGTCAGCATTGGAAAATTTTGATCCCAGTCAGTAAATACAAAAGCCGATTCACCCGGTAATACAACTCCCTGAGATTCATACTGATACATTCGTTCAGGAAAACATAAAGCCTGAAACCCCGCATAAAAACAGGCAGCTCCTAAAGCAAATACAAAACTTAAACTCAGCACTAACCAGCCTAAATTGCGTTGCTGTTTATTGCCCTGCTGTTTAAGGTAAAGCTCAACATCCGCTATGGCGGTCAACTGTTGTTGTTCCTGTGTAGAAAAAGCCGCGACAAAAACAGCTAAAGGTACATTCAAAGCGCTTAATAGCCGACGGAAGACCTCATTGGAGGGCAAAGACTTATCGTTTTCAAGTTTGGATAAATAAGATTGTTCGATGCCTATTTGCTCCGCCAGTTGTGGCTGGCTTAACTGCATTTTTGCACGTGTATCTTTAATGTATTCACCTAAAGTCATGAACAGCTCCTTGTGTGTTGAAGTCCTGGTTATGCTCGGGAATTCCTTAAGAAATAGGAAGCAGAATAATGATGAATATTAAGAATATCAGATACTTAATTAAACTATTTTTGCAAATGCACTAACAAATCCAATAAATCATCGACCACTAAATCGGCTTGCTCCGCGTAAATATGGTTATCGCCATAACGGTATAAACAACAATAAGCACCGGCATTACGGGCAGTTTGGATATCAAACAGATAATCGCCGACATAAAGCATTTCGTTGGGCATCACACCCAAACGTTCGGCTATTAGCCACAATCCTTCAGGTTGAGGTTTAGCTGGCGCATCGTCACGGGTTAATACCAAATCAATAGGTATATTCAATGCCTGCATACAAAGCTCTGTAGCCTGACGCATATTGCGGGTCAAAATAGCCATCGGCATTTGTCTGTGATTGAGCTGCTGCAACAATAGATCCGCATTGGGCATCCAGCTGGCTTTGCGAGCGCCTTCCAGTTCAAAGTCGACAATAATCTGCGCAGCTTGTTGTTTCTCAACCGCGCAGCTTAAAGTGGCTAAATGCTCGAGGATCAGGGTTTGCTCAGGCCAGCCCAGACGGCGACGCAGCTCAGTAAAATCAAGCTGCGAATCGACTAGCGTTCCGTCTAAATCAAAGACGACTGCTTTAATCTGATCCAGAAAATCAGACATGCTCCTGCCCTGTATGCGCCATTTCACCCCGATGTAATTTGTCATGCACAGCGTGATCATGCTCAAGGTACTGTGGCATCAGTGAACCAATCAACATACCAGCAATACTTGCCAGTAATCCGGCAAACTGAGCTGGCACATAAGGGTCTTCAGGCCCTAGGAAAATAATACCTAACCAGGTGCTGACACCAAAAGCTATAGCCATTAAAGCGCCCTGATTGGTGGCTTTGCGCCAGTACACCCCAAATGCCAGCGGCACAAAAGCAGCCACTAAAGTCACTTGATAGGCATCTTCCACCATACCAAAAATGGTAGATTCGCTGTTCAGTGCATAAGCCAGAGTACAAGCAGCAAACACCAGCGTCACCGCCTGCATCAGCCGCAATAATTGTTTATCTTCCAGAGGTGGCAACAGAGGTTTGAGAATGTTTTCGGCAAAAGACACCGAAGGCGCCAGCAAAGTCGCTGAAGCACAACCTTTAATAGCGGATAACAAAGCACCGAAGAAAATGACCTGAGCAATCAATGGCATATGCTGCAATACCAATTGTGGCAGAATCATCTGCGAATCGGACGCCATCAGGTTTTTCACCATATCCGGCGCTACTATAGTGGCGGCGTAACCAATAAAAAGCGGAATAAAAGCAAATAGGAAATACAAAGAGCCACCAAGGATAGAGCCCCAGACTGCGATTTTTTCCGACTTTGCCGACTGCACCCGCTGAAATACATCCTGCTGTGGCATAGAGCCTAACATCATGGTGCAAGCCGCAGCCATAAACGCGATAATGGCTTTTAAATCAGCTTCTGGCCAAAACTCCAGTTTGCCCGCAGCTGCCGCATGGTTCACCACCACGGACACACCACCGACCATATCCGACACCTCGCCGCCTATATATAAAAGCCCAAGCACTATCACTATCATCTGTACCAGATCGGTAATAGCCACAGCCCACATACCACCAAAGAGGGTATAAATCAGAATACTGCCAGCGCCAATCCACATACCAGCTGTCATGCTGATAGCACCGTCTGATACCACATTAAACACCAGACCCAAAGCCGTTAACTGCGCGCCAACCCAGCCCAGATAGGACAAGACTATGGCTAAAGTGGTCAGCACTTCAACAGAGCGGCCGTAGCGTCTTTTATAAAAGTCACCAATGGTCAGCAACTTCATCCGGTACAAAGGTGCGGCAAAAAACACCCCGACCAGAATTAAACAAAGAGCGGCGCCAAAAGGATCGGCCACTATGTCACGTAAATTGCCGTCAATAAAAGTAGCGGGAATACCCAATACAGCTTCGCTGCCAAACCAGGTGGCAAAGACTGTTGCTGTGACCATATAAAAAGGCAAATGCCGGCCAGCGACGGCAAAATCACGGGTGTTTTTTACTCTAAGTGCAGCCCACAAACCCAGAGCTACAGAAAACACCCAATAACAAATGACTAAGGTTAATAACATAAGGCGGCAACCCTTCTTACCCGACAATAGAACCGCAATAACGCGGCAGTAAAATTGGCGCTACTTTAACCAATCAGTTTGTTGAAATACAGCAAAAATATGCTGTTTTGGCTGAAGTTTTTTCACTCTTTACTCTGTCCAGACTGGCGCCCATGGATATTGACTAAAAGCTTCGCTAAACCATTGCAGCGCCTTGCCTTGACCTTGTTTTTGCCAGGCCAGATACAACATGGCTTTATCCCTGGGAATGCTGGTTTTTTTGGCTATTAATAAACCTCTGGCCAGCTCATCCCGGATCAAATGTTTAGGCAAAAATCCAACCCCTAAGCCCTGCACCTGAGCTGCAATTTTGGCTTGCATGGAGCTGACTCTAAGTACCCGGCGGGTGGTAAATAAACCTGTACTGCGTTTAGGCGCATCTAAAGCAGAATCTGAAACTACTATAGCGGTTTCCTGCTCTACATCAGCTAAATCAATCTGCCTGTTGATATTGGCCAGTTCATGCACAGGTGATAAAGCAAAGACAAATTCCACTTCACCTATAGGCACCAACTCATATTTACCTTTGGGCATATCAGCCGACACTCCTACCGCAATTTGAGCACGTCCTGTTTCCAAAGCCTCCCAACCACCGCCTAAGACTTCTTCACGCATGCTGACTTCAGTCATTTTGCCAAGCGCCATAAACTCATTAATTAAACTCAACACAGGCGGATACGGCACTATGCTGTCTTTGGCAATAACAAACTGGGTTTCCCAGCCGGTATCCACTTGTTTAATTGCATCCTGCAACCGGCTGGCGGCTTGCAATAACTCACGCCCCTGCTGTAATAACAGCTGACCCGCCGGAGTCAGCTGGGCTTTTTGCTTAGAACGATCAAACAGCTGCACATCCAGGTCGGCCTCTAATTTAGCGATGGTATAGCTTAAAGCAGAAGGTACTTTATATAAGTGTTCAGCGGCCGCCGCAAAGCTGCCCTTGCGATCGATAGCGTCCATGGCGCGTAAAGCGTCCAGCGTCAGAATAGGATGATTAGCCATAAAAACCTTAGTGTGGATCCTTTACGGAGTGATGTTCAAATATTTTGAATATTAAACTCAGTTTATTCCGCTTTTTTAAAAATGCAAGCCGTTCTAAAGTACACACATCGGAACTGACAAGCGGTTTAAAGCAGTCTGACAACCCTAACTAACGGTCAATTTATTTAAAGGTGAATACGATGAACAAAGCAACTTTACAGAAAATTTTTGGTACTAACGCAGGTTTTGGCGCTTTAGCTTTACGAGTTCCTGTCGGTATTATTTTTGCTGCACACGGTGCTCAGAAATTATTTGGCTGGTTTGGTGGCTACGGCTTAGAAGGCACTGGCGGCTGGATGGAAAGCATAGGTCTGGCTCCAGGTGTACTGATGGCATTTTTAGCTGGTGCAGCTGAGTTTTTTGGTGGTCTGGCCTTGGTGTTTGGTGTACTGACCCGACCTGCAGCTGTGACTTTAATTATCGCCATGTTAGTGGCCATTTTTAAAGTGCACTTCGCCAACGGTTTCTTTATGAGCACCAACGGTTACGAATTTGCTTTAGCCCTGTTAGCAGCAAGCGTTTCTCTGCTGTTCAGCGGTGCAGGTAAAGCTTCAGTCGACGCCATTATCGCGAAGAAACTGAACTAATAATCCACTCAAATAGACTCTCTCAACAACAGAGAGAGTCTGCCGGAGTACAAAATGATTGTATTAAGACGCTCTACCGACCGTGGCGTAGCCGCTTTCGGCTGGTTAAAAAGCAAGCACAGCTTCTCTTTTGGCCGTTATTACGACCCGGCTCATATGGGATTCTCAGCACTTCGAGTGATTAACGATGACGAAGTAGATGCAGCAGCTGGCTTTGATACTCATGGCCACCAGGACATGGAAATCATCAGTTATGTGCTGGAAGGGCAAATTGCCCACAAAGACTCAGCCGGTAATGTAAAAACTTTACCAGCAGGAGAATTCCAGTTGATGAGTGCAGGTAAAGGCATTTATCACAGCGAATTTAACGCCAGTGATAAAGACAACTTAAAGTTTTTGCAGATTTGGATCCAGCCGAACCAATTTGGTGGTGTACCAGGTTATCAGCAAAAAGACTTTAAAGCTGAACCTGGCTTAACGCTGGTGATATCACCGGACGGTCGTGACGGCACCTTGCAGATCAAGCAGGATGCCTATTTATCGCAACTATTGTTAAGTGAACATGATGTGATTGAGTTGCCTGTGACTGTTAAACGTAACTTCTACCTGCATTTAATTACAGGCGAATTAGAGTTAAACGGCACCCCAATGCAACCAGGTGATGGCGCAAAAATCAGTAAACAAACTGAACTGAAAGCCTTAGCCACTCAAGGTCCGATCAAAGCTTTATGGTTTGATTTGCCTTAACTTAATAAAAGAAGGGAGCACTTTTGCTCCCTTCTTTTCTTGCTTTGACTATGACCATAAAAATGACCTAGTCCCTTTTATTCAGTTTGTTTAAGGTTTCAGACAAGCTGTTCAGCAACGACTGATTTTTCCCTACCACCGAATTAATCTCACTGGCTGAAGCACTGGCTTTAGACGCCAGATGCCGAACTTCGTCGGCGACCACAGAAAAACCACGTCCGGCCTCACCTGCCCTTGCTGCCTCAATAGCAGCATTCAGCGCTAACAGATTAGTTTGATCAGCAATGGAGTTAATAGAGGACACCATATTGTTGATACTCTGGCCTGAACTGACCAGTTCAGACATCACTGAATCACTGGTTTGCACCACTAATAAACGTTCTGAAATATCAGAGCCAAACATAATAATTTTTTGCAATTCGCCGTAGGTATCCCTGACGGCACAAAAGGTCGCAGCAATACCTAATTGTTTACCATTGGCCTGTACATGAATATCAGCAACTACACTTTGTCCTGCCAGCACTTTAGCGGCCTGATCCTGATTTAAAAAACTGCGCCAATCGGCAACGGCACGGCTGAACTGTTCGTTATTAAGCTTAAACTGACGTTGAGGATAGTCATTGATATCCATCAATTGCCCGGCGTTATTCCACTCCAGCATCAGATTCGACTGGCTGATCGCTTGAAAACGGGTTTGATATTCCAAAGCTGAAGATTTTACTTTGCTGATATCAGCTAAAATCGCAATGTAATTACTGTGCTGGCCATTTTCATCGTACACCGGGTTGCTGGTGACAGAAATCCACAAGGAGGAGCCATCTTTACGATGAATTTCAATTTCATCATAAAAAGCCCGTGGTGCATTTAATTCAGCTTCAATCCGATCTTTAGTAACAGGATCCGTTTTAGGCCCCACTAAAAACTCTCTGGCTCTGTGACCTAACACTTCATGCTGTGCATAACCCGTCATCTGGCTAAAGCCTTTGTTGACATACTGGATCTGGCGATCTGAATTAGAAATCAACACTGCATTGTCGGTTTCATTCGCCACCATAGAAAGCAAACGAAACTCTTTTTTCTGCTCCACATCATGGCTGATATCGTTGGCAAATTTCACTATTTTCAGCACTTTACCATCTGGCCCTTTGATCGGGTTGTAAGTGGCGTGGATCCAGACTTCCTTGCCACTTTTAGTCAATCTTTTGTATTCGGCCGTCTGATAGTTTCCTTCCCTCAATCGACGCCAAAAATCGCTGTAACTGTTCGATGCGGCTTCTTTAGGGTCAACAAAAATACGGTGATGCTGCCCAGTTACTTCTTTTAAGCTATAACCCATTAAATTCAGAAAGTTAGGGTTGGCAAATAAGATTTTTCCGTCCAGATCAAATTCAATCACAGCCTGAGCTCTGTGAATAGCCTGCAGCTGAGATTCAAAGTCAGCCTGCTTTAACACCTGCTCTGTGATATCAGAGGCAAACTTAATCACATGATGAACTTTGCCATTTTTGAGAATGGGAGTGTATGACGCCTGGATCCAGACTTCCCTACCACTTTTAGTAATACGCTTAAATTCAGCAGTTTGAGGCTTACCGTTACGTAAATCAGCCCAAAACTGCTGATAGGCCGCTGAGTTGGCAGTACCTGATTCAACAAAAATACTATGGTGTTTACCTTTAACTTCCTGTAGCTGATACCCCATCAGGTTAAGGAAATTATCATTGGCGTGCTCTATACGCCCATCCAGCGAAAACTGAATCACAGCCTGAGTTGTATTAATGGCGTTGACGATATTGTCCGAATTTGAATTAAAACCAAACATAACCACACACTCCCTTGCTGTAACAGTATCCTGAATTGGTACCGTTTTAACTATAGGCAGGTGATTGATTTAGTACAGAAAATTCAGATATTTTTTTGCCAACAGGCTAAAGATCATTGTTTTAGTGAAAAGACTCAAGGTAAGAGTCTTTTATTTCCTGGCCTTAAATAACCACAAAACTGCAGTTTTAAATTCATTCCGCCATGCAGCTTCATTGTGCTCTGCATCCGCGACCAGGTGATACTGAGTCTGCTCTTTTGCATGGCCTTTACTAAGTACAGCCTGATAAACTCGCTCGACATCCGGCACCATAGAGTCTCCTTCTTTGCCACCCATATAAAAATACAAAAGTGCCTCTTGTGCAGCAGGCTGATTTTCAAACCAACTGCCCTGTTGGCCAGCTGCCCAATAAGAAGGAGAAAAAATACCCGCTTTACCAAATACCTGTGGGAATTGCAGTATGGCGTAATGGCTGATTAAGCCCCCCATAGAGCTGCCCATAATGCCAGTGTGCTCAGCATCAACCAAAGTTCGGTAATGCAGATCGATATAAGGTTTCACTGTGTTGGCTATAAACTCCACATAAGCTTTGCCTTCAGCTTTACCAAACTCAGCATGATCCGCAGGGTTCAGCTCCGTCATACGCTTTTCAGCACCATTATCGATAGCCACCACTATCAGCTCAAGCTGGCCTAAGGCGGCCAGATCGTTCAGTGTTTCATCTACCCCCCATTCACCAGCGTACGCTGTCGCACTATCAAATACATTTTGGCCATCATGCATATAAAGTACAGGGTAGCTTTTGTCTGATGTGCCGTAGCCCGGTGGTAAATACAAACGCACTTGCCTGCTACGGTTCAAGCCCGGCATCACAAATGCTTCATTCAATACCGTCACTTCCGCTGCTGCGGTAGACACTTTGTTTTGTTGCTGTGGTTCAGTACAAGCCATCAACACCAAGGGTAGAGCTAAAATAAGTTGACGCATCACCACAACTCCTTAAGTAATAACAGAATGCAAAAAGCTGAGCCTAACCAGCTTCTTTAAAAACACCAAATAAAAAATGTTACAGAATGCAGCCCGCCATCTCACCTTGAATTGCGCAAAACAGCCAGCTAAAGTGGCGCCTCACTCTGATTCCCGTTGTGGCCCTTTGTATGAATTTTTCGTCTTACCGCTATTTTTATATGGCCGCTTTAGCGGCCGCCATGATGGGCACTATTGGTGTCATTGCCCGTTACAGTGAAATAGACCCTGCCAGCCTGACTTTTTACCGTTTAGGTGTAGGCGCTTTAATTCTGGCTTTGTATTTAGCTTTTACAGGGCAACTGCGGTTATTAGCTGGAAAACCACCCGTTTTAGTCCTGCTGAATGGTGTCTTGCTGGCCAGTTTTATTTTGTGTTTTTTATCCGCTATTCAGACGATTTCACTGACTTTGGCTATTTTGCTGGTGTATCTGGCACCGGCATTATCGGCCATCCTCGCCCATTTCTTATTCGCAGAACGCTTAACAAGCCGAACTTTATTGTTGATTGTATTGGCATTTTTTGGTTTCGCTATGCTGCAGGAGTTTCAGATCGATAGCCGCATTGAACAACAACAAGGGCTTTGGTATGCGATGGCCTCTTTAGTCACCTACACCGCTTTTATATTGCTGAATAAAAAAGTGCCTGACACTGTGCCTTTGTATCACAAAAGCTTTTATCAGCTTGTGGTGGGTTCTTTGTGTGTTTTACCTTTGATGATAAATCAGCCCTGGCCTGAATTTGCTCAATGGCCCTGGCTTATTGTTGCAGGTTTATTTCCGGGTTTTTTAGCTTTGATATTTGCTTTGCAGGCCATTCAACATTTACCGACACGAGTCTTTGGCACCCTGGCTTATCTGGAACCTGTGGTGGTGATTATTGCGGCATGGCTGTTATTTGCCGAACCTATGTCGTTATTGCAATGGCTTGGAGCTCTACTGATTTTAGCCTCTGGTGTAGCACAGGCCTGGTTAAGTCAAAGCCCCAAAGCAAGCTAATTTAATCAGCGACTTCCAAAGACAACCTGTTACGCAACACTACTTCTTCACCGGGGCTAAACAGGTTGGTATTGTGCAGATACAACTCCAGCCTCATACCAGGCGTAATGCGTAAAGGCCGCTCCAGCACATAACGTTTAGTGCAAGGTAAACTAAGCAACAGTTCGTCCTGAAGTTTAAGTTCGAGCTGGCATTTCACCCCGTCTGGCACCACGCCTGTCATACCGTAAGCAACCAGCTCGGCTTGTTTGACGGGCCATTCAGGTTGATGAGGGATACGACTTTGTTGCCCTGCAATAAGCAGTTTTTCAGTCGTCCAGAGTAGATCCAAAGGCGCAGCTTGCGTAAGCAAAGGAATAATAAGCAGCAAGCTGAGCGGAAGCTTCATGCGTTAGCCACCTTGCTGGATCAAACTAAATTGCAACTCAGCCTGCTTTAAATCACGCTGCAACTGACCTTGCATTTGATTTAACTGACGTAACTCTTGCTGTAAATTACGATTTTCATCCAGCAGATTTTGTTTCTGCTGCTTATCTTTCAGCACACTCAATTCTCTGCTGTTGTCGTCAATACGTTGTTCAAGACTGTCTATAGTGCCAGCGTTTTGCTGCAGAGTTTTTTGCAAATTCAGCAAAGCAGATTCAGCCTGATACCATTTGCGGCCACGGTCATACCCTAAACGGAACTGAGGTTCTAAAGCACCAATGCAAACCTTGTTATAGGCGCCACCACTTTGACCTAATTCGCGGCCGGCATCATAAGTACAATACAACAGAACCCCTTCAGCATGGCCTTGTTCGTAGGCTTTAAAATCAGAACTCATGCCATGTTCAGCACATTCTTTTTGGTAACTGCGAAATTTGCTGCTGGCTATACCTTGCTGGCCATCAGTTTTACCTATAGCAAACCAATCACCCACCTGACATTCCTGTGGACTGATGCTGCTACAGCCAGTAAGCGCCAACATTGCTATCAGTAAAACACCTTGTTTCATCACACCTATCCCGTTGTATTCTCTATAAACTTCAGACCCCTACTTATAGCGGATTAGTTCAGCAAATACATCTTTTTTGCCTTAGACTAAACAGAGTTTTTGCAAAGACCTTTAGCTGTAATGAATTATCTGGCTCATCTGTTGTTCGCACAACCAAGTTCTGATTCCCGTATTGGCAATTTATTGGGCGACTTTTACCATGGTACAAAACTGGAATTGTTAAGCCCTGCAGTTGCTGCTGGTTTATATAACCACAGAGCAGTCGACTGGTTTACCGATCATCATCCGGAAGTACGGGCTGCCCGTTTGTGGTTCAGTCCTGATATGCGGCGTTTTGCACCTATAACACTGGATATGTTGTTTGATTTTTGCCTGATTAAATACTGGAGACATTTTTATGATTCAGATTTTACAGAGTACAAAGGTCAACTGTACCGCAGCTTGCAAAATGATTTGCCACAGATGCCGGACGCTATGGCCAGTACTTTTAAGGCTGTGACCGAACAAGATTGGTTTGGTAACTACGTGCAACTTGAAGGTATTCAATATTCGCTGCGCCGTATGGCGTCACGTGGCCGCTTTACCGCGCGTTATGCTGCGATAGCAGATGAATTGCCAGAACTTCAGCAGCAAACTGAACTACTCTTTTTAAGTTTTTTTCCGCAGTTACAGCTTTTTATCCAACAAGCGGCGATAGAACAAAACCCGCTTCTGGCCTTTGATCGTTACAGCAAAGCGACAGGCAAAGACCAAAGTAATACAGCCTGATCAAACCTGAGTTCAAGCGCTGTTATAGAGGCCTTTTTAATAAAAAAATGCCCGGAGTCTGTATTTAGTAACAGCGCCAGCAAAGCAGAAATATCAGGCTCATGGCCCACACAACAAACAGACTCAATCCCTTGAGCCATTAAGTCTGTTAACGCCTTGAGTTGCACTTCTGCGAGGGTTTCAATAATCAGCCAGGCCTGTTTTTGTGGTTCAGGCCAATCGGCGTGCTGATGCAGTAACAGCGCAGTTTGTTCAGCGCGTACCAAAGGGCTGGTCAGCAGCATCTGTGGTTTTAACTGCAGCTTTTTACAGAATTCGGCCAGTTTTTGGCTTTGTTTAATGCCTTTGTCTATTAAATGGCGACTTGGGTCCGGCAGACCCAAAGCTCTGTCCTGCGCTGTGGCATGACGCACTAAATACAGCAGCATCAGGGGTTACTTCGCTTCTGGTGCAAAATCTGCACTTTCAAAATACAGTTGTTCTGCTTTTTTGTCTTTTGCCTGATAACTAATTTCATCTACAGCGCCCTCACCTGAAATGGCTTTTACCAACAACTCCCCTTGCGTGAGCGGTATACGATAAACAGCGTTCTGCTCAGCCACTGCGCCTACAGCTTTATCCAACAGCTTTTGCTGCACTTGCACAGTGACAGTGCCAAGGTCCTTACCACCCCGCTCAAAGTGACCGAGATAGACTTGTGCATTAAAACTCTTCAGTTTACCCTGCTGTAAATCATTTAAAGCAAAAGGCTGCGGCTCCAGGGTGACTAAACGTTTTTCCTTGAGCGCTTGCAGGACCAGCTTCGGCATATCACTGCTGATCTGAAGCACAATCTGATGCGCATGTTTACCAGCAGGAAAAGGCAAATGGGAGGCAATCAACTGATTTTCCACCTGCAATAACACCATGCCGTGAACGCCATGACTGGCATGCAAGCAAGCCCATAGCGGGAAGCTGATATAAAACAACATAAGCCAAAGTAGTTTCATCGCGACTAACTCTTTAATTCTATTGTTCGAGAGTCTGAAACTATCTATGACATAGGTCAAGTTCCACACCAGATTGCGATACACAGACTGCTGAAAATATTGCTATAATCCGGCCACTTGCCGCACTGGGCCTACCGGGTCGGCCTTTTAACTGATGTGGAGAGCGGACCATGCAATTTCCTGATGACGGCAACGGCGATATGCTACGTGCCTTAATGGACGCCGGAATAGATTTAAGCCAGCCTCTGGCGATTGATTTTTATCTGGTATTTAAAAACAAAGACCAAGCAGAAAAAGCTATGGCGGCTTTAGTGGCATCCGAGCTGCAAGGTGAAGTGGAATTACACTTCAACGATCTGGAACAGTGGGAGCTGATTGTCAGCCAAACCATGGTGCCGGAGCATGCAGCAGTCACAGCACGTGAAGCTGAACTGGATAAGTTTGCCAAGAAATTCAGCGGCCACAATGATGGCTGGGGCGTGATGCAACATCAGGACGGCGATGACGATTTTGATGATGAACACGGCGACGATTGTGACCATGATTGTGGTCACCAGCATTAATTTTTACTGATACAAATACGAGAGAGAAGCAATGGGCGCTCAATGGAAAGTTAAACATAAGGCCGACGCCTCGGCTGCCAAAGGCCGTATTTTTACTAAATTAGCCAAAGAGATCATGGTTGCAGCCCGTAACGGTGCCGACCCTGATATGAACTCTAAACTACGTGTTGCAGTTGAAGCGGCGAAAAAAGCGTCGATGCCACGTGATACTTTAGAGCGCGCCATCAAAAAAGGTGCTGGTTTACTGGACGGCCCAGCCAACTATGAAACTGTCGTTTATGAAGGTTTTGCGCCTCATCAGGTACCGGTCATTGTTGAATGTTTAACAGACAACAAAAACCGTTCAGCCCAGAGTATCCGCGTACTGTTCCGTAAAGGCCAGTTAGGCGGTTCAGGTTCAGTGTCATGGGACTTCAAATACTTAGGTGAAATTGTGGCTCACGCCGTGACACCTGATGCCGATTTAGAAGTAGCTGCTATTGAAGCTGGCGCACAGGACTTTGAAGAAGGTGAAGAAGGCGACAGCGTATTCTTAACAGAACCTACAGATCTCGACGCCGTCAGCAAAGCATTGCCTGCTTTTGGTTTTAACGTCACTTCAGCCAAACTGGTGTATCGTCCAAATAACCCGGTAACTTTGGATGATGCAGCCCGCGCCGAAGTGGAAGCCTTTTTGGAAGCCATTGACGCTGACGATGACGTACAACATGTGTATGTGGGTTTAGCGGGTTAATACTGCAAACTAAAGATGAAGGCGGCTGTGGCCGCCTTTGTTTTATCCAAATTTTGATACATAGGTACTGCGATGTTAATTATTAAAGTAGCCTCCGCCAATCCGGCCAAAATCAAAGCTGTTGCCTCTGCTTTTGCCGACCTGTTCCCCGATGAAAGCTTGGATGTGCAAGGAATTGCAGTACCCAGTGGTGTTGCCGACCAGCCGATGAGCAGTGATGAAACCTTATTAGGTGCGATGAACAGAGTGGCTGAACTGGCAGGGTTCGAGGCTGATTTTCGTGTCGCCATAGAAGCGGGTTTAGACGGTGATTTTACTTTTGCCTGGATGGTGATTGAACATCAGGGCAAGATTGGCAAAGCCCGCTCTGCCAGTTTAATGTTGCCGCCCGAGGCTTTGTCGCAATTGCAGCAAGGTAAAGAGTTGGGTGATGTGATGGATGCGATGTTTAATCAGCACAATATCAAACAAAAAGGGGGAGCCATAGCCCTGCTGACTCAGCACAAACTCAGTCGCAGTTCTGTTTATCATCAGGCTTTAATTCTGGCGATGATCCCTTTTTTAAATCTTGATTTGTTTTAAATCAGGTTGTCATACAGCTGATTCAGCCTTAGTGTAGAGTACAACTTAACATCAAGGAGAATCCAATGTCCGGACTAAAAGTACTGGCCCTCTGTGGCAGCTTAAGAACTAAATCGACCAACAAAGCCCTGGTAGAGTATGCGATGGCCCATGCCCCCGAAGGTATGGACATTGAATTGGCAGATTTAACTGATTTGCCTTTTTATAATTCTGACCTCACAACCAAACCCGCAGCAGTTGAACGCTTGCTGGCACAATTCGCTAAAGCCGATGCCTTGCTGCTCGCTTGCCCTGAATACAACTACTCTATTGCGCCCGCTCTGAAAAATGCGCTCGACTGGGCATCCCGTGAACCCAACAATGCTTTAATGGCTGGTAAAGTGGCTGCTATTATGGGCTCAGGTGGCGGTATGGGGACTTCCAGAGCTCAATACCATTTACGTCAGGTTTGCGTATTTTTAGACTTGCATCTGGTGAATAAACCCGAAGTATTCTGTAACGCTTTTGCCAATACCTTCGATGCAGAGGTTAAACTGACAGACGAGCGAATCCAAAGCCTTATAGTGCAGCAACTGGATGCTTTACAGCAATTGGCATTGCGCTTTAAAGACTAAGCGCATCACAGTACCAAAGGTTAAAAAAAGCAGATAAAACAATAAAGTTGTTTTCATCTGCTTTCTTTGTCAGAGTAAAGAACCTGATAAGAATATTACATTTTTTTACAAAGCCACCATCCGAAGTGGCAAGGACCTAGGTAGAGCTTGTTACAACGCTTAAAAAATGATTTCCACCTGTCAATGATTACTCTGGTTGGAGTGATAGCCAGTGGTACTTTATTGCCTTACGCTTTGTACCGTATCGCGACGGGGAATTATCTGGTTGGTGTAGTAGATTTGCTAATGATTGCCGTCAGTACCTTTTCAGTTCTGATGGCATGGCGTACTGGTGATACCGAAAAACCCGGCTTTTTAATGGCCGCCGTATTTTGTTTTGGCGCTGTGTTAGTGTGCATGAAGCTCGGGCAGGATGTACTGTTCTGGATTTACCCACTGATGGTGTTTATTTTCTTTTTAGTGGCGCCTATCAAAGCCTTATTGCTGCTGTTACTGATGGTCAGCGCTATTGTGTCGCTGCACTTTTCCGAACAGTCCGCTATTTTTGCCAACAGCTTTCAACTGCTGGCGTTTATTACCACAACTTTAATTACCAGTATTTTTGCTTATATTTTTGCTTACCGCACTCATCTGCAGCGTCAGGAATTACGGCGCTTAGCCACTACAGATCCGCTGACTGGGGCCGCCACCCGGCATTCTCTGACCGATGAATTAACTTATGCTATCCAGCAACATCAACACAAAGGCGTGGTCAGTGGTTTAATGCTGCTGGACCTGGATCATTTCAAACGCATTAACGATAACTTTGGCCATCAGGTCGGCGATCAAATTTTGAGTCAGCTAGTGCCTTTGTTAAAACAAATGATCCGCCAGCAGGATTCGGTGTTTCGTTATGGTGGCGAAGAGTTTGTACTGCTGATTAAAGAAATTCAGCTAGCTGATTTACATCGTTTAGCAGAAAAAATCCGTCACGCAGTCTGGCATCAATTAGCCTTACCAGATGGTTCAGCTCTGACTACCTCTATTGGTATAGCGACAGTGCAGCACGCCAATGACTGGGAAAGCTGGTTACAAAATGCCGATATTGCGTTGTATCAGGCCAAACATCAGGGTCGGAATCAGGTGGTTATTGCGGCGCAGCCTGCAGAGCAAGCAACAACTCAGTCTTAGACTTAAGTCGAAGCGCCAAATACCGAACAATACTTTAAGCTGACTATCATCATTCAGTGCAGGTGTCTTTTATGTTGTCTTTTATCATCAGCCGTTTTTTTGCTATTCAAATTTTGGTATTGCTGGCTTTGGCTTTAGCGAATTATTTCTCCGCCATCAAACTTGGTTTTATTCAGGATGTTTTGTTACTGCCCACCCTGACTATTTTTCTGGTTTATCACTACTGTAAAAAACAAAATGCTTTTTTAAACACAGAGCAAAACCAAAAAGTGATTTATGCCCTGATTCTAAGTGATGCGCTGATCCAGGCTGTTTTAACCTTCAGTAGCCCACAGGGCATTATTGCAGCACAGCACTTTACCAACGCCGCTTTAACTTATGCCGCAGTCATGGTCTTTCATAGCCTGATGATTTATTTTGCAGTGGGCTACAGCAAAACCTTATTTGAAAAACGCCAGGCGTTGAGCTAATAGCTAAAACCAGCCATGTCAACAATCCCTCTCACAAGGACGGCCATCGTTGTCACCATCAATCAACACATTAGGGCAGTTTTTTAAATAAAACCTGGCCTCGTCACAGGAGCTCATTTCAGAACAGTGTTGCTTACCTTCACACTGAAATTGCGGGTTTTGTTGTGCTTGTATGGGTGGCCACACCGGATTTTCTAATGAAGCAGTAGTACTTTGCTCGTCATCAGTTTCAACTAACCCTGCAACTGCTGGCGAAGCTGCCTCTGCATTGAACAAATGCATCGATTGATAACCAAGCCAGGCGAGAATAGAAAAAGTCACCACTACAGATAACAACTGCTGGAATGGCAAAGATGACAAAGCTGGTTTTTTCACTGCAGGGGCTGGAGCAAAATGCTGACCTGCTCTGTACGCTGATACAGCTTTAGGCATACCTTGTGGGTCGACTTCAATCTGAAAGAAAATGCAGTCACCGTCTTGCAGCTTCTCAGGTTTTTTGCGAAAACCACTGCTGCTGATACGAATATCCGGTCCTGCTTTATCCTGCTGAATAAAGCCACTGCCTTTGCTGGGGTTCCAGTCTCTTAACTTTCCCTGATGTAACATCTCAACGTCCTGTTGTATCTATTTTAAAAACACCTTATTTAACCTAAATCACATTTGTTTTACAAGCATAAAAAAAGGCCACCTTTTGCAAAGCAGCCCTTTTAAGCAGAATGAACTATTAATTACGGATCAGATAGTCAAAAGCACCTAAAGCCGCTGTTGCACCACTGCCCATCGCAATAATAATTTGCTTGAATGGTGTATTAGTCGCGTCACCTGCGGCAAACACGCCTTTTAATGACGTCTGGCCGTGGCTGTCGACGATGATTTCACCACGTGGTGTTAACTCCACAGCACCACGTAACCACTCAGTATTTGGTACTAAACCAATCTGTACAAAGATACCGGCCAGTTCAACAGTTTTGCTTTCGCCGTTGGTACGGTCAGTGTACTGTAAGCCAACAACTCGCTGACCATCACCCAACACTTCTGTCGTTTGCGCTTGAGTGATAATAGTGATGTTGCCCATAGACTGCGCTTTTTTGATAAGCACTGCATCTGCACGTAATGTGCTGTCAAATTCCAGCACTGTGACATGCTGAACTATACCCGCTAAGTCGATAGCCGCTTCAATACCAGAGTTACCACCACCAATCACTGCTACTTTTTTGCCTTTAAACAAAGGACCATCACAGTGTGGGCAATACGCTACACCCTTGCCACGGTATTCTTTTTCACCAGGCACGTTCATCTCTCTCCAACGGGCGCCAGGAGATAGAACTATGCTTTTACTTTTCAGCACAGCGCCGTTTTCAAGCGTGATTTCAAACAAGTCGTTTTTGCCCAGTTTCACTGCTTTTTGGCTATTCATAATGTCCACTTCGTAATGACGAACGTGAGACTCTAAGTTAGCCACCAGTTTTGGACCTTCAGTTTCTTTGACAGAAATAAAGTTCTCAATACCTACAGTATCAGCAACCTGGCCACCAAAACGCTCGGCAACAATACCTGTGTTCAGGCCTTTACGGGCGGCATAAATAGCAGCTGCAGAACCTGCAGGGCCACCACCCACAATCAGCATGTCGAAGTTGTCTTTGGTTTTCAAAGCTTCAGCTTGACGAGCCGCAGCACCGCTGTCGACTTTGTTCAGAATATTGGTCAGGGTAATAGCGCCCTGAGAGAACTGCTGACCATTTAAATACACTGTAGGTACTGCCATGATATTACGTTTGCTGACTTCATCAGGGAATACAGCACCGTCAATCATGGTGGTTTTAATGCTTGGGTTAACAGCCGCCATTAAATTCAGTGCCTGAACAACTTCAGGACAAGTCTGACAGCTTAAAGATACAAACACTTCAAAGTTAAATTCACCTTGTAAAGAAGCAATTTGCTCCAGCACAGCAACTTCTTCTTTAATGGTGTGGCCACCTGAATGCAACAAAGCCAGCACCAGAGAGGTAAACTCGTGGCCCATAGGCACACCAGCAAAACGAATTTGAGTGTTCTTCGCAGTAGAGCGCACCAACATAGATGGCTTTAATACTGCAGGGTCTGTCTCATCTTTTAAATGGATCAGCGAACTTAAACCGGCGATATCTTCGGCCAGACTCTTTAACTCGGCTGCTTTATCGCTGCCGTCTAACGCAACTACCAGCTCCACCGGGCTTTTCAGGTTTTGCAAATAGGTTTTTAATTGGTTCTTTAGGTTAGTATCTAACATATTTGGCCCCTTTCTTATAGCCACAGTCACGGCCACCTTCAGGTGGATTGCCACTGCCCTTTTGGACAAAGCTTCGCCGTACCAGTAAATTCTGGTGAGCAAAACTCACAAATTTATTTTAAATAGGGGCTGAGAACTCAGCCCCTGCAGTCTTAATCAGACTTAGATTTTACCAACCAGGTCTAAAGATGGAGCTAAAGTCGCTTCACCCGGAGTCCATTTAGCTGGACATACTTCACCGTCGTGGTTTGCTACGTATTGTGCAGCCTGAACTTTACGGAACAGTTCTGCAGCGCTACGGCCGATACCTAAGTCGTGAATTTCAGCAACTTTGATTTCGCCTTGTGGGTTGATTACGAAAGTACCACGTAAAGCTAAACCTTCTTCCTCGATCATCACACCGAAGTTACGAGTGATAGTACCTGTTGGGTCACCGATCATTGGGTAGTTGATTTTTTTGATAGTGTCAGAAGCATCGTGCCACGCTTTGTGAGTGAAATGCGTGTCAGTAGATACTGAGTAAACTTCAACACCGATTTCCTGGAACTTAGGATAGAAATCAGCCAGATCGCCTAATTCAGTTGGGCAAACGAAAGTGAAGTCAGCTGGGTAGAACACTACTACTGACCATTTGCCTGCCAGATCCTGTTCAGTCACTGGAACAAATTTACCGTGATGGAAGGCAGTCGCTTTAAATGGCTTGATGGTGCTGTTGATAATTGAAGACATTGTCTTACTCCATGTTGGTTGGTTATTAAAATTGAACTCGCTTCGATGGAACAAAGAATAACTGTTCCAGACGATTTGAGATAACGAATTAAATCTATAAACTTAATCTGTTTTTGTGATTGGAAAATACAGTTATTTATCTGTTTTTCCACTTTATTCTACAGTGCCACTATGACAACACTAAAAACATACAGTTCTGAGCTGCACTCTCTCTTTGCTAACGAGTACCACAAAAAATGCAAAGAATGACTATGCTCAATAAGTCAGTGTTGAAATGGGGGCATAAATTGAAACTTCAAGCAGCGAAAGTCCTGACAACTGGTGTTTTTTTAGCGGTGGCGACTGCCGTGGTTGCTGATGATCCACCCGTGTATCGTTACCAGCAAGCCAATGGTGTAACAGCTTTTTCTGACAGAGCACCAAAAAACAGGCCTTATCAGTTGGTTCGCTTTGACTGTTTCGCCTGTGACCTGCAAAGCACTGTGAACTGGCACAATACGCCATTGTTTTTACAGAAGTATCAGCAGGAAATAACCACAGCGGCGCAACACCATCAACTAGACCCTGCTTTATTAAGAGCGGTGATCCATGCTGAATCCGCTTTTAATCCTAAAGCATTATCCAAAAGTGGTGCTGCAGGTTTAATGCAGTTGATGCCAGATACAGCGACAGAAGTGGGTGTACAAAACGTCTGGCACCAGCAGCAGAATATTCAGGGTGGTGCATCTTACCTGTCCTCTTTACTCAAACGTTATAAAGGCGATATTAAACTGGCAATGGCGGCTTATAACGCTGGGCCCGGGGCTGTAGATAAACATCAGGGTATCCCACCTTACGCTGAAACTCAGACTTATGTAGAGCGGGTTCAACTGTTATTCTCGCGTTACCAAAAAGCCGTATACAGTTCCTGAAACATTTAAAGGCAAAGAGTAACAATTTATAAGCCTTTGTTTTTAAATAATTTTAACTCCTGCCGTTCTTTTGCAATTCCTCAGCACAACAGGCAGACTAGCAGCACTATTAAGGAGTTGCTTTAAGGACCTGTTATGAAAAAATTGATTGCTGTCTGTATTCCGACATTATTACTCAGTGCTTGTGTTATTCACGTAGGCAATAGTTCTGCGGCTGAAGATCTAAAACACGAACAACTCCATTTGCAGTTAAGTGCCGCTGATTTGACTGAATTAAAAGCTGAAACTGAAGCAGGCGACCTGAAAATTATCGGTATCAAAGGCTTAACCCAAATTGAGGTGGTTGCGGATTTGTATTCCAGCGAAGACAAACCTTTTACTTTGTCACTGGAAAAACAAGGCTCAGCTGCTGTGCTTAAAGCTGTCGGCGGGTCCTGTATTGGTATGTGTACTGGTTCTTCTGCTTATGCAGATCTGGTTGTCAAAGTGCCGGCTGAACTGGCATTGGCGCTGGAAGACGGTTCAGGTGATATCAGTATTGAAGGCTTAAGCTCAGATTTGGTGATTGAAGATGGCTCGGGCAATTTAACAGTACAAGGTGGCCGTAATCTGGTACTGGAAGATGGTTCAGGTAATGTCAGTCTGACCCAGCTAAGTGGCAACCTTACTGTGGAAGATGGCTCAGGCGATCTGTTGATTCAGCAGGTTGCAGGCACTGTGCTGGCGGAGGATGGCTCGGGTGACACAGATATTCAGCAGGTAAAAGGCATGGTCAGTGTCAGTGATGGCTCTGGCGATATCCGCGTGCAACAAGCGGGTGGTTTTACTTTATTGGACGATGGTTCAGGCGAACTCAAAATTGACCAGATCAATGGCCCTGTCAGCTTAAACAAAGACTAAACTACAGGAAAAAAAGTCAAAGCTTAGCCATGCTGGCTTTGACTTTTTTCCGCTGCAGCGCGCAGTTGCCGCAATTGTTTATCATGTAAACCCTTAAGGGTAAACCAGCCAATTAAAGCGCCACTTAACGCCCAGGCCATATCAGACTGAGTATCCCAGACATACCCCTGAGTTCCTAAGAAAGCTTCTGCATTTTCACCTGATAACAAGGCGACCCACCATTCAATCAGCTCGTAGAAAGCGCTGAAAGCTAAGCAAAAACAGACACTGAAAAAACACTGCCAGCTTTGGCCAAAAATTAAACCTTTACGCAAAATCAGCTCACGACAAATAATCACCGGGATAAAACCCTGAGCAAAATGCCCTACTTTATCGTAATTATTGCGCTCTCCGCCCGTCCAGTCTCTGATCCAGTCAAAGAGTGGCACTTCTGCATAAGTATAATGACCGCCAACCATCAAAATTACACAATGCAGCAATATCAATATATAAAGCAAAGGCGTCAGCGCAAAGCGACTTTTGGTCACAGCCAGCACGACTAACCCAATCAAGGCCGGTAAAACTTCCAGAAACCAGGTAAATTGATCTTTAGGCGCAATACCAGACCAGATCAGAACGATAAAAAATACAGCCAACCATACCCCTTGCTTCATCCTGATATCACCTTTCCCAACTCGTTACGGCTATCAAACCAATAAAGCAGTCAAAATACAAGGCCAGACTGATGTAAGCCTGTTCCAAAGCAAAAATAACCTTCTATCCCCTTAACTCACCGCTGGTCACTTTTTGTAAAACAAATGCCAACATTTACCGCACACTGACGCCAGTTCAGCGGAGAGGATTGGATAATGGAAAATACCAAACAACGATTGACGGGTTTTATACTGAGTTTTGCCAGCTTGAGTTTTATTCTCGCTATGGGTCCTTACCTGACATTAAAAACAGCACCTGCTTTAGGCACTTTGCTGACACTATTACCCTGACCTCTTGTTGTTTTTTGTAAGCTACGGTAAAACATCAAAGTTGTCTGCTTTTGGAAGCCTTCTCTTGTCTGATTTTTTAAGTCGTGCTGTTGAATTATCAAGCCGTTTTAGCAGAGCCTATCTGCTCGGCCAGCTGATTTTTATCACGCTGTTTTTTGCCAGCTATCTGGTGATGATGCAACCTTTTCTGGAGATCCAGAATAACAACATAGCCTCACGTTTTCTGATCAGAGGATTGATTGACGGCGCCAGTTCATTACTGATAACGCATCTGCTGTTAAGACCTGTGCTGAAGCTTTACTTGGTTAACACGACAAAGAAACTGCTTACGCTGTCCTGGAGTTTTTTATATTTAATCGCTGTATCTTTATTCTGGTCGGGTATTTCGATGTTAACGGCCAAACTGGAGCTATTAAAAACTACTCAAATTGATACGGTCAGCTTTAACCACCAAAACCAGCAGGTTTTGATGGAATTCTCTCAATTTAATCAATGGCTTTTGGGTGGTTTTAATTCCCTGATTGTGTTGCTCGGTTGGAGCCTGATTTATTTATTCTGGCACAATCTGCAGCAAAAGAAGCAGTTGCAACAACAGATGCAACAAGCTCAAATTCAGCAACTGACCTACCAGCTAAGCCCGCACTTTTTGTTTAATGCCTTAAATTCAATACGAGCCTTAATTTTTGAAAATCAACAGCAGGCAGCACAGACCGTCACTCAATTATCTGAACTGTTGCGTATTCATTTACAAACCCAAATGCGCCCTGTCGCCGTTTTGGCTGAAGAGTGGCAAACCGCAGAGTTTTACCTGCAAATAGAACAGGTTCGATTAGAGCGACGACTGGCAACCCATATTGAGCTGGCTGACGATTGCCTGACACAAAAACTACCGGCGCTGACTTTACTGACACTGATTGAAAATGCGATTAAACATGGCATCAGCCCTAATGCCGAACCTGGCTGGCTGAAAGTCAAAGCAGAAAAAATAAGCCACTCTTTGTGGGTGCTATCGGTCAGCAATAGCTACAAAGCCGCAAGCCCCTTTAAAGGCACTGGCAGTTCACTGGCTAACTTACAACAACGACTGCAGTTGCAACTGGGAGATAGTATTCGCTGTCAGCAGATTAAAACAGAGCATCAGTTTGAAGTGCGTATGGAGCTGCCTTATGTTTAACACTTTACTAGTGGATGACGAAAGGTTAGCCAGAGCCGAATTGCGTCGCTTACTCAGTCCTTACCCACAGATCAGTATTCAGGCCGAAGCCAGCACAGCGGAGCAGGCTTTAGAGCTGATGCAGCAGCAAGCTTTTGATTTGGTGTTTTTAGATATTCAGATGCCGGGTTTATCGGGTTTGCAGCTGGCACCACAATTACAGTCACACTGCCATTTTGTATTTTGTACTGCTTTTGACCAGTATGCGCTGGACGCTTTTGAACTTAATGCTTTGGATTATTTATTAAAGCCTGTAGCGCCAGAGCGGCTGGAAAGAACCATTCAAAAGCTGGAGCAACAACACTCTGCAGGCCAGCAACACAGTTACCTGCCTGAACAACATGGCATATTGCTGAAATTTGGCGAGGTCAGCCGGATCAAACGATTAAATGAAATTCAGCGTTTTGAAAGCATTGGCAACCACACTGCGGTTTACTGCGACGATGGCAAAAGCTTTTTACACAGCTCTTTATCCAAAGTAGAGATGCGCTTAAACCCACAGCAGTTTTTTAAAGTCAGCCGCTCCGACATAGTGCGTATTGATGCTATTTCACAGATTGAACCAGGTCTGGCTGCTGGTACCCTGATTGTTGTGCTCAAAGATGGTTCTGCAGTAGAAGTCAGCCGCCGTCAGGTGCAGCAACTAAAACAGTTGTTTAATGCCTGGGGTTAACCGTATTTCCTCGTTATAGCCCGAAAATCACTTTTTATAAGGCGTAGTCAGTCGGATCTTTTACTCTGAAACTGTTGAATCACAAACTTGGATCTTACAGAGGGTTAAAAGATGAACGAAATGATGACGACTTTAAGCGGCGCTTTTGCCAAAGCTTCACTGACACAATGGCTGATTTTTTTACCCTTGTTTTTGGCTGTCTACTTTTTGCCAAGCCTGCTTGCTTTGGCTTTTAACCGCAAACATTTAAAACTGATTTTAATAGCCAATATACCAGCTGGTTTTTCCTTTATTGCCTGGGGCGCATTAATAGTCTGGGCTGTCACGGGTAAAATGATGGAGAAAAAGCAGCCAGAAAAAAGCCCTGTTTAATCAGGGCTTTTTCATGCTCAGACGCTTCGTGTTGTTTACTGCTGCTGACGATACCATTCGCCTAAAATCAGGCTGGCAGCCACGCTGACATTTAACGATTCCACTTTACCTGTGCCAGGAATTTGTAAGGCGATATCGGCAGACTTAGCCACAGACTGAGATACACCAAACATTTCTTCACCAAAGACTATCACGACTTTAGCTGGCAACTGGCTGCTGTACAGTGATACGCCACCATGGCTTGAGGTAGTCACCAGGGTATAACCCGCTTGTTTACATAGCTGCAATGCCAAAGGCAGGTTGTCACAACTTAAACCTTCAACAAACTCAACACCGCCTTCAGCTGTGCGGGCTGCAGCGCCATGTGCCAGTAAATCCGGGTCTTTCATCACTATGCCACTAATGCCAAAGTGGGCGCAGCTGCGGGCTATAGCGCCTAAATTGTGCGGATTACCGACACCATCTAATGCCAGCAAGCAATCCTGCTTTTTACGGCCATTTTGAGTTAAATAACTGGCCAGTGATAACACAGCCTTACGTTTAACCAACAGCACCACACCACCGTGATGCTGACTGCCTGCTACTTTTTCAAGCTCGGCTTCAGATACCACATGGTAGGCTTTTTTATTGGCAGCCAGATATTTCATTAAATCGGCAAACTTTGGTGCCATTTGCTCGCTTAAATACAAACGCACTAAAGCTTCAGGGCGCTGCAAAAAGGCCACACGGCAGGCATTTTCACCATAAATTTTGGCTTCTTCCTGGCGATTTTGTTTTAACACTTTGGCAGACACAGCTTTAGGCTGAACAGCTTTTGTCTCTGGCGCTTTTAACGCAGCAGCGCGATTGGCTCTATTCGCCGTTGACTTCGCATTTTTTGCACCAGCGTCTTTGGTCCAGGGCTTATGCAATGGATTGGCTGTTTTTTCGCCTTTGCCTTTGTGTTGTGACATAACATTTCCTGCTTGCGCCTTGCGGCCTGTAATCCTAAATGCGGCGGATTTTACCAGCTACAGGGCAACAATACTTCTATTTTTCTATCCGCAGAACAGGGCACTATTGATGACTCACAGAGCAAGCAAAACACTGAAACGCCGCAGCTATATGATCAGCGGGTCCTGTAAGTAAAATGGGGCGTACTAATGCGCCCCTGCAGATGCTGAGCTGGAGCTCGTCATACAGTTGATTAAGCTGCTTTATTTGGCCACTTTTGGAGTGCCGCTCCATGACTTACTAACCACCCGCCACTGGCCGTTGATTTTGGTCATGGCCAGATAATCCACTCCTAGCCATTGTGGGTAATCCAGCATCACTTTCACCACAGCGCCGGTGTCAGTGATATCCAGAATTTGATACTGACGGTGACGCTGATCTTCATCTGGAGCCGGTTGAAAACCTTTAGCCCATTCTTCACCCGAGACACTGACAACTTTTTGTTGTTTGCCCGAGTAGCCGACTACTACTGTGTCTTTTAGGATCACCCGAAAGGCGGTTGGTGCACTGCCTTGTTCAAAAGCTTGCATCATGGTTTGCATGGCGCTGTCGATGGCGGCATATTCGGCGTGTTGTTGCACAGGAGCTTGTGCACTGACATTAGTGTTTGCAGCGGCAGACACAATCCAGCCAAGGCTCAGGCAGGTTACAACCAAGGTTTTTGCAAATGTGTTCATAAAACTGGTTTCCTTTTAGATGAAATAAACGATTAAGGTTGGGTTACGGCTGATTTCTGCTGTTGCAAGATCTGCACAACGGCGCTGGCCACCAAAGGTGCAGACGGATAGTTCTGGCCAGTGACTAAACGGCCATCCACTTCGATATAGGGCTTCTCCGGATCCGGCGCTTTAAACAAGCCACCATGATCTTCAATGGTTTGGCGCATTAAAAACGGCAAGTGCTTAAAATAAGCGGCAGATTGGTCTTCATAATCTTCCGGGTAGCCGGTGACACGTTTACCTGCCAGCAAATACTGGCCATTGCTGAGTTTGAGGCGGACAATACCCGCTGTGCCATGGCACACCGCCGAAATCACGCCGCCATTTTTTTCGTAAATATGTCGTGAAATGTCTTGCAGCCGAACGTCATCCACCACCTGATACATGGCGTTGCTGCCCCCGACGTAATACACAGCCTGGTAAAGAGTGGCATCAATCTCGTCCGGAGTATGAGTTTGGGTAAGGCCGGCCATAATGCGCTGATCTTTCAATCGTTCAATTAAGCGTGGGCCTAGCACCGTCGGGTCTATCGGCACTGCGCCGCCGGCAGGGGACACAAAGTCGATGGCATAACCTGCGTTATGGAAGGTATCCCAGGCATGCACCACTTCGCCAAAGCTGATGCTGGCAGGCACAGTGGAATTACCGTGGAACTTGCTGCTGGACAACACAAACAATACCCGACCAGCTGGGGTTGCTGCTGTGTCGGCTTGGGTTTTGCTGGCTTGTGCCTGCACTGTAGTTAAAAAGCCACTAAACAGCAGGCATAGCAGCAGTTGATAACATTTTTTCCAAATCATAGTGAAAAGCTCCGTCTCAGTTAAAGGAGCATTCACCTTAAGCGAAAATGATTTAAATCAAGGTCTTGCTAGCTGTTCCCGCACTACTGAAACCTGTTTCCGCAGTGATAGCACGCTCGCGGAACAACGCAGGTGTACAGCCATTGGCCTTTTTAAAAGCGGCGTAGAAAGTTGACATCGACTGAAAGCCTGCAGCCTCCGCAATAGCTTCCAGCGTTTGATGGGGTTGTTGCAGCAGCAGGCGCTGGGTTTCGACCACCCGCAATTGTGCGACATAGTGTTTAAACGGCGTGCCGTTGTTGTCATTCAGCAACTGCGACAAGCGCGCCTGAGGAATGCCCAAACGCTTCGACACCCGTGCAAGCGTCAGGCTAGGGTCAAGATACAGCCGCTCACGGGACATCAAATCAGCCAACTGCTGCAACTCTGCGGCAGCTTCAGCTGCCGGAATTCGCCTGTCCTGGTAAGGCTCAACCGGCGCCTGACCTTGCCGCAAGCCCCATGCGACAGCCACACAGAGGTAAAGCACAAAGGAAAACGACAAAGCCCCAACAATATAAGAGGTAAAACCTGAGGTTAAATACGCCAGCCAAATCAGCCAAAGCCCGGCGTTGGCAGCAAGCAGCAATAACCTGGCGCTACCTTCAGGCAAACGATGGCGCTGCTTTACCAGTAAGGCTGTGCTGACCAGCAGATAAATTAACCAAAGCCAGTTGCCAGTGCTGACAATAGAGCCATGCCAGATGGCGGCGTAGTCTGCATAAGGCAAAAACAGATTCAGGGTAATAGCCACTATAGCCAGCACACTGCCATGCACCAATTCAAAACGCCCCAGTTCGCCGGAGGTAGAAAGGTTGGTGCGGGTGAAAAAATATAAAGCCGGGCCAATCAATAAACAAGCGGTCAGGCCGGCTTGCATCACTGAAGCTGGTGTATCTGGTAAAAAATAAAAGGCCACGGATTTGCCGGTGCGGACACTGACCATCAAAATCAGCACAGCAAGAGCACGTTGTGCAACAGATGCTTTACCGGCAAACCATAGATAAAATGCCAAAGCCAAGCCATTAAATGCACCAAGCCCAGAGAAAAAAAACAACAGGTGTTCGTTTAACATCATGAGTCCCCGCCGCTGGAACGGCACTTCGTTACCGAATCATCCTGTTATTCGTGTTGATCTGCAATGAGTTTTCACTGAACGAACACCTTAGTGCCACAAATCCAGGAGGTAAGCTCCACTCTGGTGAGGGTATTGCAGACTATCAAGCCTTGCCATTCGGAAGCCTCAATCATGCCGTTTATGCTAACAGTTAAAAACAAACAAGGTCAGGCACTCTGTCGGGTGTGTGGTGTTACAGCACCGCACTGCTTTGGCTCACAGAATACTTGCCTTTCTGCTCTGGCGCAGTATGCTTGCGCTTTTAGTGCGCCATCAACGCGAACACCATCTTAAAAACGATCCAAAAACTATCTAAAGAGTGGGCTTATGCTGAGTTATCGTCATAGTTATCATGCAGGTAATCACGCCGATGTGATTAAACATCTGGTGCAGATTTGTATCCTGAATTACTTAAAACGCAAAGATAAGCCTTTTTGCTATCACGATACTCATGCCGGTGCCGGCTTATACAGCCTGCATAGCGAACAAGCGCAAAAAACTGTCGAATATCAGACAGGCATAGGCAAACTCTGGAACTATCAAGGCGCAAATGCTGATATCAAAGCTTATGTGGAGACCATCAGGCTGGTGAACGACAGCGACGATTTAGCTTTTTATCCGGGTTCACCGAAAATTGCCGATTTGTTATGTCGCGCTACAGATACCATTCAGGCCACCGAATTACACCCTAGCGATCATCCTATTCTGGCCAGCCAGTTTCAGCGTCGCAGACACAGCCGTATTGAAAAAATGGACGCATGGGCTGGCATACGCGCCATGCTGCCCCCCTTGGCTAAACGCGGCTTAGTGCTGATTGACCCGCCTTATGAGTTAAAAACCGAGTATCAGGACCTGATCAAAGGTTTAGAACAGGCAGTGCAGCGTTTTCCACAAGGTACCTACGCCATTTGGTATCCGGTGATCGAACGTCAGGCGGTCGAAAGCTTTATTGATGCCATTGTCGATACACAAATTCGTAATCAGCTGCGGATAGAATATTGCCCACAGCCAGACGCTGAAGGTTTTGGTATGACGGGCAGTGGTATGTTGGTGATTAACCCACCTTTTACGCTGAAACAAGATATGGAAAACTGCTTAAAAGAGCTGGCACCATTGCTTTCACAAAGCCCGCTCGCCCACTGGCAAGTCACTCAACTCGTGGATGAATAAGGAAATACTCTATGCGTACTCTGGTTTTAGCTTTGGTGCTATTTTGTAGCCCAGTGTTTGCTTTTGGTGAATTAGGCCACCAGATGGTGTGCTCTATGGCTTATCAGTTATTAAGCCCGGTCAGCCAGCAAAAAGTGCAGCAACTGATGCAATTGCACGAACAAAACGATTTTACCAAAGCCTGTTCCTGGCCGGATCAGATACGCTCCTTGCCGGAATATCAGCACACCAAGGTCTGGCATTACATCAATATCCAGCGCTCTGACACTAAGTTAACTATGCAGCACTGCCCTGCCGAAGGTTGTGTCTTGTCGGCTATTGAACAACAACGGAAAAAGCTGACGCCTTTTGCACCGTCAAAAACTCAGCTGGAGGCTCTGCTGTTTGTTGGCCACTTTATTGGCGACTTACATCAACCTTTGCACGCTGGTTATGCCGATGATTTAGGGGGCAATAAAACTGCAGTGTATTTTGCTGGTGAGCCATCGAATTTACATGGCGTCTGGGATAGCCGTATTCTGGAAGCCGCTTCTTACCAGGATGATGCGAAGCAGCAAGCTTTGTATCGGGCGTTAAAAACTAAACAGCAGCAGTGGCAAACCGTCAGTGTGCTGGATTGGGCCAATGAGTCGGTGTTGTTAGTGAAACTGATTTATCAGGGCTATAAACCAGGTATGTTAATAGACGAGCGTTACCAGCAACAGCATCTGCCACAGCTGGAACAACGACTGCAACAAGCTGCAGTGCGTCTGGCTTTAGTGCTGGAGCACAGCTTTAATCCGGCAGCTAACGGCGGTTAACCTCAGCGCTGGTTAAATTCTTCCAGCACAAAAGTTTTAAACTTGCTTAGCTTTAACTGGCTGAGCAAGTTTGCTAAGTGTTCCTGATGTGTTAAGTAACCAGGTTCTGCCAGATACGCCTTGTAATACATTTGAGCAGCAGGGCGTAATTCACCTTCTTTTTCATGTCGTAAGCCCATTTGGGCATAAACCTGCCCTCTGTCCGCCGCAGCATAAATCAAATGAAAGGCCTGCTGATGCACACAACCGGCATAAACTTTATGTATGCTGTGCGGCAGCAAATTCAGCGCTTTGTTCGCCAGATACATTAAATCAAAGGCTGCATTCATCTTACCAAGGCTGGCCATCAGGGTGGCGCCATGACACTGACTGGCAACAGACATCTGCATAGCAGCTAAATGTTGTTTCTGTTTCTCTAAGAAGGCAATAGCGGCTTCTTTGCCATCGGCCTGGCAGATTAAACTGCCCTGCAACCAGATAATATCAGCGGCAAACTGACTGGCCTCTTTGTCGCTGATCAACTGACGAAAACATTGCTGCAACATGGTCTGATACTGGGAAACTCTCTGCTCCGGCATCGGCTGAGCCATTAAAAACAGCAACAGCTTGCATAAACTCACCGTCAATACACAAAACTGGTAACCACTGCCTGCCTGCCGTCTTTTGCGCTCTATCAGTTCAATCGCCTGTTCTGTTTTATCCGATACCATCATCACCAATTGCACTAACTGAGTAATATGGGTCGACATACCGGCAGCCGGGAATTTAACAGCCACACTGAGCGCAGCGGCGTAGTCTTCATTTTCCAGCGCCAGATACACTTGCCAGACTTCTTTTCGTTCCTGATAACGCAGTACTTCTTCGGTCACATTGACTAAAAAGCTGTTGCAGGACTGCAGATCACCTTGCTCGTAATCCAGTAAGAACTGCAACCACAAGGCCCAGCCCTGCTGTTTGGCACAAGCTGATTTAATCAATGCTGAAGCTGCATCACAAACCCCAAGCTCCAGCAACATTTCAGCTTTTAGTTGCAGCACAGCCACTGGCGTGTCAGCACCAGCTTTTTGTTGCAGCTCACCTATCAATTTAAAAGCATCAACATAACGACGTTTGTGCACCAAAGGCAGGATCTGATCCATAAAAGGTTTTAGGCGGACATGCAGTTTGAGTTGCTCGTCCATATGGAATTTATTGCAAGGCCGGTCGAGAAAATCAATCTGATGAAAAGGATAATCCACGGCATGCTTCTGCCGCTCTGTCGCTGTGGATAACACCACCAGACGACTTAAGGGACTAACAATGTTTTTGTGCAGCAGCAACTCAATCAGATCGGCGCCAACCAAAGAGGGTTCCGCATCATAATCAAGGAAAATTACATCGTAAGGGGCAGTACCTTCGCTGCTCAACAGATCCTGAGCTGTGCGACTGAGCTCCACCTTTTTGATGCCAAGGCCGGTCAGTATTTGTTTTAACTGATGACCAGACGCAGGATCAGACTCAACAACTAACACATTGAGATCAAATAACTTACTAAAATCAAATCGGGTAAGACTCAAACCTTTGCCTCGTTTTTCTCTGATCGATGATCCGGCCACTCACACCCCTTTAGTGTAGGCGGAAGATGGCCAGTCGCAAAAGAAAAATTTAGAAAAAACGATACAAAATCCGAGACTTGGCTAATTTTTTAACCGATTTTAGTCTTGTCCACGCCAACGGGCATGACATAAAGTCTCATACTTTTCTTTGCTCAGTAAAATTCTGGCAAGAACAATCTCAGCTACCCCATTGATATCAGCCAAACCAATATGAGCTTCTACATGTAGTTCGGGGTCAATATCCATAGCGATCATATCAACCCAGTCGTCTGTAGCTGGTACTAAATCCACATAAGCGGACGCAGCTGCATGTTGTTGATACAACGCATAATCTTCAGCGGACAAGTTGTCTTCTGCTAACTCTTCAAAAATAGCAAAAGCATGATCGCACAACTCATCCAAAGTCCAGAGTTCAAGTTCTGAGCCAGACATTCTTTTCTCCACACAGACAAATCAAAGGCCGCAGTATACCAATTGCATGCTGAGTATGCCCAGCCAAAGCCGGCTCAAACACGAATATTTACTGGCATCCCAAGCGGCGGGTCGGTAGCATAGCGCCACTTTTGGATCTGCGCTAAGTGAGCATGATGAAACAACGTTTAGGTTTGATTAGTGTATTAGTGGCTGACTATGATGAAGCTATCGAATTTTACACACAAAAGCTTGGCTTTGAATTAGTAGAAGACAGCCCACAAGGTGAAAAAAGATGGGTGGTGGTGCGGCCCCAAGGTGCTGTAGAGACTGCTATTTTGCTGGCCAAAGCCAGTAACGAGCAGCAAAAACAACAGATAGGCAATCAGTGTGGTGGCCGGGTTTTTCTGTTTTTAAATACAGACGATTTCTGGCGTGATCATACCCGGATGCAACAACAAGGCGTAAAGTTTCTCGAAACACCACGCGAAGAAGCTTATGGTACTGTCGCTGTATTTGAAGACTTGTACGGCACCCGCTGGGACTTGCTGCAACTGAATTAAACCGGAGATGTTTGTATGTACCGTTGCCCGCTTTGCCAACAAAGTCTGACTCAACACCATAACAGCTTTGTTTGTGCGTCAAACCATAGCTTTGATCTCGCCAAAGAGGGCTATTTGCATTTATTGCCGGTGCAGCAAAAAAACTCTAAAGTCCCGGGCGATTCGCCGCTGATGATGCAAAGCCGCCGCGACTTTTTAAATGCAGGTTATTATCAGCCCCTGTCCGATGCAGTAAATCAGTATTTTTCCGCAGTGTTACCACAACAGCCTGTGGTGCTCGACCTTGGCTGCGGCGAAGGCTATTACAGCAACAGGCTGATGCAGGCTTTAGCAGACAAAGAACTCAGATTGTGCGGCCTGGATATCGCTAAAACAGCCATCAAAAAAGCCGCGAAAAGCTACCCTGCTATCAAGTTTTGTGTCGCCAGTGCCTGGCATCTGCCTTTTGCCGATCAGAGCTTTGATGCTGCATTAAAACTTTGTGCGCCTTGTGAGCCAGAAGAACTGGCTCGGGTATTAAAAACTGATGGCCTGTTGCTGACCGTGACTCCTGCTCCAGAGCATTTGCTGGAGATCAAACAGCAGGTATACAGTTCAGTGCGTCTGCATAGCGATCAAATCGAAGCCATTCCAGGTTTTGAGCATCAAGAGCGTCAGGAACTGAAACTAAAGCTAACCGATTTACCTGCTGACATGGTGTTAAATCTGTTGGAAATGACCCCTTTAGCCTGGAAGTTTAAACCGGAGCAAAAGCAGATTTTTGCTGCAAGTTCGCCACAAATTAGCCTGAATTTCTATTTAGACATGTATCGGAAAAATCGCTCAGTATAATACTGGCAAAGCCCTTGCATTGGTCCCTGCGGATCCATTGGAGGGCAGTAGCTCAGGCGTTGGTTGTACATGCAGTTTTTTTTCGAACACCATAAAAATCATCTGAAACCTCACATGAGTGGCGTTTTACAGTACGAACAAAAGTTAACTGAACTGGACAGCTGGTGGAGTAAAGTTACTTTAATAGGGAAAATCAATAGCTTACGCCTTGGTTCTACCATACTCGACAGCATGGATCAGACTAAAAAACGCTTCACTGAGCTACAACAAATTCTGATCGACAACTTACTGCTGGAACAAACCAAAAAAACACTGTTAACGGACAAAGCTTGTAGCCAGATTGCCATTGACGTGCTGATCCGTAACTTGTTTGAACGCACAGCAGATATAGGTTTTCTCGCCACTGACAGCCAAATTCGTAGCTTTTTAGCAGAGCCTTGCGTTGAAGCTGTTGATGCAATGCAACAGCATTTAGCCAACTATGTCAGCTATTATTCAGTGTATCAGGATGTGGTTTTAGTCAGCCCTGACGGACAGATACAGCTCAGACTTGCCCCCTCGCAGACGCAAAAATACAGCCGTGATCCCTTAGTGCAGCAGTGCCTGCAACAGCCTCAGCAATTTAGCGAAACCTTCAGGTATTCCGACCTGCAGCCTGAGCAAAAACAAAGCCTGATTTATGCCCAGGCTGTGCTGTCAGAGCAAGGTAGTGCGCTTGGAGTGTTGTGCTTATGCTTTAAGTTTGATGATGAAATAACGACTATTTTCAACAACTTACTGCCAGAACATAGCCAAAGTATATTGTTGCTGCAATCTGAAGATGGCAGCACTGTCTTTAGCTCCGACATCGAGCTGCTACCGCCCCAACACACCGCAGGACGACAACAGCAATTGGGGCTAAGAAAAGTAGAAAGCCGGGATTACTTGCTCAGTTTTGCGCAAACTCAGGGGTATCAGGGTTACTTTGGTCCGGCCTGGCAAACTCAGATCTGGACACCGGTAAAAAGCTTGTCGAATCAACCTAAATCAGCACAACAAGAGCTGGATATTAATAACCTTAAGTTATTTCCAGAACTATTTCATATTCATCGCTCGTCTTTGCAGGTCAATGATGAACTCAGTCTGATTGTATTAAATGGCGTTATTTCGGCAGCCCGCAACGACGCCGTTGAATTTGTGCCTGTGCTTGATGCCATACGTGGTATAGGCAAAGAAATCCATCAAGTGTTTTCTCATTCAGTGGAAGAATTGGCTCACACCGTATTACACAGCCAACTGGAAGAGTTGGTGATGCTGGCACGGCAAGCTCTGGATATTATGGACAGGAATCTGTATGAACGCGCCAATGACTGTCGCTGGTGGGCACATAATAAAAAGTTTCAGCAGTTACTACGACAACCAGACTCAGAAAAACAGCAGGAAGCAGCAAAAGAACTTACTTACATCAATGATTTATATACAGTTTATTCCAATATCTATCTCTACGACAAAACACAGCGTATTTTATGTTGCGCCAGAGATAACACAGAACAGCTGCAGCAAATGCCTGACAATAGCGGCTCTGCAGATTGCCTGTTATTAAATTCCCCTCATCAGTATGCGGTCAGCGATTTTGAGCCCAGTGCTTTGTATCAGCAGCAATCGACCTACATCTACCATGCGCCTGTCTTTACCGATACCACAACAGGTAAAGCTCAGGGGGGCATAGCGCTGGTGTTTGATAGCGCGCCACAATTTAGTGCAATGTTGCTGGATATTTTGCCCAAAAATGAGCAGGGAGAAGTGAAGGCTGATTTTTCCGCCTGTTTTATCGATGAGAAAGGTGCCATTTTGGCATCCAGCGCAACCGAACTCTGGCCAACAGGACATAGTATGCCTTTGCCGGACGAATTATTTTGCTCTGCAAAACAGCACCCTGTCAGTCAGCGTGTCACTCTACACGGACAGTCTTATTGGCTTGCGCTCGCCTATTCTAAGGGCTATC
Organism: Rheinheimera sp. MM224; assembly: GCF_947090785.1. Taxonomy (NCBI): domain Bacteria; kingdom Pseudomonadati; phylum Pseudomonadota; class Gammaproteobacteria; order Chromatiales; family Chromatiaceae; genus Rheinheimera; species Rheinheimera sp. MM224. The sequence goes on from NZ_OX352320.1 coordinate 3,253,748, forward strand.
GCGAGTACAAAACTTGCGATGGTTACGACAACCCGCTGTATTGCTGCGCACTGCTGCACTGCTAGTTTAAATTCTGACAAAGCCGCCTCATCAATTAAACCGATAGAGGCTATTGAGTTAAAGCGTTATCTTTCATCTGCATCCATCTTTATGCTGAGCACAAATCAACACAAGATGGATGCAGCGATGAACACAGCTATCACAACTTCAGCTACTGCTCTGCCTGTTGATCACCCATTCTATATTCAGAAAACTGGTACAACCTGACGCGGAACCAATGTCCGACACTATGGTCCATGTTTTTAGGATTAGCGTTTGTCGTCATCATCAGGTGATGAGTTTCAGGAAATACACAGTTTTTTGCAGTGAAGAGTTCTAGCGCAAGCGGTTTTATTCATCTCCCTGGACCGCTGTTTTTCGCCCGGCTATATAGCCGGGCTTTTTTTCACAGCACAGAATCAAATCAATTCTGAATAGTGGTCACTTTATTCCATAAATTCTGATTTTTACTGTAGGAGAAATACTCGTCAGGAAACCAGCATTTAGGAATTAATTCCATATTCTTACGTTCTTCAAAGTTAGAAACCAGCTTACTCAAAATCTCCAGCAGCCGCTCTTCGCTCATTTTTTCCAGTTTCTTGCGTGCCGCAGGGAAATACAGATTGTTATCCACGCTAACCACTACATTGGTACCTGTGTTACTAAAGGTCATACTGCGGGTCACTACCCTGCATATTGGCATATCTGTCGTGGGCGGATACAAAGACACCACCAAGGCATATTCATATCTGTCCAAATCGCGCTTGTCTGAGTCTTTGGGAATATAGGTCACGCCATAGCCTTGTGGGAACAAGCCGGTAATTTTGATCAGCGCATCCACAGCAGCTTTATGGTAATACCCCCGCTCCACACCGCTTTGCAGCACCAGAGCCGCTTTAGGCAAAGACTCGTAGCTGTGGTTTAATTTAGTCGACAACACAACAGAGGTATAAATCTGGGGAATTTTCAGAAGGTTACCTACGCCACCTTCAGGTTTTATGGCGTTTTTAAGCAAGGTGTAAACAAAATTCAGTTTGTCCTGCTCGTTTTGATTAAACAGCTCCCGTTCTTCTTTTGAATTGCCGACATAACGATCACAGGCTAAGCCTTTCGTGACGTAACTCAGTGTCTCCTGATAATTGATTTTTAACAGCGCAACACGGTTTTCATCATCCAGCACCCGAAACTCGTCCAGATCGCCATCCGCACCTTTGAGAATAGCCAAAGCGTCAGGATGATAAGTGCCTATATCCTGCAAAATAGCAGCCATTAATAAAGGCAGCTGCACATCGTCACGGAAAGGGGAATAGTCGGCCTGATAAGCAGCCTCTGCATTATCCAGCATTTCTTTGGCGGCTCGCACCTTACCTTGCACATAGTTATTGTTCAACTCATTATCCAGCAGTAAGCGGTCGAGCAAACGCAAACTTAAAACGCCTTTGTATAAATGCTTAAACTTTTGATTCACCGGAGCAACATACTTGCCATTGCTTGGTGCCAGCAGCTGAATAGTGCCCAAAAACTTAGACGACATTTGTACTGTTTCATCAAAGCTTTCACCTTCTGTCAGTTGTAACACCTGCAAACATAAGGCTTTTAACGCTCTGTAGCGTTCAACGCGACTGTCATCCAACATACGGATATAAAGTTTTAAAGCAGACTGGGCTTCAGCCAGTTTTTTTTGTTCAGCGGAAGACGGCTCTGGTTTTTGTTCCAGTTTTCGCACTTGCAGCTGTAATTGCTGCAGTTTTTCTTCCTGCTGTTTGGCATGACGAAAATAATCAGTGGCCACTTCATACACTGAATCATTCAGAGCTGTGGCATCATGAATTTTGCTAAGAATAGTTTTTACGGTTTTACTATACGAAGACTGACTTATGGTTCCCATCGACATATCGGGCATCTATCCTTTTCAGCAGGCCACTTAGATTGTACGAAAATGAGTATAGCAGTCCTTTGCCTGGTTCGGTTTTAGTCCGCTAACAGCGGTGCTTGCCACTCTGTCTCTGATTCCATCTCCAGATCCCACTCTTGCTGCATTTGCGCAGCAATACGTTTCTTTTTATGCGGTTTAACCGCCAGTAAGTTTGACCAGAACCAGGTCGATAAATCGCCCACCAGATTCGTTTCAGCATTGATCAGTACCACAAAACCTACGCCTTTTTCTTTGGAGTACGCCATTTCAGTACGGTAACCTTTTACCCAACCGCCATGGTAATAGACTTCATGACCGCCAAAGTTAAAAATACGCACACCTAAACCATAATGTGACGTGGTGACATACTGACCCCAGGTGCGACCACCTAAATCATCCGCCACTTTCACTCTTTTAGTCCGCACATCCTGCAACATGGCAGGGCTTAATACCGACGGGTACTGACCTAACTGTGCCATTAACCACTGGCTCATATCCATCACACTGGCATTAACACCTGCTGCTGGACTGACCCGGTAATAGCTTGGATTTACTTTGGTTTCAGCCCAACCTCGTTTTACCCGAACATGAGGCATGGCGCGGTTTTTCGACGCTAAAAAAGCAGAATAACCCACTGAAGCTGTTGGCATTTTTAATGGCTTAAACAGTTTTTGTTCCATCAAACTTTCATAACTGCTGCCGGTGGTTTTTTCCATCACAGGCCGGATCAGACTGAATAATACGTTCTGGTAACCATAACATTTACCTGGTGCACAACGTGGGTTTAAGTAACGAAATTTAGGTAAAATCTGGGCTGGCGTTTGGTTGGCTTCAATTAAATCATCATAAGTGTTAGGCACCAGGCCTGCACTTTGTGATAACAAGTGCTCCACTCTTAACGCACCTGTATGTCGGGGGCTTTTAAAGGAAAAAGCCGGTACGTAACGGGTAACAGGATCATTCCATTGAAAACGGCCCTGATGCACCAGCAATGACGACAATTGACCCGCAAAAGTCTTGGATACAGAAGCCAGTCGGAATACAGTGTAAGCATCAATATTCGATTTGGTGCCTACAGAGCGCACACCGTAAGCCCCCACTTTCACCACTCTGTTGTCTTTGACAATGGCGTAAGCTGCACCTGGAATATTGTTCTTTTTTAACGTCTGGCGAAAATGCCAGTCAAAGTTGGTAGCCAGTTCATCAACATCAGCCGCCAGTAACTGGGGGGAAAGGACGAGGAATGCGCCCACCAGTAATTGGATTAATTTCAATGTGTTAGTCCTCAGACAAAGGGGTTGCCTTTGTTGTAGTGCCACTACTGGCATGTAAGTTATGATAAGTCGTTAACATCGACGGTATCAACTGCGTAATTAAATGCTTTTTGTGTTCTTCACTGACCTGCTGCACAGACCATTCTCCGGCTAAATAGGGCACCAAAGCTGGCCCTGCGATATAACACCAGGCATCCAGCCATTGGCCTGAAGACTGAACTCTGACCTTTTGGCGCAGATACAAACCTGAATCCAGCTCCTCGAAAAAATCCAGCTTTTCAAGTTCGGCAGGATAAACATCAAGCAATAGCTGTCCATGCTGCACATAGCCTGGGCTTTGGGTTAAGGCTGGTATAGGCGTTTCACCTGGCTGCTGGCTTACACCATAGCTTTTGTGATCAGCCAGACTGGCTTGTTGCATAGCGTAATGTTTACCTGTAATGGCATACACCACTTCAGGCAAGGTCAATAAACCATACACAAATACAGCATCACCAGAGCTCATAAGGCTTTCCCTTCCAGCTGTCTTAAAGTTAAAAACAGGCGTAAGTCAAATTCCAGTTGATGATACTGGGGTTCCATGTGCTGACACAATTGATAAAAGGCTTTGTTGTGATCTTTTTCGCGCAAGTGTGCCAATTCATGCACCACAACCATCTTTAACAGCGGAAAAGGCAGCTGTTTAAATAAAGCAGAAATACGGATTTCCTGTTTGGCTTTTAGTTTTCCACCTTGCACCCGGCTGACAAAACTATGTAAACCTAAACTGTTATCCAGATGGATCTTACCATCAAAGCACACTTTACTGACCGGAGAGCTGGATTTCACAAAACGTTGCTTCAGCTCCTGAGTAAACTGATACAGGCTTTTGTCATTCTGGATATCATGCGACGGTTCAGGATAACGGGTCGCCAGCACTTCAGCCAGGCGCCCTTGCGCAATCAAAGACTGCACCTGCGCCCGCACACTTTCAGGATACGAGGTCAGAAAAGTTAAAACAGGTTCCACTAAGCATCATCCAGAACAAAAACGACGCTTAGTGTAAAAAATAAAAGCCCTGCCGTGAACCTTTCTTTTTAGCTGTTGCACTGCAACGCTTGTTTTCCGGATTGTACGGCCAGAATTTGTCCCTGCTGACCGGTTTTTATCTCAACCCACTGTCCTGCCCGCCACGGCATATCCTGCTGTAACTCCAATGCCAGTTGCTGATCAATTTTGACCAACAGCTGATCACAAACTTCGATTTGCCATTGCTGGTCAGCAAAACGCAGCTGTCCAACCAGACTATTACTGTGATCCAACTGCTGACGGGCTTGCTGGTACTGCTGATAACGTTGCAGGTAAGCAGTTGGCTGTGGTGAAGTTTCGTTTTTAGACAAACTATGCAATTGCACTTGATGATAACTAGCATCCGATTGCACCACGATTTGGTAATAGGCTGGTTGCCACCAGAGTTGTTGTGCCAGCCAGATTAAGGCAACGCATGCAGCTAACCCTTGCACTGCCGGCCATAAGGATTTCCAGCTCGCAGTCTTTGGTTTTGATTTTAATTGCAACAGTTGCTGCTTTAATTGCTCTGGCATAGGGTGTTCAGCTTTACTTTGCTGATACAACTGCTGCAGTTTTTCATCCAGCTTATTCATCATGCCCTCCAAGCTGTTTTGCTAACACTTGCCGTGCATAACGTAAACGGCTTTTGACGGTTTCGGGTTCTGCAGCTGTGATCTGTGCTATCTGCTGCAGGCTGAAACCTTCCAGCTGCAACAGCACACTTTCCCGCTGCAGCACAGGCAGTTGCATCAGCACTTGCTGAAGCTTTAAATTGTCCTGATCCTGCTCCAGTACTTGTACAGGTCCCGACTGCTGCGCCGGTAAATCTTCACTTAGCTCATACACCCAGCGCTTTTGTCTTCTGAGTTCATCCAGTAACAGGTTGCGGCCTATGGCAAACAACCAGGTTTTAAAACTGCTGTGTCCGGCAAATTGTTGTTTTTGTTCCATCACTTTTAGCCAACTTTGCTGACTCAGATCTGCAGCCAGGGCAGGATCACTTTGTTTTAATAAAAAATGATATAAATCATCACCATAGCAGTGGACCAACCGGGCAAGATAAGCTGGGTTATCTGTCTGAATATAACTTTGCATCAGCGATAACGGATCAGACTCTGGTTCTGTGTCACGTCTGGTTAACCAGGATAACAGCATCCTTTGCTCCTCTTTTTTGCACAAAGTCAGCATCAAACTGATGCTGACTTTGTGCTTTATTGTTGTGTCTTATTGTTATGCTTTATCCAGACTAAAATCCAGCTGTACCTGCATCCCTTGCTGCGCTAAAGCTTTTCCATCCTTCATTTGCGGCTGATACTTCCAGGCTTTCAGCGCTTTGATGGCCTCGCGGTCAAAAATACGTTTGGGCTCAGCATCCAGCACTTGTACGTCAATAACAGCTCCAGTCGCGTCAATTGAAAAACTTAACTTTACCCAACCTTCAATGCCATCTTTAGCAGCTTGTGCCGGGTATTTAGGATCAATACGAACTAGTGCTGTGGCAGTTTTATCCAGTAGCATAAAATCCCCCGCAGCGCCTAAACCCGGTGTAGGTAACACAGGATCTACAGATACCTCCACTAAAGGCCCAGCCTCTCCTGTCGCATCGGGTGTAAAAGATTCTGGCCTTGGCATAGGTTTTTCTGGCTCTGGCAAAGTGCGCACTATATGGTTTGGCTGACTGTCTTTTCGTGGTTCAGGCAGTTCATTATCAATGGGGATAGGGGTAGCTCTGATAGATATCGCATCTGTTTCTATCAACTGCTGCATCAAGGCAAACAATAAGAAGGTAATCACCAATGCTGGCAAAGCAGCAGTCATTAGTTTCTGTGTGTCTGTACTGGTTTCTGTTCTGTTCATCTGGCATTCTCCACTGGTTTTTTAATTAGACGAAACAGCGGGAAAAAAGGGGTTAACCAGTGATCAAAAAATTATCAGCTTTTGCCGGAATCACACTGCTTGGCGTGACAGCCTGGACTTTGCACGCAACTCCGCTTGAGATTTATCTGGTGCGACATGCCGAAAAATTAAAATCTGCGGATAAAGACCCGGTGCTAAGTCCTTGTGGTCTGGCGCAAGCTAAGGCGATGGCAAAACTAATCCCCACAGCCCTGAGTGCCATTTACCACAGCGGCTATCAGCGTACTCAACAAACGGCACAGCAGATTGCATTGGCCCAATCTGATGCAAAGCTACAGCCTTATAACGCCAGTGATTTGCCTGCTCTTGCTGCAAAAATCCTGCAACAAGACAACACAGTGCTGGTGGTTGGCCACAGCAATACCACGCCTGAACTGATCCATCTGCTCAGTCAGCTACCAGCGCCACAGATCACCGAACAAGACTATGGCGTGGTCTATCAGTTAAAACAGTCGGGGCAAGCTTATAGTTTATTTAGTTATACCATTGTGCAGCCAGCAATCTGCGCTTCATCGAATAGCTAGATCAAGCACTTAGCACAGTAGCCTCACAGCAAAAATAATCCCCTATGCTAGACTGACTGCAGCGAAGTTTTTCTTTCTTTGACAAGCTACAGTCTGGTGCAGGGGCTTTATGGCGTTTTATCAGAAATTGTTAGAACTGTTTCAGTCTATCCACAACTCTGAACGTTTTCTGGATGTATTTCCCGAACTGGAAGCACAAATTCTTCAGCTATTTACCGCCGAACGTATCACTATTTATCAGCGGAGTTACCACAGTCAGGATATTTATTCGCGTTTTAAAACCGGTTCAGAACTGACTGAAATCCGCGTGCCCATAGGTCCACAATCCATAGCGGGTTATGTCGCTTTAAGTAAAAAATCAGTGCTGATTAAAGATGCTTACGATGAACAGGAGTTGCATCTGATCCACCCTAAACTCAATTTCGCCCGTCAGTTTGATCAGAAGTCAGGCTTTCGCACCCGCTCTGTTCTGGCCGTACCTATCACTGAACAAAACGTATTGTTAGGTGTGATCCAACTGATTAATACCAAAACAGCAGTAGCTTTTAGCCAGGAAGACTGTGATAAAGCCATGCAGCTGGCACAATTACTGGGCCAGAAATTTCGTTATGAATTAGGTGCAACCCGTGGGCCTTTTGATTATTTGCAACACCGTAATTTAATCTCAGCCAGTCAGTTACAACAGTTAAATCAGCCACCACAAGATTTTGCCACGCAAGTGAATAAAATCATCACCGACTACAAAATCAGTAAAGAACAGCTGGGCTTATCGCTTGAAGCTTTTTATCAAGTCAGTTTTATTGGCTTTGAACCTGATAAGTATCAGTTACATGGGCTGAACAGCAAACTGAACCGCTCTTACCTGCTGAAAAACCATCTGGTGATCCTCGAAGAGCAATCCGGCAAAGTGGTGATAGCTCTGACCAACCCAAACCACGCCGATACGCTGATGGAAGTGGAACGGGCGACGGGCTTATTAAGTTACGATATTCATGTTGCTTTACCTGACGATATCGATCACTACATCAAAGGCCAGCAAGAGGATAACTTAACTGAGCTTGGCGATTTATTAAATGAAGCCGATGATGATCTGACGCTTGAGACTCTGCAACAGGAAGACGAAGGCATATCAGAAGAAACTCCAGTGGTGGTTAAGCTGGTGAACCGGGTTTTAATGGACGCACAGCGCCTGAATGCCTCTGATATTCATATTGAATCCGGTAAAGGCAAAAGCTCCTGTCGCGTGCGTTTACGTATTGATGGCGAATGCCGTGAGCTCATTCAAATTCCACCCGCTTTTATGCCCCCCGTTGTATCCCGCATTAAAATTATGGCGCGGCTGGATATAGCCGAAAAACGTCTACCACAGGATGGTAAGTTCAGCGTCAAACTGGCGAATAAAATCATCGAAGTGCGGGTTGCCACTTTGCCTACAGTATTTGGTGAAGGTGTGGTGATGCGGATTTTAGCCAGTGGAGAAGCTTTGCCTTTTGATAAGCTGCAACTGAGCCCACGTAATTACCAGATGATGTCGCAGATGATCAAACATCCTCATGGTGTCTTGTTGGTGGTTGGCCCTACAGGCTCAGGGAAAACCACCACTTTGCATGCGATTTTAGGACGGCTGAATACCACGGATAAAAAAATCTGGACAGCTGAAGACCCGGTTGAAATTACCCAGCCTGGCTTACAGCAAGTGCAAATGAACAACAAATCTGGCTTAACCTTTGCCGTGGCTTTGCGAGCTTTTCTGCGCGCCGATCCGGATATTATTTTAATAGGCGAAATGCGTGACAAAGAAACAGCACACGCCGGTATCGAAGCCTCACTCACAGGGCACTTAGTCTTATCCACACTGCACACCAATTCAGCACCTGAAACCATTACCCGACTGATTGATATTGGTATAGATCCTATTAACTTTGCTGACGCCTGCATCGGTATTCTGGCACAGCGGCTGGTTCGGACCTTATGTACTAAATGCAAAGAAGCCTATCAACCAGACCAGATAGAACAGGATTATATAGAGCGGCATTATGGCCTGGCTTTTGCGCCAGAACTTGAGCTAAAAAGCCCGCTGACACTTTACAAAGCCAAGGGTTGTCCGGCTTGTGAACAAACAGGTTATAAAGGCCGGGTGGGTGTGCATGAGCTGTTGCCGGTGACCGCCAAAGTGAGGCAACTGATTTATCACAAAGCCAGCATAGAACAAATTCAGCAGCAGGCTATCACTGATGGTATGCGCACTTTGGTGCAGGACGGTATTTTAAAAGTGTTGTCCGGAGTCACAGACTTTAAACAACTGCAGGCTATTTCGGTGTTTGAAGACTAAAGCCGGCTCACCGACTTTAGTCTGCTCAGGCAAATTACACTTTGCGGAAACGCTCCACCAGTTCATGCAACTGCTCAGAAGTATTTTGTAAATCTTTACCACTTTCGCTGACCGCTGTGCCCTGACTTAGTGATTTACTGGCAAGATCAGAAATACTGACAATTTGCTGATTAATATCTTCAGCCACATGAGCCTGCTCTTCTACAGCAGCGGCCATTTGTCCCGCCATAGCAGCAATACTACTGACTGCAACACTAATGCCTTCCAGCGCTTTTTCCGTTTGAGCAACCTGAGTCACACCCAATTCCGCATCCTTCCGGCCATTTTCCGCCACCATTACAGAGGCTTTGGCTTTGGTCGACAGCTGCTGAATAATCTCATAAATCTCTTTGGTCGATGCTGTAGTACGGGACGCCAATAGCCGCACTTCATCCGCAACCACGGCAAAACCACGGCCTTGTTCGCCAGCGCGCGCCGCTTCAATAGCTGCGTTTAATGCCAGTAAGTTCGTTTGCTCGGCGATCTGCTCGATAATTTGCGCAGCACCCACAATTTTATTAGTTTGCTCAGCCAAATCTGCGACAGACTGACTGATATCGTTCACCGTTTTTTGCAACTGTTGCATAGCACCTCGGGTCTGACCCGCTACTGCGGAGCCCGAACGGGCTAATGCATCTGCATCATCAGCTTTGCTCGCTGTGTCCTGCACATGAGAAGATACCTCGGCGATAGTAGTCGTCATTTCATTCATCGCAGTAGCAACCTGTTCGGTTTGCATCTGTTGTTTACGAATGCTGTCAGCCGCATCGACGGATAAATGCCGTACCTGGTCCGACTGCACAGCCACTTTAGTTGACGCATCTTCAATCCGGGTCAATACGGTATTTAAGTGAGCAGACTCAGCTAATAACGCTACTTCCAACTGCCCTTGCCTGCCTTGGTGTTTTGCATATGAAGCTACAGCCAAGGTATCGGTAAATGCGGTGGGCATTAACTCCAGCAAGCTGTTCAATGATTGCTTATAGCGCATAACTCCCAAGCCATAACCAAGCACTGTCGTCAGAGCAAAAGCAATTGCAGCGGCGCCAGAACCTAAAGCCCACCATAAAATGGCTGAGATAATGACTGCGACCAAAGGTAAAACCGACCAGCGCAAATCAGCGGCCACATCTGAGCCAGCTTTGTCGGTATTTTTCCCGTCATTAATAGCTTTATATAATTGCTCTGCATGAGCGACCTGAGCACGGCTGGGCACAGTACGCACCGATTCGTACCCCACGATACGACCATGTTCCGTGACAGGTGTGACATAGGCATTGACCCAATAATAATCGCCATTTTTGCAGCGATTTTTTACCAGCCCCATCCAGGGCTTACCTTGCTGTAAATAACTCCACATGGTTTTGAATGCAGCTTCGGGCATATCCGGATGCCGCACCACATTATGAGGTTTGCCGACAAGCTCTTCTTTGCTAAAACCACTGATCGAGGCAAAAGCATCGTTACAATGCAAAATCGTGCCTTTGATATCAGTAGAAGAAATAAGCTGCTGCTCTTTTGGAAAAGTACGTTCTTTTTCGGTAACAGGTAGGTTCTTACGCATCTGCGACACTCTCCTTAGTGATCTACGATAGAGCTAAATTCAACGAATGTGAACTAAAACAGGGAAATGAAAATACTGATAAAAACCTAGCAGCAGATTGAAGTCTTGGACAGGAAATGTAAGAAATATATATAACTTGCTGAATGGCTTATCAGACACTACGCCTTTGCAACAAGGTTAGCACTTCTGCGTGATGAGTATGAGGAAACATATCAAAGAGTTGCACTTTTAACAGCTGATAGTCCTGGTTCAACAAAGCTAAATCGCTGGCGAGCGTCTCTGGATTGCAGCTCGAATAAATCAGCCATGCCGGTTGTAATGCCAGTACAGACTGACAAAGCGCAGCGCCTAAGCCTCGTCTGGGTGGATTCACTAACAGCAGATCAGGCGCATCTTCTGACGCTTTCGCAAAAGCGGCTGCATCCAGAGCCTGAAATTTAACTGCAGTAAGGCCGAGTTCAGAGGCTGAACGAGTGGCACTGGCAATAGCTTTGGGAGCAATTTCAATGCCGGTTAAATCCCGCAGCTGACCTTGAGTAGAACTTGCCAGATGCAAACCCAAACCACCAACCCCACAAAACAAATCCCAAAGTTTTTGCCCGGGCAATGAGTCTGCCCATTGTTTTGCTGTGGCATACAAAGCTGCAGCCACTGAAGTATTGGTCTGGAAAAAACTTTGTGGCGTTAAATACAGAGGTATGCCGTTTAACTCTTCACGTAGCAACTCTTGTGAGGTCAATACAATCTCTTCCGGCCCTTCCAGCACAGCCATATGCACAGGCTGCAGGTTGACTGAACACACTTCTAACTCTGGCCATTGTTGTTGTAACCAGAGTAAATGTTTTTGGATAGAGGCCAGACAGTTTTTAGAGCGCAGCACAAATCGCAGCATAAAGCGGCCGGAATGCTGACTTTGACTGAGCAAAATAAGCTTCAGCTCGCCTTGTTTCTGCTCCAACTGATAAGGAGTTAAGCCCGCACGTTGAATAAAGCTTTTAATCAAAGCAAAAGCAGGCGCAAAAGCTGCAGGGTATAAAGGGCAGACTGATAAATCGACAGGGGTTTGGCCGTTTAGAATCCCCAGCACAGGCTGATCCTTTGTACCGGACACCACCATTTTGGCTTTAGTACGAAAACCTTGTTCCTCGCTTGCCACAACAGGCAAAAGTTCAGCTTCGGCAAAAGGCGCCATCAAAAGTGCCAGTTGCTGCTGTTTTTGCTCCAATTGTGTAGCATAAGGTACAGCAAGCTGATTACAGGAGTTACAACGTCCGGCTAAAAACTCAACACAATTCATCGTTTCTCAACTGCACTCAAGGGCTTTGGCTTCATGGCCGCTATTTTACGGCCTAAAGTAAAACCAAAGCCAGAAAAACTACCAGTACGACTTACATCTGACGGAACAAGGCCACAGCTTGCTGGTAATTCTGCAGCGCCAAAGCTGCATCATAACGCTCGCCTTCATCACGCATAAAAGCATGCTGGGCATTGTATTCATACCAGCTAAAACTAACTTTGGCTTCAGTCAGTTGTTGGTACACTTTCTGCCGACCTTCAGGGGATACATGAGGATCCTGTTTGCCCCAGACCATCACCAGTTCGCCCCGAATATCAACAGAGCGGCTTAAGGTTTGCTGACCTTCACCACAAGGTAAGGTATCGCTGTGTAAATCTGTAGCATACAAACAATAGCTGGCTTTAATAGCCGGATTCAAAGCTGCACGAAACGCCAGATGACCGCCAATACAAACGCCCATAGCCCCCACTTCAGGCCGGACATAAGGCAAGGTTTTTAAATAATCCAACATCACCTGATTGTCGCTATCGTAGCTTTCCAGTGGTTTAGTCCATTTATCCTGATTACCTTTGTCTTTGCCCGCGTCGTCATAAGCAAGCACAGTACCCAGCGGATTTAACTCATGGAAAATCTCAGGTACCAGCACGACAAAACCATGACTGGCGAGAATGGCGGCACTACGGGCAATAGGAGCTGTTTGTTGGAAAATTTCTGAATAAAACAAAATAGCCGGATAAGTTTTAACTGCGCTTGCAGCAGCTAAAGGCTGGTACTGATACACCTGCATTGGCCCTGTTGGCGTAATTAAGGTGACTTTGCTGTGTTCAATTTGCATAAAAGTTTGTCTGAAATAGAAGGCTGGGCTTCCATCATAATCAGCAAAATACAAAGGCACCAGCATGTTTCCGCTATCTATACCCAAGTAATTACAGTTGTAGCGAGGCGACAAGCCTTAGAGACCCCAGGAGCATAGTAAACCTATGAGACTGGGGCGAGAGGGTGCAGTCAACAAAGCTACAGCTTCAAGTAAGACGGGTATATACAGTATTAATCAGCCATTCAGCTACTCTGCATACACTTAGCTTATCTAAATGTAAGGAGTTTATATGGTCCAGTCCCGCTCGTGGGTTGCTGCCGCAGTGTTAGCCGCAGGTATGGTCGCAGGTAGCGCCATTTTAGCCAATAGCCTGATTGAATTCAGGGCTATGGAGCGTGTGGTACAGGTGAAAGGTTTGTCGGAGCGAGAAGTAGCCGCAGACACTGTGATTTGGCCTATTAAGTTTAACGATGTCGACAACAACCTGACCACTTTGGTAGCCAATGTTGAACGTAAAAACGAGCAAATTCAGGCGTTTTTAAAGCTGCAGGGTTTTAGTCAAAAAGAAATCACTGTCGCTGTGCCACAAATTGTTGATCGTCAGGCGGGTTATTACGACCCCAATGCCAATCAGATGCGTTATACAGCCAGCTCAACTGTGACGGTGTACAGCAGCAATGTCGATTTAGTGCATCAGGCCATGGCGAAGTTACTGGAATTAAGTAAAACCGGTATCGCGATAGCAGGTCAGGACTACGACAGTAAACCCGAATTTATTTTCAGTGGTTTAAACGAATTAAAGCCCGACATGATTGCAGAAGCGACGCGCAATGCCCGTGAAGTGGCCACTAAATTTGCAGCTGACTCAGACAGTAAACTGGGCAAAATTAAAACGGCAAGCCAGGGCCAGTTCAGTATTACTGACCGTGACAGCAATACGCCTTATATCAAAAAAGTCAGAGTAGTAGCGACAGTTGACTACTACCTGTCAGATTAAAACGGAGCTTATGATGAAAAAAGCATTGTTGATGACCGCAAGTATTGCCGCACTGCTAACCCTGACAGGTTGTGCGGTACGTGGCCCCACTGTGTGGGTAGAGCCACCAGCTTATTATGGCCCGGCAGTGATAGTGGAGCCAAGACCAACGGTAGTGGTCTACGAAGAGCGCCATTATCATCAGGACAGGCACTACCATAAAAAGCATAAAAAACATAAACGTCATTATCATCATGATGACTGATCTGACTTAGGCGCTGAGTTGTACAATTGATGGTATTAGCACTAAGCTAAGCTGGTAAGTTTAAATAAAAGGGAAAAAAATGCGTATATATTCAGCTTTTGTTGCTGTTGTGCTGATGTCAGGTTTAACAGGCTGTGCCGTCAGAGGTCCAAGTGTAACTGTAGAACCACCTAAAGTTCTGATTCCGGGCGTAATAGTTGAAGGTCAGGGTCATGGCAAACATTGTCCACCTGGACAAGCGAAAAAAGGCAGATGTTAAGTTTTTATTTTTTGTTTTTATTTTAATTTGGCAGGACGTGTGAAAAGGCCGGTGTTTAATCAAACACCGGCCTTTTTATTGTTCGTCATCAAGCTGTATTCAATGCGCTGGCAGTAATTCCAATAACTGCTCTAAAGGCACCAGTTTCAGGTTCTGACCTTGTTCCGGCATCCGGTTACGACCATCCTGTACTATCACAGCACCTTGTTCAAAACCGTTACCCAAGGACAAAGTGGTCAGCTCCAGGCCATCGGTTTCTGAGCTGCCATCTATTCCCAACTCTGCATTTAAGCGAATACGAAAGCGGGCTACGGCTTTAAAAGGGGCAGTTGCCTGAAACAACACATAACTGTCATTGCCCTGACTGGATGCCAGTAAATACGGTGTTTTTGCTGGCTCTGCTGGTAACAAAGCCAAACCTTCCACATCAGCCACCAGCACATCGCCATCGGCTTTAATTACCAGTTCGCCTTTGGTATCCGCTTTGGCATCAGCAGCAAAACGCCAAATACCTACATCTTCTTCGCCCAAAAACAGCACGTCGTTCTGATCATCGGCCACACAACCTTCCGGCTGACTTGGCACTTTTAAACGTCGTACTTGTTTGGCGCTCCAGCTCTGGCCATTGGAGCTGATCTGGTACTGCAACACTGTGCCATCTTTGTCATTGGCAAAAACATAAGTCTGACCGCTGCGTTTTGACTGATACAAACACAAACCATAAATATCGCTAAAAGGTGTGGCAAATTTCAGTGCTGTTTTCACTTGCCCCTGCGCATCTATTGCAAAAAGTTGTACCGAGTTATCCGCTCTTAAGGTAGCTGCGGCTATATCCTGTTTTTTACCCTGATACTCAAGGCCATAACGCAGGTCGATATTGTTAACCCGACCTACATGTAAAAACTGCAGCTGCTCGCCTTTCATGTTGTAGACAGCCACACCCGCTCTTTTGTCTGTGGCTAAAATACGACTGTTATCTGGAGTGGCTGAGTGTTGCCAGACAGCAGGATCGTCTATTGCGTCCCCTCTGTAACTGACGGCCACAGTTTCCAAAGTTGGCTTTAACTGCTGCATCGGTAGAGTGGAACGCTCTGGCAAGACGGCTGCTTGCGCCCGATAAGCTTTATCTTTTAATTGCGTATGCTGACCATCTTCACTGACAACAGACAAGCTGCCTGCAGCGAGGCCTAACTGCTCTGCAGTCTCTAGCGCTCTGATGGCTTTGCTCTGTTGCCACACCAAAGCATCGTCTTGAGTTTGATAACTTTGCAGCAAAGCAGGTTCTTCCTGTAACGCCACTAAAGTGCTATCTGCAGTAAATTCCAGCGCTTTCAATTCACCTGTGAGTTTGCCAAAAGGAGCCTGCACATCAATCAGGGTGCGGCCTTCGTCGGACTCCACTTCCGCATTGTAAGACCAGAGCGCTGTCGCGCCTTCAGCCAGATACAAGGTGCCTTTTTGCTGATCCACAGCACAGGCTGTGGCATCAGTGGGCAGGTTTAAATTACGGATAGACAAAGGCGCTGCTAAAAACTTCGAATCCTGCGCCAGTAACCACTGCTCACCTAAGCCTCTGTCACCTATTAAAAACAGGCTAAGTTGTTTGTTCTCCGTACTTTGATACCAGCATAAATCGTCCACCACCAGTTGACTGACCAACTGTTTACCAGAACGCTGTACTGTTTTGCCCTGCAATTGCCACCAATGCAGCTGATTGCTTTCCGTTTCAATGGCAGCCAATAACACAGAGCCATCAGCCTGAGGCAAAGCTTTTAAACGGCGAAATACACCAGGCCATTGTTGGATCACTGCACCTTTGCCATCGTGCCAGACTAAGGCAGTAGCAGAACTTTGAAACTGCCCTACTGTGGTAGTGAGCTCTGCATAGACAGCTGCAGCCGGGTCAATTGTTGCGCTGTTTTGGCTTTGCGCCTGACAGGCCATCAGCATGGTTGCCGATACTAAGGTTGCAATTAAAGAGTATTTCATTTTTTCTCCGGGGCGCTTTCTGCAGCGCTGAATTCTGTGCCTTGCCAGCATTTGTTGTCGTTGACGGTTTTAGCGCTGCAATGGGCCACTTTGGCTTTAAATTGTTGCTGCAACAGGTTCGAACCATCGCTCTGACGCTTTAAGGTGAAGCTGTCGTATAAGCGGCCAGTCACTGTCATGGCTTTTACTTTTAGCTGGTTTTCGCTGATATCCAGTTGCTGAAATAACTGGGTATCTTCGCCGACCTGAGTCATTTTGGCTCTGGCCGCCTTCGACACCAGATACATTTTTGGACCAGCCACTGACACCATATACACCGGGCCTTTATTCTCAGGCTGATAGCGGCCGTAGACATGGTCGTGGCCCTGCAACACCAAATCGACTTTGTACTGGTCAAATAATGGCTGCCAGTACTGGCGTAATCTTGGGTTATCACGGCCTAAAGACACCGAAAACATCGGATGATGATAGATGGCGATAGTCCAGCGGTTCGGATTATTCGAAAGCACCTGCTTTAACCAGTCGGCTTGCACTTTAGCCAGGCTTTCATCTTCCACTGCAGCAGTGGAGTTCAGCACAATAAAGCGTACGCCCTGATAGTCGTGGTAAAACACTGTATCCTGCAAAGACGTTGGGCCGTTGTTCAGGCTCTGAAACTGCGCGGTAAATTGTGCGGCCAGCTCCCTGCCTTCTTCCCCTTTGGCATTTGTACTTTTCAGGTATTCATGGTTACCAGCGGCAATCAGCTGCGGCGTCATAGCGCCCACCCAGCCTATAGCGTCAAACCACTCGCCCCATTCGTGATCCAATATGCCGTAACGGGAATTGACCAAATCACCAGCATGGAGCATTAGCTTAGCCTGTGGCACTTGCTGCTGAGCACTGCGCACCAGCCGTGAAAAATGCGCTTTTAAGTTATTTTGCGCATCACCAAAATACAGCAGACTAAAAGGTTCAAACTCTGCTTTGGCAGTGCGAAATTGCAGCCACTCACTCCAGTTGCCTTCACCTTTGACTCTGTAGGCATACAAGGTATCGTTTTGTAAGCCAGATATAACAGCTTTATAAAAATAAGCCGGGCCATTGTCTGTCTTCACTAAAGTGCCTTTGATATCCAGCGTTTTAGCATCCAGCTCCAGCGCAGGGCCATCAATAGCGTTAGCCCATTGCAGCTGGCTTTTCACCTGATTACTGCGCCAACCCACCGCCTGACTGCTGGCCGCATCGCTAGCAGGTAACAGCACTATGCGATCGGCAAAGCTACTTGCCTGATACCGGCTTTTTCCTTCAGGTACTGACGTGTTACTGGCACTGGCCATACAGCTTAAAACCAGCAGCAGGCCAACAACTGGCCCCTGCAGTTTTTGATAGCTCTTCTTGCTCATAGGAGTTATCGTCATAAAGCGCCCCTTACCAGTTGGTTAACTGAATACCGACGGCAAAAGTACGGCCATATTCTTCGTACTGAGCATTAAAGGCACGTGTCCCTGTGTAGTTGTAATAGGGCTCATCTGTTAAATTCACCGCATTAAAGTACAACTGCACAGCTGGGTCGATTTTCCATTTAGCGCTGAAATCCCATTGCAGCTGACTGTCGCTGAATAAGTCATAAGCCGGGTCGTCAAACTCACTAACTTCCACCAGATAATCAGACTTATAATTCGCAGCTAAACGTAAGCTCCAGCTGTTGTCTTCATAACCAATGGCCATATTGGCGGTTTTATCCGATTGACTGGGTAAATCAATATCACGGGTCAGCAGCTCGCCATCATCAAACCAACTAATTTGTGCATCAGAGCGGCTTAAGGTTAAGTTGGCTGAGACTAACCAGTGATCCCAAAACTCGCTGATGCCTTGCAGTTGCTGCACATAGTTCAGCTCCAGACCATACAAAGTGGCATCATCACCATTGATAAAAGTTTCGGCGTGATTAAAGTCCAGATATTCACCCTGACCTGCCAGGTCTGTAGCATAAATAAAGTCTTTAATGTCTTTGTAGAACAACATCGCTGACATGACGCCTAACTTGTCCGGGTAGTACTCCACACCTAAATCCAGGTTGGTTGAAGTTAAAGCCTCAAGTGCCGGATTACCAAAGCTGGCTTCAACATCACCATCATCTTCTTCCAGCACAAAAGCCGGTGCCAGTTGAGCAAAACTTGGACGCACTAAAGAACTGGTAATGGCGGCTCGCACCTGGGTTTGATCTGACAGACTGTAACGGCTGATCACGGCTGGTAACCAGTGTGATTCAGAGCCGCTGTATAATTGTGGGCTGAATTCTTCAGTCGTGGCGTCGTATTTGCTACCTACAGCGTCACGTTGGTCATGTTCAAAACGGCTCCCTGCAATGACTTGCCAGTTTTCGCCTTGCCAGTTGCCTTGCAGATAAGCGGCTTTAATTTCTTCATCTACGCGAAAATCGTTAATTTGCGATTCCACTGGATCCAGATAATCATCTCTGTCTAACGTGCTTAATTCTGACAATAACAGGCCAGGATTAATGGCTGGCCCAAACCGACCTAAACCGTAATCTGCATTGCCCATAGGGTAATCGGCCAGGGTTAATTTGGTCAGGCCTGCATCTTCTAAATCTTCATACAGCCACAGGCTTTCATCTGCAACTTTGCTTCTGTCACTCCATTTCACGCCAGCTTTTAGTTCCAGTGCGCCCCAGCTTTGCAGCAATTCGCGGCTTAAATCAAACTTGGCGTTTTTCTCTTTTTCTTCGGTGAAGGTGTCAGCGACCTCGACTTCATCCAGCTCGTAGTCTTCGGCGCTGTAAGCCGACTCTGGTGCCAGTAACTGCAGCTTATCAGTGCCGCTGAAACTTAAACCTTCGTCAAATTCTTGCTTAAACTGACCATCGGCCAGACTAAAAGGTGTTTTTTCATCGGCTTTGCTGGCGCCTACTTCGGCTTTCCACTGCCAGTCTGCTAACTGTTGTTGCATCCCCAACACTACAGCACTGATGGTTTGAGTTTCTTCACGGGCTTTAATACCACGCACAAGCTCACCTGCTGAATCTACGCCAGCCTGAACTGGTTCTTCAAATTCAGTGAGTAAACCCTGACGCACTTCATCGTCGGTAAACTTGCTGTACAAAGTCCGCAGGTAGTAGTCCGTATCGCCTTCAGGGCGGTAATCTAAGTTCAGCGCTAAGCCCATACGTTTGCGGCTGATTTGATACTGGCGCTGCTCAAACTCAGCTAAAGCTTCGTCTTCAATTTCCCAGTTACCACCAGTCTCGACGTTGTCTGAGCCAAATTTACGGTCGGCATAACTGGCAGACAAAGCCACACCTAAAGCGTCTTTATCACCAGCGACATCAAAAATGCTGCTGTATAAACCTGATACTTTTGGGCTGGTTTCGCTTTGTTGCTGGTTGTAACTGCCTTCCGCGCTAAAGCTATAGAAATCATGGCTTCGGTCAAAAGCGGAAATACTTTTGATATCGACAGTGCCACCTAGAGAACCCGCTGCTTGTTCAGGGGCTATGGTTTTGGTGACTTCAACAGAGGACAATAGATCAGAGGGGATCACGTCCAAAGCCACGGCACGACGGCCAGATTCAGGCGCAGCCAGCTGGGTACCGTTGTAGGTCACTGTATTGTAATCCGGCGCTAAACCTCGCACCCGGATAAAACGACCTTCGCCTTGATCCGGCTCAACAGACAAACCTGCTAAACGGGCTAAGGACTCACTGACATTTTTATCCGGGAACTGGCCCAGTTCATCCGTTGTCGCCACACTGACAATACCGCTGGCAAAACGTTGCTGACTTAAAGCCTTACCTGCTGACGCCAACTGGCCCTGAACTTCCAGTTTTTCGATTCCGGATTCCACTTTAGCTAATGTGATATCGCCCATCATCTGATCGGCAGTCAGGTTCACTGCTGATTTTTGCTGTGGCACACCAGCGTAGCTAAATTGCAGCTGGTATTGACCTTCAGGTAAATTGGAAAACACAAAACGACCATCATGGCCTGTGACTTTACTGATTTTTAATGCCGGAATACTCACCTGCACACCAGACAACAACACCTGACGGTTATCCACCACCCGGCCTGTTAATTCTGCGGCCTGCACTGACATGGCTGAAGCGCAGATCAAACTGATGCTGCTGGCCAATAAAGCGCGACGAAACAATCTGTTCGTTTGCATAAGAAGAACCCCAATTCCTGAGTAAGTTAAAACTGTTATGTTGATTGGAATTTATTCTGCGGCGTTTTTATGACAACTCAGCGTGTCAAAGCGGCTCTGTCTGAGCTAAGCGGACCCGGGGTCTGCTTAGCTCTGCCACATTGATTTCTGTCATGTGACTGTCATCTGCCAAGTTCAGACTGGGCTTCATAGTCTGTCTTTTATGATGCGGAAGCTCTTATGGGATTTAGCTCACAGCATCCGGCCAAACTCTGGTTGACCGCTTTGCTATTTGTGCTCTGCATTTTGCTGGCGGTGAATTATGGCGAGCTAAAAACGGCAGCAGAAATTGACTGGATGGATATTCTGGGTGAAGGCAGCAGCCTTGCCGTAGTGATAGCCTGGTTATTACTGGTGTTGTCCAGCAGACCTGCGGGCCCTGTAACTAACGGCCTTTATGTAGGCTCTTTATTGCTGGTGTTGTCCTATCAGCTGAACTTACTGGACGAGTTTTTCCAATACCCTGACAGCCACAGGCTGTTGAGCTGGCTTGAATCTATTCCGGCTCCTATTGGCATGCTGATTTTAACTTTAGGCCTGATTGGCTGGCATAAAGAACAACGTTTTATTAATCAGCAACTAGCCAGCCGCGAGCTGCATTTACGGCATTATCAGTTGCTTGACCCTTTAACCAAACTTTATAAACCAGAGTATTTGCTGGCCGTACTTAAACGTGAGCTGGAGTTACAACAACAGCACCAGCAGCCTTTTTGTCTGGCCTTGCTGGACATCAGTCAGTTTGCCCGCTTTAACAAAGAACAAGGTATGGCAGCGGCAGATTTATTGCTGCAACAACTTAGTGAGCTGACGCTGGTGCAATTCAGATCCGGCGATTTAGTTTGTCGTTACAGCGGCGACAAATTTGTCATATTGATGCCACAAAGTAATAAGGCGATAGCTCAAAGTTTATTGCAAAATGCCACCAGCCAACTGAGTTTGCACCTTCATACCCAATTGCACTGGACCATCACTGAAATCACAGCAGTACAGCATGTGACTAAACCCCAGCGATTGTTATCTCAACTGTGGCAACAATTGCAAAAGCAAAAACAACAGCAAACTCAGTGGAGTCTGGTGTGAGCAAAGTGCTGCTGGCTTTTGATGACAAAGCGTTGCTGTTCAGTGCTGTAGCGCTGGATATGATTTTATTGTGCCAACGTCGCGGTTTCGCTTTAGATACTCTGCTTAAAGGCACCAGATTATTTGAAGAAGACTTACGTAAAGCCACGATAAAAATCAGCCCACAACAGTATTTGCAGCTAGTTAGCAATTGCCAAAAAGTCTTACCAGGGCCTGAACTGGCCTATTTAACGGCCCAAAGTTGGTTGCATCACAATCACTCGCCTTTGCTATTGATGCTCAGACACAGTGCCAACTTACAGCAAGCTTTACTGAGTTTTTACCGCTACCGCTCCCAACTGTTGCCTTTGGTTTATATGCGCCTGCAGCGGGTGCAGGGTCAATTACGTTTAGTGTTAAGGCCCTCTTTTGCTTTGGGAAAACAGCAGGTTTTTATAGAGCAGTTGATTCTTCACTACCTACTGGGTTTAGTGAAACAACAGCTCAGTGATACATCAAAACTAAGTATCAGTGCAACGAGCCTGGATCATGAAACCTGTTGGTTGTACCAGCATCAATGGCAACTGATACCAGAACTTTGTTTGCAAAATTGTTTGTCCTTGCCCCTTGCGCTGCTAAAGCATTCTTTTGCCGACGCTAATCCTAAGCTTTGGCAACAACAACAGAATTGGTGCCAGTATTTGCAGCAGTCGATACCAGAAAAAATCAGCTTTACTGAACAATTGGAACAATGGCTTTTTACTGTGCTAAGGCAATCGCCATCACAAGAAGAAGCCGCACGGCATTGGGGGTTGAGTTTAAGTAGTTTTAAACGTTTATTGGCACAACAACACACCAGCTATCAACAGTTGCAGGATCAGGTGAAAGCCTGCGCTGCGCAGCAAGCCTTATTACTACAAGGCATGTCGAATAAAGAACTAGCAAGCCGGCTGGGGTATTCCGACGAACACAATTTCCGTCGCGCATTTAAGCGCTGGACAGGTTTACTACCAAGCCAGTTACGCTCTTAATCCTGCTTTCTGGCAATAATATCGTTTATTTATTGCGCTTTTGACAGGATCACGACATGCTTAAGCCAAGTGAATGCCCCAAGCAAGGATGTTGCGCATGACCATAGATCAATCCTCTATTCTGATCGTCGATGACGTCAGTTCAGTTCGTTATTTTTTAAGTCAAAATCTGCGTATTATGGGCGCTGAAAAAGTTGCAGAAGCCAGCACAGGTCAACAAGCCTTGATGGCCATCAGCACCGATCACCCTGATGTAATTTTTTTGGATATTGAACTGCCGGATAGCAATGGCCACGACCTATTAACCCGCATCAAAGCATTAGAACCCAACTGCCATGTGGTGATTATGTCAGCACACAGCACAGTGGAAAATGTGAAACGTAGTGTCGAAGGCGGTGCCAGCGGTTTTATGGCCAAACCTTTTACCCCGCAAAAAATTCAGGCAACTATCAATCGTATCTGCAACTTGCCTCAAGCCCAATCTGCTTAAGCTGATTTGGGGCTCAATATCTGGTCAGCGAATTCAATCCCAGCCCTATTGCATAGTTGTATGGATTAATTATCAGACAGCTTTTGGGCTGAGCGCCTGACCGGCGAATTCAATACCATCCCAGCCGTACTGCATAAACTGCCTTATATTGGCATGATCTGAACCTGCCGGGCTTGATAACACATCTTTGCGGTAATAATCGCCAAACATTTGCAAAGCTTGTGGCTCGGATAAACGGTGCAACAAAGCAAAAGCAAATATCTTGCACGAGCCGTTATTCTCCCCTGCCGCATTGTGTTTATCGCCATTACGAAAAGCCGTTTCGGAAAAATTATATAAGCTTTCAATCAGCTCTATACTTTGCGAAAAGCTAATACTGTCTGGATCTGTCGTCAACTGACGGAAAAAATTTTCTAGCATGATAGAGATCCTGGTTAAAGTTTGTACAATTTTGGTCGATACAGTCGTTAAGCCCAAGTCAGAGAGGGAGCTACAATGCAAATCCTCAGCATCAAGCAACAACAGAACTCCAGCAGTCAGCAGCTATTGTATTCAGGCCGCAGTGTGAGTCCAGAGCGAAACGACCGCTCAACTGTAACAAAGGATAACAGAAGTTTAACTCAGACTTCTCCGTTACCTTCGGCTAATGGTATTTCCTCTGAAACTATGCCTGAGTCAAAACCTGCAGAAACAGCAGATAACAGCGGTGAAGATGGCTTCTTTAACGCTGTGTATTCCATTGGCACCATCAAACGTTTGCTGGAGCAACTGACAGGTGAAGAGTTACAAGGCTGGGTAGACCCTGCTGAATTAAACCGCGCTTTAAACGGTACAGACAACAGAGCTCAGCCAGAACAGCCACAAAACCAAAATGCCAGTGGAGTCACTATTCGTGAATGGTCGTACCGTTATGAAGCCGTCAGCGCTGACTTTTCAGGTTCTGTCGCTTTAGAGGATGGCAGCAACTTTAGCTGGTCGATGCAATTTGCCATGAGCTACGAAGAATTCAGCTACAGCGAACGCACAGAACAGCCGATGAAAGACCCTTTAGTGATGAGCTTTAACGGCCGTCCGGTGGAACTTACAGGCAAAAGCAG
The DNA here is from genome assembly GCF_947090785.1 of Rheinheimera sp. MM224. Taxonomy (NCBI): domain Bacteria; kingdom Pseudomonadati; phylum Pseudomonadota; class Gammaproteobacteria; order Chromatiales; family Chromatiaceae; genus Rheinheimera; species Rheinheimera sp. MM224. Next base: position 3,277,885 of record NZ_OX352320.1, read on the forward strand.
CGACTTTAACCTGACAGACAATGCCAAATCTATTCAGCAACTGGCGCAGGGTCAGTATTACCTCGCAAAAGACAGCAATAACAACGGCGCAGTCGACTCAGGCCAGGAATTATTTGGCCCCAGCTCAGGCGCAGGTTTTGCTGAACTTGCCAGTTATGATGAAGACCAAAACGGCCTGCTCGATCAACAAGACCCAATCTGGCAAAGTTTATGGTTATGGCGTCCTGAAGATAAAGGCTTATATAGCTTAAAAGAAATGGGCGTAGCGGCTTTAAGCGTCGATTCAATAGCCACACCTTTTAGCTTGCGCCACAAAGACGAAGTACAAGGCCGGCTGGAACGCAGCTCCATTTTTATCACCGAAGATAAAGATGTCGGCTTATTGCAGCAAATTGATTTGAAGGTGTGAGTGGGTACATAGAAAAAGCTTAGTTGTACTGCCGCGTCTCGGCGAGTACAACCCACAAGCGTTTCCACGCAAGCCTTGTCGCTGCGGCTTCAAGCACAAAACTAGCCAAACATCTCTGCAGAGCGTTTTGCCATTTCTTCTTCTGATACATCTTCAATATGAGTAGAAATCATCCAGTTATGGCCAAAAGGGTCTTGTAAACAACCACTGCGATCGCCCCAGAATTGGTCTGATACTGGCATGGTAATAGTGGCACCAGCGGCAGCTGCGCGTTCGACAAAGGCATCCACGTCAGGTACATAAATCATTAAGGTGACCGGACTCGCGCCCAGCATATCCGGGCTTTTAGTGCCCCAGTCATCATTTTGTTCACTAAACATAAATGTCGCACTGCCTATACGCATTTCGGCATGCATCACAGCGCCGGATGGCATATTCATGCACATTATCGTTTCGGCACCAAAAGCTTTTTGATAAAAATCAAATGCTGCGGCCGCATTTTTAATCACCAGATAAGGCAATACCGCAGCAAGGCCTGGTGGAATAGCCTGAACGTCGGACATGATCTTCTCCTTGTCGTCTTTTATTTGAAGTAGAAAAACGCTATCAGTATAGTCAGAGATCTTTGGCTCATTCGCCTAACTGCTGTTTTAATACATCCACCACAGACTGAAACTGCGTTTTATTTTTTTCATTCAGCGCAATCAGCGCTTCATGGGCATGCAGGATCATCAGGCCTTTTTGCTGATCGCTATAGGGTGCAGCCTGCACAGTGCTCAGCTCAACAGCAGGATGAGTAGGCTGCTGCACTATATCAAAAGCCTGATCCAGACAAAGGCTGAACAGTAGCTCATTGACGGCTGGTACAGTGCAAAACAACACAGGTTTTGCTAACTGATGCTGCTGGGCATAACGCGCTAAACCGGCCAGCAAACCAATATAAGTGCTGTCCATAAAACTGGCTTCGTTTAAATCGACCACCAGTTGGGTGCAGCGAAGTTCAGCAGAAAACAGCCGCTCCACCAGCTCGTCCATGCCACTGGCATTGGTGTAACGCAGTTCACCGGATAATTTGAAAAAACAGCATTGGTCAACGCAGGCGAACAGGATTTGCTCTGTCATACAGTTCTCACTCAGGCTATCTGTTGCCGGGTTAATTTCAGTATAGTTAAGTCGTCTGGCAACTGTTGTTCCGGATCTATCGCCAAAGCCCGTAACAAATCAGCAATGTCTCTGTGTTGGTAACTTTGTTGCAATAAGTACTGCAGTTTTTGTTCAGTGTTTTGCTGGGGTAACAGATCTAAAATGCCATCAGAACATAAAACTAAGCTGCTGTTTTGCTGCAAGACTAAACGCTGATTGTGGTAACTGGCAAAGTCAAACATGCCAACAGGGCTACTTTTAAGTTCCAGATAATGTTGCTGCTGATCCTGTTGCTGCAATAGCAAAGGCCAGGGAAAAGCCCCTGCATTGGCATAGGTCAATTCAGCCGTTTGCGTATCCAGCACCGCATAAAACAGCGCTATGTATTTGCCGATTTTGTCTTTCAGCAGCTCTTTATTCAGTTCGGTTAACACAGCGGCCGGATCCACCACAGAAGCAGAGCTGTCCCGCTGATAACGCTCCAGCCTGGAGCTGATAAAACGTTTCAGGTACACAGTGACAAATGCCGAAGCCACGCCATGGCCTGAGACATCCGCGATATAAAACACCACTTTATGCTCATCCACACAAAAGTAATCGACAAAGTCGCCACTCATAAATTCTGACGGATAAAGCACATGGCTGAATTGATACTCAGCATAATTAAAAACGGCGGGCGGCAGCATTTTAAACTGCACTTGTTTACCGGCCTTTTCGCCCGCTTCCAGCTCAGCCAACGAATGCTGCAACTGCTGATTGGTCGTTTGCAGCTGCTCTGTCCGGGTTTGTATTTGTTGCTCCAGATGTTCATTCAGATCAGCCAGTTGCCTGATGGCGATATAAGATCGTAATGCCGATACCACACTGGTGGTCAGGCGCTGTACTGTCAATTCGGTTTTCGAGCGGTAATCGTTAATGTCATAGTCCAGAACTATCCGATGTTCAGGCGCTTGCCCTGGCTGACCAGTGCGCAAAATAATACGTACCAGCTGGTTTTGCAGCTGCTCGCGGATATAACGCACCAGCATCAGCCCTGCGTCATCGGTTTCCATCACGACGTCCAGTAAAATCAGCGCTATGTTGTTGTTTTTCTCAAGAATATGCCGTGCTTCGGCCGCACTGTAGGCACTGATAAAACGAAGTTTGTGCTGCATAAAGCTAAAATCACGCAGTGCCAGTAAAGTGATTTGATGGATTTCAGGTTCATCATCCACAATCAGTACAGTCCAGTAAGCTTGCTGCTCGTCTGTGATTTCAGCATCAGCAGCAAACAACAATCTGTCTTCGTTTGACTCTGTCATTTGTGGGGCATTAAGGTGTTGTTCCATACGGCATTCCTTCACATTAATGGCTGGTCGAACTGGCATTAGCGGTTCGTTTAACTATAGTCGTCTGAGATCAAACTGCAGTTGAGACTCGGCGAACAACTGTAAAAACGCGTTCTTTCAGTGCCGGATCCGGCCAGCTTTTTTTCTGTTCTCAAGGTACACTCTGTTTAGTTTTTGCTGATGAGCCTTACCATGCTTGATCCTGTTGTCTGCCAACAAGCCCGTTTATCGCGTGACAGCCGTTTTGATGGCCTGTTTTTTATTGCGGTAAAAAGCACAGGGATTTATTGCCGCACCATTTGCCCGGCTAAATCTCCGGCTGAACATCAGGTCACCTACTTTTCCTGTGCAGCGGCTGCTGCCTCTGCAGGCTACCGGCCTTGTTTACGTTGCAGACCGGACAGTGCGCCACAGTCTCCGGCCTGGCTTGGCGTGGAAACCAGTGTACGACGCGCATTAAAACTCATTGCTGAAGGTGCCTTAGTGCATGGCGATCAGGCTGCTTTAGCATCCCGTCTTGGCATTAGTGAGCGTTATTTACGTAAACTCTTTCAGCAGCATTTAGGCGTCGCGCCAAAACAATATGCTTTGTATCAGCAGGTGCTTTTGGCCAAACAGCTGCTGCATCAAAGCCTGCTGCCAGTACATCAGATTGCTGCCTTATGTGGTTTTCATAGCATCCGGCGCTTTAATGATGCCTTTAAGCAACAATTGCTGCTTAACCCCAGCCAAATTCGCCGTAAAAAAATGACAGGACACTCATCAGTGATTGAATTACAACTTAGTTACCGTCCGCCACTGAACTGGCAAGCTCAGCTGGAATTCTGGCGTCAGCGTACTCTGGAAGGCATGGAATGGGTGAAAGGTAACGCCTATGGCAGAACTTTTAGCTGGCCAACTCAGGACGGAGTTGTGCATGGTTGGTTTGAATTAAGCCCGGCAAAAGAAGGTGTAATGCAGTTGAAGCTGCATTGGCCCAGCCAGCAAGAGTTAACCTCCGTGTTGCAACGTATTCGTCAACTGGCTGATTTAGATGCCAATATGCCGCAGATAGAACAGCAACTTGCAGCTGTGTTTGGCGACTCTTTGGAATCTGGTTTACGGTTGCCTGGGTTATGGAGTCCTTTTGAAGCAGCAGCTCGGGCTATTTTAGGACAACAAGTCAGTGTGCAAGGCGCCCGCACTCAGTTGAACCGTTTACTCTCTGAATTAGCAGAACCACTCCCAGATGACCCGGAGAAAACGCTGTTTCCAACCCCGGAAGCCATCACTCAAAACGAATTACTGATGCTGAAAGTGCCACAAGCCAGACGCGATACCTTAAAGCAACTGGCCGCTACTGTGATAGCTGAACCACAAAGCACGCCCGATGACTGGTTAAAACTCAAGGGCATAGGGCCATGGACTGTGGCTTACAGCAAAATGCGGGGTCTTGCTGATCCGGATATTTGGTTAGGTGGTGATTTAGGAGTGCAAAAAGCCTTAAAACGCCATGGCGATATCACACCGGAGCAGCTGGCGCCCTGGCGCAGTTATGCCACCTTTCAGCTGTGGTTTAGCTTATCCCGTCCTGCTTTGAAGGAGACAACCGAATGAGACAACTGCAATTTGCCACACCTTTAGGGCCATTGGTCGTTACAACGAATTTCAAAGGTATAGAGTCAGTCTTGTTCAGGGACAATAGCGAGGCACCAGATCACAGCAACGATAGCTTGCTACTGGACTGCAAAGCCCAATTTGATTCCTATTTTACCGGAACCTTGCAACAGTTTGATTTGCCTCTGGCAGCTCATGGCACTGATTTTCAACAAGCAGTCTGGCAACAGTTAAGCAAAATACCTTTTGCACAGCTTCGCAGCTACAGCAATATTGCCCATGCGCTGAATAACCCAAAAGCAGTAAGGGCCGTAGGCGCTGCCAATGGCCGTAACCCTCTGACTATTATTGTGCCCTGCCACAGAGTCATAGGTGCCAATGGCACTTTAACAGGTTATGCCGGCGGATTAGAGCGTAAAGACTGGCTACTCAAACATGAACAAAATACGGCTTTAGCCTTGGGCTTGTTTCAACTGGAGGCTCACTGATTATTCAATTTTTTCGAACAGTGATAACAAAACAATCCGCTATTGTTTCGATAAAAGAGCTGTTTTAATGAACCCATCAACCAGCCATCCCCTAATGAAGTGGAGTTTATGATGACAGCCCGTACTTTAAAACAATTGATCCCTGCCATGCTGGCCTCTGACGGCGCTGGCGTAAAAATTAAACGTAGCCTGGGTCAAAGCCAGGGCGTGCGACTGGATCCATTTTTAATGCTGGACGCTTTTGGTTCAGACAAAGCCGATGACTATATTGCCGGCTTTCCTGCCCATCCACACCGCGGTTTTGAAACCGTAACTTATATGCTGGATGGCCATATGTTGCACGAAGATCACCTCGGCAATCAGGGCCATTTAACCAGTGGTGGTGTGCAGTGGATGACAGCAGGCCGTGGCATTATTCACTCAGAAATGCCGCAACAGGAATCTGGCCTGATGCGTGGTTTTCAGCTGTGGATTAATTTGCCTGCCGCGGAAAAAATGAAAGAAGCCGCTTATGTTGATATTCCGGCTGCTGATATTCCGCTGCTGAATTTATCTCAGCAGAGTTTTGTCAAAGTGATTGCAGGCGAAACTGTAGTCAATGGTAAGACTGTGCGTGGTCCTATTTTTGGCCTGTCGACTGAACCTCTGTATCTGGATGTGCAGTTAGAAGCAGGACAAAGCCTGACCTTGCCGGTCACAGCTGGTCATAACGCTTATGTGTATCCTTTTGAAGGCGAAGTTTTTGTTGAAGGATTAAGAGTTGCAAATCATCACGGCGCTGTGCTGACCGATGGTGACAGCGTGACTGTCTCAGCAAAAAACAAAGCACGTTTTATCTTGCTGGCCGCTAAGCCTATCAAAGAGCCTGTAGTGCAATACGGTCCTTTTGTGATGAACAAGCCAGAGGAAATTGAGCAAGCTATCCGTGATTATCAGGCCGGAACCCTGACCAATAACCAGCAAGCCAAAACCATAGCTATTCATAAATCAATCTAATGCAGGGGCGGTGGCTTGTCCCCGCCCGTCTTGAATTCCAATCCGATGCTAAGTTGGGTTTATCCCCGCCCATCTATTGTTCGGGTGTAATTTAGAAAGGGCAGATGTTATCATCTGCCCTTTCTTTTAGAGAGGATCGGCAGATGCAACTTGTGGGTATTATCGGCGCTATGGAGCCGGAAATTGCAATTTTAAAAGCTCAACTGAGCGATATGACCACGGTCAAACTGGCGGATTATGAGTTTTATCAGGGCTGTCTGGCCGACACTGACGTGGTATTAGTGCAATCTGGTATAGGCAAAGTGGCTTCAGCTGTCGCTACTACCTTATTAATCAGTCAGTTCAAACCAGACTGTGTCATTAACACTGGTTCAGCCGGTGGTTTTGACCCGGAGCTGAATGTAGGCGATGTGGTGATTTCTTCTGAAGTACGTCATCACGATGTGGATGTCACAGCTTTTGGTTATGAAATGGGTCAGGTGCCACGCATGCCTGCAGGTTTTACGGCCCACCCGGCTTTGATCAGCGCAGCAGAGCAAAGCATCAATACCTTAGGTTTTTGCAAAACTAAAAAGGGGTTAATCACTACGGGCGATGTGTTTATGTGCCAGCCTGAGCGTATTGCTCAAACCCGTGCACAATTCCCGACCATGCTTGCTGTGGAAATGGAAGGTGCAGCCATAGCTCAGGCTTGTTATCAACTGAACACACCTTTTGTGGTGATCCGCAGCTTAAGCGATATCGCAGGCAAAGAGTCTCCTAGCTCTTTTGAAGCTTATTTAGAAATCGCCTCTAAAAACAGTTCTGCCATGGTGCTGGAACTTTTGAAAAACCTCAAAACAGTTCAGCTTAACTAAATGCCATATTGGCTGGCCGATCTTTCAGCTTATCCACTGGTTCTGCTAAGCATTTGGTTGCTTGGCAGCATGGTGTTATTGCCGCAGGATTACCAGCCTTTAACCTTCTTTCGTATTTTCGCCAAACAGTTAGCTGCAAAAGTTCATCCGGATCCAAACCGAGCGACCAGCCAGCAGCTGATTTCCGGCAGTTTGGCTTTGGTTTTGGTGATGTTGCCAACTCTGGCTTTACTTGCGCCTTTGTACTGGTTATCCGACTGGCCTTTAGTGCTGGATGCTTTGCTACTGTATTTTTGTCTGGACTTTGTCCACTACCGCCAGCAAAGCCACAAAATAGCTTTGGCTATTAGCCAGCAACAAAACAGCAGAGCCAAAGATCTGTTACAACCCCTGGTGTTACGTCAAACCCAGAGTTTAAGCAGCACGGGCTTATGCAAAGCAAACATTGAGATGTTATGGCTTCGTACCGCCAAACAATGGGTAGGGGTTAGTTTCTGGTTTTTAATAGGCGGTGGTTTAGCCGCTGTGGCTTATCGCTTGCTGTTGTTGTGTAATCAGCAATGGAACGATAAACAAAGCAACTTCCGTTATTTTGGTCGCCCTGCTTCTTTGTTAGCTCAATGGGCCAGCTTTCCCGCCAGCCTGCTCACTGCCCTGCTGTTGGCATTCCTGACAGATATAGCAGGAGCGTTCCGCCAATGGCGTCAGGCTTCACAGCTAAAACTCTGTTTACCCCATCTGCTTATTCTGGGTGCTCTAGCTTCTGCCTTGCGGATTAATCTGGCAGGCCCAGTGATGTACCAGCAACAGAAAAACCAGCGTCAGCGGCTCGGGCCTGCACAGTTACCACAAGTTGGTGACGTATTGGGAGCCCTCAAACTAAACCGGCAATTTCAACTGTATTCAGCTCTTCTGGTATTTATTTTCAGCCTGTTACAATGCCTTTGGTTTATTTATTAACAGCCTGATAATTTTTGTAATAATTCTTTGGAACTATACTGGACTTTTAAGCGCTATTCGCTGTATTTTCTAGGGCTTCTTACAGCAGACAACTATAAAAATAACAACCGACCTACTGAGGAATCGTTTTGCCTGTTTTAGCCCTATTGCGCTATGTATGCATCTTGTTGCTGCTTGTTTGTTTTTGCCAATCCACTCTGGCTGCGCCGCTATTGCAACCATTAACACCGGATCAAAACTTATCTCAGGGTTCAGTCAACGACCTATTACTCGACCGTCAGGGTTTTTTATGGGTTGCTACCGATGCAGGTTTAAACCGCTTTGATGGCTATAAAAACCTGATCATAGGCGCTGGTTCTGCGCAGTTACAAAGTCTGGCATTCACCAAATTATTGATCGACCAAAAACAACGTTTATGGGCTTTAGCACCACGCTCGGGTTTGTATGCCTTTGATCCAGTCAAAGCACAGCTGTTTTTACATGGCTCCTTACCAGGTGCAATGACACTGGAAAACCGCTTTATCAATTTAACTCAGGCAGACAATGACGATTTGTTACTCAGCAGCAGAACTGAGTTGTATAGCTATCAGATAGACAACAGCCAACTGACTCTGTTGGCAAAGCTGGCCGATCTGGATTTAGCCCATGCCCTGATCCGCACTGTGCTCAATACCAAAGAATGGATTTTACTGGGCACCAGTCACGGTTTAGTACTCTATGACAAAGCTGCGAAAAAACTCAGTCTGGTGCCGCATTTACCACAAGGGCAAACACTAGACTATCAACGTCATGTCAAGACGTTGGAACTCAACAAAAATCAGCTGCTGATTGGTACAGTCGAAGGTCTGTATCAATTGCAACTGGATGAAATCGCGCAATTCCTGCAAACAGGACAAAACCCGATCAGTACAGAGCTGATTGCAGGCCCCAATGTCTGGCAAATTCAGGTTCAGTCGGATCACTTCTTAGTAGGCACAGAACGTGGTTTATTGCGTTACACGCCTGAGCTCAATAGCACAGAATTGGTACTGAATTTCAGCGAAAGTAACTTCAATTTATCCGACGATAATGTGGTGGCTTTGCAACAGGATGGCCAGGGCGGTTATTGGCTGGGCAGTCGTTTTGATGGCGCTTATTATTGGCATCCTCGCAGCAAAGCTATCCGCAGTTTCAGTCAGACAGGCACCGATGCACTAAGCAATGACAAAATTACGTCTATTGCTGAAAAAAGCAGGGAAGAGCTTTGGCTTGGCAGCCGCAATGGCTTGAATTTATTAAATCTTGAAACTCAGCAAGTTCAGCATTTTCTGGTTAACCCGGATCCAAAAGCGGTCTGGCATACCAGCACCATCATGAATCTGTCGATGGATAAAACAAGTGGCTTATGGTTTTTGTCGTCCAGCGGTTTAAACTATTTTTCAGTCCAACACAAAGAACTGCAACAACCTAAGCTGACCGATGCCACTAAAAAAACGATATTGGAAACAGCGCGACCGGGCAGCTGGCTAAACCAACAACAGCCCTTTTACCTGCTGACAGAGAAAAGTTTTTATCTGTATAACGCAGAGACAGGTGAACTGGACGAACTAACCGACTTAAGCAAAAAAATAGCTGCCAGTACAGTGCGGATTATTTTAGGCAAATGGCCAGGTCAGCCAGAGTGGCTGGTGTTATCTGCCTATGAAAAAATCTGGCTATACAATGAAAAAACCCAAGAACTAAAACCCTTGTATCAAGCCGAAGCGAACCCGGCTTTTAGTATGCGTTTTGCCGACAAAATGGCGCTGGATAAAAATAATACCTTGTGGTTCAGCGCTTCAGATATTGGTTTACTGGCCTTTGATGCCAATACCATGCAGCTGAAACACCACTTTCATAGTAAAAACAAACTCAATACCAATGTGGTTTACGCGGTCAATCGTGACCAAGTGGGGCAGATCTGGTTTTCCAGCTTGCATGGTGTGTCTTCGCTGAATGTCGACACTTTGCATATTGAACAGTTCAGTAAAAAAGACGGCCTAACCAGTAACGAATTTATCAGTCAAAGCAGTGACACCTTAAGTAATGGCGAAATGGCTTTTGGCTCAATACGGGGTCTGAATCTGTTGTCTCCGGTGGCCTTGACTGAACCCAGACGCAAACCACGTATTGTTATTACTCAGCTGGATTTATTGTCATCGCCTATAGAAAGCCCGATGACAGATTTATCAGGTCAGTCTTTTACTTTGCCTTACGATAGTCAGGGTTTAACCATTAGTTATTCCAGCCTGAATTTCCGTGACAGTGGCAAAATGCGTTATCGCTACTGGCTGGATGGTCCGCAGCGTTTGGTTTTCCCGGAGCAAAGCTCAAGCTCAGTGATGTTTCCACAACTGACTCCGGGCAATTACCAGTTTAATGTAGTGGCTGTATCCCCTGTCACAGGCCTTGAAAGTGAAGTCGCAACCTTGCGACTTCAAGTGCAGCCTGCGCCATGGCTTAGTCATTGGGCTTTTATAGCTTACGCTTCTATTTCTTTGATTGTGATGTTGTTTTACCTGCGCACCCGTCAAAAACAGCAACGTATGCTCAAAGTAGCTCACTCAAAAGTGACCGCCAGTGAACAACGCTTAAAACAAGCTCTGGACTCTATCGATAGCGGAGCCTGGGAATGGCATGCGCATAAAAATATTATGTTCGCGTCCAGGATCTACAGCATGCTTGGCTATCAGGAAGCCCTGAATCCGCTGGCGATGACTCAGCACCTGTCATTATTGCATCCTGAGGATAAAGAGGCTTACCAGCAAGCCTGGCTGAAGCTAATGCAAACACCGGATAAAACCTTCGACCACACCTATCGTATGCAGCATAAAAACGGCAAATGGCTGTGGTTCCGTGACATAGGTAAAGTGGCTGAAGTGGATGACAAAGGTCAGCCTGAGCGGGTGATAGGTACCTTCAGTAACATTACCGAAACCCGAGCGAACCAGGAAAAAGCCAGGTTATTTGGTGAAGCTTTTCAGCAAACCCGTGATTGGGTGGTCATTTTAGATGCCAGTCAGCGTGTCATAGCTGCCAACCAGTCTTTTGCTGATGTATTTGGATCTGTGGATCAGTATCTGGTCAGCCCTAAAACCCATCATTTAGGTATCAGTTTACAACGCCGTCGTTTTTATACCAGCTTGCTGCGTGGTTTAACCGTCAACCAGCACTGGCAAGGTGAAGAGCTGGTGCATACGCCGGATGGCAAAGAGCGCCCTACCCTTATTAATATCAGCGCTATTGGCGATATAGATAAAGTAGAGTTTTTTGTCTTGGTGTTTACCGATATCACCGCACAAAAAGTGGCAGAAGAAGAACTACGTTATTTGGCCAGTTATGACTCACTGACAGGCTTGCCTAACCGTACTTTGCTGATGGACCGTATTCAGCATGGCATTGAGCAGGCAAAACGGGCGAAAAAATCTCTGGCCTTGTGTTTTATCGATCTGGATAAATTTAAGCAGGTAAACGACTCCTTAGGCCATGATGTTGGCGATCAATTACTGCAGGAAGTTGCCAGACGTTTGCGTACCACTTTAAGAGAAACAGACACTATAGCGCGCCTGGGCGGTGATGAATTTGTCGTGCTGCTGGAAAGCTATAAAAACGATGACAACATCAGCCATGTTGCACGCAAAATGCTGCAGTCTATTGGTGAACCTATGCAGTTGGGAATTCATACCGTCAGCGTATCACCCAGTATTGGTATCGCAGTTTATCCGGACGATGCGACAGACGCTAATTCGTTATTGAAACATGCTGACGTGGCCATGTATCACGCCAAAGATTTGGGCCGTAATAACTTCCAGTTTTTTATTGCTGAAATGAACGAAAAAGCCCATATGCAGCTGGCCAAAGAAACTCAGTTGCGCCAGGCCTTTAAAGATGGCGAATTTATTAACTACTACCAGCCTATTGTCGATTGTCGCAGTCAGTCGGTGATAGGTGTTGAAGTCTTAATGCGTTGGATCCACAAAGGCAGCTTCATTCCACCGACTGAATTTATTCCTATGGCAGAAGATTTACGTCTGATTATTCCTATGACGTTATCTTTGCTGGAACGGGCACTCGTTGATTTACAGCAATGGCGTCAGGCTGGATTAGATTTGTATTTGTCGGTGAACTTGTCCACCAGTCATTTAGAACAGCTTTCTTTGGCAGAACATACTGAAAAGCTGTTGGCGAAATATCAGTTGCCTCCTTCTTGCCTGCGTTTTGAGGTGACTGAAAGTGCTCTGATGCGGGATCACGAAAAAGCCATTACCACTATGCTGGCACTGAACCAACTGGGAATTCAGCTGGCTTTGGATGACTTTGGTACAGGGTATTCATCATTAAAATATTTAAAAGAATTACCTATAGATGCCATCAAAATTGACCGCAGTTTCGTCAAAGACATCGGCATAGATCCAGACGATGAAACTATTATCGAAGCAATTCTGTCGATGGCAGGCAGCTTAGGTATGAGTTGTGTCGCTGAAGGCGTAGAAACCGAACAACAACTGGCATTTTTCAGCAGCCGCCAGTGTTATCTGATCCAGGGTTATTTGTTTGCCAAACCAATGCCAGCTATTGAGCTGATTAACTGGCTGCATAGTGAACATTTGAATTAAGTGGTTGTGCATAACATTGACCTGAATGGCTAGCTACTCATTATGAGTTCAGCGCGGCAGGCAATAATGTTTAAGGTGTTTTTATGCACGTTTTTTTTAAAAGCCAACGTACCGGAACTCTCACTAACGCAAATGTTAAAAACCAAATCAGCACTAATCCCAAGCCAGCAGCATAAAATCCTGAGTCATGCAAAACTTTATCGTTTTCTTTTAACTCTATGATCAAACCATTAGATTTTAAGTACCTTGCAATTAATGGCTTACCTGCCATTTCAGCTATAAAATCGTCGCAAGAATTATATTTCTTCAAGGTATAATATTGTTCATTATCCAAGCGAAAATAACCTTGATAATTTGACCATTTTTCATCTTTTTTGCAGGTTAGAACACTCCCTGCCAGATCGACCTTACCGATATTTGAATCACTTCTGCTGTTTATAAACCATCCAATAAAAAGCAGAGCCAGTACCGTCGATATAAAAAAATCAACCTTAAATAAATGGCTAGCTTTAAGCATTATTGCGTCTCATCAATGGCATGGTCTTAAATTTGGGGGAAAGGTCAACCTGAAGATTCCATTTTGACATTGATGCAATCCTTTCCAACCTAACTATTTGCTAATGGGCTGCCGCAGCGCAGCGTAGGCAGTTCAGTGGAGGCCACGTTGTTTGTGGCCGGAACGGAATTCAGCAACTTGTTAGAAGTTTCTACCACTACCAGCCCTCCAAATGTGTGCCAAGTTCCCTACCTCTGACAGCTTCATCTTTGCTCAAGAAGGCTTCGAGAGCTTCCGGCTTTCTTAAACTAAGCCTATGAAATAACACGTTCGTCAGAAAGTATATAAGCCACAGAAAAACAAGAAAAAATGCAAACAAGCCCACTTTTTCGCTCAATTGAAGATCTTTGTCAAAGTAGAGCATTGGCACACCGATAATTGAGACAAGCCAAGTCATATGAATGAAAGAAACTCTAGCAGCAAGCAGCAATACTTTCGTTGAGTACATCGTGTTCCTCTGATCTTCAGTAGGTCTTCTAACGTCCCTCTCGACGGATTTGTTAGACCGATTTGACGTAGGAGCGTAATGCATCGGCTATGTTTCTTCGGTTCATGTAATGGTAATAGCCATCGGAATCAACAAGCTCGTAGTCCATGGCACCACACCAGTTGTTGATTCTTCCATACCCTGGAGCGCGTGGAATGACGCCATCTTTTCCCGGAGCACAGTGTTTCGCTAAGTTCATGCGGAACAACTCAACCATTCTGTAGATAGGCTCTAGCCCATCCCATGTTTTGTTGATCCTTTCCCGATACTCCTCGGAGTCTCGATACGTTTCGAGCTGCCTGCGTCTTACATCTATTGTGAGGTTTCCAAGTTCGTCATCAGGCAGGTCATTTAACTTTGGCTCTATGCCGCCATTAACGAACAGCTTGTTGAATTGGAATTTTCTGTCTCGCCACATTCGAAGTACTTCGTACAGGTTGTACACCCACATTTGAGAGAGAGCTGACACGGCAAGAGCGGACTCCATTGGAGTTTTTTCTATTTCGAAGTATTCACGAAGCAAAGCGTACTCATGCTCAGTGATGATGGAGTCCACAATGCCAACATTCATTGCTTGCATGCCAAGCCACAAGTCATCTTCAAAAAACGGAAGTTTCTTCATCCCCATCGTAACTATGCTGAAATCCAGTTCGTTCCAGCTCTGATATGGAATTTCGTCTCGCTCCGATTGGTTGTCAATGTCCTCCATGTTCTCTGTGTCCTTTGTGGGCGAAGTTGCTCGCTTGAAGAGTGTGTGCAAGAGTCGACGAAGTCGAGCAATTAGCATAGGTCTAACGCCGCAAGCAGCGGCGAGCGATAGCGAGTCCAGCACCGAAGGTGCGTTGCTGCCTTGCCTTGTTAAGTGCATTATCTGCTAGGGTCAAAATAGTCGAAGCTATCATTCGGAATCATTTCACCTTTAAAAAAGCCTTCAAAAACTAGCTGCACTCTTTCTCTGCGGTCAAATACCTGGTCAGAATCCAAGTCTTTAATGGCGAAGAAGTCATTTTTGTTGTGGTGTGCTTCAAATGTCATCATTAGATAGCTAAAGATTCTAGCTATCGGCCAAGCAATCTCTCTAGGTATGCAATCATCGTCGCCATGTTTTATTGCAAGGTCGTAGATCGCGTTATCTAGTTTCCTGTATTCATCATCCCATATGTGAGACTCATGAAGTTTTGATATGAAAGATTGCTCATCAAATAACTCGCTTGATGCCCAATTCCTAAACAGATCTTCGATAATGTAATCTCCTGAGCACTTAACATTTGTATATTGTGCCGGCACACTTTACCTGGTTATACCAGATCACAAGCCAGCGTTAACGAATTGATGAAGATTGATTAATCAAAACCAACCTCTACAAGCTAGGGCCAAAAGCGTGCTGGCACATTATTACTTTTCTCTGGCCTGTTATTTTTTTTCCGCCCAACGCTAAGTGCCTAAATTAGAGCGTTTTTCCTTCTTCAGCAACAAATAAATGTGCCTGTTGACTTGTTCAAAGCGTGCCTGTTTTATGGTTATAGCAAATTACACTGTGTATTCGCCTCTATCTGCAAGCAACACCCTGCACAGCTTTGCAACATCAATATCTTCGGGTATATACTGCGCGCCTCTTCGATTGATGTGATTTCCGATGCAACCCAATCTGCTGAAAGGCGCATTATTGCTTTTATTGGCTGAAGCTTGTTTTGCCGGTATAGGCGCTTTGGTTAAACTGACCAGCGATAGTGCCAGTCATGCGCAGGTGGTATTTTTCCGCAACTTTTTTGCCTTACTGGTCATGCTGCCCTGGCTTTGGGTGCAGGGCAAACAACTGCTCTATACAAAGCGCTGGTATCTGCATTTAAGCCGCTCCATTACCGGCATTATTTCGATGTACTGTTTCTTTTATGTCATCAGCCAACTGCCTTTAGCGCAAGCCATGGTAGTGCTGTTGATGTCGCCTTTTATAGTGCCACTCATAGCTAAATTCTGGCTAAAAGAAACGGCCAGCCGCCTGACCTTGTTCAGCATAGCGCTGGGCTTTGGTGGTGTATTGCTGGCTTTGCCTATTGCCACAGGCGGTGGTGCTTTTTACCTGTTTTTAATAGCACTGCTGTCAGCCGTGTTAGTGGCGGTCACCAAAACCACCATTCGGTATATGTCCGACACTGAACCTGCGGCACGTATCGTCTTTTATTTTTCCTTACTGACCGCCATTATCTCCTTTGTTCCTGTGCCTTTTTACTGGCAGGAATTACCAGTTATTGCCTGGTGGGCTTTTGGGTTTATGGGCGTATTAGCAGCTATAGGCCAGATGGCGATGACCAAAGCTTATGCTTTAGCTCCCGCTTCTGATATTGGCATCTGGACCTACAGCTCTGTGATTTTTGCCGGCCTCTTTGGTTATTTATTCTGGTCTGAACCTGTCACCATGAGCTGGTTTGCTGGTGTGGCTATTATCTTTTACGCTGGGTATATCAGTACCAGACAACGTTTATGGTAAACATTTTTTTGACAAATAGAACAAAAAACGGAACAATCAGGACTAAAATAAAAACCAAAAAATATGGATATTTGCATGATACCTAAGGTTTTGTTGCTTGGAATAATGCTGTTTTTTTCGGCTCTTGCGTTAGCAATGACTGATACTGAAGGTTCAGATAGTCATAACAGCCCCCATGCTCAACAATTAAAGCCCGTTTTATCGACAAACCTCGCGCAGACACCGCGATTTCTTATGGTTGTTAAAACTATGGCTCCTGACAGCCCCATATCTGTTTGTTTTATAAAAAACTCTGGCTGCTTTGAGCTCAAGGGCTATGTCCATAAAAATGAAAATAGCGCTAACCTGTCACTGAATCATCAATACGGCATGGACACTCATGTTCAACTGGAAAGCTTTCTGCAAAAATATTTTGTCACAGATAAGCACATGTCATGCCGTACAAGCCAAACAGGATGTGATACAGACACCGATACTTGCTCTATTGCAATGAAATGCGAAAAGCCGTAGATGCTTGTGTTTCATTTTGAAATCGGGCCCTTAGCGGGCCTTTTCTTTATTTAGTTAGTTCTGTTGTTCTTCCCCAAAAATTTATTTTTATTCCGTTCAAACCTTTTTTCATCCTGCTATGTTCGTCCTATATTCGTCAGGGTCATCACATTAGACCTGACACCATTTTTGCTGCTTTGTTGTCCCGCATCTGCCGCCATTTATCCCAAACCAAAAACAAGTTCTTCGAAATCCCCCTCAGACTGAACGTAGTTTTCACTCTATGAGGTGTTTTATGTCCGTTATAAAAACCACCCTGCTTAGCCTAGCGCTGTTAAGTACTGCTTTAATGGCTCAGTCTGGCGAAGAAGCTATCCCTACTGTGGATGGTTATGTCTATATCGACAGCGCCAAAACAAAAAAAGCTTATGAGGAATGGCATTATTCACCAGCGCGCAGCTCCGGCGATTTAGTGTTTTTCTCCGGTGTGATTGTCGGTGCTCCGGTTGAGGGCGTCACACCTGAATTGTTTAAAAAGAATTTACGTCGGGCCTTTGGCAACCTGAATACGTTGTTGAAACAAGCAGGCCTTGGGCCTGAACATGTGGTGAAAATGAATAGCTACCACCTGTTCAGAAGTCCGTTGTTTAAAGGCACGAAAGAAGAACATATAGCGGCGGTCATGGCGGTAAAAGACGAGTTTTTTAAAGCCCCTTACCCGGCATGGACAGCTGTGGGCGCCGCAGAATTATTTGCCGATCGGGGTTTAGTCGAAATCGAAATTATTGCACGTAAACCAGCTGCCAAGCCTTAAAACAGCTGAAATCAACTTTAGTTTTTTCTAGAAAACTGCGAGTCGGGCGACCATAAAGGTCGCCGCTACAAATTTATTTTAATTCCGTTCAAACCTTTTTTCATCCTGCTACGACTCATTGGTAATAGCGGCATTTTTTGATGCCTTTCCAAAGACGCAAAGTGCAGGAAAAACCATGAAAATAGCGGATACCAGCAGCCAGGACGAGCGACTAGCACCAAAAAAAACCAATAAAAAAATCTGGGTAGCAGGCTCCGTCAGCCTGCTTCTGGTGTTGCTGTTATGGCAAATTATTCCGGCAGCGCGCAGCTGGTCACAATCGGACATGTCGGTATCTTTGTCACGTGTGCGTTTGGATATCGTCAAAACAGCAGATTTTACCCGTGATATTTCGGCTCAGGGCCAAGTGGTCGCTGCAGTCAGTCCTAAGCTCTATGCAACAGCGGAAGGCACCATCAGCTTGCTGCTTGATGCCGGTACTGAAGTCAAACAAGGCGATGTGCTGGCCATTATCGACAGCCCTGAGTTAAACAACAGATTACAGCAAGAGCAAGCCACCTTTTACAGCTTAGAAACCAGCCATAACCGTCAAAAAATCTTAGCGAAAAAGCAGCAACTGACTGACAAAAAAGCCGTGGATATAGCTCAGATGACGCTCACCACAGCGGACAGAGAAAAACGCCGTGCCGACCAGGGTTTTGAAAAAGGCGTGATCAGTAAATTAGAACTGGAAAAAGCGCAGGACGATTTAGAAACCGCCAAAGTACAGCATCAGCACGCCGTTGAAGATGCCCGCCTGAATAAAGAAAACCTCGATTTTGAAGTGCAAAGTTTAGCCCAGCAGTTGGACCGTCAACGTTTGCTGGTGGAAGACTTCCAGCGTCAGGTCAATGGCCTGCAGGTGCGTTCTCCGGTGAATGGCTTACTGGGTAATCTGGCGGTAGAAAACAAAACCTATATCACTAAAAACCAGCTGATTTTATCTGTGGTGGATTTAAGTCAGTTTGAAGTGGAAATCGCTGTGCCTGAAAGTTATGCCAACGACTTAACCATTGGCCTTCCGGTCGAAGTCACAGCTGAGCAGAAGCTGTATATGGGCAAACTGGTGACTATTTCCCCTGAAGTGTTCGAAAACCAGGTGAAAGGCCGGGTACGTTTTACCAAAGAAGCGCCTCCTGCCCTGCGTCAAAACCAACGCTTAAGCAGCCGTATTTTGCTGGAACACCGTGAAGGCGTGATGCAGGTAGCCCGTGGTCAGTTTCTTGACAGCAGTAATGGCAAATTTGCCTACAAAGTCAGTAATGGCATGGCCATCAAAACCCCGATTGAACTGGGAGCCCGCAGTCTGAACTCAGTCGAAATTCTGGCAGGGCTGCAACCAGGCGATCAAATCATTACCTCTGGCACCGATATATTCGACGGCGCCAGCACAGTACAACTTAACCAATAAATAAACCAACACAATCAACCGAATTTATAACCAGGGCGGGAAAGTTTTATGTTAACTATGAATAAAATCAGTAAATCTTTTATCACGGACGATGTGGCCACTCATGCACTGCGTGATATTCAGCTGCATGTTAACGAAGGCGACTTTGTCAGTGTGACTGGCCCTTCAGGCTCAGGCAAAACTACCTTTTTAAATATTGCCGGTTTGCTGGAAACCAGCACCAGCGGCGAATACCTGCTGGACGGAGAAGACATAGCCAAATTGAACGACAGCGGCCGTTCACGCATGCGTAATCAGAAAATAGGTTTTATTTTCCAGAGCTTTAACCTTATTCCTGATTTAAACCTGTTCGACAACGTAGATGTACCTTTGCGTTACCGTGGTCTGAACACAGCTGAGCGCAGAAAACGTATTGAACACCACCTGGATCAGGTGGGTTTAGCCTCCCGTATGAAACACCTGCCAAGTCAATTGTCCGGTGGTCAGCAGCAACGTGTGGCAATAGCCAGAGCTTTGGCGACTTCACCACGCTTTTTACTAGCGGATGAACCCACAGGTAACCTTGACAGCCAGATGGCACAAAGTGTGATGAGTCTGCTCGAAGATATCAATAAAGCCGGCACCACCATTTTAATGGTTACGCACGATCCAAGCCTTGCAGCCCGTGCCAAACGCCAAATTTATATCAAAGATGGCCACGTCAGCGAGCTGACCAGCAAAAACTCTAACCTGCATGTGGTTGGCGAAGCTTAAGGAGCTGCTATGTTTTCTTATTATCTGAAGCTGGCGTATTTAAGCTGCAAACGTACCTGGGGCATGACGCTGTTGATGGTCTGCGCCATAGGTTTAGGTATTGGTGCGTCTATGACTACCATTACAGTGAACTACCTGATGTCGGCCAACCCTATCCCACAGAAAAGTGAGCAGCTGTTTTTTGTGCAGATGGATAGCTGGGAGCCAAATAACCCTTACAACGACGACGGTGATGCGCCAGAGCAATTAACTTACCGCGACGCCACTTACTTATGGCAAGCCCAAAAAGCCAAACGTCAGAGTATTCAAAGCGGTATGGCTGCTGTGATTGAACCTGCCGACAAAGAAGTTTTGCCTTTTATGGTGCAGGGCCGTGCCAACAGTGCCGATTTTTTCCCTATGTTTGATGTGCCTTTTTTATATGGCAGCGGCTGGGACCATCAGGCTGATCTGAAAAAAGAACGGGTGATTGTCATTAATGCCGAACTGAATGAACGCCTGTTTGGTGGCAAAGATTCAACAGGCCAGACAGTACGTATGGCGGGTGAAGATTACAAAATTACTGGTGTTATGGACCGCTGGAACCCAAAACCGCGGTTTTACGATATCAGCACCGGCTCTTTTAACGACGTGGAAGAGGTCTTTGTGCCTTTTAGTTTAATTACCGAACAGAAATTCAGCCGTTCCGGTAATACCAACTGCTGGAAACCAACAGAATCAGGCTTTCAGGCTTTCTTAGACTCTGAATGTATCTGGGTGCAACTCTGGGTGGAATTACCCACAGCTCAGGATAAAGAAGCCTACTTCAGCTTTATGAATGCGTACGCCAAAGAGCAGCACCAATATGGCCGTTTTGCCCGTACTGACAACAACAAATTACGTGATGTGATGCAGTGGCTGGAATATGCCGAAGTGGTATCAGACGACGCCAGCATGATGATGGCGATGTCGCTGATGTTTCTGCTGGTGTGTTTACTGAATACCGTAGGTTTATTGCTGGCGAAGTTTTTAGGTAAAGCTTCAGAAATTGGCGTACGTCAGGCTTTAGGCGCCAGCCGTAACGATTTGTTTATCCAGCATTTAATCGAATCAGGCTGTATAGGGTTAGCAGGTGGCTTATTGGGTCTGATCCTAGCCTTACTTGGGCTTGAAGCCATCAAAGTGATGTATGGCGACTGGATCCGCGATTTAGCTCAGCTGGATTTCACCTTGGTCGCTATGGCGATAGGACTGGCGGTGCTCAGTGCTTTATTAGCCGGTTTATATCCCACATGGCGTGCCTGTCAGGTGCAGCCGTCCGTTCAGCTGAAAAGCCAATAAGGAGTTTGCCATGTTAGAACTACTAGCCCGATTGGAACTGGGCCCGATGTTCCGCGCTTTAATGCGCAATAAAATTGGTGCTTTGCTGATAGCCCTGCAAATCGCCCTGACCCTGACCATTATGGTAAACGCCATTTTTATGATGCAGGAACGTAGTCAGCAAATGGCCAGAGCCAGCGGTTTGGATGAAACCAATACCTTTTATCTGAGCAATACTGTCTTTGCGCAAAACTACAATCTGAAAACAGCGCTGCAGCAGGATTTACAACGAATCCGCCAGACACCAGGTGTGGTGGATGCCACTCAAATCAATGCTATCCCTTTAAGCGGCGGCGGCTGGTCTATGAGCCTGCAAACCAAACCGGGCGACGATATTGAAGGCACAGGCACCGCGGTTTATATGGTGGACGAACACGGTATCAATGCGCTGGGCGTAGAACTGATTGCTGGCGAGAATTTCCAGAACTCAGATATCGGCTGGCGTGAAGAAGGCAGCACGAAATGGCCACCTAAAACCATTATTAGTCAGGCTTTGGCTGAAACTATGTTTGAAGGTGACTGGAAAAAAGCCTTAGGTAAAACCCTCTACATCGACAATCATCAACCGGTGCAAATCATAGGGATAATGAAAACTCTGCAAGCACCATGGAACGGCTGGAATGGCGTAGAACGTAGCATGCTGGTACCGCAACAACTGGACAGCAAAGGCAGCCGCTTTTTTATCCGCACCGAGCCTGGTCGTCGTGACGAGTTAATGCCACTAATTGAAAAAATGCTGGCTGAAAGTGACAGAGGCCGCATTATCCGCAATGTTACCAGCATGGAACAAACCCGTGACGAAAGTTATCAGGAGCATCAGGCGACTAACACTATTCTGCTGACCGTCATTATTGTGCTGACGCTTATCACAGGCTTTGGCATTGTTGGCCTGGCTATGTTCAGCATTAACAGACGCACCCGCCAAATCGGCACCCGCCGCGCTTTAGGTGCTAGCCAGTGGCAAGTGATGCGCTACTTTATGCTGGAAAACCTGCTGATAAGCGTTGCTGGCGTAATACTAGGTGCAGCAGGAGCCGTAGGTTTAAATATCTGGCTGGTGGCGACTTTTGAGATGAGCCCGTTAAGCCCGGTCTTGCTGGTAATAGGTGTAGTGGCCTTGCTGATAGTTGGCCAGCTAGCCGTCAGTTATCCAGCCTTAGTCGCCTCGAAAATTTCGCCGGCAACGGCAACAAGAGGACGAGCTTAAAAGTTTTGTAACAACTCCCTGGTAAGTCAAAAGTGACCAACCTTTCCCTCAGCTTTTTTGTCCTTCGGCTGAGGGATTTTTGTTTTTAGCTTTTACTGCCAAAAGATTTGCGTTTACAAGATCTTATTGATATTTCGATGCAATGTCTTTTTGAGATATTTGGCCAGATTGATAGCTTTTTATATCTTCAATCAATCGCAATACGTTGGCACGATTGAGTGCTGTATTACCAGCGCAAATTTCCCCAACTAATGCACTCGAGGAACAAGAAGAAACTAACAGATAATGAGACTGTTCATTCCCTGAGTGAAAAGAAAGTTTATAGTAGGAGTCAAAATCTGAAATTTCAGTACCATAGCGTATTTTGGCTATGTCTTTACTAAAAGCATCTCCATCAGTCTTAGCTCTACTTTCCCACTCCAAGTATTTACTTGTGGCACTCAGAAACTCATTTATCTTTGTAGATTCAATATTAAAACCCAATACATTTTTGGTAACTCCCACATGCTGATTGTAGTTACTACCGTAACCATCGGCTCGATAAACCAATGACTCAGCATATTCACCTTTAGGGTAAGTCATCAAAAAACCAAATGTGCCTTTTTCGATAAATTGTCCTGACACATTATTAAATTCACTTAAAGATACTTTTGTCGGAAATCTTGTTTCCTTGAACTCAGGAACCTTTACCGAAACACAGGATGATAGAGTCACCAACATTACGAAGATCGAAAATCTCATAAACAATTCACTCCTTTAAATTTAAGATTCACTATAAGCGGAAATATTCTGAAAGCGGAAATATTCTGACCGTCAAGGCAAGCATGCTAGTGTGCATTTACTGTAAACACAGCTATAAAATAATGATTTGCAAACGATTTCGCCGTTGGCGAGATACTTTGCTTTTGCTTCGCCAAAAGAAAGTATCCAAAGTTAGAAAGTGCAGGACGCACTTTCTAACAGCCGAAGGCTGACCCGCAGGGTGAATTACATGGATGTAATTCATAAAAGGCGACCCCAGGTCGCAGCGAAAGCCCGGCCCAAAATTGTGCGTCCAAGGCGACTCGGCAACTCGTTCGTCGCTACCGCTCCTCGCTCAAACACTCCCCGTCTTAAAACCTTGGCCACCCAATTTTGTCCGGCTCGCGCCCTTATATGGACTCCCCTGAACTATCAACAGATTCTTTTCACTGGTATAGATGCGTTCTTATATACGGGCTTTATTGAGGAGCTACCTCTGCCCTTTAATGTATTCGCACCATCATGCCTTTCCTAATGGTCGGTTTTTTCAACCCTTGGGCGCGTCAGGCTCTTGATGGTCGGTCTTACCTGTGTTTAAGCATCTGTAGATAGAACTTGTTACACCGTTTGTAACGACGGTTTGTAATCTTCGCCACGGCTGAGCATCGCCCAAGCAGTGCGGATTGTTTTATTGGCAAGCGCCACTGCCGCAATTCGCTTTCCTCTGCGTTGCATTAGCGCTTTTAACCAGTTCTCTTTTGCGTTTTTTGGCTCCCGCTTTTCCAGATAGCTCAGAACAGAGATTGCCCCCATAATAAGCAGTGATCGTAATCGCTTATGACCACCGGCTTGACTGATAGAGCCTATTTTTTGCTTACCGCCACTGCTGTGCTGAACGGGGGTTAAACCCAAACAGGCGGCGGCATCCCGGCCATTTTTGAAACTAGCCCCATTTCCTATTGCCAGTTTTAAACCCAAGGCTCCTATCGGTCCCACACCTTCAAGCTCAATCAATGAGCGACTTTGTGCATCCTGCATGGTCAGCTGCGTTTGGTGGGATGTGAGTTGCGCGAGCTCTGTCTCAATAGTCAGAAATAATGACCACATTTGAGCCAGGCTTTGACGAAAACAGTCAGGTACACCGTTTTCTCCATCTTCGAGCAGATTGGGAATGGCTCGTTTGAGTGCCACATCACTTTTAGCTATCACCAGACCAAACTCGTGTAATAAACCACGAAGCTGATTACTCATCGCTGTTTTGTGAGCGACCAGCAACTGGCGCATTTTTTCAATACTTTGCAAACCTTGCTCTTCTGTCGTCAAAATTCTTGCAGGTTTTAAATGGGGCTGCCTGGCCGCAGTGGCGATAGCCAGCGCGTCATTAGCATCCGTCTTATGACCTTGACGAAATGCTTTGACCCGACGTGCAGGTAACGCTTTTACTTCATGACCAAGGGATTGAGCGTACCGACACCAGTAATGACTTCCGCCACAAGCCTCCATCACCACCAAAGCTTTAGATTCTTTATGCAGTAACTCTTTTAATTTCTCGCGACTCACAGTTTTGTTGTAAGCCAATGAACCATAACCTGTTGTTTTTACAACCTGGAAGACTTGTTTTGCAAGGTCGATAGCGAGCACGGTATAGTTTTGCATGTATGGACTCTCTTTTGGTTAGTGTGACAACTTCACCATAATTCCTCTCGGGGAGGGGAGTCCATACATCTAATGGGGGCCCATTCGGCATCAAGTCAAATTGCTGTAGAGGTCTTTTAACTACAGTAGGCATTGTTCAAAGCTTTACGCCAAAGCCAATCTCACTGCAAAGCCGGTAAATAACAGGCCTAACACTAAATTCCCTGCTTGCCCTGCTTTGGGTTGGCCTTTGAAGAAACTGGCTATGGCTGCGCCTGCGTAGACTAAAGTCGTCAGGTAGATCAAGCTGATAACTTCCAGTACCAAGGCAAGCACCAGATAAGGCACCCAGTTTGGGGTGAAGCTGGAGTCGATAAACTGGATAAAAAATGACAGGAAAAACAAAATGGCTTTTGGGTTAGTCAGGCTTAATAACAAGGACTTACGGAATACTGAAGCGCAGCTGGCTGCGGCGACTACCGCTGGGCCCTCGGCACCTTCGCTTGCTTTAGATTGACGTAAACTCAGTAAAATTTGCACGCCAATAAATAGTAAATAGGCCGCGCCTAAGTAACGTATCCAGCGGAACAACTCTGGTGAGGCTAATAGCACAGACGCCAGACCAAGGTAAGACAACAAAATCAAAGTTGCATCACCCAATAGCACAGCGGCAAGTGCACACCATGCGTGCTTTGGTCCCTGCACTATGCTGGTTTTCAGCACAAACAGACTATTTGGTCCTGGCATCAATATAATCACTACCACACCGGCCAAAAAGGTCCAAAACTGAATTACACCAAAACTTTCCATCATTATCCTCTGAGCTTTATCTTTACTGTCTCTGTGCTGTTGTTTATCTATAAATATTATCAGGCTAGCGGCTTATAAAAGTCACTGCAATTTAGCGGGGAAACTGATAAAACGCAGCGAAAATGAGTCACTGCAAGCAACTTCGCCTCAGACTATGCTGTAAAAGTTACCTTGCCGATTTTTTAAGTTCGATTTAAAAGGTCACAAATCCTCTCCCAGCCGATCCACTGCTGGCACTTCAAGCCCTACTAGGATAAAATGCGCGTCCTTTTTCTTGGCGTTAACTTTTTTACGGGCTACAACACAAATGGGCAAAAAGCTGCACATTAAGACCTGGGGCTGCCAGATGAACGAATACGATTCATCCAAAATGGCAGACCTGCTGGATGCAACTCATGGCTACACTCTGACTGAAGATGCTGCTGAAGCGGACGTGATCCTGCTGAACACCTGCTCTATTCGTGAGAAGGCTCAGGAGAAAGTATTCCATCAGTTAGGTCGCTGGCGTCCGCTGAAAAAGAAAAACCCGGATTTGATTATTGCGGTTGGTGGTTGTGTGGCGTCTCAGGAAGGCAAAGCCATCCGTGAGCGTGCGCCTTATGTCGATATCGTATTTGGACCTCAAACTCTGCACCGTTTGCCTGAAATGATTAACTCAGTGCATGGCAACCGATCTCCAGTGGTTGACGTGTCCTTCCCGGAAATCGAGAAGTTTGACCGTATGCCAGAGCCAAAAGCAGATGGCCCAACGGCTTTCGTATCTATTATGGAAGGCTGTTCTAAGTACTGTACCTTCTGCGTAGTGCCATACACCCGGGGTGAAGAAGTCAGCCGTCCACTGGATGACGTCTTACTGGAAATTGCCCAGCTGGCTGAACAAGGTGTACGAGAAGTGAACCTGCTGGGGCAGAACGTGAACGCCTACCGTGGTGAAACTTTTGATGGCGAAATCTGCCATTTCTCTGAGTTATTGCGTTTAGTAGCGGCCATTGATGGTATCGACCGTATTCGTTACACCACATCGCACCCTGTTGAATTTACAGATGATATTATCGAAGTGTATCGTGATGTGCCTGAGCTGGTGGATCACCTGCATTTACCTGTGCAATCTGGTTCAGACCGTATTCTGGCGCTGATGAAACGTAACCATACAGCGATAGAATACAAGTCGAAAATTCGTGCGCTGAAAAAAGTACGACCGAATTTATGTATGTCGTCTGACTTTATTATCGGCTTCCCTGGTGAAACCGCAGAAGACTTCGAAGCCACTATGGATCTGATCAAAGCGATGAACTTTGATATGAGCTTCAGCTTTGTCTACAGCGCCCGTCCTGGTACTCCTGCGGCCGATTTACCGGACGATGTATCGGAAGATGAGAAAAAACAACGTCTGTATGTGCTGCAAGACCGTATTAACCAGCAGTCATTACAAATTGCCCGTGCTATGCTCGGCACTGAACAACGTATTCTGGTGGAAGGCCCGTCGAAAAAAGACATTATGGAGCTGACCGGACGTACGGAAAACAACCGTGTGGTGAACTTTGAAGGCTCACCAGACATGATTGGCCAGTTTGTAGATATTTTAGTGACTGATGTCTTTACCAACTCATTAAAAGGTAAAGTGATCCGCACTGAAAAAGATATGGATTTACGTCGTGAAGTATCGCCACAACAAATTCTGGCGGCTAAAGCGGCAAAAACAGACGAATTGGGAGTAGCAACTTTTACTCCTTAATTAAAACAGCATGCTGAGGCCAACAAACAATCAGCCTCAGCATGCGATTTGATATGAGACAAAGCATTGGATACGCCAATAACCAGCTTAGAATTTTCTCTCTCCCCTTTTGAACCTCAGCGTCTGGCTTTTTTATGGGGCCCCTTTGACGATAACTTACGTCAGATTGAACGCCGTTACCGCGTGCAGGTGTCCTACCGCGATAACCAGCTGCGTTTAGTCGGCTTAACTGACCAGCTTGAACCGGTAAAACACATTATCGAAACTCTGTATGGCGAAACCGCCAATGCCCAGGGCAAAGCCGTGCCTTTAAGCCCGGAGCAAGTGCATATGGTGATCCAGCAACAGCAGCAGGACCCCACAGAGCAGCAGTTTGACGAAGAACAGGTCAGCATTAAAACCAAAAAAGGTGCAGTCAAAGGCCGCAACGCCAATCAAAGTGCGTATGTGCGCAATATTCAGCGTCACGACGTGACTTTTGGTATTGGCCCTGCCGGTACAGGCAAAACCTATTTGGCTGTGGCTTGTGCTGTCGACTCGCTGGAAAAAGGCGAAGTGCGCCGTATAGTGCTCACCCGCCCAGCGGTGGAAGCTGGCGAAAAATTGGGCTTTTTACCTGGTGATTTAGCGCAGAAAGTCGACCCTTACTTACGGCCTTTGTACGACGCTTTATTTGAAATGTTAGGTTTTGAAAAAGTAGAAAAGTACTTAGAGCGTGGAGTGATTGAAATTGCACCGCTGGCTTATATGCGTGGCCGTACTTTAAGCGATGCTTTTATTATTCTGGATGAAAGCCAAAACACCACTGTCGAACAAATGAAGATGTTCCTGACCCGTATTGGCTTTAACGCCAAAGCCGTGATCACAGGGGATATCACCCAGGTGGACTTACCACGAGGCCAGTACTCGGGTTTAAAACATGCGATGGATGTATTGTCCGAAGTGCCTGAGCTGAGTTTTAACTTCTTTAAAGCCAAAGATGTGGTACGTCACCCTGTGGTGCAAAAAATTGTTATGGCGTACGAAGCTTTTGAAGAGAAAAAGCAACAAGCGCTGGAAGCGGAAAAACAAGCTGCAAAGCAGGCCGCCCAAGCTGCAGCCAACACGAGTAAAGACTAAAACATGAGCATTACCCTGGATTTACAGCTGGCAAGCGAAGCGCAAAACCTGCCTACAGAAGCGCAATTTCAGCAGTGGCTGGAAGCCGCTATTCTGCCGTTTCAGGAGATAGCAGAAGTCACAGTGCGAATTGTCGACGAAGAAGAAAGTCAGCAATTAAACTTTGATTATCGTGAAAAAGATAAACCGACCAACGTGCTGAGCTTCCCTTTTGAGCTGCCACCAGGTGTGGAAGAATTGCCATTATTAGGTGATTTAGTCATTTGTGCCCAGGTGGTTGCCGCAGAAGCGCAAGAGCAAGGCAAAGAATTACATCATCACTGGGCTCATATGGTGGTGCACGGTTGCTTGCATTTATTGGGCTTTGACCATATAAATGACGAAGACGCCGAGCAAATGGAAGCAGAAGAAATTCTGATTTTGCAGCAATTGGGTATAAAGAACCCTTATATTTTAGAAGATTAACTGGTATTTTAATTCTTTGCGTACCTGAAGCTGCAGCTTTACTGACATTGATGTCTCGCTGCAACTTACATGACTTTGGGTATTTTCTTTTTCATTATTTGGAGCTTAAGTTCACTCATGGGTGACGACCATTCCCACTCTAGTCGGGGTTCTGCCGCAAAATCGTGGCTGGATAAAATAGCAGCGATTTTTACTGCAGAACCACAAGATTTATCTGATCTGGTTGAAGTGATCAATGAAGCGGCCATGCGCAAGCTGATTGATAACGACACTCAAAGTATGTTGCAAGGTGTTTTGGACGTATCCAAAATGCGCGCCCGCGACATTATGGTGCCCCGCTCTCAGATGGCCACCATAAACATTGACCAGAGCCTCGAACAAATGATGCCGCTGCTGCTGGAGAACAACCACAGCCGTTATCCTGTGGTCAATGAAGACAAAGACCATATCGAAGGCATACTGCTGGTTAAAGATTTACTGCAGCACACCCTACAAGGCAACACCGAATGGAGCTTGCGCGATTTATTACGCCCTGCTGTCATTATCCCTGAAAGTAAAAGAGTGGATGCCTTATTAAAAGAATTCCGCCAGAAACGTTACCATATGGCCATAGTGGTCGATGAATACGGTGGCGTGTCAGGCCTTATTACCATTGAAGATATCCTTGAACAAATTGTCGGCGAAATCGAAGACGAACACGACGATGAAGAAGATGTAGATATCAAAAAAATGGCCAGCCATGTCTATCAGGTCAGCGCTTTAACCCCTGTGGATGAGTTTAACGAAAGTTTCGGCACGACCTTCGATGAAGAAGAAGCCGGCACTATAGGCGGTATTGTGCTGCACGCTTTTGGTCATATGCCGGAAAAAGGCGAAACCATTGAACTGCAAAATCTGACCTTTAAAGTCAGCAAAGCCAATAACAGAAGGCTGGTGCAGTTGCAGGTTATTCGCGCTAAAACTGCCGCAGAAACTTCAGCGCTACAGAAGGACTAACTTTTGCTGTTGTCGAAAACCACCTGGTTTCCAGCCCTGCTTTTAGCAGGGCTGGGTGCATTAAATACCTTAGCTTTTGCCCCTTTTACTTACCATATGCTGCCGCTGCTTACTCTGTCAGTGCTGGCGTATTGCCTGCTGCAAGCGCAAAACCCAAAACAGGCTGCCATCATTGGTTATGCCTATGGCTTGGGCTGGTTTGGTGTGGGTATTAGCTGGGTGCATGTCAGTATCGCCACTTTTGGTGGTATGCCACTGATCGCCAGCCTGGCCATTATGGCTTTACTGATAGGTTATCTGGCGCTATTCCCTGCCCTTGCTATTTGGTTTAGCTGGCGTTTTCGTGGCAATTTCTGGTTTCCGCTGCTGTTGGCCTCAAGCTGGTTTATCGCTGAAAATATCCGCTCCTGGTTCTTAACCGGTTTCCCCTGGCTGTCTGTAGGTTACAGTCAGACCGATGGCTGGATGGCGCCCTGGGCACCAGTCATAGGCGAAACCGGCATCAGCTTTTTAATGTTGCTGATTGCAGGTTCCGTAGCTGTTGCTGCTCGTTCTAAACATTGGGTTTGGCCTGCAATAGCCGCCCTAGTCTTGATAGTTAGCCCAGCCCTGAGCACAATCAAAGGCTGGCAAGAGACCGGCGATCACGTCAAGGTTGCCTTAGTGCAAGGCAATATAGCGCAGGATTTACGCTGGGATCCGGAGCAAGAAGCCATCACTATGCGCAAGTATATGGAGCTGAGCCGCCCACATCTGAATGCCGACATTATGATTTGGCCTGAAGCCGCTATTCCACAATTAGAGCCTTTAGCTTTAGCTTATTTGTTTAATCTGGATATCCTGGCGGCAGAAAACAATACGGCCGTAGTGACAGGTATTCTGGATTACAAAGAAAACGGTGATGCCTATAACGGCATGATAGTTCTGGGTAAATCAGGCAAAGAAGCCACTGGCGGCGATTACAGATACAACACCAGCAACAGATACCAGAAACACCATTTATTGCCTGTTGGCGAATTTGTGCCTTTTCAGGACGTGCTGAAATATGTGGCACCGCTGTTTAATCTGCCAATGAGTTCATTCAGCCGGGGTGCCTGGCTGCAGCCTAATTTACAAGCCAATGGCTATTCGTTGCTGGCCGCTTTGTGTTTTGAAATTGCGTTTCCACGTCAGATGATTGCCAATTTCAACGACAACACTGACTTTCTGCTGACGGTCAGCAACGACGCCTGGTTTGGTGATTCGATTGGCCCACATCAGCATTTGGAAATAGCCCGGATGCGTGCTTTGGAGTTAGGTCGCCCCTTGTTGCGTGCAACCAATAACGGCATTACCGCCACAGTCACAGCAGATGGTAGAGAACAGGCGCGTTTACCTCAGTTTGAAGAAGGTGTATTAACGGCCGAAGTACCATTAGTGCAAGGCCGCACTTTGTACAGCCTTTGGAGCGACTGGCCTTTGCTTGCCATTAGCTTATTGTGTGTTGGACTGTTAAGTTTCAGACGTTACCAGTTGGCAAAACAAGCGAAGTAAAGCAAGTCCAATAAACAAAGCCACCTTGCGGTGGCTTTGTTGTCTTTAAAGGCAACCTAAAGCTTATAGCTTTGCTGGTGCCCTAACTTGGTTTGATACTGCTTTTTCGTTATGTCATCGACAAAAAACCACTGTGCATCCATTTGCTCTTTGCTAAAAGCCACCAGCAAATAACCACGCTGATGCAAATTACAGTACTCCAGCTCGTTGATCAGTTGCGGTAATACATCAGCTAAATGCTCTACCTGAGCGGTATTCAGCTTCAGATAGGTTTCAATACCAGGGGAGCTGACTGAAGGTGTAGCCAATTCTATGCCCACTTTATTACCTTGTTGATCATGTAAAGTCGAAGCCCAGGCGTTATGGGTATCACCCGCCAGCACCACCAGTTGTTTGTTCTGCTGCTGCGCTGTTTTATAAACCAGCTCACGCTCGTACGGATAACCATCCCATGCATCCAGGTTATAGGCGATGACGGACTCTAAACGTTGTTTATCTTTTGTGCTCAGGCTGCTATCACCTTGAACTGCGCGCTGCTTTAAGGCTGATAATTCGGCAATATGCGCCACCAGTTCCGGGCCAGGTTTAGAAAAAGCAGATAATAGCTCAGACGGAAACATCATCTTTGCCATCAACACCTGCTGCCCCAACACCTGATATTGAGCTTTAGAGCGCATCAACTGAGTTTGCAACCATTGCTGTTGTTTTTGCCCAAGCAAAGTACGGTTTGGATTGGTTAAATCGCCGACAAAACGCTGAGTATCAAAGGCTCCGGTTTTTTCATCTGTGTAGTGCTTGTATTCCAGTTGCAGGTTACGACCTTCAATACGAGTGTCGAGCATATGCAAGTCAACTAAATCACCAAAGGCAAAACTGCGGCTTAAGCTTTGCTGCTGCCCTGACTGCTGCTTGCCAAACACCAGGGGCCGTATTGGCATCCACTCGTAATATGCCTGCAGCGCGTTGAGTTTACGCACCTGATAATCGCCTTCATTCGGCTGATGGTTTTCGGCACCATCTGTCCAGGCGTCATTGGTTATTTCATGATCATCCCAAACACAAATAAAACTATGGCTGGCATGAGCCTGCTGTAAATCTTTATCGCTACGGTACAAGGCATAACGTTTGCGATAATCCTGTAGGCTCACCATTTCAGCCTGATTGTCTGCAGCCAAAGCCCGGCCTAATTCAACAGAGCGCTCTGTGGCATAACCGCCTTGCTCGTATTCATAAATGTAATCACCTAAATGCAGTACAGCATCAAGCTGTTGCTGAGCAACCTGTTGATACACATGGAAATAACCGGCCGGATAATTGGAGCATGACAACACAGCAAAACGGACTTGTGACACCGAACCTGCTGGCAAAGTTTTACCATGTCCGATTGCGGATGCCGTATTGCTGTCGCTAAAACGATAGTAATAACTACGGCCAGGCTGTAGACCTGTTAAATCAACTTTGCAGCAATAATCAGCTTGCTGGCGCGCCAGACAAAGCTGCTGATGTTTTACTGCAGAAAAATCAGCGGTTTCACTGACTTCCAGCAACAATTGCACTGAATCTGGTTGTTGTGCCGGAGTGACTTTAGTCCACAAAATCAGGCTATCAGTTAAAGGATCACCACAGGCAACACCATGTAAAAACTGGATAGGGCTGCTGTTTTTCGCAGTTTTGACTGTACTGCTGCAGCCAAACACACTGGTACTTAACCAGGCGGCTCCGGTAAAAAAAGCGCTGTTTTTAAGAAAATCGCGTCTGCTAACGTTGGCCATAGTTCCTCCAAAAAGAAACCATTCTCTCTGGCCTTGATGATTTTTTGATGACGAAAAACTGCAATGGACTACACTTCGTCTATCCAGAACAGGTATTCAACTCAGCTTGTGATCCAAAGCAATAAAACCACGTATCAGTGCGCCTGACTTTAGAAAAGTATTTTTCTTAAATTCCAAACATCAATTCAAGTGCAGGACGCAGTTGTAGTAGCAAAACCGGTAAGCTTAGCTTGCGGTCCACAAGAGGTCTTTATGCACATTTATCCATTCCGCCAACAAGCTTTTCGTATAATGAACAGCATCAACCTGGTCTTAATGCTATTGGCGTTAGCTTTGGCCAGCTGGCATCAAAGCTGGGGAGCAGCCTTGTTGATTGGCTTGCCAGCCTTGATTGTGCCTTTTGTATTGTACAAAACTTTAAGAGATCACCGCTTGTCGCGTATCGCTTTTGGTGTGTCTTTTATGTTGTTTTGCGCCTTGCATATTCATCAGTCCAACGGAATGACTGAACTGCACTTTGGCATTTTTGTGCTGCTCGCCGTGCTAAGTGCTTTTCGTGACTGGCTGGTGATTGCAGTGGCCGCAGGCACTATTGCTGTGCATCATTTGTTATTTGCTTACCTGCAAACCCAGCACAGCGCTGTATTTTTAGTGCCAGCTCAGGACGCAACCTTCAGCAACGTCGTGGTACATGCCGCTTATGTAGTGGTGGAATCTGCAGTGCTTATTATCATCACCTTAAATTCGTATAAAGAAGCTATGGTGGGTTTAGCTTTTTCAGAGACCACTAAAGAGTTAGTTGCAGATCCTGCCCATATTAATTTAACAGTACGCTGCCCTGATATTCGCTCCCGCCTGGTACAACAATTTAATCAGGCACTGGATGGCATTCAGCACACTGTGCAAACCATTAACCAGTCTGTGGCTTTGCTACATAGCGAAAGTGCGCATTTGTCTGACGATGGCCAGCAACTGGTGTCAGGCATGAATGAGCAAAACACTCAGGTCAAACGTATAGCCGCAGCGTCTGAAGAAATGGCACAAAGCATTCAGGCGTTGGGTGAACTGGCAGCAGCAGTATTGAGTGCAGCAAAACAAGCGGAGCTAAGTTCAGTGTCTGGTAAAGAGTCTGTGGATCAAACCATAGCGGCCATCTCCACTTTGGCGGTGACCTTGCAGGACGCCGGACAAAAAGTGGATAGCATGGCGTTATCCAGCAAAGAGATCACCTCTGTACTTGAAGTGATTAAAAGTATTGCTGAACAAACCAATCTGCTGGCATTAAATGCAGCCATCGAAGCAGCCAGGGCTGGTGAACAAGGCCGGGGCTTTGCGGTAGTGGCTGATGAAGTTCGTACTTTAGCTGGCCGTACCCAGCAATCCACAGAGCAAATTCAGCGCATGATCCAAACCTTAACTGAAGCCAGCCAAAGCTCAGTGAAATCAGTACAACACTGTTTAAGCCAGGTCGACCATACCGTCAGTTTGGCAAAACGCAGTGATGAGCTGCTCAATACCATTGCAGGTGAAGCTCAATCTGTAGCTCGCTCTGCAGATATTATGGCGGGGTCTTTAGAGCAACAACGCCATGCCAGTGCTGAAATGGCACAAGGCGCACAGTATCTGAATGACAGTGCCGCCGCTCAGATGCAGCGTAGCGAAAAGGTAAAACAAAGCACAACCCAGATTGAACAGGTAGCCAACCAACTGGCGATTGAAGCCAACAGATTCAGCAGTTGAATCAACGACAAATGACCAGGCGAGTGAAAGCCGCTATAGTTTTGCTTATGCTTTGGATTGCAGGCAGTGCAGCAGCTTTTTATTGGTTTTTTTTAGGTCATTATGGTGTATTCGATCAGCAAGCTGTGTGGCAGCAACAGCCGCTTTTACCTGCGCAAGTACAACACAAACTAAAACAACAACTGGTGCCAGACGCTGTTTGGCAAGCTGTGCTAATCACAGATGCAAACTGCAGCTGCAGCTCTTTTGCCAAAGAGCATCTGCTGCGTATGCAGCAACGTCAGCCTGATTTAATGGTAAAAGAGCTGGAATTGGATGACGCCAAAGCACTGGGGCTGAATGTCATAGCCGCACCGTTATTACTGCTGTTTCAACATCAACAACTGCTTTACGCCGGGCCATTAGCAACAGATTTGATGTGCAGCGATAATGCCAGTCTGCTGGACGGTATTGTTAGCGGCACCACTCAATTACCCGGCTTTTGGTTGAATGGTGAAAGTACGGCCTGCCGATGCCTAACAACCCATTAATTTATTTGAGCGCGCCATCAGCCAGGAAACAACTTTACCTACAAAACAAACAAAACATTGTTGCAAATAGGTAAAATGATACGAAACCAGGGAAAAACCAAATAAAAAAGGAAAATAAGAAACAAAAACGTAAAATTAAATAAGCGGCTAATTGATTTGATTCAGTACTCAGCTGTATGATTTCAACGTCTTAACCTTCATTATTTAACTTACTACAAGGAAGTGTATAAATGTTACGTCTCACATCAGTGGCATGTGCTGTTGCTATTGTTTTATCAAGCCCTTTAGCTGCTTTTGAAATTCCGTTTTATCAACAAATCCCAGTTACCTCAATGCAAGTTGAAAGTCCGCAAGCATTAACGATTACGGAAGAAGCGACTGAACGTGAAGGTTTTTTACATCTGGCGGAAAACCTGACTTCAGCTGCGGATCTGACAGTTGCATACAGCCAGCATGGGCTTTCTTTGATCAGACAAACGGGAGACCAGTTTACACTGCTGAAAGAATACAGTCTTCAAGACTTAAACATAAGCAGTTTGCAGGACATAAACCTTAGTGCTGATGGTGCTACCTTATTTGCCTTTCAATACAATCAAGTAGTTGCTTACTCAGTAGCAACCGATGGCACACTGACAAAAGTAGCGTCAAAAAGTAGTTATTATTATGACCAGTATCGCATGGACGCAAACAGCAACTACATAGAAACTGACTATGGCTCTCCAGATTTGAATGTGTATGTTCATAGCTTCGATAAAGCAACCAATAGTTTCATCACCTTATCAACAACAACTCTATCCGGTAGTCCAAGATTTGCCTTCTATGATGAAACAAAAGCGCTATTAGTTGTTGGTTATTACGACTACAACCTGTCAGCTGATTTAGTGAGAACTTATAAAGCGGATTCGTCAGGACAACTGAGTCTGGTTTCTGAAATATCGGTCAATCAGGTTCCCTACCAGCAAAATGTGGTTTATGCAAAAGACTCGGGTAACCTTTTATTGATGGGATATTCCACCACCCAATTACATGTAGCCAATGACGGCACTTTGCAGCAAATAACCGCCAACGATTCTTTACTGCCTGCTAGCTACCACCAGAGCGCCATATTTTCCGGCAATACACTTTATGTTAATTACGGCAACAGCATACAAGCGCTGAGCTTCAGTGGCACGGACATTACTTCTGTAGATACCCTTACAGATGTATCCATCAAATCTGTAACGGCATTAAACGGCAGCTTTGCCAGCTTGCAAGAAAACAGTCTGAGTTTTTATCCACAAGGACTGAATAGTTCAGAAAAAATAACGCTTAAACGTGGTCAACAAAGTATGTCTTTACTGCCATTAGATATGAGCGTTGGCGATAGTATCATGTTGGGTGACAATTACTTTTTCAGGGCTACAACAGAAATAGCTGAATTATATAAAAAAGAAGCCGATGGTAAAATTAAATCATTGCAGTTCTTTGAAAATAACGAATTCTATCCGACAACAAATTACGCGTACCCACCTAGTGTCCATAAAAACGGCGAATCAACAGTTCTGGCCGTGCGTAACTCTAAAGTCCGTTTCTTTGCCTTTGATCAAAGCAGCGAAACTCTGACCCAAACGGCAGAAGTCGAATTAAACAGCAAGCTAAGTAGTATAAATCAACTTACTGACGTTGATTATGCTGAAGTCTTTGGCTCGTATTTGCTGATCAAAGCGCACAATAAGCTGCATCTGTTTGAACTTGGCGATAACACCTTAACTTATTTTGATACCGCTGCTGCGGGAGTTAATGAATTCACAGCATTACCCGATTTGGCATATACCGTTGAAATGAATGGTAGCTTGGTGGTGAACAACACCAATACAGGTACGGTGCAAGAATTAAGTGTCGTCAATAAAAAGTTGAAGCAACGTGACTTATTCGCTACGCCGCAACCGGGTTATGGCCTCACTCAATTAAAATATGTTTCTGGTCAGTTGCACATGCATATCAATTCAACTGTGTACGTCTATAAAGAAATGGATAGCCAGTTCAGATTGTTGTCACTTAATAACCTGCCTAATCAAAGCATTTATTATCTGGACGACAGGATGGTATTGATCCCTGAAAGCCAATACAGAGTAAAAATTGCCAAGCTGGATTTAGAGTCAGGCATTACTGAAGAACAGCAAACCATTGATTTTGATGGGTTTTCAAACTTACGCGATGCCTTTATGCTGGGCCAACATCTTTATCTGGAAGATAATACCAATCAACTTGCGCTAAAACGTTACTTGGTAAACAGAGCTCCGGATTTGACTGAAATCCCTGTCCCTATACAGTTGAACCAAGGTGTCGCTTACAGCACTGAATTAACAGCGCTGATCCAGGACGCGGACGCCAACGACACGCTGACCTTCTCTTTGGTCAATGCTGTCACAGGTATTACAGTGACTGAGCAAGGGACTCTGAATTACGATGGCAGCCCTTTATCTACAGGTGAAATTATCATCAGAGCGACAGATGATAAAGGTCTGTATTCCGACATTACCCTGTCATTTGAGCACAATAAAGCACCGTCGCTGGCTCAAGCCTGGGTTGCACCAGTGTTCAATCAGAACAAAGCTTTTGTACTGGATTTAAATGAATTCTTTGCTGACCCTGAAGGTTCGGTATTAACTTATGAAATCACGTCAACGGCAGACCTGACGGTATCCGCTAAGGGCATTGTCAGTGGCACTATAACAACAGGACAAGCTCACCAGTTAACTGTACTGGTAAAAGACAGCAAAGGAGCAACCAGCTCTCATACTCTGGATTTAACTGTGAATGCTGCGCCTGTATTAACAGGTTCTGCCAATCTGACGCTGTCTACTGATGAAACAGTGTCTATTAATCTGGCAACTTTGTTCAATGATGCAGAGGGACAGGCGATGAGTTTCAGCGCAAGCAATTTGCCTGCGGGTTTAACTTTATCTGGCAGCACTATTGCGGGTAAAGTTGCTAATGCAGGTAAGTTCAGTACATTGATCACAGCCACTGACAGTGCTGGCGCTTCGTCGCAAGCGACTTTAAACTTTGAGGCCACTCAGCCTAAAGGTTCAAGTGGTAGCTTTGGCTGGTATTCAGTCTTTGCTTTCATCGCATTAGCTCTGAGTCGTCGTTTCAGAAAAGCTTAATAACTTTATAAAATCAAAGGGCTTCAGCAGAGAACTTTGCTGAAGCCCTTTTTTATCTCCAGAGGATGCTAAATTAGCGCCTCGATGGCCAATGATGCACTGCAACAGAGAGCAACAGCAAAATCAGCAAAGCACTGAATTCAGCGCCGTTACGGCCAGGTCCTACGACAAACCAGCCGACTTTGGCGTGCAGAATGGCGATACCAGTCGCATAAATACCGACATAACCCAGACAAACCAAAGTGACATAACGGTTTAATGCCAAAAATAACGTGCCTATGATTTCAAAAGCTGTGATCGCAACCGCTATTAATACGCCCATAGGCCAGCCGTGATTATCTAACCACTGACCAAA
The DNA here is from genome assembly GCF_947090785.1 of Rheinheimera sp. MM224. Lineage (NCBI taxonomy): Bacteria > Pseudomonadati > Pseudomonadota > Gammaproteobacteria > Chromatiales > Chromatiaceae > Rheinheimera > Rheinheimera sp. MM224. Next base: position 3,316,479 of record NZ_OX352320.1, read on the forward strand.
GGGTTCAACACCTCCGGTTAAGGCTCTGTGCCAGCCATGCGCGCCTATCAATCCGGCTAACGCCAGTCTTAATGTGCCCCAGCCAAAAATTTGTTGTAATGACATTCACTATCCCTTTCTACGTCTTGTTTTGTTTACTTTGTTGTAATTGCTCTAATGCCAACAGAGCAGCCTCTGCCTGATGCACAGGCACAAGCAGATGATCATGGTAAGCACCGGCAAATACGTTACAGCTTAAACCTCTATCTGCTAAAGCTGTGGCAAAAGCTGCTGTTAAACCCACAGCTTCTAAATCTGAATGTACTGTCAGACTGATCCAACGCGCTCTGAATAAAATATCCAGTTGATAGTCTTCCGCCTGTTGTTCTGTCAGAACCAAAGTCAGGCCTTCTTTTTCTTTAAAAGTAGCCAGAGGCAAAGGCCCGTGCCAGCTCTTATTCAAAGGCCAAACGCAATAAACATAAGTCTGTGGTTGCAACTCTGGCTGCATAGTACTGATTAACTGATCCAGTGCTTTGATAGCAGCTGTCATTTCTTATCTCCTTTGAGCAGAGCCGTCTTCAGCTGTTAAAGACACAGGCAGCTGACCTGGGGCTTGAGTTTTTCCAAGTAAAAAGGCGATCACCGCATCATAAGCCGGGCCTGAAAATGGTCGCAGCGCTGTTTGAGGTTTCTGGTTATAGCTGTAGGTTGCCAGTCGTAAGTCTGCACTATCAGCAAAATCTGTCAGCTCATAAGGGGTGCGCAGCGATACCATCACCGTCTTTTTGCCTTGAACTTTAGCCTGTTGCAACAACTGAACTAACAACTGTTTTTGTTCTGCCACAGTGAGTTTCATGGTGGGCAAAGCCTGTAAGTCCGCCAATACACCCAATTCAGCAGCACTTTGGGCTGGCGAAATCAGCGACCCCAGCACCAAATCAGCCTGCTTAATGTGCTGCAACGCCAGATTTTGCTCTAAAGAGGTTAAATCGCTGCATGTGACTGACTGTGGCTTAACGCCCCATAAACCCAATGCCTGTAACCAGCTTTGGCATTTGGTTTGATCAGGGGCAATCAGGTGCAGCTTTAAAGCGGCTAAATTAAGCGGTAACTGTAATTTATTAGTGCCAACCAAAGTCAGGCTGGCTTCTGCAAGTTGTTGCTCCAGTTGCAAATCATCGGCTAAACGTTCGCTGTCCGGTAATACAAGCGCATGCTGTTCGGTCGAAAGCTGTTGACGTAAGCTGGTGATACGTTGGGCCGACTCTGCGACTTCATCGCCATTAAGCTTACCTTGTTGTACTGCCGCTACAACCTGATCAATCAGCACAGCCAACGCCTTAATATCAGCCGGAGTTTTCATCTCATAAGGCATCAACGCTATATCAGCACCAGCAGCAAAGGTTTGGATCACAGCTTCAGCAGGAGTAAAAAACTGGCTGATACCGGCCATATTCAGCGCATCGGTAATAATAATACCGTCAAAACCCATATCTTCCCGTAATAAGTCGGTCAGAATAGCGCGGGATAAAGTAGCGGGTTTGATCACTGCTTCGCCGGATTTAGTAGTCAAGCTGCTGTTATCCAGCGCCGGATACTGAATATGAGCCGTCATCACCATAGCGGGTTGATGCTGCTGAATTAGCTGCCGGAATGGATACAAGTCAACAGCTTCCACTGTGGCCCTATCATGTTCCACCAAAGGCAAACCAGTGTGACTATCAACATGAGTATCACCATGGCCAGGGAAATGTTTAATGGTGCCTAACACGCCCGCAGCCTGCATGGCACTTAGCATAGCACCTCCAGCCTGCGCTACTGCAGCAGCATTATCACCAAAAGAGCGGGCGTTGATCACAGGGTTGGCCGGATTGTTGTTTACATCCAGACTAGGAGCGAAGTTTAAGTTAATACCAAGCGATCTTAATTGCTGCGCTATAGCTTTACCGACATCCGCTGCATAACGATTGCCTGACGATGCCAAAGTGGCACCTATGGCCATATTGCCGGCAAAGGCAGGAAACTCCAGGGTTGGCAGGCGAGCCACACGGCCCCCTTCCTGGTCAATACCAATCAGCAAAGGCAACCCATCACTGCTGGCTTGCTGCAAATCAGCAGTTAAACGACGGATTTGGTTTTTATCTTTTAAGTTATTGGCAAATAAAATCACGCCGCCTAAATGCAGCTGTGTTATGGCGTCAGCAAATTCTTTGGGTAATTCAGTTAAGTCGGTTTTGCATTCAGCTGAGGAGCCTTCAGCACAAAAGTGTCGCAGGTCAATCATCAGTTTTTGTCCAATCTGACGGCGTAATTCCTGCTGATCTACTGATTTTTGTCCCATACAACCTCCTGCACCTAACGTCATTACAGCCAGCAGCAGTGCATATTGTTTCATCTTGTCACCACATCCTGAGTTTATGACGCCACTATATCAGGCAGGAGGATCAGGGCAAAGGCTCAGCTTTTAATACAAACTTCAGTAAAGTCAGTCAGATTGCCGCAAAACAGCCATTTCGCAGCAGAAAAAACAGATAAAAGTTTGCATAGGCCATAGCTTAGGCAGTTATAATCCCCCCAGTCTTTTGTTGTTTAGCCGTATCCGGACAGGTTGTTATGTATAAGCCCACACCATTGTTAAGCTATTTCTGGGGTTTGTTTAGTGGTTTGATTGTCTCCGCTTTTTTGTTTAATTCCCTGACTCAAACTGAAGTGAAGCCAGAAAAAACAACTGTCCAAACGGAACAAAAACAAAGTACAGCCAGCCCGGTTCGTGCTGCAGACGCTCCTGTTTTGACTTTAGCGGCCAGAGCCGAGTTATTACTGAAGTACTACACCATCAGAGATGGTGCAGAAGAAACTAACTTAGCGCCTTTATTGCAAAAAAATGGTCATCTGGAGATTTTTAAGCAGATGTTGCAGCAAAGCACAGCAGATGTCAGCGACCTGATCCAATCGACTCAATCTTTTACTGCGGCACAATTTTACGCTTCGCTAGTGCGTATTAAACAAAAAGATGAAGAGCAGCAAGCCAAAGCTCAGCTGGAATTATTAAAACCAGCTCAGGTCACAGCGCCAGTCAAAACACAACAAGCGCCGAACAACTGATCGGCGTTTTTTTAATAAGCGCAGTTATTCCGCCTGCATCTGCGCAATAAACTTATTCGAATCTGCTATCGCCTTGTTCATTTCACTGATCAAGCTGCTGACATCCTGCTGTAAACCGGCAAAATCAGTCTGAATAGAACCAATGGCTTTGGCGTTTAAGTTATGCTTTAAAAACAGTACATTGTCGTGCATGATTTTAAGCACAGGCTGCATTTTCTTTTCAGCGGAACGCATCTTTTTCAGCAGTACATCAAACTGCTTTTCTGTAGTCACCAGCTTTTGTTTGCTTTGAGCTTTTAAACTGGCGTTCTGGTATTGCTCCAGCTCATCCCGCCATTCATTAAACAACGCATCAGCTACTGATTCTACTTTGTTAATACGGCTGCTAACCAGTTCAGCCGCTTTGACGCTTTGCTGATACTCTGCATCCAGCTCTTCGTATTTAACCTGCAAATCACCGCCATGAAACTTCAGCAACTGACTGAGTTCGTCCAATGCATCTTTAAACTGTTGCTGCCCTTCAACCTGCGCATCACGGGCATCTTTTACCCGGTCAACCAGGATTTCACGTTTCTCCACACCAAACTTTTCCATAGTGGCGTAGTAAGCTTGCTGGCAACCGCTCAGACACAGGCTAAGCAGCAGTAATACTGAGATTTGACGCATCCGTTACTCCATTATTTCGCAGCCACATCAGTGCCTGTCGTGCTATTAAATTTTATACTAAAGAACTGATAGTACAGAGCTTAACTGCAAAATGCACCCTGACTTGCCTGGCTGACAACTGGCAGGCAAAACTCTGCCACCAGCTCACCACTTGGCAAATAACCGGCACGTTTAAAACCTACTTTAGACATTTTTCTGAGAAATTGCGTTTATTTACAAACCTTAACCAACTTTTCCTTACCCAACTTTACCCAACATACACAGATCTAAACCTGTTTTGGTCGGTCCTTTGCAACCATATTTGGGCGATCAATTCCGATCGCGTCAAATGGAGAGCATGAATGAGCATTCAATTCTCTACCCAAAGTGCATACAGCACGGGGTATGCCACAAGGCCGCAACTCAGTAAGGAACAACTGACTGAAGCTGCGGGTAATTTGTTCGGTAAATTAGACAGTCAAAATAAAGGCTATTTAGAGCAAAGTGACTTTTCGGGCCTGTTGAGCGGTCTGCAAAACGACGAAGCCAGCACAAAAAGTGAGGAGTTGTTTAGCTCACTGGATTCAGACAAGGATGGCCAACTGACCAGTTCTGAGTTCAGTGATAATTTCAGCAACTTACTGTACAGCGCTCAGGGCACTATGGGTCCGATGGGGTCCAGACCAGCTCCACCCCAGGATAGCGGCAAATCAAAAGACGAGCTGACCGCTTTGCTGGAAGAGCTGGAACAGGACGATGAAAAGTCCACTGAAGGTCTGCAATCCTTGTTGGACAACTTTGATACTGCCGACGCGGACGGTGATGGCAAAGTGACGATGCAGGAGGTCATGGCTTACAGGCAAAGTACTGAACAGAACTCTGATACAGCCTCAACTCAGAGTATGCCTCCACCGCCTCCTGGTGCTATGGACGGTCCTAAACAAGATAGTGGAATAACAGCTGAAGAGCTTACAGCCCTGCTGGAATCGTCTGGCGAAACGGACTCAGATATGGCTGCCAATATACAGTCACTGATCGATAACTTTGACAGTGCCGACAGCGATGGTGATGGCAAAGTGACGATGCAGGAAGCTAAAAGTTTCAGAGAAAGCCAGCAGACTGAGTCGTCGTCTTTAGCCAGCAAGGTCAGCACGGGTTCAGACCAGAGCGAAAGTATCAGCAAGTTACTGAGTCGCACTATGCAACAGCTGATGGACACTTATGGTGGCATGGCCAAAGCAAATTATCCGTCTGGCTCAGCAGTAAATATTAGGGCCTGAAAAGAAGCAGCGGATAAAAGAGTATAAAATTCAGGAGTTTCGGGGCGTCCGGCAGGGATGCTGCCCCCATTTATAAAATAAATCAAAAAAAATTGTCACAGTTTTAGTGGTCATAGTGTCTTTGTAATAACGCAAGTTACTGCAACAAAAAACAAAGGATTTAACTATGAAATCAACAACTGTTTCTGCTTCTACCCAGTTCCATATAGCCGCCACTATCAGTGCTGCCGTTGCTTTTAATATGGTCTGTAGTTACAGCTCTGGCTGGTTTATGCCACTGGTCTGTTATCTGCTGGCGATGGCGGCTTTATTTAGTTTGATCCAGCGCTTTGGCCCATTAAGCAAAGCGCAAAAAACCGGCTTATGGCTGGTACAACTGGCGGCAACACCAGCATTCGTTGCCGCGTTATGGTTCAGCGGTAAACTGAATTCTATGTTCTAAGCACTCACTGTTTTACTTAGAGAAAAGCGCTTAATGCCGCTTCCAGCTCTGTTAAAGACTGTACTTCCAGATCTGCCGTGATACCTGCTGGTAAAGTTGCACTAAAGCGATTAAGCCAGCAGGTATAAAAACCGGCTTGTTTACCCCCACCAATATCAGCTATTGGGTTATCGCCCACCATCAGCACGCTGGCCGGATCAGGCAAACCCATTAGCTCTTTGGCATGTGTAAATATCTGTGGATGAGGTTTAGCAGCCCCTACCTGCTCAGAAATCACCAGAATATCAAAGTGATTGTGTAAGCCAGTGCGCTCTAAACGGATTTGCTGTAAGTCGGTAAAGCCGTTAGTGATAATGCCTAATTTGGCTTTACCTTGCAGAGCATTGAGTAAACTGACAGCACCAGGCAAAGGTGTACAGACCTCTGCCATGGCTTGTAAAAAGCCGGCATTAAGCACTGAAGGCGCAACATTCAGCTGTTCGCCCCAATAGCTAAAACGCTGTTCCTGCAACTGTTTTGCACCGATTTCGCCGCTTTGGTATTGCAGCCAGAGTGGCTGATTGAGTGCCTGATAGACGTCGTACTGCTCAAGCGTAAAATCCACACCATAACCTTTAAACATCAGCTGTAAGCCAGCGTAGGCATCAAAATGAAACAAGGTTTCGTCGGCGTCGAATAAAATCCAGTTAAAAGCTTTCACGTTCTTTCTCTTCAAATGTGGAGTAGAGGAAACCTAAGATTTGCGGGTCAGAGCTGATAGCTCTGACCCGGGAGGTTAACTGTCAGATGAACCGTTGACTATCTCGGCTATCTCTTCCAAACGGCGCAGCGCCAGGTAGTTGATAGTGCGTTTTGGATACTGGCCTTTGCTGTTACGCTCACCAGCCGGCATATCCATTAACAGTTCCAGCGCTTCATCTACACCTTTGACCACATAAATATGGAACTGGCCCTGCTCTACCGCTTTGATCACTTCGTCATTCAGCACCAGATTCAACTGGTTGCTGGCAGGAATAATACAACCTTGTTTACCTGTTAAACCACGAGACTCACACAGGCGGAAGAAACCTTCAATTTTTTCGTTGACGCCACCAATGGCCTGCACCTGACCATGCTGGTTAATAGAACCAGTCACCGCCAGACTTTGAGTAATAGGAATATCGGCTATGCCTGAAATCAGCGCACAGACCTCAGCCAGCGATGCGCTATCACCATCTATTAAGCCGTAGGATTGTTCCATCGCTATATTGGCCGATAAGGTCAGCGGGAAATGCTGGGCGTATTTAGCACCTAAGTAACCTGTCAGAAGCATCACACCTTTGGAGTGAATGGATTTACCCAGTTCTACTTCACGCTCAATATCAACCACACCAGTGGAACCAGCGAAGACTGTAGTACTGATACGGGCTGGCGTACCAAAAGCAGTATCACCAATTTCAAGCACTGTTAAACCGTTAATTTTGCCAACAGCCCAGTCGTCTGTGTCTATTAAAATCTGGCCTTCCTGAATATCTTCCAAAAAGGATTCACTGATACGGCCTGTGCGGTATTGTTTGCCTTCCAGCGCCATTTGCACATGCTCTGCGCGCAGTTCAGACGAGTCATGCTGAGCAGCGTAAAAACAAGCTTCGCGCACCAGCTCCAGCACTTCAGCAAAACGGGCAGAGAGTTTGCGCTGATGTTCGGCCTGACGGAAACTGAAATTCAGCAACTGCTTTAAACCGCAGGCGGACAAGGTTTCCATATCCATTTGCTGAATTTGATCCTGAATTTGCAGCGACATATAACGCACTGTTTGCTCGTTAAACGGCAAATAATGCTCAAAGTCAGCTAAAACACGGAATAGTTCGTTAAATTCATCGTCCACGTCCTGCACCAGATAATACAAATCCCGGGATCCAAGCAGCACTATTTTTACACTGAGTGGTATCGCCTTAGGAGTAATAATGGTGGAGTTGGTGACTGCATGATCGCTTAGCGTATCAATCAGTATCTCACCGGTTTTCAGCGCCAGTTTCAGCGCATCCCACAGGCTTGGCTGTGACAATAAACGATCGGCATCGAGCACCAGATAACCGCCATTGGCTTTATGCAAAGCACCAGGGCGGATCATGCGGTAATTGGTATACAAGGAGCCTTGCATTGAGCTGTATTCAACCCGGCCAAATAAATTGCCGTAGCTTGGATTCGGCTCAAAAATGATAGGAGCGCCGTCCATCAATTCGTGATGCATCAGCACATTAGGCACAAAGTCGCCGACAAAGATGCTACGGATATCCAGCTCTTCCAGCTTATCGCTTTCGGCTTCTTCAGGCAGCAGTTCCAGCATGGCTTTGACTAAAGCGGGTTTCATTTCACGCAGATAACGTAATACACCCAGCTCACCTGAATAGTCGTGTTCCAACTGCTTCAGCAATGGCTTAATGGCTTGTTCAATAGTCTCACGACGCAGCGCCCGCAGGTTTTCCGACAGTTCACGTTTCCACTGCGGTAATTCCAGCAACTGCTCGTTCAAAATGGTTTCAAGCTCTGAGACTAGATCGTAGAAAAACTGGCGTTTTTCTTCCGATAAATTAGCAAATTCATTGTCATCCAACGCCTTGCCATCTACCACTGGCGAAAAGCTGACTGCACCATTTTCTTCGTACAGCACCACTTGCTGCTCTAAGGCTTTGCGTTCCACTAACTCTATAGCGGCTTCGTATTTATCATCAAATTCCTGATGAATGGCTTTTTTCTTACGTTGATAACCCGGGTTATCAAAAGCTGCCGGGAAAGTATCGAGTAGCTCATCAATTAAGGCTTCGACCTTTTTCACCAACACTTTGCCTTCACCTGGCACTAAACGTAAGGTGCCCGGAATACGCTCATCGTCAAAGTTATTGATATAACACCAGTCGTCCGGCGTGGCTTTTTCGCTGGCGGCTTGCTGCAGAATGTCCTGCACTAAGGTGTAGCGGCCTAAAGCTGGCTCGCCCATCACATAGAGGTTATAACCCGGCATATCCATGCCGATAGCAAAATTTAATGCCGCCTTTGCTCTGTCCTGGCCAATAAAAGTGCTGGATAAACCTGTGACATCCAGCGCTTGCTGGATCAGGTTTTTATCAAGTTGTGGGCCTAAATGTTCGGCGGTTAAAGCATATTTATGGCTGTTGTGCGTCATGCAACCTGCTCAGTGTTGAAAGATGAAAACTACAATTTCCGTCATCTTAACAAATCATTGAATAAAATGAAGGTTTTAAACAGGTAATCCATGACGGCTAAAGTGCGTGCCCCCACAATAAACACAGACGCTTAATTCAGCCGGATGATAAAAGGCCTGCTGTTGCTGACACTGCTGGCATTGATACAGCCCCATACCCACTTCTTCACCTTGTAGATACGTACCCTGATGTTCCAAATCCTGCATCAGTTCCTGCCATTCAATCTGGGTTTTGTCGGTAATAAGTGAAAGTTCATACCATAGAGTTTCAGGCCAAAGGGATGGCGCTTGCTCTGCTTCTGTGGCCTGACGTTTAAAGGTTTCGATAAAAAGCTGAGTTTCATAAGCCGTCAGCTCTTTACCTGCTTTGACATAAGCTTTGACTGTGTCGGCAAAGTCCACCAGATTATCCAGTTGCTGCTGCCGCCCCTCTTTGAACATAGTGGCTAACTCATTGAGCCAATTCTGATATTTATCTTTAAATTCGGACATAAGACCTCCTTACTGCTTTTCTTCAGTATAGTCGGCTAAAAACGAACAACTGAGTTTTAAACCTGTAGCCCGGCTTTTTAGTCGCAAGGCTATTGCGGCTTTTTGCTCTGAAGCTCAGTCTGCAGACAGAACTATAAAAGGGGTTGTTGATGAAACTTTATTTTGCGTTTACCGCTTTTGCTTTGTTATTCGGTGCTGCTAATGCGGCAGAGTACTTTCCACCTGCAGGTCAATGGCAACAAAAACCAGCCGCCGAATTAAAAGTGGATGCTGTCTTGCTGCAACAAGCTGTGGATTACGCCATAAAATCCGAAAACAAAGCAGACCCGGATCAGGCCATTAATCAGGCAACCACTTTTGGTGCCAAAGAGCCTTATGATCAGATTATTGGCCCGATGAAAACCCGCGCTCCTGCCAATGGCATCATTATTTACAAAGGCACAGTGATAGCACAGTGGGGTGATACACAGGCTGTAGATATGACCCACAGCATCACCAAAACTTTTTTAACCACTGTGACAGGCCTGGCGTTGCAACAAAGCTTAATTCATAACCTGCAGGATAAAGTAGATAGCTACATGCCACATGGTGTGGATTTATATCAGGGTGACCACAACAGTCAAATTCGCTGGGATCACCTGCTGCGTCAAACCAGTGACTGGCAAGGTACCTTATGGGGTAAACCCGACTGGGCCGACCGACCTGAAGGCAAAACACCGGCAGACTGGCCAAAACGGCCGTTACGCACTCCTGGTAGCCATTACAAATACAATGATGTACGGGTCAACCTGCTGGCGTTATCCACCTTGTATGTCTGGCGTAAACCTTTACCCCAAGTGCTGAATGAACAGATCATGACACCTATTGGCGCTTCGTCCACCTGGCGCTGGTATGGCTACGACAATAGCTGGATTGAGCTGGATGGCCAGAAAATGCAGTCCGTATCAGGTGGCGGTCATTGGGGCGGCGGTATGTTTATTAATGCCTGGGATTTAGCCCGTTTTGGTTATCTATTTTTACGGGATGGTCAATGGCAGGACAAGCAACTGATCAGCAAAGAATGGATCCGGCTTGCCAGTACAGGCGGCTCAGCCAATGCTGAATATGGCTTTGCCAACTGGTTTTTAAACCCAGGCCGTAAAGCTCTGCCGAACGCTCCTGAAACAGCTGTTACTTTTCAGGGAGCAGGCCGCAATATTATTTACATAGATAAAGAAAACGATCTGCTGATGGTCGCACGCTGGATAGGCAATGGCGATGAGCTGAATCAACTGGTGAGTAAGGTTTTAGCTGCGTTACCCAATTAAACTCTGAAGCTAGCGCTGGTCTGCCAGCGCTAGCTTCACGCCCAAAGCGACAAATAAAGCACCAATACTCTTATTCAGCCAATGTGCAACCAGCGGGCTTACTTTCATTTTTTTCCGGCAAGGCCAGCACTGACAGCTAAAAACACACACCAGAGCATGCCATTCAGATTAAAAATAAAACCCAGAATGACAAAAGCTAAAGCTTTGTTGGCCGCATCCACAGCAATAAACTGCGGTACAAAAGCTAAGAAAAACAGCGCCACTTTCGGATTCAGCACATTAGTGACAAAGCCCTGCAGGAAAATACTACGAAAGGAAGCAGCTGAAACCTGTTGTGCAACAACGCCATGTTCAGGACGTTTTGCCAACAACATTTTCACCCCGAGATAAACTAAATAGGCAGCACCAGCCAGCTTCACCAGCGTAAAGGCCGTTGCAGAAGTAGCCAGCAAAGCGGAGACCCCCAAAGCAGCGGCAAAAATATGTACACAAACACCAGTGCCAATACCTGCAACTGCGACCAAACCAGCACGCCAGCCCTGACTGGCACTGCGGCTGACAATCAGCACTGTATCCGGTCCTGGTGAAATATTCAGCAGCAAGCCAGAAATGATAAACAACATCAGATTTTCAATACCAAACACAAGCTATTCCTTGATGAAACCCGCATCTTCAATTCACCACTTTATGCAGCAGGAGTAACGCAGACAAGAGCACCTGAACAAAATAAAACAAAGCAAGGATTGTCCCTTGTTGCAGTTGTTGCCGACCCCTCGCTTGCGGTATGCTAGCGGCAATTTTTCCCGCCGGTTTCATCGGTCTGGTTTTGACTTCACGTTGGAAGGTTTTTAATGCACGAACAATATAACCCGCAGTTGATTGAACAGCAGCTGCAAAAGGAATGGGAACAAACAAACGCTTTTAAAGTAGTAGAAGATACTTCGAAAGAAAAATACTACTGTCTCTCCATGTTCCCCTACCCAAGTGGCCGTTTACATATGGGCCACGTGCGTAACTACACCATAGGTGATGTGATCAGCCGCTTCCAGCGTATGCAGGGCAAAAACGTGATGCAACCTATGGGTTGGGATGCTTTTGGTTTACCGGCAGAAAACGCTGCTATTGCCAATAAAACAGCACCAGCCAAATGGACTTACGCCAATATCGACTATATGAAAGGCCAGCTGAAACGCTTAGGTTTTGGTTACGACTGGGACCGCGAAGTCGCGACCTGTAAGCCTGAATACTACAAGTGGGAACAATGGTTTTTCACCAAGCTGTTTGAAAAAGGCTTAGTCTTCAAAAAAATGGCAACGGTCAACTGGGACCCTGTGGATCAGTGCGTTTTAGCCAACGAGCAAGTGATTGACGGCCGTGGCTGGCGTTCAGGTGCCCTGGTAGAGCAGCGCGAACTGGCACAGTGGTTTATTAAAATCACTGACTACGCTGAAGAGTTGTTACAAGACTTAGACCAGTTAGACGACTGGCCTGAGCAAGTAAAAACCATGCAGAAAAACTGGATCGGCCGCTCAGAAGGTGTGGAGATCGAGTTTAAAGTGGCAAATTCAGAGCAGACGATGTCGGTCTACACCACTCGCCCTGATACTTTATACGGCGTCACTTACGTAGCCGTTGCCGCTCAGCATCCATTAGCCCAGCAAGCTGCCGTCAATAATCCTGAATTACAGGCCTTTATTGACGACTGCAAAGGCGGCAAAATGGCCGAAGCCGATATGGCGACCATGGAGAAAAAAGGCGCACCAACAGGTTTGTTCGCTATTCACCCTTTAACAGGCGAACAAGTACCGGTGTGGGTTGCTAACTTTGTACTGATGCATTACGGCTCAGGCGCAGTGATGGCCGTACCTGGTCACGATCAACGCGATTATGAATTTGCCACTAAATACGGTCTGGCGATTAAACAAGTAGTTCAGCCAGAAGCTGGCAGTGCTGCAGTGTGCGATTTAAGCACTGCTGCCTTTACTGAAAAAGGTGTGCTGGTTAATTCAGCCGAATTTAACGGTTTAGATTTTGCCACAGCTTTTAAAGCTATTTCCGACAAATTAGCCGCTATGGGCATTGGTCAAGTCAAAGTGAATTACCGTTTACGTGACTGGGGTGTATCCCGTCAACGTTATTGGGGTTCACCTATTCCAATGCTGACGCTGGAAGATGGTACGCAAGTGCCAGTACCAGAAGATATGCTGCCGGTACGTCTACCTGAAGATGTGGTAATGAATGGCGTAACCTCGCCTATCAAAGCAGATCCAGAGTGGGCAAAGACCACTTACAACGGTCAGGCCGCTTTCCATGAAACCGATACCTTCGACACCTTTATGGAATCGAGCTGGTACTATGCCCGTTACTGCAGCCCGGATCATGACAAAGCCATGCTGGACCCGGCCAAAGCCAACTACTGGCTGCCGGTCGATCAATACATTGGTGGTATTGAACACGCTATTCTGCATTTATTGTATGCCCGTTTCTTCCACAAACTGTTACGTGACGTAGGTTTAGTCCAATGCGACGAGCCGTTTAAGCGTTTATTGTGCCAGGGCATGGTATTGGCTGAAACCTTCTACCGTGAAACTGAAAACGGCGGTAAAGAGTGGTTCTCGCCTGCTGATGTGGCGACAGAACGTGATGATAAAGGCCGTATTACAGCATCTGTTTTAAAAGCAGATGGCAAGCCAGTGTTGTCCGCTGGCATGAGCAAAATGTCCAAATCGAAAAACAACGGTATTGACCCGCAATTGGTAATAGACCAGTACGGCGCCGATACAGTGCGTTTATTTATGATGTTTACCGCGCCACCAGAACAAACTCTGGAATGGCAGGATTCAGCGGTAGAAGGCGCAAACCGTTTCTTGCGCCGGATCTGGACTTTAGCAGCTGAACATAAAGATTTATTCACTACAGCTGTGACAGCTGTTGAGTTAAATTCCGATCAAAAAGCTTTGCGCCGCGATATTCATAAAACCATCGCCAAAGTGTCGGACGATATAGGCCGTCGTAACGTATTCAACACTGCTATTGCTGCCATTATGGAGCTGGCGAACAAGGTGCAAAGAGCTCCTGTGGATACAGACGCTGACAAACAAGTGAAACGTGAAGGGATCCAGACCTTAATTCAGTTACTGAACCCAATCACTCCTCACTTGTCGCAGTACCTGTGGAAAGAGTTAGGTTTTACTACGTCACTGGAACAAAGCCCATGGCCAGTCGCTGATGCAGCTGCTATGGTGGAAGATGAAAAACTGGTGGTGGTACAAATTAACGGTAAAGTCCGCGCTAAAGTGACTGTCTCAGCTGATGCGACTGAACAACAGGTGCTGGAACTTGCTCATGCTGAAGAAAACGTTCAGCGTTTCCTTGAAGGCGTCACTATTCGTAAAGTGATTTATGTTCCAGGTAAACTGCTGAGTCTGGCCGTAGGATAAAATGAAAAAACACTCCGTATGGACAGGGCTGCTGCTTGCAAGCAGCCTGCTTCTGACCAGCTGCGGCTTCCATTTGCGTGGCAGCCTGCCGCTGGAGCGTTATCCGGCTATTTTTGTTGATGCAAAAAAGCATTCTGAACTGGCAAGCTTGTTATCGCAGCAACTCACCAGCAATGAAGTAAAATTGCTGACCGAACTGGATCCCAAAGCACCAGCCCTGATGTTGCAGCAGGATAGTCTGGAACGCCGGACTTTATCTTTATTCCCCAATGGTCAGGTGGCGGAATACGAGCTGATTTATCGGGTGAAGTATCAGTTACTGCTGCCGGGTCAGGATATTCAGGAGTTTCAGTTTGAACTGACCCGTGACTATCAGGACGATCCAAACCTTGCGCTTGCCAAAGCCAAAGAGCTGGATTTGTTATTGCAGGAACTGAGAAATCAGGCCGCCAGCCGCATAATCCGCCAGTTAAACCGGATCCGCTAATGCTGAAACTGTATAGCAATCAGCTTGCTGCACAGTTACAAAAAAACCTGGCACCTGTGTATCTGGTGTTTGGTGAAGAGCCGCTGCAAAAGCAGGAAAGCATTGATTTAATTCGAGCTGCTGCAAAAAAGCACGGCTTTGATGAACGGCAAAGTTACAGCTGGGACAATAGTTTCAGCTGGAACGACTTTCTGATGGAATTAAATAACTTATCTTTATTTTCGCCCCGTCGTGTGTTTGAGCTGGAACTACCGGCGAAGTTGCCGACAGGCGCAAGCGACTTATTAAAACAACTGCCTTCTTTAGTGCATCCGGATTTAATTCTGGTGTTACATGCCGCCAAAAATGCCAATGATTATGCAAAATCCGCCTGGTTTAAAACTTTAGCGGAACAAGCAGTACAAGTGCAGTTTTATCCGCTGGACGATCAGCAATTTCAGCGTTGGTTACAGCAACGTGCCTCTGCACTTAAGCTGCATTTAACCCCAGATGCCATTACCTTAATGCAGCATCACTGTGCCGGTAATTTATTGGCAGCAGCACAGGAACTGGAAAAACTGGGGTTAAGTCTGGTCAGTGGTTCTGTCGATGCTGAACTTCTGGAACAGCATTTAGCCGACCAGTCGCACTTTTCAGTGTTTCAATTGGTAGATGCTTTGCTGTCAGGTCAAGGTAACGAAGCTTTGCACCGGCTTGACCGTTTATTACAGCAGGACACAGAGCCTGTGATTATTGCCTGGCAGTTGCAAAAAGAAGTCACTACGTTGATGCAAATGCATTTGGCACAACAGCAAGGTAAACCGCTGGCAGATTTTTTCAAAAAGAATGCGATTTGGCCTAAACGCCAGCCTATGTATCAGACCGCTGTGTCGCGTTTACCTGCCA
Organism: Rheinheimera sp. MM224; assembly: GCF_947090785.1. Taxonomy (NCBI): domain Bacteria; kingdom Pseudomonadati; phylum Pseudomonadota; class Gammaproteobacteria; order Chromatiales; family Chromatiaceae; genus Rheinheimera; species Rheinheimera sp. MM224. The sequence goes on from NZ_OX352320.1 coordinate 3,331,749, forward strand.
AATGGCTGGGTTATGTACAACAGGAACTGGCCGCCTTTGATCGCGCTTTTAAATCCGGCGCTTTAAGCTGCCCTGAACTGGCTTTGGCGCATTTAGTCAGTTTATTGGTCAGCCCTGTCTCCAAAGTATTTTCATTGCAGCAACGTTATGCCGACTTCACGCCCTGATCGTGCTTTTGCCGTATTTGGCGGCACTTTTGACCCCATACATCTGGCGCATGTAGCCTGCGCACAGTACGTGTTAACACATTGTGCTGTGCGTGAAGTGCAACTAATGCCCTGCCACCTTCCCGCTCATCGCGCCAGTCCGGGCGTTAGTGCAAAACACAGAGCTGCGATGGTACAAATCGCAATTGAGCATATTCAGGGTGTGTCTCTTCAGCCACTGGAGCTGAATAAACATAGCCCTTCGTACACTGTCGATAGTTTGCGTTTACTGCGTGAACAGTATCCACGTGGCGGCTTGTTATTCGTGATGGGTATGGATTCATTGGCTTATTTTAAACAATGGCATCAGTGGCAGAGCATTTTGCAGCTGGCGCATCTGGTGGTCTGTCAAAGACCCGGCAGTACAGCCGAAGATGGTGATTGTCCGGTGCTGCTGCAGCAATTCGGCACAAACTCTCTGCAAGATCTGCATTTACTGGACTCTGGTAAAATTATGCTGCTGGATAACCCTCCTTTAGATCTGAGCGCAACCCGGGTTCGGGCCTTACTGGAAAAAAACCAGCAAAGCAGCGAACTAAATCAGCTGATACCAGCCGAAGTGCTGCAGTATATAAAAACAGAAAGGCTGTACAGCGGCATATAAGATCAAAACAAAAAGTGTTAACATGTCGCGTTTTTAGATCCCGGAGTTAAAAGTGCAAGCACAAGAGTTATTAGCCTTCGTCCTCGACAAGCTGGACGACATGAAAGCCAAGGATATCGTCAGTCTGGATGTCAGAGAAAAATCCAATGTGACAGATTCCATGGTGATCTGCTCAGGCACCTCAAACCGTCATACCCGTTCTATCGCCGATCATCTGGCCAAAGAAGCTAAAAAAGCTGGCATCAGTGTGTTAGGTATTGAAGGTTCTGGTTCAGGTGAATGGGTACTGATTGATTTGGGTGAAGTCATTGCCCATGTTATGCAGGAAGAAAGCCGCAGTTTTTACCAGTTAGAGAAACTCTGGAGCGTTTAACGGCATGAAGTTAATGCTGATTGCAGTCGGCACCAAAATGCCTGATTGGGTCACTACGGCTTATGAAGAATATGCCCGTCGTTTTCCGCGTGATTTACCACTGGACTTGATTGAAATTCCGGCTGGTAAACGCGGGAAAAATGCGGACATTAAACGTATTCTGGAAACCGAAGGCGAAAAAATGCTGGCCGCTGTGCCCAAAGGCGCCCGCATTATTACGCTGGAGGTGGAAGGTGCCAACTGGAGTAGTCCACAACTGGCACAAAAACTGACCCAATGGCAAATGGATGGTCGTGATGTCTGTTTATTGGTGGGCGGTCCTGAAGGCCTAGCTCCAGCTTGCATAGCTGCGAGTGAAGGCAAATGGTCGTTATCAGCTCTGACCATGCCACACCCTATGGTTCGGGTGGTATTGGCAGAAAGCTTGTACCGCGCCTGGAGCATTAGTACGAATCACCCTTACCATCGCGAATGACCATGATGAAGCAGCTCCCATCCATTCAAACAGGCGCCACACAAAACCAGCTATTTCATCAAAAGGCCTGGTTTGATTTTGCTAAGGCACTGATTTGTGGGAGTATCAACACCACCCCGCTCTCTCTTTATGTAACCGCGAATAACCATGATTAAAAAACGCCCGTCCATTCAGGATCCAGCAGCCGAAAGCCAGATGTTTAATCAAAGGGCTTTGTTTGGTTTTGCCGTAGTACTGATTTGTTTTTGTGTGGTGGTATTTAATCAATACAAGTTACAGGTGGTAATGCACGAGCACTATATGACCCGTGCAGATGGTAACCGCATTAAACTTATTCCACAGCCGCCAAATCGCGGCTTGATTTATGACCGCAACGGCATTTTATTAGCGGAAAACCGCCCTATTCATTCAGTTGAACTTATTCCAGAACAAGTAAAAAACATTCCTGAAACTCTGGCTGAGATTGCCCGCCTGATTGAAATTACACCAGAGCGCCAGCAGGAATTTTTAAAAGAAGTGAAGTACCACAGACGTTTTGTCAGCATAGCCGTTAAAGAGCATCTGACCGAGCAGGAAGTGGCTATTATTGCGGTGAATCAACACAGACTAACTGGCGTTACTTTAGAAGCGCGTTTAACCCGGCATTATCCTTTTGGCGAGTTGTTCACTCATGCTTTAGGTTATATCGGCAAGATTAATGCTAAAGAACTGGCAAAGCTGGAGGAAGAAGGCGTCAGCGCTAATTATGCGGCCAGCCGGGATATAGGCAAAATTGGTCTTGAGCGTTTTTACGAAAGCCAGTTGCATGGCCAGGTGGGTTTTGAGCAGGTGGAAGTGAATAACAGAGGCAGGGTGATCCGTATTCTGGACTCTAAACCTGCCACTTCAGGCGATGATTTAATCTTGTCTATCGATATGAGCCTGCAGTTAAAAGCTCAGGAGCTGATTGGCGAAAACCGTGGCGCTATAGTAGCCATGGACCCACGTGATGGTGCTGTTTTAGCCTTTTACAGTAATCCAAGCTATGACCCGAATTTATTTGTACACGGCATCAGCGGTAAAAACTACCGTGAACTGCTGAATTCCCCTGACCGTCCACTGGTAAACCGTGTCACTCAGGGGGTGTATCCACCGGCTTCTACTATTAAGCCTCATATGGCTGTACTGGGACTAGAAAACGGCACTGTGACAGAACAAACCCGTATAGCGGATCCTGGCTTTTATAAATTACCTAATTACAGTCGGGCTTATCGCGACCACATTAAATGGGGTCATGGCTGGGTTGATGTCTACACTGCAATTACTAAAAGCTGTGACACTTATTTTTATGATTTAGCAGTGAAACTCGGTATAGATCGAATTTATGACTACATGAAAAAGTTTGGCTTTGGCTCCCGCACAGGCATAGATGTGATGGAAGAGAGCGCAGGTCTGATGCCATCTAAAGAATGGAAAAGAGCCAGACACAAACAAAGCTGGTATCCAGGCGATACGGTGTCCTTGGGTATAGGCCAAAGTTACTGGAGCGTAACTCCTATGCAACTTGCGTTGTCAACTGCGATTCTGGTGAACGATGGTCAACGACCTACACCGCATATGGGTCGTTACTTCCGCAGCCAGGGCCAGGACACTAGTCTGATAGCACCGTTGCAAACCGCGATGGAAGTGAAAGATCACAATAACTGGCGTATTGCCAAAGAAGCTATGCGCCAGACCGTTATGGTTCAGGGTGGTACAGGTTTTAATGCCTTTAAAGGCATCAGTTACAGCGCTGCTGGTAAATCAGGTACAGCTCAGGTCATTAATATGGCTGCCAACCAAAAGTACAATGCAAATGCTATTAAAGAAATCCACCGGGATAATGCGATGTTTATCGCTTACGCTCCGGCAGAAAACCCAAGCATTCTGGTGACTGTAGCTTTAGAAAACGCCGGTGGCGGTGGTGCCAACGCTGGTCCTATAGCCCGTAAAATGATGGACCACTACTTTACCCGTCAAAGTGCTGCGGGAGCACAACCATGAGCTTACAAAAAGATCTGAACTACAAGGCTGCAGAACCCAAAAGCCATCTTGATGGACCTCTCTTTATGTTTACCCGTCAAAGCGCTGCGGGAGCACAACCATGAGCTTACAAAAAGATCTGAACTACAAGGCTGCAGAACCCAAAAGCCATCTTGATGGACCTCTCTTTATGTTTACCCGTCAAAGCGCTGCGGGAGCACAACCATGAGCTTACAAAAAGATCTGAACTACAAGGCTGCAGAACCCAAAAGCCATCTTGATGGACCTCTCTTTATGTTTACCCGTCAAAGTGCGGCAGGAGCTCAACCATGACCTTGCTAAAAGATCCGAGCCATAAAGGTTTTTTGGCTAAATTACATTTGGACGGTCCATTGTTTGCTGGCCTGCTGGCCTTGTGCTGCACAGGTCTTTTTGTACTCTACAGTGCAAGCGGTCAGCATTGGGACATGATGGCTGCACACAGCACCCGTTTACTTATTGCCTTTGGTGCCATGTTATTACTGGCTCAGGTGAAACCTCAGACCTTTAGCTTTTGGGCCGTACCGTTGTTTTTAGCGGGTACAGCTATGCTGGTGATGGTGCTGGCATTTGGTCATATAGGCAAAGGCGCACAACGTTGGCTGGACTTAGGTTTTATGAAGTTTCAGCCTTCAGAAGTGATGAAACTGGCTGTGCCTATGGCTGTCGCCTGGTATGTATCTTCTCACCCTTTGCCATTGAAGTTTAAGCACTTGATTATTGGTTTTATCATGTGCGCCATCCCTACTGTGCTGATACAACAACAACCGGATTTAGGCACCTCAATTCTGATTTTTGTCGCCGGGGTTTTTGTGCTTTTTTTAGGTGGTATGAGCTGGCGAATTATTACCGCCATCGCCATGATTATTCCGGTAGCGTCTTATACGATGTGGTTGTTTTTTATGCACGACTACCAAAAGCGCCGGGTACTGACTTTTTTAAATCCTGAGAGTGACCCGCTTGGCTCGGGTTATCATATTATTCAGTCAAAAATTGCCATAGGTTCAGGTGGTTTTGAAGGTAAAGGCTGGATGCATGGCACCCAGTCACAGCTGGAGTTTTTACCTGAACGTCATACTGACTTTATATTTTCGGTGTTCAGTGAAGAGCTGGGCATGATAGGTGTGTTATTTTTGCTGGCCTTGTATGCCTTTATTATTGCCCGTGGTTTGATTATCGCCAGCCGTGCACAGGACAACTTCAGTAAACTGCTGGCAGGCAGCATTACTCTGACATTCTTTGTCTACGTGTTCGTTAACATTGGTATGGTATCAGGCTTGTTACCAGTGGTCGGCGTGCCTCTGCCTTTGATTAGCTACGGTGGGACATCCATGGTTACACTGATGGCTGGTTTTGGTATTCTAATGTCAATCAGCACCCATAAACGACTTTTAGCTCAGCAGTAGAAAGAATCAATGATAAAAAAAATAAGCGCTTTATGTTGTACTCTGATGCTGGCTTCCTGTTCACAAACACCAGAGCCAAAATCAGCAGCCACTGAAACCAGCCCTGGTTGGGAAGAGCCAAACAAAGGCCGTTACTCACAAGCAACAGACAGTCACCCGACTCGTCTGCCGACCTTGTTGGAGATGACCGATCCAGAACCCCGTGCAGAAGCCTTAAGCCGCGGTGGTAATAAACCTTATAATATTTATGGCGTGGACTATTCACCCCGTACCGACCTGATGGAATACAAAGAAAGTGGCATTGCCTCCTGGTATGGTCATAAGTTTCATGGTCATCTGACCTCCAATGGTGAAACTTATAATGTATTTGCCATGTCTGCTGCACATAAAACCTTGCCTTTACCGTCTTATGTCAGGGTCACCAACCTCGACAACGGTAAATCCGCCGTGGTACGGGTGAACGATCGTGGCCCTTTTCATAACGACAGAGTGATCGACTTATCTTATTCTGCCGCTTATAAAATTGGCATGATGGGCAAAGGTACAGCCCGTGTTCAGGTGGAACTGTTAGCCTCGCCAGCCATGACCAGTCAGGAAAGTTATGCCATGGGTTTAGGCAGCAGAGGTAATCAGTTTGAAGAAACGACCATAGCCTCTAACCCGGCAGGACCTAGACCAGGTAGTGTTGCAGCCCCTGTTGCAGCTGTGGCTTCTGCACCAGTACGCTCAGCTCCAGCGGCGGCAGTATCTGCCCCTGTATCCACTGCCAGCAAAGTGACAGGCTGTTTTATTCAACTGGTCGCCAGCAGTAACAGAGAAAAACTACAAAAGCTAGGTGCAGATCTGCAGCAGCAATGGTCAGTCTCTACACAAATTAATGATGGCAACGGAATTTTCCGGTTATTGGCAGGTCCAATGCCATCAGCGGCCGAAGCGAACAGCTGGCTGGAACGTTTTAAAAGTGCCGATTATCCGTCGGCTTATATTACAGATAAAAAAAGCTGTGGTTAAAACCACGGTTGATTTCGTTTAAGAATGAACACAGCTCAACAACATAAGAAAGGTCTCATGAATACGTACTCCAGAATTTTTATTGCTTGCTCCTTTGGTGTTGCCAGTTTTTTAGCAGCCGGACAAACAGCCCCACTAACCGCAGCGCAAATGACGCCGCAACCGCCCGAAGTGAATGCCAAAGGCTACATTCTGATTGATTACCATACAGGTGCAGTGCTGGCCGAAGGTAATGCGGATGAGCCACTGGCTCCTGCCAGTCTGACCAAAATGATGACCAGCTACATCATTGGTACAGAAATCAAAAACGGCACCATTAAGCCAACAGATCCTGTAACTATTACTGAGAACGCCTGGGCTAAACAGTATTCAGACTCTTCAAAAATGTTTATCGAAGTGGGTGAAACCATCAGCGTTGAAGAATTAAACCGTGGCATTATTATTCAATCAGGCAACGACGCTTGTGTGGCTATGGCCGAACATATAGCGGGCACTGAAGGCGCCTTTGTTGAACTGATGAACGCCCATGCCGTACGTTTAGGCATGGACAATACCAATTTTGCCAACGCCCATGGTTTGCCGGATGAAAGCCAGCGCACCACAGCTCGTGATATGTCGAAATTATCGGTTGCCCTTATTCGCGACACACCGGACGAATATAAAATTTACTCAGAAAAAGAGTATGTATTTAACGGCATCAAACAATACAACCGTAACGGCTTATTGTGGGATAAAAGCCTGAATGTAGATGGTATCAAAACAGGCCATACCTCAGAAGCGGGCTACAGCCTGATCACTTCTGCAACCAAAGACGATATGCGCTTAATCTCTGTGGTCATGGGCACAGACAGCGCAAAAATCCGTGAAGCAGAAAACAAAAAGTTATTGACCTATGGCTTTCGCTTTTTCGAAACGTTTTCTCCGTATAAAGCAGGTGAAAAGTTTGCTGAACAACGTGTATGGCAAGGCACTAAAGAAATCATCACGTTAGGTGTACTGGCAGAAACCCCTATTACCCTGCAACGTAATCAACGTAAAGATTTAAAAGCCGACTTTAAATTGAATCAGGAATTAATTGCCCCCATATCTAAGGGTCAGGTACTGGGTACTGTTTACCTAAAGTTAGGTGACAAAGATATCGCCGAATTTCCTTTAGTAGCTCTGGAAGATATCGAGCAAGCAGGTTTATTCAGCCGCTTAGTCGATATGGTGAAAATGCGCTTCCAGTAATGAAAAGTACAGCCTATATCCAAATTAATTGGAGTTGCAGCGCGACGGCAAGTCCTTGAGACCCCATGAGCATAGTAGTCCTATGTGATTGGGGCGAAAGTGCGAAGCCAACAAAGCAGCAGCTTCAAGTAAGAAGGATATAAAACAGTCCCGGCAAAGCTGGGACTTTTTGTTAAAATAGATCAAGATTATTTTTGTGAGCAGAACATCATGACAATTGAAGTAAAAGACACCCGCTTTGATGAATTCTTAGAGTTTCCATGCTCTGTGAACTTTAAAGTGTTGGGCGTCGCTGTGCCAGAACTGGTGGATCACATCGTGGTTGTGCTACAGGAACATGCCAAAGCCGACGACTACAATCCACAAATCCGTCCTAGCAGCAAAGGCAGTTATCACTCTGTGTCTGTGTCTGTGACTGTGACCAGCAAAGAACATATGGAACTGCTGTACACAGAACTTGGCCGTTTAGAACTGGTTCGCTATGTGATCTGACGAGTGACACTGCCCTTTTTAGTGGCAGTGCAGGTATAATGCCGGCACTTTCAACTGAACCGGAGTTCGTTGTGGTTGATTCTAAAGGCTTAGTGATACGGGATTTAGGGCGCAAGCCTTATGTTCAGGTATGGCAAGCCATGCAAAAATACACAGATGAGCGGACTGAACAAAGTCCTGATGAGCTGTGGTTTGTTGAACATGACCCGGTATTTACTCAGGGTCAGGCTGGTAAAGCAGAACATCTGCTGATGCCAGGTGATATACCTGTGGTGCAAGTAGACAGAGGCGGTCAGGTGACTTATCACGGTCCTGGTCAACTGGTCGCTTATGTGTTGCTGGATATCAAAAGACGTAAGCTGGGTGTGCGGGAGTTGGTGACCTTGATTGAACAGGTGATCATTCAAGCTTTGGCCCCTTATGGCATAGAAGCCTATGCCAAAGCAGATGCCCCTGGTGTTTATGTACAAGAACAAAAGGTCGCTTCGCTTGGATTGCGGGTGCGAAAAGGCTGTACCTTTCATGGTCTGGCTTTAAATGTGAATATGGATTTATCACCTTTTTCCAGGATCAATCCATGTGGTTATGCCGGCATGCAGATGATCCAAACCAAAGATATTGCAGGTCCACAACTAGTGGATGAAGCAAAGCAGGCTTTGCAGTCACAATTTGTTGCCCAATTGGCGGTCAGCCAGACTGAGCACAAAACAGGGTTAAGTGAGTAATATGACCATCAAAACAGCTCGTATGGAACCAGGCGTCAAGTTACGTGATGCCGAGAAAATGGCCCTGATCCCAGTCAAAGTATTGCCAACAGAACGTGACGAAATGTTACGTAAACCGGACTGGTTAAAAATCAAATTACCACGTAGCACAGACCGTATTGAACAAATCAAAGGCGCTATGCGTAAACATGGTTTGCATTCGGTGTGCGAAGAGGCCTCCTGCCCTAACCTGTCAGAATGTTTTAATCACGGCACAGCAACTTTTATGATTTTAGGTGCAATCTGCACCAGACGTTGCCCCTTCTGTGATGTAGCTCATGGCCGACCATTACCTCCAAGCGCAGAAGAGCCGGAAAAACTGGCATTGACCATCAAAGATATGGCGCTGAAATACGTGGTGATCACTTCTGTAGACCGCGATGATTTACGTGACGGCGGTGCCCAGCATTTTGCCGACTGTATCAGCTCTATCCGTCGTGAAAGTCCGGCTATTAAAATTGAAGTACTGGTACCGGATTTCCGTGGCCGTATGGATGCAGCACTGGACATTCTGACGCAAACGCCTCCAGACGTGTTTAACCACAACCTGGAGACAGCACCACGTCTATACAAGCTGGCGCGTCCGGGCGCTGACTATAAATGGTCGCTGGAACTGCTGCGTCGCTACAAAGAAGCACATCCTGAAGTGTCCACTAAATCTGGCCTGATGGTAGGTTTAGGTGAAACCACAGAAGAGATCATTGAAGTGATGCGCGACTTACGTGCACACAATGTCGATATGCTGACAGTGGGTCAATACCTGCAACCAAGCAAACACCATTTACCAGTCAAACGTTATGTTTCTCCGGATGAATTTGACGAAATAAAACGTATTGGTTATGAAATCGGCTTTAAACACGTCGCCTCAGGCCCGTTCGTCAGGTCTAGTTATCACGCCGACCGCCAAGCGGCAGGTGAAGAAGTCAGTTAATATAACTCCTTGTGCTGGCAGTTAAAATTAACGGCCAGCACTGTCTTTTCATGCTGATAACTACTATGCTCAACGCACTGAACTGAAGGATTTGGTATGGACAACAGACGTTTTAGTCGGGTGTTATTTTCTGGCCCTGTACAACTGAAAAATGCCGACACTGTATACACTGGCCAATTGCAGGATTTGTCACTCAAAGGTGCGTTATTGCAGTTAGATAAGGCGGCTGAGTTGCAATCAGGCCAACACTTCCAGCTGCAGTTTCAACTGAATGAGTCTGGTGTGGATTTGTTTATGGATGTAACTGTGGCGCATTTGAATGGCACTTGTGTAGGTGTGCGCTGCGATAAAATAGATATCGACTCCGCCAGTCATTTACGTCGTTTACTTGAGCTGAATTTAGGCGATGCCGACTTGTTAAGCCGTGAACTTACGGAGCTGTCGGAATAGTAGCAGCCTTTTGCACGGACTCTTGTGCATCCGGATAACCTTGTTTTGCAGCCTGTTCCATTAGTAATCGCCAACTCTGCCAGTCCTGCTGCTGTCTGGCTAAATAAGCATAAAAATACTGCACCGGCATAATCAATTCGGGCTGAGCTAAAACCTTCTGCATCAACTCGAAATACAAGGCTGGCACTTCCGCCACATGTGAACGCATAAAGCTTAAGTTGTTTACAGGTGCATAAGCCTGCACCCCCACGTTGTTACAACTATCAACCGGCATTAGCTGTACTTCATCAGGGTGCAATTGCCAATGCTGTAAAAATACGTCCAGCTGGTTTTTATTCGTTAGCAAGTTAGGCCGGATTTTATCACTATTACATTCAGTGGCTGCCACTTGTGCACTTAAGCTGTATTCATCGATAAAACCCAGAATATGCGCAAACTCGTGTCTGAATACTGCAAAAGAACTGCTTTCAGCAAGTTGCACTATGCCATTGTTGTAATTTGCATTGCCCTCGCCCGCTACCAGCAGTAACTGGCTAAAGCCACCCTCTGCAACATGGGACATTAATACCGGATACTGACACTGAATACGTTGCCCTGGCTGGTAACTACATTGTAAGTCAGTGCTATTAACGCGCTTTTCAGGCAAAAAACAGACAGATAACGAAGAAAGCTGCGGATCCTGCAGCCACTGCTGCTGCAACAGTTGCAACTGTCGACTACCGGCTCTGGACTGGACTACAGGTTGCAAAGTAAGGCTACAAGAGGAATTTGAGTGTATTGGAGATGGAACTGTGTTGTGCACATACTGCCAAAGGCCATAATCAGCAGCTAAATCAGCCTCTGCTGCGTTTAAGCTCTGCTGTTGCTGTAGGTGTTGCTCAAGATAACCAGCGGCCGCTAAAAAGCCATCCTGGCGCTGTTTCAGCGCAATTAAAGCAGCAAGCTCATTGGTGAGCCCGGCATCCACAGCTTTTTGATACCAGTTCAGTGCAGCTTGTAAGTCGCCTTGCTGTTCCCGCTTTTTCGCGAGTATTACTGCGGCAGCCCCATTGCCTTGCTGCGCTTCATCCATTAATTGCTGTTCAGGCAAATGCTCAAGTACTGGCTTACAGCCCACCAAGCAACAAAGCAAAAAAATAACCAAAGTGTTTTTTAAAGTAAAAAAGCCAGAAAACCGGCTTTTTTTATTGAGTTGCATCAGTCTGTTAATTAACAGGTGCAGTGCTTGCATCTAAACCACGCAGCCTGTTCATTTCTATGCGGGCATAACGGTGTTCAACAAACTCATACACATTAGTCGCCAGTACTTTTTTATAGTAATCCAGCGCCTTAGTTGGGTTCTGCTGTTGATGCCACTTGGCCAGGTAGAAATAAACTTCACATAAGCGTTCAGCCAGTTGCTGTGGATCGGAATTTACATTAGCTGCAGCATCCAGTAACTCTTGTTCTGAGATTTTCCCCAGATAAAAAGCCACTATATTGCTGGCCCAATGCGCTTGATCCAACTTAACCTGATTCAGAGCTAAACGCGCCTGAGCTTCAGGAACAGATAACTTGGCATCGGCAAAATACAACCACAATGAACGGTATGGATCTTCAGGTTTAGCCTGATAAAACTGTTCAAAATCACCAATAGCCAGATCAGTTTTACTGTCATACAGCAGAGCTATACCCCGGTTTAAATAGGCATAATCGTAGTCTGGCGCCAGCTCTAAAGCGGCATCAAACGACTCATAAGCTTCGGTGTAATTGCCCACTAAGGTATGGTGAATGCCAATAAAGTTATAAGCATCGGCCATATCAGGCTGTAAACGCAAGGCTCGCAGAAAATCAAAACGGGCTAATGAACGTAAACCGACACTGTCGTACATCACACCACGGTCGTAAAATAACCGGGCACGTTGTTCATCTGTGGTTTCGGCTTTGGTCAACAGCTCGGAAATTCGCGCTATAGCAATTTCAGTGCGATAAGAGGCAGGAACTGGTTCTGGTTCCAGTGGGTTTTCCACCAGTACAGCAACTTCAGTTGAAGGTTTCTGGGCGCAAGCGCCCAGAGCCAGCAGTGCTGCAAGCAGCACTGCACTTTTGGTCAGGTCAGAGACCTTACTGAGCTTCAACAGCATCAGCAGACTCAACAGCTGCAGGTTTGTCCTGAGCTTCTTTAATGCTTAAACGCACACGACCTTGCTTGTCCACTTCCATGACTTTAACAGCAACTTTCTGACCTATGACTAAATGGTCAGCTACATTGCTCACGCGCTCATCAGAGATTTGTGAAATGTGAACTAAACCGTCTTTGCCAGGCAGAACGTTGACGAAAGCACCGAAGTCAACAATACGTACTACTTCGCCCTGATACACTGCACCTACTTCGATTTCAGCTGTGATAGCTTCGATACGGTTGATGGCGATGTTCGCAGCTTGTGAGTTAGTCGCAGCAATTTTCACTGTACCGTCATCTTCGATTTCGATCGTAGTACCAGATTCTTCAGTGATCTGACGGATCACAGCACCACCTTTACCAATCACGTCACGGATTTTTTCCGGGTTGATTTTTAAAGTGTAGATACGTGGAGCATGTTCAGACAGCTCTTCACGGTGCGTGCTGATTGCCTGGTCCATCACGTTCAGAATGTGAATACGGGCAGCTTTAGCTTGCTTCAGAGCGATCTGCATGATCTCGCGAGTGATACCTTCGATTTTGATATCCATCTGCAGCGCAGTGATACCTTCAGTAGTACCAGCCACTTTAAAGTCCATGTCACCTAAGTGATCTTCATCACCTAAAATGTCAGACAGAACAACGAAATCATTACCTTCTTTCACCAGACCCATAGCGATACCAGCTACAGAAGCTTTGATTGGTACACCAGCATCCATCAGAGCTAATGAAGAACCACATACAGAAGCCATAGAGCTTGAACCGTTTGATTCAGTGATTTCAGAAACCATACGTACTGTGTACGGGAAGTCGTTGAAATCAGGCATTACTGCAGCTACACCACGTTTAGCTAAACGGCCGTGACCGATTTCGCGACGTTTTGGTGAGCCAACCATACCAGTTTCACCTACTGAGTACGGAGGGAAGTTGTAGTGGAACAGGAAGTTGTCGGTTTTTTCGCTCAGTAAGTCATCTACTGTTTGCGCGTCACGGGCAGTACCTAAAGTACAAGTGACTAAAGCCTGAGTTTCACCACGAGTGAACAGAGCTGAACCGTGTGTACGTGGTAATAAACCTGTCATTACACTTAAAGCACGGATCATTTCGTTATCACGACCATCAATACGTGGTTCGCCTTTGATGATACGGCTACGTACGATTTGGCTTTCCAGGTTGTGGAAAATTTCGTTGGCTTCAGTTTCGTTAAAGCCTTCGCCTTCCGCTAATTCAGCTTTGATTTTAGCGAACACTTCAGCTTTGATAGCGCCAATGGCTTCGTAACGTTTTGCTTTTTCAGTAATACGGTAAGCTTCGCCAACAGGAGCTGTTGCCAGTTCAGCAATTTTACTGGTCACTGTAGCGTTTTTCACCGGAGCAACCCAGTTCCATACTGGTTTTGCAGCTTCAGCAGCAAATTCATTGATAGCGTTGATCACAGTTTGCATTTGGTCGTGACCAAATACGACTGCACCTAACATCACTTCTTCTGACAATACGCCAGCTTCAGATTCAACCATCAATACAGCGTTTGCAGTACCTGCAACCACTAAATCCAGTTTGCTATCTTTTAATTCAGTTTCTGACGGGTTTAACACGTACTGGCTGTTTACATAACCAACACGAGCCGCGCCTAATGGACCACTGAACGGGATACCAGAGATAGCCAGTGCAGCAGAAGTAGCGATGATAGAGATAATGTCCGGCTGAATTTCAGGTTGTACTGAAACTACAGTGGCAATAACCTGAACTTCGTTGGTGAAGCCTTCAGGGAATAATGGACGGATTGGACGGTCGATTAAACGTGAAGTTAAAGTCTCGCCTTCTGACGGACGGCCTTCACGCTTGAAGAAACCACCAGGGATGCGGCCTGCCGCATAAGTTTTTTCCTGATAGTTCACAGTCAGAGGGAAAAAGTCCTGACCTGGTTTTGGTTGTTTTTTAGCGACCACTGTGACTAACACAGAGGTATCACCCATGCTTGCAAGTACAGCCGCGTCTGCTTGACGGGCGATAACGCCGGTTTCCAGAGTGATAGTGTGTTGGCCAAACTGGAATGATTTTACGATGGGGTTCACTGATTATTTCCTTTCTATTTTTCGCGTTTTTTCGCGGAGTCTTTTGGTCTGTTTTTCGCGGCACAGTATAGCCTGTTACAAGGCTGAAAAGATAGCTGGCACCAGAGTCGCAGGGTATAAAATTTAAGCATGTCCGGGCGGTAAGAACATCATGAAGGCATTAAGTTGCATTGATATGAATTTTTAACCTGCAAAAAGCACAAAATCACCTGGAGCGATTTTGAACATCGGAGCGAAGCGACGATGGCCCGGCAGGGTGAGCGCCATGGATGGCGGCGAATAAAAAAATCGTCTGGAACGATTTTTAACAGCTTCAGCTGGCCCAAAGGGCATTTTGCAGGATAGCACAATGTAAAAAATCGCCTGGAGCGATTTTGAACATTGGAGCGAAGCGACGATGGCCCGACAGGGTGAGCGCCATGGATGGCGGCGAATAAAAAAGCCAGTCTAAGACTGGCTTTTTCAGGCATAAGCTGCGAATTAACGACGCAGACCTAAACGCTCGATCAGAGTAGCGTAACGCTGACCGTCTTTGCCTTTTAAGTAATCTAATAACTTACGACGTTGGCTAACCATACGTAACAGGCCACGACGTGAGTGGTGGTCGTGCTTGTGGTCAGCAAAGTGCGGTTGTAACTTAGCAATAGTTGCAGTTAATAATGCAACTTGTACTTCTGGTGAACCAGTATCGCCTTGTTTAACAGCGAAATCTGCTAAGATTTGCGCTTTTTCAGCTGTAGTTAGTGACATAGAGCCTCCAATAGAGAGATATGTTGTGCCGGCCACTAATCCAGCAACAACGAAAATGAGCGCGCATTCTATGCGCTTTCTTAAAGTCTTACAAGCAAAATTATAGCGCTGGAGTTTGCCACGCACTGGTATTGAGCAAACGTCGTACCGACAACACGCCGGTCTCTAACGAAGCTACACCAATAAACTGTTGGGCAGGACCATACAACTTAACAGCACCAGCAGATTCCATACCTAAATCCGCCAACTCAGACTCGCTTAACAACACCGTCTGACCATGCACTAAACGTTTTTGCTGTTCTTCCGTAAGCTTCAGCTCTGGCAAGCCTGTTAAGGCTAAATCCATCGGCAACAATAAAGCGTCTAAGCCAGCCCAGTCTTGCTTGTCGTTAAACGGCACCAGCTGTTCCTGCGTCAGCATTTGCGCAGCATCAAAAGGCCCCACATGAATACGACGTAAAGCGCTGACATAAGCACCAGAACCTAAAGCCTCACCTAAGTCATCGATTAAGGTGCGAATGTAAGTGCCTTTGCTGCAATGCACCAGGAAGCTGGCATATTCGCCGTCAAAGTGCTGCAATTCAAAACGGAAGATAGTGATAGGCCGCGCTTCACGTGGTACTTCAATACCCTGACGAGCATATTTGTACAGCGGCTGCCCCTGATACTTTAAGGCCGAAAACATAGTCGGAACTTGCATCTGGGGGCCACGGAACTGCTGCATCATCTGCTCAAGCAGGGCCTGATCAAAAGTCACTGGCTTACGGCTGATGATTTCACCTGCCGCATCGCTGGTGTCAGTACGTAAACCAAAATGCGCAGTCACCAAATAAGTTTTGTCGGTGTCTAATAAGAACTGACAAAACTTAGTGGCTTCACCAAAACAAATCGGCAATAAACCACTGGCCAGTGGATCTAAAGCGCCGGTATGACCGGCTTTTTCTGCCTGATACAACCAACGCACCCGCTGCAAAATACCATTGCTGGAAATTTCTAACGGCTTATCAAGTAACAGAATGCCGTGGACAGCACGACGCGCCATTACTCTTCCTCGTCCTTGTCGACCTTAGGTTTACGATCAGGTTCCTGACCTGCATCAATACGACGCTTGTCATCTTCACGGCGTACCTGTTCAACCAGGTTGGCCATATGAATACCCTGATCCAAAGACTGGTCAAAGTAAAAACGAATCGTTGGCACAATACGGGCCTGAATACGCTTGGCGATCAGACTGCGGACATAACCACAGGCGTCGTTTAAAATATCCAGGTTTGCTTTTACCTTTTCAGCTTCTAAGCCTAAAAAAGTAACAAAAATTTTGGCGTGTGATAAGTCACGCGACACGTCTACATCAGACACAGTAATCATGTTGTGTAAGCGTGGATCTTTGATTTCACGTTGTAAAATCACTGCGATTTCCTGCTGCATTTGCTGCGACAGACGGTCTACCCGGGTAAATTCTTTAGCCATAACTCTTTCCAACACATTTGAGCAGAAAGAAACAGGGGCCTAAGCCCCTGCCGATCTCTGTATCTTATAACCTACCAATGAGGTGCTTATAAAGTACGTTCTACTTGAACGACTTCGAACACTTCAATCTGGTCGCCTTCACGCACGTCGTTGTAGTTCTTCACGCCGATACCACACTCGAAGCCGTTGCGTACTTCGGATACGTCGTCTTTAACGCGACGCAAGGACTCCAGTTCACCTTCGTAAATAACTACGTTGTCACGCAGTACACGAATTGGTGCGTTACGTTTAATGATACCTTCGGTCACCATACAACCTGCGATAGCACCAAACTTCGGTGAGCGGAACACGGCACGAACCTGAGCCAGACCAATGATCTGTTGTTTAAACTCAGGAGCTAACATACCAGTCATCGCTGCACGTACTTCATCTAACAGTTCATAAATGATGCTGTAGTAACGTAAGTCCAGATTCTCGTCTTCGATGATCTTACGGGCAGTACCTTCGGCACGCACGTTGAAACCGATAACGATAGCCGATGATGCAGCTGCAAGCGTCGCGTCAGTTTCAGTAATACCACCCACGCCACTACCGATGATTTTGATTTTCACTTCATCAGTCGACAGTCGGCTCAGTGATTCACTGATCGCTTCCACAGAACCTTGTACGTCTGCTTTCAGAACTATGTTCAGTTCTGACACATCGCCTTCGGACAGGTTCGCAAACATGTTCTCCAGCTTAGATTTCTGCTGACGGGCCAATTTGACGTCACGGAATTTACCCTGACGATACAAAGCAACTTCACGGGCTTTACGCTCGTCTTTCACTACAGTCACTTCATCACCAGCCTGAGGCACACCGGACAGACCTAAGATCTCAACCGGAATGGATGGGCCAGCAACTTTGATTTCTTTACCGTTTTCATCGCGCATTGCACGAACACGGCCGTATTCGAAACCACAAAGCACGATTTCGCCTTGTTGCAGTGTACCTTCCTGTACCAGGATGGAAGCAACAGGACCACGACCTTTATCCAGGCGTGATTCAATCACCACACCACGGGCCAGACCTTTTCTCACTGCTTTTAATTCAAGCAGTTCAGCCTGGTTCAGGATGGCTTCCAGCAGGTCGTCAATACCCATACCGGTTTTTGCAGAGATAGGCACGAACTGAGTATCACCGCCCCACTCTTCAGAAATAACACCAAACTGAGATAATTCGTTACGAACACGATCCGGATCAGCATCCGGTTTATCCATCTTGTTGACAGCGACAACCAGAGGCACACCAGCAGCTTTCGCATGCTGAATAGCTTCTTTGGTTTGTGGCATCACGCCATCGTCTGCTGCAACCACCAGAATAACGATATCTGTGGCTTTAGCACCACGGGCACGCATTGAAGTAAAAGCAGCGTGACCTGGAGTATCAAGGAAAGTCACCATACCGCGTTCTGTTTCTACATGGTAAGCACCGATATGCTGAGTAATACCACCGGCTTCGCCAGCTGCTACTTTTGCTTTACGGATATAATCCAGTGTAGAGGTTTTACCATGGTCAACGTGACCCATAACGGTAACAACCGGAGCACGAGGCTCTAACTCGCCTTCACCCTGACGGTCAGACATTACAGCTTCTTCCAGCTCGTTTTCTTTGGTCAGAGTGAACTTGTGGCCCATCTCTTCACAAACGATAGCTGCTGTTTCCTGATCAATCACCTGGTTAATGGTTGCCATAGCACCCATTTTCATCATGACCTTGATCACTTCAGAAGCTTTAACGGCCATCTTCGAAGCTAATTCAGCCACTGTGATGGTTTCGCCAATTTTTACTTCACGTTCTACCGGCTGAGCTGGTTTGTTAAAACCATGCTGCATGCTGACAGGCGTTTTCTTTTTCTTGTGACGATTAGCGCGGTTAAACGCATCTTTATCATCAGCATCATCTTTTTTCTTGGCTTTGCCAGCAGGAGCTTTTTTCGTCGTACGACGGCCACCACGTTCTTCACGGGCGTCCACTTCGTCTTCAGCTTGCTTCGCATACACGTTGCTGGTTAAGTGATAATCAGCGTCTTCAGCTGCTGGTTTTGTTTCTTCTTTAGCCCAACGTTCCGCATTCTCTTCAGCTAAACGACGTGCAGCTTCAGCTTGTTGTAAAGCTTCGGCTTCCAGCTTACGTAACTGCTCAGCTTCCTGTTGTGCTTTGATGCGCTCAGCTTCAGCCTTAGCTTCTTCTTTCGCTGCACGACGAGCCGCTTCTTCCGGATCATCTTTCATTAACTGAGCGTGTTTTGCTTCGTCACGTTTTTTCTGTTCAGCAGCTTTGCGGTCAGCTTCTTCTTTCGCTTTACGGTTGGCTTCTTCTTTTACTTTTTGCTCAGCAGCTAAACGCTCATGTTCACGTTTTGCAGCTTCTGCTGCTTGTTCTGCGGCAATACGTTCTTCTTCAGCCAGCTTTGCAGCTTCTTCGCCAGAAGGACGTTTAACGAAAGTCTTTTGCTTGCGCACTTCAACCTGAATCTCACGGTTGCGACCAGCGCCACCGGCCACACTCAGGGTGGTTTTTTCTTTACGAACTAACGTCAGTTTGGACGGTTCAGCGGACTGACCGCCGTGGGCACGGCTTAAGTGATCCAGAAGAGTTTTTTTCTCTTCTTCATTGACCATTTGGCCGACTTGTTTTGTTATGCCTGCATCCGCAAACTGTTGGATTATACGATCAACAGTCGTATTGACGTCACTGGCCAGTTTTTCTATGGTTACATCTGCCATGTCAGTTTTTACCTCCGTTGACCCACTTATTTGTCTTCACTGAACCAAACAATATTACGGGCAGCCATAATCAGCTCTGCCGCTTTTTCTTCAGTCATTTTTTCGATTTCAATCAAATCATCTACCCCAAGCTCTGCCAGATCATCAAGAGTGATGATGCCTTTGCTGGCCAACACATAAGCTGTGTGGGTACCAACACCTGGCAGATTAACTAATGCTTCACTAGGCGCTGAGCCTTCCAGTGATTCTTCGCTGGCCAGAGCACGTGTGGTTAACACGGCTTTAGCACGTTTACGTAACTCTTCTACTGTATCTTCGTCTAAACCATCAACAGACAACAGTTCGCTGACCGGCACATAGGCGATTTCTTCTAAGGTAGAGAAACCTTCGTCTACTAACACACCAGCAAAATCTTCATCGATTTCCAGTGCAGTCATAAACAATTCCAACACCTTGGCATTTTCTTCCTGGTGTTTGGTTTTCATGGCAGAAACCGTCATCACGTTTAATTCCCAGCCAGTTAACTGGCTAGCTAAACGCACGTTCTGACCAGCGCGACCAATGGCCATGGCCAGGTTGCTGTCTTCTACTGCTATGTCCATAGAGTGCTTGTCTTCATCAACGATGATAGAAGCAACTTCTGCTGGTGACATAGCGTTAATCACAAATTGAGCCGGGTTGTCATCATATAAAACGATATCAACACGTTCGCCCGTTAATTCGCTGGATACGGCTTGTACACGTGAACCACGCATACCTACGCAAGCACCCACAGGGTCAATACGGCGGTCGTTGGTTTTCACTGCAATCTTAGCGCGTGAACCCGGATCGCGCGCAGCGCCACGGATTTCAATCATCTCTTCGCCGATTTCCGGCACTTCGATACGGAATAATTCGATCAGCATTTCAGGACGGGTACGGCTTAAAAACAGCTGAGCACCACGGGCTTCTGGTTTTACTTCAAACAACAAAGTACGGATACGATCGCCTGGACGGAAAGTCTCACGTGGCAACATTTCTTCTTTAGCTAACATGGCTTCTGCATTGTTACCTAAGTCGACAATGATGCTGTCGCGGTTTACTTTTTTCACCACGCCAGTGACTAACTCACCGACCTGATCCACATAAGCTTCAACCACTTGTGAACGTTCTGCTTCACGTACTTTTTGTACTATGACCTGCTTCGCCATTTGGGTGGTGATACGGTCAAAAGTAATAGAGTCGATTTGCTCTTCAACATAATCGCCCACTTGTAAGTGAGGTTCGTCGTATTGAGCCGCAGACAAGGTGATTTCGCGGTACGGATGTTCTTGTACCTGATCGTCTGGAATAACCATCCAGCGACGGAAAGTTTCATAAGAACCAGTTTTACGATCTATGGTCACACGGACTTCGATGTCGCCTTCGTTTTTCTTTTTAGTGGCGGCCGCTAACGCGTACTCTAACGCCTGGAAAATTTTCTCGCGCGGAACTGACTTTTCGTTCGAGACCGCGTCTACTACTAATAAAATTTCTTTAGCCATATTATTTTGCCTCGCTTCGACCCGTGTATCAGAACACAGGCACTACGTTCGCTTTATCTACGTTATCCATCAGCAAACGGTAGAGTTTGCCATCCACTTCCACTACTAACATATCGTCTTCGATTTGCGTCAGCAGGCCTTTAAATTTGCGGCGTCCATCCTGAGGAATAGCCAATTTTACTTCAATGATCTGGCCAACAACTTTGGCGAAATGAGCAGGAGTAAAAAGTGGGCGGTCTAAACCAGGAGAGGACACTTCAAGGTAATATTCATTCGGGATAGGGTCTTCAACATCAAGTAACGCACTCACTTCACGGCTTACAGTGGCGCAGTGGTCCACAGTAATACCATCCTGATGGTCAATATAAACCCGCAGAATAGAGTGACGTCCAGCACGAACTAACTCTATGCCGACCAGTTCAAAGCCTGCGGCTTCTACTGTTGGCGTTAACAGCTCAGTTAACTGCTGTTCTTGTTTAGTCAAAGAGACCTCCAGAAATAAAAAAAGGGCATAGAGCCCAGAATAGTAGTAAAACCTTGTCGCCAGATATAAAAACGCCCCGAAATTTCGGGGCGACTTTAGAGCTGACTGGACTCTGATATCGCCAATCAAAGTCCTGAATTCTGTAGGCTTCACAGTGAACTGCTTGACCTGGGCATAGCTTCTGCTTAACAAAAGCATCTTACGGTTACAATTTTGCTGTTTAATGAAACTTGAGAAGTTTTATTGATCAGTAAAAAATTGGTTGCGGGAGCCGGATTTGAACCGACGACCTTCGGGTTATGAGCCCGACGAGCTACCAGGCTGCTCCATCCCGCGTCCGTAAGCGACGCACATTATATAGTCCTGGTCTGACTATCGCAAGCATTGCTTGCTGTGCTTTTGTATATTGGTGCCGAGAGCGGGACTTGAACCCGCACGCCCGAAGGCACTACCACCTCAAGGTAGCGTGTATACCAATTTCACCATCTCGGCTAAAAAATCAGAGGTGCAATCAGTTTCCTACAGGAATATCTGATGCTGGCTTTTTCTCTTCTACTGCGTCAGCTGCTTTCGTTTCGACTGGCACAGATAAATCCTGCCATTCGTCTACAGCTTTCACACGGTCTGTACTCAGGTTACCCAGTAACAGACTCAAAGCGAAAAACAAAGTTGCCAGTACTGTCGTAGTACGAGTTAAGAAGTTACCTGTACCTGATGAGCCAAAAATAGTGGCTGAACCGCCAGCACCAAAAGAAGCGCCCATGTCAGCACCTTTACCATGCTGGATTAATACCAGAACGATCAGGGCTAATGCGACTAACAGATACAATACAATAAACAATTCGTACATTATGAATCCTTTGCCATTGTGCAAATCGCAGAAAAATCTGCCACTTTCAAACTGGCGCCACCAATAAGGGCACCGTCTATGTCAGCCTCTGCAAACAGGGCTTCACAATTAGCAGCAGTGACACTGCCACCATAAATAATTCTTAACACATCTGCTGCCTGCGCATCATATTGCGCCAAATGTTGGCGTATAAACTGATGCACTTGCTGAGCTTGCTGCGGTGTTGCTGTCTGACCTGTGCCTATGGCCCAAATCGGCTCGTAACTTACCACAGAATGCGCCAGTAAATGAGGCTGCGCAGCATACACCGCATCTAATTGCCGTGCAAGAACCTGCAAAGTTTTTTCTTCTTCTCTTTGCTGCAAAGTTTCACCGACACAAAGTATTGGAGTTAAACCAGCATCAACAGCCACTTTAACTTTCTGACTGATCACAGCATCCAGCTCACCGTACAAGGCACGACGTTCTGAATGGCCAAGAATGACATAAGCAGCACCAGCGGCCCGTAGCATATCCGCAGAGATTTCGCCGGTAAAGGCCCCCACCAGCTGTTCGCTCATATTCTGAGCACCCAATTTATAATTGGCATGTTTTGGAAAGTGGGATAGAAAAATTACCGGAGGGCAGATCAAAATATCAGGCAGAGGTTGGTTTAACACAGACAAGGCTTCTGACATCTGCTGAACCAGATCAGAGTTGCCATTCATTTTCCAGTTAGCGACCACTAACGGCTTACGTTGTCTCATGTTATTGCCTCTGAATTAAAACGGGCGAGATAGTAACTAACCTCACCCGTCCAGACAAGACTTGATGGCTAAATTAGCAGTTTTTAGCTGGCGATCTTCACCGCATCGGCTATTTTTTGTGCATATTGTTGTACTTCGTCTTGTATCCTTCCTTCTACCATTACACGAATTAATGGTTCAGTACCAGATTTTCGGATCAAAACACGACCCTGGCCGTTCAAATCCTGTTCAACCTGCTGTATGACTTTCTTGACGTGCAAGTTTTCTAAAGGTGCAGTACCTTTTTCAAATTTTACGTTCACCAGCACTTGTGGCATTTTCGTCATGCCCTGCGCCAAATCAGCCAGCGACAATTTTGCTTCCAGCATGGCAGTTAATACCTGAATTGAGGCAATAATGCCGTCACCTGTACCCGCATGATCCAGGTTCAGTACGTGACCAGAGTTTTCACCGCCAATACGCCAGTTTTTCTGTGCCAGCATTTCAACCACATAACGGTCACCGACGTTAGAGCGGGCAAAAGGAATATCTAACTCGGCCAAGGCCAACTCTAAACCCATATTGCTCATCAGAGTACCCACGACTCCGCCCTGCAGCTTATTCAGTTTTTGAGCATTACGGGCAATGATATAAACAATTTCATCGCCATCAATGACGCGGCCGGTATGATCCACCATCATCACACGGTCACCATCGCCGTCATAGGCAATACCTAAGTCCGCACCAGTTTCAACTACAGTTTTCTGTAACAGGTCAGTATGAGTGGCGCCACAATGGTCGTTAATATTTAAACCATTAGGACTAACACCTATAGCCTGAACCTCTGCACCTAATTCACGGAATACATTAGGAGCTATGTGGTAGGTGGCTCCGTGAGCACAATCCAGCACCACTTTTAAACCACTTAAGGATAAGTGGTTTGGCATATGGCTTTTACAGAATTCGATATAGCGGCCAGCAGCGTCATCAATACGCATAGCTTTACCTAATCGCTCTGACGATTCACAAACCATAGGCTGTTCCATCGCTTCTTCGATAGCCAGTTCTACATCATCCGGTAACTTAGTGCCGTCGGCTGAGAAAAACTTAATACCGTTATCATAATAAGGATTGTGCGATGC
This sequence comes from Rheinheimera sp. MM224, assembly GCF_947090785.1. NCBI lineage: Bacteria > Pseudomonadati > Pseudomonadota > Gammaproteobacteria > Chromatiales > Chromatiaceae > Rheinheimera > Rheinheimera sp. MM224. The sequence goes on from NZ_OX352320.1 coordinate 3,355,679, forward strand.
GCTGATGACAATACCGGCTTCAGCACGGAAAGTACGGGTCAGGTAAGACACAGCGGGAGTTGGCATTGGTCCTAATAAACGCACATCCACACCAGCGGCCACTAAACCAGCTTCCAATGCAGTTTCTAATAAATAACCCGAAATACGGGTGTCTTTGCCAATCAATACTTTTTTGGTACCACGCTGTGATAACACCCGACCAGCGGCCCAACCTAACTTCATCGCAAATTCAGGCGTAATTGGAAACTCGCCCACTTTGCCACGTACACCATCAGTGCCAAAATACTTCCTAGACATGCTCTACTCCAAATAAGGTGGCACAAGTTATAGCCACGGCTTGTACAGTTTCTTTAACATCATGCACGCGAATAATACGGGCACCTTTCATAACAGCTATTGTGGCACAGGCCAAACTACCTGCCAAACGTTCCTCAGGCGGAAGCTGTAATAACTGACCAATCATAGATTTACGCGACATTCCGACAAGCAAAGGGTAATTTAACCCCAGCAAGTCTGAAAGCTGACTTAACAGCTGATAGTTATGTTGCAAACTTTTACCAAAACCAAAGCCAGGGTCGAGAATAATCTGGCTTTTTGGGATACCTGCGGCGATACAAACTTCTGCTCTTTGCTGCAAAAAGTCATAGACCTCTTTAGCCACATCCTGATACAGAGGCGAGTGCTGCATGGTTCTGGGTTGCCCTTGCATATGCATTAAACACACAGGCACTTGCGCAGCTGCAGCCACTTCAACCGCACCAGGGTCTAACAAGGCTTTAATATCGTTAATGATATCAGCACCAGCAGACACAGCCTCTTTCATCACTTGTGCTTTGCAGGTATCGATAGAAATAATGCAGTCCAGCTCAGAGCGGATAGCTTCAATCACTGGCAAGACTCTATCAAGCTCTTGTTGTATTGAGACTTCTTCTGCACCTGGTCGGGTCGATTCGCCACCAATATCCAAAATAGCAGCGCCAGCAGCAAGCATAGCCCTAGCTTCGGCCAAAGCAGCGTCTTTGCCAATAAAGCGGCCACCATCAGAAAACGAATCCGGCGTGATATTTAAAATACCCATCACTTTAGGACGGGATAAATCCAACTGCCGATTACGGGGTAATTGCAATAACATAAAAAGACTCCTTCATCCTGCACATAGCAAAACCCCGGGGAATTCCCGGGGTTTGATTAGTCAGAACTAAAGTTTTACAGAGGATTTTCTGTGGATGGCTCTGACGGACTAACAGCATCAACAGGCTTGGTATCATCACTGTTGGAGCCTTTGTTTTTGTCCTTTGGTTCCCAGTTTTCCGGCTGACGCACAGTACGACGATTCATCAGATCATCAATTTGTCTGGAATCGATAGTTTCATACAACATCAGCGCTTCTTTCATCGCATGCAAAATATCCATGTTTTCTTCAATCAGGGTTTTTGCTCTGTTGTAGTTACGGTCGATAATGGCTTTGATCTCAGAATCGATAATACTGGCCGTTTCATCAGACATATTCTTCGCTTTGCCCATACTACGGCCCAGGAATACTTCGCCTTCTTCTTCGGCGTACAACAACGGACCTAATTTGTCCGAGAAGCCCCATTGAGTCACCATGTTACGCGCAATAGAAGTGGCGTATTTGATGTCCTGTGAAGCACCTGTTGATACGGAGTCAGTACCGTAGATCAATTCTTCAGCCAAACGGCCACCGTAAGCCACTGAAATTTTACTTTCCAGTTTACGACGGCTGATGCTGATCGCATCGGCTTCTGGTAAGAAGAAAGTGACACCTAAAGCACGGCCACGAGGAATAATAGTCACTTTGTGCACAGGGTCATGCTCTGGCACCAGACAACCAACAATAGCGTGTCCTGCTTCGTGATACGCAGTCATCTCTTTTTCAGCTTCCGACATCACCATAGAACGGCGCTCTGCACCCATCATGATTTTATCTTTCGCTTTTTCAAACTCTTCCATGCCAACCACACGGTTGTTACCACGGGCAGCAAACAATGCAGCTTCGTTTACCAGGTTTGCTAAATCGGCACCAGAGAATCCCGGAGTACCACGAGCGATCACACTGGCTTTGACATCGTCACCTAACGGCACTTTGCGCATATGCACTTTAAGAATCTGTTCACGACCGCGTACATCAGGTAAACCTACCACCACCTGACGGTCGAAACGGCCTGGTCTTAATAAAGCAGCATCTAATACGTCTGGTCTGTTGGTTGCGGCGATGATGATGATACCTTCGTTACCATCAAAACCATCCATTTCCACCAGCATCTGGTTTAAGGTTTGTTCACGTTCATCATGACCACCACCTAAACCTGCACCACGCTGACGGCCTACGGCGTCAATTTCGTCGATAAAGATGATACAAGGAGCAGCTTTTTTCGCTTGCTCAAACATGTCACGCACACGGCTGGCACCGACACCAACAAACATTTCAACAAAGTCAGAACCAGATATGGCAAAAAACGGTACTTTAGCTTCACCGGCAATCGCCTTGGCTAACAGGGTTTTACCTGTACCTGGTGGGCCGACCATTAAAATACCTTTTGGAATTTTACCGCCAAGCTTCTGGAAACGTGATGGATCTTTTAGATAATCCACCAGCTCCGTCACTTCTTCTTTTGCTTCGTCACAACCTGCAACGTCAGCAAAAGTAGTTTTGATTTGATCTTCACCCATTAAACGGGCACGGCTCTTACCAAAGGACATAGCGCCTTTGCCACCGCCGCCTTGCATCTGACGCATGAAGAAAATCCAGACACCGATGAGCAACAGCATTGGGAACCAGGAGATAAAAATCTGACCCAACATGCTTGGACTCTCAGGTGCAGTACCAGAGAAGGTGATGTCATTTTTGTACATGTCATCAATCAGCTTTGGATCGTAGCCAGTTGGGATCACAGTTTCAAAACGGTCGCCTGAACGTTTTACACCAGTAATGACGCCACTCTGTTCCTTCACCTCGCGGATCTGGCCCTGATTGGCTTCTTTCAGGAACTGGGTATAACTCATTTGCTTCTCTGTTTTGTCAGCAGGACCAAAACTATTAAATACCGACATCAATACAACGGCGATAACCAGCCATACGATGAGATTTTTTGCCATGTCACTCAAGGTGAGAACCTCTCAGTTACGAAAATAATTACGAAAACAAGGTTACGATAAAATGAACCTACCGCTACTTTACTAGACTTTAAAGCCTGTCGCTACGATATATGTCTCACTGGATCGCGCCCGGGACGAATCTGGTTTACGGATCCGTACTGTAGTGAATACACTGCGAACCTGCTGTACAAAGGGTTCGAAGCCTTCACCATGAAATACTTTGACAACAAAACTGCCATTTTTCTTCAATACGTTGTTACACATTTCCAGCGCCAGTTCGACCAGATACATACTTCTGGACTGATCCACTGTGCTGTTGCCACTCATATTAGGCGCCATGTCGGACAATACTACATCGACATTACGGCCCCCGATACGCTCTAACAAAGCGTTTAATACTGCTTCTTCGCGAAAGTCACCTTGTAAAAAGGCCACACCTGCTAAAGGGTCCATCGGCAGAATATCACAAGCCACCACACAACCTGCCTGACCTACTAATTCAGCAGCACGTGCCGACCAGCTGCCTGGTGCTGACCCTAGATCTACGACCGTCATGCCGGTTTTGATCAGTTTATCTTTGTCCTGAATTTCATCCAGCTTAAACGCGGCCCGGGATCTTAGCCCTAATTTTTGCGCTTTTTGCACAAAAGGGTCGCTTACGTGTTCCTGTAACCAGCGAGACGAGCTGCCGGAACGTTTTTTCTTTGTCATCTGAGTACTCTTAAATAGTCTTCATAGCAAGATGGCGGTACAATAGTGTAATTTCAAGCTTTCCAACACGGAAAATCTACACATATGAACCTTAGTAATAAACAAAAACAGTTTTTAAAAGCCAAAGCACACGAGTTAAAGCCAACCATTCTGTTGGGTGGCAACGGATTAACTGAAGGTGTGATGGCCGAAATTGATTTGGCGTTAGAGCACCATGAACTGATCAAAGTTAAAGTTCCAAGCATCGATCGCGAAGAAAAAGTCGCTATCATGGACGCTATAGTGCGCGAAGCCAAAGCACAAAAAGTGCAAGTGATTGGCCATATTCTGGTGATCTACCGCGCTGCCAAAGAGAAAAAGTTACATATTCCAAAAGGTTAATCAGCGCCTTTTAAGTAACCTGCGGCCTGCAAAAACAAGCGGGCCGACTCTTCATCCTCTGCAACATGTCTGGTCAAATAAGCTGGTTTATCCACTTCAGTCGCTTTTAAATACTGCCAGGTCAGCATTTCATCCGCTGGTAACAACAATTCCACGTGATGCAAATTGTGCGCAAAAGCCCAAACCGAGTTCTGCTTTAGCAAATCCAACGACTGCGCCGGACTGGCTTGCCACTGCCTGATATCCAAGACCACAGCCCAAGGCTCCGCCACTATTGGAGTCACCAAAGCCCGGAAATCTCTGACGTACTCTTCAGTACCCAGTAAGCTAGACACACCAAAAACCTGAACCCAAAGCACCTGGTCCATCAGTTGAAGCTGATAAGCTTTTGTCTGACCTCTTTGCATATCTGTGCTCTGCTACCTGCGTGCCCTGAGTGATTTAGAGTAAAAAGGCGGCCTAAGCCGCCTTTTTAGTACTGATCCAGCTTATAAATACTGCACCTGAGTGATCTCAAACTCAACCATACCAGATGGAGTATTGATGGTGACCACATCTTCTTCTGCTTTACCAATTAAACCCCGGGCTATAGGTGAATTCACCGAAATCCTGAAGTTTTTAATGTCCGCTTCATCATCACCGACAATACGGTAGGTTACTTCTTCTTCCGTATCCAGGTTCAGAATAGTCACAGTAGAACCAAAAATCACTTTGCCGTTATTTGGCAATTTAGTGATATCGATGATCTGCGCATTGGATAACTTGGCTTCGATATCCTGAATGCGGCCTTCACAAAAGCCCTGTTGTTCACGGGCTGCGTGGTATTCCGCATTCTCTTTTAAATCACCATGAGCTCGCGCTTCAGCAATAGCTATAACGATAGCCGGACGTTTTACGGTTTTCAGCTCTTGCAGTTCATCACGCAAGCGCTGAGCCCCTTCAACCGTCATAGGGATCTGACTCATCCGTATACTCTCTTATGTAGTTCCTGCACTGATGCAACTGTAGCGAAAGCGTTTGCTGCGTTAGCTTTACAGGTTGCAAAGGCTGCATTTAACGTTGTGGTGTAGTTGGCTTTATGTTGCAGCGCGCCACGTCGTAACACTTTAGAGTCTTCAATCGCCTGACGACCTTCAGTAGTGTTGACAATATAGCTGTATTCACCGTTTTTGATCCGGTCCAGAATATGCGGGCGGCCTTCAAATACTTTGCTGACAGTACGGCATTCAATGCCCGCTGCTTCTAAAGCTTTGGCAGTACCACCAGTAGCATCCAGCTCGAAACCCAGCTCAACCATAGTTCTGGCTAGTTCAACAACGCGCACTTTATCGCTGTCACGCACTGAAAGTAAAGCACGACCACCTGTTGGGATCACAGTGCCTGCACCTAACTCTGCTTTGGCAAAAGCTTCAGCGAAGGTATCACCCACACCCATCACTTCGCCTGTTGAGCGCATTTCAGGGCCGAGGATTGGATCCACACCAGGGAATTTGTTAAACGGGATCACCACTTCTTTCACTGAGAAATAAGGTGGAATAATTTCTTTAGTAATACCCTGGGATGCTAAAGACTGGCCAGCCATACAACGGGCGCCCACTTTAGCCACTGCCATACCTGTAGCTTTTGACACAAAAGGCACAGTACGGGCAGCGCGAGGGTTCACTTCAATCAGATAAATTTCATTATCTTTCACAGCAAACTGAGTGTTCATTAAACCGACCACACCCAGCTCCAGCGCCAGCTTTTTCACCTGCTCGCGCATTCTGTTCTGTACATCAACAGATAAGCTGTGTGGTGGTAAAGAACAGGCTGAGTCGCCTGAGTGCACACCGGCTTGTTCAATGTGTTCCATAATGCCGCCGATGATGACTTCTTTGCCGTCACAAATAGCGTCGATATCCACTTCGATGGCGTCATCAAGGAAACGGTCCAGCAGTACCGGAGAATCGTTCGACACGCTGACCGCTTCGGTCATATAACGACGTAAGTCGATATCGTCATACACGATTTCCATAGCACGGCCACCTAATACATAAGACGGACGCACCACCATTGGGTAACCAATGGCCGGAGCTTTAGCAATGGCTTCTTCCAGACTGGTGACTGTGGCGTTTTGTGGTTGTTTTAAACCTAAACGTTCTACCGCCTGCTGGAAACGTTCACGGTCTTCAGCGCGGTCAATAGCATCTGGTGAAGTACCAATAATTGGTACTCCGTTCGCTTCTAATGCACGGGCTAATTTTAATGGGGTCTGGCCACCGTACTGAACAATAACGCCTTTAGGCTGTTCTTTAAGCACGATTTCCAGTACGTCTTCCAGCGTAATAGATTCAAAGTACAGACGATCTGAAGTGTCGTAGTCAGTCGATACGGTTTCAGGGTTACAGTTGACCATAATAGTCTCGTAACCGTCTTCACGTAAGGCCAGAGCAGCGTGCACACAGCAGTAGTCAAACTCAATACCCTGACCGATGCGGTTTGGACCACCACCAATAATCATGATCTTGTCACGATTAGTTGGTGCTGCTTCACATTCTTCATCGTAGGTGCTGTACATGTAAGCCGTGTCTGATAAAAACTCAGCAGCACAGGTATCCACACGTTTATACACTGGGTGCAGGCCAAAGCTGTGACGCTTTTTACGCACTTCGCTTTCAGCTACACCTAATAAGTCAGCCAAACGTTGGTCGGCAAAACCTTTACGTTTTAATACTTTTAAGCGGCTTTCATCTAAACCGGCAAAACCAGCAGCTTGCACTGCAGTTTCTTCTTTCAGTAAATCTTCAATCTGAACCAGGAACCAGTGATCGATTTTGGTCAGCGCATAGATTTCATCCATGCTCATGCCCATACGGAAGGCATCTGCTATGTACCAAATGCGGTGTGAACCAGGTTCACGCAGTTCACGGATGATTTTTTCTTTGGCTTCAGGAGCGTGGATATCAATGATTGGGTCTAAACCACAAACACCAATTTCCAGACCACGTAAGGCTTTTTGCAGCGACTCTTGCTGGTTACGGCCAATCGCCATCACTTCACCGACAGACTTCATCTGAGTAGTTAAGCGGTCATTGGCACCAGCAAATTTTTCAAAGTTAAAACGTGGCACTTTGGTCACAACATAGTCGATGCTTGGCTCAAACGACGCCGGTGTTTTACCGCCGGTAATATCGTTTGCCAGTTCATCCAGCGTATAACCACAAGCCAGCTTGGCCGCCACTTTAGCAATAGGGAAACCCGTTGCTTTGGACGCTAAAGCTGAAGAACGTGATACACGTGGGTTCATCTCGATGATGACCATACGACCATCTTCAGGATTGATACCAAACTGGACGTTTGAACCACCGGTTTCCACACCAATTTCACGCAGTACAGCCAAAGAGGCGTTACGCATGATTTGATATTCTTTATCCGTTAAGGTCTGAGCCGGGGCTACAGTGATTGAGTCACCTGTGTGCACACCCATAGGGTCGAAGTTTTCGATAGAACAAACGATGATGCAGTTATCGTTTTTATCACGAACCACTTCCATCTCATATTCTTTCCAGCCGATCAGCGACTCATCAATCAGCAACTCTTTAGTTGGCGATAAATCCAGACCACGGGTACAGATTTCTTCAAATTCTTCGCGGTTGTAAGCAATACCGCCACCTGAACCACCCATAGTGAAAGATGGACGGATGATGCAAGGGAAACCAATAGTTTCCAATACGCCGTACGCTTCTTCCATAGAGTGCGCAAAACCAGCACGTGGGCAAGACAGACCGATAGAGCGCATGGCTTTATCGAAACGACCACGGTCTTCTGCTTTGTCGATGGCATCCGCTGTAGCGCCAATCATTTCGACATTGTATTTTGCCAGCACACCATGACGCTCTAAATCCAGCGCACAGTTTAACGCGGTCTGACCGCCCATGGTCGGTAACACCGCACATGGACGTTCTTTTTCAATGATTTTCTCAACCACTTGCCAGTGAATAGGTTCGATGTAGGTCGCATCGGCCATTTCCGGGTCTGTCATGATAGTGGCAGGGTTAGAGTTCACCAGAATGACGCGGTAACCCTCTTCTTTTAATGCTTTACAGGCTTGAGCACCTGAATAATCGAACTCACAAGCCTGACCAATCACAATAGGACCGGCGCCGAGGATAAGAATACTTTTAAGATCGGTACGTTTTGGCATAGCTATTCTCTGTCTCTCTGATTCTTACCAATTAAGCCTGACGCTGTTGCATCAATTCGATAAAGTGGTCAAACAATTCACTGGCTTCGTGTGGACCAGGGCTAGCTTCAGGGTGGCCCTGGAAGCTGAACGCTGGTTTATCGGTGCGGTGAATGCCCTGCAAAGTACCATCAAACAACGACTTGTGAGTCGCACGTAAATTGGCAGGTAATGTGGCTTCTTCCACAGCAAAACCGTGGTTCTGTGCTGTGATTAACACCTTGTTTGTATCCAGATTTTTCACCGGATGGTTACCACCATGGTGACCCACTGTCATTTTGATCGTTTTAGCACCGCTGGCTAACGCCAGTAATTGGTGACCTAAACAAATACCAAACACAGGAATATCAGTGGTCAGGAAAGTTTCGATGGCTTTAATGGCGTAATCGCAAGGAGCCGGATCACCAGGACCATTGGATAAGAAAATACCGTCAGGGTTCAGTGCTAATACTTCTTCAGCAGAAGTTTGAGCCGGAACTACAGTTAAACGACAACCGCGGTCGGCCAACATGCGTAAAATATTACGTTTCACACCAAAATCGTAGGCAACTACATGAAAGGCTGAATTATCTGGTTTGGCAAAGCCCTGACCTAAAGTCCAGCTGCCTTCTGTCCATTGATAAGACTCTTTCACTGAAACTTCTTTGGCTAAGTCCATACCGGACAAACCAGGGAAAGCACGCGCCAGTTCTAAAGCTTTGCTTTCGTCTAAGTTATCACCGGCCATCAAGCAGCCGTTTTGTGCGCCTTTTTCACGCAAAATACGGGTCAGCTTACGGGTATCTATGTCGGCGATACCTAAAATATTACGGGAGCTAAGATAGTGACTAAGAGAGGCTTGATTACGGAAATTGCTGGCTAACAAAGGAAGGTCACGGATAATCAGGCCCTTGGCCCAGATTTTATCAGATTCCTCATCTTCATCGTTTGTGCCGGTATTTCCAATATGAGGATATGTCAGAGTGACGATTTGTTCAGCATAGGAAGGATCCGTGAGGATTTCCTGATACCCGGTCATCGAGGTATTAAACACCACCTCTCCAACAGAAATACCTTCAGCGCCAATGGCTGTACCGCGAAATACGGTGCCGTCTTCCAGTACGAGCAGGGCGGACTTAGTCAAAATAACCTCCAAACAGCAGAAAACGGGGGAAAAACATTGTTGTTCACCACCCGTTTTGACCCAGAATTTTTGTATCCAAGTTTGCTTAGGCAAACCTGACTATTCTAGGCGATTTGAGCTATTTGGTCTAACTCTTTTTTGATATTTTATAAAAATGACGCTTTGATCGCATTTTTATAACATATTGCTCAAAAAGTTAAGCTAAGTCGGCCAAACCCAGCACTTGTTGCATAGAATAAAGTCCTGGCTGTTTATTTTGCAACCAAAGCGCTGCACGCCACGCGCCTTGAGCAAAAGTACTGCGACTGGAAGCTTTATGGGTAATTTCCAAGCGCTCTCCGAGGTCAGCAAAGAGTGCGGTATGGTCACCAATAATGTCACCGCCTCTGACCGTCGCAAAACCAATGGTCTTTTGATCACGCTCGCCAGTCATGCCTTCACGGCCATAAACAGCCACATCAGAGAGATTACGATCCAAAGCTTTGGCGATTTGATGGCCTATAGCCATAGCAGTGCCAGAAGGTGAATCTTTTTTAAATCTGTGGTGCGCTTCAATAATTTCAATGTCAGCTGTCTGCCCCATTACCTTTGCTGCAGTTTCTACCAAATGCAGTAATAAGTTAACTCCTACACTCATATTCGGCGCCCAGACGATGGGAATATGTTTAGCGGCCTGTTGCACTGCTGCATACTGGCTATCTGTTAGGCCAGTCACACCAATCACCAATGCTTTTTTGGCCTGCACCGACAATTCCAGATGCTGTAGCATGGCTTCTGGCATGGTGAAATCAATCCAGATGTCGGCACAAGCTAAAGCAGCTACAGAGGTTTCAATAAAAGGCAGATTCAATTTGCCACAACCTGCCAGTTCACCAGCGTCCATACCTGTTAAAGCAGACCCTGCACGTACAGTAGCAGCGCTCATCGGCAATTGATGCTCTTTAGCCACACTGACTAAAGCTCTGCCCATACGGCCGTTGGCACCTAAAATACCTACTGTACTCATCTGTTGTTCCTGTGTTTGGCTGCGTTGATACGGGCGCTATTAAACGGCAGTCCGGATGGATATGCAACCCCAAACTGCCACCCTCTATTAAACTGCAGCAGTAAAAATGGCACGGCTGGCGCTGTAGTTGATATCGCCATGCTCACCCAGCTTATCCATGCTCTGGCTCATCACTTTGGCCATTAACTCGTCTACAGAAGAAGCAGGTAAACCATACGCAGTTAAACGGGTAGGAACACCCATTTGTTCAAAGAAGGCACGGGTATGACTGATAGCCTCATCAATCTGACGATCTGGGTCTTGCTGCTGTAAACCCCAGACTCTGCTGGCGTATTGCAATAACTTGTCGCGTTTGGTCGCTCGTTGTTGTTGCATTAAAGCTGGCAGCACAATGGCCAAAGTTTGAGCATGGTCTAAGCCATACAAGGCGGTGAGCTGATGACCTAAACCGTGCGTGGCCCAATCCTGAGGTACACCAACACCAATCAAACCATTCAGTGCCATAGTAGCAGCCCACATCACATTGGCTCTGATATCGTAGTTTTCGGGTTCATTTAAAGCTTTTGGTCCTTCTTCAATCAACACCTGTAACAAGGATTCAGCAAATCTGTCTTGCACTGCAGCGTTGACCGGATAGGTCAGGTATTGTTCCATCACATGCACAAAAGCATCCACTACACCGTTGGAAATTTGTTTAGCTGGTAAGCTGTAAGTGACTTTTGGATCAAGAACGGCAAACTGTGGATAAACCGAAGGGTGCGAAAAGGCCAGCTTTTGCTGCGTACTTTGACGGGTAATAACAGCGTTCGCATTACTTTCAGTACCTGTAGCAGGTAAAGTCAGCACACAACCTAAAGGTAATGCCGCTTTAATACGTACCTTATTCTCTAAAATTGCCCAGCCGTCTTGCTCCATTAACGCAGCTGCTGCTATGTATTTGCTGCCATCAACAACAGAGCCGCCACCAACAGCCAGAATAAAATCGATTTTTTCTGCTTTTACCAGGGCCACAGCTTTACTTAGGGTTTCATAGCTTGGGTTGGGTTCGATACCAGAAAACTCCAGCACCTGATGGCCTTTTAATGCATCAATCACCTGCTGATACACACCATTTTGTTTAATAGAACCACCGCCATAGGTCAGCAATACTTTGCTTTCCTTAGGGACCAACTTGCTCAACTGACTGATTTGGCCATCACCAAACACAATACGGGTTGGATTATGGTAAGAAAAATTAAACATAGTAGCTCCGGTGTGTAAAACAAAAATTCAGTGGTTTATATGGGCCTGAACCGCTTTAAGTTCAAGCTGCTTTTGGTTTTTTCTTCTGTCATAGGCAAAATCACGGAATTCAGTTAGGCTGGTTTTAAGCGAATCAGGCGCACAGTTTGCTATAGCTTAGTCAGCTTTAATATTTGACAGGCCTTCTGGACGTCTCTATATTCCGAAAAATTTTAAAACCTTTCAGGTTTAGAGGAAAACTCATGACGTTATCGCAAAAACAGCAAGCCCGTTTGTCCTTGCTGCCGTTGTTGCTGTTTGTCGCTCTGTTTTTAGGCACAGGCTTGTATCTGCAATCCCAGGGCGTTGATTATGCTTTTTATCAGTTGCCGGGGCCTGTGGCTATTATCCCGGCTTTGGTGTTGGCGATTTGGCTTTATAGAGCGCCACTGACTGAATCTATTGAGGTGTTGGTGAAAGGCGCTGGTAATAGCAATATTATTACCATGTGTATTATTTATCTGTTAGCAGGAGCTTTTGCCACAGTCGCTCAGGCAACTGGCGGTGTAGATGCTGTGGTCAACGCAGGTTTGTCGATAGTTCCAGCGCAGTTTTTGTTGCCCGGCTTATTTGTGATCTCCGCCATAGTAGCTACGGCTATGGGCACCTCGATGGGGACTATTGGTGCTTTAGCGCCTATTGCCGTGGGTTTGAGTACACAGGCACAATTAGAGCCAGCTTTAGTGGCAGGTGTGCTGTTAAGCGGAGCGATTTTTGGCGATAACCTGTCAATTATTTCTGATACCACCATAGCGTCTACCCGTACTCAGGGGGCGGAGATGAAAGATAAATTCAGAGAGAACCTGAAAATTGCTCTGCCAGCTGCGCTGGTGACTTTAGCTTTGTTTGCTTTTTTAGCCCAAAGCCAGACCGACGTGGCTGTGAAAGATTTTAGCTGGACTGGTGTTTTGCCTTATGCAGCTATCCTGATCCTGGCTGTGGCAGGTATGAATGTATTTGCTGTTTTGCTGTTGGGTATAGTGTTAGCCGCATTACAGGGTGCTGTATTTGCCGATTATCAGTTGGCGAACCTGGGTAAAGATATTTACAAAGGTTTTGGCTCTATGCAGGAAATTTTCCTGTTATCGATGCTGGTTGGTGCTTTGGGTGAGTTTGTAAAGCAGCAAGGGGGCTTACAGTATTTATCCAGCCATGTCACAGCTTTGGCTTTAAAGTTAAAACTGGCAGGCAATAAAGCTCAGCAACTGGCGATTGCAGCTCTGGCTTTTGTCAGCAATCTTTGTATTGCTAATAACACTGTGGCCATAGTCGTCACAGGCGATGTCAGTAAAGATATTGCTCAGCACCACCAAATCACGCCTAAACGTAGCGCCAGCTTATTGGATGTGTTTGCCTGTATTGCACAAGGCTTAGTCCCTTATGGTGCCCAGGCTTTGTTATTAGGTGCCAGCTTCGGTTTATCGCCGTGGGATGTAGTGACTAACAGTTACTACTGTTTAATTCTCGCGGTTTTTGCTGTAGCTCGTATTCTTCTGGAAAAATCGTCTGGAGCGATTTTTAACGTCGAAGCGCAGCAACCATAGCCTGGACAGGCATTTGCAGGACCGCAAAATGTAAAAAATCGTCTGAAGCGATTTTTAACGTCGAAGCTCAGCGACGATGGCCTGGACAGGCATTTTACAGGACAGCAAAATGTAAAAGCGGGCCAGCATTAAGCTGGCCTTGTTATTTGAATTTTAAGCTTTATTACAATTCGGCAAAGCGCCCTGACTGCGGCGCTGCTGATAATAACTTTCTGCCACCGCCATATGTTTATTCAACTCTTTAATTCTATTGTCCGGCACTGGGTGACTGGATAACAGCTGAGGCGTTGAGCCACTACCTTTAGCCGCCATGTTCTGCCATAACTTCACAGATTCAGTCGGCACAAAACCAGATTTAGCCATCAGCTCAAGTCCCATAATATCTGCTTCAGTTTCGTGCGCTCGGCTAAACGGCAAAGCGATACCGACCTGAGCCCCCAAACCAAAGGCCGTTTTCATTTGCTCCTGATAAGGCGAACCTGCGACGGTCAAGGCACTGTCGGCGACGGTAAGGGCTGTAGATATAAACTGATCGCTGGATAAACGCTCGTTGCTATGTCCAGCCATTACGTGGGCAATTTCATGACCTATGACAGCCGCCAGTTGTGACTGGTTATCCGCCACTAACAGAAGTCCGGTATACACGCCCATTTTGCCACCTGGTAAAGCAAAAGCATTCACCTGATCATCTTCAAATACCACTATTTCCCAGGGAGTTTGTTGCCATTTGGCGTCGGTGTGTTTGAGCAGGTTATTCGCCACACACTGCACATACTGATTCACTTTTTTGTTTTTACTGATCGGGGTTTCTGCCTTCATCCCCTCAAAAGTCTGAATACCCATAGCACTGAGTTTTTTATCATCAAATAACATCAGCTGGCGACGGCCAGTAGGAGAATGAGTGCAGCTTGCAAGCAGCACTGTGGCGATTAACAATGGAAGCACTAACTTAGTACGCATTAAATGATCCTTCTTTTCTTTTCGTACTTGAAACGGCAGCTAATAGAACTATCAAAGCTCAAATAAGTTCAGTTATTGTGCGGTATCTGAAAAAAGAAAACCACCCGCAGGTGGTTTTCATTCTGATGGTTTAGAAAACTGGCTTAGCCAGTTAAATCATCGAAAAACTTCTTCACACCATCAAAGAAGCCTTTAGACTTAGGTCTGTGTTTGGCTTCACTGTCACCACCCCAGCTTTCATCAAGTTGGCGTAACAAGTCTTTTTGCTTGTCGCTTAAGTTAACAGGCGTTTCAACTACCACTTTACAGACCAAATCACCTACACCGCCACCACGGACAGACTGCACGCCTTTACCACGCAGACGGAACATTTTTTCGGTCTGGGTTTCAGCCGGGATCTTCAGCTTAACGCGACCATCTAAGGTCGGCACATCAATTTCACCACCTAAAGCGGCAGTGCTGAAGCTGATAGGCACATCGCAATAGAGGTTGTTGCCATCACGCACAAAGATAGGGTGATCTTTCACATGCACCTGCACATACAAGTCACCAGCCGGCGCACCAAACTGCCCTGCTTCGCCTTCACCTGCTAAACGGATACGGTCACCAGTATCCACACCAGCCGGGATCTTCACCGACAGCGTTTTGGTTTTTTCTACGCGGCCATCGCCATGACATTTAGTACATGGGTCTGGGATAATTTTGCCACGGCCACTACAGGTAGGACAGGTTTGCTGTACAGCAAAAAAGCCCTGCCGCATAGTCACCTGGCCAGCACCATGACAGGTTGGACAGGATTTGGCTTGAGTGCCTTTTTTCGCGCCTGAACCATCACAGACATCACAGGACACCCAGGTTGGTACTTTAATTTCTACCGACTTACCACGTACAGCGTCCTCGAGATTTAACTCCAGGTTGTAGCGTAAGTCTGAGCCACGTTGAGCACGGGATTGACCACCACGACGGCCACCACCAAAGATGTCACCAAAAACGTCACCGAAGATGTCGTTAAAGTCGGCACCACCGCCACCGCCGCCACGGTTTGGATCCACACCAGCGTGACCATAGTTATCATACGCAGCGCGCTTCTGGTCATCCGACAGGATCTCATAGGCTTCTTGCACTTCTTTAAACTTCTCTTCCATAGCTTTATCACCCTGAGTTCGATCCGGGTGATATTTCATGGCGAGCCGTTTATAGGCCTTTTTGATTTCTTTATCGTCAGCGCCTTTTTCGACGCCAAGCACTTCGTAATAATCACGCTTCGACATAACAACTCATCTTGATAGAGGAGCGACCGCACAAGGCGGCCGCTCACATTTACTCAGGTATGGGGCGCATCTTAAAGAGGCGACCCCACAGACACAATGATTATTTGTTGTCTTTAACTTCTTCGAACTCAGCGTCGACGACGTCATCACCAGCAGCATTGCGTGCTTGAGGTTCAGCGCCACCTTGTTGCGCTTTCGCCTGAGCCACTTCAGACAGTTTCTGAGATGCCTGGATCAGAGCCTGAGTTTTGGCTTCGATCTCAGCTTTATCGTTTGCTTTGATGGCAGTTTCCAGCGCAGCAACAGCAGCTTCAATCTCTTGTTTGTCGTTGGTCGCTAAGTCGTTACCAGCTTCTTCAATTTGCTTGCGGGTTGCATGCACTAAAGCGTCAGCCTGGTTACGGGTTTGCACCAATTCTTCAAACTTTTTATCTTCTTCAGCATTTAACTCAGCGTCACGTACCATACGTTCCACTTCTTCATCTGTTAAGCCTGAAGAAGCTTTGATAGTGATCTTCTGCTCTTTACCTGTGTCTTTGTCTTTAGCAGACACATGCAGAATACCGTCGGCGTCTAAGTCGAAGGTGACTTCGATTTGTGGTTCACCACGACGGCCCGGACGAATACCTTCTAAGTTAAACTGACCCAGTGACTTGTTGGCAGAAGCTTGCTTACGCTCACCTTGCAGCACATGGATAGTTACCGCAGCCTGGTTATCATCTGCAGTAGAGAAGGTTTGTGACTTCTTGGTTGGGATAGTGGTGTTCTTCTCAATCAAGGCAGTCATAACGCTACCCATAGTCTCAATACCTAAAGACAATGGAGTTACGTCTAATAACAAGACGTCCGTCACGTCACCAGACAATACAGCGCCCTGAATCGCAGCACCAACAGCTACAGCTTCGTCAGGGTTCACGTCTTTACGTGGCTCTTTACCGAAGAATGCTGTAACAGCTTCCTGAACTTTAGGCATACGAGTCTGACCACCCACCAGGATGATATCGTTGATATCACCTACAGACAGGTCAGCATCTTTTAATGCCTGTTTCAGCGGCTCGATAGTGCGCTGAATTAAATCGTCTACCAAAGATTCCAGCTTAGCGCGGGTGACTTTGATATTTAAGTGCTTAGGACCAGTAGCATCTGCTGTGATATATGGCAGATTCACTTCAGTCTGAGAAGCAGAAGACAATTCGATCTTGGCTTTTTCGCCCGCTTCTTTTAAGCGCTGCATCGCCAGTGGATCGTTACGCAGGTCAATGCCCTGCTCTTTTTTGAACTCGTCTACTAAGTAGTTGATCACACGAGAGTCAAAGTCTTCACCACCTAAGTGAGTGTCACCGTTGGTTGCTAATACTTCGAAGGTCTGTTCGCCATCTACATCGTCGATTTCAATGATAGAGATATCGAAAGTACCACCACCTAAGTCATAAACTGCAACTTTGGTGTCGCCTTTTTTCTTATCCATACCATAAGCCAGAGCTGCTGCTGTTGGCTCGTTGATGATACGTCTTACTTCTAAACCTGCGATACGGCCGGCATCTTTAGTAGCCTGACGTTGTGCATCGTTGAAGTAAGCAGGAACTGTGATAACAGCTTCAGTCACTGGCTCGCCCAGATAATCTTCAGCAGTTTTCTTCATTTTTTTCAGCACTTCAGCAGAAATCTGTGGTGCAGCTAATTTTTTGCCTTTAACTTCAACCCAGGCGTCACCATTATCAGCCTTAACAATCTGGTAAGGCATGATTTTGATGTCACGCTGAACTTCAGCGTCTTCAAAACGACGACCAATCAAACGCTTAATTGCGAACAAAGTATTTTTAGGGTTAGTCACAGCCTGACGTTTGGCTGGCTGGCCAACTAATACTTCGCCGTCTTCGGCATAAGCGATGATGGAAGGAGTGGTTCTGGTACCTTCAGCGTTTTCAAGAACGCGTGGCTGGTCGCCATCTAAAATAGCCACACAGCTGTTTGTTGTACCTAAGTCAATACCAATAATTCTACCCATAACTACTCTCCGCTTATTAATCTGTACAATTAAAATTGTGTTGACCAGTTAATGGGGTTTACCCCTATTCGATTCAAGGTTATTTTTTTAAAAAAATTTATCGTTTGTGCGATAAATGAGCAAAAATGCGGGTTCAGCCACTTGTTAGCGCCGAAACTAAGGCTATAGAACAGAAAAGCATTTAACCCAAAAAGCAATTGCGGCGTATAATCCTGCTTAATTACCGGACTATGAGCCTGAACAGAGAGAAAGATCATGCCTTTATTAGACAGCTTTACCGTTGACCACACCATTATGAAAGCGCCTGCTGTACGTGTGGCTAAAAAAATGAATACGCCAAAAGGTGATGACATCACTGTATTTGATTTACGTTTTTGCGTGCCTAACGAAGAAATCCTGTCAGAAAAAGGCATTCATACACTGGAGCATTTATTTGCTGGTTTTATGCGTGATCACTTGAATGGCGATGGCGTAGAAATCATCGACATTTCCCCTATGGGCTGTCGCACAGGTTTTTATATGAGCCTGATTGGTACACCGGACGAGCAGCGTGTTGCAGCAGCATGGAAAGCAGCGATGGCCGATGTGCTGACAGTACAAAACCAGTCTGAAATTCCTGAGCTGAATATTTATCAATGTGGCACAGCCCAAATGCATTCTTTAGCTGAAGCCAAAGAAATTGCTCAGAACATCATCAGCCGTGGCGTGGGTGTGAATTTAAATGACGAGTTAAAACTTTCTGCTGAATTTTTAAAGTAATAAGTTATTCATTATAAGAAGAAAAAGGCCACAGCTGCTCAACGCTGTGGCCTTTTTTGTTCTAGTGCTGTGTTAGTGCAGTTTAAATTGCCCCGTAATAGTTTTCAGTTGCTGGGCTGCCTGGTTCAGCACATTAGACTCCGTATTCAGCTCAGTGGTATGAGACGCCGTACTGTCCATTAACTGCGTGATACGATGAATATTCAAATTAATATCCTCTGCCACTACGCCTTGTTGCTGCGTTGCAACTGCAATAGCTGTACTTTGTTGCTGCACCACTTCAATGGCCTGCCCTATAGCATCCAATGCGCTTTGCATCGATGTGGCGCGCTCTGAGCTTAACTGAGTTTGCTCACGCCCTTGTTGCATCTTCGTCTCAGCCTCTTTGGCGATAGCCTGCAGCTTTTCAACCATAGTACGGATATGGCCGGTGCTTTCACTGGTTCTGCCCGCCAGAGATCGAACTTCATCAGCAACCACAGCAAAACCACGACCTTGCTCACCGGCTCTCGCCGCTTCAATAGCGGCATTAAGCGCCAGTAAATTAGTTTGATCCGCTATCGCCTTAATTACATCTACTACGGCACCGATATTTTCAGATTCTTTCGCTAATCCAATCACCACATCCACGGCTTCAGTCATGGTACCAGCCAACAGGCCCATATCCTTCACTGCAGCCTGTGATAGCACTGCACCCTCTATCCCACGTTGCTGAGCTCGCGACGCGGCAGAACTGGTTTGCTGCGCGTTATGACTGATTTCCTGCACTGTGGCTGACATTTCAGTCACTGCGGCAGAAACTGCGTCAATTTGCAGCTTGTTACTCTGAATTTCAGAGTCAGTCTGACCGGCCACTTTATTTAATTTTTGACTGGATTGATGCACCAAAGCGGACTGCTCTGAGGTACGTTGTAAGGAGTGCCTTAACTTACTGATAAAGGTATTAAAATGTTGAGCTAAAACCCCTACTTCATCAGAACTTTGAATAGCCAGAGTACGGGTTAAATAGCCTTCACCGCTGGCGATATCTTTCATTGCCTCGGTTAAATCTGATAGAGGGCGAATAATACGTTGTGTGGTAAGTATAACAACCAAGGTAATCACAGCCAACATCAACAAGGTGGCAAATAAAGCCCAACCAGTGGCCTTTTGCACGGGAGCTTCAATCAGCTCTGCAGGAATTAATAAGCCGACCAACCAGTTCATTTTCGGAAACTCCAGACTGACAGGCTGATACGACACATAATAACTTTTGCCTGACAAACTGACTTTAGTAAAACCGGATTTTTGCTCTTTGGCTGCTTGTGCCAATGCGCTGAAACCTGCTGTATTAGCGATATTTTTATCCAACAGGTCCAGCGGATCATTGGCTTTAATTTCAAGTCCTGCAGCTTTAGAGAAATGCACGACCTGCCCCAGGCTATCAAGCAAAAACGGCAAGCCTTCGCCTTGATAACGGATGCGTTCTACTTGTTCGCCAAGCTTGTCCAAATGCAGATCCAGGCCGCCTACCCCCAATAAAGTGCCATCGGGTAAATACACAGGCCCCTCTACCACTGCGGACACAATACCAGTGGTGAAATCGGCAGAAGGTGAGCCAACAAAAAACTTATTGTGCTCAAGGCTTAACTTGTACCAGGGACGTTGGGTTGCAAAATAACCTTTGCTAATATCCCCGGCATCCGGCCCTTCTTTGTCCACACCTGTTCTGGAACTTTCCCTGAAGTATTCAGCACTACGATCCAGTGCAAAAAAAGCCGACAGTATATTGGGATCCCGTTCACTGATCTTAATAAAACTGTTGTTGATGTCCTGATAACCAGGCACTGAGTTCAGTTCAGCATTGCGGCCTGGGTAAGCCTGGAACCAGGCCTGAAACTGCGGAGCCTCCAGAAAAGTGCGGGCAACCTGGGCGTACTCAGCAAAAAATTTGCCTATATTCACCGACTCCGTGGTGACTAATGAGTCAACTTCCGCCTGCACTTGCTGGCGTGTCAGCTGGCTTAAATGGTTTACCGTAAAAAGTGCAGAGAGCACTAAAAGTACAGCTACCGAGCCGCCTACCGCTATTAATAGTTTTTGTTTTATGGATAGATTTTTGATGTAAGACATAACAGCCCCCAAATGGATACAGCATTATAAAAACATAAAGCAGCTGGTTTTACCACTGAATTTACTTTGATAAATAAGTGAATTTAATCAATGATTTAGATGTATCAGATTGGTGCATATTAATGAGTTGTTTTGGTGCGATTGGGTAATTTTGGGGCGGGGTTAGTTTTTGTAGGGGCGTCCCTTGTGGGCGGCCGTGTTTGATAGTTAAGCAGATGTTGGTGGTGGTTTGAGCGGATCTGTTCTGAATTCGGGTGCGGTGAACTACATTATTCCGGGCATCCTGCCCTGCACCCTTCGGGCCGGCTGCGCCGTTCCAGTTCGTTCCAGTTCGTTCCAGACGAACTGGTCGCATGGGGAATGCCGTGCTCGAATGGTCCACCACTAAATTCGCATAAAGCAAAAAGGCCCAGTCTTTCGACTGGGCCTTCTGGCTTAATTGGGAGCCTGGCGGTGAACTACTCTCGCATGGCATCTGCCACACTACCATCGTCGCGGCTGCGTTTCACTTCTGAGTTCGGAATGGAGTCAGGTGGTTCCACAGCGCTATTGCCACCAGGCAAAAACTGTTTTTAGGTCTTTAACAAGCAAGCTAGATAGAATTCTTTTCACACCACACACAAACACCTTGGGCGTTGTATGGTTAAGCCTCTCGGGCAATTAGTATGAGTTAGCTTAACGTGTCACCACGCTTCCACACCTCACCTATCAACGTTGTGGTCTCCAACGACCCTTATGTGTACTCAAGGTACAAGGGATGACTCATCTCTTGGCCGGCTTCCCGCTTAGATGCTTTCAGCGGTTATCCGTTCCGAACGTAGCTACCGGGCAGTGCCATTGGCATGACAACCCGAACACCAGCGGTTCGTTCATTCCGGTCCTCTCGTACTAGGAACAACTCCAATCAATCATCCAACGCCCACGGCAGATAGGGACCGAACTGTCTCACGACGTTCTAAACCCAGCTCGCGTACCACTTTAAATGGCGAACAGCCATACCCTTGGGACCGACTTCAGCCCCAGGATGTGATGAGCCGACATCGAGGTGCCAAACACCGCCGTCGATATGAACTCTTGGGCGGTATCAGCCTGTTATCCCCGGAGTACCTTTTATCCGTTGAGCGATGGCCCTTCCATACAGAACCACCGGATCACTAAGACCTACTTTCGTACCTGCTCGACGTGTCTGTCTCGCAGTTAAGCTGGCTTCTGCCTTTGCACTAACCGTACGATGTCCGACCGTACTTAGCCAACCTTCGTGCTCCTCCGTTACTCTTTAGGAGGAGACCGCCCCAGTCAAACTACCCACCAGACACTGTCCGCAACCCCGATTAGGGGCCTACGTTAGAACATCAAACATACAAGGGTGGTATTTCAAGGACGACTCCATCACGACTGGCGTCGCAACTTCAATGTCTCCCACCTATCCTACACATGTAGGGTCAATGTTCAGTGCCAAGCTATAGTAAAGGTTCACGGGGTCTTTCCGTCTAGCCGCGGGTATACGGCATCTTCACCGCAATTTCAATTTCACTGAGTCTCTGGTGGAGACAGCCTGGCCATCATTACACCATTCGTGCAGGTCGGAACTTACCCGACAAGGAATTTCGCTACCTTAGGACCGTTATAGTTACGGCCGCCGTTTACCGGGGCTTCGATCAAGAGCTTCGCTTGCGCTAACCCCATCAATTAACCTTCCGGCACCGGGCAGGTGTCACACCCTATACGTCCTCTTACGAGTTTGCAGAGTGCTGTGTTTTTAATAAACAGTTGCAGCCAGCTGGTCACTGCGACTCTCACGTGCTTACGGAGCAAGTCCTTCACACACAAGAGCGTACCTTCTCCCGAAGTTACGGTACTATTTTGCCTAGTTCCTTCACCAGAGTTCTCTCAAGCGCCTTGGTATGCTCTACCTGACCACCTGTGTCGGTTTCGAGTACGGTCGACAATACCTGAAGCTTAGAGGCTTTTCCTGGAAGCGTAGCGTCAACAGCTTCACCACCGTAGTGGCTCGTCTCGTGTCTCAGAATATAGGGAACCGGATTTGCCTAATCCCCCTTCCTACGCACTTTCACATGGACTACCAACGCCATGCCTGCCTAGCTTTCTCCGTCCCCCCATCGCAGTATTGTCGGTACGGGAATATTAACCCGTTTCCCATCGACTACGCATTTCTGCCTCGCCTTAGGGGCCGACTTACCCTACCCTGATTAGCATGGGATAGGAACCCTTGGTCTTCCGGCGGGGAAGTTTTTCACTCCCCTTATCGTTACTTATGTCAGCATTCGCACTTCTGATACCTCCAGCACCCCTCACGAGATACCTTCAACGGCTTACAGAACGCTCCTCTACCACTTGCACATAGTGCAAGTCCACAGCTTCGGTGCATGGTTTAGCCCCGTTACATCTTCCGCGCAGACCGACTCGACTAGTGAGCTATTACGCTTTCTTTAAAGGGTGGCTGCTTCTAAGCCAACCTCCTAGCTGTCTATGCCTTTCCACATCGTTTTCCACTTAACCATGACTTTGGGACCTTAGCTGGTGGTCTGGGTTGTTTCCCTTTTCACGGCGGACGTTAGCACCCGTCGTGTGTCTCCCGAGTAGTACTCATTGGTATTCGGAGTTTGCAAAGGGTTGGTAAGTCGGGATGACCCCCTAGCCTTAACAGTGCTCTACCCCCAATGGTATTCGCTCGAGGCGCTACCTAAATAGCTTTCGAGGAGAACCAGATATCTCCGAGCTTGATTAGCCTTTCACTCCGATCCACAAGTCATCCCCAAATTTTTCAACATTTGTGGGTTCGGTCCTCCAGTTAGTGTTACCCAACCTTCAACCTGCTCATGGATAGATCGCCCGGTTTCGGGTCTACACCCTGCAACTATTCGCCCAGTTAAGACTCGGTTTCCCTACGGCTCCCCTATTCGGTTAACCTCGCTACAGAATGTAAGTCGCTGACCCATTATACAAAAGGTACGCAGTCACCCCACGAAGGGGCTCCCACTGCTTGTACGTACACGGTTTCAGGTTCTATTTCACTCCCCTAACAGGGGTTCTTTTCGCCTTTCCCTCACGGTACTGGTTCACTATCGGTCAGTCAGGAGTATTTAGCCTTGGAGGATGGTCCCCCCATGTTCAAACAGGATACCACGTGTCCCGTCCTACTCGTTTTCATTGATAAAGCCTTTTCGTGTACGGGGCTATCACCCTGTATCGCCGCACTTTCCAGAGCGTTCCACTAACTCTTTATCAACTTAAGGGCTAGCCCCCGTTCGCTCGCCGCTACTAAGGGGATCTCGGTTGATTTCTTTTCCTCGGGGTACTTAGATGTTTCAGTTCTCCCGGTTCGCCTCGTATGACTATGTATTCATCATACGATACCTGATAAATCAGGTGGGTTTCCCCATTCGGACATCTGTGAGTCTAACGTCTCTTACCGACTTCTCACAGCTTTTCGCAGGTTAGCACGTCCTTCATCGCCTCTGACTGCCAAGGCATCCACCGTGTACGCTTAGTCACTTAACCATACAACCCCAAAATGTCTGGAATTGAAGGTGTGATAAGGTTCACAAATAAATATTGTTACCTTGTTTTCTTTCTATCAGCTTGCCAATTTGTTAAAGAGCACTTCGAGCATAAAGCTCAAAGAGAAATACTTCATACCGAAGAACTTGTCTTTGAGTTTTCAAACAGTAATTTTACTTTCAGAATATTCTTAAGTAATGGTGGAGTTAAGCGGGATCGAACCGCTGACCTCCTGCGTGCAAGGCAGGCGCTCTCCCAGCTGAGCTATAACCCCATTTGGGATATTCGGTCATTCGTTTTACATTCGCCGTAACGAAGCATAAAGCGAATTGGTTGGTCTGAGTAGACTCGAACTACCGACCTCACCCTTATCAGGGGTGCGCTCTAACCACCTGAGCTACAGACCAGCCGTAACCGCAATGGTTCTTACTGTTTGCTCTACGTATCAATCAATCATCTGTGTGGACACTACACGAACTAAATCTGCTTTAGGTAAGGAGGTGATCCAACCCCAGGTTCCCCTAGGGTTACCTTGTTACGACTTCACCCCAGTCATGAATCACAAAGTGGTAAGCGCCCTCCCGAAGGTTAAGCTACCTACTTCTTTTGCAACCCACTCCCATGGTGTGACGGGCGGTGTGTACAAGGCCCGGGAACGTATTCACCGCAACATTCTGATTTGCGATTACTAGCGATTCCGACTTCACGCAGTCGAGTTGCAGACTGCGATCCGGACTACGATACGCTTTAAGAGATCCGCTCACTGTCGCCAGCTTGCCTCCCTCTGTACGTACCATTGTAGCACGTGTGTAGCCCTACTCGTAAGGGCCATGATGACTTGACGTCGTCCCCACCTTCCTCCGGTTTATCACCGGCAGTCTCCCTAGAGTTCCCGACTTAACTCGCTGGCAACTAAGGATAGGGGTTGCGCTCGTTGCGGGACTTAACCCAACATTTCACAACACGAGCTGACGACAGCCATGCAGCACCTGTCTTACGGTTCCCGAAGGCACAACCGCATCTCTGCAGTCTTCCGTAGATGTCAAGAGTAGGTAAGGTTCTTCGCGTTGCGTCGAATTAAACCACATGCTCCACCGCTTGTGCGGGCCCCCGTCAATTCATTTGAGTTTTAATCTTGCGACCGTACTCCCCAGGCGGTCTACTTAGTGCGTTAGCTGCGCTACTCACAGTACAAGACCACGAACAGCTAGTAGACATCGTTTACGGCGTGGACTACCAGGGTATCTAATCCTGTTTGCTCCCCACGCTTTCGCACCTCAGCGTCAGTATTGTGCCAGGGGGCCGCCTTCGCCACTGGTATTCCTCCAAATCTCTACGCATTTCACCGCTACACTTGGAATTCTACCCCCCTCTCACATACTCTAGTTAGCCAGTTTTGAATGCAATTCCCAGGTTGAGCCCGGGGCTTTCACATCCAACTTAACTAACCGCCTACGTGCGCTTTACGCCCAGTAATTCCGATTAACGCTTGCACCCTCTGTATTACCGCGGCTGCTGGCACAGAGTTAGCCGGTGCTTCTTCTGCGAGTAACGTCAAAAATTGCAGCTATTAACTACAATCCCTTCCTCCTCGCTGAAAGTGCTTTACAACCCGAAGGCCTTCTTCACACACGCGGCATGGCTGGATCAGGCTTGCGCCCATTGTCCAATATTCCCCACTGCTGCCTCCCGTAGGAGTCTGGACCGTGTCTCAGTTCCAGTGTGGCTGATCATCCTCTCAAACCAGCTAGAGATCGTCGCCTTGGTGAGCCATTACCTCACCAACTAGCTAATCCCACGTAGGCGCATCCGATAGCATGTGGCCCGAAGGTCCCACACTTTGGTCCGTAGACATTATGCGGTATTAACAGTCGTTTCCAACTGGTATCCCCCTCTATCGGGCAGCTTCCTACGCATTACTCACCCGTCCGCCGCTAGGTCCGAAAACCCCGCTCGACTTGCATGTGTTAGGCCTGCCGCCAGCGTTCAATCTGAGCCATGATCAAACTCTTCAATTAAAGTTTAATTTGCCACCGAAGTAGCATGCTCAGTATCACTGACTTAAAACATCCATCCTTTCGGACAGAGTATCTGTAAGTCACTTCACTGATATATATTCTTTGTGCGATTGCTCGCTGCAGAATCTAAACCGTGAGTGCCCACACAGATGATTG
The DNA here is from genome assembly GCF_947090785.1 of Rheinheimera sp. MM224. Taxonomy (NCBI): domain Bacteria; kingdom Pseudomonadati; phylum Pseudomonadota; class Gammaproteobacteria; order Chromatiales; family Chromatiaceae; genus Rheinheimera; species Rheinheimera sp. MM224. The sequence goes on from NZ_OX352320.1 coordinate 3,381,870, forward strand.
ATTGCTTATTGTTAAAGAGCAGTGCTGAACCGGTTAAGACCTTGCTCAGCGGGAGGCGTATCTTACACTTCCCAGAATTTGTGTCAAGCCAGCGATTTGAAATTATTTATCAAACCCACCTACTTAACTCACTTTGCTTCACTTTTGAGCCTTTCGACTCCACCGCGTTGCGAGGCGGCCATTTTAGTGATTTTCATCGTCGTGTCAAGCGATGTTTTCCATCATTTTTCACTTCATTTCAAAACCACCCCAGAGCTGCTTTCGCATCACCCCGTTGGCATGGCGCGCATTATAGGGAGTTTTTAATCCTGCACAACCCCTAAAATGACAATTTGATGATATCTGTGATCGTTCGCTCAGAAAAAAAGCAAAACGGGCAAAAAAGAGACTTTTTTGCCCGTTTTATTAACAGAAATAAGGCTTACCAAAGAAAAAGCTGTTATTGCACCTTAAATTGCTTCACCAGATCTTTTAAATCCTGGCTTAGTTGAGTTAAACGCTGAGTAGACTGATCGCTGCCTTTAATAGCTCCGGCAGTCTGATGCACCAACTGACTAATGGTATGCACGTTCTGATCGACTTCACCTGCCACAGCACTTTGTTGCTCTGCTGCAGTAGCGATGTGAGCATTCATATCGGAGATTTGTGCTATTGAATTGGCGATGTCCGTAAACGCTTGCTGAACCTGAGCCGCCAGATTGATATTTAGTTCTGCTGCAGTTTTACTTTCCTGCACAGCAGCAGTCATTTGCTGAGTGCCTTGTTGCAACTCAGCAATAATACCGGAGATTTCCTGAGTCGATTTTTGTGTTTGATGCGCCAGGGTGCGAACCTCATCTGCAACTACTGAGAAACCCCGGCCATGTTCACCAGCCCGGGCAGCTTCTATAGCGGCATTCAGTGCAAGTAAGTTAGTTTGATCAGCTAGCTTATTAATGATGTTCAGTACATGACTGATATTTTGCGACGAGCTATATAAAGAGGAAGCGACTACCGAACTTTGTTCTATGGTTTGACTTTGGGTATGAATACTCTCTACTGAGGCTTTCATCAGCTTCATGCCCTGTTGAACCAAAGTTTCAACCTGACCAGTTTCATGATTGGCTTGTTCAGCGCTTTGCGCCACTTCAGCTATAGCAGAACTCATCTGTGTAATAGCAGTAGCGACCATATCGGTTTCTTGTTGTTGCTGTACACTCTCTTTAGAAATTTGCTGAGAAATACGAGCTACATCCAACGCGCTTTCGCTAACCTCCACAGAAGTGACACCTACAGAAGTAATTAACTGACGGATTTTGCCAACAAAAAGATTAAAGGCTGTCGCCAGTGCTGCTAATTCATCTTTGCCGTCATAACTCAGTTTGACCGTCAGATCGCCATCGCCCGAAGCGATATCCTGCATAGCAGCTACAACATCTGTCATAGGTTTTACGACGGAACGTGTCACATACCAGCTTAACGCCAACATCAAGCCGACAACCAGAAAGACTAAAATAGCGAGTTGCATCACTACCTCATAAAAAGAGGCTTCGACATCATCTATATAGATACCAGTCCCAACTATCCAACCCCAGGGTTTGAATAATTCAACATGGGTGATTTTAGGCACTTCTTCGGTAGCACCAGGTTTGGGCCAGTTGTAGAACACCGAATGTGAACCGTCATCGGCTACACCATCGGCCATATTCTGGAACAAAGGTTCGCCTTGTTTGTCTTTGAAACTGGCGACATCTTTTCCGTCCAGGTCAGGCCTGAACGGATGCATCAGCATAGTGACCTGCTGATCGATAACAAAGTAATAGTCGTTCTCTTTGTAGCGAAGGGATTTCAGTTCGGCTAACGCCAGTTGTTTAGCTTTGGCTTCGTCTAGCTCCCCAGAGCCGACTTTACTGTGATAGCTATTGACTAAAGCAACAGCAACCTGGGACAGATAAAGAGTGGAGAGGCGTTTTTCTTCCAGAATACTTTGCTTTAAACCAGAAAGGACTAACCAGCACACCAGAATTTGACCAAGAACGGCAACGCCAACTATGGCAAAAAGACGGGTTTTAATACTCAAATTCTTTAACATGGCCCAACCTGTACAAGACGTATCTGTTTGTTTTGTAAAGAATAGGCTTAAGATGGGAAATAGCAAGCAGGGTGAAAACTAACAATAATATTTAGTTAGCAGCTTAACAATAAAGAGAATGTAATTTGTCGGAATAATATGGAGGTAAAACAGAAGAACAAGATGAAGAAAGAGAGTTGGTGCCGGGGGGGGACTCGAACCCCCACGCCGTGAAGCGCTAACACCTGAAGCTAGTGTGTCTACCAATTCCACCACCGCGGCAACTCAATTTGTCTCTGTCAACGAAGTTTTGGTGCCGGGGGGGGACTCGAACCCCCACGCCGTGAAGCGCTAACACCTGAAGCTAGTGTGTCTACCAATTCCACCACCGCGGCGCAAAGCGTCGTTGACGGCGTGCATGTTATGCGTCAAGTCGACAATCGTCAACTGTCTGATGCAAATTTTCAGTTGTTTTTACCAACACTGCTGAAATATTCGACAAACTGTTGGCTTTTGCATCAAAGACCTGACTTCTGTCTAACAAAAAAACAAAAGGCGAACCTAAGTTCGCCTTTTGTCAGGAAGTAAGCCGCGCGCTATCAGTACTTGGCTTTTTTAATTAAACCAATTTCTTCCAAGCGTTGCATCAGGTAGTCGTTTGAATTGATTGGTTCAGGGTAACGGTTTGGCTGCTCGGCGTTGATACAACTATCCAGAGTTTTAATCACATAATCCGGATTCGGATGCATAAAAAACGGAATAGAATAACGCGGCTGGCCTGCGGCTGCTCCGGCCGGATTCACCACACGGTGAGTGGTCGACGGCAACAAGTGATTCGTCAGGCGTTGCAACATATCACCGATATTGACCACTATAGTGCCTTCAATGGTAGTTACCGGTAACCAGCTACCATCACGACGCAGAATTTCCAGACCTGACTCGTGTGAGCCAACCAACAAAGTGATCAGGTTGATATCTTCATGCTGACCAGCACGAATAGACTGAGTCGACGTATCCTTAATAGGTGGATAATGAATTGGGCGTAAAATCGAATTGCCGTAATCCACTTTGTCCGCAAAATACGCCTGATCCTGTTTTAAGAATAAAGCCAAAGCTTCCAGTACCGTATTACCTAAGTTTTCCAGCGCAGAGTACAAACCGTAAGTTGCGTCCTTAAATTCCGCGACTTCAGACGGCCACAAGTTTGGATACAAACTTGGGTGTGGCGCAGGGCCTGATAATTCACGTCCAACGTGGAAAAATTCTTTTAAATCCGGATGATTACTGTCTTTGGCTTTTTCAACACCAAATCCCGTATAACCACGTGCGCCGCCCTGACCAGGCACATGGTACTTTTGTTTTACTTCAGTCGGTAAAGCAAAAAACTGCTTAATTGCTTTGTAGGTATTGTCTACAACTTCATCCGGGATACCGTGGCCGCTAATGCCACAGAATCCAAACTCAGTGTAGGCTTTGCCAATTTCGGCAACAAAGGTGTCTTTGTCGGTGGCAAACCGTCTGATGTCCAACGTAGGGACTTGTTGTTGAGTCATAGTTGTAACCTATTTAACTTAACGAAAAGAAAAAGCCTGCTATTGCCGCACTCATCAGGTTAGCCAGAGTGGCAGCTAATAGAGCTTTTAAACCCAGCTCTGCAATATCTGACCGACGATTCGGAGCCATCACTCCTAAGCCACCTAACAGAATGGCAATCGATGAGAAGTTTGCAAAACCACATAAAGCGATAGTGACGATAATCTGTGTGTGCTCACTCAGCTGTCCGGCTTTGACATACTGAATAAAGTCCAGGTAAGCCACAAACTCGTTGATAACTAATTTCTGGCCGATGAAGCTACCCGCCAAACGAGCTTCTTCCCACGACACACCTAAGATGAATGCCAGTGGTTGGAAAATATAGCCAAAGATCAGTTGCAGAGTTAAACCTTCAAAACCTACTAAAGTCCCCACCCAGCCGATTAAACCGTTTACTAATGCAATTAAACCGACAAAAGCCAACAACATAGCACCGACGTTTAATGCCAGTTGTAAACCGCTGGCAGCACCTGAAGCTGCAGCATCAATCACGTTGGTATTTTTCTCAACCATACCAATATCAGCTAAGTCATTTTTTGGTGTTTCAGTTTCCGGCAGTAACAGTTTTGCCATCAACAAGCCACCTGGAGCGGCCATAAAGCTGGCTGCGATCAGGTATTTCAGTTCAATCCCCATACCGGCATAACCTGCCAACACAGAACCAGCCACTGAAGACAAGCCCCCTACCATTACCGCAAATAATTCTGAGCGGGTCATAGTTGGAATAAAAGGCCGAACAACCAGTGGAGCTTCTGTCTGTCCCACAAAGATATTAGCCGCAGCACTCATAGACTCAGGGCGACTGGTGCCAAGCAGCTTTTGCAAACCACCACCTAACACAGTGATGATGATGCGCATCACACCAATGTGGTACAGCACGGCTATCAAAGAGGAGAAGAAGATAATGACCGTCAGCACATGAATGGCAAAGACGAAGCCATATTTCTGTGCGCCCGCATCACCAAATAAGAAGATGATACCAGCCTGGGCGTAAGAGATAATATTGCCGACAAAGGCAGAAATGCTTAATAGCACGTCTTTACCAAAAGGCACATAAAGCACAAAAGCGCCTATTGCCAACTGAATCGCAAAAGCACCTACAACGGTGCGCCATTTAATGCGACTTCTGTTAGCAGAAGCTAAATACGCAGTTACTAAGATGGCAAGAATGCCAACCAAACTCATCATAGTTATTCCTTGGATATAGGGTCTGGCCATGCAAGGCGCAGATTTTTGTTCTTGTGATGCCAAATCCTAGAATAGCATCAAAAGATCAAGTAGTTACAGTTTCCGAGCGGGAGTGTTAACCACCGTAGCCGGCTTCAAACACTTGTAGTTGCTGTTCAGGGGTTGTCTAAACTTGACGTTTTGCCGCGCGATTATAACAGAATTGAAAAGCTTGCAAAGCAAATGTTGCATGAAGGATCCTGAAGAATAAGGAGGAAAGCGACAACCAAAAGCGCAGTTTGGTTGTCGTTAAAGCTTTTAATAAGGAAGACTATTCCTGTAACAATTGACGAATTTTGGTTTTGATAATATCGATGGCAATTTCGTTTTTACCACCACGAGTCACCACCAAATCAGCGTACTGCTTGGACGGATTAATAAACTCAAAAAAAGCGGGGCGCACGTAGTTTTCGTATTGTTCTGTAATAGAACCTAAACTACGACCTCTGTCTTCCATATCACGTTTAATACGACGTAATAAACAGACATCCAAAGGCGTATCCATAAAAACGGTAATATTAAACTGCTGGCGTAACTTATCGTCGGTCAGTAATAAAATCCCTTCTACCAGCACCACTTTGGCCGGATGCACAGTAATGGTTTCAGCTTTACGGGTATGAGTTTTATAACAGTACTGCGGCATAGACACAGCTTTACCATCTTTTAACTGCTGTAAATGCGACGCCAATAACTCGTGCTCAAAAGCGGCAGGATGATCATAATTAGTCAGAGTACGCTGATCAAAAGACAAATGCGCCTGATCGCGATAGTACGCGTCTTCAGCCAACACAGCGATACGCTCACCACCTAATTCCGCTACCAGCTCCTGGTAAACAGTGGATGCAAACAAACTTTTGCCAGAGGCCGAGGCGCCGGCAATAGCAATAATGGTACTTTTAGCCACAGGATCACTTCTAGTTCAAAACTTAACTTAGCGCATTATCGCGGATTTTAGCTTTTGGATAAATAAAAAATGCCGGTATTACACCGGCATTTTATTTATCTTACGTCAGCTTAGATTAGAAGCTGTATTTAACGCCGATTTTCAAGCGCCATGCAGATTGTTCATCTTCCCATGTATCCCAGTTCTTTTTATCGTATGGAGTACGTGGGCTTTCATAAATGTAACGGCCTTCGCTATCTAAACCACCAAAATCAACGATGGTTTTATTTGTGAAGTTCTGGCGTAACACTTGTCCCTGACTGCTATCAATAAGGTTCAGCAGGTTCTCTATGTTGAAATACACAGTGCCCTTATGCTCAGCATAGAAACCAGGTATTTCTTGCTGATACTGGAAGTCCATGGTGTTGACCCAAGGTGAGTTACCAGCACCTTTAGGAGCGAAACCACCAGCGTAACCTTCAAGACCTGCGTGGCGGATATTCTCCATCAGGTCATCATAGCTGATGGTGCTTTCCGGACTGTAGTTTGGATCATCAGCGCCAGTTGGGATATATGGTAAATAAGCACTACCGCTACTGAACGTAGACTGGTCACCAAAATCAGTATCACGGGACATACCCATTACATAGCTGAAGTGACTAGATGAACGACGTTGGAAAAACAGGTTAAACTTAGAGGCATAACCAGCGAAAAACTCATGAGAATAGCCTAAAGCAATCTTAAAGCTATGTTCAATTTCGTAGTCAGCAGTACCCATTTCAGCCATATTTCTATCACGTACAATATTGTACTGATAGTTTGAAGTGGCCGTTGTTGACGTACCTGGGTTACCTTCTTCAATATCCTGATGAGTATAGCTAGTCTGCATGCTAATACCGTTATCCCAGGCTTTGTCCAAGGCTAAGGTGTAGATCCAGGCTTTACCGTCTACATCTTCATTGGTCAACATGATGTCATAGTGACCAGAAGGAGCTGTCGGATCACATGGCTCATACACATTGATGCCTGCAGCTGTTTGGCCTGAAACACAACGGGAGATGTCTATCCATTGGCTGTTGTCAGTCATCCATTTACGCATAACCTCTGCACTTAAGAAGAAGTTTTCGCCAAGCACCGGGACATCAAAACTGTAATCAACACCTACGCGTGCAATCCAATCTGAAGCGATCTTGTAATTTGGATCGATAGAGTTGGTGTTACCGTCGCCCGGGAACATTGCACCCAATACTGCGTCAGGTACATTTTTCACGTCTACGTTTTCAAGGTATTGCTCTTCAGTCAGAGAACGACTGTCGAATTGAACAAGTGTGTAACCATCGTTTGAGAAGGAGTTAGAAATCCATACGTTTGGCTTACCACCAGAGAAACGGCCAAGGCCAGCACGAAGACTTACATCTTCAGTCGCAGTCCATTTGATGTCAACACGAGGTAACAAAATGTCTAAACCGTCCAGGTTTTCCTGATTGGAATAACCATAACGATCAACAAAGTTTTCGTTTAATGTTGGTTCATCGCTCACAATGTAGCGTTCATAACGCAAACCGTAGGCAAGTTCGACAGTATCACTGATATACCAGTTGTCCTGAATATAAAGATTTGCCATACCCAAGCTGAAATCTGCTGCTGCATCGTTTGGTACGTTGGTATAGGCATTTTCATAGAAGAATTGAGTAGCAACCTGATTCTCAAAATCTTCGATGTTTTCAAATTTCCAAGTACCCAATGAGTTACGCACAAAGATGTTAAACACATCTAATTTGTCGTATTCACCACCAAACTTAATTTGGTGATCATCCAGCAGGTAGTTAAACTTTGCGCCGATCTTTAAGTCTGTATTGCTCAGTTGATTGGCATGACGGTTTGAGTCAGGACCAAAGTTCAGAGTACCAGTAGCGGTTTTAACATCGATGTCGCCGTACTCTTTAGTCAACAAACCTGAAATACTGTCTACAGTTTTGCGGCTAACATAAATTTCGCTGGATAAATCATCATTCCAGTCAGAAAACAGCGAAAAGCGATACAGATCCATATTTTGCTGATAGTCATACCAGTTAGTATCTAACTGCAGCGTAGCTGTACCATTACTCTGGTTACTGATTGAGTTACCTTCAGTTTTGTTGTAGGTAACAGCAACACGTTGAGTATCATTAATGTTCCAATCCAGCTTAATCAGGATATTTTCATCTTCGATATCAGGAGATGAACTCCAGCCGCCGATATCAATACCATAAACGTCCTGAGCTATCGCAGCAATTTGATTGTATTCTTCTAAAGTGACGTTGCTGTTATTCGCAGCACCTGCACCAGCAGGACCCCATTTAGCCTGAGTCGGCTCTTTAGAGCTTTCATAAGATGCGAAAAAGAACAGCTCGTCCTGAATAATTGCGCCACCTAAAGTGCCGGCGATAGTATCGCGTTCAAAATCCAGTTTTGTTTTTTCACCGTTGTATGGGCTTTTTGGTTTACCAGCCCATGAGTCGCTCATTTTTTCATAAGCCAGGGTGCCGTGTAATTCATTGGTACCAGACTTAGTTACTGTATTAATGCGACCACCAGAGAATCCACCCTGACTGGCATCAAAAGGAGCAACATCAACAGAAATTTGTTCTATGGCGTCAATCGAAATAGGTGAACGCTGAGTTGGGTAGCCACTACCATTCAAACCGAAATCATCGTTTACACCAACACCATCGATTGAAACGCTGTTAAATTTTGGGTTAGCACCAGCGATACTTAATGGAGCAGCAGTACCAGGTAACATTGTCGCGTATGGATTCATACGCGCAATTTCTTTAATATCGCGGTTAAAAGTTGGAGAGTTAGCAATATCTTCAGCACTGAAGTAGCTGCTGCTACCTGTGTTGCCACCACCTGCGATGACCGCACCAGTTACAGCTATACGTTCAACTTGTTCAGCTTCCAGCTTTGCACTCAGACGGTAAGCATCACCTAAAGACAGAAAAATACCATCATAGGTTTTAGAGCCTTCGCTGCTGGTAATAGTGATCTTATATGGACCACCAACACGCAAACCTGAGCTGGCAAAAGCACCTGAGTCATTAGTTGTTGTTGTGGAGGTTGTACCGCTTGGTACGTGCAGAATTTCAACTTTCGCATTAGGTATTTGTTGACCTGAGGCACTAGTGAGACTGCCGCGAATAGCTGAAGAGGTATCGTTCGCAAAAGCTGCATTGCTGACGCCTAAGGCCAGGGTAACAGCAATAGCTAGATGTTTTAGTTTCATATGGTTTTTCACCTGGTAGTTGTAAATTTTTATGTTTCAGCCAAGCTGAAAACTTCCTGCTTCCAATTTGGGCGACAACTATATCGAACTTTTATTACGTTTTTCTTACATCAGACCAGATTACCGTTGAACTAAGATCAACTTTGGTTGTCAGGTCCGATTTGTCACGCAAGTGTAACATATGAACTGTAAAAATCGTACATTTGCTGTGCTTAATCAACATCATTTTCAATTCAATACCGAACAACTTGTCTTTAAGTAAAATCACCGCTGAAACTGGGTTTTAACAAGGTTTCAGGATATGCTTACCACACTATTTAACTGGCTTAGCACTTATGAATTACATTTTTTCATCTATTTTAGTGACTTCTTTTTTTCTTTCAGCGGGATTGTTATGGCTAAAGAGCAAACTCTGACTGTTGCCACTTTTAACGTCAGCATGGAATCTGAAAACTATCTGGCAAAAGGTGTTGCCGGAGGCCCGCAGGTTTTGGGTACCCTGCTCGCTCAGGGAAATCATCCGCAAATTAAAAATATCGCCGCTATAGTGCAACAAACCCAACCCGACATTCTGTTGCTGAACGAATTTGATTACATCGAAGACCCGGCAGCAGGAGTGCAGCTGTTTATCAGAAATTACTTAAACAAAGCACAAAATGCTGATGGTAAAACCATCGATTACCCCTACTTTTATTTCAGCACGGTCAACACAGGCCAACCCAGCGGTTTTGATTTAGACAACGACGGCCAACTAACCAATAAAGGTTCAGATGCCTGGGGCTTTGGTCAGTATCCGGGTCAATACGGCATGATGTTGTTATCGAAGTACCCAATTAATACCAGCAAGGTCAGAACCTTCCAGCATTTTAAATGGAAAGATATGCCAGGCGCTTTGCAAACGACTAAAGCCGATGGTTCGCCCTGGTACAGTCCAGACGCCTGGCAGCTAATGCCCTTATCATCAAAAGCACATTGGGATGTGCCTGTACTGGTCAACAAAAAGCCTGTGCACATATTGATCAGCCACCCTACGCCACCAGTATTTGATGGAGAGGAAGACAGAAACGGTAAACGTAACCATGATGAAGTTCGATTCTGGACTGATTACTTAAACCCGGAAAAAGCCAGTTATATCTATGATGACAGGGGCCAAAAAGGCGGTCTGGCAGAAGATAAAACCTTTGTGATCCTTGGTGATTTAAATTCATCGCCAGTGGAAGGTAATGCCTACAAAGAAGGTATAGGTAATTTATTAATGCACCCAAGGGTGGATAGCAGCTTTACACCACAAAGTGCTGGTGGCAAAGCTCATAGTCCAGACAGCCCTTACGCAGCAACTCATACAGCAGGCTGGCGGATGAGAGCAGATTATGTTCTGCCATCTAAATCTGGTTTTAAAGTACTGTCCAGTGGTGTGTTCTGGCCAGCAGCAGGTCAGCCTTTTTATGAACTGGTGGCTGATCGTGCAGCAAGCTCCGATCACCGTCTGGTCTGGGTAAAACTGAAACTGACAGCTCAATAGGCGGTCAATAAAAAAACGGAGCTAATCAGCTCCGTTTTTTACTCTTAAGAGCAAGATTATTACTTTTGCTCTACCAAAGGCGCACTGTAAGCCAGTTCCATATCCCATGGCAGCTGGATCCAGGTGTCCTGCTCTATGTCAGTCACATAATGATCCACCAGCGGTTTACCCTGAGGCTTAGCATAGACTGTGACAAAACAAGCAGTAGGAAAATGCTCACGCAGCGCTTTGGCTGTTTCACCTGTGTCCACCAAATCGTCCACTATCAATAAACGTGGACTATCCGCTAAGGCGGCATCTTTCAGCACTTTTAATTCACGTTGCTGATCATGGTCGTAGCTGGAGACACAAATGCTGTCCACCACACGAATATCCAGCTCACGCGCCAGAATAGCAGCAGGCACTAAACCACCACGGCTGACCGCAACTATGCTGTCAAAATCGCGGTTCAATAAACCCTTAGCTAACTCTTTAGTTGCTCTGTGAAAGGCTTCCCATGACACATAAAACATTTTGTTGGTGGTCAGTGACATAACAGTTCCTTAAACCAGAGCTAAAGCGATTTCGACCATCTCGTTAAAGGAGGTCTGACGTAATTCCGCGCTTAAGGCTTCGCCGGTACGGATATGGTCGCTGACAGTCATAATAGCCAGCGCTTTAATGCCAAACTCTGCAGCTACACCATATAAACCAGCGGCTTCCATTTCAACACCCAAAACACCGTATTTTTCCAGACGGTCAAACAGAGTTGGATCCGGGTTGTAGAATAAATCAGAGGTAAATAAGTTACCTACTTTGACATCAATGTTTTTGGCGCGCGCTGCAGCTACTGCACGTTCCAGCAGACCATAATCCGCTAAAGCAGCAAAATCAAGATTGCCACCCAAGCGATTACGGTTCACATTTGAATCCGTGCTTGCGCCCATGGCGATCACCACATCACGTACTTTCACATCCAGTGGTAAACCGCCACAGGAGCCAATACGGATAATGTTTTTTACACCATAAAACTTCACCAGTTCAGTGGCATAAATCGACATGGACGGAATCCCCATGCCTGAGCCTAATACGCTGACTTTTTTACCCTGATAGGTACCGGTATAACCAAACATATTACGTACTGTGTTGACGCACTCAACATCCTGTAAAAAGGTGTCGGCAATATGTTTAGCGCGCAGCGGGTCGCCTGGCATTAATACGGTTTCTGCAAAAGCGCCTTCTGGCGCATTAATATGAGGAGTTGCCATGAGTTACTCTGAATTAAGAAGCTAAAAAGGATTGGCCATAAGGCATGGCCGCTAAATCAAAATAGTCGGCCAGAGTCTGGCCCATATCAGCGAAACTTGCTCTTTCGCCTAAATCTTTGGCAGCGCGGTTTTTACCATAAAACAGCACTGGTACATATTCACGGGTGTGTTCAGTTCCTACCCAGGTAGGGTCACAACCATGGTCCGCTGTTAACAGCAGCACGGCATCTCCATCCAGCGCAGCCATAATCTCCGGTAATCGGGTATCGAAATACTCCAGCGCTTCACCATAACCAATAGGGTCACGGCGATGGCCATAGTTCTGATCAAAGTCGACCAGATTGGTAAATACCAAACTACGTTCTGGCGCTATCGCCATTTCCGCCAGAGTTTTATCCACCAAAGCAGCTAAACCATTGGCTTTGACTTCTTTGCTGATACCCTGATGTGCATAAATATCAGCAATTTTACCAATGCTGATGACAGTGCCACCCGACTGGGTCAAGTTATCCAGCACTGTCGGCGCAGGAGGTAATACCGAATAATCTTTTCTGTTTCCAGTACGCGCATAGTTGCTTGCGTCAGTGCCAAGGAAAGGACGGGCAATAACACGGCCAATATTATAACTGTCTAACAGCTCACGGGCGATTTCACAAAACTGTAAAAGCTTTTCTAAACCAAAATGTTCTTCATGAGCTGCCACCTGAAACACGCTGTCAGCAGAGGTGTAGCAAATTGGTTTGCCGGTTTTGATGTGTTCATCACCCAGCTTTACCAGAATATCAGTGCCTGAGGCGTGGCAATTACCCAAAATACCCGGCACACCGGTGCGGCGTACTAATTCGTCAATCAGTTCAGCAGGAAAGCTGTTTTGTTTGTCGTGAAAATAGCCCCAGTCAAACAATACAGGCACACCGGCAATTTCCCAATGGCCACTTGGCGTATCTTTACCACTGGATAATTCACGGGCATGACCATAACTCCCAAGCAGTGTTGTACTGTCTTCGACTAATGCCATTTCACCACTGGCAGCAAAACCTGCTTTGACTAAACCTAAACTGGCCAGGTTAGGCAACTGCAATTGGCGGCCTTTGGCCTGAAAAAATGCTTTGCTGATGCTGGCAAAGGTATTGGCACCTACGTCACCGAACTTATCTGCATCGGGCGCACTGCCAATCCCAAAGCTATCCATTACTAAAATTACTGCCTTTGACATACTTACCTACCTATTACATCAACTCTCAGGATCTATAAAATGATCATGAGGTTCGGTAAAGCCAGCCACAAGTGGCAAAAATTAAAAAGGGCACGCAGCTTATGCAAAAACGTACCCTTTGGCAATCCCAACTTTTTACATTCTGCTAACTGATTTTGAATTTCCCTACTAAGCCAAACAAAGTATCAGACAACAAGCGGATTTCATTCGACAGACGATCATTATCTTTAGCTATGTCTCCGGCTGCACTGGCCTGATCATGCAGCGCATACAGATTTTTGGTTATTTCCTCAGACACCACAGCCTGCTCTTCGGTCGCAGCCGCAGTTTGTGTCGCCATATCATTCACTTTTATTGAAGATTGCTGCAATTCACGGAACACTTGTTCGGCTTGGGAAAAGCTACTGACGGTTAAATCCGCATTAGTTTTGCCGCTGCTGATGGCGGTTGCTGCTTCATTTACTCTGCTTTGCAGAGCCTGGATCATTTCCTGAATATGGTTAGTGCTTTGCTGGGTTCTGGAAGCTAAAGTACGAACTTCATCTGCTACTACGGCAAAACCACGGCCTTGTTCACCTGCTCTGGCAGCTTCAATAGCTGCATTTAATGCCAATAAATTAGTTTGTTCAGCTATGCCACGTATAACATCCAGCACTGAGGCGATGTTTTCGGAGCTGTTTTCCAACTCGCCGGAGCAGGCCAAAGCTTTATCTACATCTTTGGTTAAACTTGCCATACTTTGAGTCACACTGGTCACCACCACTAAACCACGCTCTGCACTCATTTTGGCTTCATCCGCCTCATGCGCCGAATCTGTCGCCACCTGCGCCATTTCTTTATTCGCTAAAGTCATTTCATGCACAGCACTGACAATAGAATCGGAAGCCACATTCAGTGAACGGGTAATGTCATTGGTTTTAATAGCAGATTCAGACAACACCTGAGTCAGCTTACTGAGCTGCGCAGCCTGCTGCAGCACGGATGCAATCAGTTGGCATAAGTTGGCAACAAAACCATTAAACTGCCCGGCTAAAGCCGCAAACTCGTCCTGTGAATTGGTATCCAGCCGTGCAGTTAAATCACCATCGCCTGAGGCAATCTCAGATAAGCGAGCTGTCAGCGCATTAATTTGAGTGGTCAGTGACTTAGGCACGCTGTAGCTAAACCAGCCTGCGATCAGCAGAATAATAGCTGTGATGCTGTAGGTGGTATTCTGGAAAAAACTGATTTCAGAAGTCAGCACTTGTTGCTCACTAACCGATTTATTCAGCGCCGCTTCACCGGCTTTATCCAATACATCACGAAGCGCCGCGAACTGAGTCTGCTCTTCGGCTATAACATCAGCCCCTGCAGTGCCGGCTTTACTGGCTTCAAGTAGTGTCTTCACACTTTGATACCACAACTGATAATCCTGCTCAAACCCGGAAAACTGCTGTTGCACATCAGGATAACTTTTTAAAAATTTCAGATAATCAGCAAAACGCTGTTTTACCTGCTGAGCATTGTCTTCGACTTCAGCTTCAAGCGCAGCGCTGTCACCTTGTTTACTCAGGTGCATGGTAGAAGCTAACTTCGCCTGATATAAATCACGGTCAGCATTTAAAACAACGGAGATAGCTTGCAGAAAATTGTCCGCCTGCACCGCCAAAGCGCTTTTTTGTAAGCCAGATAAATAGCTGAACATGGAGACAACAATCAATAAGGTGAAAGCCAGAATAAGCATAGGCAAACTGCTTTTAACTCTGATACTGTGCAAATTCATAATGAGTCCTTGGAAGGGTGTAATACTTTCCTAAGTATTGATAACAGAATGACTTTCCGCCAAATTTTAGAGAAAAATAGTTCAGAGTTACTGTAAAACTGCGACATGGTCCGGCGACTGAACTAAAACGACTACACAGCGTATATGCCAGCAGATAAATTGATGGAGTTTGGCAATGAAAACAGCAGTAATAACAGGAACAAGCCGACGTTTAGGTGCTTATCTGGCGGAAAAACTAAGTGCTGAAGGTTATCAGGTCTTTGGTCTCACCCGACAAATCAACCCAGAGCAGCACTATCTGACGCAAATAGCAGTAGATTATCAATCAGCAGATTCAGTGATGTCGGCTATTCGTCAGTTGCAGCAACAAAGCACCAACATAGACCTTTTGATCCACAACGCGTCTTTGTTTGAAAAAGATGAGTTACATACCGAAGATACTGTGGCTTTTTATCAGGCATTATTTGCTGTGCATATGCAGTTGCCTGCACTTTTAAACCAACAGCTTGCACCGCAAATCGCAAAAACTCAGGGCGGTGGTTTGATCGTACATATCACTGATATTTACAGTGAAAACCCAAACCCGGCATTTTCACTCTACTGCAGCACCAAAGCAGGGCTTGAGAATTTAATGAAGTCTGCAGCCAAAGCCTATGCTCCACTAATTCGGGTCAACAGCATTCAGCCAGGTCCTATTATGTTTTTACCGGAACATAGCGACAGCGAAAAGCAGCAGGTAATGCAACAAACCTTAATTGCGCAAGAAGCTGGTTTCGAGCCAATTTATCAGGGCGTCCGGTTTTTGATCGACAATAAATTTGTCACTGGCTTGAGCCTGAAAATAGATGGCGGCAGGTCGCTCGGAAAATAGCTGACAACCTAATTGAATTGGCGCTTGTTTACTGGCAGGGTCGAACACTTGTTGAACGTAAGATTCAGTCAGATCAGTTTTCCACGACTCTGACCACAACTCCAGATGGCAGATAATATCCAAATCACAGCTGCGATCTTTGATACTACGTTTTGGATCGCTTCTGTCACGTCCAAGCGACTCTTCAATATGGCAAAGCTGTGCTTTTAATTCAGTGGCAGTCAAGGTCGAGCTCAGCACCAGCACTGAATTAATAAACACACGATTAGACTCTACCAGTTGCGCCTGGGTATATACCCGCTGATATAGATACAAGGAACCAAAGTCTTGCACCAGCAAGCTTATCGCAGCCGCCACATGCTGTTCAGGCTGAATATTTGAGCCTATCGAAATCACATAATACATAAAACTCCTTGTGATTCAGCCTGCTGCTGTATCCGTCCGATGTGCTTTGCTTAACTGCACGCGCTGTCCTTGCCGGGCAAAACCAGCAAAATGCTGTTCTACCATCTGCTGATAATCTGGCCAGTGATCTTCATAACTCATTAAATAGGTTTTTTTACACAGCTCTGCCGGATACAAACTCAGCAGCGAGTGCACAGAGGCATGCACAGGGTTATATTCGGTTAACGTCACATCGTGGAAAATCAGCTCTGGGTTTAACTGCATCAGCAGTTGTGGTATGGCCACTGTATCGCCGGAGTAAAAAATGCTCTGGTTAATCATCAAACCGAAACAGACTTTACCAGGCGTGTGCGACACCCGATGCAACTGGTAATAGTTGCCAAACAGCTCAAACTCATCGTTTTGTAACAACACTAAATCAAAATAATCAGAAAGCTCATTTTCGCCTTCGCCATTTTTCGCCAGCACACCTTTTAAACACTGATGCCATAACTCGTCGTATAACTCATGGTGCAAAATCAGCTTGGCTTTTTTATGGTATTTGTAACGACCTTCGTTCGCCAGCCGCTCCAGACCAAACATATGATCGGCATGCACATGGGTAATAAACACAGCATCTATATCCTGCAGCTTTAAAGCTTGTGCCTGTAAAGCTGGTTTGATGGTGTAACCGCAGTCAATCAGCAAAGTACCTTCAGAGTTTGTCACCAATGCATTGTTATTAAACAAGGTATCGGATCCGGAATGACCACAACCGAGAATTAATAGTTCATTGGTATTGGACAACATCATTTATTTCTACCCAAAACAAAGTGCTTATATAGTACGGCTTTTGCTGCAGATTGTATCACCGCTTTAGCAGATCTTTTTACTGAAGCGGCTCTGACAACTTACTGTACCTTAGTGCTATAGCCTCATCAGGTTAAAGGGATCAAAATGGAAGCACTATAGCTTTGGCTTTTAAAGGACAATTCAGATGAAAACCTTGCCTTTTGTTTTATCTTCTTTCGCTTTCGCTCTGAGCAGCACGGCTTATGCGGCTTTGCCTGCATTAAAACTGAATTTAGACCAGACCACAGTATCGGGTTTATCCAGCGGTGGTTATATGGCTGCGCAGTTTCAGCTCTCTCATGCCGACTGGGTGAAAGGTGCAGCCATAGTGGCAGCTGGGCCAGTGTATTGTGCGCAGAATAATTTAATGACAGCTCTGGATCACTGTATTAATAAAGTGGGCAGCCCTATCCCTGTGGCTGACATCAACAAGCAGCTAAAAGACTGGTCGACGCAAGGGTTGCTGGCGTCTGAAGCAGAGATTAAACAAAGTAAAATCTGGTTATTGCACGGCACTGCCGATCAAAAGATCAGCAAAGAAGTGGCGGACGCGCTCCATCAGCAGTACCAAGAGTGGTTACCACCAGCACAACTGAGTTATGTGCAGGACAAAAACTTCGCTCACCATATGCCGACACTCAACGAAGGCAGCGCGTGCGCTAGCTCCGAAGCGCCGTTTTTAGGCAAATGTAGTTATGATGCGGCAGGTGAAGCGCTGAAGTTTATTCAAGCAAGTTTAAAGACCCCCGCCGATCACAGCAGCGGTACTGTTTATCCAATTGAGCAGCAAAAAATAGCAGGAGATCTGGCAGCCACTATGGCAGAACAAGGTTATGTGTATGTGCCCAAAAGTTGTGAGCAAGGCCAAAGCTGTACTTTGCATATCAGCTTTCATGGCTGTAACCAACATGCCGATGCGGTAGGCATGGCTTATGTCGAAAAAGCGGGCTTTAACCGTTATGCCGACAGCAACAACATAGTGGTGCTTTATCCGCAAACCCGCGCCTCAAATCTAATGCCAATGAACCCACAAGCCTGTTGGGACTGGTGGGGTTATACAGATGCCAATTATGCCAACCGTAAAGGTCAGCAAATTCAGGCGGTTGTAAAACTAGCTCAGTCTCTGGGCGCCAGGTAACTGCAGATGAAGCCCAGCTAAGGCTGGGCTTTTAACCACAAAGCCCGTTTTGCTAACTGTTCAGCACTCGCCTCTTTGTTTTCAGTCAAGGCCCAGCTCGGATCAGCAGTAAAAGTGACTTGAGTACTATAGGTTTTACCACGGCTGCTAAAACTCAGCTCTGCTGTATCCCCTACTTTGTAACAGGCCAGTGCTTTGTCCCACTGGGCTTTGGAACCAAGTTTATAACGCCCCAGTTTTAACAGCACATCGCCTTTCTCCACACCGGCCTGATACAAAGGCGTGCCAATCAGGGGATTGCTGTCTACTTTGAGTTGCTTGTCCTGCTCCAGCAAAGTCGCTGCAGTTAAAAATGCCTGTGTTGGCTTAGCTACTGCTAACTTCAGCCCCATAGCAGCAAATAAAGCTTCGAACTCTGGTAATTGCTGACCCTGGATATAACGGCTAAAGAAATTTTTGGCAAAATCCGGATTGGCTGTAAGCTCCGCCAACGCCTGCAGCAGATCTTGTTCCGCATAAGGACGCCCCACTTTACCAAACTCCTGCCACAGCTTTCGCATTAGCAGATCCAGACTTAAGCCTTCAAATTCAGTACGTAAGGTTAAATCCAGCGCCAGCCCCAGTACTTCACCATAGGTGTAATAAGAGATATAGCTATTGGCATAGTTGGTTGGGTCGACCGATACGGCAGCATCAACAAAAGGTGCCATCTCGCTCATACCTGTGGCAGGGAAAAACTGCCGGCCCGGTGAAAGTTTCACTTTGTTTACTGCAGCTACGGTTTTATCCAGATAAGTGGCTAAATCAAAATGGCCAGTCCGGCTTAACACCAGTTTGCCGTAGTAGTTGGTCACCCCTTCGGCAAACCATAAATTGCGGCTCATATTGGCGCGCTGAAAATCAAAAGGCTCTAAATCAGCCGGGCGCAGCCGTTCAACATTCCAGGCATGAAAAAACTCGTGTGATAAAGTTTCTATCTGGGCGTAATTTGCCTCTTTGAGTGAACGCTCATCGGTCAGGATCGTAGAGTTGCGATGCTCCATACCGTCACCATCCACATAAGGCAGATAGTCGGCAATAAACACATACTGGCCATAATCAAATTGAGGGTATTCGCCAAATATTTTCTGCTGCTCAGCCACTACAGCTTTGGCTTTTTCAGTGAAGGTATCCAGTTGTTGTTCAGTGCCCTGATGATGCAAAACCAAATGAATAGTGGCTTCAGAGTATTGATCAGCCACTTTCCAACTGCGGTTGCTATAAGCACTTAATTCAACCGGACTGTCCATCAGATACTGCAGATCGGGCGCTATGTAACTGCCATCCGTTTGTAACTGCAACTGAGTCGCAACTTTCCAGCGCGCATCGGGTAACTCAAAACGTAAAGAGGCGCTTTGCTGTGCATAATCATCAGCAAACAGCAAAGTAGCAGGCATATTTAAATGGGCGTGAGTACGGTCTATCTGGCTATAGGTGCCGTCCCCCCAATCGCCGTACAAACGGTAATTGATGATCACAGTGCCATCGTGCTGCCCTACCGACCACTGGCTTGGGTTAATACGCTGCACAGATAAAACTTTGCCTGTGCTATCTGTGGCTTTTAAATCGTAGATATTTTTAGCAAAGGCATGAGGCGCGTAACGGCCAGGGGAAGCGCTACTCATACTCAGCAATAAATTAGCTGAACTGACGCCTTCAAACCGCGCCTGAATAGCGGCTTCATGGTGCGCTGCGTTGTTAAACGACAACTGATAACTGACCGCTGGTTTAACCGGAGTTTCTGCCGCCAACAGGCTGAAACTAAACAAAGTGAATGAAGACAAGGCAAAAAGCAGGCGCACTACAACATCCTTTCTTAAAGTGTGAAGCTCTACCATAGAGCAATTGACGACGTACTCCAATCTGCATTAGTGCACTTCATCGCAAAAACAAAGCCATGCACAGAATTTCGCCTGCAAAGGCTGATAAAGCTGTGGTGCAGAGCTTGTGGCTGTTGAATAATAAAGCCTGATACAGCACAGAAGGAGCAATCAGGTGGTTCAGGCAGTTATTTTTGATATGGATGGGGTATTAATTGATTCTGAACCTTATTGGGCTGAAGCCGAGCAGCATGTGTTTCGCCAATTAGGCGTAAAGCTGGATCCGGCCATTACCTCACAAACCAGCGGCATGACGACCAGAGCTGTGACCGAACTCTGGTTTAAGCATTCGCCATGGCAGGATTTAACCATTGAACAAACCGAACAGGCCGTCATCGATTACGTTGCTTTGGCCGTGCTGGAACGTGGTGTGGTGAAAAAAGGTGCACTGGAGTTGTTGCAACAACTGCAAAGCTGGCAAATTCCGGTCGCACTAGCCACCAACTCACCAGGTTCTCTGATGAACACTGTGCTGGATAAACTACAAATTCGCCCGTACTTTCAGGCGCTTTGCTCTATCGAGCTAGTCACACAAGGTAAACCTAAACCAGAAATTTACCATTTAGCTGCCAGCAAGTTAGGTGTGGCTTCAGAACATTGTCTGGTATTTGAAGACTCAGTCACAGGTTTAACAGCAGCCAAAGCAGCAGGTATGAAAGTAGTAGCCCTGCCGGCTGAACATCACTGGCACAGGGCAGAATACGATCAGGCCGAAAGCCGCTTAAAGTGTTTTAGCGAAATTCATTCAGAGCATTTTCGGGCTTGGGGATTTGAGCTGAGGTAATTGGATTCAGGCTCCATCCTGCTGAATGACAGAAAACAAAAAGCCCGTCACAAGGACGGGCTGTTTGTTTTTTATGGTGCCCAGAGGCGGAATCGAACCACCGACACGCGGATTTTCAATCCGCTGCATAAATCAGATTAACCAGTTGATTTTATACGAATCTTACTGAAATCCCTTCCAAATAAATCTCCGATTAACTGCGCTGTAATACGCGCCAGTTCTGGAATCGCATCTGCGTTTTTGGAGCTGATAACAGGAGATTTGCCTATCGAATAAACCCATCAATCCGGGTCAGAAACGACAAAGCCGAGCGGCAAACTCGGCTTTGTTTGTGAACAGTCAATGAGCAGCGACTATCCAAAATCAGTTTGATATTAACTGAGGGGCACCCCTTTGTCTATCAAAAGTCTACTGCTCTTTGACCAGTTTCTACCCTAGCCACCCAACCCGTTGATTCACCGGATTGGGCAATGCTGTGGGTGGTAGGAGTTAGTGACGCCTGCGCAGCATTGAATTGTGCCTACAGGGGTAACCAGCAACAGGCATACGGAGATTTGTCGGATCGTCGGGAGCGCATATTGGTCTTTTTAGAGATCTTGCGTTGTTAAATTCGATCTGGCGCGAAATCTGGCTGGGTGGTAACGACAGAACGGCATGGCAACCGTTTACCAATAATTCGCGCAGTTTATAGACCCGTCGTTGGGGCTATTACCTGGATTAAAACCGTAGCGGCTCCGTGGGCATCAAATCCAGCACAGACAGCCATAGGATTAGTTTCCTAGGGTTTGTCTTTAGCTGAATTTTCCTTCGCTCACCTTTGAACATCTCACTTATAAGCAATAGTAAACAGCATTAACTAAAGGATCTGAAACAATGACCCAGCGAATACTGAAAAACACCGGAATAATAGCGCTGCATCTAAGCGAAATAGAGTTGATTTCGATAGACCGAGTTGCTCGATGTAATCGAGTATCAAGATCCGCTGCAGTACAGAATGCGATTCAAAACAGTCCATTACGAGCAATATTTTCAAAACATTTGGAAAAGCAGCTTAAAACAAAACTACAAGCACTCAGAGACGCTGCATGCCAACAAGATCTATTGAAATTACAGCAACTTTGCGATGATCTTATTGTTGTACCGCAAGAGATACTAATCAGGTTTAAAAACTACCAACAACCAGCACCCATGAAATTTATACCGCGAAAACATGATGGTATAACCAAAACAACAAGCGCTCGCTTAACACCAGAAGCGGTCGAAAGCCTTCAAGATATCTGCTGGCTCTCAGGGCTAACAATTACTGACGCTGTCATCAGGCTTGTTAAACACCGACATATACCCGATAGGCAAGTAACAAAAATACGATTGCTGTTACAGCATGCCATAAAAACACTCAGACAAATTAGTTCAGAAAGCTCGACTATCCATGAAATCGCAAAAGCTTGCGCCATTGAATTTGAACGCACTTATGGGAGGTTAAACAATGATTGTTAAACTTGTTGCAGCACCGTTTAAACGTGCTAAAGAAGCTCGCCGAATCGAACTTTTGATTCCTTATATTACAAATCCGGAGAAGTCGAACAGTCCGGACGACCACTCTTCGCCTAGCGTTGAGGAAACATGTAACTACTTCAGCGCAGTGAACTACTTTTGTAACCCAACTGACATTAACGCACTTTGCCAAGAAACCATTGATCTGGCAGAGCAAAAACATTCAAATGCAGTGGACGTAATCAATCACTTAATCCTAACATGTGACGAACTTCGGAACGCTACTAATCAAGACATCGATTTTGTAGTCAACGCCCTGATAACAAAACTCAATTTACTTGATTGCCAATATTTGTATGGACGTCACGATGACTCAGAATCTACACACATTCATCTTATGATCAACAGAGTAAATCCAGCGACTTACCAAACTCACTGTATTAATAACTACCCCGCGTTAAAGAGCAAGCAGAAGACTTCTAAACTACATAAACATAAATCAAAGGTCAGTTCTAATAAACCCACCAAGCCAACTTACACGGAAATTGAATTAAAAACTGGTTTTGAAAATACGGAAACGACCCTCAGTACAATTATTGCGCCTATTGTGGACTCTTCTAGAACATGGGGCTATCTGCATCTGCAACTTCGTGAACTGGGCATGTCACTTTCGAAAACTAGGTGTGGGTTTGTAATTACTGCGGGCAGCCATTGCTTAAAAACAGAAATCATTAATCAGCGTTTTTCTAAGGAAAATCTTGAATCAAGATTTGGAACCTTCGTTAAACAATTAACGCCAATAACCACACAATTCAATTTAGAACTTCCAGAAACACCTATTCAGTTGATCACTGATGACAAGCTGAGGAGAGTTGTTTTTCAGATTTATTTGCAAGAGCGGGAAGCTTTTTTTAACCTAAAAGCGTTTCTAGACAAAAGTGACTCTGAAGCATACGAAAAAGAAATTGAAGACTACAAAATCGTTATTAATTCGAAACTTAAGCAGCTTGTCTCAGTAAGCAAGTCGAGTGGCGATGAAATTGCAAAAAATCTGAGCGAACAACTAGAATTTTATAAAATCGAACGCCAAGCTTATTGGCAAAAAAATTCAATTAAACTGTCATCGGTACAAGCTCACCACTTCGACAAATGGTGTGCTAAACGAAACATAGATTTTAAGCTATTTTATCAACTCTCTGCGAAGAAAAACTTGGACGAACAACGATTGAAAATACGGCTAGATCGAGCCAAAGAAACCCCTCTTGATAGAATAGACTATGACTTGTCAATTTTGCCCGCTCCAGAACCAGAGGTTTTATTTGGGTGGATTAATTCCAAAGTTGGTTAACCCACAGTTTTATATAAAGCTGTCTCCATGCAGATATAACTGCACTACTCACAATCACGACTGGCTTTCAATCGAACATTTTTAGTAACCAAGCGTGATTTACTCTGACAGTCATCTGAGAGTGAGAAGCCGTTTTTCAAAACTGGGGATATTGAAAAAACAAATGTCGGCTTTGCCTTATTTGCAGACATTCGATTTTTTGAGGACTGATGAGCGTATTGATCACTGCTATGGACGAATCCATCAATTTATAAGATCGAACGTTAAGATAACAACGTCTGGTTCAGTTCAAAGATAGCTTCAACTGTGCTTACAGTTGAAGCTCTGTAACATTAACTTGAAAAGTACAAATCAATTAAAACCTCTCTTCAACTTTCAACTGAATTTCCCACGAGTTCACATCTTTTGCTCCACCCACAGGTTTTGACAAATCAACATGAATGACATGATTATTGCTTGAGCGTGAGGAGTAAAAACGAGCGCCAATACCGACAGAACCAATCCACTGATCTGTGAAGTTTTCAGCCAGTAAATCGGCCTTAGAACGGAAGCCGTTCAGCTCGGCATTTTGTTCGATATCGCCACCACTGGCTCGCCCAGCATCTGCGAACGCCACAAATCCCAAATCGAGGAGTTGGTAGATGTTAATCTGTGGATACCAGCGAAGCTCTGCTGTACTTAACCAGCGCTGAGTGCCTTGCTGGTATTGAACAGGATAGCCACGCAACCCTGTTTCACCACCCAAATCAAGAGGTTGATCCAGGTAGTTGCGGCTGCGTTGATCGTATTGAAGTTTAGTGTAAAAGGTAAACTCTTTACTCAGACGATAAAAGTCCTCGGCTTTTGCTGAGGCGATGATCTGATCACCGCCGCGTACACCTAACATGGCATCCAGTTGCAGTGCGAGCAGTGTTAGGTGTTCTGAATCTCCAAAGCCTTTTTCAGAGAGCCAATGTGCTTGATAGCCAAGTGTCTCATCGTTTGCCAAATCAGATGTTTGGACACCAATCCTTGCCTGATGGTGCCAGCCTAAATTGATATCCTCACTGTGATTAATCAGATAAACATCAGACAGCACCTGGTATTTATGTTCTTTGTAGTCGAGACCTATCCAGGGGTACTGGTAACTCCTGTCCTCTGGTAAAGCCAACGAAGGTTGAAACAGGTCGTCTGTAAACTGCCATTGCTGCGAACTATAACCTGCCAATAGCCTTAAACTGGTACGCTCCCGATAATCCAGAAGCCAACCCGTTTGAAGATCAATCTCTTTTTGCAGGGTAATGAATCGGTTCTCAAGATCACCATTGTGATAAATTTGGTCTAGTCTTTCATCGCTGAGCCAGCCTGCTTTATACATCCGCTCTGTACTATCCTGATAAAAGGGCTTTTCAAGCTGGAACTGAGTTCGACGGCCATCGTTATTCTCTGTCCATTCAAGATCGACATAGCTGTGATCCAGTTCAGGATACCCGAGCAAAGACAACGGACTCGATACTTTAAATTCATAGCCCTGGCGTAAATAATCGGATTGATATTTTACGGAAGTACGAACTCCATACCCCAAGAAATTATCTTCTTTAAAACCAAAAGAGTATTTATTTTTGCCACTGGTGCGGCCCAGTCCAAGGTTGGGTAGCAAGCTCCAGTTATCCCAGGTTTCTACTTTCACGCTTTTACTGCCATCAGGATGACAAGGCTCAACCACACTAACTCGCGCATCACGTACATAGGATTTCTCACGCAGTAGACGCTCCGCTTCTGCTAAATCATCCGTCGTGACTTGTTCACCAGGTTTAATACTTAACTCTTTTCGCAGTGCAGATTCTTTACTATTGATATGTAGCCAGTTGGCAAAGTGGTGCAACCAAATCGTATCGGGTGCGTTTTCATCAAAAATAGGATTGGAGACAATTTCAATCGAATGCACCTGAAAAGGTGGTCCAGCAAGTTCCGCCGCTCCGGTCTTCTCATCCGCAGACTTTTCCGCTCCGGAGTCTTTTTTAACAAACTCACATAAGTGTTCAAAGGTGACTTCCTGAGCCTGTGCTGCGTTACCGGCTAACGCGGCCAGTAAAGCGAGACAAAGCCGACTTAAATTATGCATACCAACTCCACTGGCACCAGGCCTGTAATGGACACCTAGGGATTAGCAAGAACGGAACATATCTTTGCTTGCTTGATACAAACTGGTTTTGATTTGAAACATCCCGAGTAAGCTATGAAATACGTTGTCGTGACTGAAACTATCCTGCTGTTTGGACGCGACACATTCAGGCGTCAGTTTCGCAGAGGATGCATAAGGCTCAGACATCCACCAAAGCAGCGGAACCTGAGTTTGCGCTTTAGGTGCCATCCAATAAGGTAAGCCGTGCAAGTAGATGCCATTTTCACCTAAAGATTCACCATGGTCAGAGACGTAAAACATGGCGGTCTGGTAGTTCTTTTGGCTGTTAAGGCGCGCAATCACGGCGGCTAACAAATGGTCTGTCGCGACGATACTGTTGTCATAGGCATTGACGATGTCTGAAGGGGCACAGAGCTGAAGTTGCTTATCAGTGCATTCCGGTAAAAAGGCTTTGTCTTTAGCGCTGCTGCGTTTGAAATACTCAGGACCGTGACTTCCCAACTGATGTAATACAATCAACTTATCGGACGATTGCGGTGTTTTCAGTTGCTGCTCCAATGCATCCAACAGCACTTGATCCAGACATTGTCCTTCCTGGCACAGTGGATTTTGCTGCTGCTCAAATACAAACTGAGTTGGAACCCTATCGCATACCCCTTTACAGCCCGAGTTATTGTCCAGCCAGCTCACGTCGATACCAGCGTATTGCAGAATATCCAGCACATTGCTGCTGTTTTTAGCCTGTGACTCTTTATAGAGATCTCTGCCCATATTGGAAAACATACAAGGCACAGAATGTGCTGTAGCAGTGCCGCATGAACTTACGTTAGTAAAACTGTAGACAGGTAAATGACTGAGTTGCGGATTGGTTGAGCGAGTGTAGCCGTTGAGCTGAAAGTGATCGGCCCTGGCTGTTTCTCCCAATACCATCACGATAAGACGTGGCTTCTCTGTTCTCACGGACAAAGGCTGCATTGCATCCTGCCCCAACTGCATAAATTGAGTCGGGAATTGTTTTTTGACCAAATCGGATGACAACGATACCGCTGCGGCCACAGGACTGACAGGTAAAGCAAAATGCTTTATTTCTCTGTAGTTACGAAAGAAAGGCGCGAGTTCGGAGTAGCCAGAAGCGACCAGGCTAAACAGGCTCAGCGTCACTAAAACCAGCGCAAGCAGCCAATGCCGGAAAAATTGTTTCAGAGGCAATGCACGAACCTTCATAAGACCAATGCAAAGCAAAGGGAACAGCATGACGCCAATCACTTGCCATACCATGCCAATGGTTAATACTCCGGCCGCTTCAGCAGCGTCAGTTTCTACGGCGTTTTGCAGCATGGATTTATCGACAACAATGCCAAAACTATCGATGAAGTAATAACTAAAAGCACCGATGGCAAACAGTGCCACCACAACAGGCTTTTGTAGACGATGAAAACTAAAAATCACCAGAAGCAGCAGGTTTAGTAAAAACAATATCGCCATTAAGTTCAGCTGCAAACTATATTGTCCTGGAACTTTGGCCTGTACCGCAGCCAAAAAAGGACCATTGAGCAGTAACGTCATGCCAAGAGCAGAGATCAAAGCAAACCACAGCGGATGCCATACCCGCTCCTGTCCTGTACTCAAAACTGAAGACGTTGCTTTTGATTGCGATAAAATAGCCTCAAACATCAGGGGACTCCATAGAAGTAGCAAAGAGTACAGGTTTGGATTGTTCCAACGGCAGGTCCGCAGAGGTAGTCCGTTTAGAAGTGAAAGCTGGCTCTGATTTGAATGACAGTTCAGAGGCGCGAGCATGCTGAAATAAACCATACAGCACAGTCGACACAGTCCAGCATACCGCCGCTGTGGCGATATCGTGTGAAAGGAAATGAGCACCGCGCAGTTGCTGCACAAAGCCGAGTAACAGGCCGAGTGTTAAGCCAATTACTATGCCTCGCAGCGCTAGATGTGGTTTCAGCTCTCGCCAATAGTAATAGAGTGCTAGCCACGCAAACCCTATGCTGGCATGTCCGGCTGGGAAACATTGGTTGGGAGACATCGTCTCAGGGCGAGTATCAAACAATCCCCAAAATTCGCTGTGGCCACCAAATTGCAGCAAATCCCATGGACATTCCATAGGTAGCAACCGTTTGAGCACGGCTACAGATGCAAAGCTCATCATCAAACTAAGTAACAACACACCTAAAGCACGTTGGTTCTTGCTACTTTCGCGTATAGCAACATGCCGCCATGCCCAGTACCCGAGTAAACCCAAGACAAGGATTTCATTGATGGCTCTGACTGAGTTATGTAGTAGAGTTTCTGTCAGCCAATGATGCTGTAAAGCCCAGGTTCCGCCTTGCCAATCAAACAGCAAGGAGGCCAAACCAAAATCGAATGAAGTGCCATAAGCCAGAATAAAAAGCGCAGATGCCCCAGCGATAGGCGCAATCAGATGGGTGAATAGGCTGGGTCGTATTGGTTCCGCCACTGCAAACCTGCTTTCAATACAATTGGGTAAGTATGGCTAGACTAACGGGTGAAACTTAAGAGAGACTTAAGTCTGAAAATAATTTATCAATTCATTCGGAAGTAAGTTAAGCCTTTGTATTAGTTTGTTATTTTTAGTCAGCAAAGGTGTGAATGTCCCAATTATTATGCAGGCGGCATCGGTTGATTGTATGTGGAGTGACTGTCCTTTTGGGGCACTAGAAGCAAAAATAGAGTGTCCCAAAACCGAGTTCCAAGATTTCGCTCATTCAGTGAAGCAGACAAGCAACCTGACTGGAGTTTTTTCTTTCTCTGTACAAATACGATGGGAGTTGCACCTGAGCTAAGGCTTTTTTGTATTGGACTGCTGAGGCTTGACGATCCAACAGCTCAAGTCGTTTGGTAGGTTCATCATAGTGCGCAATGACAGTCTCTTCATTGGGTTTCAAAATCGTTAATGAGTCCGGTTGCATCAGCGCGAAGTAGTTTTCAAACTGTAGCAAGGCTCTGCCAGGACTTGTTTTGTCCAAAGTTAAATCACGGCCTGTCATGGTATGGCAGGAAGACACACCCGCCAGGCTCAGCAAAGTGGGAGCTAAATCAATCTGACTACTCAGCGTTTCGAGGACTTCAGGTGTGATATCGGCTCCTAAGATTAGTCCAGGAATACGAAACTTCTCTACAGGGATGAGGTTATTGCCATAAACACGGTTGTCATGATCCGCAACAATTAAAAATACCGTGTCTTGCCAGTAGTCGCTTTGTTTTGCTTTTTCGAAAAACTTTCCCATGGCCCAATCTGCATACTTTACTGCATTGTTTGCCGTATTTTTGGGTTGTTCATTCAGAGTGATCCGATCATCTGGAAACTCAAATGGCTCATGATTGCTTGATGTAAAGATAAGACTGAAAAATGGCTTTCCCTCTTGATGTAAAGCGTTCAGCTTTTGGTGTGCTGTATTAAATAAGTCTTCGTCACTGGCTCCCCAACTGCCTACAAAAGCTGGGTTTTTAATTTGGCTGATATCGACTATGTCATCAATGCCGTTGCCGGTAAAAAAGCTTCTCATATTGTCAAAATGTGCTTCGCCACCATAAATAAACTGGGTGTGGTATCCATTGGATTTTAATACAGAGGCAAGTGTTGTGAAGTTTTGCTGGCTATTCGAAAGCTTCACCACGCTTTGTGCGGGGGTTGGTGAAAAGCCTGCAACCACTGCTTCGATACCACGCACTGAGCGTGTACCAGTGGCATAGAGATTCTGAAACCACATGCCTTGAGTTTTTAACTGCTCAAGCTGCGGCGTAACTGGCTCGCCTCCAAGGGATTGAACAAAGGTTGCCCCCAGACTTTCCTGCAAAACAATAACAACGTTTAAGGGTTTCTCTCGTTTTTTTGTAGCCGTTTGAAAATGCAACGTCGGATAGTCTGGATCGGTAAACCTGTAGGTTTTTAACCAGGGCCAATCCAAACCGTATTGCAACATATCCTCAGTCGATAACTTGCCGTACATTTCCGTCGAACGCGCTTCATGCTTCATGCTGTATAGGGCATAAAGCACGGAATAGCCTGAGCTTATCACCAAAGAATTCACCATAGAATCTCCGGTGATCGCAAACAGGGCTGGATTAGCGGGTCTGTGATCTGTGGTTGAGCGGACGCCAGCAAAGACCAGAAATACAGCCAGAGGCCATAACACAATGGTGTGCTTGACTGACCAAATTCGAAGTTTTACGAAGGGAAGCTTAAGCAATAGAGCAAGTGCAAACCCAAACAGTGCGGTAAACAAAAAACCAGCTAAAAAAGGCAGACGAAAGCCATGCCATAAGGTAGAGAAAACTTCTTTGGGGTACTTCAGATACTCGATAAATAAGCGGTTGGGCCTGACGTCGTATTGCAGTATAAATGCCGGAGACGCAAGCTCCATAAAGAGCAATCCAATTAAACCAGCAAGACTCCACAGGTAGGTGAATTTAAACCAACTGTGTTGTAAAAAACGGTTTGCAAACAGTGGCACTAAAAGGACGGGAATCGATGCCCACAGGCACAAGACAATGAGATCAGCCCGAATACCTTGCAACAAAATCTCTGACATTTTTCCGGTTGCCAGCACCCGCTCATAATGCCACAGCACTAAACCAAGGCGACTCAGACTGAGCACTACGATGCCAAGCAGCAGCATCCTCAATAAATGGGTGTAGGGACCACAGACAATAGATGGAAAAAAAGAAGGTCGTTTCTTATTAGTATTGGTCATTACTTCGCCTTGTCATCCTAAAACGCAATGCAGAATAACGAGCGAAACTTAAGAGTCTCTTAAGAAAATAAAGTTATTGTGAGTTTCTTTATAACGACCTTGACGGACCCTGACATGAAATCGAAAGCCACTGGATTCAACCGACTTTATTTTGCGACGCTGTATTCATGGCAAGGGCTTCGCAGCAGCTGGGCCTCTGAAGCAGCCATCAGGCAGGAAGTTATTGCTTTAGCACTGCTGCTTCCCATATCCCTTATGGTGGAGGTATCCGCGGCTGAGCGGGCTTTATTGGTATTGAGTCTGTTTCTGGTTTTTATTGTGGAGTTGCTGAACACTGGCATCGAAGCTGTTGTGGACAGAATTGGCAGCGAATACCACGAGCTGAGCGGTAAAGCGAAAGATATCGGCTCTGCGGCAGTTCTGGCCAGCCTTATCACCACCGCTCTCGTCTGGTTTATTATTCTGTACTAAGTACCAACAGGTGTTGCCATGCGAATTTTACTGGTAGAAGACGACCTACTACTGGCTCAGGGACTGAGTACGGCGCTGACGCGAATGAACTACCGCGTGGAGCTATGCACGACCGGAAAACAAGCGATCCAGGCGGCCAGTGAAAGTCAGTTTGAACTGATGATTTTGGATTTAGGTTTGCCAGATGGTCTGGCACTCAATGTGATTAAATCGTTGCGAAATTTAAAGCACGGCATCCCAATACTGATCCTGACTGCCTGGGATCATTTAGAAACAAAAATAGAAGCATTAAACGCGGGGGCTGACGATTATGTGCTAAAGCCCTGTGATAGCAGGGAAATTGAAGCAAGGTTGCGTGTGCTCGTACGGCGTCATCAACAGCGCCAATTGGATCAGTTGCAATGCGCGGACTTAACGATGGATTTAACCGTGCATGAATGCCGCTACCAAGACCGTTTAATATACCTAACCACCCGCGAATTTCTGTTGCTAAAAGAGTTTATGTTGCATCAGGGTAAAATTCTATCCCGCCAGCATCTGGAAGAGCTGAGCAACGGCTGGACCGGAGAGACAGAGAGTAATTCGATAGAGGTGCATATTCACAACCTGCGAAAAAAAACTAAGCCTGAGTGTATTAAAACGATACGGGGTATTGGTTACATGATGGTAAATCAGTATGAGGATTAACAGCATACGCCGAATGATTTTACTCGGTGTGAACAGCGTTGTTTTACTTCTGATGGTGATTACTGGATTCATTACGTACTCCAGCACTCACCACGAATTGGATGAGCTTTTTGATGCCCAACTGACTCAATATGCACGTCTTTTAGACCAACTGCTGATACAAAACTCGCTCTCTCTTGACCACACAGATCCCCTGATTGTTTATGTCCCTCAGATTGCCGAAGATGGTATTGAGCGAACTTCCGCAGAGGAGCGCAGGCCAGAGGGGCACAAATACGAAAACAAAGTGGCGTTTCAGGTGTGGTCAACGGATGGGAAACTGCTGATGAAGTCAGCGAACGCCAGTGATCGGGAGCTGGCCCCCAGAACATCAGGCTATCACGAAGTGTTTCATGATAACCGGCGCTGGATTTGTTATAGCACCTACAACAGCGAGCATGGCTATTGGATATTCACAGGACAGAGAGAAGATGTTCGTGGAGAACTTAGTTTTTATCTGGCGTTAGATCAGTTGATCCCGCTGAGTATCGCGCTGCTCCCTATTACCATCCTGATTTGGATAGCTGTGTACTGGGGCATTAAACCCATTCGGGATTTATCGAAGGAACTGGCCACAACTAAACCGTCTATGCTGACTCCCATAGATATAACCTTACCTGTCGAATTAAGGCCCTTTCAAATCGCGATTAATCAGCTTTTGAAGGACTTAAAAAGCTATTTAGTCAAAGAGAAACGCTTTATAGCCGATGCCTCGCATGAACTCAGAACACCGCTCAGTATTTTGTTGGTTCATGCAGACAATATTAAAAAATCGACGTCCAAAGAAGAAACCGACGCCGCTGCTAATGCCATTCTTATCAGCACAAAACGTCTGTCACATCTGGTCAGCCAATTGATGGAAACGGAAAAGCTGGAACACTCAGGGCAACTGAAACTTACCAGTCTTAAACTGATTTCACTTATTGAAGAGAGCCTTGCTCTGGTTGACGTTGGCTTATTGGACAAAGTGGAATGGGACCTTGATATAGACCCGGCACTTGAGCTTCGCGCTGAACCTGGTTTGTTGGTAGCAGCCCTTCGAAATCTGTTGGATAACGCTGCAAAGTACGCGAAAGTACAAAGCCATGTCAGGATCACTGCGTACGTAGTTGAAAACAAACTTGTATTAACGATATGCAACGAACTACCTGAAGGTATTGATGTCGATTTAGAACGAATGGGAGAACGTTTTTATCGCCATCAGAGCAATCAACACATCAGTGGTGCAGGTCTTGGTATCTCCATTACCACAAAAATACTGGAGTTGCATAACGCTGAGCTGTCTTATGCGCTTGAGTCCAGATTCGTTATCACCACTGTGATATTTAGTGCTTAAGTTTAGATGTTTCTGAAGTCTCACAGAAGTATTGTGTTGGTTCAGATTTTGTTTGAAGTGCTTCGAAATGGATATGAGTACGTCAAGCCGATTGTCTGCTTTCAGTGAGTTCCTGATGCTCGGACTATCTAGATGCCCAGCATAGACAGTCTCATTTGCCTTAAATACGGACACTCTATTTTTCAATAACCCCGCAAGTCATTACTCTTCTAATCAGACGGCCAAATTCATTGGCGCCACTACAGTGATAAAAAACTAGGCGGAACAACTTATATGCTACAACCAGTAACTTAAATTGCCTTTTGCAGCTTACCTCTATTGAGCAATTCGTTCGATGAAAAATTATTGAAGCAATTTAACTCACATCCGTGAACCTCTGCGCAATAGCTTCCAGAGGGACAGAAAAATATTCACAGAGTTTATCTAAAACATCCGTTGTCGTGTTGTAGCCTTTTTGATTAGCAATTTTTGACAATGTTGTTCTATGAATCCCAGTCGAACTTGATATCTCCTCCAAGGTAACACGTCGGTTTTCACGAAACTCCAAATCTGCGATCAACTCCTTCAACCTGAAACGAATCATACTTTCTCCCTCTACAATTGGCCAAAGCTTACCAGAAACCACATTAAAACATCAAATGATGATTAAAAGCTACAAAACACCATTGACACGCACTCTAATCAGTATGACAATAAAAACATCAAATGAATCATTAATAAGTCAAATGACTCGTATAATCATCAAAATAATCTATGGAGTGTAAAAATGAAAAAATTTGGCGGTACTTTAGAAAATTGGTTTGAATACAAAATTGGCGATTGCACCGTAGTTTTTGGTGCAGCGATGAACGATCCACATTTCAGGTTTTATCCTGGCCAAACGATGCGGACATCAATGATCTGTGCGATCGACCGCCAGAACAGCACGCTCGAAACTTACTATTCCATATATCAGTTAGGTACCGAAGATACTTCATTTGCAAATGTACGCGCTAAGTTGAGCTTAATGTTTGGCGGTTTCGAAACTCCGATGGGCACTGTGAATGGAGATATGCATGCTGTAGATATGGACAAAGTTGTAGTTTCGCCAACCAGTAAACACTGATGCACTTATTACCGTTCTGTCGTCCCATTAAATGGAACTCCAGATAAATACATAAAATCAGTAACGAGTGTTGAAGATACTCATCTAGGGTAGTTATAAAACGGTCGTTTACTTTACATTTTGAGTGCCAAATCGATACAGCGGCTTATCACCCAGAAAAGTGTAAAGAAACTCATAAAACAATCATCGTAAAGATAAAGCAGGTTTGGTTTACATGAAGATTGGATACGCTCGAGTCTCCACTGACGAACAGAACAACAGCTTGCAAGTTGACGCCCTTAAAAAATATGGCACCGACCGTATATTCATGGAGCAAGCATCTGGCAAAACGAAGAACAGGCCAGAACTAAAACGCATGCTCGATTCGCTGCGACCGGGTGATACGGTAATTGTATGGCGGCTAGATAGGCTTGGGCGATCCCTAAAAGATCTGATCGAACTAATTGAAATTTTTCGTGTAGGACAAGTGACGTTTATATCTATATCTGAACAGATTGATACAGGTACGGCAGTTGGTGAACTGACGTTTCATATTTTTGCTTCTATCGCTCAGTTTGAACGACAGCTAAATTCTGAACGCACCAAAGCAGGCCTTGCGTCCGCTCGCGCCAGAGGTAGGGTTGGCGGACGCAAACCAGCACTAACTGATAAACAAATTAAACTCGCTCAATCAATGCTCATGGATGAAACCATAACCATAACTGAGGTTGCTAAACATTTTGAGGTGTCCCGCCCCACCCTTTATAAAGCTTTGCAAAAGTCGATTTAACTCGACTGTTAGTTACTCGTGCAAAAACAATCTTAAGGCTGGATTCGGTTTCGACAGATATGCAGCGTGGCTTAGGCGAGAAAACCCCAATATTGGGTAGAAGTTAGTGATGGCATTGCCAAGAGAGCGTGGCTGTGTTCACCCCAAAGCTACAATTCACCTCGTGTGTGGCCCACATCTAAACGGTTGTGGCCAGAATACACCTCGTGCGTGGCTCACATCTAAACGGTTGTGGCCACAATTTACCTCGTGCGTGGCCCACATCTAAAAGGTTGTGGCCAGAATTCACCTCGTGTGTGGCCCACATCTAAACGGTTGTGGCCAGAATTCACCTCGTGTGTGGCCCACATCTATACGGTTGTAGCCACAATTCACCTTGTGTGTGGCCCACATCTGAACGGTTGTGGCCACAATTTACCTAGTGTGTGGCCCACATGAAAAACCATCCTAGTGCGGTGTGGCTATAAAAGTATCTAATAATAGCCACAGAACATATCCCTATGCCGACTCTCAGCTGTTGTGGCCACAGTGCGATCACACGGCCACTACCATCATTTGTCTAATTGATCGTGTATGCGATCACGTGCAGATGAATCACCCATAGATGTTTAGTTTTGGCTGTTGTCTGAGCAAGGGGCAACTATCAAACAATTGATAAATTTAGAAATATCTGAATAATGGCTACAAGTGTGGGCCATCGGCTATATCCTTTGTCTTCTGGCAGGAAGGGACAAAGTGAAT
The DNA here is from genome assembly GCF_947090785.1 of Rheinheimera sp. MM224. Classification (NCBI taxonomy): domain Bacteria; kingdom Pseudomonadati; phylum Pseudomonadota; class Gammaproteobacteria; order Chromatiales; family Chromatiaceae; genus Rheinheimera; species Rheinheimera sp. MM224. The sequence goes on from NZ_OX352320.1 coordinate 3,417,431, forward strand.
TCCGGTGGCCTTCGCTTTTGATTCGTCCACAATCCAGCATTGACATTCTGTAAAAATCAGCGATGACTGGCTGTGTTTATATACCGTAATTGGCGCTATGAAAATTCAGTTTATCGGGTTCGCAGAACCAACCATTCATTACAACATTCCGTTTTTCCAAAGCAAAATCCCTGCAGAATTCCCGTCACCTGCGCAAGATTATGTTGAGCAAACGCTCGATTTAAACGAACTCTGTATTAAGCGCCCAGCGGCCACATATTTTGTTCGGGTTGAAGGTAATTAGACGGATGTAGCAAAGCTAAGACTTCGCATGTGACGTTTTGCAGTTTGATGCCGATAGGCAAGATTGATGTGGATTTTGGGGAGAGGGCGAGCAAGTTTCACAGACTCGCCCTGAATCTTCTACATGTAGAATTCACATGTTTGCAGAAAGAAGCTCTTCCCAATCAATTTCTCTAAAATGCGTCGGCAATTCAATGTTAGCTGGATCAGGCATGTTACCTGTACCAACCAAATGCCGGGTGATCTTGCCGGTCGCACCCTCAAGCCTGATATATCTGGTTTTGGGATGAGAATCTTCATAATCAGAAAAATGAGACCTAACTAAATACTTTAAAACGAGTCGAGCCAGTGTAATGTCTGAAGCATCAATGTTGATATGAATATCAGAAAAACCAGTATCACTAAACCCTATACAAACAATGAAATGTTTTTTCATAAGAAACCCACTTAAGTTAATCAGGGTTAATTATTCTAAAGGCTTTTTTGCTATACATTTAAAGGGAAAAAAATAAAGTTCCGTCCACAAATGCTAAATGGCATTTGATTTACAACCCAACCGCTCCCTGCAACTCGTTTCGGCTGCCGAGATCAGTATTATCAACCAACTGACCACTGGCCAAAAAGTAACTGAATGCAAAAACAGACAAAGGGTCTTACTATTGTCGTCCCCTGCTTTTCACTGAAAGCGGACATTACTGGAAACAAAAAATGTCAGCTCTCGAAAATTTCGAGACGCACCTCTTACCATAACGTTAAAAAGTGAGTTATTTATTCATTTGTTGCTTCATGAAACAAGTGTTTAAAACCATACGATCCATCAAGTTAACAATTACGACTTTCCAACTGTCAAAGCACAACAACGCTTAAACTTTAGTCCTGAGCCACATTGACAGAGTTCATTTCTTCCCTGATTGACGTTTTGCAGCTAGCTTTTAAAAACATACCATTCGAGTTAAGTTTAATCATTTAGTAAAAGCTGTTACACAGAGGGATACCATGAGCTACTCCGTTGAAATTATCAATAATAACCTTCTGCCTCTGCCTGATGAGCTGTGTACTGAGCTAGGTTTTTCCGTAGGAGATATTTTGGTTTGTGAGATGAATAAAGACCGCTCAGAAATGAGGATGGTAAAGCATACAGACCAGACATTAACTGATGAACAGATCTTAGCTGCTGGGAATTTAACGCGCGTGATAAACACCATGCCTGACGAATGATGGCGGTACTAAAGACTGTCGGAAGCCAATAAACTCCAAGCCGATTTTTTCATTAAGCTCTCTTACTGGCCTTTTTGTCGCTTTTTTACTGCCTAAATTGCACTTTAATCGCGCTTAAAGTGGCTTTGACGAGTCCGGTTGAGGTCGATAACTTGAAAACTGAGTGGATGGTGGTAAAAAGACAAAAAGCGGCAGGGTAAAGATCACAGTCTTAAAAAAGCAAACCCCAGTGTTAAAAACCGGGGTTTGTCATTAATCTGAAGCCACCTTAAGGTGGCTTTTTCGTTAGGCGCTGTGGCAGGTGTTCGCCGGATTACAGCAGCTGGCTTTGACTTCTGTCGCCGGATATCCCGCCTCTGTTAAGACCTCCATTACCTCTGCAGAGCTCAGTTCCGTGCTGAGCTGCAGCGTTTTGTCGGTCAGGTTAGTCTGTATTTTTGCATCACCATCTGCTGTGAGGATGGCTTTGGTAACCATGCTAACGCAGTGGCCACATGTCATGTCAGCGATATGGAACTTCATAGTGTTTCTCTCCTGTGGTGTGTTCATGACACAAGCTAATGCTTGCCACTGTGGTACAGTCAAGCCGCTATTTTAAGTTTTTTTGAAAGTTGTTTGACCTTGCCATAATGGTAAGGTTTAGTCTTGTTATGCCTGATAACATTTCTCAACCTGGAGTTACGGATATGGCAGCAACAATACAACTTGCAATAAAGGGCATGACCTGTGCGTCCTGCGCGAATCGGATTGAAAATGCACTGCGCGCTGTGGCCGGCGTGACCTCAGCCAGCGTCAACCTGGCAACAGACATCGCAACGGTAGCAGGCGATGCCCGCTTTGACGAGCTTAGTGCAGCGGTAACCCGTGCCGGCTATGAACTGGACACGGCTAACCGGCAATATGCGGTAAAGGGTATGACCTGTGCGTCTTGCGCCGGCCGGGTGGAAAAAAGCCTGTTAAAGGTGCCTGGTGTGCTAAGCGCGTCAGTAAACCTGGCTACAGAGCAGGTAAGCCTGACCCTGTTACCCGCCACAGAAGACCGCGCCCTGAAACAGGCCGTTGCCGATGCCGGGTATGAGCTGATCCTCAGCCAGGCTTCGCCTGAGGCTCAAAATTCCCCTGCTCAACCACGACGTTTTTATCAGCGTGACAGCTGGCCAGTGATCGGTGCTGCCTTACTCACCCTGCCGTTAGTATTGCCGATGGTGGGCATGCTGTTCGGTGCCGACTGGATGTTGCCTGCCTTGTGGCAATGGCTGTTAGCAACACCGGTACAATTTTACTTTGGCGCGCGCTTTTACAAAGCCGGCTGGCATGCACTGAAAGCGAGCACCGGCAATATGGACCTGCTGGTATCAATGGGTACCAGTGCCGCTTATGGCTTATCGCTCTATCTGTGGTACAGCTTTGATGGGCATCATGGCGCACCACACCTGTACTTTGAAAGTGGCGCGGCAGTATTAACCCTGGTACTGCTGGGTAAGTTACTGGAGAAACGCGCCAAGCGGCGTACGACCGATGCGCTGCAAGCACTGGAAAACTTAAAACCGACATCAGCAAGGGTCTGGCGCAATAATAGCTGGCACAGTATTGCAGCGGCTGAGCTGCTCAAAGGTGATCGCATTCAGGTGCTGCCAGGAGAACGGATACCGGCCGACGGCATAGTGACAGAGGGCAGCAGCCACGTGGATGAGGCACTAATCAGCGGCGAAAGTGTGCCGCTGCATAAAACCTCTGGCGATAAAGTGACGGGCGGCTCGGTTAATCTCGATGGTCGGCTGGAGTTCGAGGCCAGCGCCTTAGGTGCAGAATCCACCTTGTCAAAAATTATCCGCCTGGTAGAGCAGGCTCAGGGCGCGAAAGCACCAGTGCAAGCCCTGGTGGATAAGATAAGCAGTATCTTTGTACCGGTAGTATTACTGGTCGCCTTAGCCACCGTGCTGATTTGGGGTCTGGCGTTTGCCGATTGGCAGCAAGGTATTCTTAATGCAGTAGCGGTATTGGTTATAGCCTGTCCCTGTGCTTTGGGTCTGGCCACTCCGGCGGCCATTATGGCCGGTACCGGCACAGCGGCGCGCCAGGGTATTTTGGTGAAAGATGCTGTCGCGCTGGAGCAGGCGACAAAAATTGATTATGTGGTGTTTGATAAAACCGGCACCCTCACCGAGGGTAAACCCGTATTAACGCAGCTGAATGCGCTTAACAACGAAACTGAGTTGGCCGCACTGGCCTATGCGTTATCACAGTACAGCGAACACCCACTGGCCAAAGCAATTGTTAGCTATGCTATCAACCACAATGTCGATTTATTGGCAGTATCGGATTTTGCTGTAGTGGCCGGAAAAGGCGTGAAAGCTAACGTCAAAGGCCGTGCGGTAATGCTGGGCTCAGGTAGCTGGATGAGAGAGATGGGGCTGACATTACCGCAAGACCTTATCGCAGTGCCGGGCGCCTCGGTATCCTGGCTGGCAGAGAAAACTGCTCAGGGCACGACATTGCTCGGTTTGCTGTGTTTTGCCGATAAAGCCAAAGCCCAGGCAAAAAATGCGGTACATAAATTACAAGCTGCCGGTATTCAGGTTGCCATGTTAACGGGTGATTCAGCGGCCAGCGCCGAGTATGTTGCCAAAGAGCTGGGGCTGGATAACTTTAACGCCGAAGTGCTGCCGCAGGGTAAAGCACAAGCCGTAGCGGCCTATCAGCAGCAAGGCTATAAAGTAGCGATGGTGGGCGATGGCATTAATGATGCCCCTGCTTTGGCTCAAGCTGATTTAGGTATCGCGATGGCAACAGGTACCGATGTTGCGGTCAGTGCGTCTGCATTTACGCTGATGCGTGGCGACCCGGAACTGGTTGCGACAGCACTGCTGCTCGCCAGTGCAACCTACCGTAATATTCAGCAAAATCTGTTCTGGGCCTTTGCCTTCAATACTATCGGTATACCGCTGGCGGCGCTGGGCTTTTTAAACCCGGTGATTGCCGGCGCAGCGATGGCCTGTAGCAGTGTGCTGGTGGTAACCAATGCCCTGCGTTTGCAACGCATGTCTTTTTAACAAGGAGCAGCAAATGGCGACCTTACTAACCATTGGTGATGCGGCAAAAGAGAGTGGCTTAAGCGCCAAAATGATCCGGCACTATGAGCAATCCGGTTTGCTGAGAAAATCACCACGCACTGATTCCGGTTACCGGCTTTACAACAGTGAGCAAATTAACCAGCTACGTTTTATTCGTCAGGCACGCAACCTGGGGTTTTCGTTACACGATATCCAGTCGCTGCTGGCATTATGGCAAGACCCACAGCGTGAAAGCCGGGTGGTAAAACAGCTGGCTCAGCAACACCTGGATGAAATTGCCGGCAAAATTGCCGAGCTGCAGCATATGCAGCAGGTGCTGACGGCGCTGGCCGACAGCTGCCGGGGCGATGGCAGCCCACATTGCCATATCTTGCAGCAACTGGAGAAACCCGGCTGACATTATCGTGCTTCAGTAAAGAATCCACCTTCTGAAGAAGGTGGCTTTGCGTGAAGCCCCTCAAAGGGGCCTTTTGTCTAGTCCAGTGCTAGTTCCGCCTGTTCCTGACGTTCCATTTTTTCCTGATGTCTTACATAGCGCCTAATTATATCCTCGTTGATCCCCACTGAATCTACGAAATAACCACGTTGCCAGAATCGATTACCCCACATCTTGTTCTTTCTCAAATGCGGGAATTTACTGAACAATTTCAACGCTATTTTTCCCTTCAATGCACCCATTAACTTCGATATTGATATCTTCGGTGGGACTTTTATCACCAGATGCACATGGTCTATCTGCACATTAAGTTCTACGACTTCACAACCCAACTGAGCACTGTATACCTGAATACAACGCCAGACCTCCTTGCCTACATTATCTTTCAATATCCTGAATCTGTACTTCGGCGTCCAGACTATATGGTATTGACACCGCCAGAACACATGCGATGCTTGCTGATATCTACTCATGCTTTTTACCTCTTTGACTCTGCGAAAAATCAAAGCGGCAATTAGCATGAGTAGGTCTTTACAGGCAAAGCCTTTTGGATGATAACCACCTACTGAAGTAGGTGGTTTTGGGGCTGAAAATAAAAAAACACCACTTTAAAAGTGGTGTTTTTTTAAGCGCCTATTATTGGCTACTGCATCGAAGCATCGCTGATGTGGGCGTAGACGCTGGCGCTGCCATCTTTGTTTAGCAGCAGAATGTCGTACGGCATAAAGCGGTCTTCGACCTCCATGCCCGGTGAGCCGAGCGGCATCGCCGGTACACTCAGGCCAATCGCATCCGGATGCGACTCAGCGAGGAATTGCCGGATGTATTTAGCAGGGATATGGCCTTCAAAAGCATAGCCCTGCTCCGATACGGCGGTGTGACAGGAATAATACTGTGGTGAGATACCGTAGCGGGCTTTAATGCCACTTAAATCATCATAATTTTTCGTGTGTGCAACCACTCCCTGCTGTTCAAGGTGCAATACCCACTTTTTACAGCAACCGCAGCTTGGCGTTTTGTATACCGTGAGGGTTAGTGCTGCCGCATTGCCAGCACTGTCGGACAAAGCTGTAGTTTCCGGTTTAGCCGGGCCGGCGTCTTTACAACCAGCCAATAGCGCAGTGGCTGCCAGCATTGCCGCTATCAGAGTTAACTTCATAGTGCTCTCCCGCTGTTGCCTTAGTGCGACCAGTGCACATGCACGATCTTCCAACCGTCGCCGTTATCTACCAGCACCAGCGTTTCTTTACTGATAACGTCAACCGGCTTGCCTTTATAGTCGCCAGTCAGTTGGCTGCGGCTAACCGAATAGGCCACCTTGCCCAGCACCTTGGTCTGATGTTCCAGCGCCTCTACCTGTACCGCCGCCATAAATTTCATATCGGCCAGCATATGGTGACTGGCATACTCATCTGCCGAGCGCTCTACGCCATTACCTTCGACAATCAGTACGTCATCTGCCAGCATGGCGCGGGCAGCATTGGCATCACCAGCGCGTAACGCCTGATGAAACGCTTTTACCGCCTGAGCGGCAGCGGTGCTTTCGCCGACAAACAAGGCCGGGGCGGCATGCTTTTCATTGCCGTGCGCCTGCACACTAACGGGGCATAGCAACGCCAGGCCCAGGCTGATGGCAGACAAGGTTTGAATTTTATTGCGAAACATATTAGGTATCCTGTTGTAATTATTCGAATAAGGCTGACTTATTCTGCTAAGCCAACCACAGTGGTAAAGCTGCTGCTGGTGGCCAGTACCAATAGCGCCAACAGCATTTCGATAAAAATAGACCGTGCCAGCAACCGGCTGTTCTGCTGCTGCGCCAATGCTTTGACCAGGTTAAATTTATGCCAGGCTGCCAGCAGTAACATGGCCGCGACCAACATCAGCTTTAACAGCATTAAACGACCATAGTCGGTTACAAACAGCGCTGCAGGCGAATCGAGTAGCTGCAGTAAGATCAGCACGCCACAGCTGATAAGCACTAACACCACAATTACCGCTACGCGGCCAAACTGCTGCATCAGTGCCAGTAACCTATCCGGGGCTAAGCGGTAACAGCTTTGCCACAGCGGCAGCAACGAACCTACCCAGGCCGAAATGGCCAGTACATGCAATGTCAGTAATAGCTGCCATGTCCATGTCAAACTGGCCACGTGGCCGGTTTGACTAAAGCTGGCAGCCAGCAATAAGGCGGCGATACTCACCAGCGCAATGCTACCCGCTTTACCACTGTGGCTAAAGCGCCAGGCCCAAAGCGACAGCGTCGCAAACCCGCATAACAGTAATAGCAGCTGGGTGCGCATTGCCGATTGCCAAACCATCTGCAGCATCAGGCTATCGGCCATTCCTGCTATACCGGCCTCGGCTAGTGCGCCTGCCTGTAGCGGCAGATACAGCAGCGCAAGTAGCATACCCACAGCCGACCAGCCCAGTACAAGGCGTTCTAACCACAGCCGAAATGCAAGGCAATCAGACTGTCGCTGTGATTGCCGCTGAGTTAAAGCCGGTAACAGCAGCAAAAACGCTGCAGCAATACTGCCGCTAACCGCAAGATAACTCAGCAGCTTGTGGGCAAATAAGGCTAACACCCAGGCATCGCTAAACATCATCAAACCTCGTTTATTTAGTGCTGATGTGCGTGCGCGCTATCAGCTTTCACTCCGCTGTCCTTGCTAGCGTGCAGCATAAAACTGAAATCACCTTTCATTTTATGATCATCGTTACCCAAGCCGACCCAATTCACCTGATAATTGCCCGCGGCAAGCGGCGGTAGCGGCCAGCTATATTGAGTTGCGGCTTCAAGGCTTGGCGTGAACGCAAATGCAATTGCAGTAGTCGCATCTTGCAATAGCTCAACTTTGATCAGCTTGATCGGGCCGCTAAAACTGATGCTCAGTGTGGCCGGAGCCTGCGTCAGCATGGCATTATCTGCTGGCACCGATGCAGTAAGCTTAACATGTGCCAGCACCGGCGTGGCTGCGGCCATACTGAGTACCGCCAGCAAAGTTATTACTTTTTTCATAATCATGTCCTTCACGTTTAAAACCAAAACCTGATGCCGGCAACCCAGGATGTTTCTGCTGTCGATGCATCCTGCAGGCGGGCAAAATCTGCCGTGTTACCATATTTGTTATGCCACTCTACCCCGACATAGGGTGCGAACTGGCGGGAGAATTCATAGCGCAGCCGAAGCCCTGCCCCCAGTGAAGACAGGCCTTTACCCAGCTGATTGACCTCATCGTCTTTGCCATAGGCCGTCAGTTCAGCCCGCGCCTGTAAAATCAGGCGCTGAGTTAACAGCAGCTCGTATTCGGCTTCGGCACTTAGCGCAGTGCGCCCACCACTGCCCAGATAAGCCGTTACGTCCACTTCAAACCAATACGGCGCCAGGCCCTGCACACCCAATGCCAGCCACTGCCGGTTTGTACCATCGGCAACCTGGTCAACCCGCAGCCCAAGCTGACGGTCCCAATAGGCCGCTATCGCATGACTCCAAAGCAACTCGGTACTGCTTTGCTCCAGCTTACCCTCACTGACTTCAGCTTCGGTTTTCAGCACCAGCCGCTCATAGGTTGTGCCATACCAGGCTTGCAGCTCCAGTTCGCCAGCTCCACTGTCAGTGACATATTCCAGCCGGTCGCCCAGCACCGACCACTGTGGATGTTCAACGCCGTGCTTTAAATGGCGTGAATCGGCCATGCCATAGGGCCCGTCAGTCAAGGTGTATCCGTTTGAGTAAGCATGTGGATCGCGGGCATTAGCCGGCGCCTTACCGCCTTGCATCTGCATATCGGCATGGTTCATCGTGCTGTGATCCATACTGCTGTGATCCACGGCCTGCTCAGCATGGGTCATTTCACTATGGTTCATCTCGGTATGATCCATTTTGCTATGGTCCACTTCGCTGTGGTCCATCTGGCTATGGTCTACGGCCTGCTCAGCGTGGCCCATTTTACTGTGGTCCATGCCGCTATGATCCATCTGACTGTGATCCATGTCACTAGGGTTCGTCTGGCTATGGTCAACCGCCTGCTCAGCGTGGTTCATCTTGCTATGATCCATTTTGCCGTGGTCCATTTTGCTGTGGTCCATGCCACTGTGCGTTGGTACCGGCGGTTTCTCAGTGGCGTTCTGCGCTGCCACGCCAGGGCTGAGCGCCACAGTACAGGCCAGCGCCAGCAGCGACAAGGTTAGCGTTACGTTGGCTGTTTTCATGACACCACCACTTCTCTGAACATACCCGCATCCATATGGAACAATAAATGACAATGCCAGGCCCAGCGCCCGACATCATGCGGCGTGGTTAAAAAGCTGATGCGCTGCGCCGGTTGCACCGGAATGGTATGGCGGCGTACCTGTACGGCACCGTTGTCACTTTCCAGATCACTCCACATACCGTGTAAATGCATCGGGTGGGTCATCATGGTGTCGTTTTGCAAGATCACCCGGATACGCTGATTGTGCTTCATATGCACCGGTGTGCTTTTACTAAACTCTAAGCCATCGAATGACCAGGTGTAGCGCTCCATATTGCCGGTCAGATGCAGCTCAATTTCCGCCTCCGGGCCGCCCGGTTCAATAATACCGTCCAGCGAATGTAAATCGGCCAGGGTCAGCGCGCGCCGCCCGGTATTGCGCAAACCAATGCCCGGATCGTCCAGGTTGGTTCTTGGCATATCCACCCGCATATCCACCGACGGGCCATACTCGGTGCTGGCATGACGCACAGTTGAACTGGCTTTGGCATAAGGCACCGCCGGGCCATGCTGACTGTGATCGATAGCCATAGCACCATGCTGGCTATGATCTTCCGCGCCATTGCCGTGCGCCATCGCGCTGTGGCCGTGGCTGTGGCTGTCGCTTGCGCCATGGTTCATATTGCCCATCATGTCAGCCATCGTCAGCCATTCCACCGGATCCAGCGCAGGCACCGGTGCATTTAAGCTCTCGGCCACGGCCAGGGTACCGCGGGCATAGCCACTGCGGTCCATGCTCTGGGCAAAAATGGTGTAGGCATCATTTTGCGGCGAGACGACAACATCATAGGTTTCGCCCGGGCCAAAGCGGAACTCATCTACCGTTACCGGGTGTACATTCTGGCCGTCAGCCTGCACCACAGTCATTTTCAGCTCGGGAATACGCACATCAAAAAAGCTGTTGCTGGAGCCATTGATAAAACGCAGCCGCACACGCTCACCGCGCTTAAATAGGCCGCGCCAGTTTGCCAGCGGCGAACTGCCATTGATTAAATAGGTAAAAGTGGCCGCGGAGATATCCGCCAGATCGGTGGGGTTCATCCGCATTTGCTGCCACATCTGCCGTTTCGCCAGCGCCGCGTCCAGCCCTCTGTCAGTGATATCGCGCAGCATGTCCTGCACTGTTGGCTGATTAAAATTGTACAAATCACTTTGCACTTTTAATTTGCGAAACACCGTATGTGGATCTTCATCGGTCCAGTCTGACAGCTGCACCACATATTCGCGATCGGCGGCAATTACATCCTGCGCTTTGGGTTCAATGATCAGCGCGCCATACATGCCGGTCATTTCCTGAAAGCCACTGTGCGAGTGATACCAGTACGTGCCGCTTTGCTTTAACGTAAAACGATAGACAAAGGTTTCGCCGGGCATAATGCCTCTGAAGCTCATGCCGGGTACGCCGTCCATCTGGTAGGGTAAAATAATACCGTGCCAGTGAATTGAGCTGGGCACCGACAAGGTATTGGTTACCCGTATGGTCACGTCATCGCCTTCTCGCAAGCGTAAGGTCGGTGCCGGTATCGAACCATTGATGGTGGTGGCTTTACGGACCACGCCGGTAAAATTTACCAGCGCTTCGCCGATGGTTAAATCAATCACGTTACCGCTGAGCTCAGTGGCATAGCCGGTAAAGGCATTATCTTTAAAGGCGCTACCCGCCCTGACGATATGCGGAAAAGTGGCCAGCACGCCGCCCACCGCCAGCCCCTGAACAAAACGGCGCCGTGAAACAGATAACGGCATCATGGTTTTGGCTTTTGTCATTTGGAACCTCCAATGCATTTTGTATGCTAAGCAGTGTAGTGTGCGAAACTGTCAGCAGCATGACCTGAACATGACAAAGTTGTAATCTTAGCGTCATGTTGCTGTTTGCTGCTTTATGGCGTAATACTGCCAGAGCTATGCCAGATCCATGTTTGGGGAGAACAAGGTGCGTTTGCTGATTGTAGAAGATGAACAAAAAACCGGTGACTATTTAAAGCAAGGCCTGAGCGAAGCCGGTTTTCAGGTGTCACTGGTCAGAAATGGCCTGGATGGCCATCATCTGGCGATGACAGAAGATTTCGATTTAATCATGCTGGATGTGATGCTGCCGGACGTCAGCGGCTTACGTATTGTTCAGGCGCTAAGAGAAAATCATAACCATACGCCGGTACTATTTCTGTCGGCCCGCGACAGCGTCGACGACCGGGTAAAAGGCCTGGAGCTTGGCGCCGACGACTACCTGATCAAACCCTTTGCTTTCTCAGAGGTGCTGGCAAGGGTCAGAACCCTGCTACGCCGTGGTCAGGCCGCACCGCAGTCAGAATTATTACAAGTTGCCGATTTACAACTGGATATTGCTAAGCGTAAAGCTAGTCGTAGCGGTGCCAAAATAGCGCTGAGTAATCAGGAATTTAGCTTGCTTGAACTGCTGATGCGCCGCCGTGGTGAAGTTCTGCCGCGCTCGTTAATCGCCTCGCAGGTATGGGATATGAATTTTGACAGCGACACCAATGTGATTGACGTTGCTATTCGCCGCTTGCGCGGCAAAATTGATGACGGCTTTGCGGCAAAACTGATCCATACCGTGCGCGGTATGGGCTATAAACTGGACGATGAGCAATCTGATGCATAACGCTGGCACACGCCCCCTGTCGATCACCGTTCGCGTGGTCCTTTTCGTCGCGCTGACTATTTCGATCTGCCTGTTTTTCGTGCAGCAATTGCTGCTTAGCTCCGTCGAACATCACTTTATCGAACAGGATGCCGACGAGTTAGCCGTGATCCTGCACGCGGTTGAGCACACGCTGACTACCGCTCAGGACGGCCAGCAACAGCCGGCACAGACGCTGGCCAAAGCGGTATCGGGCCATCACGGTGTTTACTATCAGGTGATGGATAGCCAAAACCGCTTACTGTACCGCAATGCCGACGTTGACTTAAGCCTGCTGGCTGCCAACACCCCGGCCAGCGCCGACTACAATGCCAAAACCATCCACCACTGGCAGCTGGACGGCAAAGCCTATCGCGGTGTGTTCAGCCGCCTGACCACGGCAGATCAGCACTATAAGGTAATTGCTGCTATTGATATCAGTTTTCATACCCATTTCTTGGCGCAGTTACAGCGCAGCCTGGGGCTGATTTTACTCGGCTCTGCACTGCTCACCTTGCTGGCGGCCTGGCTGGCGGTGCATCAGGGGTTGAATCCACTCAGAGGCCTTAGCGAACAAATGCGTGATATTCAAACCAGTAAACTGGATATTCGCTTGTCCCCGGGCGAGGTCCCGACCGAACTGCGCCACATGGTGCAGTCTTTTAATCTGATGTTAGATCGGCTGGAGCAGGGGTTTACCAAGCTGTCGCACTTTAGTGCCGACATTGCCCACGAGCTGCGCACGCCGCTGACCAATATGATCACGCAAACGCAGGTCAGCTTATCGCGCGCGCGCAGCGCCGACGAGTACCAGAATCTGCTGTTCTCCAATCTGGAAGAGCTGGAGCGGCTGAATAAAATGATTAGCGATATGCTGTGGCTGGCCAAAAGTGACAATGGCCTGTTAACACTGCAAAAGCAGCCGCTGGAGCTAAAGCAGGAAGTGGCCGCAATTTTCAACTTTTTCGAAGCCTGGGCGGCAGAAAGTCAGGTTGGCCTTAGCTATCACGGTGCCAATATTATTGTGCAGGCAGATCGCACCTTGCTGCGCCACGCCCTGACCAATTTATTATCCAATGCGCTTAGGTATACCCCGCCCGGCGAAACCATTACCGTCAGCACCACCGCAGCAGCCGACAGCACCACCATCACGGTAGAAAACCCGGGCCAGCCGATCCCGCCACAGCATTTGCCGTTTTTATTCGATCGCTTCTATCGTGCTGACGCCTCGCGCCAACGCCAGATAGAAGGCTCGGGTTTGGGCCTAGCCATTACCAAAGCCATAGTCGATGCTCATCAGGGCCAGTTAAGCGTCGAATCAGATGCGCGCTCTACCCGCTTTAGCATCAGGCTTAAACTGGCGTGACGTCGGTTAAACTCACCGCGGTGCTATGCGGTATTAGCCAAGTAACATCCACAGTCGGGATTGGCTATATCCAAAACAGAATTGATAAGTACTTTGAAAAAGCACAAATTAAGTTTCTTTGGTTACTAGCCCACAGAGCGGTAAGGGATCTTTCGACCTGAATCCAATACTCGATGTTTCCTTGTTCATTCCGCCAATCCTGTTCAATTGTCCTGACATATTCATACATTGATGCAAATGCAAAACCCTGATTAGGTAGTGGTCCAACAGTCACTGATTTGATCTAATCTGAACAGCAGCCTCTCGTTTGAGGTAGACCCTATGTTGAATTCCATATGTGACAACTCCTTTTTCAATCTTGGCGATGTCTAGGAAATAAATGGCGAGTCGGTCATCTAAACTGTAACTTAATTACAGTAATGAACACCAAGTTACAACTTAACATTTTAAGCAAAACAGAAAGTTCATTTTATGTTTAAAAAGCAAGAGTTCATTTTATGGTTTAAAATCACCTAAGCAACTGATATTTAAAGAACATAAGAGTTCACTTTATGGTTAAAACGACATCTTTAGCTCAATGAGCGATTCCCTAAAGTAACACTTTAATCACTGCTTTTCACTGAAAGCAGACAATCCTGCCAAAACTAAAGCTGAGCTCTCGAAAATTTCGAGACTTCAATACATCGTTAAAACGTAAAAAAGCGCACATTGATTTTTTCTTTTTTTACTAGTTATAAGCGTTCGGATTATAACGATGTAGCACAAAAAATTAGCTGTCCACTACAATAAACCGAGCAATGACATTTTTATGTAAAAAAACCACCATCAATGGAGACTGACAATCAGATAGCTATGTAAGGAACAATTGACTGCAAACGCTCCCCTGAACATCTTCGCTTTCATTTAGAGCCCTCGATGCTCAGTGGAGTTTCGAGGGCTCTTAAACAACGTCATTTCACAATGAAGCCAACTGTATTGGTTATCTCGTGTAAATCCCGACCCTTTACCATATAACTAATCGTATATTGGCCTGCCGGTAAACAAGACAGCTGAACACGATGCTCCCAATTCGTAGTGGTCCTTGGCCGAAACCCGACGTCAATAAGTGTCCCTTTCGCATCAGAGAGCATGAACTGCTTGAGCTTATGCTTTTGCGTGAATCGGACATAGAACGTATCTGGGCATGTTGGAAACACGTCGCCATCAGCAGGAGAGACTTTCCGGGTGATGGGGTGCGTTTCGGCCATGTTTGGCCACAACACTAAAGCCGTGGTAACTATCAACAGCAGTTTGATAAGACGCATACATCCTCCTTTGAGGATAAAACGCAGCTTTCGCTGCGTTCATTAGGTTATTTGTTTGACCGGATAAGCCGGCACAACGCGGGCAATACCACCAGGGTTAGCAAGGTTGACGAAATAATGCCGCCAATCACCACTGTTGCCAGTGGCCGCTGAATTTCCGCGCCGGTCCCGGTGTTAAATGCCATGGGCACAAAACCAAGACTTGCCACCAACGCCGTCATCAGTACCGGTCTTAAACGGGATAAAGCGCCATTTTCAATCGCCTGACGCCATCGCTGACCTTCTTCCTGCAATTGCTTAATAAAGCTCACCAGCACGATGCCGTTCAGCACAGCGATCCCTGATAGCGCAATAAAGCCAACAGCCGCAGAAATAGACATCGGCATGTCACGCAGCACTAAGGCAAAAACACCACCGGTCAGTGCCAGTGGCACACCACTGAACACCACCAATGAATCCCGCCAGGAATTTAACGCGCTATAGAGCAAGGCGAATATCAACAGCAGCGTCAACGGCACAACAATGGATAGTCGTTCCGATGCAGACTGCAGTTGCTTGAAGGTGCCGCCATAATCCACCCAATAGCCATCAGGCAGGGCAACATCGGCCATCACCTTTTGCACATCCTGGATAAAACTGCTGATATCCCGGCCATCAACGTTGGCGGTGACCACCACATTGCGTTTGCCACTTTCCCGGTTGATTTGGTTGGGACCCACAATTTCATTGATCCGCGCAATTTCACCCAGTGGGACATAACGCAGCTCTGCCGAATCGTCAACCGGCAAGGCCACAGGGATTTGCGCCAGTGCCGATGGGTCTTCCCGCAGCGATTCCGGTAAGCGCATCAATAATTTAAAGCGCCTGTCGCCTTCATACATCAGGCCCAGCTCCCGGCCGCCAATGGCGGTTTGGATCACCTGCTGCATCATCGCGACATCCATCCCCACCAATGCCAGGTGGTCACGCTCCGGCTCAATCGAAATCATCGGTAAACCACTGGCTTGTTCCATCCGGGCATCAACCGCCCCAGGTACATCGGCAAGCACAGCAGCCACTTTCGCGCCGACGGCATTCAGTGCATCCAGATCATCACCGTAAATCCGAATGGCTACATCCGCTCTGACCCCGGCAATGAGCTCGTTAAAGCGCATCTGAATAGGCTGCGTGAACTCGTAATTGTTGCCGGGGACTTTTTCCACGATTGCCCGGATACGCCGCTCTACATCCGCTTTGGTGTCCGAAGGCTCTGGCCACTGGCTACGCTCTTTGAGCATGATGAAGGTATCTGCGACATTCGGTGGCATCGGATCGGTCGCTATCTCCGGAGTGCCAATTTTAGAAAATACCCGTTCCACTTCAGGCACCTGTGCAATTTTTGCTTCCAGCGCCAATTGCATCTGAACGGATTGCGCGAGGCCGGTGCCGGGAATACGCATGGCATGCATCGCAATATCCCCTTCATCGAGCTGGGGTAAAAACTCACTGCCCATTCTGGAGGCCTGCCACACAGAGCCACCGACCAGAAGCAGGGCTGTAATGGCAACAAGCAACGGCTGACCCAATGCAAATTTCAGCATCGGATGGTATGTGCGACGCACGGCAACCATCAGACGGTTTTCTTTCTCAGAGATAGGACCACTGACAAACAAACCGATGGCCGCTGGCACAAAGGTCAGGGCCAGGATCATGGCTCCCAATAATGCCGCAATCACCGTGAAAGCCATTGGCTCGAACATTTTGCCCTCGACACCACTGAGCGCAAAAATCGGCAGATACACCAGCATGATGATAAAGACACCAAACATTGCGGGCGTGATCACCTCTTTCGTGGCGTGATAGACAATCTCCAGCCGTTCAGACAGCGTCAGTAACCGGCCATGATGATGCTGGGCCATGCCTAAGCGGCGAAGACAGTTTTCAACCACGATCACCGCACCATCGACAATCAGGCCAAAGTCAATCGCGCCAAGACTCATCAGATTACCGCTCATTTTATTAGCTGCCATGCCAGAGATAGCAAACAGCATACTCAAGGGGATCACCAGTGCCGTGATAATAGCGGCGCGGATGTTACCCAAAAATAAAAACAGCACGACAATCACCAGCACCGCGCCTTCAAACAGATTGCGCTTCACCGTATCGATGGTTTTATCAACCAACACTTCCCGGTTGTAGCTGATTTCCGTTTGCACGCCTTTGGGTAACCGCTGATTAATATCTGCAAGCTTCTGGGCAACATCCTGTGACACGGTTCGGCTGTTTTGGCCAAGCAACATCATCACCGTGCCAAGGACCACTTCCTGTCCGTCCTGCGTCGCAGCGCCGGTGCGAAGCTGTTTGCCGATAGCCACCTGCGCGACGTCTTTGACCCGGACCGGGGCATCATCGCGTTTTGTCACGACCAGCTCTTCAATCTCGGCAATGGATTGCAGCTGACCTGGTGAGCGGATCAACCATTGTTCCCCATTGCGTTCAATGTAGCCTGCACCGATATTGGCATTGTTGCGCTCTAAGGCATCGGCAAGATCATCCAGCGTCAACTTAAACGCCAGCAATTTGACCAGATCAGGGGCCACCTGATATTCGCGGACAAAACCACCAATAGTATTGATTTCCGTCACGCCTTTGACTTTCAGCAGCTGGGGTTTTATCACCCAATCCTGAATGGTCCGCAGATCTTCAGCGGTATAAGGCTTGCCATCTGCATTCAGTGCCTCGCCGGTGGCTTTAACGGTATAGGAAAAAATCTCGCCAAGCCCCGAGACAATAGGCCCCATTTCCGGCTCAATACCTGGTGGAATATCCTGACGGGCCATCTGTAACCGCTCGGCCACTTGCTGTCTGGCCCAATAAATATCGGTGCCTTCTTCAAAGACGACGGTCACCTGAGACAAACCATAGCGGGATAACGAGCGGGTGTATTCCAGCTGTGGCAGACCCGCCATCGCGGTTTCGACCGGATAGGTGATGCGCTGCTCAGATTCAAGCGGGGAATAACCAGGCGCAGCCGTATTGATTTGGATCTGCACATTGGTAATGTCGGGAACCGCATCAACCGGCAGTCGTACTGTCTGCCAAACGCCCACGCCGAGGATCAGCAGTCCGAAGACCATCATCATCCACGGGCGACTGAGCGATAGTCGCAATATATTCTGGATCATGGTTGGCTCCTAGTGTTCATGGCTGGCGCCAGACTTCAGGATGTCGGCTTTGATTAAAAAACTATTCTGGGTGACTACCTCAACTTGTTCTTCCAGACCTGACAACACCTCGATAAAGCTGTCGTCACTGGCACCAAATTCCGGCATTCGCACTTCATAAATATCACCAACCCGGATGAACACAACGGTCTCACCGTTAAATTCCTGCAGGGCTGATTTCTTCACGATTTGGCGCGCTTCCACCGAGGCCACTTCCACATCGGCTTTCACGTGCATACCCGGACGCCAGTACCCGTTGTCATTACGCACAACTGCACGGGCTCTGGCGATATGGCCACCGGTCATTTGTGGCGCAATATATTCAATCTGGCTGGAAGTTTGCTCTTCACCATGAACATCACGCACGACCACCGGATTGCCCCGCGCCATTTTGGCGGTATCCCCCGGAAAGGCCGACATTTCGACATACACGGTGGATAAATCACTGATCTCCACTAACGCCTGGTCCGATACCTTTTCTCCGGGATTCACAAACCGGTTAGTAACTTCACCGTCCGACAACGCCTTAATGCTGTAATTTTTTAATGTCGCTGCGTTTTGTACCGTGGCCACAACCTGACCTGCTTTGACCTTGTCGCCAATCCGCACCGCCACACTTTGCACGACGCCCGGATAGACCGCACTGAGCCTGCTTTGCTGCTCAGGGATCACCGATACCACACCAAACAAATGCGCCTGAGTGCGAATACGACCTGAAGTCACAGGCTCGCTGATTAAACCGGACTCTTTTGCCACATCCGCTTCAAGTTCGGTGCGTCCCTCGTAGGACTCAAAGTGCCAGGTATGATTTTGACCTTTGGCACTGAGTGCAACTTCCACTTCAAATGAATGCGGCTCTGCGACCGGCTCCTGACTGACCAGCATGTCACCACGTGGGCGCAAAGTCAGCACATCCCGACGACCTCCCAGACGCTCCAGTGTCAGTCCGGCCTGGTAAGTCCCGGGGGCCAGAGGCTCTCCATTATCAGATGTAAATAAACGAAACTCTGGTTTGCCGCCGTTTTCACTGAGGACCACTTCCAGTGTCAGCGAGCCTTTTTCCAGTAAATGCCCGCCATTGGGACCTTTTTTCTCTTCGGTTTGCGCGTGTTCGTCAGCATGATCATGCTCTTCGCTGGCTTGTAACGGGCCACAAAACCCTGTGAATGCCGTCAATAGTAAAGCCGTTGATATAAAACGGATGTAATTCATCATATTGTTATTCCTTCATGCGGGATGGTAATGCAGCGGGTCCGTTGACCACTAAAGGCATTCCCACCAGACGTTCGAGTTCGACTAACTGACGGTGAAACTGGGCCTGAGCGTCAATCATGTTGCGTTTGGCGCTAAGCAAATCTTCATGGGCAGAGAGCAAATCCGTCATATCAAAGATGCCGGTCTCATACCCTTTAAGTGTGCTTTGCACCACCGACTCCGCCGCCGGAAGAATGGCCTGTTGCTGATCATGAATTTGCTCTGAAAGCAGGGTTAATTGCTGATATAACCGGCCCGTTGAGAGCTGCAATTGCTGACGACTTAGCTTTAACTGATGCGCCGATCGCTCTGAAGTCACCCTCGCTGCCTCAATCTCACCGGCATTAGGGTTTGAAAGTGCCAAAGGCATGCTGACACTGAGCACAAACGCATTCTCATTCAGCTGCTCGTTACGGCGCACCCCAGCCCCGACCGTAAGATCGGTTTGGCCATTGGCGATCGCCAGATTTTGCAGCGTGCCCGCCAAACGCTCCTGTGTCAGATAGAACCCAAGTTGTGGCGAGCTATCAAGCGCTGCCAGCATCTCATTGAGCGATGGCAGCATCGGCAACACTGCCAACTGCCCCTGCACCGTATCGAAATCCGGTTCATTGGACCAATTGGCGGCTAACTGGCGTACTGCAACCTGCAGTTCGGCTTTGAGCGCTTTTAAATCCATCTGGCTTTTGAGCACCCGACTTTTCAGCCGCAATACATCAGCGTCAGTGACCAGTCCTGCCCGTGACCGCTCTGTCGCAACCTGCAGTGCGTTTTGCTCCATCACCAGGCGTTCAGCGGTCCAGCTGCGTACCGTTTGCAATTCCAACACATCCAAATAGTCGGTCATGGTTTTGGCCAGAACATCCACCCGGTCGAGTTCGTATTGGGCCTGTGTCAGTGCTTTCCCTGCACTTGCGCTCTCCAGGCGGCGCTGACGCTTGTCGCCGAGTTCAATAAGCTGACTCAATGTCAGCGTGAGCTCTGCGCTTTTAACGCCACTGAGGCTGCCATTTCCAAGGACGTTCTCCACAGAAACACCAAGCTCAGGGTTTGGTTTAAGACCAGCCTGTAAGGTTTTCGCTTCATCAATCCGAAGCTGATAGGGATAAAGTTGCAGTTGTGGACTGCTCGTTAACGTTCTTTCTAACGCTGTAGTGATCGCAAGCTCTTGCGCCGTCACCGAAAAAGATGCGACACACAGCAATGCCAAGGCAACAGCGCCTTTGCAATAAGGGCGAGACATAGAAATTCTCCATCAAATGTAAAATCAAGTTATTAACTAAAAACGATGATCTCAGACATTTGGCGGGGGCACTGCAGGGGCATACGTCATGCTGAAGGCTTCAGCATGGGAAAACGGGACGATGGTCTGAACAACGGACTCTGCCGATGCGCTTGTCATATAAGCGACAAAACACAGCACATGTGCATGGACCTCATGTGGGTCGTCCATATCATTGACGGCCTCATTGGCGTGCATCATTTGATGTTCATTGTGTTGGTGCGCAGCATTATCCCCGAAAGAAATCAGATTATGATGTTCTGTAGGCAAATGCACGACGATGCTGTCACAGGCTACAAAAGCATGATTAAGCATAATCGTGAGCATAAACCACAATATCCATCGGGAATAGTGAGACACAGCAAACCTTTATGTTAAGCGCGTAGCGCTAATATACGTCTTGCACCATCAAGGACAATTATCCCAATGATACCGCCAATCACTAAATCCGGATAGCCCGATCCCGTCCAGGCAACTAATCCACCGGCAACAATCACCCCGAGGTTCGCCAGAACATCATTGGTCGAAAATATTTTGGTCGCTTTCATGTGTGCACCGTCACTGCGTGACTGTGAGATGAGATAAAGGCATAAAGTGTTTGCTATAAGTGCCACACTCGCCATCACAATCATCAGCGTCGACATGGGTTCAGTGCCAGCCCAAAACCGTCGTGCTACTTCGAACAACACACCGGCTGCAAGCAACGCCTGCAACCAACCTGAAAGATGGGCAGCCCTGACTTTTTTGGTGGCGCTAAGGCCAACAGCCAACAAGGCAACGCTGTAGACGGCGGCATCGGCCAGCATATCTAACGAGTCGGCAATAAGGCCGGTGGATTGTGCCCAGACTCCGACAATAAGTTCTGTGACGAACATCACGGCATTAATCGTCAATAATCGCAGTAATAGCTTACGTTCGTCAGCATCAGCTTTGCTGTTATCAGCTGACGCAGTTGGGTCGGCCTGAAACGGCGCTGAGCTTTGCAGTACAGCACCTAAATTTAATGCTTCCAAGCGTTGGGTGATGGCGTCCGGACTGCCTTGATGCACCACATCAAGCTGCCGGTCTTGCAGGAAAAATTGCAACTGCTGCACCTGTGGCAACGCGCCAAGCGCCATCCGGATCAGATTTTCTTCTGAGGGACAGTCCATCTTGCGAATGTGGTAACGGGTTTTGTGGTGCAAATCTGATGCAGAACACTCAGGCAACTGAGCATTTTCAGAGACTTGCACCTGAGCTTTACATTGGCAATCTGACATGGTGGCCTCACTTTGAACAAGATATCTCTATTAAAAACTATAAAGCCACTTTAAGGTCAACAGTTTTTTCACCGATGTTGTACACAATCACTGGTACATGGATGCACCAGATTTTTCAGGATCTCACAGTCTTTGACCTGATGGTCATTCTGGCAGAGCGTCCGTAACGCCTGCAAATCCGCTTTTAATTGATGAAGTTGGGTTAATTGCGTGTCTAAATGCCCCAATTGCTCATCGATCAGCGTATTGACCTGCCCACAAGGTTGGCTGGGAGCTTCACGAAACTTCAGGAGTTGCCGGACCAACGACAGACTCATATCAAAGGCCCGGCAATGCCGGATAAACTGCAAATCTTCGAGATGGCGCTGCTGATAAGTCCGATATCCGGAGGCGGTCCTTGCAGGAGCGGCTAACAATCCCTGCTTTTCATAAAATCGGATGGTTTCTGTTTCACATCCGGCCAGCGCCGCCAGTTCACCAATTTTCATTGCCTTTCACCAACTCTAAAGTTACTTTAACCAGTAATGTATCATAATGCAGACAGCTGAAACTGCATTTTAATTGATCAGGGATAGTGATGGAACCAAAGGTCTTGCTTGCCTATGAGAGACGTTTTGCATATATGGAGTTTGCCCATATTCTCGGTCAGCTGTCATGTGGAGTTACTTGAAGATGCTCTGGTAGGCCCTTCGCACGGCAGACTGGCGCGAAATGGCCGGGCAAAACTATCGGTTGTTGTAAACACCTTTTGGACATATCTTTGAGCGCCTGCCATCTGGCAATACGGGGCGGTCGAACGTCAGTGCCTTTAAGCCGATGTCCATTCCGGAAGAACTCAGAGAAATTTTAACGCCTGTAGGTAAAAAGTAGGGCTCGTAGTCCTCACCCTGCGCGCGTAAATGCACTTGAGCTATTCCTGATTCACTTGCCACGACGACCCAAAAGTCAAAGCTCGTTTTTTCGCTTGCAAGCATGTTAAGCCGATCAGGATAAATCAAGCTCAATTTCGTAAGAATAGATCGTGCTAGCAATTAGCGTTAGTCGAGAAACTGAATCTGATCCAGTCAGTTGGCACTGGTTTGTGAACTACAACACCTGCTCAACGTTGACTTCAATTGGGGGCGGTGGCCAACTGAATTTAGCCAACTAATTTGGAAGAGAATCTCAGAGCTCACGAAAAAACGAATGTCCACAAATAAGGCAAAGCAGAGATTTGTTTTTTTCGTGAGCACTTTATCAGGACAACTATAATTCGCTCATAACGGTTCATAGCTGAATGCACGTAGTTGTTGGTGCCCCCCGCCACATACATTTTGGCGACATAGACTACCGAGTTAGACTTGGCCGATACATCAAGTGTCAATGTCAGGGCTTACGTTTCTAATGAGTTCAATAGCACGTAGTTTGTCTTCAGCAGTCAGCTTATCAAAAGCCTTGATCATCTCCGCCATATCGTCGGATTCACAAAACAAATAGGCCACAGGCACGTTGAGCTCTTCAGCAATTCGTTTGAGAGTTGCGAAATCAGGCATATGCCGCCCTTTTTCGTAATGGTTCATGCGACTACTGGCTGCGCCTGGCTCAATGCCGATGCGAACTCCCAGTTCCCGCTGACTGATCCCCAAACGGTCTCTCGCTTCCTTGAGCCGGATTGGAAATGGATTAATGATTTGCACGAATAATACATTCTTAATTCCTGAATACTTAGATTGTCTAAGTTTTTACACTTGCAGTATACTTAGGAATCCTAAGTGGTCAACTCGTCACAGTCAGCCCTAACCCCGGGAATACTGAGTGCAAAGATGTGTTGGTGGCTAAATTCAACAGAGCTAATTCAAAAGGTAATCAGCTTTTAGGTCGTGTCACTGCTTCACAGAGTGTGTTGATCGAATTTAAGTCACATGAAGCTGAGGTTTTGGCGGCACGAATGTGTGGCTACAACCGTTTAGATGTGGGCCACACACGAGGTAAATTGTGGCCACACACGAGGTAAATTGTGGCCACAACGTCGAGATTAATTGGGGCCACACCGAGCAAGGTTAGTTTTGCTTGTGGCCATTTTATTGCTGAATTGAGGCCAAAATAGCAAAGCGCTAGAGTACCCAGCTTTAATTCGGTTTAGACATACACGGAGCCAACTATGAAATGGATAGACTAAGTCGTTCCTAATTCGTGCAACTCTGGCTAAATCACCTAACATGGATACCCTGAATGAAATTTACAGCCCTACATGTTGTATTAAGTAGTACGTTGATGCTGCAATCATCATTATTGAGCGCAACAAATCTCAATACTGTTATCGATCACGGCCCGCTTGTCACTCCGGCAACTGAAGCGTTCAAAAAGGCGCTGGATAAGCAGTCTGCCAAAAAGTTGCTGGCTCAGGCCAACGTCATGGCGAATGCTTCTGGCGAACCTGCAATCATTGACGTAGGTGTCGTTATGCACAGTTCATGGATTGAAGCCATGAAGGACCCGATCACGACGGATGCGAATGGCAAATATTACGAAAACGGTGCGCAGTTTGCTCTGGCTCGCATTAAAGCTCAGTTCGATTACTTTAACGAAACCCTACAAATGCAGAGCGTCAACGCCAGAGTTCGTCCGGCATACTTTGCATCTGTAGATAGTGAGACCGTTGCTTCCGGCGGTATAACTCAATTAGACGAATTTAATAATGTCCTTGTTTGTGTGTTCTTCGCTGATAATCATCCGTCTTATAGCGGATTAGCCGAACGCTGTCAGGTCCAGGGCTTAACGCGGGTACGTGATATTGTTCAAGGACAAGTAGATTTGGTGTACTACATCCGCGAACAATTGGAAGGTGATGACGCCGCTGGCCGTGGAGCTTATTTCTCTGGCCCTTCTGTGTATGACTCCTATCGTATTGCAGCAAAGACCGCAAAAAGCGAAGGCGCGACTGAAAGCCGCTTAAACGACCTTCGTTTCGGTTTTTATAATGCGTCAATTTTCTCCCATGAATCAGGCCACGTTATGGGTGCTATGCACGAAGTGTGGGCAGATGAACCTACTTTCCCTGACGGTCACAACCGTGCGTATGCTTGTGGTGTTCGTGCTGATGGAGTGCCTCGCGTAGATAACGATTTAGAAAGTCGCCGCAAAACGATTATGTGGCATGAACTGGGTGATCATCACCGTTTCTTCTCTGATGAAGATATAGTTGTGGATGGTGATCACTGCGGTGTTCGCGGTGAAGCCAATAACATTGAGTATGTTCGAATCAACGCTCCTCTAGTGGCTCAAAACTTTACAATGAACGCTCCGACTTCCACTGTTGGATTTGTGATGGACACCATCATTGTTGGCCGCCAAGAAGGTAAAGCAACTCTTATGCTGCGCCGGACAGGTGATTTAACTATGCCTGCTTATTTATCAATGACAGCCAAAGATGGCACTGCATGGGAAAACCGTGATTTCACCTTCGGGCTGAAAGAAATTGCATTTGCTGCCGGAGAAGCAGAAAAGTCCGTGGATATTACCCTACTGCCTCGCAGTAAAGGACATTCTGACACCAAGTTTACTGTAGTGTTTCAAGCTGCTATGGGCGCAACATACAACGCAACTGAAGCCGAAATAACTATTCTGAGTGACAAAGCGATTCAAGCAGGTTCGGTACAATTCGCTCTTGCTAGTACGAACGTTATGGAAGGTGATACAGCTCAGATGCAAATTAACCGCCTAAACGGTACTGACGGTGATATTACGTTCAAAGTCACAGCTACAGATGGCACAGGTGTAAAAGGGACTGATTACGCGGCAGAGACTGTCGTTAAAACACTGAAAGACGGTGAAAGTTCTGCGATGTTCGATGTATCGACAACTAAACGTCAAGGTTTACAAGGTGATCGCACAGTAAGCCTGAGCATTTCAGAAGTTGCTGGTGGTGCTGTGCTGGGCCAGATTGGGCAAGCTACGCTAAATATCAAAGATGTTGCTGAAAATGGCTCACTTTCGTTCTCAGCCGCGACAGCCTCAGTGAATGAAAATGCCACTGTAACACTGACTATCAGCCGGACTAACGGTACTGATGGCGAAGTCGGTGTTCGGATGCAAAGTGTCAATGGTACAGCGTTGGCCGGAACCGATTTTACAGCAGTAGATCAAGTCGTCACTATCCCTGCGGGTCAGGCTTCGGCTACCGTAGTTATCGCCATGACGAACCGCACAGGCAGCCAGGGTTCACGTTACTTTGATGTAGTGCTGAGTAATGCAACAGGTGGTGCTGCTCTAGGTGCTACCACTACAACTCGTATCACAGTGAGCGATGTAACAACGGCCCCACCAACTGAAAGTGATTCATCTGGTGGTGGTTCACTGGGGACGTTCTCTCTGCTAGGACTGGTACTGCTGGCTATCCGCAGACTTAAAATAACCAAGTAATATAGTTCCATCTGATAAGCCGCTAGAAATAGCGGCTTTCTTGTCAGCTAGCACGCAGCGAACACCAATTAACACAAACGCAACAATCTTAAGTAAAAGCTGAGAAACTACTTTTCCAGAAATTTTTTATTCATTACTTTTATCGAACCTAAATCCGCTAAAAACTCAAATTAACCTCGAAGAAATAGGAGAATATATTTTATTGAATATATGTTAAATTTTTTTCCTGCTAAAAAATATTCTTTTGAATACTACTTAAGTTTTTCAGAACATTTCATTTACATTCAGCAGCTTGCAATCAAACACACCGCTCCATAAACTGATTACAACAAAGAGTTAATTGCTGCTAACTAGAGCAGATTCGGGAATTATATGAGTGATTTTTTTCTAACATCAGATGAGCTGAAAACACTGACCGGATACCGGAAAAAATCATTACAGATCCAGCATTTGAGGCAACACGGCATTCGCTACACGGTAAATGCCCTGGGTGAGCCGATCGTCATTCGTGAATCAATTCATGAATTAATGAGATCTCCTAAAGCCCGCACGAAAAAGCATGTTGGACTAAATCTACCTAACGAATAAATGTGGAGTTTTTGCATGGGACGACCCAGAACAGTTAATAGCAACCTGCCAAAAGGCATGTACCTAACAAAGGGGGCTTACTATTTCATTGACCATAAAAAAAAATGGATAAATCTCGGACACAGTTTATCTGACGCAATGGTTGAGTATTACAAACTACTACCAGATATACGCAACATTTCAAAACTAGGGGATCTATTTGATCGTTACATGGCCGAGATTTCGCCAAAGAAATCTGCAGCCAGCTATCAATCGGATTTAACTGCGATGCGCCAATTACGTCCTGTAATGGGAAATATGAGCCCAAACGATCTTACACCGCAGGATGTATATAAATATATTGATTATCGCAGCAGGACAGCCCCTGTGCGCGTTAATCGTGAGATTGCTCTACTATCCCATGTTTACACTAAAGGGATCAGGTGGGGAGGAGCTCAGCTAAATCCATGCCGGGATGTTGAACGCAATAAAGAACGTCCGAGAACCAGGTATATTACAGATAGCGAATTTTCCTCATTCAAGAAAATTTTGCCGTTGTGGTTGCAATTGTACGTGGAGCTGAAATACCTCACTGCATTGAGGCAAAGTGATTTACTAACGCTGAAATTTGATATGGTCACAGAACATGGTTTATTGGTTACACCAAACAAAACTGTCAATTCATCTAAGGCCTGCATTCTGATCGAATGGACCCCAGAATTACTAAATGTGATTAACTCGCTCAAATTACTGCGCAATAAACACATAGAACAGCAGTATTTTTTTGTCGGTAGAAATGGAGCCCCTTACACACCTGGCGGTTTTCGTTCGTTTTGGCGAACCTATATGAAAAAAGCATTGAGTGAAAAAATAATTGATGAATCGTTTCAGGAGCGTGATATCAGGGCAAAAACAGCGTCTGATATTGGTCTTTTATCTGATGCAAGGTTGCTGCTGGGTCACGAATCTGATAAAACGACTACAAAGTTCTATACTCGCTTGCCTCAGAAAGTCAGGCCGCTAAAATAGAGTTTTTGGAAAGCACGGATTTATTTGGAAAAAGTTATGCAGTGTTGGAAAACAAAAAGCCCCGCAAATGCTTGCAGGGCTTGATGTAATAGTGGTGCCCAGAGGCGGAATCGAACCACCGACACGCGGATTTTCAATCCGCTGCTCTACCGACTGAGCTATCTGGGCGTAACGTGAATGGTGCCGCTTATCCGAGTCGAACGGATGACCTACTGATTACAAGTCAGTTGCTCTACCAACTGAGCTAAAGCGGCAACCTAAACTGGGTGACATGATTACAAAGGAATCACATCACTAAAATTAATGGTGCCCAGACGCGGAATCGAACCACGGACACGCGGATTTTCAATCCGCTGCTCTACCGACTGAGCTATCTGGGCAACGGGGGGTATTAAACGGATTTCGGCGATTCAAGTCAACTTATTTTTTAGTTGCTTGAATCGTTAGCTTAATACTTGAACAAAGCGGACATTTTTTAAGAGTTTTGTCCGCATTTTTCCATCAATTTGCCGATGTATCCAAAGGCGCAAAAGATTTGACTAACTGATCCAATTCTTTCATTTGCTGCAGATAGGCTTCCAGTTTATTCAGTGGTAAAGCACAAGGGCCGTCACATTTGGCTTCATTTGGATTTGGATGCGCTTCGATAAATAAACCAGCTAAACCCAAAGCCATACCAGAACGAGCCAATTGAGCCGCCTGAGCACGACGGCCATCAGCAGAATCAGCACGGCCACCTGGACGCTGCAACGCATGAGTGGCATCAAAAATTACCGGAGCGTATTGCTTCATATCGTCCATGCCCAGCATGTCGACCACCAGGTTGTTGTAACCAAAGCTGGAGCCACGTTCGCAAAGGATAATTTTATCATTACCCGCTTCCTGAAACTTGGTGATGATATGACGCATTTCGTGAGGTGCTAAAAACTGTGGTTTTTTCACGTTAATCACAGCACCGGTTTGCGCCATAGCTATGACTAAATCGGTTTGACGGGCTAAAAAAGCCGGCAACTGAATCACATCCACTACTTCAGCCACAATAGCGGCCTGATAAGGTTCGTGCACGTCGGTGATCAGCGGCACGTTAAAGGTTTTTTTAATCTCTTCAAAAATTTTTAAACCTTCTTCCATGCCAGGGCCGCGGTATGAATGCACAGAAGAGCGGTTGGCTTTGTCGAAAGAGGCTTTAAAGACATAAGGAATGCCCAGCTTCTCTGTCACTTTGACGTAGTATTCCGCCACTTGCATGGCTAAATCACGCGACTCTAAAACGTTCATGCCACCAAAGAGCACAAAAGGTTTGTTATTGGCGACTTCAATAGCGCCAACCTGAATAGTATGTTGGTTTGTCACTTTCAATTCCTCAGACAAAATACCGTTGCTTGCGCTCATATTACATCTAATGGAGCCACTGTGGGTAGGACGACAGCTGACGGATTTGTTGTTTCATATGATCATTCGACGGGTCATCCGGTTTTTGATCAACAAAATACTGATAATCGCTGATTGCTAAAGACCAATGATCCAGTAACTCAGACAATAAGCCCCGCTCGCGATGTAAATAAGGATCCCCTGGCTTTTGGTCCAACAAATGCTGCACTACAGCCATAGCCAGTTCACGTTTGCCCAGCGCCAGCAACAGCTGCTTTTGCAACTGCCAAAGCCCTGCACAAAAACCAGCAAAATCTACAGCTTGTGTCGCAAGTTCCTGAGTAAGACTCAGCGCCAAACCATTTTCAGGGTTTAACAAACATTGCCAGGCGCCGGTGTAGGGGTCTACCCACACCTTCTCAGCTTTGGACAAATGCACCTGCACCAGGTATTCGCCTTTGTAACGCACTATATCGCTCTCAAAACCCGCTTGTTGCAGCCAGCATAACAGCAGCAATACCAGCACTAAGGGGTCGGCTTCACGCTGACTAATAGCGTAACTTAGCAATGTAGGCTGATGCATCTCTTCAATCAGCAAAGGTTTGATAGGTGGGGTAAAAAAGGCGTCGCGGTAGAAACTGTCCACATAACGAGCCAGAGCATTCATAGTCGGCATTTTTTCAGCGCTGGCAGGTGCCATGGCAAACCAGCTTTCTCGTGCCCGCTGAATTTCTCCGGCATCCGTCCACTGCTGCTCTATAGCTAACAATAACTCAAGCAGGGCCGAACCCTGCTGCTTTAACTCAGACTTCATGTACTACCTAAAACCATGAAAAATAAAAACAAAAATTGAGGTTATCCTAAGCAATCAGCTAGTTTAACCAAAAAGCAGTGGGGTTTTCGTAATTGCAACTTTAGCCACCAGCGCCAGCCAGCTTAAGGCTCCAATAAAACCAACCCAACGCATCAGCAAAGTACGGCCTTTTAACGCCATCACAGCCAAACCAATGTAAGCGAATAAACCAAAGAGCTTTTCGGTTAACCATGGTGTTTGAAATGGGTATTGCTGAATGGTCAACATCAGGCCTATAGCCGTCAGCAATAAAAAGGTATCGACCACATGAGGTGCAATTTTAAAGAACTTTTTTTGCAGCAAAGCTGAAGATTTTAAACTCAATAAAAACCGCACAGCCAAAAAAGACACACTGAGCGCGATAAACAACATATGAGAATGTTTTAATGCCATATACATAAAAAATAGTCCTTAAAAATGATTTAACGTCTGCAGAATAACAAAGCCACCCGCAGGTGGCCTGGTTCGCCGATGAGAATAACTCAATCTTCATCCGGGTATTTTTGCAGTATTGCTTCCAGTTTGTCGACCCGGCTTATAAAAATTTCAACCAGTTTAGGGTCAAAATGTTTGCCCGACTCACTGCGGATCTTTTCCAGCACCTGATCTAAGGTCCAGGCCGATTTATAACAGCGTCTGTGTCGCAATGCATCATAAACATCCGCTAACGCAGCAATACGGCCATAAATATGGATTTCTTCGCCTTTTTTTCCACTGGGATAACCTGAACCATCCCATTTTTCGTGATGGTCCTGCGCTATCACAGCGCCGGCCTGAATAATGGTACGTTTGGAGTTCTTTAAAATTTCATAACCTATGCTGGAGTGAGTTTTCATCACTTCCCATTCCTGGCCATGCAGCTTCATGGGTTTATTCAGTATGCCGTCCGGTATGCCGACTTTACCGACATCATGTAAAGGCGACGCAAACATCAGCTTTTCAGCTTCTTCTTCCGGCATGCCATAAGCTTTGGCCAGATCGTAACAAATAAAAGCCACCCGTTTGACATGATTGCCAGTTTCGATAGAGCGATGCTCAACCGCTTCACTTAAGCGATAGACAATTTCACGCTGCGTATCTTCAATTTCACTTTGCAGTTGCACGTTTTCATAGGCAATTTGCACATTTTGTGAGAACAGTTCAATTAAACGCTTTTGTGTGTCTGTCATCTGGTTTGGCAAACCTGACACATACAATAAAGAGCCAGAAGTAAATTTACTGGTGCAATAGGCCACCAGATAATTGTCGCGATACACAATACTGCGGCTATTTAATGCCTGATGAAAAGCATCCAGTAAAGCCGGTTCCAGCACTTCACTGATTTGTTTGCCTTCCTGCTTCTCAAACTGGCCTAAACCGGCAAACACCACTAAACGTTCGGGGTCAGCATCTTCGTTGATATTGCCAGCCACCAGTGATGAGGTCACCAGCAAGGCATTGTCATTACAGCCTAAAATAGACGTCAATTGCTGCAAAACACCATCAATAAACTGTTCCATCGAGTGGGCCGAAAACAAATCAGCAGAGGCGGTAATAATTTTCTCAAGGCCCTGACGACTATGATCAATAGCCAGAATATCGCGGTAAGAGCGTAAGCTCGACATCACCACAGTAAAGAGTTTTTGCGCCGTCAGCTCAGTTTTGGATTTGTAGTCGTTGATATCGTAATTAACGATCACCTGACGCTCAGGCGCCTGGCCCGGCTGGCCGGTACGTAAAATAATGCGCACATAATGATTATGCAGGTCTTCGCGGATGTAACGGGCCACCAGTAAACCTGCATCATCGCTTTCCATCACCACATCCAAAAGCACTATGGCCGCATCTGTATGCTTGGCCAGCATCTCTTTGGCTTCACGGCCTGAGTAGGCGCTGATAAATTCGAGGTGTTTACCCTGAAAAGAAAAGTCACTTAATGCCAGTTTAGTAACAGCATGAACCTCTGGCTCATCGTCCACTATCAATACTTTCCAACTGCCACGGGAAATATGCACTACTTCCTCGGGTTCCTCAGCAAATAAAAAATCATTTGCCATACAGCACTCCTTTAGCTTGTCGCGTTTTTATCGCTTTGTGTTTATTTATATGCGCTAAATAGAGATGGGTCAAAGCAAAGTCGTTGAAAATATAAATATTTTGGAATCGGTATCAGCGAGTACTTGAAGATACAGCATTTGGTTTAGTTCGTACTATCATGCTGCAAGGTCAGATTATTGATATGCCATAGCGGTTAAAGTTGCGCTCTGCCAGGAGCAAACTGCAAGCCCCGCAGGTGCAACACAAACGCAGGTTACTTGCCTACACTGTCAGCCATCCAGTTTTCGATCTGATCTAAAAAGGCCTGCTGCTGATCAACAAAAGGGTAATGGGAGCAATTGTCGATGAAGGCGAACTTAGTAGGCCCCGTCAGTTGTTGTAACTCTAATAACTGAGCCTCTGAGAAAATGCCATCCTGCTTGCCATACAGAGCATACAATCCGATGCCGCTGGTTTTTATCCGCTTCAAGGCCGGGGTGGTGTCGATATTCACCCGCTCTTCGTTTTGATAAAATTTAACTGGAGCCTGGTCATTACGAATGTTGTTTTTGCCCGCTGTACTGTTCTGATACTGCGCCGTTAACTGCCTATATACAGCCGTGGGGGTTGGCATACGAAAGTAACCTAATTCAGCAGCCAGTTGATAAGTTAAGCCACGGTATTGAAAAGAGTTTTTGTCCAGCGCCTGAATAGCCTGCACTTGCTGCACTATAGTCGGTTTGGTCGGCAAGCTGTCAGAAGCTACCGCAGTTTGCAAAATATGATCATAACTTTGCTGTTGATTGACCAAAGCCCCAATCAGAAACAAACTTTGTACTTTTTCCGGGTGTTTTTCACTGTACAAGCTTGCCACTATACCGCCAAAACTATGACCAAGCAGGTTCACTTTATGCAGCTTAAGGCTGCTTAAAAGCACGTTCAGGTCGGTAAATGCTTCGTCAAAAGTGAAGGTTGCCCCAGAGTCAGCTGAGCGTCCTTCGCCCCGTCGATCATAGACAATGACATAAAAGCCTCTGTCTGCCAGGGCCTGAGCTGTGGTGCCTTCAAACAAAGTGGAGTTGCCTCTGGGGCCACCATGAATATACAGCAGCGCTGGTTTGGCCGGGTTGCCGTAGGTTTTAACATAAAGTTCAGGCTGGGCTGGTGCGGCGGCTGCAGGCAGACAAAAAAGGCTGCTTGCCAAGCAAAATACCCGCAGTGTCCATAACAACAGAGGCAGAGGGTTAAGTGATTTCATTGTTAAATCCTTGTCAGTTGTTGTTTTTATTATCACAGGTTACCAGGTGTAACCTTCATGGAAAGCAGCAGGCAAAGTGCCCTGCTCAAACTCCGAGTAAAGGAAGATGTTTCAGGCTATGGTATTTCAGTGCTAGTTGCAGGCAGTGTTTTAATGGCCCGCTTTCAGCAGAGGCGTTTAAAGGAATAACGATGGCTCTTTTGCCTTGATAGTCGAATTCCTGCCGATATATCTCCCTGAAAGTTTCGATCAGGCTGGTCTGGCAATGAAAGTAAACCTTAATAACATCAGGATCTTTTGGCTTCCAGTCGATTCGAATCGCACTACCACCTTTAACCAGATAGCTGGCTTCCCCCCACTTCAGAGTTTCTTCCACTGCCCCTAGCGCATTTTCCTCTGCAACAGCAAAGATAAGTCGACGCACCTCTTCAAGCTGCTTTTGCGCCGCTAACGGATAGCTGGAGAATTTCTGCTGGATTTCAGGTTTCACTGAGCATCCAAATCAGTGACTGGCCAGGAGCAACGACTCTTGCCCGCTGTTTGCTCAATAAGATAAAGCTCCACATCAACGAACCGCTCCCACTTCAACCACTGATAAAATATCTTTGCGCTTAATCCGACAAATTTAGGTAAACCTGCTACTTATGTCGTTGCTTTGCAAGTATTTTGAATAATTGCTTCAAGCATGGCTTGGTACGAAGGGTATTTAGGGTTCCAGGTAAAAGCAGTTCCGGTAAATATTGCGTTGGGGTCCAGGTAAGTCTGCAAAGCTTCACGATAGCTTAAACAAGCGTTGGCATTATCACCTTGCTTTGAAAACGCATCACCAACACCAATCAACGCATTTGCCGCCCCCCAATACTCTCCACCTTTTTTATAGAAGTCGACGGCTTTCATAAAGCTTTGCTTTGATTTTTCGGGCGTAGGATCGAAAGTACCTAATTCACGATAATGCGCTTCAGCTGTATGATAAGCAGAACTTGAATAGAGCACACCCAACACTGTTTCCGCATTGCCGGCCCCGATAAAATTTGATTCTTTCAGATACATATTCACAGCTTCTAATGCTAACTTTTCTGCTGGTATAGCCCTGCCCGCACTGATTAGCTCATAGGCCTGCTCAATCTTTTGTCTTGGCTCTGAAGTTGAAGGAACCAATGCAGCTGAACACCCAGTCAAAGACAGACACAACGCTATAGAAGTTAATCCTGAAATTTTCATAAATTCTCCATTATTTAAACGATTGCACCTCCTACTATTTGTATAGGAAGCTGGCACGTTATTTCCTTTGCAGCGCCTGTCATTTTCTGTCATGACAGTATTAAGTCCTTAAATTATCTTAGCTTTCCTTATTCGGCAACTTATAAATAAACGTGATTAGATAACGGCGCAAACATTAGACGGGCACGGATAGACCGTGCCCCTACAACAGATTTCAGGAGAAGTAATTCAAGGAAAAACAAAACTTAAGCGGGAAGTTGCCCACCGCTAATACGCCACTGGTCGCCGTAGTCTTTTACCGATTGCACAGAAGTAAAACCTGCGTTGGTTAAAATCTGCTTTACGGCGTCGCTTTGCTGGTAGCCGTGTTCCAGCCATAACCAGCCGGATGGCGTTAAGAACTGTGGGGCTTGGGTGCAAATATGGCGGATATCAGCCAGGCCTTGCTCTGGTGCTACTAAAGCCGAGTCGGGTTCAAAGCGTACATCGCCCAAGGCTAAATGCGGATCTTCTGCATCTATATAAGGTGGGTTGCTGACGATTAAATCAAACTGCTGCGCTTGTAACGCTTCAAACCAGCTGCTTTGTTTGATGTGGCAATTAGCTAAGGCCAGCAGTTCAACATTTTGCTTTGCCAGTTCTACAGCATCTGGGTGTAAATCAACCCCAGTCACAGTCCAGTTTGGCTTTTCTTTGGCTAAAGCCAAAGCTATAGCTCCTGTGCCAGTGCCTAAATCCAGCACTTTAGCTTTCGCAGGCAAGGGCAAAGCTAAAGACTGTTCGACTAACAGTTCGGTATCTGGTCTTGGTATTAAAGTGCAAAGGGCTACAGCGAGTTTAAAATCCCAGAAATACCAATAGCCCAAAATATGCGCCAAAGGCTCGCCGGTCAGGCGCCGTGTCAGCACAGGTTCTACTAACAGCAACTGAGCTTGGGTAAGCTCGCGCTCTGGATACAACATCAACGTAGTGGCGTTAATATCCAGCACTTCCAGCAGAATACGCCGTGCTTCCTGTTTTGCATCCGCAGGAACAGGGCCGGTTTCAAGCAAGGGAGTAAGTAACGCAGTGGCGTGTTGCAGCCACTGCGTTAAAGTTGGCGTATTACCAATAGCAGTATTAACGATTTTCATCAGCCAAAGCAGCTAACAAGTCGGCCTGGTGTTCATGGCTTAGTGGGCCAATTACTAAATCTAAGTCCCCTTCCATCACATCTAATAAACGATAAATGGTCAGGTTGATACGGTGATCCGTTAAGCGGCCTTGTGGGAAGTTGTAAGTACGGATACGTTCTGAACGATCACCACTGCCGACTAAAGAACGGCGGTGTGATTCTTCCACTAAACGGCGTTTCTCATCTTCAGCAGCCTGAATACGCGACTGCAACACGCTCATAGCACGGGCGCGGTTTTTATGCTGCGAACGCTCATCCTGACATTCCACCACTATACCAGTCGGTAAGTGAGTGATACGAATGGCAGAGTCTGTTCTGTTTACGTGCTGACCACCGGCACCAGAGGCGCGGTAGGTATCTACTTTTAAGTCAGCAGGGTTAATTTCGATAGCTTCGCTTTCTGGTACTTCCGGCATGATGGCCACAGTACAAGCAGAAGTATGCACCCTGCCCTGAGATTCAGTGGCTGGTACACGTTGTACGCGGTGACCACCGGATTCAAATTTCAAAATACCGTAAGCGCCTTCGCCCTGAATGCTGGCGATCACTTCTTTATAGCCACCGTGTTCGCCGTCGTTGCAGCTAACAATTTCAACTTTCCAGCGTTTGCGTTCACAAAAACGGCTGTACATACGGAACACGTCACCGGCAAAAATAGCGGCTTCATCACCACCAGCGCCGGCACGAATTTCAAGGAAGCAGCTGTTGCTGTCGTTGGGATCTTTAGGTAACAACAGAATTTGTAAGTCCTGATCCAGCTGTTCAATCCGCTCTTTGGCCGCTTTGTATTCGTCCTGCGCCATATCACGCATATCCGGATCTGAGTCTTTCATCATCTCTTCAGCGCTGGCTAAATCATCCTGCGCCTGACGATACAAACCAAAAGCATGGCTCAGTTCTTCCAGTTGGCTGTACTCTTTTGACAACTCGCGAAAACGACTTTGGTCAGAAATTACGCCAGCGTCACTTAATAACGCCTGAACTTCTTCATAACGTTCGACCAGAGCTTCGAGTTTGCGGTACACCGATTCTTTCATGTTGTTTCTATTTACCTGATTACAGATCTAACAAAGTGTTGATCAAAGATTGTTGTTGAGGTTGCTCATCCTGCAGTAACTGCCTCAGCGCTTTGGTTGGTGTATGCATCAACCTGTTGCTGAGTTTAGTCGCAAGTTCAGCTAATACTTTTTCAGGGTCCTGCCCTGCTGCAATTTGTTTGCCCGCTTTGGCCAGCAATTCGTCACGTATGGCTTCGCCTTTGTCGCGATAATCGCGCACTACGTCCAGCTGGCCATGCAAACTCAGCCACGAATTGAACTCATTGACGCCCTGCAAAATCATTTGCTCGGCTTCAGCCGCTGCTTCCTGACGGTTCTGCAGGTTTTGCAGCACTATGGATTGCAAGTCATCCACTGTATACAAATAGGCGTCTTCCAGCTCTGCCACTTGCTCTTCAATATCACGTGGCACAGCTAAATCGACAAAAAACATAGGCTTATGGCGGCGTTTTTTCAGCGCCTGTTCCACCATACCTTTACCGACAATAGGCAAGGTACTGGCTGTAGAACTAATAACGACATCGGCATTGGCTAAAGCTTGTGGCACTTGCGCCAGACTCACTGCTTCACCATTAAACTGGCTGGCTAAAGCCGCAGCTTTGTCATAAGAGCGGTTGGCAACAGTAATTTTTTCCGCGCCCTGCTCCAGTAAATGTTTGGCCACCAGCTCTATGGTCTCACCGGCGCCAATCAGCAGCACTTTCACTTTGCCGAGCTGACCAAAGATTTGTCGGGCCAGGCTTACCGCAGCAAAAGCCACTGATACTGCACTGGCACCAATGTCCGTTTCAGTACGAACCTGCTTGGCCACTGAAAAGGTCTTTTGAAACAAACGTTCAAAAGCCGGATTAATAGTACCGGCCTGACGCGAATGGCTATAGGCCTGCTTCACTTGCCCCAAAATTTGCGGCTCGCCCAGCACTAAAGAATCCAGGCCACAGGCCACACGCATTAAATGACTGCTGGCCTGCTGATCCTGATGCAGGTATAAATGATGCTGTAATTCGGCTAAGTCCAGCTGATGAAATTTGCTCAGCCAGTCAATTACTTGTTTCGATTGTTCAGGGCTACCGCTAAAATACAGCTCAGTTCTGTTACAGGTGGACAAAATCACAGCGTCAGACACCTGGGTCGTCGTCGTCAGATCCCGTAAGGCGTCCAAAATTTGTTCAGGCGCAAAAGCGACCTGCTCGCGTAAGGAGACAGGTGCAGTTTTATGATTAATACCTAAAGCAAAAATGGTCATTCACCTGTTTGGCCCGTTTCGAAAAAACCGGCGTTAGTCAAAAGAGGGCGAATTGTACGAAAAAGCCCAAACTAAAAAAAGCGTAGAGAAGGAATTAGTGTGTTTGCAGCGATAAAAACTGGTTGTTTTGTAGTTTTCAGTCTGATTTTGACAGGTTGTGCCAGCAACAGCAGCCAGCTAAAACCAGTTATTCCCCTATCAGCCCAACAACGACAACTGCAATTAGAGCAATTGCAGGAGTTTACACTGACCGGAGCCTTAGGTGTAAAAGCGCCTCAGGAGAGCGTCAGCGGCAGTTTAAACTGGCAACAACAAGGCCCTTATTTTCAGGCCAGTATGACCAACTTTGTTGGCATCAGCATTTTTGAACTGGAAACCGACGCTTTGGGCGCCACTGTCAAAGCAGATGGTGAAACTCATAAAGCCCAGTCTGCCAGTGCCCTATTGGATTATTTATCCGGCTGGAGTTTACCTATTGAAGAAATGCCATTGTGGCTCAAAGGTGTGGCAAGCCCGGAAAGCTTTAATCATCAATGGGATGCGCAAGGCCGTTTAACCAGTTTTACCCTGAAAGACAGCCAGCAGCGTGACTGGCAAGTCAGTTACAGCGAGTTTTTCCCTGATGCCTTAGCTTTGCCAAAACGTATTCAGCTGGATTCTAAGGCCGATGGCAGCCGTATTAAGCTGGTGGTGCGTAAATGGCAACTTTAACCTTGTCAGCTCCGGCCAAACTGAATTTATTTTTACATATCACAGGCCGCAGGGCCGATGGTTATCATAATCTGCAAACCTTGTTTCAAATGCTTGATTGTGGTGACCAGCTTAGTTTCACACTCACCAGGGATGGTGAAATCCACTTTAGTTGTTCAGATAAAAGCATAGAAAACGACAGCAATCTGGTGGTTCGGGCGGCTAAGTTATTACAGCCTTTCGCCGCAGAAAACGCAGGCGTGCGGATTTATCTGGATAAACAAGTGCCTATGGGTGGCGGCTTAGGTGGCGGCTCGTCCGATGCGGCGACCACACTGCTGGCTTTGAACCAGTTATGGCAATTAAAGCTATCAAACGCGCAGCTTTGTGAACTCGGCTTAAAGCTAGGTGCAGACGTTCCTGTATTTGTATTCGGAAAAACAGCCTTTGCTGAAGGGGTTGGAGAAAAATTACAACCCATTAGTTTGCCGCAAAAATATTACCTGATTGTGACGCCAGATGTGCATGTCAGCACGGCTGAAGTGTTCGGCAACCCTGATTTAATACGCAATACGCCCGTCATGTCAGTGAAAGATCTACTAGACTCACAGTGGCAAAATGACTGCGAAACTCTGGTGAAACGGCTCTACCCCGAGGTTGCAATGGTACTGAACTGGTTGATAGAATACGCGCCGTCCCGAATGACAGGTACCGGTGCCAGTGTGTTTGCCGAGTTCCAGGATGAATTAAGTGCCCGTCAAACCCTTGCAAAACTGCCGTCACCATGGCGTGGTTTTGTTGCTAAAGGGGTCAATCAGTCTGCTGTCCTGACTGAATTGGAACAAGCCGTATGACGCACAGCAGGCGACACAAAAAGCCTGCTGCATTATTAACCGGACTCACAAACTGCCCTGAGGATCCTACCGTGCCCGACATGAAGATTTTCGCTGGTAACGCCATACCAGAACTCGCCAAGAAGATAGCCAGCCGTTTATATATCAAGCTGGGCGATGCCGAAGTCGGCCGTTTTAGTGACGGTGAAGTCTGTGTACAAATCAATGAAAACGTCAGGGGATCTGACGTTTTTATTATCCAGTCTACCTGTGCACCAACCAATGACAACCTGATGGAACTCATTGTTATGGTAGACGCCTTACGCCGCGCCTCTGCCGGTCGTATTACTGCTGTTATCCCTTACTTTGGTTATGCCCGTCAGGACAGACGCGTGCGTTCTGCCCGTGTGCCTATCACTGCCAAAGTAGTGGCCGACTTTTTATCTAGCGTAGGTGTGGACCGTGTATTAACGGTGGACTTACACGCTGAGCAAATTCAGGGTTTCTTCGACGTTCCTGTTGATAACGTCTTTGGTAGCCCGGTGTTGCTGGAAGATATGCGCAAACGTGAATTCGTTGCACCAGTAGTGGTATCTCCGGATATCGGTGGTGTAGTGCGTGCCCGTGCTATCGCCAAACTGTTGAACGATGCTGACTTAGCCATTATCGATAAACGTCGTCCTAAGGCCAACGTGTCTCAGGTGATGCATATCATTGGTGATGTAAAAGATCGCGACTGTATTATTGTCGATGACATGATTGATACAGGCGGTACGTTATGCAAAGCCGCTGAAGCCTTAAAAGAACAAGGCGCCAAACGTGTATTTGCTTACGCTACTCACCCGATTTTCTCTGGCAACGCCGCTGAGAACATCAGAAACTCAGTGATCGACGAGCTGATCATCACCGACACTATTCCGCTGAGTGCAGAAATGCGCGCAGTCAGCAAAGTAAAACAGCTGACCTTAAGCGATATGCTGGCCGAATGTATCCGTCGTATCAGCAACGAAGAATCTATCTCTTCAATGTTTGATTAATATCGAGTGGAAGATGAAGGAAGGCACCTCTGCGGTGCCTTTTTTTATACTTGCCTTTTTGTAGCTTTCATTTGCAGCCTTAAGGCTCCAGTGATACCATAGCGCGCTTTTTTGCGTCGGCTGAATTTAACTTCGCCGGGTAAAAAGGCTTCTTCCTGGGGTCAGGTCGCGGAACTCAGGGTCTATTAATTTTTGGAGAATACCATGTCAAACGCCATTTACACGTTAAATGCAGAAGTCCGCTCTGATTTAGGGAAAGGTGCGAGCCGCCGCCTACGTCACGCAGACAAAGTACCAGCTATCATTTACGGTGGTCACAAAGAAGCTCTGTCTATCACTTTAGATCACTCTAAATTGTTACAAGCTCAGGCTAACGAAGGTTTCTACACTCACATCCTGACTATCGTTGTTGGCGGTGAAGAAGTAAAAACTATCGTTAAAGCTATGCAACGTCACCCGTTCAAGCCAAAAGTTATGCACGTTGACTTCCAACGCGTAGAAGCTGGCCACGAGTTACACACTGTAGTTCCAGTACACTTCATCAACGAAGCTGCTGCAACTAAGAAAGGTGGTGTAGTTGCTCACCACATCAACGAACTGGCTATCACTGTGTTACCACAGAACCTGCCAGAATTCATTGAAGTGGATTTAGCCAACGTTGAAGTAGGTGTAACACTGCACCTGTCAGACATTAAAGTTCCTGCTGGCGTAACTATCACTGAGTTAGCCAAAGGCGCTGGTCATGACCAAGCCGTTGTTACTGTGAACAAGCCTGCTGGCAAAGCAGACGAAGACACAGCTGAGTAATGACTGAAGCAATTCAGTTAATTGTGGGCCTGGGTAATCCAGGCCCAGAATACAGCCAGACCCGCCACAACGCAGGTCAATGGTTTGTAGAACAACTTGCCCGCCGCTATAACGTTTCTCTTCGTCCTGACAGTAAATTTTTTGGCCTGACTGGTAAATTTGTCACCCAAGGTCAGGAATATAAATTGCTGGTTCCCACTACGTACATGAATTTAAGTGGCAAAGCCGTTGCAGCTATGGCGCAGTTCTATAAACTTTTACCCGAAAATATTCTGGTGGCTCACGACGAAATGGCGATAGCGCCCGGCGTAGCTAAATTTAAACTGGGTGGCGGCCATGCCGGTCACAATGGTTTAAAAGACATCACCAGTAAACTCGGCAATAATGCCAATTTTTATCGCCTGCGACTGGGTATTGGTCATCCTGGCCACAAAGATTTAGTCACAGGTTATGTGCTGGGCAAAGCACCGCAATCCGAACAGAAGCTGATCGACGAAGCTCTGGATGAGTCGATGCGTTGTTTTGAACTCTGGTTAAGCGATGGCTTAATTAAAGCGCAGCACAGGTTACATAGTTTTAGCGCGGCTTAAGCCAAAGTTTAAGCGCGTCCGGTTCGCAAACAGCACGGCTTTGCCGTCTAAGCACAAAGGATACACCCATGGGTTTTAAATGTGGCATCGTTGGTTTACCAAACGTAGGTAAATCTACTCTGTTCAACGCACTGACAAAAGCTGGTATTGAAGCGGCTAACTTCCCGTTTTGTACTATCGAACCAAATACCGGTGTGGTGCCTGTGCCTGATTTGCGTTTGCAGCAACTGGCCGACATTGTAAAACCACAACGTATCCTGCCAACGACTATGGAATTCGTCGATATAGCTGGCCTGGTAAAAGGTGCTTCTAAAGGTGAAGGTTTAGGTAATAAATTCCTGGCCAACATCCGTGAAACAGACGCCATTGGTCACGTAGTACGTTGTTTTGATGATGAAAACATTATCCACGTTGCAGGAAAAATTGATCCGGCTGACGATATCGATACCATCAATATGGAATTGGTATTGTCCGATATGGACAGCGCCGACAAAGCTATTTTCCGTGTTAGCAAAAAAGCCAAAGCTGGTGATAAAGACGCTAAAGCTGAAATGGAAGTGCTGGAAAAAGTGAAAAAACACTTAGAATCAGGCTTAACTTTACGTCAGCTGGAATTAAGCGACGACGAAAAAGCTCTGGTGTCGTACATGAACTTCCTGACCATCAAACCTACTATGTACATCGCTAACGTACTGGAAGATGGTTTTGAAAATAACCCACACTTAGACGTAGTCAAAGCCATAGCTGCCAAAGAAGGCGCTATTGTGGTGTCTATCTGTGCTGCTATTGAATCTGAAATTGCTGAGCTGGAAGATAGCGAAAAAGCAGAATTCTTAGAGTCTATGGGCTTAGAAGAACCAGGCTTAAACCGCGTGATCCGTGGCGGTTATTCACTGCTAAACCTGCACACCTACTTCACTGCTGGTGTAAAAGAAGTTCGCGCCTGGACTATTCCAGTTGGCGCAACAGCACCACAAGCAGCAGGCGTTATTCACACCGACTTCGAACGTGGCTTTATCCGCGCTCAAGTGGTGTCATACGACGACTTTATCGCCTGCAAAGGTGAAGCCGGTGCCAAAGAAGCAGGCAAACTGCGTGTTGAAGGTAAAACCTACGTCTGTAAAGACGGCGACGTAATGCATTTCTTGTTTAACGTTTAACGCTTAGGTTTTACGTTATCTTTGAAAACCGGACTTTTTAGTCCGGTTTTTGGTTTCATTCATATTTAGATTTATGTCATCTTCCTTAATTGCTTGTTTTTACTATGAATTTTCTTATTTGAGTTTATTCTTAAACTCACAGAAACTAAATCAGGAAAGCTTGTAGGGCACGCTGCGAGACCTGCCCCCAAAAATGTTCCAAAGATGGTCGTTTAAAGTATGGTTGCAGAGAGTTTGTCTCAGGTTTTTGTAAATCTTTTAGGATTGTTGTCTGGTGGCGGCTGTCTTGGCGCCCTATGTTACTTCGGCTCTTATTACGCTTTGTCCTACCTTTTTGACTGGATGGACACAGATATAATTGGCGTAATTGATGGAGTGGTAGCTTTTGTATTCTTCCTCTTGTTTATTGGCGACTGGTTAGATATGTCAGTTGTGCGCGAAAGCGTGAAAAAAGATGGTCCTATTGTTAGCATTTCTAAGTTTTTAAATTCATTATTTTACTTTATAGGAACGGCAACAGGCTTTTATTGGAGCTATAAATTACACAGATAGTATTGTTTATTCACTAAATCCGGTCCATCCTAAGAGCTAACTCAAGGACGAGAAAGCCACCGCTATGGACCAATCCATTCACGTACTCCTCTCAGTTCCACGATTCAGCATTGGTACCAGGTTACTCTGCATGCACCAGGAAGAGGCTGCTGCACACATTCGAGACACCAGAGCAATGTCGCTGCTGAATCAGAGTTTCATTACGCTGAGAAGCTGCATACTTTGAAGCAAATTACACAGTATCTGCTGTCTGAAGATTTGGCTGTTAGTGAGGCTGAGTTTGTTGAGGCGGTTGGGTCATTTGAGGGATATTATGTGTTAGAGATTTTGCAGAAACTACCTGTTGACTGGTTTAGCGCAGTTGTTACAGTTTTGTTCGTATTGGTCATGTTGCTAATCTTAATTTTTCGAAATAAAGAATGGTTTCCAGTTAGTACACCTTTAGCTATATTACTTGCAATTCTGGCAGTCTTTGTTCTTTATGTTATCAGTGCGTTTTTGGAGATGTTTTCCAAATATCCTTTTGCTACATCAGTTGAAAAATGGGGGCAGGTAGGGGATTTCTTTGGCGGGATGCTGAATCCAGTACTGGCATTCGCATCGTTTATGGCTCTGCTGTACACGATAAAGTTACAATCAGCAGAAATGTCTCAAACGAGAGATGAGATGTGCCTGTCGAGAGAGGAAATGGCTCGCTCTGCTTCTGCTGCTGAACGCACTGCTTTACTTGAAGAGCAAAATCTTAAGCAGCAAAAAGAGAATGTAGACTCTCAGGCAAGACTGATTAAATACCAATCTATTTCTACACAACTGAATGGCAAGATAGAACTTGCTAGAAGGATTATTTCAGACCCTTTTATAGTCGTGTCTCATCAGCTAACCTATCCAAAAAGTTCTCTTTTGGGACTATTGCACGCTGTAATTAAAGGTTATTCCTCAATTAATGAAAATGATAGTTTGGAAAAACGACAACAGTATATAAATT
The DNA here is from genome assembly GCF_947090785.1 of Rheinheimera sp. MM224. Classification (NCBI taxonomy): domain Bacteria; kingdom Pseudomonadati; phylum Pseudomonadota; class Gammaproteobacteria; order Chromatiales; family Chromatiaceae; genus Rheinheimera; species Rheinheimera sp. MM224. The sequence continues at coordinate 3,461,851 of NZ_OX352320.1, forward strand.
TTCTGTCTCATGAGTTTGTTCAGTTGGGAAACGTTACACCTTCTCTCGGATCGAGAATAAACGAACTCGTCGAACTAGTTTATAGTTCTGAACTTCTTTTGCGCCAACTTGTAGTAATCGGGTTTATTGATGAAGTTGCATTCTATAAAAATGAACTTAAAACTGCTGTAGGTATATTGTGGCTTCAATCGAGAATCACTGAAGAAAAATTAATAGTCATTCTGAACTCTACTTTCGGTAGTAGCTCTCTGAATCAATTTTTTGACTCTGTAAAAGATGCTTATGTTCAGTAAATTTGTTGCTTCAGTCCTCATCCGAAGGCTGTGCTGTTACCGAGGCTGGTTTGTTCAGGCCGCGGGGTATTTAGAAGGTGAATGAGGATCAATGATTATTTCATCATGCGAAGGTATTAATAATGACTTTTGTAGGTTTGTTCTAAGCAACAAACAGCATTTAAGCTTTTATGACACAGTTTTTGTAGTTCTGTTTATTACTTTGACTGTGTTCTGGGGATATAGGTATTTTAAAAGAATACATGAAGAAGTCAGAAAAACGAAAGATATTAATACAGTATTTAAAGTCATAGGTAAAAGTTTTGCCTGGCTGTGGTTGTACGTAATTGTTGCATCGTCTGTTTATTCCGTATTTGCTTACCTAGCGATGTTTTATTCGTCTCATATCGGAGAAGGTTTATCAACTGATCCTGCTGTCTGGGGACAAGCTGGAGATTTTTTTGGCGGAATGCTCAACCCTTTCTTGGCGTTTTGTTCTTTCATGGCTCTGCTCTATACCATTCGCATTCAGTCCGAAGAGCTAAGGCTTACAAGGGACGAGCTTGCGAAAACATCCAAAGCAAATGAGAAATTGAGCGAAGCCAATGAATCTCAGCTTCTTTTATCTAAGCTACAAAATTTCGAGCAGTTATTTTTAAAAGCCCTTGATCAATTTGAGAATGATTTAAAGGTTTTGCAAGGATGTAGATTTACAGTGAAATATTACTTTCCTGACATGGAAAAACGATTGCAGTATTCAAATGGGTATCCAATATATAAGGATATAGTTGCTCAATCCCCTGCATTGTCGAGTATCGACTTAGGTCTTTTTGGAGATTTTTTTAAAAATAAAAGTGGAAGTGTATCATGTGACTATGTGGGACGAAGTGAACATAGGGAGGCTGTTATTATTTATGGAGAGAGTGTTACTTCTACACTTGATAAATATGTTTTTTGTGACACACAAGACGACTCGGCGCTTACGAGGCTTATTATAGAAAACTACGTATTATTTGAGAAACTTATTTACTCTTTGAAATATTCGCTACATGCAATTTACCAGTTAAGATGGTTGGCCGCGGAAGGTAAAGATTTTAGTGACTTCTATTGCGCTCAGTTTAAAAGAAAAATCCCTCATGATTTATTAATTTTTCTGTGCGTTATCTGCAGTCATTACAAATCTGTTCCATACCATGTGTTAAGTGAATGCAAATTCTTTGAAGATCTGGTGTTTGATGAAGATGGTTTTGTCGCAGGAGGATTGGTTAACATCAAAAACCTAAAGCTACCATATAGCTCATATGGCAATAGTAAATCGTACTTAGCATTTAAAGCGTATCATGAAGATGCTAAGGCGCAAGGGGCCGCTTGACATAAGCCCCCAGTAAGTGAATCTGTCTCTAATCCTTGGCGCAATGGAAACGGGGGTCAAGTCTTGCGTCTTGCCCCCAGATTTTTTGAAGCAAATCTTAAGTTTCAAATTACTAAACACCGCAGTACTATTGATGCGGATTTTGGCGAATCTATGCATCTAATCTCATATGAAACCTCGTAATTTTTGCAGAACACCACAGCCAGAATGTGTGGCGAAAACCTCATCCCCATAGTTTGGAGTAACCTGTGTTGTTAAAAACTTATTTGCAAAAACACTTCGTTGATAAGCCAACCTTCGTTTCGCTTTTGGGCATCACAGTCGAGCGTCTGGATCAGCTTATTGCGGCCAAAGCGGTGCCACAACCTACGTACGTTTGCGATGGAAACACTATAAGTTCCGCAGTTTTTGGGGTTATTGAAACTGAAGAATCTATTTATGGCGATTACTTTCGTCCCGAATGCAGCAGATGGGTCAAAATTGCAGATCAAGCCGCGGCAGGCCAAGAGCGTGATGCAGTGTTCTCAGTATTAAGCCATGAGCTGGAGCTTGGCTTGCGGGACTACTTCAAAGAGCCTGAAATGATTGAAAAAAAGATCCAGGATTTCCTGCCCTACTTTTTGAATGGCACTTTTGGCCTTTGTATTGCCGATCCTTCCAGCGGAACCAACATAGCCCAAAAGGAAGTACTGCAGCATAAACTGACAGAGCTAACAGAAAACGGCAGTAATCCCTCACCAGCAGGCATCAGCAACAGTGAGCTTCTACAACTGATTGACGACTACGCTATCTCGAGCATGCCTTTTTCACCTGCTGAGTACCAGCGTAGCAGCAGAAAACGCCTGGTCGATGATTTACGTCCTAAAGTTGCCAAAGCCTGACTTTTCTGAAAATAGCCCCCAGACAGCTCAGTTCCAGGCCCCAAACCACTGCAAAATAATAGTAAAAATTGAATAAACTCCAATTATGAAGTATTCTTTTACCAAAGAAATAGCGGAGAGCCATGATGTCGGCAAATACACAGGCGGTATTACAACAAGATCCAGAGAAAACGGCTCAGGTTGCGCTTAGCGTGTTTTTTAACATCATGAATGCATGGCAGGTGAAAGCCAAAGACCAAATGGTGTTACTGGGCAAACCTGCTGAATCCACCTTTTATAACTGGAAGAAAGGCAAAATAGCCAGTTTGTCGCCCGACACATTGGAACGGATCTCCTACGTCATGGGGATTTACAAAGCTCTGGGTATTTTATTTGCCAGCCGCGAGCAAGCCGACGCCTGGCTACAGAAACCCAATGCGGCCTTTAACAACGAAACGGCTTTGGATTTTATGCTTAAAGGCAGCGTGATGCATTTGAGTGATATGCGCAGGTATCTTGATGCACAACGAGGTTAATACCTGCCTGCCTGACTGGGAAAAGTTATACCGGCTGGTTCCCAGTCACTTCCCGCCCATCAATTTATTTGAAGAGGTCGCGAGCCCGGCAGAGCTGGACATCGTATTTGCGCTGGAATCGCTTACCAACGACAGGCTGCGTCAGCAAGCAGGTGATTTGGCGCTGGTGTCTTTAGAAGATAGAATTTCCGGCCCAGGCAGCTCTCCTGTGATGGCCGCTTTTACTCATATCAGAACCGCAACCCGATTCAGCGATGGCACAGCATATGGGGTGTACTACGCTGCAAATAGCTTAGCCACAGCCTTTGCAGAAACTATCTATCATCGGGAGCAATTTTTAGCCGCAACCCGTGAGCCTGATACCGAACTGACGATGCGCTGTTATATCAATACAGTCGTTTTGCCCCTGCACGATATCCGCGGCCCTGAATTTGGCGCTCTACATAACAGCCATGATTATGCAGCGCCACAACATTTCGCAAAAACATTGCGTGCTTCAGGCAGCAATGGCTTGGTATACAACAGTGTTCGGCACCCAGGCGGGCAATGTATTGCTGCCTTTAAGCCTAAGGCTGTCAGCATCCCTGTTCAGGCCGGACACTACAAATACGTCTGGAGCGGCAAAAAACAAAAGATTGAACATGTACTTGAGGTCAGTCTGGTAAAGCTGTCTTAGCTGTTGGGTCGGATCACTTCACAAACAAACCCGGTATTAAAAGCCGGGTTTGTTTTATATCAGAGAAAGTAACGCTTAAACCGCAGCCCTATTATACGGCTCGATAATTATCCAACATGGTATAACTGCGGGCATAAAGCGCAAAAATAGCAGCAGCCAGCAAAGCAAAGCCCGCGAAGAAGAACATTAAGAAAGCGGTTTGCGACAAACCTGTGGAGGCTACATGCGACAACACTGTTTCGCTTCGAATACTGTTATTCGCCAGCAGCACCCATAAGTTACCCACCGTCACCGACAACTGCCAGAAACTGGTAATAGTGCCTTTCATAGCAGCTGGTGCCTGACTGTACGCAAACTCCAAACCAGTGGCCGAGACCAGTACTTCACCAAAAGTCAGCAGTGCATAAGGCAATACCTGCCAGACAATAGACATTACTGTGCCACCGTCCATCGCCAGTTGTACTGAACCAATTACAATCCAGCTTAAGCCCGCAAAAGCAATACCGGCGCCCATACGGCGTAACGCGGTAATACGCACACCACAACGTTCCAACAGCGGATACAAGACTATATGGTTAAAAGGGATCAGCAGCATCACCAGCAGCGGGTTTAATGCCTGCATCATGGCGGGTTCAAACCAGTTTGGTTTGCTCATATCATTAGCCTGCAAAATCCAGGTCGAGGCTTTTTGATCAAACAAAGACCAGAAAGGCGTAACCAGCGCAAACAGGATCAAAATACGCAACACGGAGCGCACACCATCTACGGCTATATCAGGGTGCACACCTCGTGCCCTTTCCAACTGAATAGCTGCACCAGCACCACCAAAACCCATCACCAGCACTAAAGCTAAACAAAAGGCTGCGACAAAACCTAAAGTTGGGGTTTGGCTTAAGCTAAACAACGCTAACGCAAAACCTACTAAAGCCAGATAAAGGCCGCCATTGGCTTTGCCTTGTTCTTTCGATAATAAGGCAGTTTTCACTACTTTTAAAAAGCTATGCGGGTCTTTAGGTTCAGGCGCTATATGCACATAACGTTTTCGGCCGAGCCAGAAAAACAAGGTAGCTAATGCCATCAGCACGCCTGGTATACCAAAAGCAACGGCAGCACCAAAGTACTTCAGTGTCAGCGGCATTAATAAGGAGGCGAAAAAGGACCCGAAGTTAATAGTGAAATAAAAGATATCAAAGGCTTTTTGCGCCAGCTTTTTATTACTCTGGTCAAACTGATCGCCCATAAAGGCTGAAACCAGAGGTTTAATGCCGCCGGACCCCAGCGCTATCAAAAATAGCCCGGTGTAAAAGCCTTCCTTACTGGTTTCGAACAAGGCCAAAAACAAATGACCAATCACATAAACAATGCTCAGCCATAAAATAGTGTTGTATTTACCAAGATAACGGTCGGCTAACCAGCCGCCTAATAAAGGAAAAAAATACACGCCTATCACAAAAGAGTGAAATACGTCCTTGGCTTCACCTGCTCTTAAATGCTCAGGCACAGCAAGCAGTAAAGCCGTCATTAAAAAAGGCGTTAAAATATTACGCATACCGTAGAAGCTGAAGCGCTCACAAGCTTCACTGGCAATAATGTAGGGGATTTGTCGTGGCCAACGGGCCTGTTTTACATCTGTGGACATTGGTTTTCCTCTGGCTTGCTCTGTACAGAAGCCGCTTATTTTTTAGTTTTAAGTACAAACCGATACTACCGGAAACCCCGTATAAGACCAAACAAGCAGCGGAAAAAGCGAAAAAACTGGCTGTGTTGACATCAACTTGCATAGAAAACCAGCAAACAAACCGAATAGACAAAGATGTGGTAAAAAAACGGTTGACGCAAAAAAGCCTGATGAGCATAATACGCGCCACTTGCTTAGGACAACTAAGACACAGTGGCTACATAGCTCAGCTGGTTAGAGCACAGCACTCATAATGCTGGGGTCGCAGGTTCGATTCCCGCTGTAGCCACCACTTAATTTGTTCGTCCAGTGTTTGCGGAAATGGCGAAATTGGTAGACGCACTGGATTTAGGTTCCAGCGCCGCGAGGCGTGAGAGTTCGAGTCTCTCTTTCCGCACCAAGCAAGTAAGAATTCTGCAGTTTCTGCAGGGGTATAGCCAAGCGGTAAGGCAGCGGGTTTTGATCCCGCCATTCTGGGGTTCGAATCCCTGTACCCCTGCCATTTAATTGAAGTGGCAGTGTAATCATCACATTACACAATTTTAGTCACAACAGTTCTGCAGGGGTATAGCCAAGCGGTAAGGCAGCGGGTTTTGATCCCGCCATTCTGGGGTTCGAATCCCTGTACCCCTGCCATAAATTGAAACCCAGCCTCGGCTGGGTTTTTTCTTTTGGGTTGGGGTCAGGCCTTGCATGTTGCAGCAGGCCGCAACATGCAAGGCCTGACCCCGGTGTTAGTTCTTCGAACCCCAGACTGTTTTACCTTCGGTCGACAAAGCACTAAAAGTCACAGTCCATTTGGCTGGTGTTTCATGCCACTGCCGTGATACCACACCTTCAAAGCTGCCACTGCCTTCCAGGTTGATACTGATCTGCTGATTAGTCCCATACACCCAGCTGCCGGTTTTATCACCACTTATACTGCCATTGGCTAACAGATTAATACTGACTGAGTTTTTAATTTGCGCCGAAATATCTTTGCCATGCTCAATCAGCTTGTAACTGCCCGCCAACTGCTCTGCCGTTACTGTTTTGTCAGTGTTGGCGGCATAACGATGTGGCGCTACTACAGGCCAGCCGTTTTTGTTGATAAACATCTGATGCACCCGTACCTGATGCTGTTCGCCCTGCTGTGGAAAGCGGGTATGAAATAGCAGAAAATACTGATCAGAGTTTTCATCGTAATAAGCCGAGTTATGACCAGGCGACACATAACCAGTGCCAATGCCTGTGCCCGCCTCGCTGCTTTGGCGTTCAAACAAAAAGTTACCCATGAGTTTTTCGGCATAGGGCGCTATGCTGGCATCATCAAATAAAGGCAAAGCCGGGTTGGATTTTACGTCAGCCATCGAATTCCCCAGCGCATCAAAATAAGGCCCTTCAGGGTTACTGGAACGCGCTACACGGATGTTGTAGCCGCCATTGGCATCCAGGCCACCAAAGGATACAAAGAGGTAATAATAATCGCTGTCAGGGCTGTACAGCACGTATCCACCTTCTATCCGACTGTGATTACCCCCCATCAGGTGTTTGCCGTAGCCTTGCCCCGGCAATGGCACACCGGTGGTTTTGTCCAGCTCCATCATAAACAAACCACCCGAATAGGAGCCATACAGCATCCATAAGCGGCCGTTCTTATCAAAAAACACATCCGGATCCACCACATTAGGATGAATGGTGGCATCGTAAATCAAACCATCTTCACTGGGTTCGCCCCACATCCCGGATTTCAGTAGCAGTTGCTGGTTCTTGTAGGGACCTTCCACTGAGTCTGCCACTGCAATACCTAAAGCAGAACGCGGTGAATCCCCTTTGCAGGCGTTGTAGTACATATAAAACTTGCCACCGATTTCAATCACATCAGCAGCCCAAAGGGTGGACGTTTGCGCCCAGTCAAAGGTTTCTTTGATTTCAGTCGCGGCATTAGGCATCAACTTATTGTTAGCATTTACACCATCAGCGACTAAGGTCCAGTTCTGTAAATCGGCAGATTTAGCCGCTGCTAAGTGAGAGCCAAAGATATAAAACTCTGAGCCAACTTTAATCACTGAAGGGTCGTGCACTGCCACATTAGTAAAAGTGGGTGCATTAAGAACTGGCGGAGGTATCACCACTGGCGGTGGATTGCCTGTTGTTGGTGGAGTTACAGCGGGTTCAGAACCACCTGAACCTCCACAAGCGGAAAGCAACACCAAATTCAGCGCCAACCATAGTGGCGCCCTTTTAGAAGTATGATTAAAACTATTAGTCGTCATAAAATCCCCTGTCGTTGTGGATAAAAACGCCAGCTATGCTGCCAGCTCGTCTTCAATAGACAGGGTTAATAATAATTCAATATTATTGTATTACAAATATAGTTTTCCAAAAGAAGTCCGTCAGGCGTTATGAAGCCCTGCCCTGCTTTTGTGTTCTACGCCGCCAAAACGGATAAGCTAAACCCAATAGCGCTATTACAGCAGCACTATAAATCGGCAGTTTAAAAGGCCTGACGGACTGGCGTATTTGCTGTTGCCAGTTGTCTTGCTGCCGCTTTTTCGCCGCCATAAAATCTGGTTCAGGGCAGGTCTGACCGAATTCAGCACCCCAACGGACATAAGGCCCTTGTTGCAGATACTGCTGATAATAACCTTTTGCCAGTTCTGGCTGGCGTAGTAGTAGCCATTTTGTTGAATGGCACAAAGTAGCAGCAAAAGCCTGACTGTTGTGTGGCACAAGCTTCGCTGCTTCTGCGGACAGTTCAGCTGCCAATTGCCGGTAATGAAATCTGTTGTTGTAGGTTGAAGCTGAACTCTTTACACGTTGTAACTCTGTAGTAGGTAAAGCCGGTGTGTTCGCCTCAATTTCATAAGGCTCATACTGACCATAAAACACCTGATAGTCCGGTGCCAGTTCAAAACCCAACAACTCCAGGCCATGCTCTCTGGCTAGCTTTGCCTGTTCAAATAAGGCCTGAGCTTTAGTATTGTCAGTCCAGCTGCTTGCCGCTTTTTCTGCATGCTGCTGATAACGCTTCGCCAGCTGCTTTAATTCGGGGTCAACAAAATAGGCCTGAGCTTGCTGGTATTCACCTGCACGCATTAATCGTCTGGCGGTTAAGTGATGCAATAAAACTTCGACTGCTGTATCACCAAAATAATGCCACTGCGCTTTTTCCGGTACTGCTGTCACAGGATGCAAAGCGGTAAAACTTATTAACTCATCCAGCGTCAAAACCCGCTCTGCAATATAAGCCGTATCCTGCCAATATTCAGAGCCTGCCGCTGTCAGCAAAGAGATGGCCTGCAGATAATCACCACGGCTTAATTCCAGAATACCTTGTTCTGCCTGGATCCTGCAGTGCTGTTGTGTTTGTAATTCGTCTATGGACACTTTGCTGTAGTAGTCCTGTTGCACTGCTGGCTTTTCCGCCTGTTTTGCCAATGGCGCAAAAGATTTACTGGCTTTGGCATAAAACTCTGCCGCTTTACTGCTATCCCCTGCTTTTAAAGCCATTTTTGCCTGCAGCCACCAGGCCTGCGGGCTTTGATCCAGATGAGGCAATAACAGCTTTACCAAAGCAAACTGGCCCTGCTGATAAGCCACTGTGGCAAGTTGAGTCGCATTTTTCAGTTGAATGTCCGGCAGTTGATTCAGCACCGCCAGTAATCGCTCTAGTTGCTCTGGCTGCAGATAACTTAAAGCACTGAACTGTGTCATCAGGTAACGACTTAATAAAGCCGCCACTGCAGGAGTTTGTGCTAAAGGTATTAATTGCTGATCCGGCATAGCGGCCAGTTCTTTACTCAATAGCAATAAAGAAGCGCGGCCACTTTCACTCCAGCGGCTTTGTGCTGCATATAAACCAATAGCGCCCGCCCAGTCGCCTTGTTGTTTAGCCAGTTTGGCCTGCTCACCTAAACTGGCCACTGCCAACTGCAAAGGATCAGGAAGTCCAGCCGCTACTTCCTGTTGTAACTGGCTATACAAAGCTGAGACTTCAGTATTTTGGTTCTGATCGTTTTGCTCTACTACTTTTTGCTGCAATAAGGCCCGGGCCAATGAATACAAAGCCCAGCTGCGCCTTTGCTGTTGTTGCTCTAAAGGCAAAGCCAGCAACTGACGAAATAAATGAATGGCCTGCTGATAGTCTTTTTGGGCAAAAGCCACAGCCGCCGCAGTATAAAAACGTAATTCAGCGGGTAAAGCTTCACCCACAGACAAAGCCTGCGGCACTGTACTGCTTTGCCTCATCTGCTGGACTATCTTTGCCTGATCATTGCTCAGCAACTGCTGCTCAGCTTGTGTTGTGGCGCTTACCCAACGGTCATTCTGATAATCGTATGAGTCTTCAAATACAACAGCTCCGGGTTTGGCTAATACAGCAGAAAGATCAGGCACTACAGAGGCTAAAGTCTGAACCTCCACTAAAAACACAGGTTCAGGCAGTACAGCAAAAGTCTGGGCTCTGTCCGAACTCAGCATCATTGGAAAATCCGGGCCGCAGGCCATAACACTGCTCGTCAATGCAAGGCTAGTCAGCAATAAGGCTTTGTTAAATTTCAACATAAAATCATCCTTGAGATTTTGATTCAGTTATTTTTGCGACAGACAGCTTTTGGCATAAAGCCCAACCCAACACCAGGCGTTGCCCAGGTTGCAGCACAGCTTCAGCTTTGGATAACATAAACTGCAGCTGATTTTTGTCTTTTGAAAAGTTGAGCTGGTACCCTGATACGGCATCAGCGGCACTACAGGAGTTGCCTGACAAGTGGATCTCTGCAGGCAATTGAGCCGCAACAAAACCATGGTTTTCGGCCACTAATTCAAACTGTGGTGATTTATCTTTCACGCTGATGTTTAAATCGGCAACCAGAGGTTTGCCCGAGCTAACTGCCTGTAATTGAGCATAAGACCAGCTGCGTTTATCCGATGGCAAAGGCAAACGGAACCAGACCAACCCCCGCAGAAGCGGCCAGTTTTGTTGCTGCAGCCACAGACTAAAATCCTGCACTTGCTGAGCATCCAGCCATAACTCTTTTCGTTTGGCCTGACTTTGCAGTGGCAGTTCACTTTCCACCAGCCAGCCATCACCTTGTTTCAGCAAGGCCGAATGATACGAGGGTACAGCAATATAAAATGGCTTCTGCGCCTCTGCTGACATTTGTTGTGCCCAGCTTTTGGCAAGTTCAGCCTGAAATAAACCTTGCTGTGGTGATAATACTGAATGCACTTGCAAGGTCAGTTGATCGGCCTGCTGTTGCAGCTCATGCCAACCAACTTTACCTAACCAATCCGGTAAAGCAGTAATGCTCAAAACTATTTTCTGAGGCAACATCTGACGTAAGTCTTTTAGCCATGCAGCATAAGCACCGAGCTGGCTGCTGGCGCAGTCATAATCCAACTCAAGTTGAGTGGCCTTCACACCTTGCTGTTGCCATAATTGCAGTAGCGTCAGCAGTTTTTGCTGCAACACAGTGGTTGGCAGTTGTTTGAGCTGACCATCAAGCCGCACCACCATATGCACAGCTCGTCCATCAGCAGCAAGCAGAGGCAAATCAACGGTAGCCTGAGTCCAGACAGGACCATTTTTTGCCTGATGCAGCTGCAAGGCCAATACCCTGAGTTCTGTGAAATCTGTTTTGCTTTGTGCTAAAGCAACGGCATGCTCAGCAGTCCAAATCCGCTGCCAGATATAAATATGCTGGCTAAAAGCTGACCTGGTCTGTGGTGTACAAGAGCACAACAAACAAAGGCTTAACAACAGAATGACGAGTTTGGACTGAAGCTTCAAGCGAAGTACTTATCTAAAGAGGCTATGGCTTAAGTATAAGGCCCTGCGTTGCTGCAGGGCCATAGCTTTTGACTAGAAACTATCTGCAGTGATTTCCACTTGTGTGACTTCACCATAACTTTTGGCGATGTCTTTAATGGCTTCAGCTTTGCCAATCAGCACAAATTGCAGCTGATTTTTAGGAAAGTAGTTATTGATCAGACGTTTGCTTTCAGCCACTGTCAGTTGATCCACCTTACTTTGGAAACTGTTGATAAAGTCCTGATTAAAACCATACAGATACATATCGCCTAACAAGCCAGCTAAGGCTGTATTGGTTTCAAAACGAGGTGGGAACTGGCCTTTGACATAAGCTTTGGCGGAGTCCAGCGTGGTTTGATCTATGCCCTTATCCCATAACCGCTGGTAGGTTTTCAGCGCTAAATCTACAGCTGCTTTGGTGCTTTCAGTTTTGGTAAAACTACTGATAGTAAAAGTACCACTGGCCGAATAACGTTCGAAACCAGAACGGGCGCCATAAGTTAAACCAGAGTTTACCCGCAACTCGTCATTCAGCCAGGAGGTAAAACGCCCTCCCAGCACAGTGTTCACCACGCTGATACCGACATAATCCGGATTATCCTGCTTAATGCCAACACCACCAATACTGAAGGTGGTTTCTATCGCATCCGCTTTATTGACTAACAACACTTTGGCTTTACTGGCTTCAGGTAAAGCCGCAACTAAATCAGGTTGTGTCGCCGCAGCGCTACTTTTCCAGCTGGCAAAAAGTTTTTGCAGCTGTGCTTTCATCACTGCGGGCTTAAAATCACCCACTATGCTGATGGCGGTATTAGCTGGTTGATAAAAGCTCTGGTGGAAATCTTTCACTTGCTGCTGGCTGATGCTTTTTAACGACTCTGCAGTACCAGAAATGCTATTGCCATAAGGGTGAGCACCAAATACTAACTTATTGAAGTATTGATCCATCACCATACGTGGGCTCTCTTTGGCCTGAGCCACAGCGGCAATCTGACGGGCTTTTAATTTTTCAAACTCAGCCCTATCAAAACTGGGTTGAGTCAGTACGCTGTGCAGCACAGAGAGCATTTGTTCGGTGTCTTTAGCCATAAAGTTGGCTTGCAGACTGGAGCCTTCCATAGAGCCATCGCTGTTTAAGCTGGCACCTAAAAAGTCGACCAGTTGTTCAATCTCAGCTTTGGTTTTACCACCTGCTCCCAGTAATAAGGCCTGACTGGTCAGTTGCGCTAAACCTGCCATTTTGTCGTTGACTGCACCAGCACGTACTGTGGCTTGCACGGTAATTAACGGTACTTCATGTTGTGGTAATAAAAACACAGTTAAACCATTATCGAGTTTTAACTGCTCATAGGCTGGTAACTGGAAGCTATTTTGGCTCTTTGCTTGATCTGCCATAGTAGGCAAAGCAAACACAAAAGAGCTTAATAAAACCAGCGCAGCTGCTTTTGAAGTTTTAGTTAAAACATTCATAGGTCTTTATCCTCAGCAGAGTCCAGCACGGCAACAGTGCGGTTGGATTTTTTCAGGTAACTTTGTGCCACCCGCTGAATGTCAGCAGGAGTGACTTTTTGATAATTTTTCGGCGCATCAAACAATTTCTGATAGCTGCCAAAATACAGCTCGTAGGTACCGATAATATCGGCTTTACCATTGATAGTTTCCATTTCACGGTAGAACTGCATCAGCTTCTGGTTTTTGGCTTTTTCCAGCTCAGCTTGAGTTACACCTTCTTTGGCTACTTTATTAATGACGCCAATCAACGCTGTCTCGAGATCCGCAGCTTTGACGCCAGGATTGGCGACAGCCATCAGATAAAACAGGTTCGGGTCAAAGGACATAGGCAAATAGCTAAACACATCCACTGCCAGTTCTTTGTCAACCAGGCCCTGATACAAACGTGAGCTGTTGCCTTCACCTAAAATATAGTTCAGCAAATCCAGCGCATAATAATCCGGGCTGGAACTGGCCGGAATATGAAAACCTAACAACAAGTTAGGGCTGGTTACCGAAGCTTTTTGTACATAAACACGACGTTCGCCTTTTTGCTCTGGCTCGACAGTGCGTACAGCTTCAGGTTTAGGCTGGGCCGGAATAGGTTCCAGATACTGCTCTGCCAGCTTTTTCACTTCGGAGAGTTTGACATCTCCAGCCACCACCATCACCGCATTATTCGGCGCGTAATAGGTTTTGTGATAACGCTTTAAGTCATCCAAAGTCCAGGCTTTGATGTCCGACTCATGACCAATCACAGACCAGCTATAGGGATGGGCATGAAAAGCTACGCCTTTCATTTCTTCCTGAATAGTGCGGAAGTTGGAATTTTCAAGACCAGTAGTACGTTCAGAAGCCACTACGCCTCGTTCGCTTTCAACCATTTTGGCATTGATATCCAAATGGCCTATACGGTCAGCTTCTAAATCAAAAATAGTCTCCAACGCATTGGCAGGGAACCAGTTGGTATAAACAGTTAAATCTTCAGTGGTATAGGCATTGTTAGCGCCACCAGCTGCTTCCATAGTGCGGTCAAACATCTTTGGGCCGTACTTTTTCGCGCCGTTAAACATCATATGTTCAAAGAAATGCGAAATACCTGTAATGCCTGGGTATTCGTTGCGTGAACCTACTTTCCAGAATAAATAGCTGTTGGCATTGGGAATAGATGCATCTTCCAGCACCAGAATTTTCATACCGTTCTTAAGCGTAAAGCTTTGGATGTCTTTAGCTTCTGTCGCCTGTGCTGAACTGAAAACCAGCCCCAGCATCAGCGCCAAAGCTGAATGTTTTAACTTCATACCTTCTCCCTGCCTGTGTTTTGTCAAAGCTTTGCCCTGCAATCCCTTCTTGGCATCAGGGAATAAGCAAAGCAAAAGATTAAGACTAAACGAAAAACAAAAACGCCCTGCAACAAAATTGTTACAAGGCGTGTATTTTTTGATGACGTGCACTAGCTCAATAGGTTAGTCAGGCTTATCCTGCGCAAAGTCTAACTGGCCTTTGTCTGTCCAGTACACAGGCCGCACACGAGTATGGCGATTGCCATCCTGCAATGGATTGCCCTGAATTTCTTTGTAATCACGGGCGTGATACAGCATTAAATAAGTAGCACCATCTTCGGCCAACACAAAGCTGTTATGGCCAGGGCCAAAACGTTTGAGGCTGTCGTTGGTGTAAAACACCGGTTTGGCCGCTTTGGTCCAGCTTTCGGTCTTCAATAAATCTGCATCTGCAGAAGCGCTCAGCAAGCCCATAGCATAGCGGTGATCGGTAGCACTGGCTGAATAGGCAAGCCAGACTTTGCCGTTTTTAATCAGCACTGCAGGCCCTTCATTGACCTTATAGCCCAACCGCTCCCAATCCAGAGTGGGTTCTGCCAGTAAAGTAGCGGGTAATTCAAGCTCTGTGGCGCTACGCATTTTAGCTATCCACAAAGCGCTGTTATAACTTTTGTTTTTATCCTGCTGTGCCCAGACCAGATAATGCTGGCCCTGATGCTCAAAGTGAGTGGCATCCAAATTAAAACTATCCCAGCCGGTGTTCAGTGGCCCCAGCTCTTGCCACTCCCCTTGCAATGGATCAGCAGAGCTGTTTTTCAGGACATAAGTGCGGATATGAAAAGCTTCTTCACTCTTTCCAGCAGCACAGTATATATACCAGCTGCCGTCTATACGGTGCAGTTCAGGCGCCCAGATATTAGCACTCATAGGGCCTTTGTCTTTTTTACGCCAGATCACTTTAGGTGCTGCCTGTGCTAAACCTTTAATGCTTGAGCTGTGGCGTAACTCAATACGATCAAATTCAGGCACTGAAGCTGTGAAGTAGTAAGAATCTGCTGCAGCGCGATAGACCCAGGGATCGGCACGGTTTTTAATGAGTGGATTAGCATCTTGCGCCAACAGATTAAAACTCAGCAGGCTTATCAGCAAAAGACTACAGAGCTTCCACATAACCACCTCCGTTTTTTTGCAAAGCAACCCAATCCAGCACCGCCAGTTCTGACTCAGGCAAGCCCTGATAAGGTGACTGATATATCAATAAACTACCGGCATCTGGTTCGGCCATTAACTGTTCTTCCGTTAAACCTTGTCGCGCTGTGGTAATAAACAGTAGGTCTAAATCAGGGCCAGCAAAAGCCAGACAAGTGGGCTGACTGACAGGTAAAGCGTGTAATGCAGTTTGCTGTCCGGAAGGCGAAAAACGGGCTATAGCAGCGCCGCCCCATAAAGCGCAAAGTAGATGATCCTCTGCATCTATTACTGCACCATCAGGTTCTGCGCCTGCAGGTACTTTGGCAAAAAACTGCGGCTGACTTACAGAACCTTGAACCGCATCAAAGCCATAAGAATAAATCACACCAGTGGGTGAATCGGCGTGATACATCAAGCTGCTGTTTTTATTCCAGCACAGGCTATTTGGAATGTGTAAATCAGCAATCATCGCATGACAGCCTTGCTGATCCAGCCGGTATAAGGTGCCATGCTGGCCGTGATCCTGCTCTTTCATAGTGCCAGCCCAAAACCTGCCCTGACGGTCGATTCGGCCATCGTTCATGCGATTGCCGGATAAATGAGTTTCAGGTTTAACCAACCAAAAGATGTCTTGAGTTGCAGGTTGATACAAAGCAAAACCCGACTCAAAAGCCACCAGCATGGAATAGTCAGAACGCATTGGGTCATGTGCATTTAATAACGCAAAACAGCTGATGCGCTCAGGCAGCGGATAGGTATTTAACTGCAGTGAAGGCCAGAATAACTGATACAAAAAGCGGCCATGAATGTCGGTCCACCAGACCGACTCGCTGGCGCCATGCCAGATTATTCCTTCACCTAATTTGTTTTTAAGCGGGATGCTATGCAATAAGGTGAACTCGCTCATGCGTGGCCTCCGGCTTTATTTTGTAATTTTTTACTTAGTAGCTTTTGCAAAGCAATAAAGAAAAACAGCAGACCCCCTATTACTATTTTGCTCCACCAACTGCTTAAGCTGCCGTCAAAATTGATATAGGTTTGAATAAGGCCCATCAGCAATACACCCAAAACAGTGCCAATAATAAAACCACTGCCGCCCGTGAGTAAGGTGCCGCCTATCACCACAGCAGCTATCGCATCCAGCTCCACACCTACAGCAGCAAGCGCATAACCTGAGTAGGTATAAAAACTAAAAATAATACCAGCCATAGCAGCCAGCATACTGCTTGAGGCATACAACAGAATGGTAGTACGGGCGACAGGAACCCCCATCAATTGGGCTGATTGGCTATTTCCGCCCAGGGCATAGACATAAGAGCCAAAGCGGCTGTAGTGAGTAAGTACCAACATCAGTAGCACCAAAGCTATAGTGAGCAAAGAAGTGGCGCCCAGCCAGCCACCGTCCGGCAGCTCCAGCCCAAACTCGGCCACTGCATCATAAAAAGGATGTTCAATAGCGACAGACTCTTCACTTAATAAAGTCGCCACACCCCGGGCTAAAAACATGCCCGCCAAAGTGACAATAAAAGGCTGTAGCTGGTAATACTGAATTAAAGCGCCCATACCAGCGCCAAACAGCGCGGCACAAGGCAATATCACGGCAAAAGCCAGTAGTGGATGCCATTGATAGGGCCCAATCAGCAAGGCTGCCGCCACACCGCTTAACGCAATAACAGAACCCACTGATAAATCTATACCGCCAGATAAAATCACCAAAGTCATGCCCAAAGCAGTCACCAGCAAAAAGGCATTGTCGCTAATTAAGTTAGTAACCACTCGCAGACTGGCAAAACCATCAAACTGGCTGGCACCAGCGCCAAACATCAACAGCACCAGGGCAAAAGTGATCCACAAAGGTAAATAAGTGCGGGACATCAGGCTTTTCCTCCACCCAGCTTGCCAAAACTAAACAGGCTTTTAAGCTGCTGACGAAACAGTTCAGACTGCAGCATCAGCACCAGCAATATCACTAAAGCTTTGATCAATAAGTTAAATTTGGAAGGTAATCCACTGACGACTATGGTGGTGCTTAAGGCCTGAATAATCAGCACTCCTATCACAGCACGAGGCAGAGAAAAACGCCCGCCTGTTAAGGCTGCGCCTCCTATCACTACAGCTAAAATCGCATCCAGTTCTAACCATAAACCTGCGTTATTGGCGTCCGAGCCCTGAATATCAGCTGTAGCTATAATACCGGCCAAAGCTGCGCAGCCACCAGCCAGTAAATACACAGTCAGCTTAATGCCTCTGTCATCTATGCCCAAATAACGACTGGCTTTGGCGTTGCAGCCTACAGATTCAATAAATAAGCCCAAAGCTGTACGTCGAAGCAGCAATTGCATAATCAGCAGCGCCAGCAATACCAGCCAGACTGGCACAGGTAAGCCTAAAAAAGAACCTGAACCTAAAGCGGCAAAGTCAGGATTCTGAAAGGTGACAATCTGGCCCTGGTTTAATAGCTGCGCCACACCACGACCCGCCACCATCAGCACTAAAGTCGCCACTATAGGCTGAATGCCCAGATAACTGACCATAAAGCCATTGACCAACCCACAAGCTAAACCTGTCAGTACAGCCAGACCTATCACAGCAGGAATAGACCAGTCACCCAGCACTAATAAGTTAGCGCAGACTGCGCCGCAAATAGCCATCACAGCGCCGACAGAGAGATCAATACCACCTGTGGCTATAACTAAACTCATACCGATGGCCAGCAAAGCCACAGGCGCACTGCGATTTAAAATATCAATCAAAGGCCCATACAAACGGCCATCCTGCCATTGCAGTGAAAAAAACTGTGGGTCCAGCAGTACATTCACCAGCAATAACAAAGCTAAAGCCACTAAAGGATAGAGGTATAAGCTGAATTTATGCGCCGACTGGCCCGGGCTATAACGCGCCTGCCTCGCGGTTTTTAGTTGATCCGCTTTTAATTGGTTAGCTTCTAATTGATCAGAATGGTGTGAGTTCAAAACTGTTGCCTCGTTCGTCATACGCTGGCTCCCGCAATAGCAGCCATAATGCGATCCTGGTTCAGATCCTCACCACTTAGCTCTGCTACTTTTTTCCGGTCACGCATGACCACTATTTTGCTGGAAAAGGCGGTGAGTTCTTCCAGCTCGGACGACGTCACCAATAAAGACATACCCTGCTGACAGAGCTGCCGGATCAGCTGCAAAATTTCGGCGTGAGCGCCAATATCGATACCCCGGGTAGGCTCGTCCAGTAACAACAGCTTTGGCTCTACCGCCAGCCAACGCGCCAGAATCACTTTTTGTTGATTGCCACCACTCAATTGACCTATAGCTTTGTCGGCGTCAGGTGTGGCTATTTGCAGTTTCTCAATATAAAAATCAGCCAGTTGCTGCTGTTTCTTTTTCGAAATCACCCGCCACCAGCCTTGTTTAGCCTGCAGCGCTAAGCTGATATTTTCACGGATTGATAAAGGCGCAATCATGCCCTGGGATTTACGATCCTCAGGACAAAGCGCAATACCAAGGGCTATGGCTTGTGCCGGATTATTCAGTTTAATAGGCGAACCTGCAAAACTTAAAGTGCCGCTATCGGCTTGATCCAAACCAAACAGCAGACGACAAATTTCAGTACGACCTGAACCTAATAAACCCGCTAACCCCACAGCCTGGCCTTGAGGTAAATCCAGATCGAGCTGCTGCACAGACTGGCCAGAACTTAACTGCCGTGCTGTTAAAATGGATTCAGAGTGTTCCACTGCCAGACAAGGCGCCTGATGACGCTGCTGACACAGCTCTTTACCGAGCATAGCGGCAATCAATTCGGCTTTATTTAAATGAGCAGTCTGGTATTCACCGACAAAACAGCCGTTACGCATGACCGTAATGCGGTCGCTGATTTGATACACCTGATCCAAAAAGTGGGTAATAAAAACAATGGCCACACCTTGTTGCTTCAACTGGCGCAACACCTGAAATAAAACCTGAACTTCATCGGCATCTAAACTGGCGGTGGGTTCATCCAGCACCAGCACTTTGGTGCAAGCTGCACCACGTTTTGGCGCTATACCACGGGCAATGGCCACCAACTGCTGCACTGCGACTGAGAACTCAGACAAAGGCGCTGTGACATCAATATCAAGGCCAAAAGTGCTTAATAATTGTCGAGCCTGATGTGCCATGGCTTTTTTATTAATTAAGCCAAAACGCTTAGGTTCTGAACCTAAAAACAGGTTATGAGCTACGGATAAATTCGGCAGTAAATTCACTTCCTGATACACAGTGCTAATGCCAGCTTGCTGTGCATCTTTGGGCGTAGCAAAACTTAAGGCTGTTGAATCCAGCAGCAGTTCGCCAGCATCCTTTTGCAGCACACCTGTCATCACTTTGACTAAAGTGGATTTACCGGCGCCATTTTCACCTAATAGGGCATGCACTTCACTGGCATATAAACTCAGCTGGGCTTGCTGCAACGCTTTTACACCTGGGAAGTTTTTATCAATCTGCCGTAATTGCAGCACTGGTTGTGCCGCAGTGTTTATCTGATCTGACATCAGGACCTCCTGAAAACCAGCCATTCAGGCTGGTGTTACAAAATGAATTACTTCAGGCGTCTTTTTTCATATTCAGCAGCAGCCGTATCCTGCAGGAATAAATCCCCTGTGGTACGGATCAGCTTTTCTGTGTCTTTTTTACCTTTCAGATAAGCTTCAATCACATCAAAAGCCGGGCCACCTAAATGCGGGTTCAGCTCCACTGTGGCATTGGCATCACCATCAGCCATGGCTTTAAAGTAGTCCGGTACAGCGTCCACAGACACTACCAGCAACTCTTTACCTGGCTTTAAACCAGCTTCTTTAATGGCCTGAATAGCGCCTAAGGCCATTTCATCGTTATGAGCCCACAATGCACAAATGGCTTTGCCACCCTGCTCGGCTTTTAACAAAGATTCCATGACTTCTTTGCCTTTGGCACGGGTAAATTCAGCGGTCTGACTGCGGACAATTTTGGCTTGTGGGTGTTTCGCCAACACTTCGTTAAAACCTTTAGCGCGGTCTATAGCAGCTGTAGCGCCCACTGTGCCTTGCAGTTCGATGATATTGCACTGCTTTTGAGCCTGGGGTTGGCTCATTAACCAGGTCGCGGCTTTGCGGCCTTCTTCAACAAAATCAGAGGCGATACGGGTCACAAATAACGACTCGTCCTGCACTTGCACGTTACGGTCGACTATCACCACAGGAATACGGGCCCGTTTGGCTTCTTTTAACACAGGAGTCCAACCGGTTTCGACTACAGGGGCTATGATAATGGCGTCCACACCCTGAGCGATAAAACTGCGCACCGCTTTGATTTGGTTTTCCTGCTTTTGCTGCGCATCAGAAAACTTCAGATCGATGCCGCGTTTTTTCGCTTCAGCTTTTACAGACTCTGAAAAACTGGTACGCCAACCGCTTTCCGAACCCACCTGAGCAAAACCTACAGTGGTGGCAAAACTGCTGTGACAAACTAAACACAGGCCAAGACCTGCAACTATGGATTTAATTTTCATACGCTAACTCCCCTTGTCGAACAGACCCTTGTAATATTTATATAAAGAAGGTGGCCTGCTTTGATTAATATTTGATTGCTTTAGCTATACCCCAATACAAAACGGCTGCACTGCCGGTACAACTGCCCTGCTTTAAGCAAAGCCGTTGGAAAATTTGGTTTATTGACCGCATTTGGATACCCATGAGGCTCCAGGCATAAAGCGTCGTATTTCTCTATTGGCGAGCCTTGGTTACCCACTATGCTGCCATCTAAAAAATTACCGCTGTAAAACTGCAGTCCAGGCTGGTCAGTAAACAATTGCAAAAAACGCCCTGAAACAGGATCTCGCACTAAAGCCGCTGCTGTGTTCTGATCGCGCTCTTTATTCAATACAAAATAATGGTCATAGCCGTTTTCAAGCTGGCCAATATCCTGACCTATCCGCTTACCCGCTTTAAAATCAAAAGCACCTGTTGCCGGCACTAACTCGCCTGTGGGCACCAGTTGTTTATCCAGTTGCAGAATAAAATCGGCATCGAGCTGCAATTGCTGCTGAAGTACAGTGCCTTGACCTATTCCGCCAATAGCCCAATAGGCATGATTGGTCAGACTGACCGGCGTGTCTTTATCTGATACAGCGCTGTATTCCAGCACCAATTCATGATGCGCCAGCAAGGTGTAACGCAGCTGCACATCCAACTGCCCAGGAAAACCTTGATCGCCCTCTAAGCTGGTGATCCGAAAAGTGACACTGACTCTGTCTTTTTGCTGGTCTATATCAAAACTCCAGAAGCGACTGCCTAAACCATCCGGCCCACCATGCAATTGATTGGGCCCTTCATTGGCAAGCAACGACTGCACTTGGCCTTTATGCATATAAGCGGCAGCACCAATGCGGTTCGCCACGCGGCCTATAGTTACGGCGAAATAATAAGGGTTGCGGGAAAAATGGCTTGGATCCTGGTAATTTTGCAGAAGCTCTGTTTTTTCAGTTGAATCAGGATCTGGCATCAACACCGACCATAAACCAGCGCCTAAATTACTTAAGGTAACACTGAGTCCGGCCGGATTCGTCAGCTTAATCAGCTGCAAGGGCCGCTTTAAAGCAGCCACCTGCAAAGTGTCGGTAGTGACCACAAAGCCCATGTTAAGCGTCAACCTCTGCGCTGGTTTTTACCCCATTCACCAGTCGAGGCAAGCCCCATGGATTGGCGTTTTGCAGCTCTGGTGGTAATAACTCAGCCGGGTAATTCTGGAAACAAATAGGACGGACAAAACGGGCAATAGAAGCTGTTCCTACCGAAGTAAAACGTGCATCAGTAGCGGCAGGGAAAGGTCCGCCGTGCATCATGGCATCACAGACTTCAACACCTGTCGGGAAGTTATTCACCACCAGACGGCCTACTTTTTGTCTCAATACACTAATCAGTTCAACCTGAGTAGTAAGCTCAGCTGCTGTGGCCTGTAAAGTGCCTGTTAACTGACCTTTTAAAGTGCGCACTACGGCCAGCAATTGCGCCTGATCGGCACAGCTCACCAGCACAGAGACATGGCCAAAGACTTCTTCCTGCAAATGTGGATTGGCTAAAAAGGCTTCGGCTGTGACTTTAAAGAGTTTGGCCTGAGTGCAGAACCCTGCTTTGTCGCCCACAGCTTCACCGCTGCCGACCAATTCAACACCGGACTGAGCAGACAAATGCGCCGTGCCTTTTTGATAAGCCGCAGCTATGCCTTCGTTCAGCATGACACCAGCTGGTACT
Source organism: Rheinheimera sp. MM224 (assembly GCF_947090785.1). Lineage (NCBI taxonomy): Bacteria > Pseudomonadati > Pseudomonadota > Gammaproteobacteria > Chromatiales > Chromatiaceae > Rheinheimera > Rheinheimera sp. MM224. Next base: position 3,484,262 of record NZ_OX352320.1, read on the forward strand.
TTGGCTAAAGCAGCGGAAGCTGCAGCGCAGAATCTGTCTAAAGCCGGGCTTTGAATAGCCACTGCCACACCAGGATTGACGCAGAACTGACCCACACCCAAAGTTAAAGAACCCACAAAACCAGTTGCTATAGTTTCAGCATTTTGCTCCAGCGCTTCTGGTAATAACACCACAGGGTTAACGCTGCCCATTTCGGCAAACACTGGAATAGGTTCAGGCCTGTTATTCGCCAGTTGAAACAGCGCCATGCCACCTGCTAAAGAGCCGGTAAAACCTACAGCTTTTACTTCTGGTGCTACCACCAGTTCAGAGCCTACTTCACGACCCGCGCCCATAATCAAAGAAAATACACCAGCAGGTAATCCGGCTTTTTGCACCGCTTTATGTAAAGCACGAGCGACCAGCTCGCAGGTTCCAGGGTGTGAGTTATGACCTTTGACTATGACAGGACAACCCGCTGCTAAAGCCGCAGCTGTATCACCACCAGCCACAGAAAAAGCTAATGGAAAGTTACTGGCACCAAACACCACTACAGGACCTATAGGCTGATTGGTGTAACGTATATCAGGACGAGGCAAAGGCTGGCGATCAGGCAAAGCGGTATCAATACGGATATTCAGGTATTCACCAGAGCGGATAGAAGATGCAAATAACCGCAGCTGATTGACGGTACGGGCACGCTCGCCTTCACCGCGGGCTTTGGGATAACCTGTTTCTAATGCGACACGTTCAGGCAACTCATCACCTAAGGCCATTATTTCATCAGCGCATAATTCTAAAAACTCAGCACGCTGTTCAAGTGTTGTAGCAGCAAAACCCGTTGCAGCTGCTGCAGCCGCAGCCACCGCCTGATGCACCTGAGCTTTGCTGGCATAACTCATCACAGGTTCAATAAAAGCTGCAGCAGCTGGGTTGACCGCCTGGTACTGACCCGCTTCGCCTTGCACCCATTGCCCGTTAATCAGTTGTTGGCCTGTAATCATCATTATAAAACCCTTGTTCGTGGTAACAGATTCAAAAAAAGCGGCTGGAGTCACTGCGTATGCAGTTAAATCCAGCCACCGTCCACAATAAAGTTTTGTGCTGTACACAATTTGCTGTCGTCGGAAGCCAAAAACAGCGCCATAGCTGCCACATCTTCCGGCATCAGGCTGTCTTTGACGCATTGATTTTTTTCAATATCCCGTGCCGTTTCTTCATTAACCCAGTACTTCAACTGACGTTCAGTCATCACCCAGCCCGGCGTTAAGGTATTGACGCGGATTTTATCCGGCCCTAAATCACGGGCTAAACCACGGGTTAAACCCAGCACTGCAGCCTTAGAACTGGTGTAGCCCGGCATACCACCCTGACTTTCGTACCAGCTCATTGAACCTAAATTGATAATGGAACCGCCGCCCAGTTGTTTCATCTGCGGATACACCGCCTGAATGGCAAAAAACTGATGGCGTAAATTGATATTAACCCGCTGATCCCAATACTCTGGCGTCACTTCAAGGAAGTTATGCCGGGTATCGCTGGCAGCGTTATTGATTAATACACTGATAGCGCCAAGTTGTTGTTTGACCTGCTCTATCACCTGCTTTAAATCATCAATATTCAGCAAGTCACAGGCATAAAACCTCAGCTGAGCGTCCTGATATTTTGCAGTTAAATCAGCCACTAAGGCCTTAGATTCAGCCTCTAAAATATCGACAAAAGCCACTTTAGCGCCCTGAGCAATAAAAGCTTCCACCAGACAAGCACCAATGCCTGAACCACCTCCACTGATAAATACGGTTTTGTGGCGCAGACTTGGATACTGATTGCTTAACGTCATAAGGTGTCCTCGAATAAAATAATCGGCCCAGTTGGCACCACCCACAGGGCCGATCCGGCGTAAAGCCTAAACTAGTGCGAATGGGCCGGCACGTCAGCACCACGACAACCGACTAAAAAGTCGAAGTCGCAGCCTTCATCGGCCTGTAATACCCGTTCGCGATAAATTTCCATATAACCACCAGTGCGCATAATCACCTGCGTGGCTTTTAATTTCTCTAAACGTGCGGCGATTTCTTCGTCCGACACTTCCAGATGCAATACACCATTGTGTGCATCCAGCTGAATATAATCGCCTTCCTGCACTGCTGCTAAAGGCCCTAATTCCATTGCCTCAGGTGTTACATGCAACACCACAGTACCAAAAGCTGTGCCACTCATACGAGCATCTGAAATACGCACCATATCTTTAATGCCTTTTTGCAGCACCTTAGGCGGTAAACCCATATTGCCGACTTCGGCCATGCCAGGGTAGCCTTTTGGTCCACAGTTTTTCAGCACCATCACGCTGTTTTCATCTATATCCAGTTCCGGATCATTAATGCGGGCTTTGTACATATCAAAGTTTTCAAACACCACTGCTTTACCACGGTGTTTGAGTAAATGCGGGCTGGCGGCTGAGGGCTTGAGCACTGCACCACGAGGTGCTAAGTTGCCACGTAAAATACAAATGCCACCACTGGCCACCAATGGGTTGTCCATAGTGCGGATCACATCGTCGTTGTAACATGCAGAGTCTTTGACGTTTTCCCAAATACTTTTGCCATTGGCTGTTAACGCATCGTTATTTAGCATGCCGCTTTCACCTAAACGGCGCAGCACTGCAGGTAAACCACCTGAGTAATAAAACTCTTCCATCAGGTACTTACCGGACGGTTGCAGGTTCACCAGAGTCGGAACACCTTTGCCATGCGACCAGTCATCCAAAGATAAATCCACACCAATACGACCGGCTATGGCTTTTAAGTGGATCACCGCATTGGTGGAACCACCAATAGCAGCGTTAGTGCGAATGGCATTAATAAAGGCATCTTTAGTCAGGATTTTCGACAGTTTTAAATCTTCATGCACCATATCGACAATACGCATACCGGATAAATGCGCCAGCACATAACGGCGTGAATCCACAGCAGGAATAGCTGCATTGTGAGGCAAACTGGTGCCTAAAGATTCCGCCATACAGGCCATAGTAGAAGCAGTGCCCATGGTGTTGCAGGTACCGGCAGAACGCGACATGCTGGCCTCCATATCCATAAACTGCTCCAGCGTAATACGGCCAGCCTTGTATTCTTCATGCGCCTGCCAGACCAGGGTGCCTGAGCCGACATCTTTTCCATGGTGTTTACCGTTTAACATAGGACCACCTGTGACTACTATGGTCGGTAAGTCACAACTGGCAGCGCCCATTAGTAAAGCAGGTGTGGTTTTATCACAGCCGACCAGCAGCACCACACCATCTATAGGGTTACCACGAATAGCTTCTTCAGTGTCCATAGCGGCTAAGTTGCGCGTTAACATGGCGGTTGGACGTAAATTCGATTCACCGTTGGAGAACACCGGAAACTCAACCGGAATACCACCAGCTTCACGGATACCATTTTTCACCCGTTCAGCGATTTGACGAAAATGTGCATTACAAGGCGTCAGTTCAGACCAGGTATTACAAACCCCAATCACTGGCTTGCCCTGAAAGTGATGATCAGGAATACCCTGATTCTTCATCCAGCTACGATACATAAAACCGTTTTTGTCGTTAGTACCAAACCAGCTGGCAGAACGAAGCTGCACTTTTTTCTTTTCGTCTTGGGCCATAGTTGAATCCTGAAGCAAACTAATTTAATAATATTGTATTACTAATACATCAAGCTGAAGCCGAAGTTCAAGCAGTTCGTAAAAAATTTTCACCAAAGCAGTGCAGATTTATTCGCTCCACATTGATTTGATTGATCTTTTTTTCTTGCTCCTGAAACGTGCAAATTTTGCACATCCGGCTCAAATTGGTTAGATTAGTAATACTATAAGATAATTATTATTAAATCACGACAGGGGTATTATGAAAAACGTTCAGATTTTTACCATGTTACTGTTGGCCGGATTACACAATCTGGTGAGCTTCAGCCTGTGGGCTGCTAATCCAATTTTTACTGATGTACGCACTGCAGATCCTGCAGCTTTAGTGGTCGGTGATACCGTCTATTTGTACACAGGCCATGATGAAGCCAAAGACAATAAAACTTTTTTTGTCATGAATGACTGGCTGGTGTTTTCATCCAAAGACATGAAAAACTGGCAGGCCCATGGCGCTAAACTCAAGGCCAAAGATTTCAGCTGGGCCAAGGGCGATGCCTGGGCTTCTCAGGTGATTGAAAAAGGTGGCAAGTTTTATTGGTATGTCACAGTGCGTCACGCCAGTATCAATGGTTTTGCTATTGGTGTTGCTGTAGGTGATACGCCGCTTGGGCCTTTTAAAGATGCCCGCGGCACTGCGCTTATTACCAACGATATGACAACCGACATCAAAATCGATTGGGATGATATAGACCCGTCGGTCTTTATCGATGACGACGGTCAGGCCTATTTGTTTTGGGGCAATACCAAACCCCGTTACGCCAAACTCAAAGCCAACATGACAGAGCTGGATGGCCCTATTCAGAATTTGGATCTGCCCAATTTTACCGAGGCCATTTGGCTGCATAAAAAAGCCGATTTGTATTACCTGTCGTATGCTTCGGGTTTTCCGGAAAAAATTGTTTATGCCACCAGTAAAAAAATCACTGGCCCTTGGGTCTATCAGGACATCCTAAACGAAGTAGCGGGCAACTCTCCTACCAACCATCAGGCCATTATTGAATTTAAAGGCAAAGATTATTTTATTTACCACACAGGAGCGGCTCAGCCTGATGGTGGTGAATTCCGCCGTTCTGTGGCAATAGATCGGTTGTACTACAACAAAGATGGCACTTTGAAAAGGGTCATTATGACCAGTGAAGGGTTAAGCAAAGAGTAAACCCGTCCGCGATTTTATGGTTCTGCTTGACAACAGAAAGTAGAAAACAGATATTAATCTTATTGTAGTACAAATAAAAATTAACGAGGATGTGCGATGCGTTTAATTCAATTTGTTACACCAGAGCAGCAACGCGCTGTGGCTCTGGTGTTATCCAGCACAGAGGTTCAGCTTTTAACTGGTGTCCAGACTGTCTATCAGTTGGCAAATCAGGCGTTGTCTGCAAATAAACCATTGCAACAACTGGTAAAAGAACTGGTCAGTGAACAGCGATTAGATTATCAGGCCATTCTGGCGGAAGGACGTTTATTGGCGCCTTTTGATCATCCGGATCAAGCGCATTTGCTGGTGACAGGCACAGGCCTGACCCACTTAGGTAGCGCTGATACCCGTGCCACTATGCATGCCCAAACCAGCGGCAAAGCCGTAGCTGAACTGACTGATACGATGAAAATGTTTAAGTTGGGTCTGGATGGCGGCAAACCTGCAGCAGGTGAAACCGGCGTGCAGCCTGAATGGTTTTATAAAGGAGATGGCAGCATAGTGGTATCCCCCGGTGCACAGTTGTTATCTCCTTCTTTTGCTTTAGATGGTGGCGAAGAACCTGAAATTGTTGGGGTTTATATCAATGACGCTGAAGGTCAGCCCTGGCGTATTGGTTTTGCTTTAGGCAATGAATTCTCCGATCACAAAACCGAACGGCTGAATTATTTATACCTGGCACATTCCAAATTACGGCCTTGTGCAGTAGGTCCGGAATTGCTGCTTGGCGATTTACCTACTCATATTGAAGGCACCTCACGTATTTACCGCGACGGTAAACTACTGTGGCAAAAAGCTTTTGTCAGCGGCGAAGACAATATGTCGCACAGCATCAGTAATCTGGAGCATCACCACTTTAAATACTCATTGTTTTGCCGCCCAGGTGATGCGCATCTGCATTACTTTGGAACTGCAACCTTAAGTGTGGGTGATGGTATTGAAACTCAGACCGGTGATGTATTTGAAATTGAAGCACCGGCATTTGGTTTGGCGCTGCGTAATACCTTAGCTGTGGATACCAAACAGCCTTTGAAAGTGAAGATGCTTTAAAACGTTAGGCAGGCAGAGTCTCAGACCCTGCCTGTCATTACCTATTCCGGCTGTTTGGCCAGATTTTTCAGCGCGTATTCTAAGTTTTCTTTCGATTTAGCCAACAGCTGAAACATCTCTATTTTAGCTTTAGCCGCATCACCTGCCGCTATCGCCTGATACACAGCTTTGTGGCCCGGCAACGAATCGACATACTCTTCAGCAATAGCACTGCTTAAACGGAATAAACCCATTAACGCCGTTTGTATTGTCATACCCAACGAAATCATAAATTCATTATTGGTGGCATCTAATACCGCCATATGAAATTCTAGATCGCTTGAAAACACCGCATCTGTGCCAATTTCAGCTTTTTCCATCGCATCGTAAGCAGCGCCTAATACTCTGGACTGTTCTTCGCTGCGGTTTTTCGCGGCCAGTTCAGCAGCAGCTGGTTCAAAAATTTCGCGAATTTCAAACAAGGAGATAAAAAACTGCGGTGATGGTTTGGATTCAAAGCACCAGCTTAAAATTTCGCTGTCGAACATATTCCAATGCTTGCGGGGCCGAATTCGGGTGCCCAGTTTAGGCCTGGATTCGAGTAAACCTTTGGAGGTAAGAATTTTAAAGGCTTCACGCAGCGCAGTGCGGGATACCCCCAGTTCTTCACCTATAGTGGTTTCGTTGGGAATATATTCACCTGGTGAATATATGCCACTGACAATACGGGTACCCAATTCTTCCGCAACCCAGCCATGAATACTTTGAGGCCGGCTTTTTAACTGATTTGCCATGCAGATCCCCTAAACATCGACCTGCAATTCAGGTCAAAAACGAATTCTTACTACAATAGGATATATGTTAACCGATTTATCGTGTTAAAGCCTAACAGCTGTCTGATTTCATTAGTTTTTCATAATAATGAAAAAAAATCATAGGCATTGCCCGATTAAATAGCAATACAGATGCCATAGCAAAGGAGCTGCCCGCTCCCTATAATTTATTTCTTGCACGCGCATAAGCGACAAATGAAATTGATAAAAACTGTAATTCAATATTGCATTTATACTGGTTATTCTTTATAAGTCGTTCCGTTTTGCCATAGGGTAAAATTCAGCAGAGGTTGTTGTTCAATTGCCAGTAAAAATAGCGCCAAAAGATATCAAGCTCGGCTACGCCATTAAGTTGCCTGTAGGCTGGATGAAACATCCCTTTCTGACCAATAAACTGGTAGTAGAATCAGTGCAACAGATCCGAATTATTCAGTCACTCGAACTGGATTATGTCTATTTTTATCCGGAGCGCAGCTCAGTTATTCTTGATACTTCAACTGACACAACTGAGTGCTCTGTTACACAAGATTTGGAAGATGTGCAGCTGCGTACTCAAATGCAGCTGGATAAAGAGCAGCGTATAGAGCAAGCCAAAGCGCACAGACGAGAGCTGCAAAAAACCGAAAAAGCTTTTGCCCAGTCTATGGCGCAAGTCCGCAATCTGATGACCAAAGTTCAGGGCCGTCCACTTAACGCCATTGAAGATGCAACCCAACTGATCAGCAATCTGGCCGACACCATTCTGAGTGAAGATGCACTGGTGTTGCACCTAATTTCTCAGGCGGGCAAAGAGCAGGAGTCGATGTACTTTCACGTACTGAACGTATCCATTTTGGGAATGATGCTGGCAAAAAACTTAAAATACAGCGCAGACGAAGTGAAATGGGTCGGTTTAGGTGCCATGTTTCACGATATAGGTAAGTTGAAAATCCCGAGCCAGATCCTTCGAAAAACCACGGCATTAACAACGCCCGAGCAAAACTTTATCAAACTTCATCCAAAACTTGGATTGGAGCTGCTGGGTTTGACCCAACAATTCCCCACTGAAGCCAAAGCTATAGTAGAGCAACATCACGAGTACCTGGACGGTACTGGTTATCCTGCTGGTTTAAAAGCGGATGCTATTAACAAGCTGGCACGAATTGTCGCTGTAGTGAACGAATTTGATAACCTGTGCCATCCGACAGATATGACACAGGCCCGCTCGCCTCATCATGCCTTATCAGTGATGTTTAAAACGATGAAAGGCAAACTTGGCGATCTGGAAATGAAAGTCATGATTAAGATGATGGGAATTTATCCGCCAGGTACCGTGGTAATGCTATCGGATAAAAGAGTGGGCATAGTGATGGCGGTCAATTCCGAAGCCATGCTCTACCCGGAAGTACTGATTTATGATGCCGATGTACCGCGACTTGAAGCAGCCATCGTCACTTTAGAAGCCAATAAACTTTCGATTGAAAAAGTGATCAAACCCAAAGCCTTACCGCCTGAAGTCTTTGCCTATTTAAACCCAAGGGCCCAGGTCAGTTATTTTGTACAACAAAAAAACTGAGTCAGGTCAAATGCTTCTGGATATTGGCTAAAATTGTGGCATTTTTTGCTACGTGAATATCCTGTTTAGCTTTATAATGTCCGACCAGTTGTGAAGCTTTGTTTTACTTCTGTATACAAATCAATGATCAGCTGTCAGGATGTAGTACGCTGAATTTTTAAACTGCCTTTCGCAGACGACTTAAAGCGCTCAATAAAGTGGTTTTATTGCCCGCCGGACAGAACTAAAAATTTATGAATAGTCATCCTGGATCAGAACTTCTGATCTCTTTTATCTTGTTGTTAGCTTTGGTCGCAGGGATCGCCTGGGGTTTTATGGCAAGACCATTGCGTATAGCGCCTAAAGCCAGTATTCGCTTTTTTTTCGCCAATATGTCGTTAAGCCTCGGTATCTACTTACTGACTTTACGCACAGCAAGCGCTAGTTTACTCAGCAGCTTTTTGGCTGATATCGCCATATTGTCCAGCTTTATGCTGATGGGCTGGGGTATTCAACACTTATTTAAACTGCATTCAAGCCTAAAACGCGATGGCCTGCTGCTTCTGCTCACCAGTCTGTTGATGCTGGCAGTTCATTTACAACAGCTGGATCCTGTCTTTTTGGCCGTCATTTTTTCAGTCACTGCCACTGTGTTTTTATACGTCGCCAGCCAAAACAACTTTCAAGCCATACAAAAAGATTTTGGTTTTGCTGCCGCTTGTCTGATGTCAGCCCCGCTTTTTATTGTGGCCGCTGTCTTTTTCGTCCGGAGCCTAATCTTGCTCTGGCCAGGAACTGATGCCGACCGCTTTGTGACCACAGTCACAGCTGAAGCTATCCCCTTTTTATGGTGCTGTATCGTTCTGACGCTGACTGTTAATATTGTGATGATCGGGGGCGCTTTAGCCCGCCTGGTTGCCAAAATCCGTCAGTTTGCTGAGCGGGATCAACTCACAGGTTTATGGAATAGAAGAGCGGTATTAAAAAAGCTGCAGGAAATGCATGAGCAATGGCAAAAACAGCAACAAAGTTACAGCCTGATTTTGCTGGATTTAGACCACTTTAAACTGATTAATGACAGCTTAGGTCATGATGCAGGAGACGCAGCACTGCGCCGCTGTGCCACAACTTTGTCTGCTGTTGTGCGCACTCAGGACTTAGTCAGTCGTTATGGTGGCGAAGAGTTTTTATTATTATTCCCGGGCGTTGCCGCAACAGAGCTTCCTCTCATCGCCGAAAAAATCCGGGCGACTCTTGCTGGCTGCCAGTTGATTTGGCAAAACCAGCCAATAGAGCTCAGCGCCAGTCTGGGCTACATCACTGTGTACACTGGTGCAAAGGCAGAGCATCTGCTGACATTAGCAGACCATGCGATGTACAAAGCGAAAGCAGAAGGCCGTAATAAAGCCTGCTCTGCCGTGATCAGTTAACCCGCTCCAATTCAATTACACAACTGCGAGACTACTTGTCAGCCCGTCAGATTCTGCTATAGATGAAAGCACTTTCAGATAGACAAGGTTGGACGGATGCACCACAAGCTCTCTTATTATGTTGTAAGCCCAGTCGCTGCTTTGCTGTTGGGCGGCTGCGGTACCAGCGACTCAGCGAAAGTAACTTCGACAATTGAAAAGCCACAATGGCAATTAGTCTGGCAAGATGAGTTCTCCGGCCATCAGCTCGATTTAACTAAATGGAGCTTTGAAGTGAACTGCGCCGGGGGCGGTAATAACGAGCGCCAGTGTTATACCAACAGAGTTGAAAACGCCACAGTCAAAGACGGTGTACTCAGCATCACCGCGCTTAAAGAAAACTTCTCTGGCCCAGCAGCTCAGGACGATACAGCCCACTACGATCCAAAGGTGACCACTCAAGGTGAATTTACTTCAGCACGCCTTCGCAGCAAAGGGAAAGGGGACTGGACCTATGGTCGCTTTGAAATCAAAGCGAAATTACCATCAGGACAAGGTAGCTGGCCTGCCATTTGGATGTTACCTACAGAGTGGCGTTATGGTGGCTGGGCTTCTTCCGGTGAAATTGACATTATGGAAGCAGTGAATCTTGGTACTGTCACTGATGATACAACGGCTCCGGGTCAAAGCGAGCAAAGGGTTCATGGCACTTTGCATTATGGCAGGCGGCCTCCGGGCAATCTCTATTCAGGCTCCAGCTATAAAGCCAGCCACTTTAAGCCCACGGAACAATTTCATGTTTACGCGCTGGAATGGGAAGAAGGAGAAATTCGCTGGTATGTCGATCACGTACACTACGCCACTCAAACCCAACAAGGCTGGTATAGTCAGTCTTTATCTAAGGACGGCGTCTGGCAGCAAGCTGCTGGTGCAGCACCTTTTGATCAGCCTTTTCATTTACTACTGAATCTGGCTGTAGGCGGCAACTGGCCGGAAAACGTCAACGAAAAAGGCGTGGATCTGACCATCTGGCCACAACAGATGCAGGTCGATTATGTTCGGGTTTACCAATGCTCAGCTGACACATCAGATGGTAAAGGCTGCGGCACGAAAAGCACTGCGGCAAAACTGGTTCCTGGCTATCAGCCGCCGGTTTTACCCGCAGGCTGAGCTTGGGTACTTAAAATTAACTGCTGAATAATACGATCGGCCTGGGCTTTATAGACAGGCCATTGCAGGTAATTACCTTGTGTCAGCACCAGCACCATATCCAGAGTTGGAAATACTGCAATGTACTGACCACCATCGCCTTCAGCTGTGTAATAAGCGACTCCATCCTGCTGTCGTAGCCAGAAATAGTAGCCGTAATCGCCAGCAGGGCTAGTTGCCTGGCGGCTGGTCATGTGTTGCACCCAGCCAGAGGGCAGCAATTGCTCTCCTTGCCACTGGCCTTGCTGCAAATACAAAACTCCTAACTTGAGCATATCGCGGGGTCGAAGCCATAAACGAGCCGAGCCTTCAGGTACGCCATCCGGCTGAATGTCCCAGCGATACTGGCTAAATCCTAATTTATCAAACAGTTGCCGTTTAGCCCAAGGCTGCAACGGCTGCTTTAGCTCACGCTGTATCAGGTGTAACACCAGATTGGGTAAAGCACTGTTATAAGCCCAGCTTTTGCCTGGCCCGGTATTCGACTGTTGCAGCAGGTAATCGACAAAATTTCGCTGCTGCCACAGTTTTACCAAATCATCGCCTGTCCATTCATCCCAGACAAAACCAGCCTGCATCGACAATAACTGATGCAGGCTAATACCGGCTTTGAGCGGGTCAGCTTTGATCATGGGATGCTTGGGTAATAGCTGCGCCAACGTACTGTCGACAGTCAAACCTGTTTGCTTTAAGGCGATTCCCGTTAAGGTGGCTGTCACAGCTTTTGTCACTGAAGCAACATAATGGGGTTGATCAATAGACCAGACAAAATCCTGCTGACCTTTGACCAACTTTATCCCTTGTTCAAAGTTGATAAAGTCGTTATTGCCCTTTTGATAGTGCTCAACTACCAAAGCACCGGATTTATACAACAGTAGGCTATGTACCTGCTGATAACCAGGCTTGGCTTTATTCTGAATTTGCAGCAGAAGTTGCTGCAACACCAGCTCATTCAGCCCTTGCTCTACTGGCTTTTTCTGCACTAAAAAAGCATCGGACGCGGCACTCACGTGGAGCTTAGTCTGTTGTGCCTGCTGGCTCTGTGCCAGCACAGGAAAAAAAACACAAAACAACAGAGCACCATAGAACAGCTGTTTGCCTGCAGCAGAGAACATAGCTCAGAACTCCACTGTGCAGCCACGCTGCTGACTATGCAGCGCCAGTTCTATCAACCGAATGCCTTGCAAAGCTTCGGTTGCAGAAACAGGGCTGGTTTTGCCATGCTGCAAAGCGGCCACCAGTTGCTGATAAAACAGCTGATAATTGCCGGCTAAAGTTGGATAAGTTTTTTGTCCATCGGCATTAGCCACTACCCCATACATGGTTTGCGGCTCCAATCCCCACTGTGCACCAACAGGTTTTTGACCTGCTCTTAATGCATCTTCCTGTGGATCCAAGCCTGTTTTATGGTAACAACCTAAATCACCCTGCAGAATAAAACGAGTGGTTGGCAGCGCACAAAAAGGGCTGGAATGCAGCACGACTTCTTTGTCGGCGTAGTGCAACATCAAATGAAAATAGTCCACAGCGTCACTGCCCTGACGTAAAGCGCGACAGCGTGCCGTTAATGCTGCTGGGGCACCAAATAAGGCGATGGCCTGATCAATCAGATGTGGCCCCAGGTCATATAAAATCCCGGTCCCCTCTCCTTGCAATTCACGCCAGCGTGGCCTTGGTACAGGCCGGAAACGGTCAAAGTGCGATTCAAAATAACGGATAGATCCCAGTTCAGCCGACTGTAGCAACTGCTGTAGCGTCAGAAAGTCGCCGTCAAACCGCCTGTTATGGTAAACAAAAAGCTGGCGTTGTTTTTGGTCAGCCAGCTCAAACAGCTCCCGCCCCTCCGCCTCCGTCAACACAAAAGGTTTTTCCACCAACACATGTTTTCCGGCCAGCAAAGCTTGTTTTGCCAGCGGGTAATGACTGTCATTAGGTGAGGTGATGACTACAAGCTCTGCATCCGATAAACGGATAAGCTCATCAGCATTTTGGTAATGCTTTATATCCGGATAATCCAGCCGCAATTCGGGCTGGCTACTGCTGATCGCCACCAGCTCAAGCTCTGGTTGTAGCAAAATAAAAGGCAAATGAAAGGTTTTGGCAGACAAGCCATAGCCAATAACGGCAGTTTTGATCATAGAGGCTCCGGCATAAGTAGAGGCATGATGATGCATTCTAATACGGTAAACGCAGCTAAAGGACAAAAAGGTCAGAAAAAGCAGAAGTTTATAGAGGACCGTAAGCAATAGACTGAACTGCTGCCGGCAGATGACCGAATTTTAAGAGTACAAAATTGCCCGGAGCAATTTTGAACAACGCGTAGCGTTGGCCCGACAGGGTGAGCGCCATGGATGGCTGCGAATAAAAAAACCAGCTCAAGGCTGGTTGATCTTATTACTGGTCTTTACACCAGTAAAATGGCGGAGCGGACGGGACTCGAACCCGCGACCCCCGGCGTGACAGGCCGGCCATTCTTTAACAGAGAGCAACCGACGGAACTGCTGTCGTCAGACAGCTTTGTGAATTTGAAATATAAAAAAACCAGCTCAAGGCTGGTTGTTTTGTTTACTGAGCAATAAACCCAGTAAAATGGCGGAGCGGACGGGACTCGAACCCGCGCCCCCCGGCGTGACAGGCCGGCCATGCTTTAACAGAGAGCAACCGACTGAACTGCTGTCGCCAGACAGCCTTTTAAATTTCAAATAAAAAAACCAGCTCAAGGCTGGTTCATTTTTTACTGAATTTAGAACCCAGTAAAATGGCGGAGCGGACGGGACTCGAACCCGCGACCCCCGGCGTGACAGGCCGGTATTCTAACCGACTGAACTACCGCTCCGCGCTGGAGTGAGCTTGCGCTCTAATGGCTTGTTTGCTGAATTGGCGGAGCGGACGGGACTCGAACCCGCGACCCCCGGCGTGACAGGCCGGTATTCTAACCGACTGAACTACCGCTCCGGAATCAGACAAACTATAAATGCTTAAGTGGCGGAGCGGACGGGACTCGAACCCGCGACCCCCGGCGTGACAGGCCGGTATTCTAACCGACTGAACTACCGCTCCGAAGAAGCATTTATTAAATTGGCGGAGCGGACGGGACTCGAACCCGCGACCCCCGGCGTGACAGGCCGGTATTCTAACCGACTGAACTACCGCTCCGCGCCAATACACCGCAGCATTTTCAATTGGGTATGCTGCGTTGCGGCGGGAATAATACGGATTCACCGGAGGGCCGTCAACGACTTTTTTGCCGCTTTTGTTTATTCCTTAATCATCCGGCAAAGAAAGTTCCATAATGTCGTTTTTCCTGGCGTTTTTTTGTGCCGCGCTGCTCATTTTTGCTTCAGAAGCTCCCGGCATCGCCAGGCTATCTAAATCCATCGAGTTATTCTTTTTCGAGAACAAGGTCTTAAATGAACGATCCGTGGCAACCATCCAGATAGCAAAACCACCACCACCCAGAATGATTATATTGCTCAGGATCACTAATACCCAGGGAAAGGATTTCTCTTCTTCCACTACAGGCTCAATAGCTGGTAAAGCTGCTGCAGTTTTCGCAAGCTGCGCCGCTTCTGTGGATGCAGCACCTTCTTCAGTGACGGCAGGAGCAACAGGCACAGGTTCAACAACTTCAGCGACAAAAGAAGTCATAGGCAATGTGATCACCACATCACGCCCATTGACAGTTTGAGCAAACAAGGTGCTCTCTACTTTATAGGTGCCGCTGGCGTAATTAACAATTTTCAGCTTTTTATCCACTTCGGCACTTTCGCCCAAAGTAAAACTTTGCACTTCATTGTTAGGGAAACGGACTTTCCCCTGCAAGGCAACAGACTGAGGGTTAATCATTGGATCTGTCACTTTAAAGGTCAGCCAATGCAGGTCTTCAGCTTTTGTTGCCTGTGCAACCTCATAGCTGATTGGGCTTTTATGTAAAATCACTGGCTCCTGTGTCACTTCTCGAGTGTACAAAGGTGTCTTTACAACAAATTTAGGTTGCCACAACCCTGGCTTCATCTCTAACTTAAATTCGCCGGTGAAAATACCATCCCGTGGCCGTTCATCAAAGTTACGGCCATCATCAGTCAAAGTCGTCAGTTCAATAACACCGGCACCAAAGTTCTCGTACTCTGCATCATTGCTACTGATAAAAAGTACATCCAGACGTAATAAATCACGGAAGTCCTTGGCAACTATGGGCTTACCGCCATTGGTCAGTGTCGCTGTGACTTTAATGGTTTCGCCTGTCATTAAATGATCAGGCAATGGATCCACTTTCAGTTCGATATCCGTCAGCACCATAATTTTGCTTTCTGGCAAAATTTGCCCTAATGCTTGCCATGGACCCGGAGTAGGTTTTTTAATTTTAATCAAATCATAAGTTTGATCGTCATACCAGTCGACGTCCTGTTTGCTGGCATTCACCACATTGATTTTGCTGCCATCAGGCCTGACCAAAATAATGGAAGGCGAGCCCCTTTTACGGAAAAACACCATGGTAATTTCCTCCACTTCGTAATCGATGCGGAATCTGTTATCAAAGAGCGGGATCTGGTTTTTGGCAGCTAAGTCCGGTAACAGACTTAAGCCTGTTGGATCGTCAACAGCTTGTTTCGCTTCTGTTGTTGTAGTGGCATCCTGCGCCCAAAGCTGCAGGCTAAAACAGAGCATCAACAGATAAATTAATTTCGCCACAAGCAACTCCCTCCTTTTTTCTGCACCAGATCCAGACGTTGCTCGTGAGACTGCAATTCCGCTTCAGAGGCAAACACCACAGGTAAACGACTGGTTCGTTTGAGTTGCCCTACCACTACATTTTGTTGCGCTGCGGCTTGTTCATCATTGGCTAAATTTAAGCTCACCTGACCCCCTGTCATCGCCAGATAAACATCAGCCAGAATTTCAGCATCCAACAAGGCGCCGTGTAAGGTACGGTGGCTGTTGTTGATGTCGTAACGACGGCACAGGGCATCGAGGTTATTTTTCTGCCCAGGATGCGCTTCCCGTGCCATTTTTAACGTATCCAGCACACCACATATATCGGTTACAGGAGCAAGTGCCGGGCGTAGCAGATTAAACTCGTGATTAATAAAGCCGACGTCAAACGCCGCGTTATGGATCACCAGTTCAGCGCCAGCTATGTACTGGCAAAACTGCTGTGCTATTTCGGCAAAACGTTGTTTACCAATTAAAAACTCATTGGTAATACCGTGAACCGCTATAGCTTCCTGATCAATCAGCCGGTCGGGCTGCAAATAGACATGGAAGTTATTGCCAGTCAGGCGGCGGTTAATCAGCTCCACGCAACCAATTTCAATGATGCGGTGGCCTTCTTGCGGGCTTAAACCTGTGGTTTCGGTGTCGAGTACTATCTGTCTTTTCAGCATTCTGATTCGTGTTCTTAGCGCTTTTACGTTAGATTATACGCCGATTTCAGTTGTGGGAAGCATCGATGCGTAAAACAGTAGCAATCTATACAGACGGGTCTTGTCTTGGAAACCCGGGACCTGGTGGTTACGGCGTAGTTTTACGCTATCAACAGCATCAAAAAGAAATGTCTGGTGGCTACAAGCAAACCACCAATAACCGCATGGAATTGCTGGCTGCTATTGTCGGTCTGGAAAGTTTAACTCAACCTTGTGATGTGGATTTAACCACAGACAGCCAATATGTTCGTTTGGGTATTACGCAGTGGCTGGCCAACTGGAAAAAAAACAACTGGAAAACCAGTCAGAAAGAACCTGTAAAAAACCAGGATTTATGGCGCCGTTTAGATGCAGCCTGTCAGGGGCATAAAGTAAATTGGCATTGGGTAAAAGGGCATGCCGGGCATCCTGAAAACGAGCGTTGTGATGAATTAGCGCGGGTTGCTGCAACCCATCAGGCGACAGAAGTGGATGAGGGTTTTCAGCCATCCGCCTGAACTATGAACACACTATCAGCGGACTATTGGCCAGAGCAGCGAAACTGCTGTACCAACCAACAGTGCGGAAAAGGTTTTCCGCACCCATAACTGGGGAATGTAAGCGGACAAGATAATGCCGAGCAGGCTACCACAAGCACCTATCAAGCCTAACCAACCAATCAGCTCCAGCGGTAAAGTTTCGCCCTGGGCAGACATCAACCAATAATGGCTGATAAAACCCGTGCTGCTTTGCAGGAAAATAAGCGCCAGACTACAGGCTATAGCTCCAGACATTGGGATCACAGTAACAGCCAGCAACAACGGCACTATTAAGAAACCACCGCCAACACCAACCAAACCAGTTAACATACCTAAAGACATCGCCAGAGCAGCCAACAGCCAGGGAGACTGGATTTGCCACTGCCAAATGGTCTTGCGCCACATATTAGCCGCGCTGCCTAGCATCAAAACGGCTAGGATCAGCAGTTGCACAGAAGAGTGCAGCCATTGAGCTAAAGCAACACCCAGTAGAGTCCCAAAAAAAGCCGGAACCGCAAAACGTTTAAATAAAACAAAGTCGAGATGACGACGCCACAGATAAGGCAATAAAGCGATAAAGCTGATTTGAGCCACCACACCCAAAGACGAGACTATGGCCACTTTTTCTGGTAACTGCACTAAATGCACCAGCACAGGTACGGTCAGAATTGAGCCGCCTGAACCTAACAAACCCACACTTAAGCCGATAATTAAGGCTGAAATCAGTACCAGAGCCGACATAAAAAACCAGATCGTTTTAATAACTAAAAGAAATATTAAACTTCACTAAAGGAATAAGCAAGCAGGCTTCATACTGAACAAACAGAATAAAAAAAGGCCAGCATCAGCTGACCTTTGGTATGTAATAGCAACGGACTTAGTCAGCTTTTAATAAAGCTTCTACTTCTTTCAAAAAATCAGCATCATCTGGTGAGACTTTACTGCCAAAGTGTTTGACCTGCTGCTCATCTTTGCTAACCAAATACTTGTTGAAATTCCAGGACGGCTTTTCACCTGTTTTGGCGATTAAAGCTTTAAATACCGGGTTCACGTCATCACCACGCACAGCGCTGGTGGCAAACATGGGGAAAGTCACACCGTAGTTGATGTAACAGACTTCAGCCGTTTTTTCCGCGTCATCATGCTCCTGCATAAAATCATCTGACGGGAAACCTAATACTACTAAACCTTTATCCTGATATTTTTCGTATAACGCCTGCAGAGATTTAAACTGCGGCGTAAAACCACATTTACTGGCGGTATTCACAATCAGCAAGGTTTTACCTTTGTAGGTTTCACATAAATCCAGAGTTTCTTTTTTACGTAACTGCGGCAGTGAATGGCCCAAAATTTCGCCACAGCTATTGGCAAAGGCGACGCCGCTCGCGCTGAGCAACAGTGCTGCAGTCAGCATTTTCTTCATTGTTTTCATTATTAGCTCCTGTGATTAAAGGATATGAACTGATACGGACCAAGTCAGATGCTGGATCTGAGCTATAACAACAGACCGTCCATCAGAGGCTGTTATTTCACGCCGATATAAAATTCATGCAGATACAAAAAAGGCGACTTGCGTCGCCTGTTTCATTTGAAAATTTTATTGCACTAAAGCCAAAGCTTCTAAAATTTCACGCGGCTCAACTTCAGGGCCATTTAAAGATTCATCCCAGTTGGTGCCAATCAGTACGCCGTCGTCGTACATTTCTTGTAACCAGCCTTCACAGAATACATCCAGTGGAATAGCTTCAGGTTTGTAATCTGACCATTCTTCAGAACAGTGCACTAAAGCCGCTTCCTGACTAGACCAGAATGGCATCACGTCTGTATCTTCAAAATCAACAGACTCGACCACCAGCAAATCTTCGCCGTTTGCTAAAGTCCAAACCACGCCATGAGTTTTGGCTTCAGCAATAAAATTTTGAAACACCGGATCATGTGAATATTCGCCCATGGCAACCACCTTTAATATGAACTGTTAGTTTAATTGGCACTATTAGACCAGAAAACCAGATTAAAGACGAATTAAAATCCCCTTTACTGTCTGGTGCTGTTCCCCTGTTTTTTAAAAATAACGTACAATTGCCGCATTCTAAACAACAAGATGAGTGACTCTTATGGCTCAGTATATTTACAGCATGTACCGCATGTCGAAAGTAGTGCCACCAAAACGCACTATTTTAAAAGACATTTCGCTGTCGTTTTTCCCAGGTGCAAAAATTGGTGTTTTGGGTTTAAACGGTTCAGGTAAATCCAGCTTGCTGCGCATTATGGCTGGCGTGGACACAGAGTTTGACGGTGAAGCCCGTCCTTTAGCTGGGATCAATATTGGTTATCTGCCACAGGAACCTCAGCTTGATCCGGAAAAAACTGTGCGTGAAGTGGTTGAAGAAGCAGTTTCCGATGTGAAAAACGCGTTAACCCGCTTGGATCAGGTCTATGCTGCTTATGCTGAAGAAAATGCAGACTTCGACGCTTTAGCCCGTGAACAAGGTGAGCTGGAAGCTATTATTCAGGCTAAAGAAGGTCATAACCTCGACAATATTCTTGACCGTGCTGCCGATGCTTTGCGTCTGCCAGCCTGGGATGCGGTGATTAAAAATTTATCAGGTGGTGAACGCCGGCGTGTTGCGATTTGTCGTTTGCTGTTAGAAAAACCAGACATGTTGCTGCTGGACGAACCGACTAACCACTTAGACGCTGAATCTGTGGCCTGGTTAGAACGTTTCCTGCACGATTACACAGGCACAGTTGTGGCTATTACCCACGACCGTTATTTCCTCGATAACGTGGCAGGCTGGATTTTAGAGCTGGACCGCGGTGAAGGTATTCCATGGGAAGGTAACTACTCGTCCTGGTTAGAGCAAAAAGATGCCCGTCTTGAGCAGGAAGAACGTAGCGAAAACGCGCGTCAGCGTTCTATCAAACAGGAATTGGAATGGGTTCGTACCAATCCAAAAGGCCGTCATGCCAAGAGCAAAGCCCGTATGGCCCGTTTTGAAGAACTGCAAAGCCAGGACTTCCAGAAACGTAACGAAACCAACGAGCTGTTTATTCCGCCAGGACCACGTTTAGGCGACAAAGTGCTGGAAGTGAAAAACCTGCGTAAAACCTTTGGCGATCGTGTCTTGATTGACGATTTAAGCTTCAGCATTCCAAAAGGTGCCATTGTAGGTATTATCGGCCCGAACGGTGCTGGTAAATCGACACTGTTTAAAATGATCACCGGCATGGAACAGGCTGATGGCGGCACTATTGAAGTCGGCGATACAGTTCAAATCGCCAGCGTTGATCAGTTCCGTGACAGCATGAATCCTAAAAACACTGTGTGGCAGGAAATCTCCAACGGTCAGGATATTCTGCAAATTGGTAACTTCCAGATTCCAAGCCGTGCTTATGTCGGTCGCTTTAACTTTAAAGGCAACGATCAACAGAAGTTTATCGGTGAATTGTCCGGTGGTGAGCGTAACCGTGTGCATTTAGCTGCGCTGTTAAAAGCTGGCGGCAACATGCTGTTACTCGATGAACCAACTAACGACCTGGACGTTGAGACATTACGTGCACTGGAAAACGCCATCCTCGACTTCCCTGGCTGCGCCATGGTGATCTCGCACGACCGTTGGTTCCTTGACCGTATTGCCACTCATATTCTGGATTACCGCGACGAAGGCAAAGTGAACTTCTTCGAAGGTAACTATTCAGACTACGAGACCTGGATGAAGGCCACCTACGGCTCAGATGCAATGCAACCGCACCGCATTAAATACAAAAAGATCTAACGAAAAAGGGGGCAAAGCCAATGGCTTTACCCCCTTTTTATTAACGCCTGGTTTTATACTGCGTCTTCGTTTTCTTCGCCTGTGCGGATACGGATCACTCGTTCCACATCAAACACAAAAATTTTGCCATCACCAATGCGGCCTGTTTGAGCTGTTTTGATAATCACATCAATACAACGTTCCACCTGTTCATCCGGCAGTACCAATTCAATTTTTACCTTAGGCAAAAAGTCGACCATATACTCTGCACCACGGTACAGTTCGGTATGACCTTTCTGACGGCCAAAGCCTTTGACCTCAGTCACTGTCATGCCGGTGATATTAATTTCGGCCAGAGCTTCCCGTACGTCGTCTAATTTAAAAGGCTTAATAATAGCTTCAACTTTTTTCATGACTTCCTCAGCGCTGTTTCCGCATCCACGATGTGATGGGGTATCTTCTGTCTTTACCAAAGTTGCGGCTGGTCACTTTTGGACCCACGGCCGACTGGCGTCTTTTGTATTCGTTGATATCAATCAGGTTTAAAACCCTGCGAACTGTGGCTTCATCATAGCCCATAGCCACTATGGCGGGCAGTGACAGGTCCTGTTCGACATAAGCTTCAATCATTGCATCTAAATCATCATAAGGCGGCAGATTGTCCTGATCGGTTTGATCCGGCGCCAGCTCAGCAGATGGTGGTCTGTCTATAACCCGTTGTGGGATCACAGGCGAAATGCTGTTGCGATACTCTGCTAAACGATACACCAGGGTTTTTGGCACATCTTTAATGACGGCAAAACCACCACACATATCCCCATACAAAGTGCAGTAGCCTACAGCGTTTTCACTTTTATTGCCTGTAGTGAGTAGCATACGGCCAGTTTTATTCGACATCGCCATCAACAACACACCCCGAATACGGGCTTGCAGGTTCTCTTCTGTGGTGTCTTTAGCACGGCCTTTAAACAACGGTGTTAACTGCTGCATAAAGCTGTTGTACATAGGCTCAATAGACACCGAATCAAACTCAACGCCCATCACGTCTGCCTGAGCTTTGGCATCTTCCACACTCATAGAGGAGGTATAAGCAAAAGGCAGCATCAGAGCTTGAACTTTGTCAGCGCCTATCGCATCTGCTGCTATCGCCAGCGTTAAGGCTGAATCGATACCTCCGGATAAACCCAGCACTGCGCCAGGGAAACCGTTGTGCTGAATATAATCACGGGTGGCCATCACTAAAGCAGCATAAACTTCAGCTTCGACCGATAAGCGTGGTGCAAGCTCTACATGACCATAATGCTGACCACGGGTCGCTAAATTGACCGTTGCAAGTTCGCTCTCGCAGGCTTTACCACGAAACAGCAGTTGAGCTTCCGGACTGACCACTAAGGACTGGCCATCAAACACCAGCTCGTCCTGACCTATCACCTGATTGACATAAACAAAACCTAAATGCAGGTGTTTGGCCAGGGTTTGTAATAAGTCTTCGCGCTGCTGGGCTTTACCTATTTCATAAGGGGAAGCGTTCAGCACCAAAGCCCAGTCTGCACCTTGTTCTTTGGCCAAAGCGGCAGGAGCACCTTGCCAGACATCTTCGCAAATCAGTACAGAAAAACGTTGGCCCTTCAGCTCGAAACAACAGGCTTCAGTGCCTTCAGTAAAATAACGTTTTTCATCAAAGACACCGTAATTGGGCAGCGCTTGTTTGTAATAACGCGCTATCACTTCACCTTTTTGAATCACAGAAGCTGCGTTATATAAGGCTTCGCCATCGCGCCATGGGTGACCCACAACCAGTGTATTTGGCAGCTTAGCCGCACAAATCTGCTGCAGACTTTGCTCGACCAGCAACTGAAAGTCGCCGCGCAGCAATAAATCTTCTGGCGGGTAGCCTGTTAAGGTTAGCTCAGGAAATAACAACAAATCGCTTTGACTGCCTGTGGCAATCTCCAGCACTTTGGCGGTGTTTTGCGCCACAGCAGCCACAATAAAGGGCTGCTGCACCAGGGTAATAGAGACAGCAGAGGACATCTGAACCTGCACTAAAGGATGAAAAAACTGCCGCTATGGTAGCGATTTTTGCCGCCGGACTCAATCGAGCATCTTCATAAGCACGATCCCACGGCAATTTTAGATATTTAACATAAATGCAACTAAACTTAGTCAGACAAATCCATAGGGATGTTTTCGCATATGAATGCACATCGCCTCCCCAGAACATCTGCTGCCTTTAGCCTGATCGAGGTTTTATTAGTACTGGCTATTATCGCCATAGTATCGGCTGTGGGTATGCCAAATCTGCGGGAACTTTGGCAGCGTTTGCAGGCTGAATATTTTATGCGACAACTCAGCCAACATTTAGCCTATGCCAGAGTACATGCGATAGCTCAGCAACATCCGGTGCAGATTTGCCCACGTCATGGCGTAGTCTGCAGTTCAGACTGGAATTCTGCTCCCATTCAATTGCATCAAAAAGCGTTAAAAAACTGGCAGGATCTATT
Source organism: Rheinheimera sp. MM224 (assembly GCF_947090785.1). Lineage (NCBI taxonomy): Bacteria > Pseudomonadati > Pseudomonadota > Gammaproteobacteria > Chromatiales > Chromatiaceae > Rheinheimera > Rheinheimera sp. MM224. The sequence goes on from NZ_OX352320.1 coordinate 3,507,343, forward strand.
GCTGCGGGAACTTAAGCATCCAGTCCACAGCCATCAACTGTTTTATAGCAGGCCGTCACTGCAATTTCGCAGTGACGGCAGTCTGGATTTATTAGAGTCCGGTACCTTTGTCTATTGCAGCAAAGAGCCATATCACTGGCATTTCAGATTAACGGTTAGCCAAGCCGGACGAAGCCGTTTATGGCAAGAAAATACGTCATGCCCTTATTAGTATTATTGGCTTAATAAGTCCAGCAGACTGAGCCTGGTTCACTACTTTTTTGACCATAATTATTAAGCAAAAATACCTGACAACTTTTATCTTCTGTCTGAGCTTGTTGGGCCTGAGCTTTCAGTTGATACCCTTGTTCTGTGACCACTGCACTAATTTTATAACGGCCTGATTCGGTCAAAAACTGCTTCGTCGCAAACCCCAGTTCTGTCAGATCTGCGCTGTATCGCCGCTGATCCACCAGCAACATTTCCTGCAAACCTGCCACTTTCAACAAGGCTTGCATGGCTTCGGCTCTGTAGCTTTTCAGCACATGATCCTGATAGCCTGGTAATAACACAGAAGCTAAAATCCCCATAATAGCCAGCACGACCAACAGCTCAATAATACCTATACCCCGCCCCCTGAATTTCATTCATAAGCTCCTTCTTCATTATGATAAGTGCCCATCAACTGCCAGCGCGGGAAGCTGCCTTGCTGAATAGTCTTGCTGCAATGAGTGCAGTCAGGACTGATCTCCAACATATTCTCAATCAACACCTGCTGACGATTTTGCTCAATCAAAGCAAAACCACCTTGGGTGTTTGCTTTCACCTTAAGCGGTCCCACAGCCTCATCCAGAGGTAAAATCGGGTCGCGATAAACAGCAGAAGCATGATGTAAATGCAAAGCCATCAGGGCTGAAGAACTATGTTCGAGGCTACAGAGATGCTCAGCACTCTGATCTAATAACGTGAGGTAAACCACACCAGCTGCTACAACAGGCATATGGGTCAGACGCCCGGTTAATTGACTGTACCAGCCATTTTTTTGCTGAATGAGTTGCCAATGCTGTGGTGTTAATACCGCAAGCTCAGGCGCCTGAGGTAAAGTTCTGTCGACCAAATCAGAGGAGTTCGAAAGCTGTCCGTCTTGCTGTTTCAAAACAACAAAAACACTGTTTTGTTGTTGCAAGGCCCCCAATAGCACCAGCCACTGGCTGCGCCGTGAATGAAAGTCGCTGCCTGAACCACCTACAGGCACAGCTGCATATAAAGTGCGGATAAACTGGATATCGCTGAATTTCAGCCCGGATAAGTCAGCGACAGCTTTGACATCATAAAACTGGTTATTCTCCATATGAGCCTGCCAGATTTGACCCGCTTTAGTGCTGAAAATCAGGCTTTCTGCATTGGAATCTCTATTGTGATCATACAGCGTCATTGCCCCTGACAGCATAGATACATTCTGATCCGTCGTTAATCTGGCTTGCACAGATCCCGTGTTCAGATCCACTTTGTACACCAGAGTTCGCTGCTCAGTATCTGCCGTATTGGGCAATAAAAGCGACAAAGCAGGTAATGCTGGTTTATTGGTCGCATGCAGCACTAACAAGGGCTGTGCCATAGATCCGGCTAAATCGTCAAAACCCGCTGTGGCTGAACTTACAGACCACAAAAGTTCAACCTGTTCAAGGCTACGAAGCTCTAACGCGAAATACAGAGGGCTGCTGTTACTGCTGCCACTGACCATAATCAGCTGACCCTTAATCCCGAGCTGTTGCTCCGTGAGCAGTAAGGGTTGATGCGTCTGTTGATCGAGATCAGTCAGTTGAGCCTTTAGTTGCGACAGTACTGGTAACAAACCCCATGGCAACCACCAAATGGTCTTTTTCGCCTTGTCATCTGTAAAGAGTTTTAGCACACCGGCATAGCTCACCAGCTTATAACTGGCATCAATATAGGCAGGTAAGGCCTGGGCTTGTACATCCAGTGTGCTGCAAGACAAAGCGTCCAGCAGTTCAGGCAACTCCGTAAGCCACTGTGTTGTTTCTTCTGCACTGAGTTTCAGATGATCCGAAAGCAAATCATGCTGCTCAGTGGTAAGTTCAGTCAGCTGCACAGAACCCACTTCTGGAATATGGCTCCAGTACAGCTCTGCCAAAAGGGGATGGCTGCATAACAATAAACATAAGCCCAGCCTATAAAACTCCATCCCTGCCTCCTTCAGGCAAAGATTGCCTGACCAGAAAGCTGGTGACACTATGTTGATGATGGACAGATCGCTCCGTCGTCTGAACCTGATGCCACTCGCACTTCAGCGAGATATCACTCCAGGCGGCATACAATGCAGGGCATGGCACCAGAACAAAAATACCTGCTTCCGCAGCTCCTTGCTTAAGTTGCAGTATTTGCTGTGCATGCTTACTTTGGGTTTGTTGCTTTAATTGAGAAGATAAAGTGGCACTGCCTGCCAACTTTTGACTTAATTGTGTCTGCACTAGCATAGGTAAGGTCATGCAACTTAAAATCAGCATTAGTATTAAGGTGGTGACCAGAATAAAACCTTTAGAACTCAACATCATAACGACCTCCTTTTATAAGCGTGTGTTGCTAAATGCCACAGAACTGCTGACTAACAGGCGTCGAAACGGATCAGAAGGAGCTTTAAACCACTCTTGCCCCATTTGATAAAGCTGATTGTTTTGGTAACTAAAATCCTCGTCTAAACTGCGTAACAGCAAGTAAAACTTAATATTGATAATGCGATGCTTTTGTTGTTGCCAATGCTCTGGCTGCATCTGTGCTGTACTCAGGTAATAGTCAACCTGACCATCTAAATTGGCATCAAGACCAAATTCAAAATGCATCCTCTCAACCCCATCCATCACAGAATCTGTGCTCATAATGCTTTGGCCGGCAGCATTGCGGATCAAACGTTTACGCATCAGCACCGGCACTATGTCGCCAGCATGTTTTTGTTCACTGATATAAAAAACCTGATGGGTAAAAGGCCAATACATAGAATCAGGCACCAGATCAGCGCTTGAGCTGGTGACAAATTGACTGCCTGCTGCTGAAGTTTCAAAATAAAACCGGTTTGAGCGCATCTGAGTCGCAGCCAAACTGCTGCCGACAATACGTTTGAACTGCAATAATTCAGAGCCGGGTTTGGGCTGGCTTAGACAATCCAGATGATTGTATTGCTGCACCAACTCAGCATACAAACTCAGATAGGGCTGACCTTTAACAGGAAAACTACCAGCATCAGTTTCTGCAACACAGTCGCCCAGTACAGGAGCAAGCTGATGGGAAGCTGACGCCACATCAGCCAGACTACGACCGGCAAAAAACATCAGATTGGGTAGCTCAGCCTGAAACAGACTCATCAACATCTGACTATTCTGCTGCAATTGTACCAACTGCTGAGTTTGACGGTTGGACTGCTGAGTCGCTAATACAGTCCCAATCAAAAAGGTCATCAGCACTAACCCCAAAGTCAGGCTGACCAACAACTCCAGTAAAGTGAAACCGCGCATTTCAAGGCACTACCATAGAAACTTGCAGCCGGTTGGGTGATACATCACAAACGGATGACGGACGTTGAATTTGCACTTTAGCCAAAGAGCGCCAACTTAACTGTATAAGTTTTTGATCGGCCTGCTGACGAATGCAAAGCGCGGGTTGCTGTAATAACTGCAAGCTTTGCGGATGACCAGAAGCACTTAAGGTACTGTATAAATGGTACTGGCTCAATTGCTCTGCATCACAAGAATAGCTTTCGGTGCAATCGGCGGGCTGTTCTGCAGTCCAGAGTGGATGTATACCCTGGTAAAGTTCAGCTGAGTTGTTATGGCTTGCCATTCGTCCGGCTAATTCAGTGGTCAGGGCCAAAGCTATGGTTTGCTGTGTCGCCATAATCACTTGCTGACGGGCAAGCAAAGAAGCGCCTAAGGCTCCAAGCCCCGTCAGGCACAACAATAATAAACTGATCAAAACTTCGGTTAAGGTGAAACCAGAGGCATTTGGCATATCCATGTGCCCATCAAAGTCCATTTACCTTAAATTTACCTCTGTTCCTCAAAAGGTCAAATCCTACCAGCACTTTTTCACAATGGTCGCACCAGTGCCACCGTTGGCGCCTTTAATACCGGCCTGGTTGTAACTTAACGAGTCGCAGTCGTCACTTGCTTGTGCGCCAGTCGCCGTTGCGGTTAGCGTAAAAGTGCGGCTGTCTAAATCATCCAGATCAAAGCTAAAACGTTCAGATAAATCATTGCTGCATTGCAATTCAGGCAATTCAGTAGCGTCACCATTGTTGGTGGCGTAGGTCATATTGGTGGTATACACCCTTTCCATAAACTGAGCGTATTCCAACAAACAGGCGGCGGCGCTTGCTCTGGCGCTGCTGAGCATATAGCCCTGATAAGAAGGCACAGCTATGGCGGTTAATGTACCCACTATGGTAATAGCGATTAACAGCTCAATCAGGGAAAAGCCACGATTTTTGCTTGTTTGCATTAGTTGTCTACCTCGCGCCATGACACCCGGCCACGTCTGATTTGGGTGTTTACGTCTAAATTCACCACATTGGTGTCGGCTAAACCCACCGCCATTTTGTCTTCAAAAAACAGCGGTTCAGTGGGCATACTGTCAAAACGTACGCCGGATAATTCCACCACCTCATCGCCTTCGTTCACGCCATCGTCCTGATTAAAATCTTCGTCGCCTGAAATATCAAAGAAATGGTATTTCAAGCGGCCGCCGTGAAAAGGGTCTATTGCCATCACGTAGCCATCCCCTTCCGGATTACACACATTACTGTCGGGAATAATACTGTTGACCACTAAGGTCGTGCCGACCAAACGGGGCGAAGACACTATGCGCTCGCGCTCATCGGGTAAGTCGATAAACCAGCCTTTAAAACCCGCCATGTCGTTGGCTGCAGAAGAAGATACAGTACGCCCTTCGGTGCCATTGCTGTGGCTGACATTGGTTAAAATGCGCTCTTTAAGCAAAGTGCGGCCAGATAAAGCCGTGCCATCCATAATGCCGTACCAGCTTTGTTCGTCGTCCAGTTGAGGATCCGGGGTTTCCAGATAACGGCCTGTGCCAAAAAACACCCACAGCTTGCCGGTTTTAGGTTCAGAGCCAAGCGCTATGCCACCTGTGATGGATTGTGGATCTCCGGCTGCATTTTCAGCCTGATACAGAGGGCCGCCGCCATAAGCTACAGCCCAATTGCTGGGGTTATTGGACGATAAATCAAACTTCCAGACATTACCCTGTAAATCTCCGGCAAAAATCCAGTCGGTATTGCCGTTTTTGCTGTAATCCCAGCCTTCAATCTGCCCCAGACCATTATCGCCAGAACCGCTAGCGATCTCTAAATCATCCCCGCTGACCATAGATTCGCCGGTTTCAATATCCAGCACTAACAAACCCGGCCGGCCCGTGCTGTTATTGTAACCATACCCAATCACCACCCCCCATTTACCGTTATTTAAACGGGTGATAATAGGTTTGGTTGTGGTGATCCCTAACTGCGGATAACTTTTATCCCACAATAAACTGGCCTCGCTGATTTGAGCCGGGTTGGTAATATCCAGAGCAAAGATACTGTTTCCTCCGCGCCCAGTGCTGCCCACTAATACTGTGCGCCAACTGCCGTCAAAATACACATCGGCCGACACCGCTGTGCCATCCACAAAATAGTCTTTTTGAATCACACCACTGACATTGGGTTCACTTAAAGCTTTCAGGTTTGTCGCGGCGGTCAGCATTTGGCGTGGTACATAAGCAAAAGCCTCAGCTCCGGTCGTCGCATTAAACGCATGCAGCATACCGTCATTGGCGCCGACATAAATCAATGGCTGACGGGCTCTGTAAGCGGCCACATGAGCCTTGTAACTGCTGGCTTCAGGCCAGTTGTACGAGTGGTAATTAAAATTAACAGGAGCGCCAACATAGACTGGCGAAGAGTTGGCTATATCACCTAAAGCTGTGGATCTATTGCGATAGCTGCCGCCATTTTGTTGCTCCAGTGCCGGATTGCCTCGCAGATAATCCACCACATTACTGCTGCCCAAAGCAGCCTGCTGGCTCCCGACGCCACTGGTTAAATTCGCCCAGATAAATACGTCCGCAGAGGTTTCGGTTTTACCAAAATAAATCACTCTGTCGTCCCAGTCCGGCATTTCTTCAGCCGCACTCCAGACATAACTGGTGGTGTCTTCAATGTTGTAATTCACCAAATCACCACTCCAGTCACCGCTGTTAAAACGGCCCTGATACACGCTTTGCTCAGCCTGTAATGAAGTGGTGGTGCCGGCTAAATTTGAACCAGAAGCAACGCGGGCAATAATAGCGGATAAGGTATTGGATAAGCCTGTGGCAAAAGTATCAGGGTCAGCGGCACTAAAAAAGCCGCCTCTGCTGTTCACCGCCGCATGCAATAAATCATCAATTTTTGCCGGTTGTGTTGCCAGAGGATCAGGCCAGGAAATAGCACTGCTTGCGCCTATGGCGTTAAAAGCTGTCGCTGAACTTATGGTGCCTTCCACGCCAAGCCCAACACCAAAAGTCACCATATGTTGCCAAAATGCAGGGTTAATCGGGCTGGTCGGCACTAAGTTATCCAGATCGGTGCGTAAATCGCGCTTCCAGTAGTACATAGCCACATCGGCCAGTGTATTGCTGCGACCGTCAGAAAAAGGCCCGGTTGCTGCGTACACATAAGAGATTCCACCGGGCTTAGGAATGGTTTGGTTGTTGGTGGTACTGCCATCGTTATTCGAGCGTGCAGCCGCTGTTTGGGCCTGCGAAGCGCTGTCCTCACTCCAATAGCCGTCTGTCATCAGTATGCTGTAACTTTGACGACACATAATATGCTGGGTGTCATCGTCTGTACCTGGGGTCCCCCCCAAGGCCCTTTGTTGTCAGTTCTGGAGTAATACAGTCCTGCATCATTGAGCGCCTTACGCAAAGGCGTGCCGTTGTAGGCATATACCCGCTCGTACAGCTGATCGTAAAAACTTTGTTTGTCACCACCGGTAAAAGGCCGCACCCCGTTGATCACAGTACTGACAGCTGCACCATCGACAGTACTGCTGCCTTTGTTTATCGCGCCAAAACCAACCCGTAAAGCTTCAGTTTGGGTAGAAAAAGCCCGGCCTATACCGGCCTGCGAAGCCAACAAACGGGAGCGGTAATACGTATACCAATTGGCAAAATTCTGCATTTCCTGCACATAACTGCAGGTTCCTGCAGTACAGTCGGTGCGATTGTCACGTCCTTCGCCGCTATAACTTAAAGTCGCTGCGTTAATTTCTATACGCTGGTAATTGGTGTAGGTAAATAAACTGCCGCCTGTATGGTTGTAATACACAGCGGGATAAAAAGTACGGCTAGCCGTCACATTCTGGCAGCTGCTTTTAGCTGTGGCGGTAATAGTGCAATACCGCCATCCTGCACTGGAAGTTTCATTCACCGTCAGGTTGCGACTGCCTTTGAAGGTTCGAAACGGATGGTGATAAGCAGCTGCCGGATTAGAGTTTGGATAGGAAGTTCCGTCTGCTTTGATCCAGGGTTTATAGGTAATAGACGGATTATAGTAGGACTTGTTCAGTGCATAAGAGCGCAGCGCTCTGGCAAATAAAGCTTCGTTGTTATTGGCTGCGTTGAGGTTAGTTGCGTTACTTTCATCCCGAAATGACACCACCTGATGAGTTGCATCCGAATCACCATAAAGCCCTGTGACTCTGGGATACACATAATGCGGATCATCCGCATACAAATCAGGTGTAATTTCCCAGTGCATAGAACCCGAATCATCAATCATAAACATGATATTGGGTTCTACCGAGCTGCCGGTTTGCAAGGGTGGCGAAGTTAAATCCAAGGCTGCAAAACTACAGGAGCTGGTGAGCATCAGGCTGACCAGCATAATTTTTGTGCAGGATGTTTGTATTTTCATTACATCAGCCTTTGCAGTTTAGCGTCTGAACAAACTTTGCAGCATGACAGCAGCTCTGCCGTTGTCCGACACTGTGCGTGCCGTAATACGGAAAGTAGGTGATAAACACCCTACTGAAATTTTATCTTTACTGGCGACATCAGCACATTCAGGCGGATAGGGCCAGTCGCCCATGTATTCAATCAGGTACTGCGCACCGGTTTCGTTGTTGTCGTTCAGTGTCGTAGCAGACAACCAGAGTAAACCATTGTCATTCCAACGGTCGTCAGCACCAGCGACAGGCAAATCATAGACACCTGCGCCATCAATCAAAGCTACAGGGTCATTGACGTTTAGCATCACCTCAGCTTCCAGCAAAGCAGCTTCAACCTGCTGATAAGACACTTGTCTGTCGTACAAATTGGCACTCATACGTTCCTGTAATAAGCTTGACTGCATACTGCTGACAGCCACCAGCGTAATGGCCAATAACAACAATAAACTGATCACCAGCGCTATACCTTGCTGTTGTGCGGGATAAGAGAACCGGGCTGTAGTTTTCATAGCTAAATCCTGTTCCTGATGCTGATCTGGTAGTTCATCCGGCTCATTTGTTCAGGTAACTGCAGATCCGAAGATCCGGTAGCAATAAACTGCAGCGAAATACGCACTGAAATAATATCCATCCAGTCCACCACCAGATCAGCATCACGCCAGCTTCTGCTGCGCTCATCCATAAATTCCAGCTGTAAATCGCTGACGCCATAAAGAATTTCTTCAGCAGCGCTGTTATTTCTGACCCGAAACAAAGATGTACTTTGCTTATCGCTACTGGCAGCTATATACCAGCTGACTGAATCAAAATTCATCAGCATCGCATTGACCGCATACTGTTTTACAGTGCCGCTGGCACCATCACACAACAATGGAAAGCCCATGCCTGAGGTGCAATTGCTGGCACTAACTTCGTGGAACACGCTGGTCAAATCTGTACTGCTTGCACTGAAAATGCTGCTTAATGCTTCGTCACAGAGGATCAACAAGTCGCCGCTTTGAATTTGATGTTCAGAGCTCAGAACCAACTGACTCAAAGCGGCATCATGCGATTCGACACTGTAGCTGCGACCAGAGCCAAACATCAGCCGGATAGCGTCTGTATCGGCCAGCGGATTGACTCCGTTGATAGCAGGAGCAGGTTGCTCAAAACCTTCAATACCGCCATTCCAGATAGCCCAGGCAGAACCCGCTACATTGGCCGCATTGAGCACATTGACGACCCGGGAAGAATTGCCACAGCCAATATAACCGGAGCGCCGGATGTCATTCGCCATTAGCTCAAAGGTGGTGCGGCTTGAATTTTGCAACTCGCCAAGCACAGCATTCAGTTCGGCCGTTTTACTATTGGATAAGTAGACACCTATCACTGCACCCGTCAGTAACAAGCCCAACACCATGGCGATCATCAGTTCGGATAAGGTAAAACCCCGTTGCTGCTTCATGGCCGCACCTGAATGGCAAAATTGGTGGCCCCTGTAACCTTCTCATCTTGCCAGCTGATGCTGATGGTATAAACACCAGCCCCTGCATCCCATGCAACTTCAGGGCAGGCTGTTGTGCCTGTTGCGGTTTGCAACTGCAGTGCCCATTCGGCCAGCAATTCGGATTCGCAATCTCCGGCGTAAGAGCCAGAACGCGCCACGTCAGGGTTTGATCGCATGATTTCAGTTAAAGTGCCAGCCAGAATCAAAGCTGTAGTGCGTTCCTGCGCACTTTGGCTATAGCGCACTGAACTGCTTTGCAAAGCGGCTATCCCCAATAAACCTATGCCCAGCACCAGCACTGAGATCAGAATTTCTATCAATGCAATGCCTTGTTGGCTGTAGCTCTGAGGATAGCTTTGGTTGCAATGGCTAGGCATCAATGCTCCTTATCAACTGCCGCACTGGGACAGCTGAATACTGCTGCGCCCACCGGATAAGAAAGTCAGGGTTCTGCCATTGTCGGCAAATTCAGCGCCATCGGCACACAACTCAAAAGCTGAATTCAACGGCTGGTTGTTTTGACTTCGGATTAAACCCTGCCCACTAAAACGCAGCTCAGTAAAAGCAGCGCTGATGATCAGCCTGCCGTCAAAACGCCCAGCCCGGATCACAGTAGCCGGAGAGGCTGTGTCGATCAGCACCCAGCCGTCCCAGGCACCAGAGGCAGCAGAACAGTCATCCAACTCTGCATTGGCTTTACATAAACGTATGGTTTGATTTTGTTTGATCGCTTCAGAGCGAGCCAGCTGGATCACGGTGAGCAGTTCATTGGCCTGACCCGACAAGCGGTTTCGGGCCAATAAATCAGTAAACGAAGGCACAGCGACAGCCACAAGTACTAACAGCACCAGAATGGAGATCATCAGTTCTATCAGGGTAAAAGCTTTTTGCCGCTGCAACAAAGGACGGTCATCCATTTGTTTACTACTCCCATAGGCCACCTGCTGATATGGACCAAGGGTTTAAGCATAGCAAAAGATCTGAAGGACGCTAGGAAGGCAATACCATAGCTATCCCCAAAGCCTGAACTTTAGGGATAGCTGGTTAACAAGAGGAAAAGTATTTGAAAACAGACGATTAGCGAAGCTCTGCTGGCACCGCAAAAATAACGTTTTCTTCACGGCCAGGGTGCTCAATCACTTGTTTGCCACCCCATTCAGTCAAACGCTGTACAACCTGCTGCACCAGCACTTCAGGTGCTGAAGCCCCTGCAGTGACACCGACAGATTTGACGTCTTTTAACCACTCCTGCTGGATATCAGCCGCGGTATCTATCAGGTAAGAGCGACAGCCCATCTTTTCGGCGAGTTCTCGTAATCGATTCGAGTTACTGCTGTTTTTAGCGCCCACCACCAGCAACAATTCTGATTTGGCAGAAAGTTCACGCACCGCATCCTGACGGTTTTGTGTGGCATAACAAATGTCGTCTTTACGTGGCCCTTCGATATCAGGGAAACGTTTGCGCAGCGCATCAATCACATCAGCGGTATCATCCACAGATAAGGTCGTCTGGCTGCTGAAACACAATACTGCCGGGTTTTTCACCTGCAGCTTTTCAACATCATCCACCGACTCGACCAGGTAAATACCACCTTCAGCGTTGTCGTATTGGCCCATAGTGCCTTCCACCTCAGGATGTCCGGCATGGCCAATCAGGATACATTCAATACCTTTACGACTGGCACGGGTGACTTCCATATGCACTTTGGTCACCAGCGGACAAGTGGCATCAAACACCTTCAAACCACGTTGTTTCGCATTTTCACGTACGGCCTGTGACACACCATGGGCACTGAAAATGACGATAGCATCGTCCGGCACTTCGTCCAGCTCGTCGACAAAGACTGCACCGGCGCGACGTAAGCCATCAACCACAAATTTGTTATGCACCACTTCATGGCGCACATAAATAGGCGGTTCGTAAATTTCCAGCGCACGGGACACTATGCTGATAGCACGATCGACACCGGCACAAAAACCACGTGGATTGGCGAGTAAGATATCCATAATTAATTGATAACCTGTACGATTTCAACATTAAAGGTCAGAGTCTGACCTGCCAGTGGATGGTTAAAATCTACTGTAACAGACTCCCCCACCACTTCACGAATAAGACCCGGCAATTCAGAACCGTCTGGCATAGCAAAACCTACGATCATGCCGACTTTTGCCGGCGCGTCACTCGAGAACTTACTGCGGTCGACATAATAAATATTGTCGGGATTAGGCATACCGTAAGCATCTTCAGGCGCCAGGGTAAAAGTACGTTTATCGCCAGCCGCCATGCCACCTAACTGAGCTTCAAAAGCGGGCGACAAGCTGCCATCACCCATTTGCAGTTTGGCCGGTTTGTTGTGCACACGGGTGCTTTCGGCGGCGCTGCCATCGGATAACTTAATATCAAAGTGAAATATCACAGTACTGCCTGGACCTATGATCACTGCTTGTCTCCTGAAGTCGCTTTCTGGGTTTCGCTACTGAAGCTATCCCAGATTAATAAAACAGCGCCAATGCTAATGGCACAATCGGCGATATTAAAAATAGGGTAATGCCAGCTCTGATAAAACACATGCAGAAAATCAACCACATAGCCATACAGGCTGCGGTCGATTAAATTACCAATAGCACCGCTGATAATCAGGCTCAAAGCTAAAGACAATTTCAGCTGGGTTTTCGCTAAACGGCTTAACCATATGGCTAATACGATACTGACCACCACAGCGATCAGGGTGAAAAACCAACGTTGCCAGCCACCTGCATCACCTAAAAATGAAAAAGCAGCGCCATAGTTGCGGGCGTAAGTGAAATTAAAAACCGGCAACAAAGACACAGATTCGCCTAAGCTGAAGTTCTGAATGACCCAGACTTTACTCAATTGGTCAGCGACCAGCACCAATAGCACCAGCCACCACCAGCGCCAGCCGGTTTCTTTAAATATATGCATCAGGCAAACTTCCTTACTTCACCAGCGCCTTCGACGTTATCAACACAGCGGATACAAATCAGCGGATGCGCCGGATTCAGACCCACATCGTGTCTATGGTGCCAGCAACGGTCACACTTAGGCGCAGTGGAAGCATTTAGCACCACAAACAGGTTATCCATTTCGGTCGCTACTGCATCAGCAGGAGCAGCTTCGGCGGATACCACAGCAGTGGAGGTTAACAAGGCAAAACGTAACTCATCACCGATAGAGGTCAGGTCTGTTGCCAGCTGGCCTTTAGCATACAACGTCACTTCAGCTTGTAATGACGCACCAATTTTGCCATCACGACGGCCTACTTCCAGCACCTTGTTGACTGCATCACGCACTTCCAGCAGTTGTTGCCAGAAGGCATCATCAAACTGACCTGCAGGCACTGTGTCTAAGCCCTGGTACCAGACTTCAGTAAAGACAAACTCACTGTGCTGACCTGGCATCACTTCCCAGATTTCCTGCGCAGTGAAGCTCATGATAGGCGCCATCCAGCGCACCATGGCCTGTACCACATGGAATAAAGCAGTCTGACAAGAACGACGGGCTAAACCATCGGTTTTTGCCGTGTACTGACGGTCTTTAATCACGTCTAAGTAGAAACTACCCAACTCCACGGTACAGAAATTCATTAACTTCTGGCTGACCTGATGGAACTGATAGTTTTCATAGGCATCGACAATTTCCTGCTGCAATTTGGCAGCACGTTGCACCAGCCATAAATCCAATTGCACCATCTCTTCAAATGGCACCAGTTGCGTCTCTGGTTCAAAACCTTTTAAGTTCGCCAAAAGGAAACGGGCTGTATTACGGATACGACGGTATTTGTCGGCAGCGCGGTTTAAGATTTCATCAGAGACTGTCATCTCTGAGGTGTAATCCGTAGTGGCAACCCATAAGCGCAGGATATCGGCGCCTAACTTGTTCATCACGTCCTGCGGCGACACCACATTGCCCAACGACTTGGACATTTTGCGGCCTTCACCGTCCACAGTAAAACCATGGGTCAGTACTTGTTTGTATGGGGCATGGTGTTTAATTGCCACACCAGTCATCAGGGACGACATAAACCAGCCACGGTGCTGATCCGAACCTTCTAAATACAGGTCGGCCTGAGTGGCACCATGGAATTCAGCGCGAGGCTCAATCACACAAGCGTGAGTCACACCTGAGTCAAACCAGACGTCCAGTGTGTCTGTTACTTTGACGTACTGAGCCGCATCAGCGCCCAACAAAGTTTCAGCTTCTAAATCAAACCAGGCCTGAATACCAGATTGCTCAACTAATTTTGCGACCTGCTCCATCAGTGCCTGAGTATTCGGGTGCAGAGCGCTGGTATCTTTATCAACAAACAGAGCAATAGGCACACCCCAGGTACGCTGACGGGAAATACACCAGTCCGGACGACCTGCCACCATGTTTTCAATACGCTGCTGACCCCAGTCCGGGATCCAGCGGGTTTTGCCAATCTCTTCTAAAGAAGTGCTGCGCAGCCCTTTTTGTTCCATGCTGATAAACCATTGCGGCGTAGCACGGAAAATAATAGGGGTTTTATGGCGCCAGCAATGTGGGTAGCTGTGCGTTAAGGCTTTATGCACTAAGAGCTTGCCTGCTTCTTTTAAAGCTTCAACCACAGAGTCGTTGGCTTTAAACACATGCTGACCAGCAAAAAGTGGTGTATCCGGCAGATAGACACCGTTCGCGCCTACAGGGTTAGCCACTTCTAAGTTGTAGAGCTTACCAACAGTAAAGTCTTCCGGACCATGGCCAGGCGCCGTATGCACAGCACCTGTACCAGAATCAGTCGTGACGTGATCACCTAAAATCACCGGCACTTCAAAGTCATACAGCGGGTGCTTTAACTTCACCAGCTCCAGTGCCTGACCTTTACAGAACCCTAAATTATGGTAATGCTCAACACCAGCACGGGCCATCACAGCAGTGACTAAATCTGTGGCTAAAATTAAACGCTCAGGGCCATTTGGACCTTGTTCGACTTGCACCAGGCTGTAATCGATTTTGGCGTTCAGTGCCACAGCGCGGTTAGCAGGAATAGTCCAGGGTGTGGTAGTCCAGATCACAACAGACACAGGGCCAGAACCTGTATGACCTTCAGGGTGATCGAATTTATTCACATCAGCTTCGTTCACCAGGGTGAAACGAACATCAATGGCTGGTGATACTTTATCCTGATATTCCACTTCAGCTTCAGCCAAAGCAGAACCACAGTCTGTACACCAGTGCACAGGCTTAAAGCCTTGCTGTAAATGACCGTTGTCGATGATACGACCTAAAGAGCGGATGATATTGGCTTCAGTGGTGAAATCCATAGTGCGGTATGGATTGTCCCAATCGCCTAAAACACCTAAACGGATAAAGTCGACTTTCTGTGCTTCGATTTGCGTCAATGCATAATCACGGCATTTTTGACGGAATTCAGCAGCGCTCAGCTTCACGCCTGGCTTGCCGTATTTCTTTTCAACGACCAGCTCAATAGGCAAGCCATGACAGTCCCAACCCGGCACATAAGGGGCATCGAAGTCAGACAAGGTCTTGGCTTTAACAATCATATCCTTGAGGATTTTATTGACCGCGTGACCAATGTGAATGTTACCGTTGGCGTATGGAGGGCCATCGTGCAGGATAAAGGTTTTTTTACCTTGTTTGGCCTGACGAATTTTCTGGTACAGATTTTTTTCTGTCCAGCTGGCTAACATCTGTGGCTCACGCTGCGCAAGGTTGGCGCGCATGGCAAAAGCCGTGTCCGGTAAATTCAAAGTCTGCTTGTAGTCAGTCATCCGTTGTTGTTCCGTCTTCTTTAAGTTTAAATTCGTGTCGCTTTGCAACTAGCTTAAGCGGGTGGCAAAGCAAAATAATCGCGCGCCTGCTGCGCATCTAATGCAATTTGTTGCTGCAACTGAGCAAGGCCGTCAAAACGTCGTTCCGGCCTGATTTTCTTTTTTAAAATCACTTCAATCTGCTGGCCGTATAAGTCGCCGTTAAAATCAAAAAAATGAGCTTCAAGCTGCTCTTTTTTACCCTGTAACGTCGGCCTGGAACCAATATTGGCAACGCCATGGTAACGCCCCATTTGGGTCACAGCTTCAATGGCATAAACACCATGCACAGGTAAATTTTTACGATAGAGCCAGACATTAGCAGTCGGAAACCCAAGCTGACGCCCAACTTTCTGACCGTGTCTAACCCGACCCATCAATGAAAATGGCCGGCCTAACATTTGTGCAGCCAGTTCTAACTGATCGTGCTCTAAGGCCTGCCGAATTAAAGTGCTGCTAACCCGCTGGTCATTTTGTTTCAGGCTGGCCGTACTACCCAAACCAAAACCATGCTTCGCTGCTGCTTGCTGTAACAAAGCAAAATTACCGGCACGGTTTTTACCAAAACAAAAATCATCACCGACAATCAGATGCTTGACGCCGAGTTTATTCAGCAATAAATCCTGAATAAACTGCTCTGGCTCCTGACCAGCAAACTCACGGGTAAAAGGCACACAGAGCATGCGATCCACACCTTGTTGTGCCAGCCAGTGGTATTTTTCCCGAAAACGGCATAAACGCGCAGGTGCACCTTCAGGGTTAAATAACTCCAGTGGCTGGGGTTCAAACACCATCACCACTGCAGGTAAATTTAACTCTGCCGCTATAGCTTTTAATTGCGTCAGTACCGCCTGATGCCCCAGATGTACGCCATCAAAATTGCCAATAGTTAAGACGCAGCCCTGATGTCTGGGTTGAATTGTATGTAAGCCGCGAATTAACTCCATTCGGTATTCTTACTCTGCTGCTGCAAAAAGAGCCTGATTATACCCATATAATCATTTGCTTTCAGCATTTGTCTGGCGTTTAAAATCGTTCAAACGCACACCAAACACAAAAAGTAAAACAAAGTAGGCCACAATAGCAAAGCCAAAATAGGCCAACAAATGCAGCACCTGGCCTGATAAACCTAAGGCTATCCAGCCTGTCAGATCCGGTATGACATAAAACAAAGAGCCCGCCATTAGCGCTGCGGCGATAAAAGCCTTAGCGATAAACCAGCTGGTTTTGCTGCTAAAACTATAGATATCGCGCTGCTTTAAACCGCGATACAGCAAATACGCATTTAAAGTACCGGATAAGGCTGTCGCTAATGCCAGACCGACATAACTTAAAAAAGGTGCCAGCATCAGGTTAAACACCATATTGGCGACCATAGCTATAATGGCGATCCGCACCGGAGTTTTTATATCCTGGCGCGCATAAAAAGCAGGGGCCAGCACTTTAATCAGCATCAGCGCCACCAAGCCAGTGTTATAAGCAATAAGGCTATGCGAAGTTTTTATCACATCATCCGCCGTGAATTCACCGCGCATAAAGACCGAAGCAATAATAGGTTCAGCCAGCACTATTAAACCCAGCATGGATGGAATACCAAACAAACAAATAAAACGCACAGCCCAATCGAGGGTGTATTTAAAAGCCTCTTCGCTGGCTGAGGCGTAATGACGTGACAAGCCTGGCAAAATCACAGTGGCAATAGCAATACCAAATAAACCTAAAGGAAACTCCAGTAAACGGTCAGAGTAATACAACCAGCTGACAGCGCCTGTCATTAAAAAAGACGCAATAATTGCATCCAGTAATAAGTTAATCTGACTGACTGAGACACCAAATAAAGCTGGGATCATTAAAGTGCGGATTTTCGTGACGTTTGGATCTTTCCAGCCCCAGCGTGGCATTACCAGTAATCCGGCTTTGGCTAAAAACGGCAACTGGAATAAAAACTGAATTAAACCACCTAAAAATACCCCCCAGGCAATGGCTTCAGCCGGGTCCTGCATTTGCGGTGCAAGATAAATAGCAGCCCCTATCATGGCGATATTTAAAAATACCGGTGTAAAAGCCGCGACCGCAAACTTGTTATAGGTATTCAGCACAGCACCAGATAAAGCGACAAAGGTGATAAACCACAAATAAGGAAAAGTGATTTTTAGCAAGAAACTGGCTTGCAGGTATTTATCACCTTCTGGTGCGCCGTCTAAATAAGCGCTAAACCAGCCGGCACCAAATAACATCATCAACACAGGAGAACCAATCACAGCGACTAAAGTGACGCCTGTGACAATAAAACCCAGAGTCCCTGCAGCTTTGGCAATCAGTTCACGTACTGCATCGTCGCCATGTTTTTCTTTTACTTCAGCCAGTACAGGCACAAAAGCTTGTGAAAAAGCCCCTTCAGCAAATAAACGTCGCAAAAAATTAGGAATACGGTTGGCCATAAAAAATACGTCGGCCATAGCACCTGCGCCCAATACGTTGGCGACAATCACATCCCGGACTAAGCCAAGTACCCGTGAAATAAGGGTCATAAAGCTTACGATCATGCCTGATTTTAATAATTTTCCTGACACAGACTGCTCCTGCAACGACATTTCTGCTATTTTCACCCGAGTCAGAGTGGATTACCAGCGAAGGGCTAATTTTATTCTGTAATCTGTCAAGGAAACCATTTGACAAGGGCCTACAAAATAGGCATATTATGCGGCCTTTAAAGGTCCCGGTTTAGTTTTTAGGAGTGTTACCTTGGCTAACATCAAGTCTGCTAAGAAGCGCGCTATTCAATCAGAAAAGCGTCGTCAGCAAAACGCAAGTCAGCGCTCAATGATGCGTACTTTCATGAAGAAAACATACGCTGCAGTGTTAACTGCTGATCTGGCTGCTTCACAAGAAGCGTTCAAAAAGATGGTTCCAATTTTGGATCGTATGGCAGACAAAGGTCTGATCCATAAGAACAAAGCTGCCCGTCATAAGTCACGCTTAAATGCACACGTTAAAGCTTTAGCTACTAAAGCAGCTTAATTTCAATTCGCTGTTGTTCGCAGCAGCTTATTGTGACAGTGCAATAAAAAAACCACCGCAAGGTGGTTTTTTTATTCGCCGTCATCCATGACGCTCACCCTTCGGGCCATCGTCGCTTCGCTCCAATGTTAACAATTGCTCCATGCAATTATTTATTCGTTACCATCCATGGTGCTCACCCTATCGGGCCAACGCGTTGCGTTGTTCAAAATTGCTCCTGGCAATTTTGTATTCGCCGTCATCCATGACGCTCACCCTCCGGGCCATCGTCGCTTTGCTCCGATGTTAAAAATCGTTCCTGACGATCTTTTATATTCGCTACCATCCGTGGAGCTAAAAACCTCAGACCGTCCTTTATTTCTTCTCACAATAGAGTTTATGCAGCAGTCCAATCAAAGCGACAGCTTCTTCACTATGAATACGATAAAACACGGTTTGAGCTTCTTTACGGGTTTTGACCAGTTTTTGCCGTCTAAGCACGGCTAAATGCTGAGACAAAGCAGACTGACTTAAACCTAACTTATCATTCATCTCTGTGACTGATAACTCAGACTCCAGCAAATAACACAAAATCAGCAAACGGCGTTCATTGGAAACCGCCTTCAGCAGCTTGGCTGCCTGCGCCGAATTCTTCAGCATTTCTTCCAATTTCATTTTGTTGCTTCTTACAGGTGAAAAAAAAGCATTATGCCGCTGGGTAGATGACTGAAACAATACGATCTATTCTCATCTGTCGTATTTCAGGCTGTACCTGACTCATAGAAGCAAAGTCGCATGCTTTCGACTCACAACTGACCTCCGGCTTTGGCTTTTTGTCGCAATCTAAAGATTTGCTTTGATGCAGGCATGCTACATTGGCCGCATTATTACAATACAGGGTGCATATTACAGATGAAGCTTTGGCAAAAAATCATTTCGGGCGCTTTATTTGCTCCAGCAGCATGGGCCGCCACTACTCCAGCTACTTTGGATCAGGATTTAGCTTATAAACTGGTGGAGTCTTTAACAGTGGAAGTGGGTCCGCGTATAGCAGGCAGCGAAGCAGACCGTCGCGCCGTGCAATGGGCTGTGGCTAATTTAAAACAGCTGGGTTATGACAAAGTCTGGACTGAAGAATTTGAAATGCCAGGTTGGACTCGTGGGCAGGCCAGCCTTGAAGTGATTAGCCCTTTCGCTCAACCTTTTGTATTAACCTCCTTAGGTGGTTCGGTGGGAACGCCAGCACAGGGCATTACAGCTGCTGTGGTGATGTTTGACAGCATTGAAGCTTTGGAAAAAGCCGATGCAGCCTCAGTCAAAGGCAAAATTGTTTTTATCAACAAACCTATGGCCAAAGACAAATCCGGATCTTTTTATGGCCAGGTGGTAGCAGCCCGCTCTCGGGGAGCTGTTGAGGCTGCCAGGTTAGGTGCTGTAGCTATAGTGATTCGCTCAGTTGGCACCAGTAACAACAGATTTGCTCATACAGGCACTATGAAGTACGACGAAGCCATCCCTAAAATTCCTGCCGTGGCTATTTCCGTACCTGATGCGCAGAACCTGGCAAAAATGCTGGAACGTTCACCAAAAGTAGAATTAAAACTACAAATGGATAACCAACTGCAAACTGCGACCAGCCATAACGTGATAGCGGAAATCACCGGCACAGAAAAGCCTGACGAAATTGTGCTGATCAGTGGTCACCTGGATTCATGGGATCAAGGCACTGGCGCTTTAGATGATGGTGCAGGCGTGGCTTTAGCTATGGCCACCGGCGCTTTAATTAAACAAAAAGGCAAACCTAAGCGCACAATCCGCGTTGTACTCTATGGCAACGAAGAAGGTGGATTGTTAGGAGCAAGGGCTTATGCCGCTAAGCACCATAAAGATTTAGGGAAACATATTTTAGCTGCTGAATCTGACTTTGGTGCAGGTCGTATCTGGCAAATTGAAAGTCGGTTTGGCGACAAAGCTCTGCCCTTTGCCAAAGAGTTACAACAGAAACTGGCACATCTGAATATTGCTTTAGGTGGCAATACAACTTACGGCGGTCCTGATGTTTCTGTATTGGCTCAGGCAGGTGTTCCAGTAGTGGCTTTATCACAGGATGGCACCGACTATTTTGACTATCACCACACGCCAAATGACACACTGGACAAAATAGACCCTGACTCCTTAAAACAAAACTTGCAAGCATGGCTCATCATGACCGAAACTGTTGCCAACAGCACAGTTAACTTACGTCACTAATGGCCAAACAAATCAAAAAGGCCTCGCTTTTAAGCGAGGCCGACAAACAAAAACTATTAAAAAAAGCCGGCAACAAAAAGCCACTGACTCAACCGCAAACAACAGCTACACCCACTTCGGTTACGCGGACGGTTTCACGTTCTGCAGCGCGGCTTACTCCTGCAGAAGAGCAGTCAAGCACTTCGACAGCCAAAACTATTAAACTATGGAGTGGCTTAGCCGCGTTTGTGCTCGCCGCTTTTATCATAGCCCCTACACCTCAATTGCTTGAATACCATAGCGCTGGTTTAACCACTCAAAGTGTATACATGCCAGGTTGGTTTGGAAAAGCAGGCACTATCCTGGACACCAATCAACGCGCAGTGCTGTCAGAAGAAGAGCAGACGTTGTATTTATGTTTTGAAGGCCAGAGCAATGAGCAGTGTGCTAAATACCAGTTGCGTAAACAACAGGGTTTGATTGCCGCAGCTATCTTCTGGTTTTCCTCACGCCCTTAACCCAGAGGCTGACTTCAGGACTGCCGGCGCCAGCAAATCCGGCACAACCAAAGTTGTATACCCAGCACCAGCAAAATCATCGCAGACGGATACAACAAAAAACTCTGCGCATAGCTAAACAACAAAACACCACTGCTCAGATAAATAAATGGCTGCAGTTCATAACACCAAAATGGCAAAGCGCCCTGCTCTTTAAATTTGATACCGTATGGGCTGCGGCGCTTGTCGGTGCGTATAACCCAGACCACAGCACCAACAAATATCAGTACGACACCAAATAATGTAGCAGTCCAATGCGGCAGCCATAACACGCTTTGTGAACCACTGATCACATAAAGGTAAGGTAAAGTTTCATAAAGCCGTTCGGGGATCATGATGCTCTCCTTGCAGGAATGAAAGTCACTTTAAGCATAGCTTAAGGTTAATTATTTGTTATAAATAATCACTTTTTGTATCAGAGCACAACCTAAATTATTGAGTTTGAAACAAAGTCTTTTTCGATGATTTGAGGTTACTGTCAAAGGCTGACGAAAAACCCGGATATCCCTACTGCGACTTCAAATAGGGCAGGTATATAATACGGCAATTCACGGTCAGCTTAAGCTGGAGTAGTACCAATGCATGACGATGAGCTGGACTTATTTTTACAGGAAATGGCTGGAGTAAAACGCTTAAATGCCGATGCGCTAGCCGATCCTAATGGAGAACATAACCCAAGCCTTGCGCAGCTGGCACGGCGTAAAGCTGCAGAGCAGGAAATGGAATACGATCCTAACTATCTGAGTATGGAGTACGTCGATTTGGTTGCACCTGACGATGAGATTGCTTATAAAAAAGATGGTGTACAGGACGGTGTCTACAAGAATCTGCGGCTGGGTAAATACCAGATGGATGCGACCCTGAATCTGCTTGGCAAAACCT
Organism: Rheinheimera sp. MM224; assembly: GCF_947090785.1. Lineage (NCBI taxonomy): Bacteria > Pseudomonadati > Pseudomonadota > Gammaproteobacteria > Chromatiales > Chromatiaceae > Rheinheimera > Rheinheimera sp. MM224. The sequence continues at coordinate 3,529,287 of NZ_OX352320.1, forward strand.
TAATTGAAGCCAGGGCTGCTTTGTATAGTTTTATCGCAGATTGTCATCAGCGTGGTATCCGGACTTTATTGATCCACCACGGTATGGGGCGTGACAGTAAACCTCATCCGGCTATTTTAAAAAGTTACTGTTTCAAATGGTTACCACAAATGCCGGAAGTATTAGCTTGTCATACCGCCTTAAAACCTCATGGTGGTTATGCAGCCACTTATGTGCTTTTGCAGAAAAATGCAGAACAAAAACGGGAAAACCGCGAGCGGCATCAGAAGAAATAACAAATACCCCCACAAGGTGGGGGCATTTGATTCGAGCTATCCTTCGATGGATTGCTGTTCTTGTAAATAATGAGTCACTTGTGTAGCTTCAGCCTTCGTTAAAAAAGCCGACAATGCCATTAATAACACCAAAATGGCGATTGCAGTAAAGCCAAAACCGCGACTGGACGCTTTACGCATACAAAACCTCAGACTAAAAAATATTGTTATTGTTCTTGCTTTTTTGTGGATCTTGAGCAATCCAAAACCAGTGTAGACAACTTGTTGTTTAGTTACAAGATTTACAATCATTTACAGATGATTTTCTGATAAAGAGACAAGCAGAGTCACACAATGGCCTCTGCTTTTTGACTTTTAATGGCAAGTTTTAGCTTTTAGTCGCCAGTTTATGCTGCAAAGCGGCTATAGCCTGACGTGCGGCGTCCTGCTGCAAACTATAAAATTGTTGCTGATACTCAAACTCTACTGCCTGACTATGTTCTTTACAGTGCAATAGCTGACGCATTGAGCTTTTGGTCTGTCGCACTAATGCCGTAGGGACGGCGGCCAAATCAGCAGTCATCGCCAAAGCTCTTGGTAATAATTGATCAACAGCCAACACTTCTTTGACTAAACCATACTGCCAGGCCTGTTCGGCAGTTAAACGCTCACCACAAAACAACATCGCCATAGCTTGTTGCCAACCGATCAGTTGAGGCAGTAACCAGCCATGCCCTCCACCCGGATGCAAAGCCAGCTGGAAAAAACGACTGTCAAACCAGGCTTCTTTGCTGGCTAAACGAATATCACAGACCATCGCCAGATTCATGCCAGCCCCCACAGCTGGACCATTGACCAAGGCTATGGTCAGCAGTGGAGAATCTGCCACCTGACTAAAAGCCTGATACAGCTGTTTGAGCTCTGTACCATCGCCATCTGCCGCATGCTGCAATACATCCAAATCAGCGCCAGCGCAAAAAGCCCGCTCTGTGCCCATCACACACAACACTTTGAGTTCATCATCCAAACTCAATTGATGCACAGCTGCTGCAATTTGTAGCGCAATGTCAGGTGTTAACAAATTACGTTTTTCAGCCGCTGTCAGTTGTAATAGTGCAACATGACCATGTTTCTCAATGATAAAACCATCCATCAGTAGCCTCTTTCCCTGTTGACCAGATGCTTTAAAGGTAGCCCATTTAGCGTACGCTGATAGTTTTCAACAATCTGATGAATAGCAGTGTCCACATTGGTCACTGCTGAACAATGCGGAGTGACCAATACAGCCGGATGCTGCCAATATGGATCAGTCGCAGGCAGAGGCTCCTGACGGAATACATCCAGACAAGCAGCCTGTAAATGGCCAGAGTCCAAAGCCGCCAATAATGCGGCATCATCTACTATGGCACCACGGGCTACGTTAACGAGAATTGCGCCCGGTTTAAAAGCACTAAGACGCTCTGTATTTAAAAAGTTGTTGGTATCAGGTGTCAGAGGCAATAAACAAATCACCAGATCGGCATCAGAGACTGCCTCTTTAAAACCAGCGTCACCGGCGTAGCACTGGATAGCCTCCAGCTGTTTTAAGCTACGTGACCAGCCACTGACCCGGTAACCCTGCAGCTGAAAGTGATTCGCTGCCGCCTGTCCTAATTCACCTAAACCCAATACACAAATCTGTTTAATCGAGCGTGGGCTTTTCGGCTTCCACAGTTGTTGTTGCTGCTGACGCTGAAATAAATCCAGCCGTAACTGGTAATGCAGCACTATACCAGCCAGATAGTTGACCATAGAGGAGGCCAAAGCCGGATCAACAATGCGGCTTAACGGCAAGTCCGGCAAAGTTGGATCAGACACAATGCTGTCGACACCGGCACCAAAAGACTGCAGGCTTTTTAAATGACTTAACGCCGCTAACGAACCATGGGGCTGCTTCCAGACCACCGCCATCTGCACCTGTTCAGGTGCGCTGTAATCCGGCCATTGTTGGATTAAAACTCCAGGCAATAAGGCACTTAACTTTTCAACTAAAGCATCTAACTTACGATCGGGGATCACCAGGGCTATAGACATCTGTTCACCAAAGCTTCAAGTTTTCGTCATATCTCTGACATGGGTAAACCCCATTCTACCCGAGCCTGAAGAACCAAGGCCAACAATTCGCAGGAGCTTTGTATGCTGCATTGTCGAACGATCTTCTTGTCTGACATTCATTTAGGAAATAAAGACTGTCAGGCGACCTATCTGTTGAACTTCCTCAATCAAACCAAAGCTGACACCATTTACCTGCTGGGCGATATCCTCGACTTGTGGGCCATGCAAAAACAAGTGTGTTGGAGCCCGGAGCAAAACGCCGTGATCCAAAGCCTGCTGGCCAAAGCCGATCAGGGCACTGAAGTCATTTATATTCCGGGCAACCATGATGAAGAATTCCGCCACTGGGCAGGTCGCCAGTTTGGCACCATCAAATTACAATTACGCGGCTGCCATACTACGGCTTTAGGGAAAAAGCTGCTGTTATTGCACGGCGATGAGTTTGACAAAGAAGTGAACTTTGGTCGTTTTCACGCCTGGCTGGGTGACAATCTGTATGACTTCTTACTGTTTTTAAATCGCTGGAGCAATCGTATTCGCCGTGCTTTAGGTGGACGTTATTTCAGTTTGGCTGCCTTTATCAAAAGCAAAGTACCAGGTGCTCAGCAGGCGATTGCCCGCTACCGTGACGCAGCTGTGGCGAAAGCCAAACGTTCAGGTTTTGATGGTGTGGTCTGTGGCCATATTCATCATCCGGAAATCAGCCTGCAGGATGGTATTATTTACTGCAACGTCGGCGACTGGATTGATAACTGCACAGCCTTGATAGAGCAGCAGGATGGCTCATTAACGCTGTATCACTGGACAGAACAAAGCCATACGCTGGCTGCCATGCCGATGGCCGTGCTTAGCGAGGAACAACCTGCTCAGAGCAAAGTCGCCTGAGCAGGCTAAAATTTCCACAAAAAGCCATAAATCTGACGCATTTTTGTCATGTTAACCCCCTACTCTCTGCATAGACAGTGGCTCTTACAGAGGTATCGCTATGATCAGTGTTGACCAAATGATGCAAACGCATCTGCCAAAACTCGAACAAAAACCCTGGTTAGCCAAACCGGTCAAAGGCGCCTTACGCCATCTGCTACACGAACAGGAATTTATCGCCTTCGCCAAACGTTATCCGCATTTGCAGGGTATTGAATTTGTAGAACAAGTGCTGGATTACTTTAACTTCGCCTACGCAGTACGTGACAACGAAGTGGAGCGTATTCCAAGTACTGGCCGTGTCGTGATTATCGCCAACCACCCTATCGGATCTTTAGATGGTTTAGCTTTGATTAAACTGGTGCGGGATATACGTCCTGATGTCAAAGTGATCGCCAATCAGCTATTAATGGCCGTTGAACCTCTGCATTCTCTGTTGTTGCCTGTAAATAACATGAGTGGTGGTACTGAACGCAGTCGTATCGATCGTATCAGTGATCACTTAGCAGCCGAAGGTGCGCTGATTCTATTTCCAGCCGGTGAAGTATCACGCTTAAAACCCAATGGTATTCGTGATGGCAAATGGCATGGCGGTTTTTTACGTTTTGCGATGAATGCCAAAGCCCCTATTTTGCCTATTTATATAGACGGCCGTAACTCTGCGATGTTTTATGGCGCTTCGATGATTTACAAGCCACTGGCTACTATGTTGCTGGTGCAAGAGATGTTTAATCAGAAGCATAAAAACATCGCTATGCGAATTGGTGAACAAATTCCTTATGACAGCTTTGCTCATCTGCAATTAGAAACTCAGGCCAAAGTAAAACTATTTAAAAAACACTTGTATCGTCTGGCCAAAGACAAATCGCCGCTGTTTAAGACTCAAACTGCGATAGCGCATCCTGAAGACCGTATTTTGCTGAAAAAAGCAGTTGAAGCCTGCCCTCTGTTGGGTGAAACCAGCGATGGCAAACAAATTTATTTATATCAGTATCAGCAAAGCTCGCCTGTACTGCGCGAAATTGGCCGTTTACGTGAAATTGCCTTTCGGGCCGTAGGTGAAGGCAGCGGTCAGCGCCGTGATATCGATCAGTACGACAGCTACTACGAGCAACTGATTTTATGGGATAAAGACGATTTAGAAATAGTCGGAGCTTACCGTTTTGCTAACACAGCTAAAGTAATGGCGGAGAAAGGCCTTGCAGGCTTGTATACGGCATCTTTATTCCAGTTTAACCCTGCGATGACGCCCTATTTAGATCAGGGTCTTGAGCTGGGTCGCAGCTTTGTGCAACCCCGTTACTGGGGCAAACGTAGTCTGGATTATTTGTGGTACGGCATAGGGGCTTACTTAAAACAAAATCCGGATATCCGTTATTTATTTGGTGGTGTCAGCTTATCTAATAGCTACCCTAAAGCCGCACGGGATCTGATGGTGTATTTTTACAGCCTGTATTTCCGTTGCCCTGAACAAAGTGCTGTGCCAAATATTCCTTACGAATTGCCTATGGATACCTTAAGTCAGCTACAGCAACATTTTACCGGGGATAGCTACAGTCAGGACTTTGTCCAGTTAAAGCATTTATTGGCCAATATGGGCGTCAGCATCCCTACTTTGTATAAACAATACAGTGAACTGACCGAACCTGGTGGTGTGCGCTTTCTGGCTTTTGGTGTGGATCCTGATTTTGCTGACTGTGTAGATGGTTTAGTACTGGTGGATATGACCATGCTGAAAGAAAATAAAAAAGCCCGCTATATTTCCTGACATCTTATGAAGAGCAACCTGAATAGCTGTATTCCGGTTGCTTTTATTCCTTTCCCCTTCCATTTTTTGTTTTATATCAATAAAAACCTTAAAGAGACTAAGGGTTTATAGCAACTATTGATCTGGGGCAAAGTTTAACCACAGCAGAAGCGCAGAATGACGCCAGTTTCTCAAGCTAAGGATCATTCTGATGAAAACAAGTTACAAAACAATCGCTTCTTTATTGTTAGCCGCCTCTGCCGCTCCGGCTCTGGCTAACTGGTCAGTGAATGTTGGCGCCATTACTGTGGCACCTCAAGAGTCCAGCGGTCATTTGAATGTGGTCGAGACTGTGGCTGGCTTACCAGCAAATTCCACTGAAGTGGCGGTGGACAACAATACCCAATTGGGCATTACCATTGACTATCAACTGAATAAAAACTGGACCCTGGAGTTGATTGCTGCCACCCCATTTAAACATGATATGCAGGTCAAAGGTTCAGCCATTGATGGCTTAGCACTGGGCAGCAGTAAACAATTACCTCCCACCTTATTAGCCCAGTATCATTTTGATTTAGGTGACAGCAGATTCGACCCCTTTATCGGTTTAGGTCTGAATTACACTAACTTCTTTCAGGAAAAAGTCTCTGGCGAATTAGTCAGTACCTTGCAAGCACTGAATGTGGCAGATGCAGATGACAAAGTAGAACTGAAGTTAAAAGATTCATGGGGACTGGCTATGCAGGCAGGTGTTAATGTGAAACTGGCAGACAGCTGGGGTGTACATCTGATGCTAAGTAAAATGGATATAGATACCACTGGTCGTGTGCTGGTGAACAATAACACCATTCAGTCAGTCGATGTCAGTATCGATCCTTATGTATGGATGATTGGTGCCCGTTATTCGTTTTAATAGCCAATGCTTTAAAAGCGTCCTTCTGACTCAACGAATTGTCGGGTCAGAAGGGCTTTTCTCAGGAAGCAACCGCCAACTTATCCAGGTACAGCTGTGGCAGGTTAAACTGAATACCAATAGAGAGCCCACGTTCCTCTAGTCTGGAGTTACGTACTTCACCTTGAATTTGTTGATCAATACCTACTTTTTCACATTGGATATGCAGAACTATAGGCGCCAGATTGACCTTGCTGCCCTGATGAGAAGGGTCAAACAAAAAACGGCAACCACCGCTGGATACATCAATCACGTGGCCACGAAAACTGCGGGCACTTTGCACAACTTCCAGATTGAGCCGCACCGAAGCTGGGATAAAAATACTGTTACGTCTTTCGTTACGTAAAGCACGACGTTGTATCGCGGAAGGAAAGCTGATTACAGCCAATTTATCAGGAAAACGGATCAACTGCAGCAATTCAGATTTAAAAGCAAAACATTCGCCGACCGAATTTTCGACTAAAAACCGACAGACCACAGCCAAACCGTTAATAAAAAAGCGATCCGGCAGAGTGTCGTCTTCTACTCTGAACAATACATATTTACCAGCTTTGTAGCCAACCAGTTCGCAGCTACAGCGGCTTTTGCGTTGATCCAATAACTCAAGGTCAAAGCGCTGACCAATTTTAACATGGGACAGCCATTCTTTATTGTCAGGTTGTTCGGAGCTAACTACAACTTCCATACCTTATCCTTCAGGCCTCACCGACTTCATGTCGGACATCTCACTCAAACAGGTGAATAAACAGAGATGGAGCTAGTTTGTAAAAAAACCGAAGAAGGATCAAGGATAAAACGAAAATATCTGCAAATATAGTAAATTCACACACAAAATTTAAAATAAACGTTACATAAAATACAAAACCTGCCGAAGCAGGTCTTGTTTATATCACTTTTACGGTATTAACCTAACCAGACGCGAGCATTACGGAACATCCGCATCCATGGGCTGTCTTCCTGCCATTCATCCGGATGCCAGCTGTTTGCTACAGTGCGGAATACCCGCTCAGGGTGAGGCATCATAATGGTGACACGACCATCAGTGGTCGTTAACGAAGTAATACCCAGCGGTGAACCGTTTGGATTCGATGGGTATTGGGTCGTCACATTGCCGTAGTTATCGACAAAACGTAAGGCCACTGTACCGCTTTGATCAGCTGCCTGCAGTGCTGTTTGCGATGCAAACTCTGCATGACCTTCACCGTGTGATACAGCGATAGGCATACGGGATCCTGCCATACCTTTAAAGAATAAAGAGGCACTTTCCTGTACTTCCACCAGGCTGAAACGGGCTTCAAAACGCTCAGACTTGTTACGGACGAAACGTGGCCATAAATCAGCACCTGGGATCAGGCTCTTCAGATTCGACATCATCTGACAACCGTTACAGACCCCTAAACTGAAGGTGCTTTCACGTTCAAAAAACGCAGCAAATTCAGCGCGGGCTTTGTCGTTAAACAGCACAGACTTAGCCCAGCCTTCGCCGGCACCCAGTACGTCACCGTACGAGAAGCCACCACAAGCCACTAAGCCGTTAAATTCAGCCAATGAACGACGGCCTGACAGTATGTCGCTCATATGCACGTCAACCGCATTAAAGCCTGCTCTGTTGTAGGCAGCTGCCATTTCAACATGAGAGTTCACACCCTGCTCACGCAGAATAGCCACTTTAGGCTGTGCGCCTTTCAGGATATAAGGGGCAGCCACATCTTCGTTCAGGTCAAAGCTTAATTTTGCATTTAAGCCAGGGTCTGTGACATCAGCTTTAGCTACAAATTCCTGACGGGCTCCTTCAGGGTTATCACGCATCAACTGCATTTGATAGGTAGTTTCAGCCCAGATGGTACGTAAAGTAGTACGGCTGTTGCTATACACCAGCTGATCACCGTGACTGATCTGAATTTGATCGTCCGTGGTGACTTCACCTAATAAATGCGCCACAGCAGATAAATCATGCTGAGCCAAAATCGCTTGAACTACTGGTAAATCGCTGTTCGCCACTTGCAGCACTGCGCCTAACTCTTCACTGAACAGCACAGCCAGGTTATCCGTACCTAAGCTCTGGATATCCACTTTCACACCAGCTTTACCGGCAAATGCCATTTCAGCTAGTGTGACAAATAAGCCACCGTCAGAACGGTCGTGGTAGGCCAGTAATTTCTGCTGAGCCACTAAAGCCTGTACTGCCTGATAGAAGTTCATCAGTAATTCAGGGCTTTCCAGATCTGGTGCTGTCTGGCCTAACTGCTTATAGACCTGAGCTAAACAGGATGCGCCTAAACGATTGGCACCCTGACCTAAATCCAGCAGGATCAGGCTGCTTGCGCCTTTGTCAGTACGCAGCTGTGGTGTCACAGTACGACGCACATCTTCAACACGGGCAAAAGCTGTGATAATCAAAGATAAAGGTGAGGTGACTGTCTTCTGTTCACCATCCTGTTGCCAGCTGGTTTTCATCGACATCGAATCTTTACCTACAGGGATAGTTAAACCCATAGCAGGACATAACTCTTCACCTATGGCTTTGACTGCCTGATACAAACCAGCGTCTTCACCAGGGTGACCTGCAGCAGACATCCAGTTGGCCGACAGTTTGATATGTTTAATATCACCAATCTGAGTCGCCGCAATGTTAGTAATAGATTCAGCCACAGCCAAACGGGCCGAAGCAGCAAAGTCTAATAACGCGACAGGCGTACGTTCGCCCATCGACATGGCTTCACCATGGTAAGTGTCATACGAAGCTGCAGTCACACCGCAGTTCGCTACAGGCACCTGCCATGGACCCACCATCTGATCACGCGCCACTAAACCTGTGACTGTGCGATCGCCAATGGTGATCAGGAAAGTTTTTTCAGCAATGGTAGGTAAACGTAATAAACGCTCAGCGGCATCGGCCACTGTCACGCCGTTCAGGTCTAAAGCTTTGCCTTCTGTGACTTGAGTTTTCACATCACGGTGCATTTTAGGCGCTTTGCCCAGCAACACGTTCAGTGGCAGATCAATAGGTGTATTGCCAAAATGCTGGTCCGACAAGGTCAGGTGGTGTTCAGCAGTGGCTTCACCCACTACAGCATAAGGTGCACGTTCACGCTTACAAATTTCCTCAAACACTGGCATTTGATCGGCAGGAATGGCCATCACATAACGTTCCTGTGATTCGTTACACCAGATTTCCAGTGGCGACATGCCTGGCTCGTCGTTTGGCACGTTACGTAATTCGAACTTACCACCAACACCACCGTCGTTCACCAGCTCAGGGAAGGCGTTGGACAAACCACCAGCGCCTACGTCATGGATAAAACAAATAGGGTTTTTATCGCCCAGCTGCCAGCAGCGGTCGATCACTTCCTGACAACGGCGTTCAATTTCAGGGTTTTCACGTTGTACTGAGGCAAAATCTAAATCTTCAGCCGATTGGCCTGAAGCCATAGAAGAAGCAGCTCCGCCACCTAAACCAATGTTCATGGCCGGGCCACCCAGCACTACTAACTTGGCGCCAACAGGTAACAAACCTTTTTGTACGTGTTCAGCACGGATATTACCTAAACCACCGGCAATCATAATAGGCTTGTGGTAACCACGTACTTCTTCGCCATTGTGACTTGGTACTTTTTCTTCGTAGGTACGGAAGTAACCCAGAATATTTGGACGACCAAATTCGTTGTTAAAGGCGGCACCACCTAAAGGACCATCAGTCATGATGTCCAAAGCAGTCACTATACGGTCTGGTTTACCAAAGTCGGTTTCCCACGGTTGTTCAAAACCAGGAATACGTAAGTTGGATACAGAAAAACCTGACAAACCGGCTTTTGGCTTAGCGCCTACACCTGTAGCACCTTCGTCACGGATTTCACCACCAGAACCAGTAGCAGCACCAGGGAATGGAGAAATAGCTGTTGGGTGGTTATGAGTTTCCACTTTCATCAACACATGAATATCTTCATGGTTGTAGCCATATTCCTGAGTGTCAGCAGATGGGAAAAAACGACCGGCTTTAGAGCCTGTCATTACAGCAGCATTGTCTTTATATGCAGACAACACGTGTTCCGGTGTTTTTTCAAACGTATTTTTAATCATTTTAAACAGCGACTTCGGCTGTTGTTCGCCATCTATGGTCCAGTCGGCGTTAAAAATTTTATGACGGCAGTGCTCAGAGTTGGCCTGCGCAAACATATAGAGTTCGATATCATTTGGGTTACGACCCAACTGATTAAAATTCGTCACCAGATAATCGATTTCATCGTCGGCTAAGGCCAGACCCATGTCGATATTGGCTTTGACTAAAGCCTCGCGGCCACCAGCGATAATATCCACTGAACTTAAAGGTGCTGGTTCAGCTTTACGGAATAAGGCAGAAGCTTGTTCAAACTCGCTGAACACCACTTCCATCATGCGGTCGTGTACTAAGCCTTTTAACTGCTGCAGCTGAGTTTCAGTCAAAGTTGCTGTGGTCTGGATATAATAAGCCACACCACGCTCTAAACGTTTTACCTGACTCAGGCCACAGTTTTTGGCAATATCAGTCGCTTTAGACGACCAGGGAGAAATAGTGCCAGGGCGCGGCGTCACCACCAGCAATAAACCTTCTGGTGTATGGCTGACGATAGTAGGTCCGTAAGTCAGCAATTTGCTTAAAGTCGTCTGTTGTTCAGCCGACAGTTCGCTGCTTAAATCAGCAAAATGCATAAATTCGGCATAAACACCATTCACAGGCAAATTGGTTTTGACACAAAGATCGATGAACTTCTGAACTCTAAACTCGGACAGTGCAGGTGCACCACGCAGGATCAACATAGGTTTTTTTTCCGTTGGTTGAGCGACAATGGAACCCAAAATCAGGCGCCGCATTATAAAGAAAAAACCGCTGTAATGGTATGAATAAGATCTGACGACCAGCAGGAATTTTGGTATAAATGGCGCTCTTTGTGATGAAAGGCATAACCGGATGATTCGATTTGGTATTTTAGGAGCTGTATTAACAGCAGTAGTTTCTTGTACTCCGGTGCAGGAACCTGTTCAGCTTCATGAAATTTATCAAAGAGATAGCATTCGTGTTGGCATTTTAAACAGCCCTACCAGCTATTATGTCGGCGCTGATGGCCCAACGGGCTACGACTATGAACTGTCACTGGCATTAGCAGAAAAATTAGGTGTTGAACTGGAGTTATTCCCCAGTTATCAGCGTGAAGAATTACTGCAAAAGCTCGACTCCGGTCAGGTTGATTATATAGCGGGCGGTTTGGCTGTAACAGAAAGCCGGAAACAGAAGTATCGCATAGCGCCAGCTTATTTATGGCGTAACGAAGTGCTGGTGTACCGTAAGGGCCAGAAAAAGCCAAATAGCTTCAAAGATATCAAAGAACCAGTGCTGGTACCCAAAGACAGCTCTTTGGCAGAAACCTTAAGTGCTGTGCAAAAAGACCATCCACAGTTGCAGTGGCAGGAAAGTGAATCCGAAGATGCCGATGAACTGCTGCAACAGGTCGAAGACGGCAAAATTCCTTATACCCTGGTCGATTCCAACTTACTGGCCGTCAATCAGCGTTTTTTTCCTAACTTAACAGTCGCCTTTAAAGTGAAAGAACAACAGCCTGTGGCCTGGCTTTTGAGTAACAAAGCAGACGACTCATTCTGGGCCGTGTTGATTGAATTTTTTGGTCAGAATTATCAGTCCGGCGATTTATTAAGTCTGGAAGATAAATACTTTGGTCATATCCGCCGTTTTGATTACGTCGCGACTCTGGACTACATCAAAGCCATTGAAAAAGACTTACCCCGTTATCAGCCCTTATTTGAAAAGTATGCCGGTAACTTTGATTGGCGCCTACTGGCTGCTATTGGTTATCAGGAGTCGAATTGGCGCCCTGAAGCCCGCAGTTCGACTGGTGTGGTGGGAATGATGATGCTGACCGTCGGGACAGCGCAAATAATGGGCGTCAGCAGTCGCTTAGACCCGGCACAAAGCATCAAAGGCGGTAGTAAATATCTGCAACGCATGCTTGAGAGTATTCCTGAGCGAATTCAAATGCCGGACCGGCTTTGGTTTGCCATCGCCGCCTATAACATTGGCTGGGGTCATGTTGAAAGCGCCAGGGTGCTAACAGAACGGGATGGCGCGAACCCGGATCAATGGCATGAAGTCAAACAACGCTTACCTTTACTACAGCAAAAACGTTATTACCAGAACACCAGGCTGGGTTACGCCCGCGGTGCTCAGGCTGTTTATTATGTTGAAAACGTCCGTCGTTTCTACGATACGCTGTTATGGGTTGATGAAAAGAAAAAAACTGAGCAAAGGTTAGATCAGCAAAAACAGCGGCTTAACGAGCAGTTTGGCGATAAAGCCGTAAATTCAGCAGAAAAGTCAGGGAACATCGGCACTCCTAAGCAGTCTTAATCTTGTAACTGCATCGCTAAGCTTTTATATTAGCGAAAATAATTTGGAGTCATTGAATGTTAAAACGTAAAAAACCAACAATGCAGCGCAAGCGGCGATTAATGGATGTTGCATCCAGCAGAAGACGAGTGAGCCGTAATATGACAATGTTAAAGTTAAACAGACGTCGCCGCTCTTTCCAATCTATCCAGGATTTAGCCAGCGCCACTGAAGCTACTGCTTAAACTGCCCTTCCCTAACACTCTGTTGTTTTTCCAGCTGTTTTAATGCCTTTTGTTCTGCCCTGCGACGGCGGAAAAATTCAGAGAGTTTGTCTGCGCATTGCTGCGCCAAAGGACCATCCAGGACATCCAACTGGTGATTCAACACCGGATGCCGCACTATATCCAGCACAGAGCCCGCAGCGCCGGTTTTTGCATCTTTAGCGCCAAACACCAGGCGTTTTACTCTACTGTGCACTAAAAGACCAGCACACATAGCACAAGGCTCTAAAGTGACATACAAGGTGCAATCAATCAGGCGGTAATTGCCAATTTTTGCTGCAGCCTGCCGGATGGCGAGCATTTCAGCATGAGCAGATGGGTCATTCAGTTGAATCGACTGATTCCAGCCTTCCCCCAGCACCACACCGTCTTTAACCAGCACAGCACCTACCGGAATTTCACCACTTTGTTCAGCCTTATCAGCCAGCTGCAAGGCATACTGCATCCAGTGTAAATCGTCTTGTTCTGTCACCTTTTCTCCTTGCGCTGCTGTTGCATGTGGCTAATTTTACCAGCTCTGGTTAAGCTTTTGACTATCTTTTAGCAAGTTTGCTTAACGCTGCCTCTATAGAAATAGGTTAAGCATTTGAAAATAAACAAGATAGTAACTATGGTATAACACTTGCTGCTTGTTGTAGGCTTATTATTCAGTTTAGTTAATACAGACTTAGGGAAGGAAAATCATGGGACCATTTGAAATAGGTTTTGTCGCTGTTGTTGGCGCTTTTGGTTATGCTTTTTATGAAAACTACACCAAAACACAAATCAAACTAAAAAGCGCTGGTCAGTCGAGTGACGAAATAAAACAGCAATTAGATCAATTAAAAGAGCGGGTAGCCACTTTAGAAGCCATAGTGACGGATAAGTCCTACCAGCTGAAACACGAAATCAATAAGCTGTAAAAAGCGAAAGGGGCAGATTAAATCTGCCCCTTTTCTATCCAAAGTAATTGGAGTTGCAGCTAGGCAACAAGTGTTCGAGACCCAAGGAGCATAGTTGTCCTATGTGACTGGGGCAAGAACGCGCAGTCAACAAAGCTGCAGCTTCAAGTAAGAAGGATAAATTATTCCCACTCAATAGTTGCTGGTGGCTTACCGGAGATGTCGTAGACCACACGGGAAATACCGTTCACTTCATTGATAATGCGGTTAGACACCTGACCTAACAACTCGTATGGCAAATGCGCCCAATGTGCTGTCATAAAGTCGATGGTTTCTACGGCGCGGATCGACACAACCCAGTCGTATTTACGGCCATCGCCCATTACGCCCACAGATTTCACTGGCAGGAATACGGTAAAGGCCTGACTGACTTTGTCATACCAGCCTGAATTACGCAGCTCTTCGATAAAAATCGCGTCGGCTTTGCGTAATAAATCACAGTATTCTTTTTTCACTTCACCTAATACACGAACACCTAAACCAGGGCCTGGGAAAGGGTGACGGTACAGCATGTCGTAGGGCAAACCTAAAGCTAAACCCACTTTGCGCACTTCATCTTTAAAGAGTTCACGCAGTGGCTCGACTAAACCCATTTTCATATCAGCAGGTAAACCACCAACATTATGGTGCGACTTAATCACATGAGCTTTACCGGTTTTAGAAGCTGCTGATTCAATCACGTCAGGGTAAATAGTACCCTGAGCTAACCAGCGGGCATTGCTTAGTTTTTTCGCTTCTTCGTCAAATACTTCAACAAATACACGACCGATAATTTTACGTTTGGCTTCAGGTTCTGCTTCACCTTTTAAGGCGTCGAGGAAACGGTTTTCAGCTTTGACATGGATAATGTTCAGACCAAAATGGTCACCAAACATTTCCATCACTTGGGTGCCTTCGTTTAAACGTAATAAACCGTTATCGACAAAGACACAAGTCAGGTTTTTGCCGATAGCGCGGTGTAATAACATCGCCACTACGGAGGAGTCGACACCACCTGATAAACCTAAAATCACCTGATCATCACCGACCTGCTTTTTGATATTGGCAATAGCGTCATCAATAATGGTGGCCGGAGTCCAGAGTTTTTCACAACCACAGATATCGACCACAAACTGCTCTAACATGCGCAGGCCCTGACGGGTATGAGTTACTTCAGGGTGGAACTGTACGCCATAGAACTGACGGGCTTCATCAGCCATAGCAGCATGAGGGCAAGTTGGTGTTTGCGCTGTAGTGACAAAACCCTGTGGGATTTGCACTACTTTGTCGCCATGACTCATCCAGACATCCAGTAAACCGCGGCCTTGTTCGTTCAGATGATCTTCAATACCGGTGAACATGGCATTTTCTGCAATCAGTTCAACCTGAGCATAACCAAATTCACGGTGATCGGAGCTGGACACTTTACCGCCCAGTTGTTCAGCCATGGTCTGCATGCCGTAGCAAACACCCAGCACAGGCACACCGGCTTCAAATACATAAGATGGCGCACGAGGCGAGCCGGCTTCAGTCACACTTTCAGGACCACCAGATAAAATAATACCGGTTGGAGCAAATTCAGCGATTTGTTCAGCAGTAACGTCCCATGCCCACAGCTCACAATAAACGCCAATTTCACGCACACGACGGGCGATCAGCTGAGTGTATTGCGAACCGAAGTCGAGGATCAGAATTCGATGGAAGTGAATGTTTTTGCTCATAATCACCTTGTAGTAACAAATGTCGAATGGATAAAACACAGAGGCTGGCAAAACGCCAGCCTCTGATTAAGCGGTTAACCTAAGCGGTAGTTTGGTGCTTCTTTGGTGATTTGCACATCATGCACGTGCGATTCACCCATACCAGCAGAAGTTACTTTGACAAAGACCGGCTTAGTGCGGACTTCAGCAATAGTAGAGCAACCTGTTAAGCCCATAGAAGAGCGCAGGCCACCCATTTGCTGGTGAATAATAGTGCCGATTGGGCCTTTGTACGCTACACGGCCTTCAATACCTTCAGGCACTAACTTCTCAGCGTTGTTGCTGCCCTGGAAGTAACGGTCAGATGAACCATTACGTTGTGCCATAGCACCTAATGAACCCATACCACGGTAGGATTTGTAGTAACGGCCCTGATACAGCTCAACGTCGCCCGGCGCTTCTTCAGTACCAGCAAACATTGAACCTACCATCACGCAGTGCGCACCAGCCACTAAAGCTTTGGCGATGTCACCTGAGAAGCGGATACCGCCGTCAGCGATAATACAAACGTCCATACCCTGTACGCCATCTACTGCATCAGAGATAGCTGTCAGTTGCGGTACACCACAACCAGTGACAATACGGGTGGTACAAATAGAACCTGGGCCTATACCCACTTTCACAGCGTTGGCACCAGCCAGAGCTAAAGCTTTTGCGCCTTCAGCTGTGGCAACGTTACCGGCAACTATTTGTAAATCAGGGTATAAAGCACGGGTTTGACGCACGCGATCTAACACGCCTTCAGAGTGACCGTGTGAGGTATCTATTAATAAAATATCCACACCGGCCTCTACTAAAGCGGCAATACGTTCGTCGGTGCCTGGGCCTACGCCCACAGCAGCACCAACGCGTAAGCGACCAAATTCGTCTTTACAGGCGTTTGGTTTGCTGGCGGCTTTGTTGTAATCCTGTACTGTGATCAAACCTTTTAGCTTAAAGCCATTGTCGACCACTAATACTTTTTCGATACGGTGTTTGTGCATTAAAGCTAAAGCTTCAGCACGTGGGCCAGCTTCGTTCACTGTGACTAAACGCTCTTTTGGCGTCATCACAGAAGAAATAGCCAGTTGTGGGTTAGTTTCAACGTTCAGGTCACGACCTGTCACAATGCCAACCAGATTGTTGTCAGCATCTACTACAGGGAAACCAGAGAAACCATGCTGAGCTGCCAGTTGCTGCACTTCACGGATACTTTGTTCCGGACGTACAGTGACAGGGTCTGATACCACACCACTTTCGTATTTTTTTACTTTACGAACATTGGCTGCCTGCTCTTCGATGGTCATATTTTTGTGAATAAAACCTAAACCGCCTTCCTGTGCTAAAGCAATAGCTAAACGAGCCTCGGTGACAGTGTCCATAGACGCCGATACCAT
This sequence comes from Rheinheimera sp. MM224, assembly GCF_947090785.1. Taxonomy (NCBI): domain Bacteria; kingdom Pseudomonadati; phylum Pseudomonadota; class Gammaproteobacteria; order Chromatiales; family Chromatiaceae; genus Rheinheimera; species Rheinheimera sp. MM224. The sequence goes on from NZ_OX352320.1 coordinate 3,545,977, forward strand.
AGGAATATTTAACGTAATTTTGCTGGTCAATTGAGTCCGCAGGTCTGCGGTATGGGGTAACACAGTGGAGTGCGCCGGTACAAGTAACACGTCGTCAAATGTAATGGCTTCTTTCACGATCCTGAGCATTGCAACAATCTCGCTGTTAAAAAAAGAGGGGGGAATGTTGCGGCGCAATTTTATCCGCTTTTGCGCCTTGCCACAATCAATTTTTCGCTTTTGTGTTACATTAACCACAAAATACGCCCCAAAGTAATTGGAGTTGCAGCGCGACGACAAGTGCTCGAGACCCCAGGAGCATAGTTGTCCTATGTGACTGGGGCGAGAGAACGCAGTCAACAAAGCTGCGGCTTCAAGTAAGAAGGGGATTGAGGAATCCAAGCCATGTCGCAAGCTGATATCTACACTGTCTCCCGCTTAAACTCTGAAGTTCGCCTGACTCTTGAGCTGCAATTTCGTCAGCTTTGGTTAGTGGGTGAAGTGTCCAATTTTATCGCAGCTTCCTCCGGTCACTGGTACTTTTCGTTAAAAGATCAGGCCGCTCAGGTCAAAGTGGCGATGTTTAAACAAAGCAACAGATACGCCAGCTTGCAGCCAAAAAATGGTCAGCAAATTCTGATCCGCGCCCGTATCAGTGTGTATGAACCACGGGGTGAATATCAGTTACTCGCCGATATGCTGGAACCAGCCGGTGACGGCCTACTCAAGCAACAATACGAACAAATCAAAGCCACGCTGGCCGCTGAAGGTTTACTGGCGCCAGAGCGCAAAAAGCCGCTGCCGAAAAAAGTACAAAAAGTTGGGGTGGTCACCTCCCCTACCGGCGCTGCCATTCGCGATATCATCACAGTACTGCAACGCCGCGCTCCGGCCCTGGAAGTGATTATTTATCCTTGTTTAGTGCAAGGCACTCAGGCTCCGGCGCAAATTTACAATGCCATCCAAAAAGCTATATCCCGCAATGAAGTGGATGTATTGCTAATTGGCCGTGGTGGTGGTTCGCTGGAAGATTTATGGTGTTTTAACGATGAACAGGTGGCACGCTTAATAGCCCACTGCCCTATTCCAACCGTCAGCGCTGTAGGTCATGAAATTGACTTTACCATAGCCGACTTTGTCGCCGATGTGCGTGCAGCCACGCCATCTGCCGCAGCTGAGCTGGTATCTCCGGATCAGCAGCAACAACTGCAGTCAGTGCTATCAGCAGAGCAACGGCTGCAACGTTCGATGCAAAGCTATTTACGGCAGCAGCAACCTCGTTTAACAGCTTTAGTGCACAGATTGACCTTGCTTGACCCGGCAAGGCGTTTACAGCAACAGCAGCAGTATCTGGATGAACTGCAGATGAGGTTGCAAAATGCCTTGCTACGCCGTATCGACAAAGCGGCACAACAGCAGCAGTTTTTGCAACATCGCTTGCAACAGCTGACGCCACTGGTGCGGATTAAACAGCAGCAACAAAAGCTGGATCAGCACAACCATCAGTTACAGCAATCTATGCAGCAGTTGCTCAAGCAAAAGCAGCAGCAGTGGTTATTGCAAAGCAGCCGTTTGCATACCGTAAGCCCCTTAGCCACTTTAGAGCGCGGCTACAGCATTAGCTTTGACGAACAGCAACAAGTGATTACGGACGCGTCGAAGTTACAACCGGGCCAACAGGTGAAAACCCAACTGGCGAAGGGGTATTTTATCGCCCGTATAGAACAGATTTCTGCAAATTCTGATGCAACAAACTGATATCAAACAAGTCGCCACAGAATTAGTGCAACTGCTTGGGCCAACCGACTGGGCCATAGGCGGCAGCTTTTTACTGCAGTGTTATGGCATTGAGCCACAAGCCCGGGATTTAGATTTGGTCTGCACGCTTGAGCGCTTTGAACAGTTCAAAACCCTGCTAAGTCAGTATGCTCACACTGTGCCTGTATCACTCCACCCCATTTATCGCAGCAAGGGGTTTGCCCGTTTTAGCAAAAATGGCCTTGTGATCGAACTGATGGCGGGCATACAGGTGCTCAAAGACGACGGTTTGCAGGCGTTTGAGTTTCTGCCTGAAAAAACCAGCTGGCAACAGGATTTACCGCTGATGCAGTTAGCTGACTGGCTGGAGCTGTATCAGTTGTTTGAGCGGCCAAAGCGGGTGCTACAACTGCAGCACTACTTAAACTCAGACCGCTGAGTTATTATTTTTCCACTATAAACACAAACAGTTCAACGACTTAACTCTAACCGCCCTCAAATGTATAAATCTGTTCAAAAAAAGTACTTGCCAGCAGGCACAATTAAAAATATGATGATCATCATATAATCAACTGCAGGCCACTTTGATGACAGCTTTAAGTAAAAAAGAGATGACCCACCAGCGAATTCTGCAGACTGCTGCAAAAATTATTCGCAGAGATGGCTTTGACTCTTTGGCTGTCGCAGACGTGATGAAACAAGCGGGTTTAACTCATGGTGGCTTCTATGCGCATTTCTCCAACAGAGACGCATTGCTGGCCGAGGCTTTGGGTTATGCAGGCGCTGAATCTGCAGAATTGCTCAGGCAAAATCTGGCACAAAGTATCAGTGAAGGCGTTCAGCCACTCACCGCCTTTATCGAAACCTACTTGTCGGAGCAACACCTGAACAATTGCACTGAAGGTGCAGGTTGCCCTGTGGCAGCGCTTGGTTCAGATTTTTTCCGGCTGGACGCAACAACAAAAGCTGTAGCAGGCAAACTTATTGAAGCTTATGTAGAAAAAGTGCAGCAGCTAAGCAATCAGAAGCTAAACCGCGAGAGTGCGTTTTTACTGATCAGCACATTGATTGGTTCGCTTCAGCTGGCACGAGGTTTAAAAGGCACAGACCAGGCAAGCTTTTATTTAACAGCAAGCCGTGAAAATTTAGTTCGACGTTATTCAGAGAGCCAACAACACCAATAGCCGGGTTCGCCCGTTTTTTTAATTACAAATATGATGATCGTCATATTTTATAAAGGTAAATGATATGAAACTTGAAAATGCAGTGGTATTAGTGACAGGTGCTAACCGTGGTTTAGGTTTGGCTTTTGCAAAAGAAGCACTGGCCCGTGGCGCCCGCAAAGTATATGCCGCAGCACGCAACCCGGATAGCATCACACTGGAAGGTGTAATTCCGGTGAAGTTAGATGTGACTAACAAAGACGATATAGCAAAGCTGGTTGAACAATGTTCAGATCTGACCTTGTTAATCAATAACGCTGGTGTAGCAGAACTTGGCGCCATGCTGACCGAAGATGCTGAAAGCATGATGCGTCGCCAGCTGGAAACTAACCTTTATGGCCCACTGCGTTTAACTCAGAGTTTTGCCCCAGTACTGGCGAACAACGGCGGCGGTGGCATTATCAATGTGTTGTCTATTGCCAGCTGGATCACAGGCCCATTATTAGCCACCTACTCTGTAACTAAATCTGCAGCCTGGTCTATGACCAACGCAGTGCGTCAGGAGCTGGCAGCTCAGCAAACTCAGGTGTTGGGTTTGCACGTAGGTTTTATCGATACCGATTTAACCAAAGGTTTAGATGTACCTAAGGTATCAGCAGAGCAAGTGGTTAACCGTACTTTTGATGGTTTAGAGCAAGGTGCCGATCAAGTGCTGGCCGATGAACCTACCCAAATGATCCATCAGGCGCTGTCTTCAGCCCCACAAGTGTATTTACATGCCTTAGCAGGACATTAATGCTAACAAAGTCCTCCGGCTGAACTACAAGTTTTTACTGTTCGCCGGGGGTGTTTTCTGTTCTGATGGTTGCTGCTGTAACTTGTCATTTAAAGGGCGGAAGACCAATGAAAGTAAAAGTATTTATAGCCACCAGCCTGGACGGTTTTATCGCCAAAAAAGATGGTGACATCAGTTGGTTAACCTCGGCCACAGACTCAACAGACGACCATGGCTACAGTGCTTTTATGTCTGAGATTGATGTCATTTTAATGGGCAGGGCAACCTTCGAAAAAGTGCTGAGTTTTGGCATCGACTGGCCCTATCCGGTGAAAACTGTGGTGTTGAGTCATCAGCTAAGCTCCGCTGATTTAGCGCCTGAACTACAAGACAAAGTAGAAATCCGTCAGGGCGCTATGGTGGATATTCTTCATCAGCTTAAGCAGCAAGGTTACAAAGCTGTTTATCTGGATGGCGGTAACATTATCCAGCAAAGCCTGCGCCATAATCTGGTGGATGAACTGACGCTAACCCTTATTCCGGTGCTGATAGGTGAAGGTATACCGCTGTTTGGTACTTTAGCTGCGGATATAAAACTACAACATCTGGAAACCCGGGTGTACCAGAGTGGTTTTGTGCAGAGCAGGTATAGTTGCAAATAAGCTGAGGTTGAAATGCATCCGGAGTTACAGGCTATTTTTCTGGCCTGTGGTAGTTTCTGGTTACCTAATACTTATGTTTAAAGCGTTTCGCCTTTGGCGAGATACTTTCTTTTGCTTCGCCAAAAGAAAGCTATCCAAAGAAAAGGCGACCCCAGGTCGCAGCGAAAGCCCGGCCCAAAATCGCGCGTCCAAGGCGACTCGGCAACTCGTTCGTCGCTACCGCTCCTCGCTCAAACACTCCTCGTCTTAAAACCTTGGCCACCCAATTTTGTCCGGCTCGCGCCCTAATGGGGATTTGGTGCCAGTAGTTAGTATGGCCTTTGCTGATTGGCAGTTAAGAGCGAAAAGCGACATTAGGGCACATCACAAGACCTAACCCTAGCGTCCCTCTAGGGTCCATTCTGGCATGTATAAAGTTTGTGTGGCCCATTTTAGGCATTTTAGAAAAAGTTGTTGAAATAGAGGTATGTCAGCGTTAGTTTGGTATGAGTGAAAATCAGGAGATAAGGCTGGAAAAGTTCTGCGTGTTAGCAGGCTGCCTTTGAAAAATCATTGTTACAACTACATGGAGTAGCTATGCAAATTTGGAGTGCTTTGCTGTTAGTGCTTTTGCTGTCCGGATGTGCAACACCCGTGAGTCACACAAACATACCGCTTTCAACCTATGACAAAGATACCGAGTATGGTATAGAAAAAAGGGACGATGGATTCGCAATTACCGTTTTCTACTCACGCTATCAATTCATACCTGAAAGTGATGTTTTAGCAACAGCTTGCAAGAGCCAGCTAACCTCCATCGCTTGGGAACATGCAGATAACGAGGGGCGTGAAATTGAACCAGTCAACGAGCAAAGAATTCGCATTTCAATGGGCCGCAATGAGTTAACAGGTATAACCTCTTGCCAGGCCAATGCCATCGCTAAGTGGAAGTAGATTAAATTGAATCGCTGCGATCTCAATTTATCGGATAGTAGGGCTTGAACTTCGTTTGGAGGTACAGTGGGTTATTTCCCGAAAGTTCATTTTGAAAATGCTAGAGCTCTTTCTGAGAGTAAAGAAGATAGCCAACTTCGATATTGTTGCTTAGAGCTTCGCTACTGTATTGAAGCAATTGTATACAAGAAGTTATCTTCTTTTCGTGATATTCCAAACACTATTACAGAAACTTGGCAACCGCATAAAGCTATCAAAATGCTGAGTAAGATTGATGAGTTTGCAGACAAATACTGTAAAGTAGAAATAAATTTTTGTCAGTCAAATATTCCGCCGATAGATGGTTGGATCGCTCTGGGAGAACAAAAGATACCATCCGTACAATGGCTGACTAAAAATTACAGCAAGCTTGGAAATTTTCTGCACTTACCTAAGCCTAATGAGAGCGAGTCATTCAATACTGAAAAGATAAAAAAGTGTGTAATTGATGTACTTGACGGCATAGAACAATATGTAAACACGGATATTTGGATTAGGGCGTCTGGTATTGAACTTCAGGCTTGTCTAGAGTGCTCCGAAGATCTTATTTTTGATCGTAACCAACTTAAAGAAGGTGATGTTGTCGAGTGTGACTCATGCAAATTTCGCTATCGAGTAAAGTCGAAAGGTGGTAACAAACTTACCTTGTCATATACGGTGCATGACGTTAAATGTGGTCGGTGTGGTGAGATGCTACAAATTGATGACCAGAAAATCATGAAAAATCGTGAGTTCGTATGCGGGTTTTGTGGAGAAGATCATGTTGTTGTCCAAGCATATCGCCGCAGCTCTCAGACCTAAGCTACCAACTACTGGCACCAATCCCCCATTAGGGCGCGAGCCGGACAAAATTGGGTGGCCAAGGTTTTAAGGCTGGGAGTGTTTGAGTAAGGAGCGGTAGCGACGAGCGAGTTACCCAGCCGCCTTGGACGCACGATTTTGGGCCGGGATTTCGCTGCGACCTGGGGTCGCCTTTTTTTTGCGCCGCTTTCTTTTGGCGACGCAAAAGAAAGCGGCTCGCCACAGGCGAAAGCTTTAAAGTAAAACATGTAGCAATCAACGACAGTTACAACTACAGGCACTCCCTAGCAGTTACATTGTTGTACTGCCGCTGCGCGTCGAGTACAACCTACCGCACGGCGAGTGCAACCTACAACGCGGCATACACAAGCTACCGAATGCGTAACACTTATACCTGTTCAGCCCCATTAATCACAGCTTCAATATGATAGCCATCCGGGTCAATCACAAAAGCCGCATAATACTGATCACCATAATCTGGCCTCAGGCCCGCAGCACCATTGTCTTTGCCACCATGTTGCAATGCGGCTTTATGGAACTCATCCACAGCACTACGGCTTGGTGCAGCAAAGGCCAGATGAAAGCCAGGTACTGAGCCTGATAAAACTTGTGCTCTGAGTTTGATGGCAAACTTATCACCACCGTTGCTGTAGCCATAACCTACAGCACAATCCGGGTCATCATCGCTGATATCATCCCAAACGCGGACATAACCTAAAGCGGATAACACAGCATCGTAAAAAGCTGCTGAACGATAAATATCAGAAACACCAAAAGAAACATGATGCAGCATAAAACCTCAGAGTAAGGATGGTTGATTAAGGAATGGCGGTATATCACAACCCGCATATTGGACACTATTTAGCGGACAGGGACAAACCCTCCCCCTACATTCGAATCGACGAGAAGTCCACAAACAACAAGGCCAGCTTTCGCTGGCCTTGTAAAACTTACTTCTTATTCACCAGATTCGCTCTGGCTTTTAAGATGCGGTCACGTTTGTACTGCTGATTGGGTGTCAGCATACTACGTTTGCCGGCAAATGGGTTTTCGCCTTCGCGGAATTCAATCCGCACTGGTGTGCCCATCATTTGTAAAGATTTACGGAAATAGTTCATCAGATAACGTTTGTACGAATCTGGCAGGTCGTCTACCTGAGTACCGTGAATCACGATCAGAGGCGGATTGTAACCACCGGCGTGAGCATATTTCAGCTTCACACGACGGCCTCTCACCATAGGTGGCTGGTGATCTTCCACTGCCATTTTCATAATACGGGTTAAAAGCGCAGTGCTGACACGACGGGTGGCCGAGTCGAACGCTTCTTCTACCGATTCAAATAAGTTACCTACACCTGAGCCGTGTAATGCCGAGATAAAGTGCAGACGGGCAAAGTCGATAAAACCTAAGCGTCTATCCAGCTCACGTTTCACATCTTCTTTAACACGTTCGTCCAGGCCATCCCACTTGTTGACAGCCAGCACCAAAGAACGACCGGCATTTAACACAAAACCTAAAATGCTTAAGTCCTGGTCGGAAATACCTAAACGGGCGTCCAGCACTAAAATCACTACGTTGGCATCTTCAATAGCCTGCAGAGTTTTAATGACAGAAAACTTCTCAACCATATCGTCAATTTTGCCACGACGACGTACACCAGCTGTATCAATCAGGGTGTATTCGCGTTCACCACGGGTCATAGGGATATAAATTGAATCCCGTGTGGTGCCTGGCATGTCGAATACCACAACACGTTCTTCACCTAAAATACGGTTGGTTAAAGTAGATTTACCGACGTTTGGACGACCTACTATGGCCAGCTTGATATGCTGATCCTTTGCTTGAGTAATGTCCTCTTCGCTTTCTTCTTCCAGCTCTTCCGGTAATTCTTCGCCCTTTTCAATAGCGGCAATGCGCTGTTGTTGCTGTTCAGACAACATAGGCAATAACGCATGTTGCAGCAAAGACAACACACCACGACCATGCACAGCAGCTATAGGATAAACTTCACCCTGCGCCAGGCTATAGAAGTCTGCAGTGGCTGTATCTGCATCTAAACCATCAGTTTTGTTAGCGACTAAAAACACCTTTTTATTGATACGACGTAAGTGTTGCGCTATCGCATCATCGGCCACAGTAGCGCCAGCACGGGCGTCCACCATAAACAGCACTATGTCAGCTTCGTCTATCGCTTTGAGTGACTGTTCGGCCATTTCTACTTCAATGCCTTGCTCATTGCCGTCGATACCACCGGTATCCACCACAATAAATTCGTAACCTTCGTATTTGACTGAACCGTATTTACGGTCACGCGTCAGGCCCGGAAAATCCGCCACTAAGGCATCACGGGTGCGGGTCAAACGGTTAAATAATGTTGATTTTCCAACGTTGGCTCTGCCAACCAAAGCCACTACAGGTAACATGGTTTTACCTCAAATAAAATTACTATGTATCCTTGTGGATACCGCAGGCCAACTGGCCTTCTTACTCTGTGACGCCAAGCTTTTCAGCCATGACAGCTACATAAATCACTAAACTTTATTAAACAACAAGGCCGGAGGCGATGGTTTATCGGCTCCGACCTTGTCTTATTCCATACTCAGCTGGTTTAAGGTAAGCGTATTAAACTTAGCTCACCATCCCGGGTTTGGATCACTAATTCATCGGCTGAGCTGACGCCCTGCACGTAAAAACCAGAGCCGTACGATTCCTGCGCAACAAACTCACCGGTATTTTTATCTAACCAGAACAAGTTGCCTTCGACATCACCCACTGCCAGATAATCTTTGTAGACTGCAGGTCCTGTCAGGAAATGTTTGTGTAAGCCTAACTGTGCCCATTGCTCTAAGCCGTTACGACGGTCAATCGCAAAGATTTTACCTACGCTGTCGACCAGATAAATGGTATTACCTTCAACCACCATATCGCGGAAGCTGGCATATTCACGTTTCCACATCACACGGCCTGTACGCAGCTCAAGCGCCACTAACTCACCATTAAAGGCAATGGCGTAAATAGTGCCATCTACTACGATAGGAGTTGCATCCACATCGACCATACGGGACAAGTCGGTTGCACCTTTTGGCACAGCAATAGCCGCATCCCATGCCAATATGCCTTTATCGGCAATGACTACAGAGACTTTGCCTGCACCACTACCAAAAATAACACCACCATTGGCCATAACAGGCTCACTGGTACCACGTAAGCTTAACAATGCGCTTTCCTGCTCATGCATCCAGCGTTGTTCACCTGTATCCGGATGCAATGCAAACAAATAACCGGCTGAGGTATTCACCAGCACATAACCTTCGCCTGCAGCAGGACTGGCAATCACTTCACCTTTGACTTTAACGCGCCATACCAGCTCGCCGGTTTCAGGATTTAAAGCGACTACGTCGCCATTCTCAGTGCCGATAAAGATCTTATCGTAACCCTGGCTGATACCACCTGAAACACGGGCAGTTTCAGAACTCCAGAATTTCAGACCATCCAGAAAACTACCAGTGCCATCATCACGCACATCGAAAGTCCAAAGACGGTCGCCGCTTTCACGGTCAAAAGCCATCACTAAACCAGCGCGGCTGGCAGCAAAAACTTTGTCTTTATAAATTAATGGACGCAGCGCTGAATCATAATGTTCAACGCCATCACCGACAGACGCACTCCAAATTTCTTCGGGTTCAATTTTGTTGTTAATTTCCGGATAAACCAATTCTTCTTTGGAAGAACAAGCAGCCAAAGTCGTCAACAACACCAGCATTAAGCCGATACGGGACCTGAATAACTTCACTCTTACACCTTAAGCAGCAGTTACGTGCGCCAGTTCATCTAATTTCACTTTCAGAATTGGATTCTGAGCATCTTTTGTAGCGGCAACAGCAGCCTGATAAGCAGTTTTAGCTTTGGCCAGTTCACCTGAATTCAGCAGCACGTCACCTGTCAGCTCTTGCTGTTGTGCTTTAAATGCCTCAGGCACAGCCAAAGCTAATGTAGCTAAGGCAGCCGGATAATCTTTTTGTTCGTTTTGTACACGAGCCAGACGCAACTGCGCCAGAGCTTTGATTTCTGGTTGTTTAGCAGTAGTTACTACCCAGTTCAGCTGTTTGGCTGCACTAGCGTAATCTTCTTTTGCAACAGCTTCTTTGGCAGCTACAAAAGCAGCCAGCAGAGCGTAAGAAGAGTCACTGTTTTTATCAACAAAAGTTTGGAACTGCGCTAATAACTCAGGGTTATCTGCGGCTTTTTGTTGTTGTTCCAGCAATTGGGTATAAGCGCTTGAAGCGGCCATAGTGGTTTCCAGCTGCTGGTCCTGGAAATAACGCCAGCCGTACAAACCACCTAAACCTAACACTACACCAGCGATAATAGCGGTGCCGTTTTCTTTCCAAAAGCGCTTAATTGCTTCGACTTGTTGTTCTTCGCTGTTGTAAATTTCCATCTTCGATCCCTTTAAACCAGCTGCTTTATAAAAGCGCTTAATTCAGTCAATTTAATATTTTGTTGTGGCTTTTCTTCTCTGAGCCATTTCAGCGTAATTTCGCCTGCAGCCAGTTCAGTTTCACCTAATAACAGCCCAAGGCCAGCACCAGATTTATCCGCTTTTTTCAGTTGTTTCTTCAAATTGCCACCACCTGAATGCGTCATTAAACGCAAGTCAGGTAAATCATTCCGCAGGCCTTCGGCAATAGAAACTGCGGCAAGTTCCGCGCTCTCGCCTAAGGCCATCAGATAAATATCAGTTTGGGCCTGGGCTTGTGGCAATAAGTCTAAGGTTTGCAGCAATAATACCAGCCGCTCCATACCTAAGGCAAAACCAACTGCAGGAGTGGCTTTACCACCCAGCTGTTCCACTAAACCATCGTAGCGGCCACCGGCGCACACTGTGCCTTGTGAACCTAAGCTGCTGGTAACCCATTCGAATACAGTTTTGTTGTAATAATCCAGGCCACGCACTAAACGTGGGTTGATGACAAACTCTACGCCAGCGGCTTTTAAACGCTTTTGCAGACCATCAAAATCAGCTTTGGATTCATCATCTAAATAATCTAACAACTGTGGCGCTTTGCCCAGCATGTCTTGCATCACCGGATTTTTGCTATCCAGTACCCGCAGCGGATTGCTGTACATGCGGCGTAAGCTGTCTTCATCCAGCAGTTCTTTATGCAGCTCTAAATACGCCACTAAAGCAGCGCGGTAATCAGCACGAGCCTGATTCGAACCTAAAGAGTTCAGCTCCAGAGTCACATGAGCAGATAAACCTAATGTTTTCCACAAACGGGCACTGAGTAAAATCACCTCAGCATCAATGTCCGGACCTGCCATACCAAAAGCTTCTAAACCAAACTGGTGGAACTGGCGGTAGCGGCCTTTTTGCGGACGCTCATGGCGGAACATTGGGCCCATATACCACAGGCGTTGCTCCTGGTTATACAACAAACCATTTTGGTTGGCTGCACGCACGCAAACTGCAGTGCCTTCAGGGCGTAAGGTCAGGCTGTCACCATTGCGATCGGCAAAGGTATACATTTCTTTTTCAACGATGTCAGTCACTTCACCGATAGAACGCTTAAACAGTTCCGTCATTTCGACTATAGGAAAACGAATTTCTTCGTAACCATAGTTGCGCACTGTTTTACGTAAAATCTGTTCCACGTACTGCCACGCCGGGGTATCCGCAGGTAAGCAGTCGTTCATGCCACGAATGGCCTGGATATCTTTTGACACGGGTTTTATCTCTTTATCCTAAGCGGAGGATGCAGCGAGGCTGCTCAGTCCAGCTGTTTAATTTCAATCAGTCGTTTTTGCTCTTCCAGATACAAACGTATCTGAGCTTCCAGCTGTTCTGCGACAGTGTTGTTATCAATACGTAATTTCTGGCGCTGACCTTTGAGGTAAAAACCACTCATACGGTTCGCACCAGCTACACCTAAATCAGAAACTAAGGCTTCACCAGGACCATTCACTACACAACCAATGACGGATACAGTCACAGGGTCGATGATATCTTCCAGTCGCTGTTCCAGCTCGTTCATGGTTTTGATCACATCAAATTCCTGACGGGAACAGCTTGGGCAGGCAATAAAATTAACACCGCGGGAACGAATGCGTAGTGATTTTAAAATATCAAAACCCACTTTCACTTCTTCAACCGGATCAGCCGCCAGTGAAATACGTAAGGTATCGCCTATGCCTTCAGATAACAGCATACCAAGACCAATAGCAGATTTAACTGAACCAGCACGAGCACCGCCTGCTTCAGTAATACCCAAATGCAGCGGTTGTTTAATTTGTTTCGCCAGCAAACGGTATGCACCTACAGCTAAAAATACGTCTGATGCTTTGACACTGACTTTAAACTGGTCGAAGTTCAGACGGTCCAGAATTTCGACATGGCGCATTGCTGATTCCACCAAAGCTTCTGGTGTAGGTTCGCCGTATTTTTCCTGTAAATCTGCTTCAAGCGAGCCGCCATTCACACCAATACGGATAGGAATATTTTTATCGCGTGCCGCTTCAACCACAGAGCGGATACGGTCTTCACGGCCTATATTGCCCGGGTTGATACGTAAACAGTCGACACCGTATTCAGCCACTTTCAGCGCGATACGGTAATCAAAATGAATATCGGCCACCAACGGAATAGGCGATTGCTGTTTAATCAGCTTAAAGGCTTCTGCCGCTTCCATCGTAGGCACAGACACACGCACCAAATCAGCGCCCGCTTTGGCAATGGCATGAATTTGCGCCACTGTAGCTGCCACATCTGTGGTTTTGGTATTGGTCATTGACTGCACTGCAATAGGGGCATCACCACCTATCAGTACATTGCCTACTTTGATCTGGGTCGACTGGCGTCTTTTAATAGGATTTTCTGCGTAACTCATCAGTTTTGTCCGAGGGTTAACCGGGCGACCCGACCTGTTGGATAACCTGACAGGTCAATGGCTTCGCCATTAAAGCTAAGAGTGGCTGCGGCTGCGTTGCCTAATAAAACTTTGACTGGCGCAACACCACGTAAATTTAACTGTTCACCGGCCTGACGACTACCAAACACCAAACGTTTGCCCGTCGCATCAACCACATCCACCCAACACTCTGCATTCAGTGACAAATTGATAGTGGCATTAGCCGATGCATCAACAGCTGCTGCAGTCTGAGTTTCTGTAGCTGAGGATTCAGTTTGAGTCGTAGGCTGATCAGTTGCAGTATCAGCAGTTGCAACAACCGGAACGTCATTTGTTACCGGTACTGATGTCTGAGATTCGTTCTGAACCGGAGTGGTGACTGCAGGAATTGATTGCTGCAATTGTGGTTCACTCTGAACCGGTAATGTCACAGCATCTGCGTTAGTAGTTGCGGAATTTGAATCTGTTGTAGTCTGCGGCACTGTTGCAGCAGGTTGCGTCACTATGGCTTGTGACTGCGACGGTATCACAGTAGGAACATCTGCGTTTAAACTAGTTTGTGGCGCAGTGGTAAGAGCTGGTGTATCAGTCGCTGTTGGCGAATGATCCAACTGAGTGACAGGAATGCTGTTCTGTTGCGTCTGTGGCTGTTCGGTTGGCTGATACGACTGAGTTTCGACAGGCTTCGCCTCTTCACTGGCCAGCATAGTTTCATCCGTTTGTGCCATAGGCAAAGCAGAACCTGAAGCTGAGCCACCAAAACGACTTTGCCAGAAGCCTAACACTAACAACACAACAAAGACGGCAATAACAAAATAAGTCACCCACATAAAGCGGTTTTCTGTGGCTTCTTTGGCGGTGCGTTTAGAGAAACTCCGGGTCAGGCTTGGTACCTGATGTAAACCTTTGGAGTTACTGCTATAGGCATCCAATACTTGTTGGGCTGGTATTTTCAGTAATTTGGCATAAGAACGTAAATAGCCACGAACAAAAGTTGAGGACAGCTTGGCATCGACCTGATCCATTTCCAGATCGTCTATCAGGCTTTTACCTAAATTCAGTTGCTGTGCCACTTGCGCCACGGTCAGATTTTGTTGCTCTCTGGCCTGGCGTAGGATTTGGCCTGCGCTTAATGCTGTTGGTGCGCTGCTAGGCTGCGTTAATTCAGTCGTCATAATTCCAATTGTGCCGGATCTTTTAAGTAGATAAATTGCCCAGCCCGTATCGGGCTTTGCTCAGTTAAGTTGTTCCATTGCAGCAGGCTGGTTAGTTTCACCCTGTAACGCATCGAAATCCGGAATAAGGTGTCGCCATACTGGATTTGATAACGTTCTGGTACTTCAATTTGTGGTTCGATCTGCCGGGGTGCTTGTTGTCCAATCCAAAGGACCATGCCCCTGACTATAGGCTGATTATCACGCAAAGAGTTCCAGCTGATTATATCGCTAATAGTAACACTGTAACGCTCCGCTATGCCATACAAGGTTTCATCTTGTTGCACTTCGTGTTGCCGGACCTGCCCTTCTGACTCTGGTTGTGTCACTTCAGCCTGATTTTCTGCTACTGCAACAACTTCTGTTTCAGATAGATTCTCAGACAAGATGCGTGCTTCCGGTAAAGGTTCTGCAGCTGGTGCCGCGCTAAGCTGGGCTTGTTCTGTCGCCACAGCGGCTGGTGGCTTTTTACGGGTGATTTTGATTTTGGGCTGCACCACACCCGCTTTGACTTGTTCAGCAGGTTGTTGCAGCAACTGTTTTTTATAGTCTTGTCTGAGCAAGCTAAATTCGGACTCACTCAACTTGCCCTGACTAAACAACAAGGTTTCCTGGCTTTGCGGATAAGTGGTCAGCAATAACTGCTCTGCCGTTTGCATCCGACTGTAGTCTTGCAGCTCCTGAGCAATCAAATAACCCAGCAACACAGAACGGGGCGAAATTTGTGAGGCACTTTGCATTCGATCCAGCAGCACCTGCGCCGCTGGTAAATCTGCCATCGCGTAATTGACCGAAGCTAAGTTAAACAAAGCACTGGGACGGCTGGCATTGTGTTTAATGGATAAATCCAGGTAGGTTTTGGCCTGAATAAAGTCTTTTTGCTCTAGGCGGCACAAGGCGATATTTTCATAGCTGTCAGCAGCGCGGATATAACCAGGGCGGCTTATCGCTTGCAGCAATAATTGTTCGGCTTGATCATATTTGCCACGCTGACATAAAAAAGCGCCGTAGTTGTTGTAGGAGTCAGCGTTGTTGGGTTCGAGATCTATGGCTGTTTTGTAGGAGGTTTCGGCGGCTTCGAATTCTGCCACCTGCTGATAATAATAGGCCATAGCGTTATGCACTTCGGCCAGTTCAGGCGCTAAGCTTTTGGCTTTTTCCAGATTAAACTTGGCCTGCGCATTATCACCCCGTTGCAGGTAGTTAATGCCAAGCGCTATGCGGGTACGGGCAGCTTCCTTTTGATCCATCTTAGGACGAATTTGCCGGTCACTGCCCACTACTGTGGTTTCAGTGACGCAAGCTGCCAACTGTAAACTGAAAATAACACAAGCCAGGAGCCTGAGTTTTTGCATAGGGGTACCAGTTGAATGGAGTGTTACACCATTTTTACTGAAATCTCCTGACCTTTCATCTGTTTTTTTTCTAAACGCTTGGTACGGTCAATCACATCACCCACTAACTGACCACAAGCAGCGTCAATATCGTCGCCGCGGGTCTTACGCACCATCACTGTATAACCATGTTCCTGCAGCACTTTATTAAAGCGGTCGATGCGGGAATTGCTAGAACGTTTGTACGGTGAACCAGGGTATGGGTTAAATGGGATCAGGTTCACTTTAGATGGCGTACCTTTCAGGGCATGCGCCAGTTCATGGGCTTGTTCCATGCTGTCGTTAACACCATCCAGCATTACATATTCGACTGTGACTTTATCGTTGGCACGTGAATCTGTGACATAACGCTTCGCCGCAGCCAGGAATTCTTCCATAGGGTATTTTTTATTAACAGGCACTAACTCATCACGCAGGGTGTTATTCGGCGCGTGTAAAGAAATAGCCAAGGCCACATCGATACGCTCTTTCAGCATATCTAAAGCTGGTACTACACCTGAAGTACTTAAAGTGACGCGGCGTTTGGATAAACCAAAACCAAAGTCTTCCAGCATCAGCTCCATGGCAGGCACTACGTTGTTTAGATTCAGCAAAGGTTCGCCCATGCCCATCATTACCACGTTGGTGACTGGTTTTTCACCTGTATCGCCGTAGCTGCCGATGATTTGAGCTACACGCCAGACCTGACCAATAATTTCAGACACTTTCAAATTGCGGTTAAAACCCTGCTGGGCGGTAGAACAAAAGGTACATTCTAAAGCACAGCCAACTTGCGAAGACACACATAAAGTGCGGCGGTCTTTTTCCGGGATCCAGACAGTTTCAACTTCCTGACCACCCACCAAACCCATCACAAACTTGATAGTGCCATCGGCACTGTCCTGACGAGTCACCACAACTGGTGCTGCAATCACGGCTTTTTCTTTTAATTTGTCACGCAACTTCTTGTTGATGTTGGTCATTTTATCAAAGTCGTCGATGCAGAAATGGTAGATCCATTTCATCACCTGATCGGCTCTGAAGCCTGCTTCACCAATAGAGACAAAAAACTCCTTCATCTGGGTACGGGTCAGATCAAGCAGATTGACTTTGTTTTCTGTTTGGCTCATTTGGGCTTTTCCTCACAACATAGATAGATAAAAAATAGGACAGTTTAAATAGATAGAAAGGGAGCTAAGCTCCCTTTTCTTATTCATCGTCCTTGTAACGCATTCTAAACTTGTGTAATTGAAGCTGCAGATGCACTGCTGCTTCAAGAACGACAGTTTAAATTAACGAGTGCGTGAGCAAAGTTCCGCTTCAGTGAAGAAGAATGCGATTTCACGGGCAGCAGAAGCAGCAGCGTCTGAACCGTGAACAGCGTTTTCGTCAATACTTGCAGCGTAGTCAGCACGTAAAGTACCGGCAGCAGCGTCTTTAGGGTTAGTAGCACCCATGATTTCACGGTTTTTACGAACAGCGTCTTCGCCTTCTAACACCTGAACCATTACTGGGCCAGAGGTCATGAAAGATACTAAAGCTTTGAAAAATGGACGCTCTTTGTGCTCACCGTAGAAGCCTTCAGCCTGTTCCTGGCTTAAGTGCAACATTTTAGCTGCAACAATACGTAAACCTGCAGACTCAAAACGGTGGTAGATAGCGCCGATGTGGTTCTTTGCTACTGCATCTGGTTTCACGATTGAAAAAGTACGTTCTAAAGCCATGACAGACTCCTGTAATCAAAAGGGTGAATAAATTTAAGGCCGCGAATTATACGCTAAGCAAAATAAAAAACCTATTTTTTCTAAATACAGAGGATAAAGCATTTATTCTGTGATCAGAACCAGTGCTGCAACTAGTAAAAAAGCAGCCCGAAGCTGCTTTTTTTGTATCACCAGACCAGACTTAATGCCCTTCGCTGACCATATTGACTGTGTATTTCGGGATTTCGACTGTTAAATCTTCGTCCGCGATACGGGCCTGACAGCCTAAACGTGAGTCTGGCTCTAAACCCCAGGCTTTATCCAGCATATCGTCTTCCAGCTCATCGCTAGGATTCAGAGAGCGGAAGCCTTCACGAACTATGACGTGGCAGGTAGTACAGGCACAGGACTTTTCACAGGCATGTTCAATAGAGATACCACAACGTAAAGCGACATCCAGCACAGTTTCACCTGTTTGGGCTTCAACTGCGACACCTTCAGGACATAATTGTGCATGGGGTAAAAAGATGATTTGTGGCATATCAGACCTCGTCGACCTTATGACCTTGCAATGCCTTGCGGATAGAGATATCCATCCGGCGTGCTGCAAACTCATCCGTTATATGATTGGTATGTTCAATGGCAGCTTTAATAGCGGCCGTGTTGTCGCCTTGTTTGACTGTCGCAAGTTCAGCAAGGGCTTGTTCTACACTTAATTTTTCTTCTGCAGTTAAAAGTGCCGCATCGGCATTTAGGGCTACAGTGACAGCTTCAAGCACTCGCTCGGCTTCCACTTGTTGCTCTTTTAACAAACGTAGTTGCATATCCTGTTTGGCATACAACATAGAGCTTTGGATCATGGTCGCGACCTGATCGTCACTTAAACCGTATGAAGGTTTGACCTGAATACTGGCGCTGACCCCTGTCGATTTTTCCGCAGCTGTGACACTCAATAAACCGTCGGCATCGACCTGAAATGTCACCCGAATATGAGCTCCACCAGCGGCCATAGCAGGGATATTGGTCAGGTTAAAACGAGCCAGAGAACGACAAGCATCTACCAGTTCACGTTCACCTTGCAGCACATGAATAGCCATAGCGGTCTGGCCATCTTTAAAGGTGGTGAATTCCTGAGCTCGGGCCACAGGGATCACTGTGTTGCGTGGAATAATTTTTTCCACTAAGCCACCCATAGTCTCCAAACCTAAAGACAGCGGTATTACATCAAGCAGCAAAGTATCGTGATCAGATTTATTGCCGACCAGCACGTTGGCCTGAATAGCAGCACCTATGGCCACTACTTTATCCGGGTCTATAGACGTTAAAGGCTCTGCAGCAAAAAACTCCGCCACAGCGCTTCGCACTAATGGTACGCGGGTAGAACCACCGACCATTACGACTTGTTGAATTTCTTCGGTGTCTAAACCGGCATCACGCAGCACTTGTTTACAAGCGCGAATGGTCTTGCGTACTAAAGGCTGAATTAAAGCATCAAAGTCTGAGCGACTGATTTGGCCTTTAAATTCACCAGAGGCTAATGGCAGGACAAAATCCAGCTGCTCTGTTGCACTTAAGTTTTCTTTAATTTGACGGGCTGTGACCAGATACTGGCGCAGCTCTGAATGCGAAAGTGTGCTTTGGCCAGTTTGCTGCTGTAACCAGTTGACTAAAGTGTGATCAAAATCATCACCACCTAAAGCCGAGTCGCCACCTGTGGCCAGCACCTCAAACACACCACGCTTTAAACGCAGGATAGAGATATCAAAAGTGCCACCACCTAAATCGTAGACAGCAACCACGCCTTCCTGACCTGAATCCAGGCCATAAGCTAAAGCGGCTGCGGTAGGCTCGTTTAATAAACGTAATACAGTTAAACCAGCCAGCTTGGCGGCGTCTTTGGTCGCCTGACGTTGCGAGTCATCAAAATAAGCAGGCACAGTAATAACCACACCTGTCAGCTCGCCACCTAAGGTCTGGCTTGCTGTATCTGCTAAAGTCGCCAGAATTTCAGCTGAGACTTCAACCGGGTTTTTAATGCCCTGAATGGTGTTTATCGCCACTAAACCAGACTGGTCGACCAGCTCATACGGAATATGTTCTGCGTCGGCGTTGATTTCAGCAAAACCACGGCCCATCAGACGTTTGACTGACACTATAGTGTTGTGTGGATCCAGCACAGCATCCGCTGCTGCAGCATGGCCGACTATGACGTTGTCTGCGGTGTAACGCACCACAGAAGGCAACATGTCCTGGCCTGCTTTATTAAACAGAGTTTTGGCTTCGCCACTGCGAACAGTAGCAACCAGCGAATTGGTGGTACCGAGATCAATACCTGCGGCTAACTTGTGCTGATGTGGAGCCGCGCTTTGACCGGGCTCTGCAATTTGTAATAACGCCATGCTGCTCTTTAATCTTGTGTTTGTTCAATCAGCTCCAGCTCTTGCTGCAGCTTAAAGAAAAATTTGAGTTTGCGGATTATATCAGCCGCCTGATGATCGTGCTCAGGGTTGTTGGCGTCCAGTGCCGATTGCAACTGTCGTAATAAGGCTTTTTTCTGCTGCTGAATTTGCTGGTCGGCTTCATCAATTAACGCATCAGGATCCACTGCATCGCTAATCTCTGCCAGCAACTCACGTAATTCCATTTGCTGCATTAAAAAAGCAGGTTCCATAAAGCTACGCTGCTCGTTACTGATTTTTAAACCCCGTAACGCCAGTAAATGTTCAGCACGTAACAACGGCTGTTTTAAGCTGTGATACGCATCGTTGATATTGGCCGCCTGTTGCACCGCCATCAGCTTATCGCGCTCAGAGCCAGCTGCATGTTTATCCGGATGAAACTGACGCTGCAGTTCCAGATAACGTGTGCCTAATTCAGTCAAATCCAGCTCAAACTGAGCTGGCAGATGAAAAAGCTGAAAGTAATTCATCTGCGCCCTTCGTTAAACGGTGAAGCTTTCGCCACAACCACATTCGCCATTGACGTTTGGGTTGTTAAACTGGAACCCTTCGTTTAAACCTTCTTTGACAAAATCAAGCTGAGTGCCGTCTATATAGACCAGACTTTTACCGTCAACTATGAGTTTCAGATCGTTGTATTCAAACACCTGATCGTCAGCGTTTAACTCGTCAACAAACTCCAGCACATAAGCTAAACCTGAACAGCCTGTGGTTTTTACACCCACACGCAAGCCAAGGCCTTTGCCTCTGTTGGCCAGGAAGCTTCTGACGCGATCCGCTGCCGCTGGTGTCATTGAAATAGCCATAACTTAGTTCCCGTGACGTTGTTTGTAATCAGCAATGGCTGCTTTGATTGCATCTTCCGCCAGAATAGAGCAGTGAATTTTTACCGGAGGTAAAGCCAATTCCTGTGCTATATCGGTGTTTTTGATTAAAGCAGCTTCGTCGATGCTTTTGCCTTTAACCCATTCAGTCACTAATGAGCTGGATGCAATAGCACTGCCACAGCCATAGGTCTTGAACTTGGCATCTTCAATAATGCCCTCTGCGTTAATTTTTAACTGTAACTTCATCACGTCACCACAAGCCGGTGCGCCAACCATACCTGTAGCTATAGTTGGGTCGTCTTTAGCGAATGAACCGACGTTACGCGGATTTTCATAATGGTCTATGACTTTAGTACTGTATGCCATGATTCTAAGTCCCTAATTTGATTAATAACTTAGTGTGCAACCCAGGCTACGCTGCCTAAATCCACGCCGTCTTTGTACATTTCCCACAGAGGTGACATGTCGCGTAATTTACCAATGGCGTCATGCACAATCTTAATGGTGTGATCAATTTGCTCTTCCGTGGTGTAACGGCCGATGCTGAAACGAATAGAACTGTGTGCCAGCTCGTCGGTTAAACCTAAAGCACGTAAGACGTACGAAGGTTCCAGACTGGCTGAGGTACAAGCTGAACCTGAAGATACGGCGATGTCTTTTAACGCCATAATCAAGGACTCACCTTCAACATAGTTAAAGCTGACGTTGGTAATACCCGGCACACGTTGCACAGCATCACCATTTAAAAACACCTGTTCGATGTCTTTAATACCATCCAGCAGACGGTCACGTAACACCGCAACACGTTCACGCTCAGCGTGCATTTCTTCTTTGGCAATACGGAAAGCTTCACCCATAGCCACAATCTGGTGCGTGGCTAAAGTGCCTGAACGCATACCACGCTCATGACCACCACCGTGCGTCTGAGCTTCTAAACGAATACGTGGCTTACGACGCACATACAAAGCGCCAATACCTTTAGGACCATAAGTTTTATGACCAGAGAACGACATCAGATCTACTTTTAGCGTCTCTAAATCTATATCCACTTTGCCTGTAGCCTGAGCCGCATCAACATGGAAAATAATACCTTTGCTGCGGCACAACTCGCCGATAGCGGCGATATCCTGAATCACACCAATTTCGTTGTTGACGAACATGATGCTGATCACTGTGGTATCAGGGCGGATAGCGGCAGTTAACTTGTCTAAATCAACTAAACCACTGGCTTCCACGTCCAGATAAGTCACTTCAAAACCTTCACGTTCCAAAGAGCGCATGGTATCCAGCACAGCTTTGTGTTCGGTTTTGACGGTGATCAGGTGTTTACCTTTTTTATGGTAAAACTGCGCTGCGCCTTTGATAGCTAAGTTGTTTGATTCGGTCGCGCCCGAAGTGAATACAATTTCACGTGGGTCGGCGTTGACCAGTTCGGCAATTTGCGCACGGGCAATTTCTACCGCTTCTTCTGCCTGCCAGCCGAACTTGTGCGAACGTGACGCCGGATTACCAAAAGAACCATCCATAGTCAAAAATTGCATCAGTTTCTCGGCCACCCGCGGATCGACCGGGGTTGTGGCTGCATAATCTAGATAAATAGGTAGCTTCATTTTCTGCTCCGGCTTTTGCCTACAACTGGCAACTGACTTCGATTTCAGTTGCTGGATTTTTTAACACACGGCCATCTTGCCGTTTCGCCACTTTTTTCACTTCATTCTGGCGAACCAGTTCACCTAAAGTGATACCGGTGAGGAAGTCTTCGATACGATCGCTTAAGTCTGTCCACAAGGTGTGGGTTAAACATTTAGCGCCGCTTTGACAATCAGATTTACCCTGACAACGTGTTGCATCTACGGACTCATCGACCGCACTGATCACAGCAGACACCGATATTTGCATCGGATCTAACCCCAGTTGGTAACCACCACCTGGACCACGCACGCTGCTGACCAGACCTTGTTTGCGTAAACGGGCAAACAGCTGTTCAAGGTAAGACAGGGAAATACCCTGACGTTCAGAGATATCCGCCAATGATACCGGGCCAGATTGTGCATGTAATGCAACATCCAGCATAGCTGTCACAGCGTAACGGCCTTTTGAAGTTAAACGCATAACGGACTCCCTGAAACGAATGGCGCAAATTGTACATTCTTGACTGTTTTAGTCAAGTATTAATCCTACCGTTTTAGTCAGGTATTATCCGTTTAGGTTCAACTCTTTTTCCGATGATTCGCTCTGATTGCTTAAATAGTCGGATCAAAAGCATCTACAGCTTTTTTACGATGTTCAGCTGCTTCACGTTCGGCCTGAATAAAAGCCTCATCTTCAATAGCAATCTCCGGCACTATGTCGCAGACATTGCCACCAAGCTTGTTGACGCTTTGGCAGAGCTCCGTCACTTTGTTATCCAGAAAGTGCATATGATCCAGCATCCGGCCCATGGCATTAGCCACTGGATCCGGGTTATCGCTGGAGACAGCATACGCATCAAAACCAAACTTTTTCGCCATTTGCTGACGCTGTTCAGTCAGCGCCATATCTTGTTTAGCGACAATACGGCCAGGAATACCGACCACTGTTGCACCTGCCGGTACATCTTTGACGACGACAGCATTTGAACCAATACGGGCACATTCACCGACATACAAAGGCCCCAGTACTTTGGCACCAGCACCTATCACCACACCATTGCCTAAAGTTGGGTGACGTTTCCCAGGATTCCAGCTGGTACCGCCTAAGGTCACACCATGGTACAAAGTGACGTCATCACCTATTTCGGCGGTTTCACCTATCACTACACCCATACCATGGTCGATAAAAAAACGACGGCCAATTTTTGCGCCAGGATGAATTTCGACCCCAGTTAACCAACGGGCTATGGTGCTTAAAAAACGCGCCAGCCATTTCCAGTTCGCTTTCCATAGACGGTGATTCATCCGATGCCACCAGATGGCATGTAAACCAGGATAGTTAGTCAGTACTTCAAAAGCACTGCGCGCCGCTGGATCCCGCTCGAACACACTTTTAATGTCTTCTTTGATACCTGCAAACATCTTACAAATCCTATTGCTTGGTGGTGCGTTGAATCGAGGCCAGAATGCCACGCAAAATATTCAATTCTTGATCATCAGGTCTGGAACGGGCGAATAACCGGCGCAGACGAGCCATCACAATGCCTGGGTGCTGCTTAATAATAAAACCTGTGTCGCTCAGGGTTTGCTCCAGATGAACATAAAACTTCTCCATCTGGTCAATTTCCGGATACACAGTTAAATCTGTTTCCGGGGTTTTATCCTGCTGCGCTAAAAAGGCTACCCGAACTTCATAAGCGATAATTTGGACTGCCATAGCTAAATTCAAGGAGCTGTATTCAGGATTCGCCGGAATACAGACATGGTAGTTACACATTTGCAGCTCTTCATTGGTCAGGCCATTGTTTTCACGGCCAAATACCAATGCCACTGGTTTTTGTGTGGCTTCCAGCACAGCTTTTTCGCCACATTCACGTGGCTCCAGCATAGGCCAGGATAAAGTGCGGGAACGGGCACTGCTGCCCACCACTAAACCACAATCGAATATGGCCTGCTCTAAAGTGTCCACCACTTGCGCATTAGCTAAAATATCACTGGCTCCTGCAGATAATGCATAAGCCTGACCGTCTGGTAATTCTTTTGGTGAAACCAGCACCAGCTTGCTCAGACCCATAGTTTTCATGGCGCGGGCAACTGAACCTATGTTTCCGGTATGAGAAGTACCCACTAAGACAATACGGATATGCTCTAACATGCCCACTCCAGCTAATGCTTTGGCGATAAGGCTGCCGCTGTTCTGAAGTCATCTTCAGCAGGGCCGCCCAGCGTAAAAATTCAAGGGGCGGCATTTTATCACAGCGTAAAAATTTTGTTGATTGAAATTTGGCAGTCCAGCCATCTAAAATTAGGTGCTTTAGTCTGTCGTCCCACAAATATCGCCGCTGGTGATTTCTCACTGCAAAAGATGTTGTGCTTTGTTACACTAGCGCAGGTTTTTAACTCAGAAGGATCGTGTTATGAAGGCGTTATCGCAATTCGTTTTAGTATCCAGTTTAGTGCTTAGCCAGTTTTCTTTTGCAAACACCGATACCACAGCTTTACAGCAGGCGGTGCAAAACCCAGCCCGTACTGAAGCCAATAAAGCGCGAGACCCATACCGACACCCGGTTGAAACCTTAGCTTTTTTTGGGGTGACACCACAAAGTACACTAGTTGAAATATCCCCTGGCGGTGGCTGGTACACAGAAATTCTGGCTCCGTTACTCGCCAAAGAAGGCAAGTACTACGCGGCTCATTTTCCGGCCAACAGTACCTCAGAATACGCAACACGCAACCTCAAAGCATTTAAAGAGAAGCTGGCTGCCAGTGATGCTTACTCCCAGGTCGTAGTCACAGAATTCTCTCCGTTACCTAATCAACAAGTCGCTCCTGCTAACAGCGCTGATGTGGTTCTGACCTTCCGTAACCTGCACAACTGGTATATGCAAAAAGGTGAACAAGGCATGATCGATGCTTTTGCTTCCTTTTACGCAGCTTTAAAACCGGGTGGTGTATTAGGTGTAGTCGAACACCGTTTACCAGAAGATAAAAAGACAGCCGACTGGTTAAAATCAGGCTACTTCCCGCAAAGTCTTGCGGTTGAATTGGCACAAAAAGCTGGTTTTGTTTTAGAAGAGAGCAGCGAAATTAACGCCAATCCAAAAGATACAGCGGATCACCCGGGTGGGGTCTGGACTTTGCCTCCTACTCTGTCACAAAAAGAGCAGGATAAAGACAAGTATCTGGCCATTGGTGAAAGTGACCGTATGACTCTGAAATTCCGCAAACCAGCAGCCAAATAGGCTGCTGTTTGTTTTAGTAACACTGATTTTTTAGTTTTTGATATTTTTAGTTTTTGATTGAGGCGAGACTGACGATGAAAGTATTAGTGATAGGTGGTGGTGGTCGTGAACATGCTCTGGCATGGAAAGCAGCACAATCGGCTCATGTGACACAAGTCTTTGTAGCTCCGGGCAACGCAGGTACTGCGCTGGAAGCTAATCTGACCAACGTGGCTATTGCAGCAGACGATGTGCCTGCCCTGACCGCTTTTGCCAAAAGCGAAGGCATAGCTTTGACTATAGTGGGTCCTGAAGCACCACTGGCCAAAGGTGTGGTTGATACCTTCCGTCAGCAAGGCTTAGCTATTTTTGGCCCAACTCAGGCCTCTGCTCAGTTAGAAAGCTCAAAGGCTTTTGCCAAAGACTTTTTAGCCCGTCATAAAATCCCAACTGCGTCTTACGCTAACTTTACTGACGTAGAACCAGCTAAAGCTTATGTGAAAGCTTATATCGAAAAGCAGGGCACTCCTATAGTGATCAAGGCCGATGGTTTAGCTGCAGGCAAAGGCGTGATTATCGCCCAAACTGAAGCTGAAGCTTTTGCAGCCATTGACGATATGCTTGCTGGCAACAAGTTTGGTTCAGCTGGCAGCCGTGTGGTGATTGAAGAGTTTTTAACAGGTGAAGAAGCCTCCTTTATTGTGATGGTCGACGGAACTCATGCATTAGCTTTTGCTTCGTCTCAGGATCACAAAGCCCGTGATGATGGCGACAAAGGTCCAAATACCGGTGGTATGGGTGCTTATTCCCCGGCGCCAGTTGTGACTCCTGCTGTCCATGATTGGGTCATGCAAAATGTAATTTACCCAACAGTGAATGGAATGGCGTCTGAAGGTCATATCTACACAGGTTTCCTGTATGCAGGTTTGATGGTATCGCCTGATGGCACCTGTAAAGTGCTGGAATTTAACTGCCGTTTTGGTGACCCTGAAACTCAGCCTATCATGATGCGTTTACAGTCCGACTTAGTGGAACTGTGCCAGGCCGCTGTGGAAGGTAAATTAGCCCAGCAAGAAATTAAATTCGACAGCCGTGCCGCTGTAGGCGTTGTGCTTGCTGCTGGTGGTTATCCGGATGATTACCGCAAAGGTGATGTGATTTCAGGTTTACCTACAGAAGACAGCCGTGAAGCCAAAGTATTCCACGCTGGCACTGTATTAAAAGACGGTCAGGTGCTGACAGCCGGCGGTCGTGTATTGTGTGCCACAGCCTTAGGAGCGAACGTAACTGCTGCACAAAAAGCGGCGTACGAGCTAACTGATAAGGTGCAGTGGGAAGGCGTCTTCAGCCGCAGGGATATAGGCTATCGTGCCATAGCTCGCGAGAAAAATTAAATCCCCGTCGTACTTGAAGCCGCAGTGTTGTTGACTTCGCCTCTCGCCCCAGTCACATAGGACTACTATGCTCCTGGGGTCTCGCTGGCTTGTCGCCTAACTGCAACATCAATTACTTAGGGTATTATTTTATCTTTAAGGCGCCGTTTGGCGCCTTTATTCTTTTTGTTCCGCCGTTCACAGCAATTTCATACGAAATTCAACGATTTACCCTTGTAGATTTTTCTGACTGCCTTAGGCTGTACACATCTGTACTTATGTATTTGTACCCAAGGACGCTTTTAATGAAACTCTCTGTATTTACCTTACTGGTGCTTGCCACTGGTTCATTTGCTGTTTCTGCTGCATGTCAGACTGAAACCACTATTGCAGCAATTCAGGGCGATGTTAAACAAAGCCCGCTGTTAAATAACACTGTGTCTACATCAGGTGTAGTGACTGCCCTGCTTTATCCAGATAGCAAAGCAGCTGGTGTTTTGCTGCAAAGCCTGACTCCAGACAACAATCCCAAAACCAGCGAAGCTTTATTTATTGCTGATAAAGAGATAGCTCGAACCGCTAAACCAGGTCAGCAATTGCTAGTGAAAGGTAAAGTCGCTGAACTCAATGGCATGACAGCTTTGGTGGACGTAACCAGTTCGGTATGTGGCCAACAAGCCAAACCAACACCTGTGGTAGCTAAATTACCAGTGCAATCCAGGCAAGACTGGGAAGCTTTGGAAGGTCAGTATTTGTCTTTTCCTCAGCAGTTAGTCGTCAATGACAGTTACGGCTTGTCGCGGTATGGCGAGTTGTTGCTGGCCGATAAAAGACTCTGGGTTGCTACTGAATTATACCGACCAGGCCAAGCTGCCACAGCCTTTGAACAGCAGCAGCGTTTAAGCGAGCTAACGCTGGACGATGGTATTTTTAAACAAAATCCAGACCCTGTGATTTTCCCTGACGGCAATTTATCGGCCAAGAATACTGTACGGGTGGGTGACACAGTAAAAAACCTGCAGGGTTATCTGATTGAAACCAAACAAGGTTATCGATTAGTTGCGGCACAAGTGCCTGATTTTGAAGCCAGCAATGCAAGAACCGAAGCCCCTAAAGCCAAAGCTGCCGATCAAATCCGGGTTGCCAGTTTTAATGTGCTGAACTTTTTTACCGGTGAAACCGCAACCAATCCTTTCCCAACACGCCGTGGCGCTACAAATGCCAATGAGCTGCAGCGCCAGCAAGCAAAAATGATAGCGGCTTTATCCCGCATGGACGCTGACGTGATAGGTTTGCTGGAAGTAGAAAATAATGGTTTTGAAGAGCGCAGTGCTTTAGCCACTATAGTGCGCGAACTGAATAAAGCTTTAGGTGAAGAGCGGTATGCCTTTGTAAAACCAGAGGCTTCACAAGGCAATGATGCGATTAAAGTGGCTATTATCTATAACCAGCAAAAAGTGATTCAAGCAGGTAAAGCTGCGGTGACAGCGCAAGGGCCATTTGCTTATGGTTCACGTGCACCTTTAGCGCAGAGCTTTAAAGCCAAAACAGCTTCAACAACCTTTACCGTCAGTATTAATCACTTTAAATCCAAAGGCAGTTGCCCTGAACAGCACGCTAGCGCACTAGACAAGGCGAATAGTGATAACAAAGATGGCCAGGGCTGCTGGAATCAATCCCGTGTTGAGGCGGCTAAAGCCTTAACTGCCTGGTTGCAGACTCAGCCGACAGGCGTCAATACACCGCATCAGTTGGTGATTGGCGATTTAAATGCCTATCGTCAGGAAGACCCAGTGTATGCTCTGGAACAAGCAGGTTGGGTGCATTTAGCGCCAACAGGTGAAGCGGGCCATTATTCTTATGTCTACAAAGGTCGCACCGGTTCTTTAGACCATGCCCTTGCCAGCAAAAGCATGGCCAAACAGCTGACTCAATTCCAGCACTGGAATATCAATGCAGACGAGCCTGCCGTTTTGGATTACAACACAGAGTTTAAATCAAACACTCAGCAACAAAACTTGTATGCACCGGATCCGTTCCGCTCATCGGATCATGACCCTGTGCTGATCGACTTTAAGTTTTAAGCCTTACAAACAAAAGCCAGCTGGTTGCGCTCTTTATTGAGCGCAAAACGGCTGACTTCAGTGCCACAGTCTTTGGATAAATCTAGCCACAAAGTCCAGCCTTGTTTACCTGTGGCTTGCCACTGATAAATTTGCGGACCGGCAGACACCAGTAAAGTATCGGCCGACCACCAGACTAAATCTTGTCCTCCTGCCGGCAGTGCCAGTTCAATTTCAGTGGCTGTTTTCGTCTTTACATCATAAAAACTTAAATACAGCTGATTATCCTTTGCCTGAGTGTAATAAGCTTTTTGAGTGCCCGGCTGCCAGCTTAAAGCACGGCCTACACCTGTCGCCAGCGTCGTCAGCTTGCCGTTTTTATCCAGATAACGCACTGTATGGTTATCTTCTTTATCGCCCAGAATAAACAACAATAAATCCTGCTCGGGTCCCCATGCATGGTAACCCACCCCTTTGGGTTCAGCCTTGAGCAAGCTAGCGTTACCTTGCCAGTCCAGCTTCCATAATCGCTGCGTTTGATCCGCTTCCACTACCACCACAGAGACACCTGAACCATCAGGCAATAAAGTCGGTGAATATTCACTTAAGGCTGTTTTCGTCAGCACATCTTGTTTTTTATCCGCGATACGATAACGCCCAATATCGGTTTGCACCGCTGCATCTTTGCCCTGCTCTAGCGTAAAAAACAAGCTCTCCCCATCACCACTAAAAGCTGGCTGGTTGATATAAGTTGCAGTGCTATTAATCTTTACGGTGTTGGAAACAGACAAATCTTTTGATAAATCAGTCAGATATAAATTGTATTGCGGCAAGGCTGCTGCCACTGGCAAAGCCATAACAGCCAAAGCAAGAGAAAGTAGTCGCACTTGATAGTCCTTGTGGGTTAATGAGCAGCAGCTTCATCACTGTGCTTGCAGTGACCTTACTTTATCCTTTATGGTAGTCGGCTGACAATCAACACAACCTGGCTTTTTATGTCTCACAAAAACCCCATTATTGCGGTCACAGGTTCCTCAGGTGCTGGCACTACGACTACCATGAGTGCCTTTTCGCATATATTCCGCAGCCTTGGTATTGATGCAGGTTTTGTTACTGGCGACTGTTTTCACAAATACAGCAGACCAGAAATGGATCTGGAAGTACGTAAGGCTAAAGAGAAAGGCAAACATATCAGCTACTTTGGCGCCGAAGCCAATGACTTTGCCGCTTTAGAATCGCTGTTCTCAAGTTATGCCGAAACAGGCACAGGCAAAGTCCGACAGTATTTACATACCTTTGATGAAGCTGTGCCTTATAACCAACTGCCAGGTACTTTTACGCCATGGCAGGATTTAAGACCCAACACTGACTTGTTGTTTTATGAAGGTTTGCATGGCGGTGTGGTAACAGAACAAAACAATGTGGCTCAGCATGTGGATTTGCTGATCGGCATGGTGCCTATAGTTAACTTAGAGTGGATTCAGAAAATTATCCGCGACACATCAGAACGGGGCCATAGCCGCGAAGCTGTGATGTCTAGCATAGTGCGCAGTATGGATGACTACGTGAATCAAATAACACCGCAATTTTCCCGCACTCATATTAATTTTCAGCGTGTGCCTACTGTTGATACCTCCAACCCATTCAGTGCTAAAGATATTCCGTCTTTAGATGAAAGCTTTGTGGTGATCCGTTTTCGCGGCATTAAACATGTCGACTTCCCTTATTACCTGCAAATGATCAACGGCGCTTTTATGTCGCGCGTTAATACACTGGTGGTGCCAGGCGGGAAAATGAATTTAGCGATGGAGCTGATTTTAACGCCGCTGGTAGAGCAGCTGATTATTAAGCGTCGTCAGGCCAGGGGGCAAATTAACTGGCTAGAATAAATCCCCTTCGTACTTGAAGCTGCAGCTTTGTTGCCTGCCTGTTTCCGGCACTGGTTTGGCTTCGGAACGGGCGCGGATAAACCACGCCCCTACGTGCCGCCGATCTGCAACTCCAATTACTTTGGGTATAGCAGGGTCAGAGTTATTCCATTTCCGGTAAATTGCGGCCGTAAAAGATTTCCCGCATTTCGCGTTTCACTTTTTTGTTGATGGCTTTACGCTCACCATCATCCAGCTCGCCTACACCAGTACCAAACAGATAGTTGTTCAAGTCATACTCTTTGAGCATCATTTTGGTGTGGAACAGGTTTTCCTGATACACATTCACATCCACCATCTGGAAAGCATTTTTAGTCTGCTCGTCCATAAAATTCTGAATCGAATGAATAGGATGGTCTATGTAGTGTTTGACACCTTTCACATCACGGGTAAAACCACGCACCCGGTAATCTATGGTCACTATGTCTGATTCAAAGCTGTGGATCAGGAAGTTCAGCGCCTTCAGTGGCGAAATTAAACCACAAGTTGAGACCTCAATATCCGCACGGAAGGTACAGATGCCATCCTGTGGATGCACTTCAGGGTAGGTATGCACACAAATATGGCTTTTATCCAGGTGAGCCACCACAGAATCAGGTAATGGGCCCGGGTTTTCTGAGTTGTCCGGTGAACCTTCAATAGGTTCTTCACAAACCAGAATAGTTACGCTGGCGCCTTGTGGGTCGTAATCCTGCCGGGCAATATTTAAAATGTTAGCACCGATAATATCCACCACTTCACTCAGAATATCGGTCAGGCGGTCAGCATTGTATTGCTCGTCGATGTAGGAGATATACTCCTGACGGTGCTGCTCAGTCTGGGCATAACAGATATCGTAAATGCTGAAACTCAGGCTCTTGGTCAGGTTATTAAAACCATGCAGTCTTAGTTTTTCAAAAGGTTTAACCACGTCTTCTTTACCTCAATAGTCAGCGCTGTTGTTCAGTATAGAACAGCGCTGATGCAATCCTTATTCATTCAGCTGATGGCTGTACTTCGGATTGTTTCACGCTAAAAGAATGCGTCACTTCGACACTTTGTGACAACATAATAGACACTGAACAGTATTTCTCAGCCGACAGATTCACCGCTTTCTCCACATGCTTTTCGCTGACATCAAAACCTGTCACCACAAAATGCAGATGAATTTTACTGAATACACGAGGAATGGTTTCTACACGCTCGCCCGTTAAAATCACTTCACAATCCGTGACTTGCTGTCTGGCTTTTTGCAAAATACTGACCACGTCAACAGAAGAACAGGCACCAGCCGCCATCAGCACCATTTCCATAGGGCTTGGAGCAGCGCTGCCTTCTTTATGAGCATCAAACACCACATTGTGGCCACTGTCAGAACGACCAATAAAGGTCTGGTCACCGGCCCATTTTACGCTGGCTTGCATAGGAGATCCTGTTATCCGTAATAAAGAATAGTTATTTTACGGAAAACAGTCAGATGAGGCTAGTTAAGATTAATCCATCAGAGCTGCAATAGCGGTATCAAACAGGTTTTTGATCAACAATGATATTTCCTGGATCAGCTCAGTTTGTTGTGCTGTGGCGGGCTCTTCCAGCACAGAAGCCAAAACTTCCTGGAAGTCATACAAAATACCATCCACTTCACGCACTATCATGCTGCGATGGTTCATTTCCAGTTCGGTATGCTGAGTACAGAGCTGGATAATTTGTTCAGCGATGGACTCTTCCAGCACTTCACCCAGAGTTTTAGCTCCAGCGACGACAGGGCCACGTTGTTCGAACAGCGACAAATGCTCTGTCAAAAACTGGATCAGATGCTCATAGCCGGGTTTATCAGTTACCATACAAAAAGGACACCTATAGTGCACAAAACTGGATACTAGACTCTATCTGAGCATGGCACAAAAGCCCAGACAAGTTGTCGTTAAGTGAGTGTCATTTAAGCAAATTTTTTTTCATAAAACAAATCGGGGCTATGCCCCGATTGAAATAAAACTAAAAAACAGCTTTTGCCGGGATCAGAAGTGCAAACCCGGTGACAACTGCGCAGGAAGCTGTAATTGTTCCAGCTCCACAGAGGCGACCGGATAAGCACAATAATCAGCGGCGTAATAAGCGCTGGCTCTGTGATTGCCACTACCGCCTATGCCACCAAATGGAGCAGCAGAGCTCGCACCTGTGATAGGTCTGTTCCAGTTGACTATGCCTGCGCGGATTTTGCGGAAAAACAACTGATACAAGTCTTCATCATCCGACAATAAACCTGCAGACAAACCAAAGCTGGTGTTATTGGCCGCTTTGATTGCATCACTGAAATCAGCAAAACGGAATACTTTTAACAGCGGTCCGAAATGCTCTTCATCCGGCATATCATTTACCGTGCTGCAATCCAGAATACCAGGGCTTAACATAGCCGGGCTTTGAGCTTGTTGCTGCATAGACAACAACACTTGAGCACCACGTTCTATTAAATCCTGCTGCGCTTTGAGCATGCCTGAAGCGGCTTTTTCAGAAATTAATGTGCCCATAAATGGCTGATCAGCATCATCATACAAACCCACTTTCAACGCTTTAGTCACTTCCAGCAAACGGGCCAGTATTGCATCGCCTTCAGCACCTACAGGCAAATACAAACGGCGGGCGCAGGTACAGCGTTGACCGGCAGAAATAAAAGCTGACTGGATAATGTCATGCACAGCAGCATCGATATCTTTCACATTCTGCACTATCAGAGGGTTATTGCCGCCCATTTCCAGCGCCAGAATTTTATGTGGCTGACCGGCAAACTGCTGATGCAAATAATGACCAGTACCAGAGCTGCCGGTAAAAAATAAACCATCAATGCCCGGATGACTGGCAATGGCTTTGCCTGTGTCAATTTCCCCCTGCAGTAAATTCAGCACACCAGCAGGTAAACCTGCTTTTTGCCATAACTGCACAGTCAGCTCTGCCACTTTAGGTGTCAGCTCACTGGGTTTAAACACCACTGTGTTACCCGCCAATAAAGCAGGCACTATATGACCATTGGGTAAATGGCCTGGAAAGTTATAAGGACCAAACACAGCGACCACACCATGAGGTTTGTGGCGGATCCAGGCCTTGCCTTGTGGCATAGGGTTTTCTTTCACCCCTGTTCTTTCCTGGTAAGCACGGGCGGAAATGTCGATTTTGCCTATCATAGCCGCCACTTCTGTACGGGTTTCCCACAACGGCTTGCCCGTTTCTTCAGCGATACACAAAGCGAGCTGTTCTTTGTGCTCGGTCAGTTGCTCAGCAAAAGCACGGGCTATCTGTAAACGCTGATCAAAACTTAATTCGCTCCAATGTTCAAACGCTGCTCTGGCGGCTTCGATAGCACTGCTGACCTGAATGGAGTCAGCACTCTGGCCTTGCCATATAACCTGTTGTTTCGCCGGATTTGTTGATCTGAATAATGGGCCCGCACCTTGTTGCCACTGGCCATTGATAAATTGTACTGCGAGTTCTGTCATGATCCTGGTCCCTTAAAGATTAAATCCGGGCTAAACGCACCCAGTCGCCGTTACCCACCTGCAATAGTTGCGCACATTCAGCAGGTAAGATCACCTGGGTGCTGTCTTCTTCCAGTTGCAGATAAAGCCAGGTCGCTCTGAAGTCTTCCAGTTTGGTGTTTGACACCATATAGGATTGACCACCTGTGACAGTACCAATCTGAACTTGCAGCTTACGACTGCCCCGCACACTGCGGATATGCTCTACTTTGGCTTCAACTGTAGGGCCTGCATCAAAAATATCGACATAACCTGTATTGGAAAAACCTTCCGATTGCAGCAAGGCTAAAGCCGGACGGGTTTTTTCGTGCACTTTACCAATGACAGCCTGAGCTTCTTTACTTAATAAGGTGACGTAAATCGGATATTTTGGCATCAGTTCGGCAATGAATACCTTCTGGCCTATACCTGTCAGGTAGTCAGCTGTGGGGAAATCAACTGAGAAGAAGCTGTCCTGCAGCCATTTCCAAAACGGAGAGTGACCATCTTCATCCGACACGCCACGCATCTCAGCGATGACCCGGTCAGCAAAACGCGAACGGAATTCGGCGATAAACAAAAAGCGGAACTTCGATAGCAAACGACCATTGTTTTTCTTACGGCTCGACTCGCGTAAAAACAAAGTACAAAGCTCTGACACTCCGGTGTAGTCATTACACAACGTCAGAATATCTACCGGGTTGTAGACACCTAAAGCGCGGGACGTATGCACTACTTTACCTAAATGGTAATGATAAAACGCATCTTCCAGACCTACAGCAGCTTCGATAGCACTGGTGCCAACTACAGCGCCGGTTTCAGGGTCTTCCAGTACAAACAGATAGCCTTCATCACCTGGCTTCTCAACCTTTTTGGCAAAGGAGGCTTCGGATCGGCTGATCTTACGTTGTAACAACTCATCATTGACGGGCAACGAAGTAAAGCCATGACCTGATTCGACAGCAATGTCGTACAGTTCAGCATAATCTTCGGCTCGGATTGGGCGAATGACCATCATAGTCGCTTACTCCAGTTATTTTGCTTCAGAGCGCCCGATCGTAGCGGGCGCTTCATTTTTTGCTTTATTGTATTAGTAGTCACTCAGTGTACAGAGGCAAAAATTAGCCTTGTTTCACTTGTGCTACTGCTTTTTCAAAACGCTTAAAACCTTCGATAATGTCTGCTTCAGGGATCACTAACGAAGGGGCAAAACGAATAACATCCGGGCCTGCAACTAAAGCAAATAAGCCTTGATCAGCAGAGGCAAGGAAAAAGTCACGTGAACGGCCTTTAAACTCATCGTTTAATACAGCACCCAGCAACATACCCTGACCACGCACCGTACTGAATACATTGTGTTTTTCGTTGATAGCAGCCAGTTCACGGCGGAACAGTTTTTCCCGCTCCAGTACGCCATTTAAGACTTCAGGCTGGTTGATAGTATCCAAAGCGGCTTCGGCTACAGCACAAGCCAGCGGGTTGCCGCCATAGGTACTGCCATGAGTGCCTACTTTTAAATGACTGGCAATAGCAGTAGTGGTCAACATAGCGCCAATAGGGAAACCACCGCCTAAAGATTTAGCCGTGGTCAGAATGTCAGGCACTACATTGCTATGCATGTATGCATACAATTTACCGGTACGGCCTACACCAGATTGCACTTCATCGTAAATCATCAGTGCATTGAACTGATTACATAAATCACGCACGCCTTGCAGGAAAGCCGGGTCGCCCGGAATAATACCGCCTTCACCTTGCAGAGGCTCTAATATCACAGCACAAGTGTTGTCCGACATCAGCGCTTTTAAGCTTTCAAGGTTATTGTATTCGGCATGCTCAATTCCACCAGGTTTAGGACCAAAACCATCTGAATACGCAGCCTGTCCACCCACTGTCACAGTGAAAAAAGTACGGCCGTGGAAACTTTTGCCAAAAGAGATAATTTGCTGTTTTTGCGCACCAAAATTATCCAATGCCCAACGACGAGCCAGCTTTAAAGCGGCTTCGTTCGCTTCAGCACCAGAGTTGGCAAAATAGACTTTTTCAGCAAAGGTACTGTTGACTAACTTCTGTGCCAGACGCAAAGCCGGCTCGTTGGTCATGACATTGCTCAAATGCCATAACTTATCGGCTTGCTCTTTTAAGGCGGAAACTAACGCCGGATGGCAATGACCTAAGGCATTCACTGCTATACCACCTGCAAAATCAACGTATTCACGACCCGCCTGATCCCAGACACGAGAGCCCTGACCACGGACCGGAATAATAGGTGCCGGTGCATAGTTTGGAACCATCACTTCATCAAAAAGTGCACGGGTGACCTGAATATGTTCTGCCATTTTTTACCTCTGCTGCAATAAAAGTCCGCAGTTTGCTCTGGCTGATTTTTCAGCGAAAAAACGGCGGACGGAAAAAGATGCTTCACCGCATTATTGCAGATAAAAAATGAAAAGTCTTGCTGTCGAAACCTCTAAAAGCCTTGAAAAATAAGGCTTTCAGATAGTTTTGCATAGGATGTGAATAACTAGTTATTAGCTTCAGTGAGGAAACAGAGCAGAAAAACATCAAGCAACGAATAGCCCTGCTGATCTGCTTTGTTTTTTAGTGTGGCAGAAGTACTGTCGAAAAAAACTGCATGTTTATTGACTAATTTTTTTGAAATTATTCAAAAGACAGCTTTTTCAGGTCAATCTGAGACAACATTTTACGCATCTCATTGTGAACACCAGCCTCATTCAGCGCTTTATTCGCATCATCAACATCCATGCGTTGCTCCTGAATTAAAAACTTCACCTGCACATAGGTATTGGCTTGTTTAACAACACGGGTTAAATCCGTGCAGCTACTTAATGGAGTTTCATCAACAATTTGGTCCAGAATAGCAGCCAGCGGCATACGTTTCAGTTGCCAGCGGGCAATTAAATCGGCACTGATGATGCCAGCAAACTCTTCAATGCTGCTGGATAAGAAACCAGCGTCAGCGTCTAAAGCTTCCAGAGCATCCGTCAATTCATTATCGCGGGCATCACGGGCACGCAACAATTCCGTGCGTTTTACCTGAGCATAACTGCGCAGATAGTTACGGATCACCACCATATGACCCATGGTCTGGAACATAGCAGCACAAAAAGCCACAAAGCCATTCAAACCTTGGGAATCAGCAATAGCGCGCGCCGCCAAAGCAGTGGCTAAAGAGTAATCCCAGATTTTCACTTTAAACTGAACAAAAGGATCTGTTGAATGCGGAATGCAGTGACGAAACGCATAGACAGGCACCAAAGACTGCAGGGCTTCCACCCCTAAAAAACGCAATGCGGTTTTTATATCTTTAACCATATTGCCTGAGCTGGTTTTGTTGCGGTAGCGCGGCTGGTTGACTAAACGCAGTACATCTTCTTTCAGCCATTCTACATTGCTGATCAGCGGATCCAGCTGGTTTAACGTCACAGCCTTTGCACTTAAGGCGTCGATGAGTGCCGGAAAATTTGGCCCTAAATCAAACAAGGAACTGCTGACCACTTCAATGCTGCTCAGGCGCTGCATTAGCTCTTGGGCAACTTCATCATGCAAGTGAGCCTGAGTAAAATCGAGGAAGATTTTTTTCGCATTCTCACCGGACTGACGAGCTTCCAGTGCTTTACGTTCAACTTCCAGCATCTGACGACCATCAGTTTCTTGCTGCTGGTTTTTCAAATAACGTAAGCGTTTCTGATTAGGGTCAACACCAATCAGATTATCTATAAACAACTGCTCCAATGAGGAGGAAGACAAAGACATAACTACCCTTTACTCGTGTGTGTACACACCTTATTTATCATTATTGTTCAGACCTTTGCACAATGTCAGAAAATTCTGTAATAACTGATGTCCTTGCTCAGTTAAGATGGCTTCGGGATGAAATTGCACCCCATACACAGGCAATTTTTTATGCGACAACGCCATAATTTCCGATTCGTCTGCTGCAGTCCAGGCCTCGATATTAAAATCATCCGGAACTGACTCTTTATCGACCACCAAAGAGTGGTAACGTGTCACACTCAAGGGATTATTTAACCCTTTGAACAGGCCTTGATCCCGATGTTTAATCAGCGAGTTTTTGCCATGCATCACGGTTTTAGCCCGAACTACCTTGGCACCAAAGGCCTGAGCTATCGCCTGATGCCCCAGACAAACCCCCAATATAGGAATTTGCCCGGCAAAATGTTGAATAGCGGCCAGTGAAATACCAGCCTGGTCCGGACTACAAGGGCCTGGTGAGATCACCAGATACGAAGGCCGGATGGCGGCTATTTGCGTCAGGCTGATTTCATCATTACGACGCACCAGCACCTGCTCACCTAATTCAGCAAAATACTGAACTAAATTGTAGGTAAAAGAATCGTAATTATCTATCAATAAAATCATAACAATCCGGCTTTTACAGCACTATTATCAATTACGTTGGTAAAACAAAACCTACAGCGTCATACACTTTCTGCAGTGTGACAGAAGCACGGGCTCTTGCCTCTGCTGCACCTTGTTTTAATACCTGATTCATCAGGCTTTGATCCTGACGGATTTCATGGAATTTGGCCTGCACAGGTTCTAATAACGCAATCACAGCATCTGCCACGTCACCTTTTAAGTGACCGTACATTTTGCCTTCGTACTCAGCGACCAGGCTGTCAATTGGCTTACCCGTAACGCCACTTAAAATACTCAACAGGTTGGCTACACCTGCTTTGTTTTCCAGATCATAAGTGACACGAGGTGGATCTTCTGAGTCCGTCATAGCCTTTTTGAATTTCTTGCTGATCATCTTTGGATCTTCCAGCAAACCAACAAAATTCCATGGATTCTCATCCGACTTGGACATTTTTTTTGTTGGCTCCTGCAAACTCATCACGCGCGCCGCTACACCCGGGATATAAGGTTCTGGCACAGTAAAAATATCACCGTGCAGCGCGTTAAAACGTGTAGCAATGTCACGAGCCAGTTCCAGGTGTTGTTTCTGATCATGACCAACCGGAATTTGATGCGCGTTATACACCAGTATATCGGCCGCCATCAGCACAGGATAAGTAAATAAACCCGCATTGACGTTATTGCTGTGACGTTCAGATTTATCTTTAAACTGCGTCATACGGCTTAATTCACCAAACTGGGTGTAGCAATTTAAAATCCAGTTTAGCTGGCTGTGCTCCGGCACGTGAGATTGCATAAAGACGCTGGAGCGATTTGGATCTATACCACAGGCCAGATACAAGGCCAGACTATCCAGCGACGCATTACGCAGTGCCGCAGGGTCCTGACGCACAGTGATAGCGTGCAAATCCACGATACAGTACAAACAATCGTAGTCGTCCTGCATCCTGTCCCACTGGCGCAAAGCTCCCAGATAATTGCCTATGGTGAGCTGACCTGAAGGCTGAGCACCACTTAAGACTATAGGTTTTGCTTTTGGCGTAATGGATTTTGACTCTGACATCTATCTTTCCTGTTCTAAACTACAAATGGCATCTGGCAGCAGAGAAAAACACTCCAACACCAGATCCGGCTGACTATGCGTAATGGATTGGCCGTGATTATACCCGTAGCTCAGCGCAATAACAGGCATACCAGCGGCGCGGGCAGCAAATATATCGTTTTCGGAATCCCCTACCAGTAAAATATCCGCAGGTAACAGCTGTTGCTGCTTTGCCAGCGCAAGCAGCATATCGGGTTCAGGTTTGGCTTTAGCCACATCATCAGCACACCAGACGGCTTTAAAAAAGTGCCTGATACCCAAGTGCTGTAACAAAGGTTCTGTGAATTGCCGGGGTTTATTGGTGACCAGAGCGAGCGGATAAAGCCTGCTTAAGTGCTCTAACACTTCTGGAACCTGATCAAACAAGCGGGTCGCAGAGCCGTTGCTTTGTTGGTAAAAACCAATAAATAACTGCTGGGCCTGCTCAAACTGCATTGCATCCCATTGGGCCGGATGAAGCTCGCCTGTTAGTGCTCTTTTAATCAGTATGGCCATCCCATTGCCGAGCCAATGCTGAACCTGCGTCAGACTGACCTGCTCTTTACCGAGCTTTGCCATCATCTGATTTAAAGCGGGTAAAATATCGGGGGCACTGTCGACCAAAGTGCCATCTAAATCAAAAGCTAATAACTGAAAAGACCGCACTAACTGACTCCGGCCAGTTCTGCACGCATTTGATCTATGACTTTTTGATAGTCGCTCTGGCTGAAAATAGCAGAACCTGCCACAAAAGTATCAGCGCCTGCTTCTGCTATCTCGCGGATATTTTCAACCTTCACACCACCATCAATTTCCAGCCGGATGGGGAAACCACTTTGATCGATGATCTGTCGCGCCTGTTGCAACTTCTTTAAGGTAGCGGGAATAAATGACTGGCCGCCAAAACCCGGGTTTACCGACATCAACAGCACTAAGTCCACTTTATCCAGCACATAGTCTAAGTATGTGAGTGGCGTGGCCGGATTAAACACCAGACCTGCTTTACAGCCGTGTTGACGAATGAGCTGCAAGGTACGATCGACGTGTTTCGAGGCTTCAGGATGAAAACTGATCATAGAAGCACCAGCCTCTGCAAAAGCAGGCACCAGGCTGTCTACATTTTCTACCATCAGATGCACGTCCACCGGAGCTGTCACGCCATAATTGCGTAAGGCGCTGCAAATCATAGGGCCAAAAGTAAGATTCGGCACATAGTGATTGTCCATCACATCAAAATGCACTATGTCTGCGCCGGCTGTTAAAACACGGCTGACATCTTCCCCCAGACGGGCGAAATCTGCAGATAAAATTGACGGAGCAATCCAATTCGGTTGGCGCATCTAATCTCCAAAAAGCTGTTGTGATGAAGCAAGGCCCAGACTTTACTGAATCGTTAAGAAAAAATCACCTTTGTCGACAAGACCCACCTGCACAAAAAAAAGGCAACAACGCACCAACTTTGCGCATAAATCACAAAACCCTGTAATACTATTTAAACATCTAATTGATTTAATTGAAAATAATGCAATGGCACAAAAAATGGACTGTATTCACGGGAACTAATAGATAAGGGCAAATAAAATGACAAAAAAAGTAACACTGGGATCAAAAGCAACAAGTAAAACAATTCGCCGTAGCCTCGTAGCATTACTCATTGCGGGCAGCAGTTTCGGTGTTGGTGCCGCAAGCCTGACGGGTAACGTGGCCTTTACCTCTGATTATTTATTCCGCGGTATTTCTCAAACGGATGAAGGTCCTGCTGTGCAGGGTGGTTTTACCTTAAGCGGAGAATCTGGCTTTTATTTGTCTGGCTGGGGTTCCAATATCAAATTTGGTGAAGGCAGTATGGAGCTGGATATTTTAGCCGGCTGGACTGGTGCTTTAAACAACAGCTGGAATGTTGACGTCGGTGTGATGCAATACCGTTATCCAAAAGGCGACAATGCCGTTGATGAATTTAACTTCTACGAAGGTTATGCCAAGTTTTTTTATGACAGCTGGACTTTAGGTGTTGCCTACTCTCCGGACTACTTTGGCGCTGGTGTTGAAGACTATTACTACCTGTCTGCAGATTACAAATACAGCCTGGTGGAAAACATTGCATTAGATTTACACTTTGGCTACAACGCTTTTGAAGACGAAGCTGAGTTTGAAACTTTTTTAGCAGCTGGTCCTGTCGACAGCGATACTTACATTGACTGGAGCATTGGCTTTAGTACTGAAGTCTTAGGCGCTGGTGTATCACTGAAGTATGCAGACACCGACATCGACGGTTCAGCAGACTGTAACTTATGTGACGGTCGTGCAGTATTAACCTTAAGCAAAACCTTCTAAGCTTACTCTACAGGGCAAAACTCAGGTTTTGCCCTGACTATTCTGTGTATTTCCCCAAAATATTTGCTATGAAAGTGACTTTTGTCACTATCAGTTAAGGTTATAAACTTGTAACTTAGTCTCAACTTGAGTATCATCCAGCACATAATTCAACCAGTTGAGGTTCGTATGAAGCAACTAGCAAACCGCAAAATAATGTCCGCTCTGGCCATTTGTTTGTGTCTTGGTGTTTTTGCTCATCAACATAACTCTTCAAGCGCTGAATTATGTCAGGCTTCAGTACAAGCCGATCCAACCAAGCCATTAGCGATGAATTCCTTGTGTAAACCATCACAACAAAGCTGGTTTAGCTGGTTACAAGGTAATAGCCGTTCTACCCAATTTCATTTTGTTGATTTACTGGAATTACTGAACCGTTTTGACCGCAGAG
Organism: Rheinheimera sp. MM224; assembly: GCF_947090785.1. Taxonomy (NCBI): domain Bacteria; kingdom Pseudomonadati; phylum Pseudomonadota; class Gammaproteobacteria; order Chromatiales; family Chromatiaceae; genus Rheinheimera; species Rheinheimera sp. MM224. Next base: position 3,588,524 of record NZ_OX352320.1, read on the forward strand.
GTTAAAATGACAAAAGCCCCTGGCTTTAAGCAAGTACTCAAAGCTGTATTCGGCGCTATTGTTGGAGTGCAGTCTGAACAACAACGTCAACAAGACTTTCAAACCACTACTATATGGCCCTACTTAGTTGCAGGTATCTTAGCTGTTGTTGCTTTTATTGTGCTATTGCTGCTATTAGTCAGTTGGGTAGTGCCAGGCTGATTGCTTGTTAGGTATAACGCAAAAAGCTCAGCGACTTTGCCACGTGTTGCCCCCTTCTGGCTAATGGAGCGTCCTACCTGAATAGAGGTAAGCTTCGCTTTTTCATACAACTTTCGGGTTAAGGTGGTGTCGTGATTACTGATCACTACACTCACACCACGGCTTTGGCAATTTTCCGCTAAATTAGCCAATTGCGCCTGATCATCTAAATCAAAACTGTTTTTCGCATAAGAGGTAAAACTGGCAGTGCGGCTCAGTGGTACATAAGGCGGATCACAATACACCACAGCTGGTGCATTGATTTGCTGCATCAGTTCGTTGTAATCCATACAAACGAACTTAGCTTTTTGTGCTTTTTCAGCAAAAAACCATAACTCAGCTTCCGGGAAGTACGGCTTTTTATAGCTGCCAAAAGGCACGTTAAATTTACCACTGCTGTTATAACGGCATAAACCGTTGTAGCCATGACGATTTAAATACAAAAACAACAAGGAGCGCTGATAGCTGTCTGTGCTTTGATTAAACTCTTCCCGAAATGACAGATAACTGCTTTTCTCATTGCTGCTTTGTACAAATAAATTTTGGGCATCCGCAATAAAATCAGCAGGTTTAGTTTGCAGCAACTGATAGAGGTTAATCAGATCCGCATTGATATCATTCAGCAGATAGTGCGGGTAATCGGTGTTTAAAAACACCGAACCAGCGCCGACAAAAGGCTCAACCAATAATGGCGCCTTAGGCAGTTGCAGAGAAATGGCATCCACTAAATTGTATTTGCCGCCAGCCCATTTCAGGAAGGCTCTGGACTTCTTTAGCATACGCCAGCCACCACAGCGCCCTTCAGCTTCATCACATCAGTTTGCATTGGCGGAACGGATCTCACGCTGAATATCGCTTAAAGGCTTCACGAATGGTGTTTGTTGCCTTAGCTCTTCCGGCAAAGACTTTACTTGCTGACGCGCTGCGCCACCATTGACATAAGAAGCCGAAACCACGACAAATTGCGTTTTCCCTTGCTGCTGACGCTTATAAAGCTGCAGATTTAAGCTGGAGTACTGCTGCAAAAACTTTTTCGCAGCCGCTTCCTGGGAGAACACACCTAACTGAATCGCCACAGTATCAGGCAACATCCCTAATAAAGTTGCAGCATCATGTCCGGCAGAAGCATCAGTTGCCGCAGGACTAGTAGTAGCCGGAGCCGCCTCAGGCAAAGTCTCTGGCACAGCTTCTGCTGCATCAGCTTCCATTTCCGCTACTAAGTCATTTTGTTCTGGTGCCGTTTCAACAGCTGCTGGTTTTACAGGAGTTTCAGCTACAGGCTCTGGATCAGTTGCCGCAACTTCTTCGCCTGCTGCTGGTAATGCAGGGATCACCGGCTGTTCGCGCATAGGCTCAGATTCAATAGTCATGGAGACAATTTGCTTCTGAGGCAAGCCGTTATCATCTTTCGCCACTTCTTGCTGAACCGTCATACTGGCGGTATCGGTGTTTTTTGCCAGCGCCATTTGTGGCATGCCCTGCTGCGCAGCGTCAGGCGTCGCTTCAGTAGTTTTGGCCGCAGTTTGAGTCACGGCACCAGAAGCTGTCTCTGCGGGAACTTCTTGTTTTATCTCTACTGTAGGTTCGAACTGGCGATCTTTTTGCAGACGGGATGCGGCACTTGTATCTGTGGATGATGGGTAATAAGGCACCATATCGTCAGCTATAGGCTGACGGAATTGCTGCTCAGTCCACAACCAGAACATCACTACAGCTGCAATCAAACCAAAACCCAGGCTCAACACTAAAAAGGGCGAAAAGAACTGACCTGAAGCCTGCTTTGCTGGTTTTTTCTGTTCAGCGCTGGCTGGACGATAATCGCTGCGTCGCTCTGTTTCTATTGAAAAGGATGGCTGCTCGTCTGCTGTGTCTATAGCGCGCAGACCTAAAGGATTGTCTTTGTTATTAAAATCAAAATGGCTATCCGCTGCACTGGCCACAAAAGCAGGAGCTTCAACCTCTTCACGGGCTGAAAATGCCAGAGGCGAGGCTGAAGTTTCAGCCTTTGGTTTTGCGATAACGGCGGCTTTACGAGGCGGGCTGACACTCAAACCATGCAGCAGTAAATGCAAATCACCGGCACAATCTTCAATACGTTCACGTTGTTCACGGCCAGCTAAATTATAGGGAGCCAATAATTCAGCGGCTTCGTCTTCGCTAAAGGCAGGAATATTCATCGCCAGACGAATATCACTTTTTGCTTTTAAGCTGCTGATAAACACACTGACAGGCAATTGTTGAATGAGTTGCCAACTGGTTTCATTCAGTTGGTCTGCATCATCAACCAATAACAGGTATTGCTCTGTTTTACTCAGCTGAGCCACAAACTCAGTCAGAGTGCGGGGCATAGATGCTGAGCCAATCCATTGTTGCTGCAGTACTTTTAATACATCCACAGGTGCCAGACCCGCATCAGCCTGCAACAAAGCCACATTAAACTGCTCAGAACAAATTTCAGCTAAAGTCAGGATCAGTGTTGATTTTCCGCTGCCGCTTGAACCTACCAGTTGTAAACGATCTGGCTGGTTAAACTCCAGTTGCAGCAATAAACGTTGCAATAACTGACGCTGAGAGGCTAAAAGGCCTGAATATTGGGTTAAACGCTGTTGCAGAGCTTGTTTACTCATATGCTGAAGAGAGCCATTAGTTCTTGTTCGGTCACGTCATCGACTATTGCACTTTGTCCCAAGGCGGTAGGGACGATAAAGCGCATTTTGCCGGCCTGTACTTTCTTATCTGTTTTCATATAGGGCATAAAATCCGCAATGCTCATTTGCACCGGAGGCGCCACAGGCAAATCAAAAGCAGACAATAAACCAATAATACGTTGTAATTCTTCTTTGCTGACATCACCACGGCTGACCGCCAGTTGTGTTGCCATCACCATGCCCACTGCTACAGCTTCACCGTGTAACCATTGGCCATAGCCTAAAAAGGCTTCAATAGCATGACCAAAGGTATGGCCTAAATTTAATAAAGCCCGCTCGCCCTGCTCTGTCTCATCGCGGCTGACAATGTCGGCTTTCATCTGGCAACAATGACGGATCATTTCACCTAACACAGCAGGTTGCAGTTCACGGATAGCCTGTTGATTTTGCTCCAGCCAATTGAAAAATGCCAGATCGCTTATCAGCGCATACTTGATGACTTCCGCCATACCGGCTGCGAATTCAGAGGCAGGCAAAGAGCTTAAAACAGAGGTATTAATAAGCACCAGATCGGGTTGCTTAAAAGCACCTATCATATTTTTACCCAACGGATGATTGACCGCTGTTTTACCGCCAACAGAAGAATCCACCTGAGATAATAAAGTGGTCGGCAGTTGAATAAAACGCACACCACGCTGGTAACAAGCTGCAACAAAGCCGGTCAGATCGCCTATCACTCCGCCACCTAAAGCCACCAGCAATACATCACGGTTGATTTTGTGCTCAAGCAAAAAGGACATCACCTGTTCAAAAGAATTGAGAGTCTTGTAGGCTTCACCATCTGGTAAAATAAAGGAGTGCACAACAGAGTCGGGAAATAATGCAGTGACAGCAGGCAAATAAAGCCCTGCAACCACTGGATTAGAAACGATCACCACCTGACGGGCTTGAGGTAAAAACTCCGTCAGAGGTTGGGTAAATAACTGGGGACTGATCAGGATAGGGTAGCTGCGCTCTCCAAGTTGTACTGCAACTTTTTGCATCAACAGCTCTCCTTATATCCCTGAAAAGTTATCTCAAACTAGAAACCAAGTTGTTCAACGATTTGATTCGCCACTGAACGGGCACTTTGCTCGTCTGTACGTACGGTAAAATCAGCGATCTCTTCATACAGAGGATTACGCTCAGCCGCCAGACGTTCCAGCACCTCTTTTGGTGCCTCTTCGGTTTGTAACAACGGACGTCTTTTGTCACGTTGAGTACGAGCCACTTGTTTCTCTATAGGGGTTTCTAAATAAACCACTATGCCACGCGCGGATAAACGGTTGCGGGTTTCTTTGCTCAGCACTGAGCCACCGCCAGTCGCCAGTACTATGCCTTGTAATTCTGTTAAGTCCGAGATCACGTTTTCTTCGCGAACACGGAATCCCTCTTCGCCTTCCAGATCAAATACCCAGGCTATATCTGCACCAGTGCGGCGTTCAATTTCCTGATCTGAGTCGTAGAATTCGAGATGAAGCATGTCTGCTAAATGACGGCCAATTGTACTTTTGCCTGCACCCATTGGGCCTACCAGGAAGATATTGCGTTTTTCTGCCATAGTTCGTAATGCTGCTGCGCTAACTTAGAAGGTTAATTTCAGGACCCGAAAGCTCCCACGAAAATTTGAAGCGGTGAATTATGTCAGCAATAGGCTTGGCTTGGCAAGCGAATTTTCTGCCGGAGCCTGCGTCAGCTCCGGCCTTGCTTTGGATCCTGCTACAAGCTTTCAGTCAGAATTTTTGGTGTGACAAAAATCAGTAATTCGGTTTTTTCATTAAAGTCATTACGGCGTTTAAATAAATTCCCTAAATACGGAATGTCGCCAAAAACCGGCACTTTTGAGGTGGTGTTGGTCATCTGCTGCTGATAGATGCCCCCCAAGACTACTGTAGCGCCATTATCGACCAGCACCTGGGTCTGGATGCGCTGAGTGTCTATCGCCTGTGCAGGGCCATTGCCTGTCGATACAGTTTCACCCCTTGTGTCCTGCGTGATCTCTAAATCCAGAATGATTTTATTGTCAGGTGTAATTTGGGGCGTCACTTCAAGGCTTAATACCGCCTTTTTAAAGGTGACTGTGGTAGCTCCACTGCTGGATGCTTCCAGGTAAGGAATTTCAGTGCCCTGCTCTATCCGGGCTTTTTTCTGATTGGCTGTAGTAATACGTGGGCTGGCAATAATTTCACCTTTATTTTCCTGCTCGAGTGCAGACAACTCCAAATCCAGCAAGGTGCCATCGGCAAATTTAGTTACATGAAAAGCTATACTACCGGCAGGATTCGCTACAGGTAAATTCACATTCCATCTGTCATTCAGCGCTGGTACTGTGCCGCCTGCCAGATCATTGGCACCAGGTGCATTGCCAGACCAGGCTCTGTCATTTTGCTGATCACTAAAACCCCAGCGTAAACCTATCTCGTCCCGCACATTGTCTTTGACTGTCACCATGCGGGATTCAATCAGCACTTGTTTCACCGGCACATCCAGCCGTCTTAATAAACGCCGAACGTTTTCAATAGTGGTCGCTGTATCTTTCACCAATAAGGTATTGGTTCTGTCATCCACTGCCACATTGCCACGGGCAGATAATAAGGTCGCTTCTTTATTGTTGAGTAAAGCAGCTATATCCGCCGCTTTGGCGTAATTAATAGGTAGAAACTCGGACATTAAAGGCTCCAGTTGCTCTACCTGTTGCTGAGCCTGCAGCTCTTTGGCTTCACGCGCGGCGAGCTCATCGGACGGCGCTATCATCAGAATATTGCCGTCCATACGTTTATCCAGTCCACGCACTTTCAGCACTATATCCAGCGCCTGATCCCAGGGTGTGCCGTCCAGCCGTAAAGTGATATTGCCTGTCACTGAGTCGCTGGTCACCAGATTAAAGCCGTTGTAATCCGCAATGATCTGCAGCACGGTGCGGACCGGAATATCCTGGAAATTTAGAGAAATAGCCCGACCGACATACTGGCCTGCTGCAGCTGTTTTGGTTTGTTCTGCAGATTTTTTCTGCACGACCAGATGAAATACCTCGTCAATTTGCTGGTAGCTGTAGGTAAAAGCGTCCAGGGTTTCAATCACTAACCTGGCTTTGTTGCCTTCGCGGAAAGTTTCAATGCCTTTGACCACAGTGGCAAAATCCAGCACATCCAGTTGGTACAACAGCTCATCGCTGATTTTAGTGTCATGGAAATCCAGCTGAATTTGGCCATTTTGCTCAACAACATCCACAGCAGCCGAGTTTTGTTGCAGGAACACCAGTACCTTGCCTTCGCCTTGTTCACCACGGCGAAAATCTATCGAATCAATTTCATTAATAAAGTCTTTGCTGTCTTGCTGTGCGAAAGCCCAAGCCGTCACAAACAGGCAAAGCAAACACAGGGCTTTACTAAAGCGGAGGAGCCTGCAGCTTGTTTTAATTTTTATCATCATTCAGCTCGCTCAGTTAGTTTCGGCTGCATCGACGGACGCATCCAACAATTGCAATTTGCTGTTTCTCTGCACAGTGCAACCACTGCCATCAGGAATAAATTCAGTGATCTCAATATAGTCTGGCTTTACAGCTATCACCTTGCCATGAAACAAACCCAGCCGATCGTTGATACTGATCCTATGCATGCTTTGATCAGATGCCTCAATCAAAGCCCACAACTGATCGGCATGTCCCAAAGTGCCGCGCATTTTCAGGTTATCTATAGCGTATTGTTCCAGTGCTTGTTTTTCGCGTTGATTATCCAGTTGAATACAACCGGGCTGATGCAGGGGCTGCTGATTGTAAGCCTCCGGCGACGGCACACTAAAAGGGCTACGCAACTCTGAGCTGGTGTAAGGTAAATGTTCAAAGGCTTTGACAGGAGGCAGAGGAGGAATTTTTGCATTAGAATTTGCTTTCACATCCGCCATAAACTGCTGAATATCAGTGGTGTCATCAAAACATCCAGTGAGCATTAGCAATGCGAGAATAACCACAACAGGAGTCCGTTTCATTTTTTCAGCTCCTTGTACCTGTAGGTTTTAGCAATAACACTAAAACTCTGATTACCCTCTTCTCTGCTTTGGATCACAAAATCATGCAAACTGACAATACGGGGTAATTTGGCGATTTCACTGACAAAGTTACCAATCTGGTGATAATCCCCTATGACTTCAATTTGAATTGGCAGCTCGGTGTAGAACTCTTTTTCAATTTCAGGCATCCAGTTAATACGGACAAAAGTAAGCCCTACTGAAGTGCCGGCAAAAGTAATATCATCTAACATGCCCGGCGTTTCATGGGTTGCTGGCAACTGTTTTAATAACACCGAAAAGGTTTTTTCCATTTCCAGCATTTGTTGCTGGTACAACTCCAGATTGATTGCCATCACATATTTTTTTTGGTAATCAACCCGCAGATCCAACTCTTTTTGTTGTGCTGTTTCGAGGTTCGTCACCTGAGTTTCAATCAGGAAAAAGTAACTCAGCAACATGACGGTTACGGCGACCACCAAAGCCAGCCCTACTTTTCCGGCCTTAGGCCAGGCGCCCATGTTATTAAAATCAATTTCAGATAAATCTATATCGGACAAGTTAATGTTCAGGCTCATTTGCTTGCTCCGGTTTTATTAGCAGCACCAGCCTTGCCTTTAGGTTCTGGCGGCGGTGGTGGAGCTTCTGCGCCCACTAAACCTAAGTGCATTTTGAAATCACTCAATAACCCACTGTCATCTTTGCTGGCCTGAATAAACTCCAGTACAGGCTGAGTAAGTAAAGGAGACTGCTCAATCACCCGCAGTAAACTGGATAATCTGTTGTTCGATTCACTTTTCCCTGTAACCAGTAATCTGTTAAATTTTTTATCCAAAGACACCAGATAAACGCCTGCTGGTACAGTTTTAGCCACTTCATCCATAATCTGAGTGCCCAGATTTCTGCTGCGCTGCAACTGCTCTATCAATGACATGCGTTGCTGCAAACCGGCTTTTTGTTTTTCCAGCGCCCTGATTTGAGCGATGCGCTGGTCCAACACCTGAATTTCTGTCTCAAGCAATGCATTACGACTGATTTGCCCTTCGACCCGAGCCTGATACAACCAGTAGACAAAAAACATCAGCACAAAAGCCAACACCGCAACTTGCGCTAACACTGTCAGATAATTCAGTTGTTGTTGTTTGCGCGCGGCTTCACGCCATGGCAGCAGGTTTATTGATGCCATGAGTTAAAACTCCGCAGTGCCAGCCCGGTCGCAATCATTAAATAGGGCGCTTTTTCGGTCAGCTCCTGACGATTGACTGTCGCAGCAGATTCCATATAACGAAATGGATTGGCAATCACAGTCTGGATCGCGAGCTCATCGCTGATCAGTTTATCTATGCCATCCAGCAAGCTGGTGCCGCCACTGACCAGTAAATAATCCACCTGCTCTTTGCCACTGGTGGTCAGGTACATTTGAATTGCACGGCGAATTTGTTGTAATAACATGGTCTGAAAAGGCGCCAGCACTTCAAAGCTGTAGCTCGGAGGCAAGTCAGCCAGGATTTTCGCCTGCTCCGCTTCTTCGTAGGTTTTATTGTAGTAATTCATAATGCTGCGGCTGTAATGCTCGCCACCAAAGGCAATATCTCTGGTATAGAGGTTTTTATCCCCTTCCACTATGCTCAGCAAGGTCATAGTGGCACCTATATCCAACACGGCCACCACTTTTTGTGCGGCATCTTCAGGCAATTGATCCAGGCATAATTCGGCAGCGCGACTTAAGGCTGAACTTTCAACATCTATGACTTTGGCGGTAAATCCAGCGGACTCCAGCGCAGTCACTCTTGCCTGTACGCTTTCGGTGCGGGCGGCACTCAAGAGCACATTGACTTTACTTGGGTCGGTTTCATTGGCTTCGAGCCGTTCAAAATCTAAACTGACTTCGTTTAGCGGGTAAGGAATTAAACTATCGGCTTCTAATTCAATCTGACGGGCTAATTCAGTGTCTGTTAAACTGGCATCCATAAAAATTACTTTACTGATCACCAAAGAACCTGACACGGCAGCTGCAGCATACTTGATTGATTTATCTATTTTTTTCCTGATATTTAATAAAGCATGGGCAACAGCTTCGATATCCTGAATTTCACGATCCACCATTGTGCCTTTCAGCATAGGTTCTATTGCAAAGGCTTCTACTTTATAATGCTGGTTGTGTTGGCTCAATAACACAGCTTTCACAGCATGTGAGCCAATATCGACCCCTAACATCAAAGTTTTTTTTGTTTGAAACAGCTGTTTTAGCATAGCGTCCCGTGCACAGGTCAATGATTTATATTGATCTTCTGTCAAGAGCTTAGTCGTTTCATACAAGATTGCGTAGGGTAGGCAAAAAGCTTTTTAAAAAAAATAGACTAGCATTCCCGCTAGATCCGAAAATATACATTGAGGTTAATCAGTGTCGTGGTTTAAAAAACTAATCATTCTGGTGATTGCAGGTGCTTTTTCCGTTGTAGCTTTGGTTGCAGCAAGTTACTGGTACGTCAAAGATGACCTGCCAAGTGTAGCCACATTAAAAGATGTGAAGCTGCAAACACCTATGCGTGTCTTTAGTCAGGACGGCGAGCTTATTTCACAATTTGGTGAAAAGCGCCGTATTCCATTAAAACTGGAAGAAATGCCTGATTTATTGATTAAAGCTGTGCTCGCAACCGAAGATAACCGCTTTTATGAACACCCTGGCATTGATGTGATAGGTATGTTCCGCGCTGCGACCGTAGTGGCATTCAGTGGTGAAGCCAAACAAGGCGCCAGTACTATTACTCAGCAGTTGGCCCGGGTGTTTTTCCTGACCCGCGAGAAAAAACTGATCCGTAAAATTAAAGAAATCTTTTTAGCTTTACGTATTGAACAAGAGCTGACGAAAGACGAAATTCTGGAACTGTATTTAAACAAAATCGAGTTAGGCCAGCGCTCTTTTGGTGTTGGTGCTGCAGCCCAGGTCTATTTTGGTAAAAACATTCAGGACTTAACTTTATCTGAAATCGCTATTATTGCCGGTTTGCCACAAGGCCCTTCGGTACTGAACCCTGTACGTTCACCAAGCCGTGCCCGCGCCCGTCGTAATATAGTCTTGGGTCGTATGCTGAATGAAGGCTATATCACTCAGGCCCAGTACGATGAAGCATTGCAGGAACCTATTTTATCCAAACTGCACGGCGCACAAATCACAGCTTCTGCACCTTATATTGCAGAAATGGTTCGTCAGGAAGTGGTCGATAAATACGGCGAAGAAGAAGCCTATTCCAAAGGTTTTCAGGTATTTACCACTGTAGATTCCAGATTACAGGGCAAAGCCGTCGCTGCGGTGCAAAAAAATGTTGTAGGTTATGACGAACGTCACGGCTACCGTGGTCCTGTTGCAACCTTATGGCAAGCCACAGCAGAGCCACAACAAGATGGATCTGTGAAGTTCGCTGAAAAAGATCGTCTGAGCGATGAAGCCATTTTGGCTTATCTGGATACACAAGATGGCTTAGAGGATTTAATCCCAGCCGTGATCACTGAAGTAGCAGGTCAACAGGCTGAAGCCATTTTATCCGGTGGTCGTAAAATTACTCTGCCATGGCAAGGTTTGAACTGGGCCCGTGCTTTTATCAGCCACGACAGACAAAGCCACGCCCCTAAAGCCGCAGCTGATGTATTAGCACCAGGTATGCATGTGCTGGTGCGCCCTGCAGCAGGCGAATGGCGTTTAGGCCAAATTCCTGGGGTCAGTGGCGCTATTGTGGCTATTAATCCAAAAGATGGCGCTGTACAGGCCTTAGTAGGTGGTTACAGTTTTGCCATGACACAGTTTAACCGCGCCACTCAGGCGAATCGTCAGGTCGGTTCAAACATTAAACCTTTTATTTATTCGGCGGCTTTGGAATCCAATCTGACGCTGGCGACTTTAATGAACGATGCGCCTATTCATGAATGGGATGAAGGGTCAAATCAGGCATGGCGGCCTAAAAACTCACCTGAAGTTTATGACGGTGCTATCCGTATTCGTGAGGCGTTAGCCAAATCGAAAAACGTGGTAGCGGTGCGCTTATTGCGCGCTGTGGGTATAGAGAAAACCCGCCAGCATCTGACGAAGTTTGGTTTCAGAGACAAAGACTTACCTCACAGCGAAACTCTGGCTTTAGGTTCTGCGTCACTGACTCCGCTTGAACTGGCGACAGGTTATGCCGTATTCGCGAACGGCGGCTATTTAGTGAAGCCTTATGTCATTACCAAAATTCTGGATGATCAAAACAACCTGATATTCGAGCATGTGCCTGTGCCTGTATGTTCCGACTGCGAACAACAAGACTTAGCAGCCAAAGCGGCTGCAGAACAAGCGGCAAAAGAAGCCGCCGCTTTGGCTGAAACGGCCGATCCTGAAGCTCAGTTGGAGGCTACCTTTGCAGAGCAAACCGCAGCCACTGAACAAGCGGCTGTTGCTGAAGCTCCGGCTTATGCTCCACGGGTTTTATCAGCGCAAAATTCCTTTTTAATTGCTGACGCGCTAAAAAGCTCGATTTGGGGTGGCGGTGACTGGAAAGCTGGTACTGGCTGGAACGGCACAGCCTATAAGTTAAAAGAGTTAAAACGTCAGGATTTATCCGGTAAAACCGGTACCACCAATGATGTGAAAGATGCCTGGTTCTCTGGTTTTTCACCTGATTTAGTGGTGACATCCTGGGTCGGTTTTGATGATGCTGAAAGCCGCTTAGGCAAAACAGCCTGGAATAATAATCTGGGTAAAGATCAGATCGCTGGCGGTGAGTCAGGTGCGAAAACCGCATTACCGGCCTGGCAGGAATTTGTTGGTTTTGCCTTAAAAGACAAACCTCAGGTTTTTGTACAACCCCCTGTAGGTATTACCTCAGTGCGCATTGATTTGAAAACTGGTTTGCTGACTCAGGCAACAGATAACAGCAGTGGTTTTGAGTTTTTTATTCAGGGCACAGAACCTAAAACTTATATCAATTCGTCAGTACAGCAGCTGCCTACACAAAATAATCAGCAACAGCAGGAAGAAATCGAGTTGTTCTGATGGCTGACACCAGCTAAAAAACAGGCCGCTTTTGCGGCCTTTTTGTCACCAATACTGTATACCCATAGGGATTAAGGTCTGGCGGCGATCACTTCTATCTCAACCAACATCCCCTCTGCCACTAAACCTGCGATTTGAACCGCAGAGCGGGCTGGTAAAGCAGGTTGCTCTTTAGTACCAAAATATTGGGTATAGCCTTTCATAAAACCGGCAAAATCCATTTTTCCACCCAAAGCCGGGTCACCCACCAGAAAGACAGTCATTTTAATCACATCGCCCATACCCAAACCTTTTTGCTTTAAGGAGCTTTCAATCTGGCTCAGCACACTTAAGGTTTGCTCTTCCGTATTGCCCCAAAACTCCACACTACCCTTGGCAGCTTTTGGATCTTTAGGCGCTGGCACCTTGCCACTTTCAAACACCAGTTTGTTCACTTCCACCGCATTGGCTATAGGAAAGGTACTGTTGTCAGGTAAAGGATAACGTTTTACTTCAGCCAGCAGGCTGCCGCTTGCAACACAAAGTGATAACAAAGCTAATTTGGTCAGGCTTTTCATTCGGTAGTTTCCTCTTATTTTTTACTATCCGTGGTTTGAATTTTTGTGGTTTGCATGTCGGTGTTTGGCAGGCTCAGCGTATTGATATAAGCCACAAGATCATTCAGATCCTGTTCCTGTTGCAGCGTCGCTGCGATTTGTTTCATCACAGCGCCACGGGCATCTTTTTCGTCAGTCCCCCGCTGTCCGCTGCGGTATGCTTGTAACTGACGTACTAAATACCAGCTGTATTGACCAGCCAGAGGCGGAGCGCCCATCGGCTGATTCCCTTGCGCTGCAGCACCATGGCAAGCGGCGCAAGTCTGAAACAGCTGCTTACCATGACTGATATCTCCAGCTACAGTTTCAACCGCTTTGCTGGCCTGAAAGCCCGTGATAAAACCAATAGCACGTTTTACGTCCTCCGCACTCATACTTTTAGCCACTGCCATCATTTCTTTGCTGTAGGTATCTGTTGTTTGATGACCCCGCCAACCAGATTGAAAAGCCTGTAGCTGAGCGGATAAATACCAGTCAGGTAAAATAGCCAGATTCGGTGCACTGATGGCTTCGTTGCCTTGTGCATTGCTGCCATGACAGACCAGGCAGTACTGCGCATCCTGATGAAAAGTCTCAGCCTGAACAGAAGCACAAATCAACATACAACCTAAGATCCAGTCCTTCATACAGACACCTGCTGCTGTTTTTGTTGCTCTTGCTGCTGAATACTTTCCATCGCATACCAGGCAGAGCGCACGGCCCCTTCCTGCCAGCCAGGGTGATAACTGACCTGATCACCGACCATATAATGCCTTCCTACAGGAGCTTGTAAGGTGGCAAAACTGGTTTTCAGCAAATCTTCCGACCAGACAGCGCCACAACCCAGCATATGATTCATACGTTGCCAGCAAATGCTATTACCCTGCTCTATGTATTTGCCATAATCCGGATGCAGTTTCGAGCCCTGACTGATAGCTGCGGCTATACGTTCTTGATTGGTCATCGCAGAAAAACGATCCGATATGGCCGGGTCCCAACTATAAGCTCCCAGTAAAATACCTTTGGTTTTAAACATGCCATGTGACGGATACCAGATTTGAGTGATGTCCTGATTGGTCCAACTGATGCCGGAATAAATCTGCTCTTTCTCCCAAAACCGTTCTTTGGCCTGCAGGGCTATTTTCGATAACTTTCCACGCTGTAACTGACGCATCACGCCGACATAATCAGCCGGGAAATTGTTTTCTATGCCTGCCATCAACTGAGCAGGAATGCAGTTCAGGCAATAATCGGCCTGCTCCACCTGCAACTGCCCATCCAACCAATAGCTGACTTCAACCCCTTGTGGCAGCAGCTGCACTTTCTGTACCTGAGCTTTTAACTGTACCTTGCCAGCTAAGCGACTTAAAAAAGCATCAACAATTTTGTCCATACCACCAACAGGCGTCATCAATGCAGCAGACTGATCCGATATTTCGCCAAAATGCATAGCACCAGCCCAGAAATTACTTTGCAGTAAATCAGCAAAAGCTCTCGGTTTTTTCAGCACACCAGGCGATAAAATACCTCCAGACTGATAACCGGCTCTTTCGCTGCCTTCATAAGTAAAATCACTGGATAAATCGCCGTAAGCACGACAAAATTCAATCAGTTTTTGTTTGTCGATATCATCAAAAGGAGCATCCAGTTTGGTTTGTGCCTGAATAGATTTCGCCATCAGTTCACTGAAAAAACCACGGGTATCCGCTTCGTATTCACGAATACGCACAGGTTTTCCGGCAAAGGCATTGTCATCCTGGGTGTAGCAGTTTTTGTTGTAGTTGCAAAACATCTGCATCTCAACAGCAAACTCGCGACAGTAATGCAAAATCGCAGTGTGATGGGCCGGAATACGGGCTGGACCTGCATTAAAATACAGATCGGGGTCTTTATCAAAGTTACAAAATTGCGGGGTTCCTAGCTCATCGATAAAATCGCCATGACGAATGGTGAAGTTTCGGCCACCAGCCCTGTGAGACGCTTCAAGGATTTTGCACTGGTACCCTGCTTTGCCCAGTTCATAAGCAGCCACCAGACCGCTGATGCCAGCTCCGAGTATCAGAACAGTTTTACGCCCTGTGGTCAGAGGTTTCAGCTTTACCAGTTCAGGTTGAGCCGCAACTGGTGCTGTCGCAAGTAAGCCAAATAAACCTGCTGCCTGTAACATGGCGGCTGAACCACCGACTTTCCCTATCCACAGCAAGGCTTCTCTTCGGCTTAAGCCTTTATTATTTATATGTTTTTGTTCTGGATTTGTCATAGGCTTTGTTACCTCAACATCCTGCAAAAAGCAGACGGGTCAACATGAAAGAAAACAGAACTCAGGTTGTGGTATCCCTGATGCAGCCTGAGCTCTGTCCTACTGCTAAATCAGAAGGTGTAAACGCCACGGAAGTAGTAATAACCGCCGTTAAAACCATAAGGCGAAGTGACAGGGTATTTAGCCCCTACAGAATCACCGTACGGGTTCAATCCCGGATATTCATCAAAGGCATTTTGTGCACCCACTATCAGTTCTATGTTGTTGCTGAGCATGTAACCCAATTCAAGATCAACCAGAAATGCTGAACCTTCTGACATGCCCTGAGTGGCGTCGTAGGTATCGTCCACTTCCCAGAAAGAACCAAAGTAGTTCACCCTTGCCAGCGCACGCCAGTTGTCTTCAGAGTGATTAAAGCTGATGCTACCGCGGGTTTTAGGTAAGTTCTCTTCCAGAGTGCGGATTTTGACGTCGTCAATATTGGTGGTCAGTGGATCAACAGTAACTTCAGTTTTGTTCCAGTTCATCACAAAACTTAATTTGGACGCACCTGATCCCAAATCCAGATCCTGGCTGACGACTAAGTCTGCGCCTGTGGTTTCAGTATCAAAGTCGTTGGTGAAAAAGGTAATAGTGGAATAACTGGTGGCATCGTTAATGCCCATCGCCAGCAACGCAGCCACATCCTCTGCTGTCAGTTCCAGCGCAGAGGTTTGGCTTAATCTGTCTTCCACATCAATACGGTACATGTCTAACGAAACATGGGTAGAACCAAACTCACCCACCAGACCAAAGGAGACGTTTTCCGACTCTTCCGGTGTTAAAGGTTTACCGCCTTTTTGGATAGAAATAGGGTTATCAGGCGGCAAAGTGGCCTGATCCACCAAACCGTTTGGACCAAAAAGTGTACTGACGTTCACTACTTTACTTTGACCTATAGTAGGAGCACGGAAGCCTGTACCAGCTGCTGCACGAACTGACAGACTGTCGGTCATTTTAAATAAACCTGATACCTTCCAGTTGGTGGTATTGCCAAAGTCGGAGTAGTCTTCATAACGCACAGCAGCGTTGAGCATCAGGCTCTCAGAAACCCAGCTGGACGCATCGGTATAAAAAGATAAATTGTGACGACTGAACACCCCAGCAGTTTCAGGTTTAAAGCCCGGAAAACCGTTAGAACCAATACCAAAACCCTGGTCAGCTAACACACCCACAGAATAAGAGGCGACATCACCGGCCTTCACTTCAAAGGTGTCTTCACGCCATTCCATACCACCGGCCAGCACCAGCGCATCGTAGAGGCCCACTTCAAACTCGCGGAACAAATCCATATTTAACCCGAGTTCACTTTGTACATAAGTACCAGGACTAAAACTGGTCGGCGAATTGGCACCTAAAGACGCGTTCACTGTGTTATTGATTTTAAACTCAGCCTCGTTACGGCCGTAAGATGCACTTAAGTCAAAAAACACTTCATCAACCAGCTCGCCCTTCACGCCACCGGCTATCGCGCTGTCGGTGACTGTGCCGCCAAATCTTGGTGTAAAACCACCAGGGAACATTTCAACAAAAGACCAGCAATTCGGATCTGCAGTGACGGCGGCCAAGTCGGAAGCAATAGGAATACCGTTGGCATCCAGACGCAATGGACCACAGCTGTTGCCATCATCCGGCGTCATATCGCCGACCAATACCGAATCGTAATCGACCCCATCCACAGTGACTTCGGGACCAGCATAAACCCCGCCTCTGGTATTGGGGTTACGGTAATAAAAACCACCATCCACATCACGCGAAGCGTGGTTACCAAAAGCGTAAGCTTCTTTACCGTTCTTTAAATCAAGTTCCAGATTGGCGAAAAGTTTGTAGTCGTCTTTGATTTCCGGTGAACCCCAGACCTGAGCTGGATTTTGCACTGCGGTATTGCCGGCTTCAATCAAAGCGGCTGCATCAGAGCGCTGCACACTGCGATCGGTTGGATCGGCGTTTTTGTATTCAAAACTGAAGTTGGCAGACCCTGTATCTGTTAAAGGTAAACCTATATTACCGGCCAGGGTTTCACTGGCACCGTCGCCTTCATAATGCTGGCCCCACTTGGCTTCCAGCACACCACCTTCATTATCATTTTTTAGCTGGAAGTTCAGTACACCAGCTATCGCATCAGAGCCATACTGAGCGGCAGCACCATCGCGCAGCACTTCGACTTGTCGTATCGCCACCGCAGGGATCACAGAGATATCCGGGCCCTGAGCGCCGTCAGAAATACCACCACCAGCAAAGGCAATAACAGAGGCTCTGTGCCGTCTTTTGCCATTCACTAACACTAGCGTTTGATCAGGACCCAGACCACGTAAATTGGCGGGGCGGATTAAGGTTGCGGCATCGCTGATAGACTGGGCATTGATGTTAAAGCTTGGAACCAGGGTACTCAGCATATTGAGCATATCCGGGTTGCCCTGATTAGCAAACTCTTCAGCCCCTATAATATCAATAGGCACAGGAGACTCACCGACAGAACGTGGCGCAGCACGGGAACCGACCACCGCAATTTTCTCTACATTTTCTTTCTCTTTGGCAGCATCATCTTCTTCGGCCGCCAAAGCCAAACCACTATAGCCCAGTAAAACAGCACCTTGTAATGCGGCACCTATCTGCAGACATAACGTACTTTTTTTTATTTTCATAGTTTTTATCCAGGGTGAGAGGTATGATGTTCCTGCACTACGCGACAAAAACTGCAACGCCGCCTGCTGATTTTCCATTCACTTAATCAACATATAAATACAGTCCTACTTAGTTCCACTCACGTCAATTGAATAAAAATTAACCATCAGATGAAAATTAGTATTTTATATAACACGATGTTTACAGTGAGTTTTTACTGAAAATAACAAAGAATAATTGCTGCACCACAATAAAACAGCGACAGAAGCACCTCGTTACCAAAATGAATATAAATGCACCACTGCGGTTCATTAATTTGCGCTTTGCTCTTCTTAGTGCAGCCTGCTCAACCCTATTTAGTGCATATTTTTCAAGCAGAACATCTGTATTAAAAATAGCTATTTTTAGCCCGTCATCCGTCAGCCCTGATACATTCACTTACACAAGCCAATGAATTTTTTAAGAAAACAGCGGTCAGACCTATTAATACAATTCAGGATGATAAAAGATGATAAATACAAAAGGTTTGTTAGAGCAGTTGTTAAAAGCTGGCTCTGATGTGGTACAGAAAAAAACGTCGGGCACCTCGGGTGCTAAAACTGCGGATTTATCCTCTGTCAGTAGTTTACTGTCAGGTTTTGGTGGAGGAGCTTTGTCAGGCGGCGCTTTAGCTATGTTACTTGGCTCAAAAAAAGGCCGTAGTATGGGTGGTAAAGTCATTACTTATGGTGGTCTGGCGGCTTTGGGTGTGCTGGCTTATAAAGCCTATGGTAACTGGCAACAGCAAAACAAAGGCAAAGTTGATCAACACGAACCGCAGACTGTGGATCGCTTACCGGCTCCAGAGGCAGAGCTGCACAGTAACGCTATTTTAAAAGCGCTGATTGGTGCAGCTAAAGCTGATGGTCATATTGATCAACAGGAACGCGAATTGATCGACAGCGAAATAGCAAAATTGACGTCGGATTTAAGCCTGCAGCGCTGGTTTGATCAGGAGCTGGCCAAAGCTTTAGACCCTGCCGATATCGCAAGTGCGGCTACTACACAGGAAATGGCTGCTGAGATGTATCTGGCGAGCCTGCTGGTGATCAACGAGCAAAACTATATGGAAGGTGCTTATCTGCAGGAACTGGCACGTCAGCTTCAATTGCCGGTTGAACTGAAAGCTGAGCTGGATTTTCAGGCTAAGCAGGCGTTAGCCGCTTAACTTTTGGCTACGGTAAAAAGCAAAAGAGCCGGATAAAAAATCCGGCTCTTTTCGTTGGAACAGATTAATTCAGAGTGCTTCGAACCATACTTTGGTTGCATCCAGCGCTTCTTTAACTCTATCAGGACTGGTACCGGCTAAAGAAGCACGTTTCGCCAGACCTGCTTCAATGGTCAGGGCGGCAAAAACATCATCGCTGATTAAAGGCGATACCTGCTGCATTTCAGCTAAAGCTAAAGCTTCCAGTGGTTTTTGCTGTTTCGAAGCCACCAGCACCAGCTCACCTGATAACTCATGAGCATCACGGAAAGCGATGCCTTTACCGACCAGATAGTCAGCCAGATCTGTGGCATTGCTGTAGCCCAACTCTGCAGCTAAACGGCAACGTTCCACATTAACCGATAAATGCGGCAGCACTGTCGCCAGCACCAGCAAACATTGTTGCCAGCTTGCCACTAAATCAAAAAAGCCTTGTTTGTCTTCCTGCATATCTTTGTTGTATGCCAAAGGCAAACCTTTAAGTACATGCAAAATAGCCACTAAATGACCCAGCACCCGGCCGGTTTTGCCACGTAATAACTCAAACACATCAGGGTTTTTCTTCTGTGGCATCAAGGACGAGCCGCTACTAATCGCATCACCCAGCTTAAAGAAAGCCGCTTCGCCTGAGCAGAAGAAGATCACGTCTTCAGATAAACGCGATAAATGTGTCATACACAAAGAGGCAGTGGCAGATAACTCCACCACATAATCCCGGTCCGACACTGCATCTAAGCTATTGAGCGCAGCTGATTTAAAACCTAAACGCTGGGCTAAAGCTGTGCGGTCGATTTGAATACCAGTACCAGCTAAAGCACCACAGCCTAAGGGGCAGACGTCCATCCGCTCTAAAGCATCGTCAATACGGCTTAAATCCCGTTTAAACATTTCGATGTAAGCCAAAGCCCAGTGACTGACCAGCACAGGTTGAGCCCGTTGCAGGTGAGTAAAGCCCGGCATCACAGCACCAAAATGCGCATCAGCAAAAGTAATAAGGGCACCAATGGCGGTGATTAAAGTGCTGCGAACCTGACTGGCATTCAGTTTGGTCCACAAGCGTAAGTCGGTCGCCACTAAGTCGTTACGGCTGCGGCCTGTGTGCAGCTTTTTCGCCACCGCACCAATTTTTTGCTGCAACTGAGCTTCCACCCAGCTATGAATATCTTCTTCCTGTGTCTGCAACGGCAGCTTAGGATTAGATTCCAAAGCTAAAGCTAAATCAGCCAAGGCATGATCCAGTTGCTCTGCTTCGGCAGCGCTAATAATGCCGGCTTCAAGCAAACCTATGGTCCAGGCACGGGAGGCCTGAATATCCTGTTGCGCCAGCTGATAATCAAAACTTAATGAGTCATTAAATTCACTGAACTCGGCCAGACTGGCTTCGGTAAACCGACCACCCCACATCGCCATGATAAATACCTCTTATCCAAATAGAATGGGCGGCTTGATAGCCGCCCTAATAATCATCAAACCCAAAGATTACTGGCCGGCTTTAGTGTGCAAAGCACGAATACGGCTGGCTAAGCTATACAGGCGGATAAAACCTGCAGCATCTTTTTGGTTGTACACTTCATCGCCTTCAAAAGTCGCGAAGGCTTCAGAGTACAGGCTGTTTGGTGAACGGCGTTGCGTCACAGTTACGTTGCCTTTGTACAGTTTGACGACTATGTCACCTGTCAGTTGGTCGGCTAAAGAAGTCGCAGCGGCTAACAAGGCATCTTTTAACGGCGTGAACCAGCGACCATCGTACACCAGCTGAGCAAACTCTAAGCCCACTTCTTCACGGTATTTCAGTGAAGTACGGTCATACACCAGCGATTCCAGTGCACGTAAGGCCGCCACTAAAATAGTGCCGCCAGGAGTTTCGTAACAACCACGGGATTTCATGCCCACTAAACGGTTTTCAACGATGTCGATACGGCCTATGCCATGCTCTGAACCAATAGCGTTCAGCACTTCAATGGCTTTGACCGGAGCTACAGCTTCACCGTTTAATTGGGTCAGTTCGCCTTTTTCAAAACTTAACTGAATATGTTCGGCTTTATCCGGCGCCTGCTCTGGTGATTTAGTCCACATCCAGATTTGGTCTGATGGCTCATTCCACGGGTTTTCAATCTCACCACCTTCGTGCGAGATATGCCATAAGTTGGCATCACGGCTGTAAATTTTGGTGGCAGAAGCTGTGGTTGGCACATTTTTCTCAGCCAGGTAATTCAGCAGCGACTGACGTGAGTTAAATTGCCATTCACGCCATGGCGCTATCACTTTTAACTGCGGTGCTAAGGCGGCAAAAGCACCTTCAAAACGCACCTGATCATTACCTTTACCGGTACAACCGTGGCATAAAGCATCAGCACCTAATTTCAGCGCCAACTCAACCTGAGCACGGGCAATCACAGGGCGTGCCATAGAAGTACCCAGCAAATACTGGCCTTCATACACTGCACCTGTTTTTAAGGTGGGGTAAATCACTTCTTTGACTAACTCTTCGCGCAAGTCGACCACGTAGCAAGAGCTGGCACCTGACTTAATAGCTTTTTCTTCCACACCAGCCAGTTCTTCATCGCCCTGACCTACGTTGGCAACAAAAGCTATCACTTCACAGTCATAGTTATCTTTTAACCAAGGCACAATGGCTGATGTGTCTAAACCACCTGAATACGCTAACACTACTTTTTTGATACTCATGTCCAACCTCAACTAAATAAACTGACTAATACGGCATTCTGAGCGTGCATACGGTTTTCTGCCTGTTGCAACACTAACGAATTATCGCTGTCCAGCACTTCGCTGGTCACTTCATGCCCACGGTGTGCAGGCAGGCAGTGCATAAAATGTTTGATGGCTAAACGCTGCATCACTGCAGTATTGATCTGATAAGGCGCAAACAGGTTCTCGACCAGTTTAGGGTCGGCCTTCGCGCCCATCGACAACCAGGTGTCGGTGTAAATAGCATCCGCACCAGCAGCAGCTGACACATGCTGACTTAAGGTCAGTTTAGCGCCACTTTTTTCTGCTATCGCCTGAGCTTTTAACAATACATGAGCATCAGGACCAAAACCTTGTGGTGTGACCACAGTCAGCGTCATGCCCATAATGGCAGCGCCTAACATCAGCGAGTGGCAGACATTGTTACCGTCGCCAACAAAAGCCAGATGCACCTGACTTAAATCGCCATAATGCTCTTTTAATGTCAACAAATCGGCCAGCGCCTGACAAGGATGGTACAAATCGCTCAGTGCGTTAATCACTGGTTTTTTGCTGCTTTGCGACAGTTGCACTAATGTTTTCTGAGAATAAACCCGCGCCACTATGGCATCACACCAACAGGCCAGATTACTGCCAAAATCTTCCACTGATTCGCGTACGCCCATAGCTCCGTTTTGCTGATCCAGATACACACTGTGACCACCCAATTTATTGATCCCTACATCAAAGCTGACGCGGGTTCGCAAAGAAGGTTTTTCAAACAACAAGGCAATGCTTTTACCTTTGAGCGCAGAGCTGTAGTGCTCTGGATTTTGTTTGATCTGAAGTGCAAGCTCCAGCAGGTCGGATAATTGGGTCTGGTCTAATTCAGCTAAACATAAAAGCTGGGTTAATTTACTCATAAAAACACACTGCATGTCCGCTAGGCGGCATCCTTATCGTTACAACAGGCTCAGCTTCTGTTGGAGTCAACAGGGTATCAGGCGCTGTTTTGTTTCGGGATCAATACACGATGCAAGTACCTACTGCTTCTTGTTGCATCAACTTTAATAAATCGTCCGGATGCTGCCATCCTGCCACTGTAATATTACGTTTCAGTGCTTGGGCAGTTTCGAGCGCAGCATCCAGTTTTACTTTCATGCCACCTTTAATCACGCCATCAAGCACCAGTTGCTGGGCTTCTTCGGCAGTTAAGGTGGGGATAAGCTGCATATTGGCATCGAGAATTCCTGGCACATCGGTCAGCAATACCAGTTGGCCTTGTACCAGCTGACAAATAGCAGCAGCTGCGATATCGGCATTCACATTCAGTAGCTGACCATCGGCACTTAAACCAATAGAGCTGAATACAGGAGTAAAGCCCTGAGCCAATAAGGTATTCAGCAGTAGTGGATTATTAGGTTTGGCAATACCAACAGCGCCTAATTTATGATTAATATCAAAAGCTAAACTACCACCTGCTGCCAGACTTAAACCCACTGGATTTAAACCCTGTAATGTCGCCCGAGCCACCATATCAGCGTTGACTGCTCCATCTAAAGCACCTGTGATCACTGGCATTTGTTCAGCTGGAGATACCCGTTGGCCATCAATTTTTTCAGTGGTAAACCCAAATTTAGCCAGCCACTGATCCACCTGATCGCCACCGCCATGCACCAACACTATTGGATACTGAGTTTTTAACTGGGCACAGACTTTTAATAAGGCATCTAAAGCGGTCTGATCCTGTAATAAACGGCCACCCATTTTAAGTACTAAAGGTGTCTGGCTCATTCTGCTGCTCCTGCAAATAAACCTGCGGTTTCAGGAGCACCAAATTTGATATTGGCCGCCTGCATCGCCTGTGCAGCAGCACCTTTGAGTAAGTTATCAATAGCGGACACAATCACCAGTTGCTCACCATCCTGTTGCCAGTGGATATCACAAAATGGCGTGCCTGCCACATCAGCCACATTGGGCGAATGTTTGACTAAACGTACTAATGGCTTAGCTGCATAAGCCTGCTGGAAAGCGGCAGCCACTTGCTCTGCAGTAACGCCAGACTTTAAAGTCACCACGCTGGTGGCCAAAATGCCACGTTTAAAGTTGCCTAAATGTGGCGTAAACACCACTTTTCGGCCTAAATTCTGCTCAATTTCAGGTCTGTGTCTGTGTTTAAAGAAGCCATAAGCATTCAGGCCCACTTCGCAAAATGATGTACTTAATGCTGCTTTACGGCCCGCACCTGACACACCGCTGGTGGCGTTGATCACAGGAATACAGCCATCGGCCACTAAACCTGCTTTTAACAAAGGCAATAACGCCAGCGAACAGGCAGTTGGGTAACAACCAGGCACAGACACCAGCTGTGGCAACGGCTTATCCAGCCATTCCATCAGTGAATACACAGCTTGATCCAGTAATTCCGGATGCTGATGCTCATAGCCATAATATTTAGGATACAAAGCCGGGTCTTTTAAACGGAAAGCGCCGGATAAATCAAACACGGCTATGCCTTTGGCCAATAACAAAGGCGTGACAGCTTCACTGACTTCATGTGGTAAAGCTAAAAAAGCCACATCCAGTTTGCCTGCTAACTCTTCCACTAAATCATCAGTCCACGGCTGTACCACTACATCCACAACGTTTTGATAACGTGGATATAAATTCGAAAAAGGTTCAACAGCACGGCCAGCGGAAGCAAAAGCGTAACTCAACTCAAAATACGGATTCCGTGCCAACATAACGGCCAATTCGGCGCCGCTATAGCCGGCAGCACCTAATACAGCGCTGCGCAGTTTGGTGGTAGGGGAAGTGGATTGAGTGGACATAGATCGCTGAGTCTCCGAAAACAAAAATAATAAATTAAGGCCACGCCAAAAAAGTGTGGCCAGTGTAGTGGCTTCGCCATGCAGTTTCAAGAATTATTATGCTGAATTAGTGAATTTTTATTTTATTTAATTCATAAATTCAAACAAGCACCAGATCCACTGCAGAAAGACCACAGCTTAGACCAAAATGGCCCAAGGCAGAAGTCAAACAGACTTAAATCAAAGACCCACTGCTTCACCTTGAGGATCGATGTTCTGGCCTGGCAGGCTGTTTAGCGCATCAGCTAAGGTTGAATAAAAACTCAAAATACCAGGCAAAGGTTGCACCTTAGCTTTTGCCAGAGTTTTTAGCGGTTGAAAGGTTAAGTCTGTCACCAATAAATGAGTGCCCTGCTTTTCAGCCAGACTGACCAGTTTGGTAAAAGCTGAGAGTCCACCTGCATCCATCAGCGTCACGGCATCCATCACTAAAATAGCGCCTTGCTGTTGCTTGAGTTTGACCGATAGCTCACCAAAAACCCGGTCTGCTGCAGCAAAAAACAAAGGACCACTGACCCGAAATGCTTTCCAGCCTTCGGGCAAAGGCTCCGTCAGGTATTTTCTGTTATGACTGATATCCGCCACGCGAGTCATATCAGCCACTTGTTTAACAAAGAAGAAGGCCGCTATGACCATGCCACAGCTGATGGCGATGACCATATCAAACAGCACTGTAAAGCCAAAACAAATCAGGAAAATAATGATGTCGTTACGGGGCGCTGTTTTTAACAGATGCACAGCTTTAGGCGCTTCACTCATATTCCAGGCGACAACCAACAGTAAAGCTGCCATAGCCGCCATAGGCAGATAGGCCAATACAGGCGCCAGTACCAGCAAGGCCAATAACACCACCAGCGCATGGATCATGCCGGCTATGGGCGATTGAGCACCAGCACGCACATTGGCAGCAGAGCGGGCTAAAGCAGCTGTTGCAGTAAAACCGCCTAAAAATGGCGCCACTATATTGCCAATGCCCTGGCCTAATAATTCGCTATTCGCGCTGTGCCTGCGCCCTGTCATACCGTCCAAAACTACCGCGCACAGTAAGGATTCAATAGCGCCTAACATCGCCATTGCAAAAGCTGCTGCCAATAAGTCTTTCACCATTTGAGTACTGAACTCTAAGGCTTGCCCGCCAGGGCCTGCCTGCAACCAGGGCCAGGTCAGTTCGGGTAATACAGCAGGTATGCCCTGCCCTTGCGAGCCATCAGGCAATAGATAACTAAATCGACTACCTATGGTATCCAGCTCCAGCCCAAACTGAGCCAACGCTAAGGCCAAAGCTGTTGCAATCACTATGGCGGGTAAATGGGGTGGTAAAGGCAATTTGAGTTTAGGCCAGAGCCACATCACAACTAAAGTGACAACAGCCACCAGCAAGGATGGCCAGTGCAGATCGGGTAAAGCAAAAGACAGTTGCTGTAATTTCTCTAAATAGTGCTCAGACAGCTTGTCTATCGGCAAACCAAAGACGTCTTTAATTTGCAAAGTCGCAATCACCACAGCAATACCGCTGGTAAAACCTAAGGTGACAGCTTCGGGAATATATTCGATAAAACGGCCAAAACGCATAGCGGCCATGATGATCAACATCACACCAGACAAAATGGTCGCAAGCAGCAAGCCCGCCAGACCATAACTTTGGGCAACAGGGTATAAAATAACCACAAAAGCCGCGGTAGGCCCGCTAATGCTGTAACGTGAGCCACCGGTCAGGGCTATCAGAAAACCTGCGATAACTGCTGTATACAAACCGTATTGCGGCGGTACACCACTGGCAATAGCCAGCGCCATCGCCAGAGGAATGGCGATAATACCGACAGTGATACCGGCCATTAGATCCAGCTTAAAAGCGCCAAAGCTATAACCTTCAGCCAGACACTCCCGCAGCGCATGACCCATACGCAAAGAAAATAAATATGAGCGGTGCGACATCTGAATCCGTCCAGTGGCAAAACACAAGCTGAGTGTAACTAAGTCTAGCTGCTAAGGTGTTGATCTAGTGTAAAGATTCAGCTCTTTGGGACTAAAGTATAAGTTTCGACACTCTGATAGCTCACGCCCTGCTCAGTGCTGATGGAGTGATACAAAGCCACTTCTGTACAAAGCAGGCGTAATGGCTGAACAGATAAAGGAAAAGCGTCTGCAGACTGAAACTTACGCGCCAGGGTGACATGAGGTACGAAAATTTCCGGCACTGGCGCATTCAGAAAAGGCAACGCCAGCTGTTGCAGCTGTTGTTGTAAGGCCATCAGAGCTTCGGGTGGTTGAGAGATACCGAGATATAGCACTTGGGCCTGCCTAAACTGATTCAGCTGGTCAAAACAAAGTTCAAAAGGATGTAGCTCGTGAAGCACTTCCAGGCTTTGTAACCATAACTGCTGTTGCACAGCTAAAGCTTGCTGACCTAAAAATACCAATGTCAGATGCAGGTTGTTGGCTGGGTGCCATTTAGCATCCTGACAAAAAGCCGGCTGCTGATAAGCATGCAACAGCCGCTGTTGTTCTGGGCTGAACTTCAGACTGAGGAAACATCTGTCGTTCATGCTATGCATGACGTCAGGCAATGGCACTCTGCGGCCGCACGCCTAACAAGTGGCAGATGGCATAACTCAATTCGCAGCGGTTTAAAGTGTAGAAGTGGAAATGATTCACCCCTTCACGGCTTAACACTTTGACCATATCCATAGCGATGTTAGCTGCCACCAAATTACGGGTGGTGGCGTCTTGATCCAGGCCTTCATAGGCTTTATTCATCCAGCCTGGTATAGCTACGTTAGTCATGTTGGCGAATTTAGTCAGTTGCTGAAAGTTCGTCACAGGCAAAATGCCCGGTACTATTTCGACATCTATCCCAATAGCGGCGCAACGGTCGCGGTAGCGTAAGTATTTTTCCGGTTCAAAAAAGAACTGGGTAATAGCACGGGAAGCACCGGCATCCACTTTGCGTTTTAAGTTCAGTAAATCAAACTGAGCGTTTGGTGATTCAGGGTGTACTTCAGGGTAAGCCGCCACTGAAATATCAAAGTCGGCCACTGAACGTAAAATTTCTACTAAATCTGCTGCATACAAAGCTGGTTTTTCTTTGTTGCCCGGCGGTAAATCACCACGCAAAGCGACAATATGACGAATGCCATTGTCCCAGTAGTCTTTGGCAATACGCTCAAGTTCAGCACGGCTGGCATCAACGCAGGTTAAATGCGGTGCAGCTATTAAGCCGGTGCGCTGTTTAATCGACTTAATAATGTCATGGGTACGGTCACGCTCACCTGAATTCGCACCATAAGTCACAGAGACAAAAGAAGGTGCCAAAGGCGCTAAACGTTCAATCGATTGCCATAAGGTGTTTTCCATCTGCTCGGTTTTTGGTGGGAAAAACTCAAAGCTGACGTTGACCTTGCCTGCCACATCCTGCAGGTTGCGGTTAATAGACTCTAGATACTGTGCGCTGACAAAAGACATATTATTTCTCACTTCACCCAGGCTGCGGCCTGAGCCTGACTATGTTTAGCTGCTTTGGCAGCGGCAATTTTTTGTTTGGCTAAAATGGCTAAGTCGGCATGAACACCACCAGCCGTCACCTGACGACCAGCGCCAGGGCCTTTTAACACCAATGGATTCTGTTGATACCAGTCGGACTCAATGACAAAAATATTGTCACAAGGCAAAATGGCCGCCAGCGGATCAGTCTGCTCTACAGCCACTAAAGACACCTGCGCCTTGGCTTTGCCTGCTGCTATCTTTAAATCGGCGACATAACGTAAGACTTTACCCGCAGCCTGAGCTTGTTGCTGTAGCTTAGCTAATTCCTGATCAAGCACTTCACGCCCTGCCCAAAAGTCATCAATGCTGCCACCGCTTAACGAAGCGGGTAATAAAGGCTCCAATTCAATCTGATCAATATCCAAATCTAAATCCAGCTCACGGGCCAGCACCAGCAATTTACGTTGTACGTCTTTACCCGATAAATCATCGCGTGGATCAGGTTCAGTTAAACCTAGTTGCTGCGCTTCTGAGACAAAGTCGGAAAAGGCTTTGCTGCCGTCAAATTTTGCCAGTAACCAGGACAAGGTACCGGAGAAAATACCGCTGATCCTATGTACTGTATCGCCGCTGCTTTTTAATTCCTGCAATAAACGCTGTACCGGTAAACCTGCACCTACAGTGGTATTACTCAGCCACTGCACCTGCTGCTGTTCAGCCGCTTGTTTAATCTGCTGATACTGCGCCAGTGGCAAGGTCACACCTTGTTTATTGGCACTGATTAAATCTAAACCTGCGTTGATAAACTGCGGATAACGTTCAGCAAAAGCCCGGCTTGGCGTTAAATCCACCAGCACTTTAGGTTCAGGCAACTGCTGCAGTGCCAGCTCCAACTGAGCTTCAGTATAAGCAGGAGCCAAAGACAGCGCCTGCTGCCAGTTGTGAATATCAATTTTTTCGGCAAAAAGCGCCTGACGGGAATTCAATAAACCCGCCAGCTTTAAATTGATCTGACCAGCAAAGGCTTGCTGCTGCTTCGCCAATAAAGCTAAAAACTCAGCGCCGACATTGCCTGTGCCCGCCACGACTATATTCAGCTGCACTTGAGTTGGCAGTAATAGCTGATGCAGCTCTGTCAGCTCCAAAGAGGTTAAAGCGCTTTGGAATAACCATAAAGCCAGCTGTTCGTCTTCAAAACTAAAAGCTGCTTGCTGACGGTCTAACCAACGCCCTGCTGCTGCATTAACTTGTTTTTGCTGACGGGCTGCAGGTTTCACCCAGACCACCGCATGAAATGCCTGAGGATTCACCCGTGCAAATACTTGCTGACCAGCCAGATAACTTAATAAGCTATCCACCTGATTGCTGGCCACTATCCACTGATCCGCAGCTTTAGGTGCTGCAAAGACAGTAATTTGTAAGGCGGAAGCCACAGCTGCAGCAGTTAATTTGCAACTTGCAGGCACAGTCACTAATGCAGCTTGTGTTAAGTCAGTTAAAAACTGCACTTCAATAGCGGCTTGTTGGCTGACTTTGCAGCCAGGGTGATTCGGTTCAAAACTGCTGCGTACTATTAAATCGGCTGGAGCATCCAATAAAGGACTTAAAGTTTTGGCGTGTAACACCGGATTACCAAGCTGAGCCAAAGTTAAAGCCTGTTGCCATGGCACCTGACGGTAAGCCCGGGCTGAAGGCACTTTACGTGGGTCGGCGCTGTAAATTGCATCCACATCAGTCCAGATATGAATAGCCTGAGCCTTCACTAAACGGCCCACTATAGTGGCTGAATAGTCACTGCCATTACGGCCTAAGGTGATGCTGTTGCCTTGTAAATCACGGGCTATATACCCAGTCACCACTTTAATGCCTGTGCTTTCAAAAGGAGCCAGCCATGAAGAGGACACTTCGTATTGCACTTCGCTGCCATCTAAACGTAAAAAATCACGGGCATCAATAGCAGTGGCGGTCAGACCTTGTTGATTCAGTAAAGCCGCCAATAACTGGCTGGATAAACGCTCACCTATCGCCAGCACATCGTTAAACTGAGCACTAGCTAAAAAGCCCGGCACTTCAGCGAACCAGCTTTGCACTTTGCTGATAAGCGCAGCCGCGTTTTGTTCATTTAAAGTGCGCTGAATAAGTAAACCCAGCTTTTCCGCCAGTTGCTGTAACAGTACAGCAAAAAGCTCTGGTTGTTCGCGGCTGTCGATTAAAGCTAATAACTCATCAGTGGTGTCGCCAGGTGCTGATACCACCACCCAGGCTTCTGGCTCTTTTGCCACAATAGCGGCGACCGCAGAAAAACGCTCAGCACTGGCTAAGCTGCTGCCGCCAAATTTATGCACTGTGTTTTTATGATTTAATGGACTACTCATCACTCACCACTACTTACCACAACACGCTAAGCGCTGGGTTTAATCTGAATTGCTGTTGTTCGTCTTTTGCTTTGTCTGCGGTTGCAGGCTCTGACAGAACCTTTTGTGTTTTAGTGTTTTGTTTTACCGCCGCATCTACAGCAGCAAAAGCCTGCGCCAGATCGGCTATTAAATCTTGTGCTTCTTCAATACCCACAGATAAACGAATTAAAGTCGGGCCTATACCAGCGGCTTTTTGTGTGGCTGCATCTAAAGAGGCATGAGTCATAGAACCAGGGTGACAAATTAAGCTTTCAATGCCACCTAAAGACTGAGCCAAAGTGAAACACTGCAGGGCTTCAAAAAATACTGCTAAATAGACTTCATCGGCGGCTAAATCAAAACTCAGCATGGAACCAAAACCGTGCTGCTGTGCTTTGGCAATGGCATGACCCGGATGATCTTTTAAACCAGGGTAATAGACGCGGCCCACCAGTGGCTGTTTTTGCAGGAAATCCACCACCAGTTGTGCATTGTGCTGATGTTGTTTAATACGGGGTAATAAAGTGCGCAGGCCACGTAAAGTCTGATACGCATCAAAAGCGCCACCAGTGACACCTAAACAATTCGCCCACCATTTCAGCTCATCACCCACTGCAGCGTCTTTGGCAATTAAAGCTCCACCTATGATATCGCTGTGGCCATTAATAAATTTGGTCGTGGAATGAATCACTATATCAGCGCCCAAAGCTATCGGGTTTTGCAAAGCCGGTGATAAGAAAGTGTTGTCTACCACCAAAATCGCATTCAGTGTTTTTGCCAGCTCTGCAGCGGCTTTGACATCAGTAATTTGCAGCAATGGGTTACTTGGGGTTTCAACCCAAATCATTTTTGGCTGCGCCGCTTTAATTTGTTCAGCCCAGTCGGCTTGCTGGAAATTTACCACTACCAGCTTAAAGGCTTTTTTACGAGTGGCTAAATTCAGGAATAAACGATAACTGCCACCGTAACAATCATGAGGAATGACTAAAGTATCTTCCGGGCCAATCAATTGCAGCGCCAGCAGACAAGCTGACATGCCAGTGCCGGTAATTAAGCCTTTAGCACCACCTTCCAGCTCTGCCAACGCATCGCCTAACAAATCCCGCGTTGGGTTATTCGAGCGTGAATAATCGTATTTGCCCGGTTGTCTAAAAGCTTTGAGTTCATAAGTTGAGGTTAAATACAAAGGCGGCGTAACAGCACCATATGCAGAGTCCTGCGCTATTCCGGCGCGGGCAGCTACTGTGGCTGAGTGTTGTTTGCTCATAAAAAACCTCAAATTTAGATGTTTAGACGTCTAAAAGTATACCCAGAAAAAATAAGAAGTCAAAACATTTAGACGTCTGTACTATTAAATCTTGCGCAGAGTTTGTACTCGGGAGTATAAAGAAGTAAAATTTCGTCCAATTACGTGCGCAACGTAGCAAAGGTCAGCAGACCATATAACTAAATTCAATCAAGGTATCCCTATGGCAAAGTGGAATGGTGAGTATGTTCACCCTTATGCGGAACACGGAAAGAAGTCCGAACAGGTGAAAAAGATTACAGTCTCTATCCCGTTGAACGTATTGAAAGTGTTAACAGATGAAAGAACCCGCCGCCAGGTCAACAACCTGCGTCATGCCACCAACAGCGAATTATTATGTGAAGCTTTTTTGCATGCGTTCACTGGCCAGCCTTTGCCTGCAGATGAAGATTTACGCAAAGACAATCCACATCAAATTCCAGTGGAAGTGCGTAACATTTTAACCAGTATGGGTAAGCCAATTCCTGTGATCCAGGAAGCGGATTCAGACGAAGAGTAAGCTGAATAATTGGGGTCAGAGTAAAATTAAATCAAAGATTTAATTTTACTCTGACCCCTTTCTATTTACTGCATATAGTTTTCTGGTAATGGCAAACGCGCCACTCCTGATGCCACAGCAGCTTCTGCCACAGCTCGGGCAACACGGGATAATAAACGTGGGTCCATTGGCTTTGGAATAATATACTGTGCACCAAACTCCAGCGACTCAACCTGAGCAGCTGTCAAAACTGCCTGCGACACCTGCTCTTTGGCGATAGCGCGAATGGCATGCACTGCTGCCAGTTTCATCTCATCGTTAATGACCTTGGCACGCACGTCCAAAGCACCACGGAAAATAAATGGGAAACATAAGACGTTGTTGACCTGGTTCGGGTAATCCGAACGGCCTGTCGCCATAATTAGATCGCTACGCTGGGCATGCGCCAGTTCAGGTTTAATTTCCGGATCCGGGTTCGAGCAGGCAAAAATCACCGGCTTGTCCGCCATCAGTTTTAAGGCTTCGGCTGGCAAAGCATCAGGTCCAGACACACCGACAAATACGTCAGCGCCATCCATTGCATCTTCCAGCGTGCGCTTGTCGGTATTATTGGCAAATAGCTCTTTGTATTTATTTAAATCATTACGGCGGGTGTGGATCACACCTTTGGTGTCGAGCATATAAATATGTTCGCGTTTCGCACCACATTTGATCAACAGTTCCATACAGGCAATAGCAGCTGCAC
This sequence comes from Rheinheimera sp. MM224, assembly GCF_947090785.1. NCBI lineage: Bacteria > Pseudomonadati > Pseudomonadota > Gammaproteobacteria > Chromatiales > Chromatiaceae > Rheinheimera > Rheinheimera sp. MM224. The sequence continues at coordinate 3,621,196 of NZ_OX352320.1, forward strand.
CAGCACCTAAACAGACAATCACCACTTTACTGATGTCTTTGCCCTGAATTTCAAGCGCATTCAATAAACCTGCAGCAGTAACAATAGCTGTGCCGTGCTGATCATCATGAAAAACCGGAATATTGCAGCGTCTGATCAGCTCTTTTTCGATTTCAAAACATTCAGGCGATTTAATATCTTCAAGGTTAATACCACCAAAGGTATCGGCGATATTGGCCACTGTATCGATAAACTCTTCTGTAGTGCGATGAGTCACTTCGATATCAATAGAATCCAGGCCAGCAAAACGTTTAAACAACAAAGCTTTGCCTTCCATTACGGGTTTAGACGCCATAGGGCCTAAGTTACCTAAACCTAAAATAGCAGTACCATTGCTGATCACAGCCACCAGATTGCCTTTGCCTGTGTACTTGTATACATCATCTATATTGTTGGCAATTTCGCGCACTGGTTCAGCCACACCCGGGCTGTATGCCAAAGCAAGATCTCTGACGGTTTCAGCTGGTTTACTGATTTCAATACTGATTTTGCCCGGTTTAGGCTCGGCGTGATACTTCAGCGCCTGTTCTCGAAAATCTGACATAGGTAAGAGGTTCCATGAGTAAGTATGCCCTGTGGGCTATAGTGTTTTATTTGCTATGAGCTGTGGTGCAACCCAAAAGGTGGCTCATTCTAAAGAGCAAGCCTGTTCTTTAGAACCACTAATTTTCAGATCGTACCAGTGAGCAAGCTTACATTTTCAGACTCTGTTCTGATGTTTTCTCTGCTCCGTCAGGCATTTTTGTAGGGTGTGCCAGTACGGTTCAGACTGCTGAAAACTTCAACAATAGAGCTCTGCACGTCTGTTATAACAAGTTTAACTCAGAGCGCCAAGGGCTAAACCCACACTGGACAGACCTCTTTAGGCTAAATTTCACAGCTATGCAGTTTTTCGGCATCTTTAAGCAGATAAAGATGCAGACTCTTTGGCTCTTTATGCATAAAGTTCAGCTGACGATTTAAATTATCTATTAATTTCAAACAGATGAAATAAAAAAGCACAAATATCAACCAATCAGCTTATGCAGATAATAAAAATTTCAATATCAATAAACTCTCTTCACACAACTGCTAATCTCTTTATGGAATAAAAAAACATATACATATAACTATTGACGATTAGCAGTTCGGCAGGCAGAATAAAATTTATACGCAATTTCTGTCTCTTTACCACGCACTGTGGTGACAGAAGCATTTCTTCCAACTCAAGTCTTATCACACCTGAGTCGCTGTGAATTAGTGTACGAAAACACTATCAGTTTTATAGTTTCAGGTCCCTGCAACAGGCTTATTACTTGAGGGCTCTGCATGGAACATAATGTCTCCTTAATTACCACTATTGCCGCCGCTTTTGGCTTGGCACTTATTTTAGGTGTAATAGCTGCGCGCCTGAAACTGCCCGCTTTGGTCGGCTATTTGTTGGCCGGTATCATCATAGGCCCGGCAACCCCTGGTTATGTTGCTGATCTGCATATAGCTTCACAATTGTCTGAAATTGGTGTGATGCTGCTGATGTTTGGCGTTGGCTTACATTTTTCTGTCAAAGATCTGATGTCGGTAAAAAATATCGCTGTGCCGGGCGCCATAGTGCAAATGGGTTTGGCCACTTTGCTTGGCTTTTTTGTCGCTCAATCCTGGGGCTGGACCTTTGGTGAAGCCCTGGTCTTTGGTTTGTGTTTATCCTGCGCCAGTACAGTGGTGCTGTTAAAAGCACTGGAAGCTAAAGGTGTGCTGGAGAGCAGAAATGGTCAAATTGCCGTCGGCTGGCTGGTGGTGGAAGATTTAGCCACAGTGTTAGTGCTGGTGTTGCTACCGCCTTTAGCCACCTTGTTGGGTGGCACTGCAACAGTAGAGACAGAAACTGGTCCTTTATGGTGGACCATCAGCCAAACCTTGTTGCAAGTTGTGGCTTTTGTGGTCTTGATGCTGGTGGTAGGACGCAGAGTTTTCCCCTGGCTGTTATGGCAGGTTGCCAGCACAGGTTCACGCGAACTTTTTACGTTGGCTGTGATAGCCGGAGCTATCAGTATTGCTTATGGCGCGGCAGAACTCTTTCATGTGTCTTTTGCTTTAGGTGCATTTTTTGCCGGCATGGTGATGCGGGAATCGGAATTCAGCCACAGAGCAGCTGAAGAGTCTTTGCCGCTGCGTGATGCCTTTTCCGTGCTGTTTTTTGCCGCTGTGGGTATGTTGTTTGAGCCAGCGATTTTAGTAGAGCAACCTTTGCATGTACTGATAGTACTGGCCATTATTGTATTGGGTAAGTTTTTTGCCGCCTTTGTGCTGGTGTTGCTGTTCCGCTACCCGCTGAATTCAGCACTGACAGTGGCTGCAAGTCTGGCTCAGATAGGTGAATTCTCCTTTATTCTGGCTGGTCTTGGTATGACGCTGGGTTTATTGCCGCAGGAAGGCATGAGCTTAATTCTGGCCGGTGCCTTATTGTCTATAGCACTGAACCCCTTGCTGTTTGCTATGGTGTCACCGTTAAATACATGGGTATTAAAACGCTCAGCCTTGGCGCGTAAGTTGGATAGCAGAGCTGACCCTTTCAGTGAATTGCCTATGGATACGGATAGAAAATATCTGGAAAATCAGGTGGTACTGGTTGGTTATGGCCGGGTAGGTCGCAGGATAGCTGCAGGTCTGTCAGCACAAAATATTCCTTTTGTCGTTGCCGACAAAAATCATGACAGAGTGGAGCAGTTGCGACAGCAAGGAATTCCGGCCGTGTTTGGGGATGCCACTGAAGTAGAAGTGCTGATCCAGGCGCATATTCTGCACGCAGCAGTACTGGTGATTGCCACACCTGAAACCATAGATGTGCGTAAAACGGTGCACAGCGCCCGACTGGTCAACCCTGACATTCAGGTGATACTGCGCACACACAATGAAGATGAAGTAGAGCTGCTAAAACAAGACCAATTGGGACAGGTTTTTTTAGGTGAGGATGAGCTGGCACAGAGTATGACTCTTGCTACTCTGACTTATTTCGAAACCTCGGTAAAAACAGCCAGTCATTAAAGTTCTACTTTTCTTGAGCTATAAAAAATGGGAGTGCAGTGCACTCCCATTTTTTTAACGCAAAACACCCTTAAAGCGAAGGAGTATTCTCGCCTTCTTTTTCAATCACTTCAGGCAATAAATCCTCACGGCTTGCGCCCAGGAATACTGCGATTGAACTCGCGACGAAAATGGACGAATAAGTACCTACAGCAATACCAAACAATAAAGCTGCGGCAAAACCGTGCAGCAGCGGACCGCCCATATAAAACAAGGCAACCAGTGATAATGCAGTAGTACCGGAAGTAATAGTGGTACGGCTTAAAGTAGAGGTAATAGCGTCGTTGACCGTTTCTTCCACTGTAGCATCCCGTAACTTACGGAACATTTCACGGATACGGTCAAATACTACTATGGTGTCGTTAATGGAGTAACCCACTAATGCCAGTAAGGCTGCCAGCACCGTCAGGTCAAATTCCATCCCAGTGATAGCAAACAAGCCCATAGTGACAATAACGTCATGTACCAAAGCCATGACAGCACCCACTGAATAACGCCATTCAAAGCGGAAGGCGACATACATCATGATACCGATAAAGGACGCCAATAACGCCAGCATACCGTCATCTTTTAGTTCATCACCTACTGAAGCACTCACGTTTTCAACGCGACGCTTGGTTACCTCACCCTCTTCCACTTTCTGGATGACTTCAATGATTTGATTGCCTACCACAGCCTGGTCAATATCTGCACGAGGTGCAATACGGATCATCACTTCAGTCGTAGTGCCGAAGTACTGCACTATAGCGTCAGGGAAACCATTGCCAGCTAAAGCATCACGAATTTTATTCAGGTCCGCCTGCTTTTCAAAACCAGCTTCAACCACTATACCGCCGGTGAAATCCAGACCAAAGTTAATGCCTTTAGTGAATACAGCAAACAATGAGCCTAATACCAATAAGGTAGAAAAGGCGAGTGCCGGCCACTTAAAGCGCATAAAGTTGAGTGGTTCTTTAAAATGAAGAAGTCTCATCATAATTCCTTATATAGGTAACTTATCAACTTTACGACCACCCCAGATCAGATTGACAAACAATCTCGACACTGTGACTGCGGTAAAAATAGAAGTGATAATACCCAAGGCCAAAGTCACGGCAAAACCTTTGACCGGACCAGAACCTAAACCAAACAGTATTAACGCGACCAGGAAGGTTGTGATATTCGAGTCGGTAATAGTGGCAAATGCCCTGTTATAACCTTCATGTATAGCTTGCTGCACCGAACGGCCTGCTTCAAGCTCTTCACGAATACGCTCGTTAATCAACACGTTGGCATCAATGGCCATACCTATGGTCAACAGGATACCCGCCATACCAGGTAACGTCAGAGTAGCGCCAGGCACCATAGACAATACGCCGATCAGCAACACCACGTTACTGGCCAACGCCAGGTTGCCCACCATACCTACGCCTTTGTAGTAAATGCCCATAAACACTACAGTCAGGATCATACCCCACATAATGGCGTTAGTACCCAGCTCAATGTTTTCCTGACCCAGACTTGGACCTATGGTACGTTCTTCTACAATCTGGATAGGAGCAATCAAAGCACCAGCACGTAATAACAGCGCCAGGTTTTGTGCTTCAGCCGGACTGTCTACCCCTGTGATACGGAAGCTACGACCTAAACGTGCCTGAATAGTGGCGACGTTAATCACTTCTTCTTTTTTCTCAAGAATAGTGCGGCCCTGCGCATCTTTTTTATCTGTAGGTTTGTATTCAATGAACACGGTCGCCATTGATTTACCAATAGCTTCTTTAGTGGCTTGCGAGAAGGTATTACCCCCTTTCGCATCCAAATCGATATTCACCTGAGGACGGCTGTATTCGTCGTAGCTGCTGTTGGCACCGATAATATGGTTACCCGTCAGCATCACACGTTTTTGCAACAGTACAGGGCGACCCTGACGGTCTTTGTACAACTGAGCATTCGGAGGTACACGGCCATCAATAGCACTTTGTAAATCGCCTGCCTCATCCACCATACGGAATTCAAGAGTCGCTGTTGCACCTAAAATTTCTTTGGCACGGGCCGTATCCTGCACACCTGGCAATTGAACCACAATACGTTCAGCGCCCTGGCGCTGCACTAAAGGTTCTGCCACACCAATGGCATTTACGCGATTACGGATGATAGTGATGTTTTGTGCCACCGCATCTTCACGTAAAGCTTTGATTTTTATTTCGCTAAAAGCTGCGATCAGTGTCAGATCATCAGCTTCAGTAAAAGTCATATCACGGTCTTTTGCACTTAATAAAGTTTTAGCTGCGGCTAAATCTTCAGCAGTACGGAAACTCAGATTGACACGTAAATTTGGTACATCGGCGGTCACGGCACGGTAACGTACTTTGCCTTCACGTAAATCTGAACGATAAGCCTGCACTAAATCGTTGACGTTTTTTTCCATCGCAGTTTTCATGTCCACTTCCATCAGGAAATGCACACCACCACGTAAGTCCAGACCCAGCTTCATTGGGGCTGCACCTATAGCATCCAGCCATGCCGGAGTTGCCGGAGCCAGATTTAATGCGGTTACAAAGTTATCACCCAAAGTTTTGGTTGCCACTTCACGGGCAGCCAACTGGTCTTCTGTATTTAAAAAACGAACCAGCACCTGGCCTTTTTCCAATACAGCTGATTTAGGTGTTAAACCTTGTTCAGTAAAAGATTTTTGCAGCTGATCCACAGTTTGCTGAGTAACATCAGCACCACGTGTCGCACTGATTTGTAAGGACGGATCATTGGGATACAAATTCGGTAGGGCGTACAGCATGCTGACGCCCATCACGATGATCACCAATAAATACCGCCAGATGGAGTTCTGGTTTAACACATTAAAATCCTTTTACAGTGATTTCATCGTGCCTTTCGGCAGTACGGCAGCGATAGCAGATTTCTGCACTGTCACTTCAGTGGTATCGTTTAATGCGATAGCAACAAAGTCTTTATCGTCAGCAATTTTAGCGATACGGCCAACTAAACCACCTTGTGTTAATACTTCATCGCCTTTGCCTAAAGCAGACATCAGGTTTTTATGCTCTTTTACGCGTTTAGCTTGTGGGCGGTAGATCAGGAAATAGAAGATCAGACCAAAGGCCACCAGCATAATCAGTAAATCCCAGCCACCACCAGCAGGTGCTGCAGCTGGTGCGTTGGCGTATGCATTAGAAATAAATAAACTCATAACATGTCCCCTAAAGTTTTAATTGAAAATGAAATCTTATTGTTCTGTAAGGCTAGCTTCCAGCGAAGGTACTTCCATACCCCGTTTCTGGTAAAACTCAGCCACAAACTCTTCCAGCTTTTGTTCAGCTATAGCTGCACGTAAGCCCTGCATTAATTTCTGATAATGATGCAAGTTGTGCATGGTATTCAAGCGAGCGCCCAAAATCTCATTGCATCTGTCCAGATGGTGTAGATATGACCGAGAATAATTTTTACAAGTGTAGCAATCACATTCTGCATCTAAAGTAGATGGATCATCTTTGTGTTTGGCGTTGCGGATCTTAATCACACCAGTGCTGACAAACAAATGACCATTACGGGCATTACGGGTTGGCATCACACAGTCAAACATATCAATACCACGGCGCACCGCTTCAACTATGTCTTCAGGTTTACCCACACCCATTAAATACCGTGGCTTGTGTTGCGGCATCTGGCCTGTGGTGTGATTAAGAATTTTAATCATATCCTCTTTCGGCTCACCAACGGATAAACCGCCAATGGCATAACCATCAAAGCCAATCTCTTCAAGGCCCTGTAAAGAGATATCACGCAGCTGCGGGTACATACCGCCCTGAATAATACCAAAGAGCGCAGACGGGTTATCACCATGCTCATCTTTGCTGCGTTTAGCCCAGCGCAGTGACATTTCCATCGACTTTTTCGCTTGCTGCTCTGTCGCAGGGTACGGCGTACATTCGTCAAAAATCATTACGATGTCTGAGCCTAAATCACGTTGCACCTGCATAGAACGCTCAGGAGTTAACATGATTTTTTCACCATTTAGCGGCGAGCGGAAGGTCACACCTTCTTCTTTAATTTTGCGCAGTTCACCTAAACTGAACACCTGAAAACCACCAGAGTCGGTCAAAATAGGTTTGTGCCAGTTCATAAAGTCATGCAAATCACCATGTTTTTTGATGATTTCAGTGCCTGGACGCAGCATTAAATGGAAGGTATTGCCTAAGCAGATCTGTGCACCTGTAGCGTCCAGCTCTTCAGGTGTCATACCTTTGACTGTGCCATAAGTGCCCACTGGCATAAATGCAGGAGTTTCAACAATGCCGCGCTCGAATACAAGACGGCCACGACGGGCTTTACCGTCGGTTTTTAATAATTCAAATTTCACGTTCTACCTCAGTATCTGCCAGAAAAACAGTCCGGCTTTTTTCGCGCCCGATTGTAGCAGAAGCAAAGGCCAAACCCCACCCTTAAAGCGGTATAGCCTTTGTACTTGACGCTACATCGAAATGGGCGCGGCCAAACCGCGTGAGATTGAATTGCAATTGGAGGTCGGAGGGTTTGCAGGGGTTGCGGCTTGCCCCAACCCGCCGATGGACATCGCGGTATTAATAGACGGGCGGGTACAAGACCCGCCCCTACGATCGATTGAGAAAAATTTACAGGATCAGCATCGCATCGCCGTAGGAATAAAAGCGATATTCTTGTTCTATGGCAGTTTGATAGGCCTGCATCACATAGTCTTTTTGACTAAAGGCGCTGACCAGCATAATCAGAGTAGATTCAGGTAAATGGAAGTTAGTGACTAAACCATCAATGACCTGGAACTGGTAACCAGGATATATAAAGATTTTGGTATCGCCGCTGTATGGCTGTAAGTTCTTGCCTTGCTGTAATGCGATTTGAGCAGCAGATTCCAGTGAACGCACCGACGTAGTGCCTACCGCAACTACCCTGTTACCACGGGTTTTACAGGCGTGAATCGCATCAACCACAGCCTGATCCACTTCGATGTATTCAGCATGCATCTGGTGGTCCAGCACATTGTCCACCCGCACCGGCTGAAAAGTACCAGCCCCAACATGCAAAGTGACATAAGCAAACTCAACACCTTTGTTTTTTAACGCCGCCAATAAAGGCTCATCAAAATGTAAACCCGCAGTGGGTGCAGCTACAGCACCAGGTTTCTGGTTATACACCGTCTGATAACGTTGTTTGTCTTCGTCGCTGTCTGGTCTGTCTATGTAAGGAGGCAGCGGCATATGCCCCAACCTGTCCAGCATCCCAAGCAAAGGTTCTTCGCCTAACAGCTCCAGCTCAAACAAAGTATCGTGACGCTGCAGCATTTTCAGCTTTGTGTTGTCATCGACCAGAATAATAGTATCTGGTTTAGGCGCTTTACTGGCGCGCACATGAGCTAAAAAGCGCTGGCTATCAAGTACCCGCTCAACCAGAATTTCAACTTTGCCACCTGACTCTTTTTGGCCAAATAAACGGGCCGGTATCACGCGGGTATTATTAAATACCAATAGATCGCCACTATTGAGTTCAGCCAATAAATCAGTGAACACCAGATGGGATAACTCACCAGTCTGGCGCTGCATTTTTAATAAACGACTGCTGGAACGTTCAGCCTTAGGGAAACTTGCGATCAGCTGCTCTGGCAGCTCGAAGGAAAAATCTTTTACTTGCATATGTCTAGTCCGCTTTACCGACAAACTGTTTACCCTTCGTACTTGAAACCGCAGCTTTGTTGACTAAGCTCTCTCGCCCCAGTCACATAGGACAACTATGCTCTAGGGGACTCTTTCACTTGTCGCCGCACTGCAATTCCAATTACTTTGGGTACTAAACCGGCATTGATGCCGATACCAAAAGCGCTTTGATAGCGCGGCGGCAGTCTACAAAGATGTTTTTTTCAACACAAGCTATTTTTCCGCCAGACTACGCTATGCAGAATTTCAGCTAAGCTTTAGAAAAGCCCAGAGACATTACCGGATGATTTACCGCTTCTATTTACTCTGTTGTTTTTTAGCCTTCCAACCTGCTTTTGCTGAGCAAAGAGTCCCTGCTGAACTTCAGATCAGCACACCTATCTGGCCTGGTTTTACCAATGCGGATGGTAGTGGTGCTTATGTGGATTTGTTCCAGTTCGTTTATCCAAAAGATCAGGTACAACTGGTATGGAATTTTAGTAATTACAGCCGGGCTATCGCTCTGGTGCAACAAGGTAAACACCATATGGTACCTGGCTTGTCAGCTCATGAGTCCATCAGTCAGCGCGAGATATTACTACTCTCTACCCACCCTTTTGATTTTGATTTAATAGTGGCTATTTATCATCCGGAACACACAGCGCCACCCAGGTTGGAACAGTTAAAACAACATAAATTGGCTTGGGATCTGGCCTACGATTTACATTTATTGCTGGATCTGCCGGCAAAAGGTTATGAGGTGCTGGACATTAAACAAGGGCTGGAATTAGTGAAGAATCGTCGGGTTGATATTTATCTGGCAGAAAAAAGTGAGCTGTTGCAATACCTGCAAGGTGAAACGCCAGTCAAGTTACAACCTCTGCACTACAAAGAATTGCTACGGGACCCAATTTATCTGGCCTTTGCTAATAATGAAGCTGGACAGGCATTTAAAGAAATTTGGGATCGACGTTTTATCGATTTATATAAAACAGGTCAGTTGAAACAGTTTTATCGTCACTATCCGCAACTGACCTTACCCACACTAGATTAATCTTTAGTCACTGCATTTTTGCTGCAATACTTCTGTGATTAACTGTGCCATCTGACGGTAACTACGTAATTTACTGGACGTAGGACGCCATGCGATACCTATATCCCGGTAGGCCTGACCTGAACTTGGTTTCTGCGCTACTAATTCAGTGCCGCGCAATAAACCACTGTTGATCGCCATCTGAGGCATAAAAGTTACGCCCAGCTTGTTGTTTACCATCTGACTTAAGGTATGCAAACTGGTAGCAAAAAACGGATTTACCTTACGACTGTCATCCAACTCACAGGCTTTTACCGCATGACCTGTCATGCAGTGCTCCCGCTCTAACAGGAAGATACTTTCATCTGGCCACTGACTGATATCCTGCTGAAAACCCCGGTCAAGCCAGTCTTTATGCAGCACCAGCTTAAAGGCGTCCTGGGCCAGTACTTCGGCATGCAAAGTGCCGGTATCATAAGGCAGAGCTAACAACACTAAATCCAGGCGGCCTTCACTCAATGACTGTAAGGAGTTTTCCGTCGTATCTTCCCGCAGCAATAATTGCAGTTCAGGAAAACGCTCACGGGTCAGCGCCATCACTTCACTCAATACAAAAGGTGCAATGGTTGGAATACAACCTAAACGCAGCGGCCCCGCCATTGGCTTGCCCTGAGATTTGGCAAATTCAGTTAGCTCTTCACATTGCTCCACTATGTACCGCGCCTGACGCACCACATCTTCGCCCAGCGGGGTAAAAATAAAAGTCTTATGATCGCGCTCCAACAACTGCGCATCCATAGTTTCTTCTAAGTTGGCAATGGCAGCGCTTAAAGTGGACTGGCCTATATAACAAGCTTCAGCAGCACGGCCAAAATGCTGATGTTCATGCAAGGCCAGCAAATACTGCAGCTGTTTGATACTGGGAACTCGTTTCATCTTTAATTCCGATGACTAAACTTGATTAAAACCAATTTAAGCGAATAGCTCCAAAAAGCAAAGTGACATTTAAAATAATAAAAAAATCCCGGCATCAAGCCGGGATTTTTTATCAAACTACAGATGGCATCAAGCGCCAAAAATTGCTTTGATGATATAGAAAAATACGATAGCTAAACCAGCGCCTACAGGCAAAGTAACAACCCATGAAATAAAGATGTTACGGATAACTCCAAGGTTCAGTGCAGCTATACCACGAGCCATGCCGACACCTAAAACCGCCCCCACTAAAGTTTGAGTGGTAGAAATAGGTAAACCTATACCAGAGGCAATCACCACTGTACTGGCAGCTGCAATTTCAGCAGCAAAACCGCGGCTTGGCGTCAGGTGAGTAATGTTTTCACCAATGGTGCGTATTACTTTAGCACCTAAAGTTGCTAAACCCAGCACTATACCGACAGCGCCTAAAGGCAGGATCCACCAGTCTAATGCGACTTTATCCAGGATTTGACCACCGGACTGAATGATACCCACCACAGCAGCCAAAGGACCTATAGCATTGGCTACATCGTTTGAACCATGAGCAAAAGCCATACAACAAGCAGTGAAAATCATCAGAATACCGAAGATACGCTCTACGTTATTGAAATGCATTTCCTTGTCAGCTTCAGGGTCTATTTTCAGACGACTAATGGCAATTTTACCAATGATACCCACCACTAAGGCGATGGCTACACACAACATGAAACCTTCAGTGGACGTCAGGTTCAGGCCTACATGCTTTAAGCCTTTGCTGACGGTGACAAAAGCCATCATAAAAGCAGCGAACACCATGTAGAAAGGCACATATTTTTTCGCAGCTTCGAGTGGATTATCTGTATCAAAAATCAGGCGCTGCGCACTCATAAAGATCAGATATGCCAGAATACCAGCCAACACAGGAGTCACAACCCAGCTGCCTACTATGCTGCTGACTTCATCCCAGCGCACATATTCCATACCCACGCCAACCGAAGCGAAGCCAATGATAGCGCCAACAATAGAGTGAGTGGTAGAAACAGGCCAGCCAAAATGAGTTGCCACTAATAACCAGGTACCAGCAGCTAATAAAGATGCAATCATGCCGTACACCAGCAATTCAGGCACAGCTTTAAAAGCTTCAGCATCAACTATGCCGCTGCGGATAGTTGAAGTCACTTCACCACCAGCCAACCAGGCACCGGCGGCTTCAAAAATGGCAGCAATAATTAAGGCTTGTTTCAGAGTTAAAGCTTTAGAGCCAACTGAAGTCCCCATAGCGTTGGCAACGTCATTCGCCCCCACACCATAGGCCATAATAAAGCCGAATACAGCGGCAATAATAATCAGCAATAAGCCGTATTGAGAAATAATTTCCATCGTTGAATTACCTTAAGAATTAACGGGCTAACATGATTTCGAGTCGAGAACCTACTTTTAAAGCTGAATCAGCTAAATCGCCAACCCACTCTAAAGTGCGGTACAGGAACATCACATCAACCGGATTCATTTCGGCTTCAGCTTTGCGTACATACTTGCGCAGACTGATTTGCAGTTGGTCAGTGTCGTGTTCAATTTCGTCGATACGTTCAACCATTTTGATGACTAACTCGACTTCACGACCACGGAAACCAGTTTCCAGCAGTTCGTCCAGCTCGTTGATCGCTTCACAGGCTAATTCAACGGCGTCGATACAACGCTGTAAATACGCCTTAAATTCCACCTGAATAGGCAGAGGAATTTCTAACTCACGACCTAACACACGGCCGGTGATGTCTTTGGCTTTGTTAGCAATTTTATCTTGCTGAGAAACCAGCTCTAACAAGTCCGTTCTGTCTACAGGTAAAAACAATCCACGTGGTAAATGCACACGGATATCACGCTTTAATTTGTCAGCATCCTTTTCTAACGCTACAAGTGCCTTACGAACTTCAGCCGCCTGTTCCCAATCCTTTAAAAATACTGCGTCAAAAAACGGCAGTAATAACAGACTGGCATCAAATACCTTCTTGATGTGTTCTTCTAAAGGCTTGATTGGTGATTTCGCAAAAACCGCCAAAAAGTGATTTGGCATAAGTGTGCCTCTTGCTGTTGAGTTAATGAAAACCGGCGCGCATTGTACTGCAATCAAAGTGTAATAAAAACTTCTTAAAAGCCAGTAATAAAAAAAGCCTGATAAAACATAGGTTTTATCAGGCTTTTATGACAACTTTATGGGTAAGTTTTTTAACTGCGCGCGTCTTGCTCCAATTTTTCATCATCAGCATGGCGCACATCTTTACCTTTCACCAGAAAGACGATGTATTCAGCGACGTTTTTACAACGATCGCCAATACGTTCCATCGAACGGGCTGACCACAATACGTTCATGATCTTAGGAATAGAGCGTGGGTCTTCCATCATATAAGTCATCAGCTGACGGGTGATAGCTTCGTATTCACGGTCTACTTTTTTATCTTCACGGTGCACAGCTAAAGCCGCTTCCACATCCATACGGGCAAAAGCATCTAATACATCGTGCAGCATCTGCGCGACATGGCGGCCCATATTATCCAGATTGACCAGCAAGTCCTGCTGCGCACTGTTAAAGGACTCCAGTGCCACTTTAGCAATACGTTCAGCTTCGTCGCCAATACGCTCTAAATCAGAAATCGTTTTGATAATAGCCATAATCAAACGTAAATCGCTTGCAGCAGGTTGACGCTTTGCAATAATACGGGTGCACTCGTGGTCAATTTTGATTTCCCAGTCGTTTACCTTTAAATCGTTAGCAATCACCTGACGAGCTAAGTCAGCATCACTGCTGGCAATAGCATTCAGTGCATCAGCCAGTTGCTGCTCAATTAAGCCGCCCATCGCCATCACATGGTTGCGAACCTGTTCAATTTCTTCATTAAACTGGCTGGAAATGTGTTTAGTTAAATTCATTTTGTCCATCGCTTTCTCCTCCTGGGGCTAATCCGTTAACCAAAACGGCCTGTGATGTAATCTTCAGTTTGTTGCTGCGATGGATTGGTAAACATCTTATTAGTGGCATCAAACTCAATTAAATCACCCATATACATAAAAGCAGTATAGTCGGATACACGGGCGGCCTGTTGCATATTGTGGGTAACAATCACAATAGTGTATTTATCTTTGAGCTCATAAATCAGCTCTTCAATTTTCAGCGTGGAAATTGGATCCAAAGCTGAAGCTGGTTCATCAAGCAATAACACTTCTGGTTCAATGGCAATAGCACGGGCAATCACCAAACGTTGCTGCTGACCACCTGATAAACCAAAGGCATTGTCGTGCAAACGGTCTTTTACTTCGTTCCACAAGGCCGCACCTTTTAATGAAGTTTCTACCACTTCATCCAGAATACGTTTGTCTTTGACGCCTTGTAAGCGCAGGCCATAAGCCACGTTTTCATAAATACTTTTTGGAAAAGGGTTAGGTTTCTGGAATACCATACCGACCTGACGGCGCAGCTCAGCCACGTCAATTTTCGGGTCATAAATATTCTGGCCATCCATTAAAATCTGGCCTTCAATACGGCAGATATCTACTAAGTCGTTCATCCGGTTAAAGCAGCGCAATAAGGTAGATTTACCACAACCTGAAGGGCCGATAAAAGCAGTTACGCGTTTTTCCGGGATCGTCATATTGACGCTTTTTAATGCCAGCGCATCACCGTAGTACAGCTTCAGATCATTGACCTGAAGTTTGATTTTTTCATCCGACAGTTTCAATTCGGTTTCTACTGGTGGAGCTGTTAATTTATCTTGATTCATCTTCATTACCATTCTATGAAATTGGTCTGCGAAATTGGGTTAGCATAAAAGGCCTGCCATGCAGGCCAGTCGCTTTCTAATCTGTATCGCTGCGGTATTTCTCACGTAATCTGTTACGCATATAAATAGCCGCCATATTCAGCACCACAATCAATAACACCAGCACCAGTGCTGTGGCATAGAGTAAAGGACGCGAGGCTTCAACGTTTGGACTCTGGAAACCCACATCAAACACATGGAAACCTAAGTGCATAATTTTTTGGTCTAAGTGAACAAAAGGGAAGTTGCCATCTATAGGTAAAGTAGGAGCTAACTTCACCACCCCTACCAGCATCAGTGGCGCGACTTCACCTGCAGCTCGGGCCACAGCCAGAATTAAGCCAGTCATCATAGCCGGAGTAGCCAGTGGCACTACGACTTTCCATAAGGTTTCAGATTTAGTGGCGCCCAACGCCAGGCTACCCATACGAATAGTACTTGGAATACGGGATAAACCTTCTTCTGTGGATACAATCACCACCGGAAGCGTAAGCAGCGCCAGCGTTAATGAAGCCCAGAACAGACCCGGAGTACCAAAAGTCGGGCTTGGTAAAGCTTCAGGGTAAAACAACTGATCGATGCTGCCACCCATAATGTAAACAAAGAAACCTAAACCAAAGACACCATAAACGATTGAAGGTACACCAGCCAGGTTGTATACCGAAATCCGGATGATCTTCAACAGTGGACCTTGTTTGGCATATTCACGCAGGTAAATAGCTGCCAGCACACCAAAAGGCGTCACGATAATGGCCATTAAGATAACCATAGTGACAGTACCAAAAATGGCCGGAAAAATACCGCCTTCGGTATTGGCTTCACGTGGCTCTTCAGTCAGGAAGTTACCAATGCCTTTGACATAGTGTTTGGTTTTCTGCCAGACCGACATATCGTTGGGTGCATAAGCATGAACAATATTAGCCAGTGAAACTGTCACTTCACGGCCTTCCGCAGAACGAACTACTAAGCTGTCACGATTAGATTCAGCACGCAGTTGATCCAGCTTTTGCTGGATCACTTCGTATTCATCACTCAGTATTTTGTTTTCTGCAGCGGCCTGAGCTTTAAACTCTGCCATTTCAGCGTCAGACACTTTATCCAACACCAGCCGACGTTCAGCTAAACGTAGCTCTTCAATCTGGTTGTTGATGCGGCTGATGTCATTTTTTTCGATATCTTTCATCTGCTGGAAAATAGCGTTGGCGCGTTCAACCCGCTGCAACAGCTCTGGCCACATGGCCACACCTTCAGCAATCAGTTTGTCGCCTTCAGTTAATTTCAGCGGAAAACCATAAAAGTTACCACGCTCACGACGCTCCAACGCAATAGCACCTTCAGGCACAGACCAACCGCTAATTTCATAATCCATATACCAGGAGAAATCACGGCCATATACATCGCGGTTGCCTACTTTCACCAAATAACGGGTGACCGCCTCCAGCTCTGCTGGCACTGTAGCGCCCGACTCACGCAACATCACAGCTGACACTGTTTCAGCGCGCACCAGTTCACCCAGAATAACTTTTTTTGACCGGATTCAGGTGCCCACTCGGTCTGCTGTAAATCCGCAGGCCAGAAATGACTGCCACCACGCACCACAATCAAACCTAACACGCCCACCACCATCACCAGACACAAGGCGATGGCACCGGCGTTTAACCAAATCCAGGGAGTCCCTGATCTGAACCAGGCTCTTACGCCAAATAAAGATTTCATCAAAGTGCCCCTTAATTACAGATTGCTGAAGCGTTGACGTAAACGCTGCCGTATCACTTCGGCGAGAGTATTAAATACAAAGGTAAATACAAAGAGCACCAGCGCTGCCAGGAACAACACACGGAAGTGAGTGCTGCCTACCGCAGTTTCAGGAAGCTCAACCGCAATATTGGCGGATAAAGTACGCATACCTTCGAAGATATTAAAGTTCACTACAGGGCTGTTACCTGTTGCCATCAGCACGATCATGGTTTCACCCACAGCGCGGCCAAAACCCACCATGACCGCAGCGAACACACCTGGACTTGCGGTTGGCAATACCACACCAACCATGGTTTGCCATGGTGTGGCGCCCAAAGCTAAAGAGCCCTGAGTTAAGTGGCGAGGCACGTTAAAAATGGCATCTTCAGCAATAGAGAAGATATTCGGAATAACAGCAAAGCCCATAGCTATACCTACAATCAATGCATTACGCTGGTCGTAGTTAATGCCATTGTCGGTAAACCACTGACGTAAGCTGCCATCAAAGAAAGTGTTGTCAATCATTGGGCTGGCACTGATAGCCAGGTAACCAAACAGAATAATTACAGGTACTAAAAACGCTGCTTCCCAGCCTAAACCAAAACGGTTACGGATAGATTCCGGCATATACCGCCATAAGTAGGCAGCTGCAAGCATCATAAATGGCATCAGGAACAGGATGGCAAATACAGCGCTTAAATACTCTTCAATAAAAGGCGCCAGCCATAAACCAGCCAGGAACCCCAAAATAACTGTAGGTAAAGCCGCCATAATTTCGATGGTAGGTTTTACCTTACCACGCAGCACTGGCGTCATAAAATAAGCCACGTAAATCGCGCTCATAATCGCCAGCGGAGTGGCAAATAACATGGCAAAAAAGGCGGCTTTTAAAGTACCAATAGCCAGCGGCACCATGCTCATTTTCGCTTCAAATTCATCCGAACCTGCCGAGGCCTGCCAAATGTATTTAGCTTCATCACGGCCTTCGTACCATACCTCGTTCCACAGTGCTTTATAAGATACGTCAGGATGAGCATTTTCCAGCTCAAACTTATGCATCTGACCTTTATCATCCAGCATCAGGAAATTGGTATTGATAGGCGATATAGCAATTTGTTTTGCGATCAGACTATCGTCAAAGGCTTCTAAAAATAAAGTGCGGGCTGAAGTACCGTAATGAATGCCTAAATGACCTTTATCATCGATAGCCATAAAGCCTTTACGGGAATATTCAGATTCAATTTGAGTGATAGCGCCTGGGTGCTGCTCAAAGTCACGGATTTGTTTTAAGTCGAAGTTGTTGTGCTGATCGCGCACTAAAAACCACTGACTCAATTCACCTTTAGAGGACCCCACCACCAAAGACACAGTACCCACCAGAAACTCCATAGCGGTAATTTGTGCGCTTGATGCAACTGCATTCACACTTTGTACTAAGCGCGCTTCTTGTGGGTTATTGATGGCGTAATAATGAATGTGACCTGTTTTATCAGAGACAAATAAATTCTGGAAGGTGTTATCGATCAGTATTTTAGTCGCAGACGCTGGTGCATCTGGCAAACTGTAATCGGTGCGAACTACTGTAGTTTCACCGGTCAGGAATACAGTTTCAGCCACCATATTCGACAGCACTAAACGACCGTCAGCCGTGTAGGCGCTCAACATGCGGTTTTCGTCTTTTTCCTGAATAGCAACAGCCAATAAAGCCTGGCCCTGAGCATCGACCTGCACAGGATTTTCACCTAAAGGAAAACTAATCTTAGGATTGACCTGGCGCTGGTCGTTTGGGTAACTCAACAGGTATTCGTGCTTGGCAATTAAAGCCTGACCGTTGGATAAACCTAAAATGATGGTACCAGTACGAGGGTCTGCTTTACCAAAAGCTGTGACTGTCACACCAGCAGGCAAAGCCAGCTGAACCTGTTGCTTTAGCTCACCTGTATCTGCATTAAAAAATTGCAACTTCGCATCAGAGGTAATGGTTAAACCCACTTCACCGTAACGCTCAATATTGCTGTGCAAAGGTTGTGCGCTTGGGCTTTGGTAGCTGGTTTTCTGTTCGACTGAAGCGGAGGAGAATAAAGGCCCTACTTCAGAAAACAGATAAACAAATATAGTAGCAAAAGCCAGCACCACACTGATGCCGGCAAAGCTGATGCCATATTTGGAGATTTTATCTTTAATAGCACGCCAGCGCCGTAAGCGGGCCCGACGTTCACCAGTTGGCAGCAAAGAACGCGGTGAATCACCGGCTGACTGCTGACTTGGATGGGTTGAGTGCATAGTTGCGATACCACCAGTTACTTTAAGATGCTGGCAACTATAGTAGAGTTTTATGACGGAAATATTACAGAGTGGTTTTTTGTCATATAAATGACACAAATCAAGTCAGGCAGAAAAAATCAAACATTTGTTTTTAATAGAAAAAAACAAGGCACCTTTCGGCGCCTTGTTTTCGTATCGTTCAGACTTATTTGATACCTAAGTCAGCCAGAGCTTTTGCAGCTACTGTTGCTGGTACTGGCACATAACCGTCATGAGCTACTACGTCCTGGCCATTTTTTGACAGTACGAAGCGAACAAATTCACGCTCTAAAGGCAGCATTTCTTTGTTTGGGTGCTTGTTGATGTAAACGTACAGGAAACGGGATAACGGGTATTTACCATCTAAAGCGTGATCCGCATTTGGTGCATAAAACGGTTCGCCTTCTTTTTTCGCTAAAGGTAAAGCACGCACGCTTGATGTGATATAGCCGATACCTGAGTAACCGATACCGTTAATAGACTCACTGATACCCTGCACTACAGAAGCAGAACCTGGCTGTTCGTTGATGCTGGATTTAAAGTCACCGCCACATAAAGCAACATCTTTAAAGTAACCATAAGTACCAGATACAGCATTACGGCTGTATACAGTGAAATCACGGTTCGCCCACGCGCCTTCCATGCCTAACTGGCCCCAACGTGTCACGTCTTCTTTGTAACCACATTTACGGGTTGCAGAGAAAATAGCATCCACCTGAGCAATAGTCAGACCTTTTAACGGGTTGTCTTTGTTCACGTATACAGCTAACAAGTCGATAGCGACCGGAATAGCCATTGGTTTATAGCCGTACTTGGCTTCGAAATCCTGAACTTCTGATGGCTTCATCGCACGGCTCATTGGGCCAAAGTTCGATGTACCTTCAGTTAAAGCTGTAGGAGCAGTAGAAGAACCAGCACCCTGGATTTGGATGTTCACGTTCGGGTATTGCTTACGGAACTCTTCTGCCCATTTGGTCATCAGGTTGTTTAACGTATCAGAACCGATGCTGGAAATGTTGCCTGAAACACCAGTGGATTTTACATAGGCTGGTAATTTAGGGTCGGCTTCGATAATGGCTGCCTGAGCTGTCAGGCCTAAAGTGGCTGCGATCAGACTTAATGAAGTTAATAACTTTGCTACTTTCACGTTGCTCTCCTCACAACAGACAGATGCCTGTTCGTGGTTCAGGTTGTTTTCTGGGACTCATCATAAGAAAGAAATATGACACTAATATGACGAAATAAAAGAACTCCAACCTAAACTCATTGAAGTTGTAGCAAAGCATCCATTTAGTCATAACAGCGAAGCTGGTTTTGATAAGGTACGAAAGTACATTCGTGAACACAGGCAAGAGTATCAACCAACACGCATAAAGCTGAGCTAGATCATTTTTTTTTAATTTGTCAGGAGAATTGCGACGACTTGACTGTCAAAAACTGGCCAGAGGTCTACAATGGGGTAAGCCAAATCTGGCTAACCCACTGTTTTTCAAAAGGTGTTTTGCATTTTTATCAGTTTTCCGCCGTTTCCGGGAGTAAGGTTGTATGAAGCAGTTGATTTTAACCGTTATAGGTCAGGATAAAGCAGGTTTAGTAGAACAACTCGCCACAGTCATTGCCAGTCATCAAGGCAACTGGATGGCCAGTAACTTAAGTCACTTGGGTGGCTACTTTGCGGGTATATTGCAACTGGAAGTCCCTGAAGAACATCTGTTTGCACTGACAACAGAACTGGAACGTATGGCTGATCTGGATATTAAAATTCAGCAAGGCCTACATTCTGAAGTTCATCTGGATAAACAGCTGCAATTTGTCATCACAGGGAACGACAGACCCGGCATAGTGCGCGAGCTGTCCAGCGTGATCAAACACAAAGGTGCCAATATTATTCACTTCGAAAGCTCTAAACAAAGCGCACCCAACTGGGGAGTACCTTTGTTTCATGCGATAGCTACAGTAGAACTGCCTGCAGGTCTGAATAAAGATGAAGTAGTGAAAGCTCTTGAGGCTATAGCATCTGACGTAGTGGTTGATATTGAACACTAAATTCTCTGAAAAAAATATTTCTGTAATAGAGGATCAAGCCCTTGATCCTTTCATCAGTCTGTCATAAAACTGCCATAGAGTAGCTCCAGAACCCGATCAGGAGCGCGTTATGGTCATTACAGAGCTAATACATACTGTGAGCGATACGAATTATTTTCCCCGCGAATTAAGCTGGCTGTCATTTAATGGCCGTGTACTGCAGGAAGCAGCTGACGAACGTAACCCTTTAATTGAACGTTTACGTTTTCTAGGTATTTATTCTAATAACATGGATGAGTTTTTCCGGGTCCGGGTAGCGGATGTGAAACGCCGTATCCTGCTGAAAAAATACCATGCCAATGAACAGGAAGATGCTGAGCAGTTATTACACGATATTCAGAATATCGTGCTGCACATGGGCGAGCGCTTTAATAAAATTTATGACGATTTACAGCAGGAACTGCGTAAACACAATATTGAACTGATAGATAACTTTAAGCTGACAGACGCTCAGGCACAGTGGGCCAGAAGCTATTATCGCAGTGAAATACAGCGGCATTTATCGCCTATTATCCTTTCGGCCGAAGAAGTGAAACTGGCCAAGCATTTAGAAGACAACGCCACCTACCTGATGGTGGAAATGACCGGCTCTAATAAAGCTGAATACGCCATAGTGCAAGTACCTACTGGTGTGATGTCACGTTTTGTTGAACTGCCGCTGCATTTAAATAAAAGCAAAAAGAAAGGCCGCTACCGCCGACAGATTATTTTGCTCGACGACATCATAGTGCACTGTTTAAAAGACTTGTTTAACGGCTTTTTTGACTTCTGCGAAATTCAGGCCTTTTCACTGAAACTGACCCGTGACGCCGAATACAATATCAGCGATACGCTGGACCAGTCCCTGATCGACAAAATGTCCAAAGGCATCAAACAGCGCTTAAAATCTGAGCCAGTGCGTATGGTGTACGACAGCCATATGCCTGAGCATATGCTGAAAATGCTGAAAAAATTACTCGGCTACAGCTCTTATGACTCCTTAATTCCTGGCGGTAAGTACCGTAACTTTAAAGACTTTATTGGTTTTCCAAATATTGGCCATCCGTCTTTAGAATTCCCAGCCATGCCGGTATTAAAAAGTCCGGAATTTGAGCGTCATACCACCAGCTTTGAAGCAATACGCACCTGCGACATTCTGCTGTATTACCCTTATCACAGCTTTGGCTATTTTACCGAGTGGGTGCGTCAGGCCTCCTTTGACCCTAAAGTCACCACTATCAAAATGACCATGTACCGTGTCGCAAAAAATTCACGGGTCATTCGCTCCTTGCTGGATGCTGTGCGTAACGGCAAACAAGTGACAGTAGTGGTTGAGTTAAAAGCCCGTTTTGATGAAGAAAATAACATCAACTGGGCGCGGCGCATGACCGAAGCCGGTATTGAAGTGATCTTTGGCCTGCAAACCTTAAAAATTCACTCAAAACTCTGTTTAATCACGCGGCAGGAAAAAGGCAAAACAGTGAAGTTTGCCCATATAGGCACAGGTAACTTTAACGAAAAAACCGCCCGTATTTACACCGACATGAGCTTATTCACCTGCCACAGTGAAATTTGTGACGAAGTGGATCAGGTGTTTGAATTTATTCAGTACAGCTATAAGCCGTTCCAGTTTAACCATTTGATTGTCTCCCCAACCTGGAGCCGGCCTAAACTCAGTGCCTTGATAGAGCGGGAAACCAGTTTTGCCACTTCTGGCCGAAAAGCTGAAATCACGCTAAAAATCAATAATCTGGTCGACAACCAAATCATTGATTTGCTGTATAAAGCCAGCATGGCAGGCGTTAAAGTCCGTATTATGGTACGGGGTATGTGTTCGCTAATTCCTGGAGTCAAAGGCCGTAGTGACAATATCCACGTATTAAGTGTGCTGGACAGATACCTTGAACACGCCAGGGTTTATGTATTTAACAATGGCGGTGAAACGGATTTATATATCTCATCAGCCGACTGGATGACCCGTAACCTGGATCAGCGGGTAGAAGTAGGTGTGCCTATTTATGATGCGGCTATTAAGCAGCAAATCATGACCACACTGGATATTCAGTGGCACGACAACGTCAAAGCCCGGATTATTGATAAAGATCAAAGCAACCACTATGTAAAAAGAGGCAATAAGCGTAGCATTCGCTCCCAACAGGAAATCTACGATTATTTTGCTCAGTTGCAGCAATCCACTCAGGCCGGAACATGACCCACTGGACCAGCGCAGACGCTACTACAGATACACAAAAAGCCGCTTCTTATATGGCGGCTGTTGATTTAGGCTCGAACAGCTTTCACATGGTGATAGCTCGTGTGGTAGACGGTGCATTACAACTGCTACACCGCGAAAAACAAAAAGTGCAGCTGGCCGAAGGTTTAACAGAAGATTTATTGCTCACCGAAGAAGCCATGTTACGTGGTCTGGCCGTGCTGGCTCAGTTTGCTGATACCTTAAAACCTGTACCGACACAATCGGTGCGGGTTATTGCTACTTACACCTTAAGACGGGCGAAAAATAGTGCTATGTTTTTACGTCGCGCTCAAGCCGTATTTCCCTTCCCTATTGAAGTGATTTCGGGTCAGGAAGAAGCACGTTTTATTTATCAGGGTGTGGCCCATTTTGAACATTATCAGGGCCGTCGACTGGTAATGGATATTGGGGGCGGCAGCACTGAGTTTGCTATAGGAGAAGGTTTCCAGCCGCTCAAACTGGCAAGCCGTAATATGGGCTGCGTCAGTTATGCTCAGTTTCATTTCCCCAATGGCCGCATCAGTGCCAAGAAGTTTGAACGCGCCATTTTACAGGCTGAACAGGAACTTGAACCTATAGTCTCAGCTTACCGTGAAACCGGCTGGCAACAGGCGGTCGGTACTTCAGGCACAATAAAAACCATTCGCGACATTATTGTCGGTTTAGGTTGGCATCCGGTTTGTATTGAACTCGAACACCTACTGCAATTAAGAGACCTGCTGATAGCGCAGGAAAATAGCCTGCAGCTTGACTTACCAGGTTTAGCTGACGATCGGAAATTACTGATCTGCTCCGGTTTAGCTATTCTGATTGCGGCTTTTAATATGCTTGGCATTTCACAAATGTATTATGTGGATGCGGCACTGCGTGAAGGCGTACTCTATGAAATGAGTGACCGCCTGCACCACCATGATATTCGTGAACATACCATTCAAAGTCTGATTAAAAGATACAGCATAGATACAGCTCAGGCCGACAGAGTGCGTCGCACAGCGCTGGAGTTATTTGCTCAGCTAAGGGCGAACTGGCAGTTGACGGATGAAATGGCAGATTTATTAAGTTGGGCAGCCACTGTGTATGAAATTGGCCTGCATATCAATTCGTCCAGTGTGCAGCGGCACTCGTCTTACATCTTAAAAAATGCCAATTTGCCTGGTTTTAACCAGGAACAGCAACAGCTTATCGCCACCCTGGTGCGCTCACATCGTCGTAAAATTAAAAGCGAAGATTTGTCACAGTTTTATTTGTATAGCTCAAGTCAGGTGGTGTCTTTATTGGTATTGCTGCGCATGGCGGTGTTACTCAATCAAAAACGCCGTGACGACTTTTTGCCTGAACTTAAAGCCCAAGGCCAAAATCAGCACCTTAGTCTGCACCTGCCTAAAGAATGGCTGGAACAACAGCCTTTATTGGTTGCTGATCTCCAGCAGGAGCAATTGCATCTGAAAAAGATTGCCTTTGTGCTCGACTGCCCCTATTTAGTAGAGTGCAGTTTGCAAAGTCCGGGTTTTGATCCATCCAGTTTGGATGAGGAGTAATCACATAACGCCCAACAGGCAAAAGGAAAAGTTACAGATGCCACAGATTTTTAGTAACGACGCTATTAGCAGAGCTTTATTGTTAGTGATCCTCTGTGCCGGCGTATTCTTTTTTATCGGCTTTCTGGTTCCTGTACTGGCTGCTTTGATTATTTGTTTTGCCAGTTGGCCTTTGTACCGTCATTTGCTGAACTACTGCCACAATAACTCAGCCTTAGCAGCCAGCGTCGCTATTATCGCCATTTTGCTTGGTCTGGTGATCCCGCTTGCTTTGGTATTCAGTTATGCAATGGAGGAAATACGCGCCTGGATTGAGTGGTTGAAGTATGCCAACGAACACGGTGCTGCTGTGCCAGACTGGCTCAAAGCATTGCCTGGAGTTGGGGAAACCTTAGCAGCTTATTGGCAAACCTACTTAGGCGAACCTCATCAGTTAGGCCAGGTGGTCAGTTTAGTCAGCGGCGAGCAAATAGGTGGTATATCCAAGTGGGTGCTGAATTTTGGCTGGACCACGGCAGGCTTTATGCTGACCTTGTTGTTTATGCTGATCACCTTGTTTTTTCTGTACAAAGACGGAGAAAGGCTGGCCTGGCAACTGGATACTGTTGGCGAACGTATTTTGCCTGATCGCTGGAACCGCTTTTCCCGTGTTGTGCCTGCCACCGTCAGCTCGACTGTGATAGGTATGACCATTATCGCTATAGGCGAAGGTGTGGTGCTGGGCATAGCGTATTGGATAGCTGGTGTGCCCTCCCCTGTAGCTTTTGGTGTGCTGACAGGTTTTATGGCGCTTATTCCGGGTGGTGCGCCTTTGTCTTTTAGTTTAATTTCTATTTATCTGATTGGCACAGGCGATTTAACAGCTGGGGTTGGCCTATTTTTATGGGGCAGCATTGAGCTTTTTATTGTCGATAAAACCATCAGGCCTAATCTGGTGGGCGGTCCTGTTAAACTACCGTTTTTACCCACCTTTTTTGGTTTAATAGGTGGTGTTAAAACTATGGGCATGGTCGGTTTATTTGTTGGCCCTGTACTGATGGCGCTGTTAGTGGCGATTTGGCGCGAATGGCTCAGAGAACCCAAAATAATAGTTGAAGCCGCAGAGGCAACAGCCGCACCCACTAAGCACGAATAATAGTGAGGTTGTCGAGCTAACAGCTTCTGACGCTTTGCTTTTTTTACCACAAGCAGTATGGTAAGGCTCAAAGACTTTAAGGACCTTACCATGCTCAGAACTTTAGTTTCATTGCTGGTTGCCAGTGCGTTTTCAGCCCAGGCAGCCATTGATTTAAAACCTCAAACCGAATCCGCTATTAAGACGATTCAGCCACAGATGCTGGAATGGCGCCGTCATTTCCATCAGCACCCTGAATTATCTAACCGAGAAGTCAATACAGCCAAAAAAGTAGCTGACCACTTAAAAGCCCTTGGTCTGGAAGTGCAAACCGGCATTGCCCATCATGGTGTGGTGGGTGTATTAAAAGGCGCTAAACCTGGCCCTACGGTGGCTTTAAGGGCGGATATGGATGCCTTACCTGTCACTGAGCAGGTCGACTTACCTTTTGCGTCTAAAGTGCGCAGTACCTTTAATGGTCAGGATGTAGGTGTGATGCATGCCTGTGGTCATGATGCCCATACTGCGATGTTGATGGCGACAGCCTCAGTGCTGACAAAGCTGAAAGCTGACCTTGCCGGCACCATTTTGTTTGTATTTCAACCCGCAGAAGAAGGCCCGCCTGCAGGTGAAGAAGGTGGAGCCAAGTTAATGCTCAAAGAAGGGGTGTTTGCTAAATACAAACCCGATGCCATTTTTGGTCTGCATGTCTGGCCAGGCCCGGCAGGACAATTACAAGTTAAAAGCGAAGGCATCATGGCCGCAGCTGACAGTTTTAATATCACAGTCAAAGGCAAGCAGGTGCATGGCTCCAGCCCGTGGCGTGGTGTTGACCCTATAGCGGTCACAGGTCAGCTCATCACCGCCTTACATCAAATTCCAGCCCGTCAGCTGGATGTGACTCAGGCTCCGGCTGTGTTATCTGTAGGTCAGGTGCATGGTGGCGTGCGCTGGAACATTATTCCGGATGAAGTAAAACTTGAAGGCACTATACGGACTTTTGATCCTGTTATGCGTGAGCAGTTACTACAAAAAATGCAGCACACCTCAGAGCATATAGCGGCGGCCAGTGGCGCTACCGCAGAATTTCATAACCATGGTTTTGCCGCTGTGACCTGGAATGATGCCAAACTAACAGAATGGGCTATGCCGAGCCTAGAATGGGCAGCAGGCAAAGCTGGTGTGGCACCAATCAAACCTATCACCGCCTCTGAAGACTTTTCATTTTTCCAGCAAGAAGTACCAGGCGTATTTTTCTTTTTGGGCATAGCGCCAGACAATACTCCGGTCGACAAAACCGCACCTAACCATTCACCATTTTTTCAGGTGAATGAACAAGCGTTGGAAAATGGTGTTCGGGCTTTAACTGGCCTGGCTTTAGATTATTTGGCTAACCCGGCAAAAACAGATAAGAAAAGCTAAAGAGTAAAACCATCACCACAGCGGCAAAGCCAAACACTTTGCCGCTGCATTGCATTAAATCCTGCCAGCTGGTTAAAAGCCCTGTGACTAACATCGCAAAAATCAGGCAACTTTGTGATAGCACAACAGCGCTCTGACTGAACCAGACAGGCACGGCAAAGCCGATATTGATCAGCACCACCACAATAAAACCAAGTACAAACCACGGAAAAACAAAGCCCTCTTTATCTTTGCTGTTAAAACTTAGCAAAAGTAAAAAAGGCACCAGTAAACAAACCCGGAATAATTTAGCAATCACAGCTTGTGGCGCTGCATCGCCTAACTGACTGCCTGCAGCCACAGCTTGTGACACTTCAGGTGCCGTGCTGCCAATCAGCCAGGCCAGTTGTACGTCAGGTAAAAAACCTGCGTGCATCAGCAATGAATACCCCAGCAAAGCCAGCAAGCCCATCAACAAAACCATAGCCAGGCTTTGAGTTAACGTAGCTTCGTCACTTTTGCGCACAGACCAGGTGGCAAAAATGGCCGAAGTTCCACAAAAACTTAAACCACAACTGACTAAAAGTACCAGCTCTTTGGGCAATTTAAACACTTTAACCCCAAGCCATAATGCAGTGGCCAGCACCAACAACACCAAGGCTGCCAGCTGCAATAAAGCCAGCGGGCTGGTTTGCAGCACCAGTTCAGAATCGACACTAAAAGCAAATAAAACGATGCCAAAACGCAGTGCTTTTTGCTGAAACAGCGCCAGTTTATCCAGTTGTGAAGCCAGCAGCTCACGAGGTTGAATCGAACACAAAGGCAATACAAAAGCAGCTGACAATCCCAGCAGCAAAGCAACAAACACAGGACTGACCCATTGATGCAGTACAGGCGCTGCCAGATAACAGAGTTGTAACAGAAGACTAAGCAGAAGTAATACCAACATAATGATGTCATCTTTGTTGTATAAACGACGCTATTGTAATGCGTGATAAAAATAAGAATAATGGATTTATCTTATTACTCAGATTAGATAAACAAATGAATTACCCCAGCCCACGCCATTGGTTGTTATTGGATGCCATTTGCCGTCAGCACAGCCTGACCAAAGCCGCGGATCTTTTAGCATTAAGTCAGTCAGCAGCGAGTCAGGCCTTAAAAGAGCTGGAACAACGCCTGGGCCAGCCGTTATTTTTACGTCAGGGCCGACAGCTAATCCCTACCCAACATACACTGGATCTATTACCCAAACTGCAGGTGTTTCTTGAGTTGCAGCAAGAATTGGTGAATTCAGAGCCTGACAAAGGCGAACTTAGGCTGGTGGCCAGTGAAACTGTAGGCTGCTATTTGTTGCCCGGCTTACTGGCTCAATTTACTGCTCTTTATCCACAAATTGATTTTAAATTAAGGCTTTGCAACAGCAGCGAAGTACTGCATCTGATGCACCAGCAACAGGCTCAGCTGGGTTTTATCGAAGGCCCGGTACTGAGCGCTGAGTTTCATATTCAGCATTGGCGACAGGATCTGACCGTACTATTTGGCAGCCCTAAGCTGCATCAGAATTTATCGACAGAACAGTTATTGACACAACGTTGGATAGTGCGGGAACAAGGCTCAGGCACCCGGGCTGTATTGGAGCATGAACTGGCACGACTACAGTGGGCCCCCAACAATCTGTTGGAGTTGGAGCGACCTGAAGCTATTAAACAAGCTGTTAAACAAGGCCTGGGTATTGGTTGTTTGCCTTTGCTGGCAGTGCAGGATGAAATTAATGCAGGTCAGTTGGTGTTGCTGCAAAGCCCTTTGCAGCTTCAGCGGCATTTCAGATTGGTGCAACATAAAAACTATCAGCCGCCGCTGCTGCAAAAATTTTTGCAATTTCTGCAGCAGGAGGCGCCCGTTAACGGACTTTAATAGTTTTACGTTTGGGTTGAGATTCAGCAGGCAAGCTAAAAGAAAAACTGCTGCCTTTTTTCGGCTCACTGAAAATCATCAGTTTGCTGTTATGGCGTTGCAGCACGTGTTTTACAATAGCTAAACCAAGACCTGTGCCACCTGTAGCACGGGCTCTGGCCTGATCAACACGGTAAAAACGTTCTGTCAGCCGTTTCACATGCTGCGGCGCTATACCTTCACCATTATCGCTGACACTGAACACAGCTTTCTGATGTTGGCGTACCCAGCTCACCTGAATTTCGCCGCCATTCGGAGTGTATTTAATCGCATTGGTGATCAGGTTAGAAAAGGCACTGCGCAGCTCTTCGCGAATACCGGATACCACCAGATCAGGCTCAACTGAAAAGCTGATCTGATGATGTTTATCACGATTTAAGGTTTGAGATTCTTGCTCCAACATCGCCAACATCGCAGGCACATCGATATGATCTTCAAACTGCACTTTAGCTGCAGCTTCAATGCGTGACAAAGTTAACAGTTGCTGCACCAGCGCATCCATACGTTTGGTTTGCTCCAGCATCACAGTGTGAGCTTTTAGCCAGATACCGGCGTTGGGGAGATTATCCGCATCCATCACTTCCAGATATCCCTGCAGTACAGTTAAAGGAGTACGCAGCTCATGTGAAACGTTAGCGACAAAGTCTTTGCGCACCTGCTCCAGCAGTTTCAGTTGAGTGACATCCCGCACGATCAGCAAATGCTGGTCGTCACCGTATTGCAGCATGCGGTATTCCAGCACCAAATCTTCGTTCACCGGAGAGGATAGTTCCAATGGCTGATCAAATTGCTTCTGTTGAATATAAGTCTGAAATTCCGGGTTACGTATCAGGTTATCAATACGCTGACGTTCATCCTGGGGCCAGCGCAAACCAACCAACTGCTGCGCCAGTTTATTGCACCAGATAATGGTCCAGTCGCTGTTCAACACGACTATGGCATCAGGCAATGCTTCGGCACCATCGCGAAAACGCCGGATCAGCCCACGCAATTCTTTATTCTTTTTACGGGCTTTGCGCAAGCGGTAATAAATACCGTCAAACACCTGCTGCCAGCTGCCATCACCGGCCGGAGGCGTCAGCTTTTTATCGCGCCACAACCATTTGTCCAATATAAAAATATGCCGGTAATTCCAGCCAAGCAGTACTAAAGAAGTGGCAAATAATGCAGGAAATAGCAGGTCAAACAACCAGCCTATTAATGCAACGACAAAAAACAAAAGGAAGATTTTGCTGAAAATCTTCCTCTTCGACAATAACAAACGCATAGCACCTACTTATTACCCGTCGTTCCTGAAGCCGCAGCGTTGTTGGCTGCCCTCTCTCGGTTGCCGCCTCGCCGCAACTCCAATTACTTAGGGTAAATCACCAAAGTAACCGGAGATAAGTTATTTCGCTGAAAACCTATAACCTGAACCACGTACAGTTTGCACTAAACGGTCATGCCCGGCCAGTGAAATGGCTTTGCGTAAACGGCGGATATGCACGTCAACTGTTCTGTCTTCGACATACACATTGGTACCCCAGACATGATCCAGCAATTGTTCACGGCTATAAACACGTTCCGGGTGCGTCATAAAAAAGTGCAGTAAGCGGAATTCTGTAGGTCCCATATCCACGGCTTGCTCAGCAGCAGTCACACGGTGAGACACAGGGTCGAGCTTTAAGCCCTGTACTTCAATCACATCATCTAAGCTGGTTGGCGCCACACGGCGGATCACAGCTTTAATACGAGCCATCAGTTCTTTTGGTGAAAAAGGTTTGGTTACATAGTCATCAGCACCTACTTCGAGGCCCCGTACTTTGTCTTCTTCTTCACCACGTGCCGTGATCATAATGATAGGAATAGTACGGGTCAGCTCATGCCCTTTCATTTTTTTGGCAAACTGAATACCGCTGCCACCAGGCAACATCCAGTCCAGCAATACTAAATCAGGGTAAGGTTCTACCAGCATATTGACGGCAGAATCAAAATCTTCCGCAGTGCTGGCCTGATAACCATTTTGTTCAAGCACAAAACACAACATGTCACGGATCGGTGCTTCGTCTTCTACCACCAGGATTTTTCTAGACATAACCCTCTACCAATTCAAGCTAATTTATTGATTCTGACCAGTATGGCGTTAGTTTATGACAGTTTTATGAAAGCAAAACAAGCATTCTGACCTCTAATGACCAGACGCAATGCCCCATCAATACCTTCAACCACAAAACTGCTGCAGCATTTCGGTTTTTTGCCAGTTCAAAATTAAAAACTCTCAATCTGCTTACATTTTTCTAATAAATGAAGAAGTCCAGTAGATGACACTTTAGTGAACCTTTTTTGACAACACCGCCGCTACACCACGTCAGACGCGGCCCTCATTTTAAGTTCAATTTTCCTCACCCTCACTGTAATAAAACAGTCATTAAGCCTGAGTATGGTTGGCCGAGCTTTTTTATAACAACAGCATTCATGTGATTATTGGAGATTAAGTGATGGCTTTACGTAACTTCTTAAAATTGAGCGCAATTGCCTCAGCTTTAGTATTAGCTGGTTGTGGCGGTGGTGATATCAACATTGATACAGGCAATGGCGACAACGGTGGTGTTACACCGCCTCCAACAAGTGCTTGCCCAGCCTTCGCAACTGCAGCATCTGCCTTAGCCGGCGTAACCACTCCTGTTTGTGAAATCAAAGGCACTATTACCAGTGATGTGACTTTAACAGCAGATATCGCTTGGGCTTTATCAGGCAAAGTGACTGTAGGTAATGATAATGCCAACAGCGCAACTTTAAGCATTCAGCCTGGCACTAAAGTCTTTGGTAAAAGTGGTGCCGACTACTTAGTTATTGCTCGTGGTTCAAAAATTCAGGCAGTAGGTACTGCAACAAACCCTATCGTCATGACCTCAGTCAATGACATGTTAGGTTTATCTGATGAAGAATCAGCGGCTGAATGGGGTGGTTTAGTTTTATTAGGTAAAGCGCCTACTAACAAATGTGATCAGGCCAATTTAGCAAACTGCCAGGTTCAGGCTGAAGGTGAAGCCGGTCCTTACGGTGGTGCAAATCCAGACGATAACAGCGGTGCATTAAAATACGTACAAGTACGTTACGCTGGTTTTGAAGTTATTCCTGACAACGAATTAAACGGTATCACTTTTGCCGGTGTAGGCCGTGGCACTACAGTGGAATACATTCAGGTGCATAACAACCTGGATGACGGTGTAGAGTTTTTTGGTGGTACTGTTGATTTAAAACATGTGGTATTAACAGGTAACCGTGATGACTCTTTAGATTGGGCTGACGGTTGGACCGGCCGTATGCAACACGTATTAATTCGTCATAATCCAAATGATACGAAAGCCAACCGTGGTATTGAAGCAGACAACCAGTCTTCAAATTTCACAGCAACACCTATCAGTAAACCTCGTATTTCTAACCTGACTATTGTTGGTAATAACTTTGACGGTGATGAAGACTCAGAAGGCATTTTATTACGTGCCGGTACTTCTGCAGAGTTATACAACACTATAGTCACTGGTCCTGAAAAAATGGGTGAGTGTTTTGAAATCAACACCACTGAGACGGCTGACTTTGCCAATAGCGGCGATTTAGTGTTCCGCAACTCCATCATCGACTGCGCTGAACCTTTTGCCAATATTAAAGATGCCAATGACAACGTTACTTTTGACGCTAATGCCTGGTTTACAGCTCAGCCAAACAACTTAGTGGGTGATGCTTTATTAGGTGGTTATATCCCAGCCCCTAACTCTCCTGCTTTAGCAAATGGTTTTGACATTGGCAATATCGATGGCTGGTTTGATGATGTGGACTACATAGGTGCTTTTGATGGCACAACAGACTGGACTAAAGGCTGGACCATCAGCCTGCACCCTGAAACTGGTGCTGGTTTAGATACATGCCCAACTGGTACTACAGAAGTAGCAAGCTTAACAGGTAAATTAAACTGCCAGTTAACTGGTGATATCACCACTAACGTGACCTTAGCAGCTGGCGCTGACTATGTATTAAGTGGTCGTGTTCGTATTGGCTCTGACAATACAAATAATGCCACATTAACAGTACAACCAGGCGTAACTATCTACGGTAAATCAGGTGCTGATTTCTTAGTGGTAACCCGAGGTTCAAAGATTAACGCTGAAGGTACTGCTGCTAACCCTATCACTTTTACCTCAGTACAGGACGTGATTGGCTCACCTACAGCCGAAGGTCAATGGGGTGGTTTAGTGTTGCTGGGTAACGCACCAAGCAACAAGTGTGCTGATGTGAATAACTGTGGTATCGAGGCTGAAGGTGATGCTGGTTTATATGGCGGTCCAACTGCAACAGACAGCAGCGGTTCTCTGAACTACGTCATAGTGAAACACGCAGGTTACGAAGTTATTCCGGATAACGAATTAAACGGTATTGGCTTCTTCGGCGTAGGTTCTGGCACTAAATGTTCAAATATTCAGGTACACCAGAACCTGGATGACGGTATCGAAATGTTTGGTGGTAGCGTTAGCTGTAAAAACGTGGTGTTAACATCTAATGGTGACGACTCTGTAGACTGGACTGACGGCTGGAACGGCAAACTGCAGTTCGTACTGGTAAAACATGCAGCTGATAACTCGAAAGCTAACCGTGGTATTGAAGCAGATAACCAGTCAACCAATCAGACTGCAACGCCGGTCTCAAACCCAACTATCGCCAACATGACCATTATTGGTAACACCTTTAATGGTACAGACGACTCAGAAGGCGTGTTACTGCGCGCAGGTACAAATGCTCAGTTGCATAACTTCCTTATCACCGGTCCTGAAGGCATGGGCGAGTGTTTCGAACTGGATTCAACCCCAACTAAAAACTTCGCTTTAAGCGGTGAATTAAAATTCACTCACTCAGTGATCGCATGTTCTGAAATAACAGAAGCAGGTAAAGAAGTGTCTGCAGGTGTATCACAGACTGATTGGTTCCTGGCTCAGGAAGGCAACACAACTGCGGCAAATCAGGCTGCTGTCTTAAACGGCATCTTCACCATCGACGCTACTCCAGCAAAAGATATGAAACCTGTTGATGCCTTCTTTGACACTGTGACCTTCACTGGTGCTGTATCACAAAGCAACAACTGGACTGCTGGTTGGGCTGTAGGTCTGGACGACTAAGCAACCATAAACTGCCAGCTTGCTGGCAGTTTTGCATTCACTTAGTGCCGGGCCTCCTTTGGATAAGCCCGGCACATTGATATACGAATTAGCTGATAGGACCAAGTTCAAATGAGCAGCAAGCAACATTTTAAAATCAGTCAGGTTGGCCGTGGCGTATTGCTGGCGTTAGCCGCAACAGCCAGCATGATGCCCGCATTAGCCCAGGAAGCGCCTGCGAAGCCTGCAGCAAAAGAGCAGGAAGTAGAGCGCATTGAAGTTTCTGGCCGTCTGATGAGTTCAGCCGCTTCAGCTGCAGCAGAGCGTCGTGAACAACCATATGTCGCAGAATTATTAGGCATGGAGCAAATCTCCAGAGCAGGCGACAGCAACGCAGCAACGGCTTTACGCCGGGTGACTGGTTTAACTTTAGTCAAAGACAAATTTATTTATGTGCGTGGTTTAGGGGAACGTTATTCCAGTACCCTGTTAAACGGCGCTATGGTGCCAAGCCCGGATCCAACACGGAACGTAATCCCACTGGATATGTTCCCAGCCGGCATCATTGAAAGTTTAGTAGTACAAAAAGCCTATTCACCTGAACTGCCAGCCGCTTTTGGTGGGGGTAGCGTTAATATCCGCACTTCGTCTATTCCATTGCAGCGTACCTTTAACCTGTCTGTTGGTACTGGTTTTAGCAGCTTGAATACTGACGATGCTTACACCTACAACGGTGGTGGTGATGACTGGAAAGGCAGCGACGATGGCACTCGCTCTATGTCGCCTGAACTACGTGCGGCTTTGGACCAATACGGCACCATCAGCCAAATCAATATCGCTGAAGCTTTAGGTGGCATCAATCAGGGCAACCTGGCTCAGGCTGCAACTATAGTGCGGGAACTAGGTTTAAACTTTAACCGTGATATCGACGTGCAGCGTGAAAACATCAAACCTGACTTTGATGGCAGCGTGTCTTTTGGCGATAAGTTTGATGTTGGTTCCTCTGTTTTTGGTGTGA
Source organism: Rheinheimera sp. MM224 (assembly GCF_947090785.1). Taxonomy (NCBI): domain Bacteria; kingdom Pseudomonadati; phylum Pseudomonadota; class Gammaproteobacteria; order Chromatiales; family Chromatiaceae; genus Rheinheimera; species Rheinheimera sp. MM224. Next base: position 3,656,272 of record NZ_OX352320.1, read on the forward strand.
TGGCTGGCGTCAGCTACGACAGATCAACGCAAAATATCGAAGAGCAGGAACGTTACTTCTCTGTCTCCGGTGACGATTTAGTGCCTTTAAATATTTATGATGATATTAAAGGTACAGAACATCAGGTGAAACTGTCTGGCATGCTGAACTTTGGTTTAGAGCTGAATGAAAACCACCGTTTTGAGACTGCATCTATTTATCTGCGTGATACTAAAGATGAAATTAAAGTCAAAAATGGTGACAGTATCGAGACAGTGAACGAAACTGATCGTTTTAATACAGACACCTCTATTCGTTACGAAGAACGCTCTATGTTCAGTAACCAACTTCGTGGTCGCCACAATTTGCCATGGTTGTACGACATCAGTGTGGATTGGCAATACACAGATGCCAAAGCAGAGCGTGATGCTCCGGGTGAAATCGAATACCGTTACGTCAACGAACTTCAGCCTGACGGCTCTTTCAGCTCTTTCTTGCGTCGTAACCAGAATGCTGTGAACTACAGTTTCGGTAAGATGGAAGATGACACTGAAAACGGTAGCTGGAATGCCAAATTGCCTTTTACCTTAGGCAAAGCTGAAATGGCATTAAACGGTGGTTATTCTTACTTTGAACGTCAACGTGAGTCTGAAACCAACCTGTTTAACTTCAATACTGTCGGCTACAGCCTGGATCAGCTGAGTCAGAAGTTTTCAGATATATTCTCAGATGAAAGCATTCTTAATACGGCTAATGGTTTCCAGATTTCAAACGTCACCACTCAGGCTGATGATTACATAGCCGCACAAATGATCGATGCCGCATATGTCGGCATGGAAATGAACTACGACTATCTGTACCGCTTGAACTTTGGTGTACGTTACGAAGATTTCCGTCAGATTTCTGTGCCGTTAAATGCGGATGGTGAAGTCAGCGGCAATATCGAAGAGTTCCCATTGCAGGAAGATGGTTTTTATCCATCTATGTCTTTCACCTGGTTTGTTAGTGAAGAGTTGCAAGCGCGTTTTGGCTACAGCAGCACTGTGGTTCGCCCGGACTTACGTGAAGTAACGCCAGTACTCTTTATCGACCCACTGACGGACTTTAAAGTCACAGGTTTCTCTGGTCTGCAAAGCACAGATGTCACCAGCTACGATGCCCGTTTAGAATGGTATTACGACGAAAGTAACTACAGTGTAGGCGTGTTCTATAAAGATTTGGATAAACCAATCGAATCCATTGAACTGTCAGGCTCAGACGGTAACTTATTGATGTCATTCCGTAATGGCGACAAAGGTGAAGTGTACGGTGTAGAAGCTGAATTCCTGCAACAACTGAATATGTTTGAAGGCGAAAGCTACAAATGGATGGATAACTTCTTTGTAGCCGGTAACTTCACGTACAGTGAATCTGAAATTACTATTCAGCAATTTGCTGGTACCAACCTGACGAACCTGAAGCGTCCGTTAAGTGGTCACTCTAAACATGTAGTCAACTTCCAGTTGGGTTTCGATTCGGACAACGACGAGCATAATGCGACTCTGACGTATAACGTCTTCGGTAAACGCATCGCCTTTGCTGGTGTAAACGATAAAGATGATGCTTATGAGCAGCCGTTTAACTCGTTAGATTTTGTCTACTCGTACACACCGTTTGAATCCACTTCAGTCAAGCTGTCGATGAAAAACCTGCTGGACGAAGATGTTGAAATTATGCAACAAGGCGAGTTGTTACAACGCCGTGTTGAAGGCCAAAGCTACGGTTTAAGCTTCAGCTACAAATACTAAGTTAGTGTTTTTATGCAGGGGTCAGAACTTCAGTTCTGACCCCTTTTTAATGAGCTTCAATTAGTGCATCAGCTGTTCTATAGCTTCCGGCTTATTATGAATGGCGAACTTATCCACCAAAGTTGCACTGGCATGATTTAGTCCTATCACTTCTGCTTCCACCCCCGCCTTTCGGAATTTTAAAATCACTTTATCCAACGAGCTTACTGCTGTGATATCCCAGAAATGCGCATGAGTTAAATCAATCTGCACAGCACGAAGTGGTTCCTTAAAATCAAAAGCCGCAACAAAAGGCTCAGCAGAGGTAAAAAATACCTGACCTGTCACCAGATAACGGCGACTACTGCCATCGGCAGATAATTCAGACTGTATCGCCAATAACTGCCCTACTTTGTTCGCAAAAAATAACGCACTCATCAGTACGCCCACAAAAACGCCGTATGCCAGATTGTGAGTAAAAACAACCACCAGCACGGTAATAATCATCACCAGACTGGAGCTTTTAGGGTTGCTGGCTAAATCCCGCACCGACTGCCAGTTAAAGGTACCAATGGATACCATAATCATAACAGCGACCAAAGCGGCCATAGGGATCATGCCGACCCATTCGCCTAAAAACACTGCAAAAATAAGCAGCAAAATACCTGCCAGCAGGGTAGACAAACGAGTACGACCACCGGATTTGACGTTAATCACCGACTGACCAATCATGGCACATCCTGCCATGCCGCCCAATAAACCCGAACCTATATTAGCTATACCCTGCCCTATACATTCGCGGTTTTTATTGCTGTTGGTATCTGTCATATCATCGACAATAGTGGCCGTCATTAATGACTCCAGAATACCGACTAAAGCCAGACCTAGAGCATAAGGAAAAATAATTTGCAGAGTGTCCATAGTCAGAGGCACATCAGGCCATAAGAAGATTGGCAGGCTATCAGGCAAAGCGCCCATATCCGACACAGTACGAACATCAATTTGGAAATACAGCGCGATGGAGGTTAATACCACAATACACACCAAGGGCGAAGGCACTGTTTTTGTGACATAAGGAAACAAATAAATAATAGCTAAACCCGCAGCTGTCATGGCGTAGACATGCCAGGTCACATTGGTCAGCTCAGGCAGCTGCGCCATAAATATCAGAATAGCCAAGGCATTCACAAAACCTGTTACCACAGAGCGCGAAACAAAACGCATCAGCTCGCCGAGTTTGCATAAACCAAACAGAATTTGCAGTACACCGGTTAATAAAGTAGCCAATAACAAATACTGCAAACCATGCTCTTTCACTAAGGTGATCATCAACAGCGCCATAGCGCCTGTGGCAGCAGAAATCATAGCAGGACGGCCACCGGCAAAAGCAGTAATCACGGCAATAGCAAAGGATGCGTACAAACCCACTTTAGGGTCAACACCAGCAATAATAGAAAAGGCGATGGCTTCCGGGATTAGTGCAAGAGCCACCACTATGGCGGATAAAACATCGCCACGAATATTAGACAGCCAGTGCTGTCGTATCGATTGAAACATCAGGATTTCCTTTGTAGCAGAGTATATAAACGCATTTTTTCAGGCATAAAAGTTGTAACGCCCCAAATCGCGTTTTCACTTTTATAGATGGAAAAACGGTTTAAACACTACATCGGCGACAAAGTTCCTTGCAACAATAAGGGGAATGAAAGTCGAAAACGAGATGGAGTATAACGCAAAAGTGGGGCTGGAAAAACCACAGACACCAGATCCGGTTTCTCTGATACAGTAGTTCTGTTCTGATCCTGATCACTAATTTTCCACAGCACCGGAGGCTTTGATGTATCAACTTTATATCGCCAATAAAAACTACTCGTCCTGGTCGTTGCGGCCCTGGGTGTTGATGCACACTTTGGCCATTCCTTTTGAAGAAAAGCAGGTGCAGTTTCAGTCCAATGACAACAGTGCGCAATTTAAGGCTTTTGCACCCAATGCTAAAGTACCTTGCCTGCATCATGACAACTGGGTGGTCTGGGATTCACTGGCTATTGTTGAATATTTGGCGGAGCGTCATGCCGGTGTATGGCCAGAAGACAATAAAGAACGCAGCTGGGCCCGTTCTGCGTCAGCGGAAATGCATTCAGGCTTTAGCGCACTTCGAAGCTACTGCCCTTTTCACGCCGGTGGTCGTTTTGATAAAACACCATTGCCCGATGCGGTCCTGACTGATTTAAAACGTCTTGAGCAGCTGTGGCAGGAAGGACTACAACGTTTTGGCGGGCCTTATCTGGCAGGAGCGTATTTTAGTGCAGTCGATGCATTTTATGCCCCGGTATTATTTCGTATTCAAAGTTACCAGTTGCCTGTGGCCGCAACTGTTTCACCTTATATCGAGCTGATGATGAATTTGCCTGCAATGCAATTGTGGTATCAGCAAGCCTTAGCAGAACCATTTTGGGACGACGAACATGAAATTGCAGCTCTGGGGTCTGGCAAACTGATTGCCGATCACAGATCCGGTTCAGCTAACTCGTCCGATGTAGGATAAAAATGCGCACCAGCGCCTTTTTCTGCCAGCTTATCCTGTGGGTTACGTAAGGGGCAATGCGCCATAGATAAACAACCACAACCTATACACATGCTCAATTGATCCCGCAGATCCGTCAGTTGAGCAATTCGTAAATCCAACTCCACTTTCCATTGTTCAGACATCTGCTGCCAATGCTGCTGATCGGCATTTTGCCCTGGCGGCAATACCGACAAAGCTTTGCCTATTTGTTCCAGTGGAATACCGGTGCGCTGCGCCACTTTAATAATAGCCACCCGTCGTAACACATCCCGCGAATAACGACGCTGATTACCAGCATTACGCTGACTGTAGATCAGACCCTTTTGCTCATAAAAGTGCAAAGTAGCCACAGAGACACCGCTGCGTTTCGCCACTTCCCCCACGGACAACACTGCTTTTTTTGCATCGTATTTTAAAGACATAAAAAACACTTGACCTTAACCTTACTTGAGGTTTTAGCATAACTGCAATTTCATCCACAGGGGAAGTTTTTATGTTGGAACATGCGGTATATGCGATAGACCTGGGTTGTAAGTCTGATCAGGACTGTGCACAGCAGTTATTAAATCGTTTGCAGCGCGCTATTAATCAACGCAATTGGTCATTATTCAGTGAATGTTTTACCCGGGATGTGCTGATGGTCAATATACTGGGTCAACGCCTGACAGGAGCTGCTGAACTTAGGTCTTATCTGCAACAGCTGATGGAATTACATCAGGACAGAGTCTGGGTTTATCAATTACTGCATTTACAACAACTGGATCTGGATACTTTTTTAATCAACGCGGAGCAGCGCTGGCAACACAAGGAACGGCAGCACAAAGTGGGTCTGTGCAGCACTCCGCTTTATGTGGTGAAACGACAAGGCAGTCAGTGGCAGATATGTGCGGGAAATATGCTTTAGATAGACGTATGAGCCCAGCGCTTCAGCGCTTTTTCCACTATTCCTTGCTGCTGCATCAGGCCTAGCTGTTTTTGGATTTGTTCGACCAGCAGTGAGTTGTGTGGATTCAGCGCACAATAAACTTCAGCTGGCTCGGCCCAGAGTGGATCAACAGCCAGCTTAGAGCTATCAAAATGTTGCTGGTAATGACCGTAACTTAAATCAACCGTCATGACTAAATCGACCCGGCCTTGCTCAAGACGCTGAATGTTTTTTTCCAATGACTCAGCGTCATCACGCACTGCCGCTTTGCTTTCAAATAACGGCTGTAATTCAGGGTATGAAAAACCTCTGGTGGTGCCTATACGTTTACGGAACAGATCCTGATTAGATCGCACCGGACTATCTTCAGAGCGGCGCACTATATATTGACGAGTATGAAATAACACAGGAGTCCAGCTTAGTTTATAGGTAGCAGGCACCCACTGTGGGTTTAAAAAACAACTGATATCGGCTTTATCTGTCACCAGCCACTCAACCACCCGGCCCCGCGGTAAATCCAGATACTCTACCGACCTGTTTAGTCTGACAGAGAGGGCATCCAGTAGTTCTTTGGCGATGCCGCCTGATAAGCGCTGCTGTTGATCAAAGATGGCGTAAGGTGCTGTATTGGTTTGGCTGACCACAGCACGTAAAGGCTCAGCCGACAGGATCAGATTAGGAAACAGCAACAGCAAGGACCACCACTTCCACATCAGACGTTACTCTAGGTTGTGCTACGGTTTTGTATTTATCATAACTAAGCATTTACAATTTAAATAGTCACTTAACGCTTAAAGTAGGGTTTTTATCTCAGCTGTTATTTCAGCTAAGAAAAAGGCAGCCATAAGGCTGCCTGTTTTACACAACTTGAGGATCAGAACTTATGTTCTATACCCACAGCAACATAATCACTGTCGACTTTGCTATCAAAGTCGAAGCTGCTGTACCAACCAAATAATTTGGTATTTTTGCCTAACTTGTAATCTGCACCAGCGGAAATGCCGTTGTCATCTTCTAAAGTCTGGTACTGGGCTTTTAACTCCCACTTGTTCAGTGGATAAGCAATATTTGCCATATAACCATCTGACTTTTCGCCTGTTTCCACTTCTTCCTGCTGCTGTACCATAGCGCCTAATTTAAAATCAGCGACTTTAAACTGCACAGTTGCACGGCTGGCGTCATAACCATTCATTTCACTGTCCATGGCGATTGATGCATACCAGTCAGATTCTTTTAAGCTCTCATCACCGTAAACTACAGCATAAGACTGAGCACTTTTTGCGTCCGCTTCGTCTTCCATCACATGAGTCAGCAGCAACTTAAAACCCTGGAAAGAAGGTGAGCTATAAGCAACAGAATCACTCATACGGTTTTCACCTTTCCACAAACTTTTCAGATCCGCTTCATAATCGTTAAACAGGTCCAGTTTACCCTGAGACAGTTTTAACGCTGTGTCGTGGCGACCAGCAGTCACTGTACCGAATACACCTTGCAAACCAATAAACTGGTTACGGGATTTGATATTTTTCTCATTCGCCTCATCAGACGGGTCAACTTCCCACTCCAGTTGGTAAATCAGAGTCAAACCTTCTTCCAGAGCATAATCGCCCTGAATACCAAACCGGGAGGCATTACTTTTTAATTCGCCGAACGATCCTTCGCCCTCATCAGACTGTTGTGCTGAAACGTTAATTTTTCCGTAGATTTCCCAGTCTTTGGCCTGGGCCGTTGCAACACAACTTAAAGCCAATGCAATACTTATTAAAGTTTTTGCAAACATGATTTTTTCCTTTCGTAGTAGGAGATTTGGGCTAACAAATACTGTTTAGCTAATGAACAACAACTGCATGCGGGAAGCTCAGCATCCAGCATCAATTTAATGACCATCTGTCGCTGAGCTATTGATATGTGACAATAAAGCTTCCGTAACATGACGATTCGGAGGCTATTTTATGACTGAATAATGACAATATTATGACAATGAAAAAGTAATGATTATGGCGCCTTTAGTTCCTGACACTCCCCCACTCTTTGGGCTTTATCAAAATCCAGCCCCTGTTGCAGGATGCGTGGGGATGGACGCCAGTCCGGACTGACCCAACTTTTGCTAAGCTTTTGATCCGGATATTGAATAGCCGCCAGGTCAAGCACAGTGTGAAAGATGCTGCTGGTCATCAGTGGTTGTTCGCGACGTTGTTCAGCCAGCGTTTTTTTCTGAGGGTATTGCAGATTGTAAGTCTCTGAGGTCCACAGAATAGATGCTACTCTATAGTCACGTTCTGTATTGTGACCATGGCCACTTTTGCCACATTGGCCATCAAAAATATTTTCGCCATGATCCGACACGTACAGCAAACTGCTGATACTTTGGGTCTGCTCCAGTTGTTTAATCAGGTTAAACAAAAAGAAGTCGGTGTACGCCACACTGTTATCGTAAGCATTGTTTAGCAAGGTTTTCGATTTTTGATCATGCATACTGACCAGCTGTCCCTTGCCTGAAGGGGTAAACAAGTCAAACGCATCCGGATAGCGGTCGGCATAGCTAAAATGACTACCCAAGGTATGCAACACAATCAATTGTTTAGGTTCGTTCTGTTGCAGTACACGCTCAAAAGCTGGCAGTAAAATATCGTCGTAAAACCCCTCTTTCTTATAACCTACAGGATTTAAATACTGTACCTGATCGGCTTCACTGGCGTGTAAAGCGATGGAAGAGTCGTGCACGCCGAGTGGACTTTGTGTGGAAAGCCAACTTGTGCTGAAACCAGCCTCTTTAAAGGCCGCAACCAAAGAAGTTTCAGTGGGGAAATAACGCTGATCGGTGGCATTTTTGCGCGACAGGATCACGGGTACCGACATCCGTGTCCAGGCCCAGGGGCTGACCATATTAGTAAAACTAATCACATTTTTGGTACCAGCCAAACGGGGAGTGGTTGCTCTGTTGTAACCATTTAACTGCAAACGATCCGGCCTTAAGGTCTCCCCTATCACCAGCACAAAAACTTGCCGTTGTGCTGGTACATCGGCCTGACGGGCAGAGAACTTAAACAAAGCTGTACTTTCTACAACCTCTGCCACAGCTTGTTTCTGCTTTACAAATTCATTGATGGCTAACAGCATATTCAGCGGATAAGTTGCATGAAACTTCTCATAGCTGTAAGGCAATGGCCGCTGCACAAATACGTTCTCTTCCGGGTTGCTGCGCTGCTTGGCTTTATTGATCTGCTGATACTGCCATTCGTTCCAACTCAAGCTTGCTAATACTCCGATACAAATAAGCCAAATGACTGGTCGTATACCGGTCTCCCACTGCCAGTGACGCTGCCAGGCGCTACGCACCAGATACCACCAGAGCACAACAATGGCCACTACCGCCAAAGCTAAAAACACGCCAATACCAGTCAGGTAACCCAAGGCTTCGGTCAGATCGGTTTCTGCCACTATAGCTATGGCGTGAGCATCGGTATTTTTTTGATAGGTCAAAAGGTAAAACACTTCTTGCGGCACCAGCAAAGCAGCAGGTAACAACAACACCAAACCTGGCCATAAGGAACGGAATAACGACAACACCAGCATATAACACCAGACTGCTGCTATAAGTTTCCATTGCAGGTAGGGGACCAGATCCTGTTCTGGCCACTGCACCAGTACAGGAGATAACAACAACAAGCCAAAGACAACTAATCCGAAGACACGACACAACGAATGCACTACTGACTGATTCACCAAAAAGCCTCCGGGCTCAAAAATCAAAATACGCTTGGTCTGAAAAATTGGGATTCTGAGCGCATTTTGTAGTTTTTACCAGAACTGTTGTAAAGGAAAAAGCTGTGAACATAGCTGAAAAAAAAGAGAAACAAAAACCGTCGCGACGGCTAGGTGAAAGATAGCCCCACGTTCAAAGAAGTTTGTTACAAACTTCTGTATTTTATACTGCTTTTGTACGAAAAACCCATTTACAAAAGGTCTGTATTTGTACTATATCTAAGGCTCCTGTTTTAACAGGTACTACTAATACTTATAAAGAATGCAACAACAAAAATCCAGCTAGGAAGCAAGAAAACATGAATAATAACAAAATAATACAATTAAGCCGCTGCGCTATAGCCGTCAGTGCCGTGCTGTTGAGCGGACAAAGTTTTGCTCAGCAAGCTGATGACGGTAAAGAAGTTGAACGTATTGCAATCACCGGTTCTCATATTAAAAGAACAGATCTTGAAGGCCCTTCACCTGTCACTATTATTAGCCGCGATGACATCGACAAGTCAGGCTTTGATAACCTGCAACAATTACTGGAGCGTTTACCAGCTGCAGGTTCAGGTACATTCTCAACACGGGGTAATAGCCAGGATTCGACAGCCAATGGTGCAGCAGCAGTCAGCTTAAGAGGTTTCGGTGCTGATGCAACGCTGGTACTGATTAATGGTCGCCGTGTAGCCAGCAGTCCTTTTGCCGAAGGCATAGTGAATAGTTTTGTTGATATCAACAGTATTCCAATGGCCGCCATTGAACGTATCGATATCTTAAAAGATGGCGCGTCTGCCATTTATGGTTCTGATGCAGTCGCAGGTGTAGTGAACATTATCCTGCGTAAAGATTTTACCGGCACGGATGTCACTGCAGGTTTTGGTGGCGCGACAGGCCCGAATTATGACGAAAAAACCTTCTCAACAGTCTGGGGCACGGGTGACGATAAAAGTAATGCCACGTTAATCCTGGATTATTTTAACAACTCTCAAATCGACAACTATGAATTAGGTCGTTTTGGTACTTCGGATCAAACCCCTTATGGCGGCCAGGATTTCCGGTCATCACGGGGCTATCCAGGTCGCTTTATTGTAGATGGCGTGGTCACTATTGACCCGGGTTGTCCTGCAGATCAGACAGCCGGTGCCACCTGTTTATACGACTACGGCCCGTCCTCTATTGCAGTTCCTGAAGCAGAGCGTATAGGTGCAATCCTCAGCATGAACCGCGACGTCAATGACACTGTAGAGTTGTTTGCCGAAATTGCAGCGCAACACAACACCTCTAACGCTGGTGGTGCTGCGACACCTTTAGATGAAGGTGCCGGTTTAACTGTGCCAGGAACACATCCAAACAACCCATTTGGTCAGGATGTTGAAATCAGCCGTTACCGCACAGTAGATGCAGGCAACAGACGTTGGGATATCACCTCTGATACTTTACGTGTGTTGGCGGGATTACGCGGTAACATCAATAACTGGGACTGGGAAACCGCAGTACAAAAAGGCCGTAGTGCTTCGTCTCAAACTGGCGATAAATCACAAGGTTGGGTACGCACTGACTTCCTGCAACAAGAAATCAATGCAGGCCGTTACAACCCATTTGGTGGCGTGCAAAACCCACAGTCTGTCATTGATGCTATTACCACCAGCTTAGTGCGTCGTGGTAAATCACATATGACCTCAGCTGATGCCCGTATCAGTGGTGAACTGTTCGAAGTCAGTCATGGTGCAGTGTCGTTAGCTGCTGGTGTTGAATACCGTAAGGAAGACGCCACAGATACCCCGGATGATCAGTTCCAACGCGGTTTAATTTTTGGTACTGAATCTGTATCAGCTGCAGCCAGTCGTTCACAAAAAGCCGCCTATGTTGAAATTTCAGTGCCTCTGTTAGAGAATCTGGAAATGCAATTGGCTGAGCGTTATGACCATTACAGTGATTTTGGCGGTACAGCCAATCCTAAAGTTGCCTTCCACTTTACACCAACTGATGAATGGTCACTGCGTGCTTCCTGGAGTCAGGGCTTCCGTGCTCCTTCATTGGCACAAGTTGGCTTAGGCCCCTCACAGGAATCACAATTTTTTATCGACACATTCCGCTGCCCTACTCCTGACGCAGGAAATCCGGCTTGTGCTTCTACCGACTACACCATCGTCTTTGCAGGTAACCCGAACTTAGAAGCGGAAGAGTCTGAAAGCTGGAACGTCGGAGCAATCTGGCAAGTGACAGACGATTTGGATTTCAGCGTCGACGTCTGGAGTATCACTCAGGACAATAAAATTGACGAAGTGCCATTTGGCGATGTCTACGCTGCAGAATGTGGTAACCAAAACAGTACCATCTGTGTGCGCCGGGCACCTCTGCCAGGCCAGACTTTGGGTGAACTGGACAGGATCAACAACACCTTCTTTAACGTCAGCTCTCAGGAAGCGGACGGTATCGACTTATCCAGCCATTATAAAATGGATTTAGAAGGTATGGGTAAACTGAAATTTAACCTGGAATATACCTACCTGAACAACTTCGAAAAAGATGGCCAGGATTACACAGGTGAATACCGCTACCCACAAAACCGCTGGACAGGTACTGCAGACTGGACGTTAAACGACTGGGGTGCAGCAACAGTACTGACCTACGTAGGAGAGTTTGAAGATACTCCGGACATCGATTTTGATGGAGCTTTGGACTTCGAAGAAAACGAATCCCGTAAGGTTAAAGCTCAGGTGCTGGTGGATGTTCAGGGTTATTACAACCTGAACGAAAAAACCAAACTCACTATTGGTATCAATAACCTGTTTGATGAAGATCCACCATTTGCTGTAGGCGATGGTGATGGTGATTTATATGGTTATGTCACCAGCATGTACAACCCTCGTGGTCAGTATGTATATGGCAAAGTGAACTATAAGTTCTGATGCCATAATAAAGCAAAGGCCAGCTAAATTAGCTGGCCTTTTTCAGTAATAAACAGCTATTCTTCCGCCAACAAAGCAAACAACTCAGCCCTGTTCCGGCCATTACGTTTAGCCATATAAAGCGCCGAGTCAGCCTGCAAATACAACTCTTCAAAGTTACTTTCGCCATGAGTTAAAGCAATGCCAATAGAGGTAGTCACGCATAACTCGGCAACACCAGCTTTAATTGGATAATCCGCCAGAATCACCCTCACTCGTTCCGCCACATGCAAAGCCGTTGAAGGGTCCGTTTCAGATAAAAATACCGCAAATTCCTCACCGCCAATACGGCCAAAAATATCGTATTCACGCAGTGCTTTTTTGATTCGGTTGGCTGTGGCTTTGAGCACTTCATCACCAGCCTGATGACCATAGGTGTCGTTGACTGATTTAAAAAAATCCAAATCCAGCAACAGCAAAGCTGCAGGTTTATCCGAGCGTTGACAACGGGCCAGCTCAGCTTCGACAGAATCGACAAAACAACGGCGATTAGCCACTTTGGTTAACTCGTCTGTTAGCGCTAACTCACTTAAGCTTTCAACTTTGCTGTACAACTGATGCTCCAGCACCTTCTGCTTGGTAATTTCTTTGGCCTGGATCAGCATTTCACCGGATGGAAGAATTTGTTCAGACATTAAAAACCAGCGGCCGTCGGTTAAATCTACTTCAAATAAACGGAACGGATTTTGCCGTCTTTTTTGCTGAGCTTGCGCCAGCCAGTCTTCAATACTGTCCGCTTCAAAACGCACCCCTTTGCCCTCACGATAAGACAAACGCATTAAATCGTCGAAGGAGATATCCTGAATAGTTCGCTGGTCCTGATAAAAAATATCGCAAAAGGCCTGATTGCAACCAAGCATTTTGTCATCTGCGCTTAAAATGGCATAACCATCGTTACAGACTTCAATAAATTCAAGTAGTTTTTGCTGAAACATCAGCTGAGAGAATGGCATAACAACCTCTGCCGCAACCGCTATGGTTAAACACTAGCAGAGGGAATTAAGAGTGCCAGAGAAGATTGTAAACTTAAGCTTGATCAGAGGTTTAAATAAAAAAAGGGACAATGAATTGTCCCTTTTAATTAACGAAAATCCATCAAAGTTCAGGCCGTTTGCCAGGCCATGCACTCAATACGGTTTCTGCAACCTGCTTTAACTCTGCGCAATTCGCACCACTGGTGGCCTGCACAGCCATGCCCTGCATTACGGCGAGTATATAACGAGCTAAAGCAGCCGGGTCCGAATTCTGTGGTAAATCGCCGTCTGCTTTGGCTTGTTCCAGACGAGTGCATAAAGCAGTTTCTCCGGCACGACGTTTGGCAATCAACGCTTCTTTCACAAAAGTGGCCGACTCGCTGCAGGCAAGAGCGCCCTGCACTATGACACAACCCGGTGGATTGTCCGGGTCAGCATTAGTACTGGCTGCACCACAGAGCATATGTTTGACCACTTCAAAGGAAGTAGTCAGCTCTAACGCTGGATAAAAAAACGCACAAGGACGGTTTTCATACAGCTCAATAGCTTTCAAAAACAGTTGTTCTTTATTACCAAAAGCGGCATACAAACTAGGTTTGTTGATGCCCATAGCCTCACATAAATCAGGCAAGGATGCGCCTTCGTAACCTTTACGCCAGAAGACTTCCAATGCTTTTTGCAAGGCCTTTTCCATGTCAAAAGCGCGCGGGCGTCCCACTGTTGGCGCTGCTGTTACCGCTGATGCTGACATTTCAGACTCCGGATTAAAAACGATGCCCTAGCATAAACTGCTTGGCAACACATGTCCAGAAAGGAATATTTACCAACTGGTACATTATTGTATATAATAGCAACTTATCTTGACAGACCAGTTGCTAGCCCTGCTTTTGACTCTGTAACCCAGAAATAGTTTTAGGCAATGCAAAGCGGTTTTTAGATATTCAGTAAAAACACAGCGCATTTTATGCTGTATCCCGTTAACAGACCTTCCTGCAGTAGCTGCTGCTAACCCAGAAACTTCGGCTTATAACCAAAGTTTTCTCGCTAGTTCAAAAGACTCTACAGTTATTTACCGTTCGGTACAAAATAATGATTGACTCTTGGTTGAACTTCTATATATTTACCGAGCGGTACAAAACTAACAGATGAAAACAGTTTGTACAACAAAAGTTGAATTTAAATTTACTGAATGAGGAAAATGTCATGAGCAGCAACAGCACTATTCGTACCTTTGTATTGGGAAGCATCGCCGCCTTAGTGTTATCCGCTTGTGGCACTCCGGAAGCCGCAGCACCGGGCGCTATGGCAGCACCGGAAATTAATGTGGCTACAGTAGTAAACGAAAAAATCACTGAATGGGATGAGTTTACCGGTCGTTTACAGGCGCCGGAAACTGTCACTTTGGTGCCACGTGTATCAGGTTATATCGAGCAGGTATTTTTCACTGAAGGTGCTTTAGTCAAACAAGGCGACTTGTTATTCCAGATTGATGCCCGCCCTTTTGCTGCTGAAGTCGCGCGCTTAAGAGCAGAGCTAACCAATGCTGAAACAGCACAAAAACTGGCAGATAACGATTACCGTCGTGCCGCAGCACTGAAAAAACAACGTGCTATCTCTGAAGAAGTATTAGACACCCGTCAAACCCGTAAGCTGCAATCAGCGGCCACTGTAGCTTCTGTGAAAGCTGCATTGCAACGTGCTGAACTGGACTTGTCTTTTACGCAAGTCAAAGCGCCTATTTCAGGTCGTGTTTCTTACGCTCAAATCACAGCAGGTAACTTTGTTCAGGCTGGTAGCAGCCAACTGACGACCTTAGTCAGCACCAGCAAAATGTATGCGTACTTTGATGCTGATGAACAAACTTATCTGAAGTATGTGCAGCTGGCTACAGCAGGCAACAGAGCTGAACAGCGCACAGCCCACAATACTGTCTATATGGCTTTGGCTGGTGACAGCGAATTTGGTTATGTCGGTAGCATCGACTTTATCGACAACAGCATCAATGCACAGACCGGTACTATCCGTGCCCGCGCTACCTTTGAAAATGTCGATAACAAATTAATCCCAGGTTTATTCGCCCGCTTAAAACTGGTTGGCAGCAATGCGTATCAAGGCATTCTGATCGACGACAAAGCCATAGGCACAGACTTAAACAACAAGTTTGTACTGGTGGTGAATAACGAAAACCAACTGGAATACCGCCCTGTCACTTTAGGTGAGAAGGTTAACGGCCTGCGCATCATAAGCTCTGGTTTAAATGCTTCGGATCGTATTGTGGTGAACGGCCTGCAACGTGTTCGTCCATCCATGACAATCCAGCCTAAACTGGTAGAGATGGCAACAAGCCAGCAATTAACAAGCTTAAAAGCTGAACAACAGCAGTTGGAAGCGGACAGCAAGCAGGAACTTACTGCTGCTGCTGAACAAGCGGCTTCTGTGCAAGCAACGGCTAATCAGGGTTAAGGAACGGATATGTTATCGCAATTTTTTATCAAAAGACCTATTTTTGCCGCCGTGCTGTCGCTGCTGATTTTTATCGGCGGCGCCATAGCCGTCTGGCAATTACCTATCACTGAATACCCTGAAGTGGTGCCACCTACAGTAGTAGTGACGGCTAACTATCCGGGTGCTAACCCTAAAGTCATAGCTGACACCGTTGCTTCGCCTTTAGAGCAGGAAATTAACGGCGTCGAAGACATGTTGTATATGTCTTCACAGGCTACGTCTGATGGCCGTATGACCTTGACTATCACCTTCGCTATAGGTACTGACGTTGACCGTGCTCAAACTCAGGTGCAAAGCCGGGTTGACCGCGCTAAGCCTCGCCTGCCGCAGGAAGTACAACGTTTAGGTGTGGTGACTGAGAAATCATCGCCGGATTTAACCATGGTGGTGCATTTAACTTCACCGGATGACAGATACGATATGCTGTATTTGTCGAACTATGCGGCGCTGAACGTTAAAGACGAATTAGCCCGTATTGAAGGTGTAGGTGCTGTGCGTTTATTTGGTGCCAGCGAATACAGCTTACGTATCTGGCTGGATCCGAATAAAGTCTCAGCTGTAGGTTTATCACCAGCGCAAATCCTGGCTTCTATTCGTGAGCAAAACCAACAGGCAGCTGCTGGTTCTTTAGGCGCTCAACCTGCGGGTGACAGCGACTTCCAAATTCTGATTAACGTCAAAGGCCGTTTAACCACAGAGCAGGAATTTGCTGACATTATCGTTAAAGTCGGTGAAGACGGCGAAGTCACACGTATCCGTGATATTGGCCGGGTGGAGTTAGGTGCTCAGTCTTATGCACTGCGTTCATTACTGAATAACAAAGATGCTGTGGCTATTCCTATTTTCCAGGCTTCAGGCTCAAACGCCATTCAGATTTCTGATGATGTGCGCGCCACTATGGCAGAACTGTCGAAAGGTTTCCCTGAAGGTTTAACTTACGACATCGTCTACGACCCTACCGTATTCGTTAGGGGCTCTATTGAAGCAGTCATCAAAACCTTGCTGGAAGCCATATTACTGGTGGTTCTGGTGGTGGTGTTATTCCTGCAAACCTGGCGTGCTTCTATTATTCCTTTAGTGGCTGTGCCTGTATCTCTGATTGGTACCTTTGCCTTTATGCATCTGCTGGGCTTTTCATTAAACGCTTTATCCTTATTTGGTCTGGTATTGGCCATAGGTATAGTGGTGGATGACGCCATAGTGGTGGTAGAAAACGTGGAGCGTAATATCGCTGATGGCTTATCTCCTATGGCCGCCACACAAAAAGCCATGAAAGAAGTAACAGGCCCTATTGTCGCGACCACTTTAGTACTGGCAGCTGTATTTATCCCTACCGCTTTTATGTCAGGTTTAACAGGCCAGTTTTATAAGCAGTTCGCTTTAACTATCACTATTTCTACCTTTATCTCGGCGTTGAACTCGTTAACCTTGAGCCCAGCTTTGGCTGCGCTGTTGTTAAAACCTCATGGTTCAAAACCTGATGCTTTAACCCGTGTACTGAACAAAGCCTTTGGCAGCTGGTTATTTGATCCATTTAACCGCCTGTTTAGCAAAGCGTCCAAAGGTTATGGCCTGATGGTACGTAAAGTGATTCGGTTTGGTGGCATTATCGGTATTCTGTACATTGGTTTAGTTGGCTTAACTGCAGTGCAGTTCCAGCAAACCCCTACAGGTTATGTGCCTGGTCAGGATAAACAGTACTTAGTGGCTTTTGCTCAGTTACCGGACGCTTCTTCTTTAGACAGAACCGAAGCTGTGATTAAAGAAATGTCCCGTATCGCAGCAGAACATCCTGGTGTAGCGAACTCTATCTCCTTTCCAGGTTTGTCCATCAACGGTTTTACCAACAGCCCAAGCGCAGGCATTGTGTTTGTAGGTTTGGATGACTTTAGCGAACGTGGTTCACCTGAATTATCAGGCAATGCTATAGCAGCAGCGTTAAACCAGAAATTCGCCGGTATTCAGGACGCCTTTATCGCCATATTCCCGCCGCCGCCAGTACAAGGTTTAGGCACCATAGGTGGATTCCGTCTGCAAATTCAGGACAGAGCCAACCTGGGGTATGAAGAGCTGGCAGCTGTGTCTATGCAAGTGATGCAAAAAGCCTGGGCAACGCCTGAACTAGCTGGTGTGTTCTCAAGTTATCAGGTGAATGTACCGCAACTGGATTTAGACGTAGACCGTACCAAAGCTAAACAACAAGGCGTCAATCTGGATGAGATATTCCAGACGCTGCAGGTGTATATGGGTTCGGCTTATGTCAACGACTTCAACCAGTTTGGTCGGACTTATCAGGTGAATGTGCAAGCGGACGAGCAATTCCGTCAGGATCCTGAGCAAATTCGTCAGCTTAAAGTGCGCAACAACGCAGGTGAAATGATCCCGCTGGGTTCCTTCATCAACGTGAAACATTCAGCTGGCCCTGACCGCGTCATGCACTACAACGGTTACACCACAGCAGAAATTAACGGTGGCCCTGCCCCTGGTTACAGTACAGGCGAAGCTCAGGCTGCTATCGAAAAAATTCTGGCTGAAACTTTACCGCAAGGTATGACCTATGAGTGGACAGAGCTGACTTATCAGCAAATCCTGGCTGGTAGCGCAGAGTTGTTCATATTCCCGCTGGTGATACTGCTGGTGTTTATGGTGTTGGCTGCTCAGTACGAAAGCTTAACTTTACCGCTGGCTATCATCCTGATTGTGCCTATGACCTTGTTGTCAGCCATGACAGGTGTGTGGATCTACGGTGGGGATAACAACATCTTCACTCAGATTGGCTTGATAGTGCTGGTAGGGCTCGCGACGAAAAACGCTATCTTAATAGTCGAATTTGCTAAAGAGCTGCAGGACCATGGCATGAAAACGATGGATGCGATTTTGGAAGCTGCTCGCTTACGTCTGCGTCCAATTTTAATGACCTCCATCGCCTTTATTATGGGTGTGGTGCCTATGGTGTTCTCGACCGGTGCAGGTGCAGAAATGCGTCAAGCCATGGGTGTAGCTGTATTCGCCGGTATGATTGGCGTCACTATCTTCGGTCTGATTTTAACACCACTGTTTTACTACACTCTGGCCAAACGCCGTGACCGTCAACTGGCACAGGCCTCAGACACTGTAAACGCAACGAAAACTGAGGAAACTCATCATGCGTAAAACCATTCGTTTAACCGCTATCAGTATGGCATTAGCATCACTGTTGTTTGGTTGTGCTTCAGTAGGACCAAGCTATGCGGCTCCGGTAGCAGCCAATCAGGTGCAACTGCCGGTTGAATACAGAGCTGCAGATAAAGCTCAAAACTGGTGGCAACAGTTTAATGACCCGGTATTAAACCAACTGATAGAAAAGGCCTTGCTGAATAACCAGACCTTAGCTGCAGCAGAAGCCAACGTAAAACGTGCTTATGCCGCTTTTGAAGACAGCGACAATGATGGTCTGCCTCGTATGGACGTCACCGCCAGTCAACAAAACAACCAGGTGCCGGACAGCGCTGCACAAAACGCAGGACAAATTCAGCGTCAGGCAAGCCTGGGTGGTGCTTTAAGCTGGGATTTAGATTTGTTTGGCAAATTACGCCGCGCAGCTGAAGCCGCAAATGCCAGAGCACAAGGTGCTGAACTGGCATGGCAGGAAGCTAAAGTGCAATTGTTAGCTCAGGTCGCCGCCAGTTATGGCGACTACCGTGGTGCTGAACTGCGCCTCTCTGTAGCAGAGCAAAACCTCGGTAATTTACGTCGCACCAAACAGATTATTCTGGCGCGCCGTGATGCGGGTTTCGCATCGGATCTGGAAATTAGCCGTATCGACGCACAGATTTATCAGTTGCAAAGTACTCTGCCGCAGTTTGCCTTTGCCAAAGCTCAGGCCAACGCGACAATAGCGGCTTTAGTAGCACAACCTGCAGAGCAATTTGTGGTTGCCACTAAAGCAGAAGCTTTGCCTGAACTGAACAAACCTTTGTCTTTTGCTAATCAGCACAACTACTTAAAGTTCAGAACTGACGTAGCTGTAGCCGAACGTGAACTGGCAGCCAGCACTGCAGATATAGGTGTGGCCACAGCAGAGCTATACCCGGAAGTGTCTGTAAGCGGGTTTTTAGGTTTTATTTCAAGCCCTGGTCTGAGCTTGGGTTCACAAAATGAAGCCTGGAGCATAGCGCCTAGTTTACGCTGGCAAGCCACAGAGCTGAGCTCGATTCAGGCCCGTATCCGCGGCGCAGAAGCAGAACAGCAAATGGCCTTTGCCCGCTTCCAGCAAACAGTGTTTGATGCGCTGGCGCAAATGCAGACCTCACTGCAAGGTTACAGAACCAGCCGTGAGCAGCAGTTAAGCGCACAGCAACAAGTTGCAGCCACTGAACAGGCCGTGCAGCTGACACGAGCTCAATACGAAGCTGGCACCACTGAGTTTTTGGACTTGCTGGACGCTGAACGTGAATGGTTAGCAGCCCGGGATCAGCAGGCTGTGCTTTCTGCTCAAAGCTTCCAGCGTTTAGTCTCTATCTACCGTGCGTTTTCGGGTGGTATAGAACTAGACCAAGGCACTCAACAATTGGCATTAGTGAAAGAGTAAGACAAAGAGTCAGAGTATTCACTCTGACTCAACGATTCACCTTTGGGCGTCCGCTTAGTCCCATTCCCAACGGACGCCCTTTTTTAACTTCCGACCACTCCGCTTCGACCTCCCACTGGATTTCCGTCACGACAAAAAGCAATGTAATTCAAGCAACCTTTGGTATAAGCTCTGTGAAATCAAACGCATGCATATTGTCTGGCCTGCGTCACTATGGAGTTCTACATGAAACAACATTCGGCGGCACTGGTGCTTCTTGCTGCATTATCTGCTTGTTCAGCACAAAACCTCACTGCCCCTGTCGCTACTGCAACTGTGCCGCAACCCACAGCTCCTATCCTCTGTGCAGATAATGCCAGTTGGAACGCCCCTGCAACACCACGACAGATTTTTGGTAATAGCTGGTATGTCGGTACTTGTGGCATCAGCGCTATTTTAATCACATCGCCACAAGGCCATATACTCATTGACAGTGGCACTGAAAAAGCTGCACCACAGGTTGCGGCCAACATCGAAGCTCTCGGCTTTAAAGTACAGGATGTGCGTCTGTTATTAATGTCCCATGAGCACCATGATCACAGTGGCGGACTGGCCTATCTGCAACAGGTGACAACAGCACCGCTGTATGCCAGAGCCCCGGCAGATGCTGTGATGCGTAGCGGTAAAAATAGCAGGATCGACCCACAATTTTTAGAATTATCGGCAATGCAACCAGTGGCAAAGGTGACCACTATTCGAAACGATCAGAAGGTGATTTCAGGCTCGCTGCAAATACAGGCTTTGGCTACACCCGGACATACCCCAGGCAGCACCAGTTGGACCTGGACTTCATGTGACGAAAAGCAATGCCGCAACATGGCCTATATTGACAGCCTGACCGCTATTTCAGACGACCAATACCGCTATAGCGACGACAACAGCCATCCAGGTTACCTGGCCTCGTTTCGCACTGCACTGAAGCAGATCAGTCAGTTGCCTTGTGACATTTTGCTAACGCCTCATCCGGGTGCCAGCGCGATGTGGCAGCGGCTTGATGCTAATCCAAGCCAAGCTTTAGTCAACCCAAACGGCTGTCGTGACTACGCGGCCAATGCCAGTCTAAAGCTGGATAAGCGTCTGGCAGAGGAAAGTTCAGCTCACTAATATCCGCCTTAGTGCCCGCTTTGACAGGGGCACTCTAACCAATCTTCTATTGATAACTATTCTTATCCGCATTATTATTAAGCCAATTTTAATAGCTTGCTGAATAAGGCTGAGTATCCGGTGTTTAAACTAAAACAACGCTTCTGGTTTTTATTACATGGCTGGGTAGGTTTACCTGTCTGGTTAATTTTTTGCGCTGTGTGTTTAACGGGCACCATTGCTGTTTTTAGTCATGAACTGACCTGGCTGACCAACCCCAATGCCAGAGCAGAAAACCCACAAAACCTGCCGGTTAAACCTGCCACTGAATTGATTGCAGCCGTCAAAGCTGAAGTGCCAGACGCTGAAATTGGCACTGTGCTGGTGATGGAACCTTATCTGGTGAATGCCATTGTCTTCTCCACAGCTAAAGCCCCTTTTGGCATAGCTTATGTCAATCAATACACAGGCGCAGTGCAAGAGCTGAACTACGGCCTGAACTTTATTACCTTTATGCGTTCGTTACACGGCTGGTTATTATTCCCCTGGGAAAGTAGTTACAGCGTGGGTTATTACCTGGTCAGCGGTATGGCCATACTGATGCTGGTGTCTTTAATCACAGGTTTAGTGATTTATAAAAATTTCTGGAAGTCCTTTACCCAACCTAAAGTGCGGTTGAATCAAGGCCGTAAAACGCTGCTGACTGACTTACACCGTTTAGCCGGTGTCTGGTCAATTTGGTTTTTAGTGGTGATGAGTCTGACGGGGTTGTGGTATCTGGTGCAGGCTATTTTATGGCACAACGACATTGATTTTTATCACGAACCTAAAATTCTGACGGCAACTGAAGTACCAGCAGCTGGCCAAAAACACACGCCACCTTATTCACTGGAAGATGCGTTAGTTATTGCCAAGCAAACCTTGCCAGAGTTGCAACCTGCTTACATCATGATGCCAGAGCATAACCGTGATTTATATCGTATTTCAGGTTCAGGTGATTCCATATTCTTTGATCAGTACTCTTATTCAGTATTAGTCAATCCGTGGACAGGTGCAGTGACAGATGTGCATACACCGGCTCAAATGGGTGGCCTTGAAGTGCTGAGCCATATTGCCGATCCGCTGCATTACGGCACTTTAGGTGGTATCTGGACCAAAATAATCTGGTTCCTGTTTGGCTTACTGTTATCCGGTATGTCTATTACAGGTTTTATGATCTGGGGCAGTCGCACCATCAAAGCGGCCCGTGCAGAACCTGCAACCAGTTACACAACTTCAGAGGTAAATTCCTGATGGCACAACGCTCAGATACGTGGTGGCAACGTAACAAGTTTAAACTAAATGCTTTAGTGCTGATTTTGCCATTCTGGTTTTTGTATGAAGCGATGAATCCTGTGTTTCCACCTTCATGGCCTACTCAGAAAATTGGCGCTTTTGAAGTCACCCCAACTCCTCTGACGTTGGATGCACCTTATCAGCACCATGGTGATTGGGTAAAAGATTTCAGCCTGCAATTCTGTGAAGGCTGCGTGGCCAATATACGTCAGGCTTACATGGCGATAGCAGCAGAGCAACCAGCGATCGAAGACTTCGCCGAAGCCGACCTGAGTATCCTGCATGGCAGCTCTTTTGCTCAGCATGTGCACGCCAAAGCCACAGCACAACCTAAAGCCGGTGATAAAGTCTGGTTACTGATTGAAGACTGGCAAGGCAAGTTGCATGTAGGTTCATGGGATTGGCCACAGTCTTAATATTAAGGGTCAGAGTAAAATTAAGCACTGAAGCTTAATTTTACTCTGACCCGAATTAACTTTTGTTACAAAACCAAGCACAAATTAACCCGCCAAAGCGTTACACTCAGACAGCGAATATTCACGGGGTTGGCTATGAGACTGTTTTGGTTGGTGCTGCTGTTTTCTTATCAAGGCCACGCCCTGGCCCACAGCTGGCCCGGTTTTGCTAAACAACAATCTTGCCTCGAGCTTTATCCTGATTATCAGCAACTGGTCGATGACATTCGCCAACAAACGCCCTGGTACAAGCTGGACCACTGGCTCGCCCCCTGGTTATTGCCTGAACAACAGTTCGAAACCACCCAACAACAGTTGGATTGCGCTCAGCTGGAATACCAGTCTGACAATTTTTTAGTGCAAGCCTGGGGTTTACAACCTAAAACCTCTCAGACAAAAAAATGGCCTGTGATTATTTACAACAGAGGCGGTAATTCGGCTTTAGGCCGGTTGGATTTTGTTTCAGTATTGCGCCAATTAAGCCCTTTGGCTCAACAAGGTTTTATTGTACTGGCCAGTCAATACCGTGGTTCAGTGCCACAAGATCAACAAACTTATGGTAAAGATCAGTTTGGTGGCGCTGACGTCAATGACATTCACCAGCTAATTGAACTGGCGAAAAAGCTGCCGGCAGCAGACGCAGATAATATCTTTTTATACGGCATCAGCAGAGGTGGCATGATGAGTTACCTGACTGCGCGCCAACGTGATGATATTCGCGCTATGGCCATCACCGGAGCGCCAACAGACTTAATTACAGAACTACCACGTCTGCCAGAGATGGAGATTATTTTCCGCAGCCTGATCCCCAATTACGATCAAAACAAACAGCAAGAACTGCAACAGCGTTCAGTGTTGTATTGGGCAGAAGAGTTACCTGAGAGCTTACCTATTCTATTAATCTATGGTGGTGAAGACCAAAGAGTGCACCCGGACAATTCAAAACGACTGGCAGCCAAACTGACAGAGCTGCATCGCCCGGTAAAACTGATTGAATTTGCCGATGCTGATCACCTGTTAACTGACTACAAAGAGCAGGAACGCCAGGCTATGTTGCACTGGTTTCGTCAGCACCAGCACAGCAGCCAAAAACCTGTGGCAGCGCCCTAACCCGCCAGCTCAACCCTGTCCCGCCCAAGCTCTTTCGCTTTATACAAGGCCTGATCAGCACGTTGCAACAGCTGATCCAAAGCACTTTCCACTGTACTTGCGATACCTATACTTAAACTGCTTTCTAAACCAGATTGCTGCATCTGCTGTTTAAACTGCTGCTGCACCCTTGTGGCCAGATGCAATAAGCCTTCAGCTGTGGTATCCGCTGCAGCCAACACAAATTCATCACCGCCTAAACGACAGGCTATATCACTTTGCCTTGCCACAGCAGCCAACACAGACCCCAGTTGTTGTAAGGCTAAATCACCGGTTTCATGCCCATGCTGGTCATTCAGCTGTTTAAACTCGTCAATATCAATCATCATCAAGGCTAAAGGTGTGCCTTGCGTTTCTGACTGAAGCTGGTACTGCTCAAATTTAGTCTGAAAAGCTCTGCGGTTATCCAGACCAGTCAACTCATCGGTATGGGCTAAATTTTCCATTTGCTGCGCTTGTTGATACAGCTTATCTATAGTTTTTTCCGCTACTTTGGCCTTCTTGTGTTGCAGCTGCATCTGTTGGTCCAGTGCCATCTGGTATGCAAGGGCATCGGCAATCAACTTTAAACTGCTGAAGATATGCTCTGAGATCAACACTGCTTCAGTACTGGCGCCACATAAAGTGCCAATGGTTTTACCTTCGGATAAAACAGGCAAAGCAAAAAAGCTTTGCATGCCCAAAGCAGCACTAGCCGAAGTTGGAAACAACGCTGGCACAGCATCAGACTGCTGCAGATTTGCATCAAATAACAAACGGCACATCGAATCAGACCAGTTCACCACAGCCCCTTCCTGCACCGGTACAGTCAATTGCCCTTCAACTAACACCACTTGTTGAGTCAGTGCCTTCCAGTCAATGCGGGTTAAAAATGTGGTGTCCAGCCCTGTCAAATGCTGCACCAATTGCAACAAAGGCCTGGCTGCTTGCTCAAGAGCTACACTGGTATAACTGTGACGTTGTGGCATAACGACTCTGATGGGCTGCAGGATTGAATATCCCTTTTAGCACTATTTCCTGCTGAATGTTTATGTTGTACGTAGCTTTTAGCCAGTGAGAGCAAATAAATACCAATTATTTTTCGAAGCTTGTCGAAACAACCCACCCGGTATCGACTAATAAAGGAATCAACCCAAGGAGAACTTAACATGACTCAATCCATTCAACAGTTAGCAGCACAATGGGCAACAGCAGTCGCCAGTCAGAATATGGAACAAATCATGGCTTTTTATGCCGATGAACTGATTGCCTATGACGCCGTTGCTCAACTGCAGTTTATTGGTAAATCAGCCTACAAAGCGCATTGGCAAAAATGCATGGAATTCTGCGCCGGAGGCCATTCGAAGTTTGAACTGCGCGATTTAAAGATCCAGCAAAACGACCCAATCGCCTTTAGTCATGCTTTAGTCTACTGCGAGGGTAGCAATGAAAAAGGCGAAACTCAGGGTTGCTGGATGCGTCTGACTCAAGGCTGGCAAAAGCAACAAGGCCAATGGCGTATTATTCATGACCATTTTTCTGTGCCTTTTGATATGGTATCCGGCGCCGTATTATTTGAACTGACACCAGACGCTTAACAAGGGCCGGAAGAAGGAAAACTGCCATGAAATATTTATGCTTAGTCTACAGCGATGAAAAGCTGCTGCATTCACTGCCCGAAAGCCCAAAAGACGAAGAATGTTTTGCTTACGCAGCCAGTGTGCAAAACAGTGGCCGTATGCTGGCCGCCGAAGCGCTTCAACCTATAGACACAGCCACCACTGTAAGGGTTCGCGCTGGAAAAACTTTGTTAACCGATGGCCCTTTTGCCGAGACCAAAGAACAACTGGCTGGTTTTTATCTGGTGGAAGCCAAAGATTTAAACGAAGCGATACAGCTTGCTGCCGGTATTCCGGCTGCTCGTGTTGGTTCTGTTGAAGTACGGCCTATACGGCAACTGGAGGTGTAACATGAGATTTATGCTACTGATGATCCCTAAAGGTTATGAAAGCGCAGCACCAGGCGCTATGCCAGAAGCTGCAGCTGTAGAAGTGATGATGGACTACAACAGAAAGCTGCAGGAAGCAGGTATTTTGATGAGCTGTGAAGGCTTGCATCCGCCGTCTATGGGAGCTCGAGTCAGCTTTACCGCAGGCAAGCCATTGGTCACAGACGGGCCTTTTACTGAAACCAAAGAAGTATTAGGTGGTTTTTGGATGATCAAAGTAAATTCCAGAGCCGAAGCTATTCACTGGGCCAGTTTATGTCCGGCTGGTGATAACGAAGTAATAGAGGTGCGGCAAATTCAGGACATGGAAGATTTTCCTGAAGATATTCAGCAAATTGCTGCCGACTTCGCCAGCATGCAAAGCTCTTGAACTTTTGAACCAGGTTGTCACAGCCGAAACTATTTCGGCTTTATACCAACAAGAAAGCCGCAGGGTGCTGGCCACCCTGATCCGGCTTTTGGGTGATTTTGAACTGGCCGAAGAAGCCCTGCAAGACGCCTTTGCCTGTGCTTTACAACAATGGCCAGTCGATGGGTTACCGGAACAACCCAGAGCCTGGTTAGTATCCACAGGGCGATTTAAAGCCATAGATAAAATCCGGCACTACAAAACCCAGCGTAACTATCAGCAGCAATGGCTTGCCGAACAAGGTGAAGATATAGAAGCTTTTCAGGCTGATGAAGCAGATCATCAAAACTGGCAAGACGATGAGTTGCGACTGATATTTACCTGCTGTCACCCGGCTTTATCCACCGAAGCCCAAATTGCGCTCACCTTACGCGAAATTTGTGGCCTGACGACAGAGCAAATTGCCAAAGCTTTTCTCACCAGCCCGGTCACCATAGCCCAACGTATAGTGCGGGCGAAAAACAAAATCCGGGACGCCGCTATTCCTTACGAAATCCCCACTCCAGAGCAATTACCAGAGCGGCTGGATGTTGTGCTTAAGGTGATTTATCTGCTGTTTAACGAAGGCTATAGCCAAAGTTCGGGCGATCAGTTGCTGTGTGCAGAGCTGTCAGCTCAGGCCATACGACTTGGTTTTTTATTGCTGGAGTTACGACCCGACTCTGAAACTATGGGCTTATTGGCTTTGTTACTGTTGCAGGAATCACGGCGTCATGCCCGCATCGATCAAAAAGGCGATCTGATATTACTGGCCGATCAAGACAGAAGCTTATGGGACCAGTCCCTGATCCAACAAGGAGTTCAGCTGGTAGAACGCTCTTTAACAGGCCGTCGTATTGGTCCTTATGGTTTGCAGGCAGCTATTGCCGCACTTCATGCCGAAAGCCCGGATGCAGCAAGTACCGACTGGCCACAAATTGTCGCTTTGTACGATGTGCTGTATCGCTTCGAAGCCTCACCTGTGGTGCTGTTAAACCGCGCTGTAGCCATCAGCATGGCGCAAGGCCCGGCTGCTGCATTACCGCCATTACTGGCACTGGAACAAAGTGGCGAACTAGCACAGTATCACCTGCTCGACGCTGCTTTAGCAGACCTGCACCAAAAACTCGGCCTGACCCAACAAGCCCGCTTTTATTACCAGCAAGCGCTTAACAAAACCACACAACAGGCGGAACAGCGCTTTTTGCAAAAGCGTTTGGAGAGTCTTAGTTAGCCTTGATATTTAATCAGTGCTTTCTTTGAATTCTAAAACGAACGACATCTCGTCAGAATCAAGCTTCAGCCAGCTCTTTTTTAATTGCTCGAATCTCTCTAAAAAACCTCTCAGAGACTCTGGTAAAAAAACTAGGGTCGACATTCCTTGCAAATGAGATAAGTCCGATAGTTCTCTCGTAATCTGAACGACGTAAACGCCCTTTCGAGTAAAGAGACAACAGAAGCCGAATTTCGTCTTTCTGTTTTTTAGTTATAGTGAGGTGATTCGGGCATATCTTTATACCAGTAACTATCGCACTACCACCGGAACTGCTACCTGAAGTTGTTTTATCTGGATTTATTGATATTTTTGGTGATTTATTCGCAGTAATTAACTTTTGAATTAACTTAAATACTTCATGTGTCCTACCCGGTAAATTTGTCGAAAAAATCATATCGTCAGCATATCTGGTATAGGTAACCTCTACACCGAAAGATGACTCCAGAGCAGACATAACAGTCTCATCAAAGTTAAGCATCGCGATGTTGCTCAAAATCGGGGAGGTTGGGTACCCAATAGGTAAAATATCTCCTTTGAAAAAACAGACAGTTCTTATTAGTTCAAACAGCTCCTTGTCAGGTGGCAAAGAATCAATTTGCTCCCAATTCTTTATCAATGCACCTTTAACATCTTCAAAAGTGACGGATGGAAAAAAATTCAATAGATCAATTTTTAAAAAAATCTGTTGTTCTGGTGACGTTCTGCATTTTTAAGAATGGAGCAACCTTGTGAGAATGCCATGGATGAAGGATGGCTTTTCACCTTTTCGAAAATATTTTTGAGTAACCAGTACTGGATAGTTTTGGTTTTCGCTGCCGCCTGATAAATAGTCCGGTCATCGCCATTTTTTTTGGGAATTTTAAACTGATATACAGCTCTTCTGGCATTAGATACAGAGCTATCAAAGAGCGTTTCAGGAATTTGTAAGTCTTTACATATTCGACTCTTAAGATCCATAGAGCCGCCTTGAATGGTACTTCATAGTATGATTGCGGAAAGTCGCAATGACTTTATCCAGATCAAACTTGTAAGAGAAATACAACGAGTTGACTGCGCTTTTATATCGATCGTTATCGTCTTTGGAAACAGATCCAAATGCTTTAAGCACGGCGATAATATGAACCACGTATTTATGGTTTCTTACACCAAAAATTAACTTAACCGCCTCTATAAGCTCTTTATGAGTAACTGGCCCCAGAATGTAAATTAAATCATGAATGAATAGCACTGATTTCTTGTCAAAGACAAGCGAAGGATCCAAGGTGTGAATGTTTATAGCACTATCTTTTACAGCTACAGGTTTCGACAGCAGGTCGTACAACTCAGGATAGATATCCCCGATTGAATCTCTAACATTTATTCCGTTCGAATTCATACGATAATGGATAACACGTTCTGTTCCTGAATTCTCTTCAACCGCAGCAATAGGGCCAAGATTGATAAAGCTCTCAGATGTTCTGTATTGTTCGTCATTGATGATTATTAGCTTGTCTCTAAGTTGCGGATTAGCAAATGCCCCTAACTCAGCGAATGCACTGGGACTCTCCAAAATTATAATTATGAAGTCAGAAAACTTAGATATTAGATCCTCAACATCGAGTATGTTCCCTTTGTGTCCCTCTATCTTTAGGGTTTTAAACATTTCTTCAGCTAGCAAGACTTTTGTATTGGGAAGCTGTTTTCTTGCGAAGTCAATAACAGCCGTTCTTCGCTCAGAGACCTCAGAAGTGGCTTTATTAGCCCCACATAGAAATACGAATTTATACCGTGAACTGGAATCAGGGAGTTGTATCTTAGAATGCCTGAGACATTTAGATATTTGTCCAAGAGCATTTACTATATTCTTATTATTTTTGTCTATCAGCATATCCATTCGCCATTTATTGTACCTACTTGGAGCGGCCGAAACATCCGCTCGCGGATACGCTGACGAGCGTATACGTGATCGGATGTTTCGAGAGAAAACTAAAAATTCTAGGCAGAACATGACTCATGTCCCGATGCGGCAAAACCACATATGCTAGGTACAAGATTAAATTAGCATGCACATCGACGATAATTCAATACAATAAAATCATGTGCGATGGATATAGTGGACTCAGGCTGGACACTGACAGTGATCGCAGCATTACTCAGACAACACGGCTGCGGGCCTGTTTACCCGGCAGCCTTAGCTTCGACTTCGGTACATGATTAATGAATTTATCCAGTGCAGCCCAGGCTATTTTGTTGCTCACTTGCTACTTTGGCAAAGCCAGCAATGAAAGTATAAAACCATTAAGTAATGGTGAATGGGGCCGTTTTGCCTTATGGCTAAAAGACAAAATGCTATCGCCCGCCGACTTATTGGTAGCAAACCCACAGCCCTTGTTAACAAGCTGGAATGATAACCGCATCACCACCGAACGTATTTTGTTGTTATTAGGCAGAGGTCATAGCCTGGCGCTGGCGATGGAAAAATGGCACAGAGCAGGTTTATGGGTGGTAACACGTTCTGACTCTGATTATCCCAAACGCCTCAAAACTAAACTAAAAAATGATTGCCCACCCGTGCTGTTTGGCTGCGGCAATAAAGAGTTACTTCATAGCGGTGGCTTAGCTGTAGTGGGTTCACGTAATGCGGTGGAAGCCGACCTGCTATTTACCCAACAGCTTGCAGCCAAAGCTGCTGCAGAAGCTGTTACTGTGGTATCTGGTGGTGCACGTGGTGTGGATGAAGCAGCTATGCTCGGCGCCATCAAACAAGGTGGTCAAGTCGTTGGTGTGATGGCGGACAGCTTACTTCAGTCGGCAACCAGTGCAAAATGGCGTCAGGCTCTGATGGATGGTCAACTGGTTCTGGTTTCACCTTTTTATCCTGAAGCGGGCTTTAATGCCGGCAATGCAATGGCACGGAATAAGTATATCTATTGTCTGGCCGATGCTGCTTTAGTTGTCCATTCAGGGCCAAAAGGCGGAACCTTAAATGGTGCCGAAGAAAACCTGAAACACCAGTGGGTGCCGCTTTGGGTGAAACCAAGCGCCGACCCAGAATCTACAAATTCACTATTAGTGGCCAAAGGTGGCCATTGGTACCCAGCGGATATCCAGGCCTTTACTACTGAGATGCTGTTCTCTGCACCAGTATCTGCAGCTATGGAACACAGAGTTTCGGAAGAACAGCAGCAATTATTTGCCCCTGCTGATACAACGGAACAACTTGCTGTCACTGATTTTTATAAGTTTTTTGTGATTTCGTTATCAAAACTGGCAGCAAAGCCTGTCACTGCAGAAGAGCTGTCCGCTCGAACCTTATTGCATCCATCTCAGCTTAACGAATGGTTAAAACGAGCAGTTAAAGACAAACAACTGATACAGCTACAACAGCAGCCAGTGCGCTATCAGTATCTGAAAAACAGCAAATAATTGGAACCTCAATACTATGGGGACCTGATGCCTGAGCCCCTTTTTCAGGCTACACTGGCAAAACCAGACCTACTCCGGAGCTAAGCCCATGACAAGCCAAACAAATAGCGTTTTCGCTCTGCTTAAAGACAGCACTTTGGTGCATCACAGCAGCTATATTGCAGGGCAGTTCCAGAGTGGCCGCAATGGTCATTTCGCTGTGCATAATCCTGCTGATGGCAGTTTGCTGGCGTTAGTGGCTGAAGCAGGAAGCGCAGAAGCAGAACAAGCGGTCACAGCTGCTACTGCTGCTTTTCCTGGCTGGTCTGGTCTTACTGCTGGTGAACGCTCTGCAAAGCTTATGCGCTGGAATCAGTTGATGCTGGAGCATCAACACGACTTAGCCCGTATTTTAACCCTGGAGCAAGGCAAACCCTTAGACGAAGCAGCAGGTGAAATAAGCTACGGCGCCTCTTTTGTCAGTTGGTTTGCTGAAGAAGCCAAACGTATGAATGGCGATATTATTCCGGCACCTAAGGCCAACCAGCAAATTCTGGTGCTAAAACAAGCCATAGGTGTAGTGGCCGCTATTACGCCGTGGAATTTCCCGAATGCAATGATTTTACGTAAAGCGGCTGCGGCTTTGGCTGCGGGTTGTACTTTTGTAGTCAAACCTGCAGAGTTGACGCCTTTATCGGCTTTAGCCTTGGCTGAACTGGCCAGCCGTGCCGGTATTCCCGCAGGTGTTTTTAATGTAGTCACAGGCACAGATGCTAAAGCTATAGGTCAGGTGCTGACCAAAGACTGCCGTGTAGCAAAATTTAGCTTTACCGGTTCCACCCCAGTCGGCAAAACCTTGTTAGCGCAGTGTGCTTCTACAGTAAAAAAAGTCTCGATGGAACTGGGTGGCAACGCACCATTTATTGTATTTGATGATGCCGATTTAGCCACTGCAGTACAGGGTTTGCTGGCCGCTAAATTCCGTAACGCTGGCCAAACCTGCGTTTGTGTCAATCGTGTTTTTGTCCAGCGCCCTGTGTACGATGCTTTTTTAGCTCAGTTGATTAAAGCCACAGCACCTTTAAAACTGGCTTCTGGTTTAGAGGCTGGTTGCCAGATAGGCCCGCTGATTAACCAGGCCGCTGTGGATAAAATAGCCCGGTTATTGGATCAGGCGCTCGATCAAGGCGCTGAACTGCTGTTAGGCGGCGCTATTGATGCCGATCTGGGCCCGTTGTTTTTCCAGCCAACCATAGTCACAGACGTCACAGCCGATATGCAAATAAGCCAAACCGAAATTTTTGGCCCTGTGCTTTGTGTCAGTGTGTTTGACACTGAGCAAGAAGCGATAGAGCTCTCCAACAATACACCAACAGGCCTAGCCAGCTATTTTTACAGCCGAGATATAGGCCGGATTTTCCGTGTTGCTAAAGCGTTGGACTACGGCATGATAGGCATCAATGAAGGTTTAATTTCCAATGCAGCGGCCCCTTTTGGTGGTGTCAAAGAATCAGGTTTAGGCCGGGAAGGCTCCAGCTATGGCTTGGATGATTTTACTGAATTGAAGTATTTGTGCTTAGGTGGATTGGGCTAAGTTCAGCCTGCGTCATCAGCGTTCCTGCTATCGAAAATTACAATTTTTCACAGTTGAAAGTTATTCATCTTATAGATTAGATAGCTGAATTAAGTCACTCTGTTTGCTCAAACTCAATCGCCTGAACTTTAATCAGCTCGGGCATTTTGGCGCAGTATCTTAAGAGAGAGGTGTTGTTTATGTTACAACTTGCAGCTAACCATCATCCGTCGGAACAGGTCAAACAGCCAGTTGTAGCACGCAGCAAAGGTGACATCACCCAGTTACTGGCTAAGTTAGATCCCGAAAAAAACACCAGCTTCGATCAGCTGTTTTCTACTGTCTACGCTGAGCTGAACAAACTGGCCCGCTGCCGCCTTGCCCGTGAATCGACCTTAACTCAACTAGACGCGCCAGGTTTAGTACACGAAGTCTATTTGCGTTTATTACAACGTGATGCACTTTGTGGTATGAACAGAAACAGCTTTTTTTCTTACGCCTCCACAGTGATGCGCTCTGTCGTTGTGGATTATGTGCGCCAGCGCCAGGCAAAAAAACGTGGTGGAGTGGCAAGTCCTGTCACTTTACATACAGAACAAATTGCACAACAGCCGTTAAGCCCTGACGTGGAAGCCTTAGACAATGCAATGCAGCAATTGCAGCATATTGATGAGCGCTGCTGTCAGATTGTCGAAATGCGTTATTTTGGCGGCCTGTCTTTGGATGAAATAGCAGAAGTGCTACAGATATCCCCTGTCACCGCATGGCGTAGCTGGGAGAAAGCCCGCATCTTTTTGTATCAGGCTATCCAGTTATAACCCCGGATGACCACAGCAGATCTTCAACTCAGCAGCAGCCAGTGGGCAGAAATACTGGAGGTGTACGCTCAGTTATTTGAATTACCTGCTGCAGAAAGAATTCAGGCGTTAGCAGCCTGGCATTTTACGGATGAACAGTTACGGCCTGAAGTGACCAGACTGTTGCACAACGCCAAAGCCATGCGCTCGCAAAGTTTTATGACAGGCCAAGCCCGTGATTTGATTAATAATGCGGGCTGGAATGATACCGAACGTAAAGCTGGTTTTTTATTTGGTAAATACCGGCTGAAACGCCTGTTGGGTGTAGGGGGGATGGGAGAAGTCTGGCTCGCTGACAGAGCAGACGGTCATTACCTGGGACAGGTGGCGTTAAAAATCCTGCACTCCCATTTAAATCAACAAGGTATACGTGAACGATTCTCCCGCGAAGGTAGTTTTTTAGCACGTTTATCCCACGCCAATATTGCTCATTTGTTAGATGCCGGCATCTCCGATCAAGGCGAACTTTACCTTGTGCTGGAATATGTGGCTGGTGAGCGGCTGGATGACTGGTGTGATGCCAGAGATCTGAGCTTAAACGCCAGGCTACAACTGATACTGCAAGTCTGTGACACCATAGCTTATGCTCACACCCAACTGATAGTGCACCGGGATTTAAAACCCTCCAATATTCTGGTCACTGCACACAACGACATTAAGCTACTGGATTTTGGTATCGCCAAACTGGTGGAAGCCGATAAACAACAGCTGGATCCGGACGAATTGGCGCAAGCGCTGACACCTCAATACGCTGCGCCTGAGCAAATCAATGGTCAGGAAGTCAGCACCTCTTGTGATGTCTATACGCTGGGTGTGTTGATTTATCGCCTGCTGACCGGTTCTATGCCTTATGGCAAACCTGATCTGACAGCACTTGGCTGGAAACAGGAAGTTTTACACACGACGCCTTTATTGATGAGTGAGCAATTACTGCACGCACCAGAAGCCGAAAGCATAGCTGCAGCACGCTCCTGCCCTGCCCCTCAGCTGGCCAGGCAACTGCGGGGTGATCTGGACGTTATAGTAGCTAAAGCCTTGGCAAAAACGCCGGAAGACCGATATCTGACTGTGACAGCTCTTGCTGACGATATCAGAAGGTATCTCGGCTTTTTCCCTATCAAAGCCCGCCCTCTGACTGCCAGATTACAAATGGGTAAATTTGTCCGGCGTAACAGATGGATAGTCGCCAGTGCTTTTATAGCTCTGCTTTTCTTAACAGCTGGTGTAACCGGCCTGGTCTGGCAAACAGAAGCAGCCCAACAGGCCGCGCTTCAGGCTGAATTGCAACGCAGCAAAGCAGAAAACGTGAAAAACTTCCTGATTTCGGTTTTTGCTGAACTGGATCCACTCAACAGGCAGTTGCCAGAACAACGTACAGCGCAGCAGTTAGTTCAACGCGCCGTCAGCAGGCTGGATGAAGAACTAAAAGCAGAACCCGAACTCAGAGCCGAATTGCTGGGTGAACTCGGTGAAATCCAGTTTAATCTCGGCGATTTCAGTGCAGGTCTTTTGGCTTTGCAACAGGCATTGACACAACAGGAATTATTGTTTGGTAAACAAAGCATTGAAGTGGCTCGTACCTTATACCGACTGGCCGCTGCTGAGTTTGCCAACGATCACAGGGATATTGCCGAAACGCGCCTGCATCAGGCGCTGGATATTTTGTACAGATCAGGTCGGCAGCACAGCCTGGAGTCTGCGCAGGTAAAAGCAAGATTGGCCTATTTTATGGCCGGACGCCAAGGCGTGCAGCCAGAATCATTGCAACTGATTGAAAGTGCAGTGCAAGATGCTGAAACTCAGCTGGGAAACACCGCAACAAAAACCACGGATATCTTGTCTTTGTACGGCAATTTGTTATGGCGGGGCCGTTATACAGAGCAAGCTCAAACTGTGCTGACGGAAGCCATCAGACGCTACGAGCAAGAACTGGGGCCTCGTGCCATCCGTTTATGGCAACCTTTATCCGATTTAGGTGTGCTGTATTCCAGTGCTGGTCAGTTTGATCTGGCCATGCAGCAGCTGCAAAGAGCCATAGATATTTTAACCCCTCATGTGCCGCCCAAAAACCGCCAGATTGCGGCTCTGCTGATCCAGCAAGGCAATGTGCAGCAGCGTATGTTGCATTTTGCTCAAGCAGAACTATCTTATCAGCGGGCGCAACAAGCTATTCCAGAAGGAGCTGAAGATGTGCAGCGCAATCTGTATGGTGAATTAGCTATTTTGTATATGCAAACGGGTGATGACGTGCAGTCAGAGCGTTATGCCCGGCTAGTGTATGAATTAAAGCTGCAATCTTTAGGCGAAAACAATTTTTCCGTCCATGTAGCGGCAGCAGAATGGGGAAGAACATTAAGCCGGCTGAAACGCTATGATCAGGCTGAACAGCTGCAACGACAGGCATTAGCAAAAATCACAGCACTGGAAGGACCGGATGCTTACCATAACGGCCCTGTGCTTGATGCGCTGGCTCAGACTTTGGTTGATCAACAGCGGTATCAGGAAGCAGCTGAGTTGCAGCGCAGAGCTTTGCGTTTAACAGAGCAACGTTACAATTCAAACCATAAAGTCTGGGCAGAACGGTCCTGGTTGCTGGTCAGCAGTCTGGCTGCTTTAACCACAGAGTCTGCTATAACCGAAGCGCGCCCTTTGCTGGCTCAAAGTATCAAAGTGCTGAGCGCACTGAACCCTGATGACGAACGTTTACCTTATATGCATGAAGTAGCCACGCTACTCCATTCCGGCAGGGCTGCTGATGCTTTTAAAATTTCCGAGCAGCCCGATACAAGCAATTGATTTTCAGACCCTTTCCAATCACTCATAGTTTTATTTCAATTGAATTGAAAAATAATTTCATTTTAGTGAAGGATTTTCAGACTGCTTTACGTCTTGGTAATTGACGGATAAAAGCGGGCCAAAAACAGAGCCTGTTACCGAAAATTCACTTAATCCATGGACTACAGTATGAAAAAACTAGCATTAGCAGTACAAGCAGCGCTGTTTTCGGCATCAGCTCTGGCCGCAGGCGCGCATCCGGCCGCCAACTATGATCAGTTTCTGACACAACATGCAGAACTGGCGAAGCAACAGCAAAGCCCAACCAAAACACAACTTAAAACACAGTTGCTGCAAAACCAGCAGCACGCCCTGCAAGGTTATAAAGGCCAGACCGACGCCCAGCTGGGAGCTGCTACTTTTGTGTTCGCAAGCCCTGCGGATCAGCAAGCTTCTGCCTCAGGCGGTGCTGCCCGGCAAGGTATTAAATCCAATCTTGCAGCTCCAGCACCAGCGCAAAAAGCAGTCTCTGTGCTGGAGCCTAAACTGGCTGCAGACGCTCAGGCCCGTCAGTTTCTACGAGGTAAAACCGGCACTATGAGCCTGGATATCGACAGCATCGATACGGCAAAACTGCACGAGTACCACGACACGGGCAAAGGCCCGGTCATCATCAGATATAAACAACAAATGAATGGCATAGAAGTCTATGGCCGTCAGGTAGCTGTGGTACTGAACCGTCAGTTACAACCTGTAGCTGCTTCTGGTTATTTTGCTAAAGTGCCGACCAGTCAAAACAGCTCAGTCTATACATCAAGCGCACTGTCCCCCACAAATCAGCTACAAAACAACACCGCCTTAACAGCACAAAAAGCTTTGTCTCTGGCTTGGCAGGATGCGGGCGGAGCTTTAGATAGCTCGGCCTTTGTCAGTGATGGCAGCAATAATGTATTTCAGAGTTTTACCGTCTCAGGTAAACAGTCATCTGAGCTAAAAGCCCGTTCTGGTCAGCATGTACGTAAAATCTGGTATCCAAAAGCGGACGGCAGTTTAGCTTTGGCCTATCAGGTGATTATCAGTGGTGAATCCGCTGATGGCGCCAATCAAATAGGTTACGGCTATATCATTGATGCCAAAGACGGTTCAGTGCTGGTGCGTAATAATCTGGTCGCTAACCACAGTCATGGCGACACCTTCACTTATAAAGTCTATGCCAATGAGCAAGGCCCATTAGATGGCCCTTTAGGCAATGATATTCAGCCCGTCTCCTCAGGCCCAACAGGCCCCTTCCCACGAGTGGGAGCTGCCATGAGCGAAGTCAATTTAATGCATGGCCCTATCAGCACACAGGACCCATGGTTAGTTAAAGGCGCCACTGAGACCAAAGGCAATAACGTCGATGCTTATGCCGATTTAGACGGTTTCACTGATGCCGAAGGCTACGATGGTCCGAATGACGGTTTTACCGAAGGTGGAACAGATTTCAGAGCCCAAACTAATGGCAGCAATAGCTTTGTTTATGACCATGTAGTTGATGCCGACCCAGACACAGATCAGGCTCGCCACTCCGCTATCGTCAACCTGTTTTATTTAAACAACTGGCTGCATGACTATTGGTATGACCATGGTTTTGATGAAACCGCAGGCAACGCTCAGGCTGATAACTATGAACGTGGTGGTGTAGAGGGCGATGTGTTGCTGGCTGAAGCCCAGGA
This sequence comes from Rheinheimera sp. MM224, assembly GCF_947090785.1. Lineage (NCBI taxonomy): Bacteria > Pseudomonadati > Pseudomonadota > Gammaproteobacteria > Chromatiales > Chromatiaceae > Rheinheimera > Rheinheimera sp. MM224. The sequence continues at coordinate 3,694,274 of NZ_OX352320.1, forward strand.
TGCCAGCGGTCAGAACAATGCCAATATGCTGACCCCGCCAGACGGCATCAGCCCTCGGATGCAAATGTATATATTCCGCGCTCCAGTGATTGGTGAAGTGAGTTTTGCAGGTATAGGGGCTACAGAGTTTTCCGTCGCCAACTTTGGTCCGCAGAACTTTGATCTGACTGGTGATGTGGTATTTTTTATTAACAACGCCGATGAAGACGACGACGATGCACCAGGGGATGCTTGTGTCGAAGTTGAAGAGCCAGAACTGTATCAGGACAAAATTGTCATGTTATGGCGTGGTAGTTGTGACTTTACCACCAAAGTAGCCAACATGCAGGATGCCGGAGCCAAAGGCGTCATCATTATGAACTCCTTCGGCCCTCTGGTCAGTATGAGTGGCGAAAATCCTGATATCACTATTCCAGTGGTACTGATCCAGATGGATCTGGAAGCCAAAGTGCGCCTGCAACTAATCAGAGGCAATACAGTGACTACGACACTCAAACGCACCGCAACAGACAATCGCGACGGTACTTTTGATAACGCCATTATTGCTCATGAGTTTTTCCACTATGTCAGCGGCCGGCTGGTCGGTGATGGTATGGGCCTGAGTAATGAGCAAGGTCGTGGTTTGGGTGAAGGCTGGAGTGATTTTGCCTCAATGCTGCTATTAGTGCGCCCTGAAGACAAATTACTGGCTTTTAATAATCAATACCAAGGTCCCTATGGCACTGTCAGCTATGTCGATGACAACCAGTATTTTGGTATTCGCCGTTACCCATACAGTACCAATTTACTGATTAACCCCCTGACCTTCCGCTACCTGGAAAGTGGTATCAATCTGCCACAAGGTATCCCGGTGAATACTTCATTAGATGGTGCAAATAATCCAGAAGTGCACGCTATGGGTGAAATCTGGGCCAATACCTTATGGGAAGTCTACGCTGCTTTGCTCAACGATGGCAGATACAGCTTTCAGCAAGCTCAGGAGCGGATGAAAGATTATGTGATTGCAGGTTTAAAACTGACCCCGGCTCAACCTACTTTTCTGGAAGCCCGTGATGCTTTGCTTGCTGCAGCGGCCGCTACAGACGCTCAGGATTTTAAGCTGATGGCCTACGCTTTTGCCAAAAGAGGCATGGGCATGGGAGCTGTAGCAGCGCCTCGCGAGAGTGTTTATATGGAGGGTGTCAGTGAAAGCTTTACCGCTTTAGCAGGCAACTTAGCAGTAGAAACTGCAAGGCTGTCATTTACTTATGAAGATGGTACTCAAGGCTGGATTGATAATGACGGTGTATTGGATCCGGGTGAAACTGCTGAACTCACAGTGACTCTGCGCAATACAGGCACTGAAGATGTGACTACCGCATTTAAAGCAAAATTCAGTTCAGAGGCTGACGTATCTTATCCGCAAGGCGATGAAATCAACTTTGAGCCTGTGGCTATGGGTGACACAGTCACAGCGACTTTATTGGTCAAGCTTGAATCTGCGGTTAAAACAGGTGAAGCCATGCAAGTGTCTATCGAGTTCCCTCAGACAGACAATACCAATCCAAATGCAGTGATTGAACCCGAAGTGCAGACAGGCGTATTTTTTGTTAATTACGACCTGCTAAACAACCAGCGTAGCATGGAGAATCTGGATAATCCGGCCACCTTAGCTTACGACTGGAGCACAGAACTGACTGGAGGTGTAGGTTCTGCAGCAGCGCCAAATGCTTACTTTAATTGGGGAGCAGATAGCAGCGCTGACAGTATTTTTGGCACCGGAACTTTATGGTGGGGCCTGGCCGCTGATAGCTTCTCCTCTTCATCCCTGATCACACCTGAAGTGACAGTAACTGAAGATACTTTTGCACTGAACTTTGAGCATTGGTATAGCTTCCAGTGGATAAGCGCAGATGGCATGGTCTACGACGACGAAGGCAATCCGCTGGTAGCAGGTGTAGATGCAGGCGTGATTGAAATCAGCATAGATGGTGCAGAGTGGCAGGATGTGACAGCTGCTGGCGGTGAGTTTGAACAAGGTGGTTATAACGGTGTGGCTTACTCGCTGACCGATATGAATGGCGTACCACCTTTTGATACCTGGCCTGCTGGTTTTGTGAATGACGCCAGTTTTGACCTGATACTACAACCTGTCCGTTTAAGTTTTGGCAATCAGCTACAAGGTGAAAAAGTACAGTTCCGTTTCCGTATCTCCACTAACTTCTCTGTGGGTTCACCAGGTTGGCTGATTGACCATATCAGTTTTGATGGTGTGGCAGAAAAACCGTTCAGCTCAGTGATCACTGAAGACGGAGTGGCAGATAACAGGCCGACTCATATCAGCACCACAGCACAAAGTGTGGATGAAACAGATGCCAGCGGTAAAGCCACCACTGTCAGCTTAACAGCTGAGGTCAAAGATCCGGATGGAGTGGATACATTGATTTATCAATGGGTTCAGGTTGCAGGCCCGGCCGTGACATTAACCAATGCCACCAGCCTGACTGCTTCTTTCGTCGCACCTGATGTGACGGCAGATCAAAGCTTAGGTTTTGAGCTAACGGCTACAGACAGAGATCAAAACACAAAAGCAACCACTGAAGTAACAGTGAAATACAAAGCTGCTGTCGTTTTACCTCCTGAAGCCCAACCTGGTAAAAAATCCAGTGGGTCAGTATCGCCACTTTGGTTACTGGCGTTATTAGGTGCAGCAGGTCGTTTACGCCCGGCACGCCAACAACAACGGAATTCAGTTATGTCAACCACAACTCAAAACTCGTTAAAAACTAAAGTATCTGTGCTGGCATCTGCTTTAGCTGCAGCCATCGCCTTGCCTGCACAAAGCTCAGAGCAAAGCACTACTGCAGATATCAGCCCAGTTGTTGCAGAACAACTGGCGAAGTCCCCACTTAGCTTTGAAAAGAATCAGGGCCAGATGGACGAAGAGGTAAAGTTCCTGCTCAGAGGCAAAGGTTACCAGCTGTTTCTGGCAGAGCAGGAAACTGTATTGTCTTTGCACGACCCAAAACAAAAAAACGGAGCTGTATTACGTTCCAGCTTAGTGGGCGCTGCGAAAACCTCAGCGATTGTTGGTGAAAACATAAAAACTGCGAAGTCGAACTACTTCATCGGCAAAGATAAAAAGCAGTGGCAACAGCAAGTCCCTAACTACGCTCAGGTGCGTTACAACGAAGTGTATCCTGGTATAGATCTGGTGTATTACGGCAAACAAAATATGCTGGAATACGACTTTGTGCTGGAGCCAAACATTGATTACAAACAAATTCAGATGCTCTACAAAGGCGCTGAGCAAGCTAAGGTAGATACTGACGGCGCTCTGGTATTAACTTTAGGTGACAAGGAAGTCCGGCTACAGGCACCGGTGGTGTATCAAGAGTTGGCTGGCAATAAGCACATGGTGAAAAGCAGTTACACCCTTGCCAAAAACAATCAAGGCTGGCTGGTTGGTTTTGAGTTGGATAACTATGACCAAAGCAAGCAACTGGTGATCGACCCTATTCTGGATTACAGCAGCTATCTGGGAGGAAACGATTACGAGACACCTGGCGATATTGAAATTGCAGCCAACGGTGACATTGTTGTTACAGGTGTCACACAGTCTGCCAATTTTCCTTCTACTGAAGGAGTTTACGACGCCGAAGTCTGGGTCGGCGACGGCGATTTTATTATGGATGGTTTTATCAGCCGCTTTTCAGCGGATGGTAAAGAGCTGATTTACTCCACTTTTATAGGGGGTGAACGGGGAGAGTTTTTTAAAGGTCTGGCACTGGACAGTGAAGATAACGCTTATATCACAGGTGAAACGTGCTCAACAGAATACCCTTTGGTCAACCCTTTTCAGTTTCCAATGGCAGATACCTGTAGTGTCATTATCAGTAAGATAAGTAACGACGGTAGTCAGTTGTTGTTTTCAACCTTATACAGCAGCTGGTCTGAATTTATGGGTATTTTTGCTAACGATATTTATGTCGATGCAACCCGCAAGGTGACTATAGTAGGCGGCACATCGTCAGGTGATTTACCGTTGAAAAACCCATTGCTAGATACCAAAAGCCCGGATTATACCGAAGGTTTTATCGCTAAATTTTCAGCAGCAGGTAACCAATTACTCTTTGCCAGCTATATAGGGGGTTTAAGCGGTAATGATGAAGTGATGTCCATTACTATGGATAAAGAGGAAAAACATTATTTTATAGCTGGTGAAACACGTTCTGTTGATTTCCCGGTGAAAAATGCAGCCCAGGCAGAAATTAACAGAGCGAATGAAGAGTTCGGTAACAGCATTGCTGCAGACGCTTTTGTGATGAAGCTAAAAGCTGATGGTTCAGATATTAGTTACTCCAGCTATTTTGGCGGTAATCACAGCGAGTATGTTGCATCAGTTGATGTGGATGACGCAGGTAACGCCTATATTGCCGGTATGACAGGCTCCTGGGTTGAGTTTCCTTATCTGCACAGTATAAAAACCACCATGGATGCCTTTGGAGATATGTATGTCACCAAATTCAGTCCTGAGGGTGAAATAATCTATGCCACCACATTAGGTGGTGACAATGGAGGTAATGGTGACTTACTGCCAGTACCAGAAGAGTTATGGGATATGAAAGCGGATGGAGCAGGCAATGTGTATTTGGCTGGCTCGGCTATGTGGGCAAACTTTCCTTTAGTGAATCCACCCGCCGGTATGCAAGTCAGCAAAGCGGCAGATGCGGTCGTTGTAAAGCTGGGGCCAGTTGATAATAACAAACCTACAGTTCCTGCTATTGTCTGGTCTGGTCGCCATGGTGGTGAAGGTTTTGACTTTGCGCGCAATATTGCTATTTCAGACGAAGGGATCTGGGTGTTAGGAAGCACTGAATCTGCTGATATCCCAGTTACTGAAGGCGCTTTTCAACCAACCTTAGGTGGATCATTAGACTTGTTTTTGCTGCATATCAACCAAACTGATCCGGCGACTGATAGCTTACAATTTGCTCAGGCCGAGCTAGACGTCGACAGCAGCGCCACTTTTGTTGAAGTGCAAATCAGCAGATCTGGCAACCATAGCGGCGTGTTAACCCTGCCATGGAGTACTGTGGATGATACAGCCAAAGCGGGCACTGACTATCAGCAACAATCCGGTGTATTGCAATGGGCTGCCAATGATACTGAACCTAAATATATTCAGATCAATCTATTAGCCAAAACAGCAGGCACCCAGTTTAAGCTGAAGCTGGAACAACCCACATCAAGCTTGTACCAGGTGGCTTTAGGTGGAAATGCTGAACTGACGTTAAAGTTTAAAGCAGCAGAACAACCAGCAACAGCACCAGTGACTGCACCACCAGCTCAGGGAGCGACACCACCAGCAGCGGCTAAACCTGAAAGCAGCAGCGGTGGAGCCATAGGCTGGTTCAGCCTGCTGTTACTGCCACTGTGCTTAAGACGTCGTAAAGTGTAACAAACAAAACAACACTGCCTCATCCTTGCGTGTTGTTTTGCCCCCGGCCGGAGCCTGAAAACTCCGGCTTTTTTGTCAGTGAAAAACATCCACCAGCACATCAGCAATCACAGCAGTGGCTATAGAAACCAATATCAGATCTGTGCCAACCATTTGCCATTCATAACCCTGATGCTGCGGCAGCTCCGCGATCATAGCCGCAGGGGCGGACTTTTTGGCGATCCCCGGAGGCAGAGGTTTACCTTTAGCCAGATTTTTACGAATACCAGACGGTAATGCTGTATGACCCGTTAAATTATAACGTTCAGCTACAGTGCGGGCGTCTGTCAGACTGATACCTGCACTAACAGTCATATGAGCCGGATTGATTTCAGTGATCTTTTGTTTGCTCTGATGCTTTAACTGCTTTTCAGCGGCCTTAGCTTTATGGTCATGATCTTTGTCAGCATCAGCCGCTATCACTTGCTGCGTTAATAAGGGGGCAATTAAAGCCACCCACAATGTAGTTCGTGCATTCATGTTGTTTAGCCTTTCTATCCAGTTGTGCTTTAGCATAGCCAACAAAACTGGATACCGGCTGAATGGAGTGAGTATGGGGCACAGTCTTAGTGGGAGTTTAGTGCTAGTAGTTGGATAGTGGGTCGCAAAGAGCAAAAACGGAAATGACGCACACCACAACCTGACCCTACAAGTTCCTAGATCGATTGTTATGTATTATTTACTAAGTCAGTAACCGAACCATCTTTGTGAAGATAGTGGCAGTTATTATCTACGATATCTTCAATTACGGCTTGAGCAGAATGGGGAGACTCCACAGTACTTTCTATTGGTCGACACTGAGAATAACTAACATCTACAGCTATAGAGTCCAGTTGCACCAAACCTACTCCTTCAACATCAAGGTGTAGATGAGGGCACGCGACAACGTTATGACCTTCACTTAAAGAGAAGCTGTTAATGATGGAATTAATTGTACCAGCATTCTTCCCATTACTATCTAACAGTGGATGTTCTCCCGAGTAAGTATAAGTCATCTCAAACTTGTCCAAGTTGTTTCGTTCTAGGGCTGCTTTGGCACTTTCTCGGTTAAAGTTGAATTCTAAATTGTCAAAATGTGTCTGCATAGAGAAAATCTTGAAGCAAACAGACGTAATTAGGTTGTTAACTAAGACCAACCTAATGTTATTTGCTTGCGCGAGCAACTTAGCGCCTTTTTGGTATGACGAGGTAGTTGCGATAATACCGTTGGCATTTCCAATATCTCGTAAAATTTCAGCAAAAGCAGCAACTTGTGATTTTTTAATTGCAGTCTTGTAGTTTTTGCATTCAACGCATGTCCTATAAGTTACCCCTGCCAACTTAAATTCCCAATAAACATCTATTTGATGTGTAGCACCACTCTTCCCTGTAATTGTAACGTTGTGTTCCACCGAGATGTTCTCAACACCATCAAACTTAAGCATTCCTTGGTGTATTTGGACTACAAGTAACTCATATTCAGTATTTTGATTCACAGCTGCCTACCTATCACAATCCAAATTGTAGCCTTCAGGAGCGGGACAAGGCGCAAAACCTGACATTATTTTTTTCCACCAAATTTCGTTACATAAACATTTAACCCTTTGTAACTAAAGTAAAAGTCTATATTTCAATGAAACTCGGTGGTTCAGACTAATCAAACACATTTCTGCGATTGCACCAACGTGAAACTCGGTCTAAGCGGACTATGCAACGAATCGCCGGTAAAACAGGCATGCAGCGCATTGTCATCTAGATACCAAATTGGTGCTGCATTCAGTATCTTGAGTTATCCAGCTCCTGCCAATTCCCCTTTCCCCCGGGCGCATCCGCCACTGAATCCCGTTCTACCAGCTGGGGTATAAACAAGTGCGTTCTGCTTTCTGGCTCTATGCTGGTATCACTGAGTTGTATCGCCAGCTTAGTGGCGTAGCTGGCCATTTCTTCGACCGGATAATGCATAGTGGTTAAACGTGGGCGACAGGCGCGGCTGACGATTAAATCGTCAAAACCTATCACAGATACATCTTCCGGTACGCGCAGGCCTGCGGCAAACAAGGCGTGAATAGCGCCTATCGCCATTAAGTCGTTGTAGGCCAAGAGCGCGGTGAATTTAATGCCTTTATCCAGCAAGGCCTGAACCGCCTGTTCGCCACCTTCCATATTGGCGGTGGATTCTTCAATAGCAGCTTCAGCAAGCTGCAAGCCCGCCAGCTTGAGCGATTCACGAATCCCCTGCAGCCGAAAACCCGGATCACCGTTTTGATAAATACTGGTGATCACTGCAAAGTTTGTATGGCCTCTATCGATTAAGTAGTCCGTCGCCTGACGGGCACCTGCCACGTTATCCAGCCAAACACAGCGGTTGGCTATAGCAGGCATATAGCGGTTGATCAGCACCAGCCCAGGGATTTCTTTTGCCAACTTCAGCAAGGTTTTTTCATCTGAGTATTCGCTGTGTAGGATAATGGCCTGACAGTTATGATCCCGCAGTGAATCAATAGCTTCCTGCTCCGACTTGGTCTCGTACAGAGAGTTACTCATCAGCAGTTTATAGTTGTTTTCACGTGCGCCTTTTTCAACACCACTGGCCAGACTGCCAAAAAATGGCATCGACAGTTTAGGTGTCACTACCCCCAGCGTATTGGTTGTTTTACTGACCAGAGCACGGGCATTGCTGTTCGGTCTGTAACCTAATTCAGCAATGACCTTTTTCACCCGTGCGCGGCAGGCTTCGCCCACCTGATGACCATCGTGGATCACCCGGGACACTGTAGCTATAGACACACCAGCTACTTTTGCGACATCTTTGATTGTTACCATAATTTCTGCTTTTTCTTTTTTATTGTTTGCGTATCAACAACAAATTAAATGGATTCGGAGCCATGATTTTTTGTTTTAGCCAATGCCAAACTGATCTGCTGACTGCCTTGCGCATCCAAATGGTAGCCACGCACTATCAGCAATGAACACAAGGCAAAGACCATAGTGCCTAGTGCTAAAATAACCCGCATAGCGAGAATACTATCAGGGTTTTGGGCTGCAGAGAGCTGAGCATCAAAACCAATCAAATTCAGCGATAAACCGGCCAGCAATAAAGCCAGAGCGGCACTTAAACTGGTGACCCAGCTATGAATAGCGACAAAAACTCCTTCGCGGCGCTGGCCATGCTTTAATTCATCTTCATCACATAAATCCGCCATCATAGAGGGGATCAACATGGTCATAGCAGTCCAGGCTGCGGTGCAGAATAATGCATCCAGCCAAATCCAGCCGTAGCCTTGGGGTGTAAAAATAAACCACTTGCAGGCTCCGCCCACTAAGGTCACGACATAAATCAGCTGCAAAGCTTTAATTTTTCCCATACGGGAGGACAACCTGGCGATCAGCGGCACAGTCAGAAAACCAAAAGCAGCATAAGCCATCGATAACCAGCCTTTAAAAATTGCGCCCTGAGCTATATCACCTTCGGCAATAAAATACACCAACAGGTAATAATCCATACTGGCGGTAAAAGCGCCCCCCGCCATCTGCAACACAGTTAACAGCAACAACACCCGCAAACCTTTGTTAGCTTTCAGCGTTTTTAAGCTTTGTCGTAAAGTAACAGGCGGAAAAGCCACAGAAGAACGTTGGACTATTTCTTTACTGTAACAAGCAGCTAAAGTACCCAGCAGGCCAAAAATAAACAAGGCGACGCCCCAGCCAACATAACGTATACCCACAAAGACCGAACTGAATATCGCCAGCTGCGCCAGCGGAAATAACCACTGATACAACAAGGACCCCAACTTCAGAAAATAAGTGGTAAAACCCATAATTTCGGTGCGCTGATGATAATCCGGGCTCATTTCATAAGATAAACAGGTCATAGGCACAGACATAAAAGTCGCGGCAACATAAAACAGCAGAGAGAAAATAACAAAATACAATAGATGCGCCAGTTCACCCCAGCCTGTGGGTACCATCCAAATCAAACCAAAAAACAGACAACAGGCCCAACTGGCGACCAGAATAAAAGGCCGTCTGCGGCCAAAGCGGCTTTGATGATGATCAGATAAATGCCCAACCCAAGGGCCTAATAAAGTACCAAGCAACAGCGGTAAAGTCAGAGCCAGCCCCAGTAAAAACGGGTCTACCCCTAAGGTCATCTGATAAAAAGGAATAGCCAGTACGCTGACACTTTGCTGAGCAAAAAACATAGCAAAAAAGCCGGCGCCAAGCGCCAGCTTTTGGGTTCCTGACACCGCAGTCAGTTTTAATGTCGAAGCAGAAGTATCAGACGTTGTGCTTTGGTGCAGTGGCTTTGCCATAGCACTCCTGTGCTGAGGATGAAATGCAAAAGATTATATACACAAAACGTAGGGGCGGGGTTTATCCCCACCCGTCTATGATTTAATCCAATGCCCGAACCATCATGGCTTTTGGATCAAACTCACTTCCGCAAGTTCTACTCCATGCCAGCCTTTCGCCTCTGCCGCGCTGTAGGCGCTCTGATTAAACATCAGCTGTACACCTTGCAACTGCCTCAGCTCATTCAGCTTCAGGCCTGAACCAGCTGCAACGCTTGGTGCCCCTCTTGGCGCAGTACTTGGTGCAAAGACGGGCATAAACATAGGGTATGCCTGAGTCAGCAAGGTGTCGGTTTGCTTTAACTTATGCAGCGGAACTAACAGATACTGCCAGTCAGTGCCCACTTTCAGCTCTGTGCCGTAAGCTATGCCGTCTTTATCCAGCACTGCGAACTTCAACTGTTCCGGTTGTTTGACCGCACGGATCTTCAGCGCCACTGTGTCATAACCTTTCAGGTTACGTTTTAGCAGGCTGTTATCGGCAGACAAAGTGGTTTTAAGGATAGCTGCCGCTTTAGCTGTTTCCAAAGAATCCACACCTAGTTGCAAAGCTAAACCTGCACCTGAACTGTCGGCCACAAAACGCTGAGTCACAGTGGTATCTTTTGGATACAGGCTGTTTTGTCTGTCCAGTGTTGCATCAAATAACGCTACAGGCTGGCCTTGTGGTTTTAGAGCCACCGTCCAGTAAGGTGCTTTGCTGACAAAATCCCAGTCCTGTGGCGAGCCCGCAGCAGCACCAGGGAAAGTCACAGCTTTGCCATTTGCAGTCACCACAAAGCCATATTCCAACAAACCCGTCTGAGTCCAGTCCGCTGGCATAGCGAGCTGGTAACGACTGCTGACATCAGGGCTTGGTTGCATATCAAAAGCAGTAAACTTGCTCTCGCCCAGATAACGCAACATCAATTGCACTTTCTGCGGTTTAACCAAAGCACCAATATCAACTTCAAAACTAAAGGGGTCGCCCAAGTGGGTTTGACGCTGATTCTGATGCACCAAAGCAAGTTCTGTTGATTGCTGTTTTGGCAGATAAAAATCTGTCTCGACTTTATTGGCATACTGCTGTGCCAACGCTGCTTTGGCAGTCAGTAAGTACACACCGGGGCGCACTGTCACTTCGCCATCAGCGGCAGATGCAGTTGCTGTATTACCGCTATTCAAACCTTTCAGCTGATAGCTTTTGCCCAAATCAGCAAGCGTCAGTTTTAATTGCTGAGCAGCAGGATATAAACGCCCTGTTTCACGGCTTAAACTGGAATTCTGATAAGGGTCCTGCAGTGTCAGTAAGTCAGGATAGACTTCCAGTCGCCAGACGCCATCTGCTACTTTATCGAGGAAATAAGCACCAGAGCCGCTGTATTTGGCCACAGAAGACGAGCCAACACCTGCAATACTGCTTAGTTTAGCTGCAGCTTTTGGTTGTGTTTGGGTGCTGTTGCTGTAGAAGAACTGCGTTGGAGTGTTAAGCACAGATAAATTCTGCTGATAATCCAGAGTCACAGCAGCAAAGCTATTGCTGGCCGGATAATCCGCTACTTTTTCAGCACGCTTTTGCGTACGGAACACTTCAGCTGCAATTTTTAAGCTGATGGCTTTTGAAGGCGTATACAACAGGTTCAGATGGTGAGTGTTGTATTCAGAGTTGGTATGAGCCACAGCCGCAGCATCATAAGCAAACTGCGTTGCCCACTGAAAACCAGCTTCACGAAAACTTCGCGCCATAGCAGGGTACATCACAGAGCTTGCTACATCGGCCGCATCAAACTCGTACACCATTTTGGCTTTAGTGGCACATTGGCTGATGCCCGCAAAAGGATTGGTGTAATGCGCTACCGCAGGCAACATATTCGCCAGAATAGTACTGCCTTTGACCAAGCCTGTTGGATACCACTGATAAGACACGCCATCTATGCTGGTATTGCATAAGGCTTTGGCAAAAGGCTGATCGTCCCCCTGCTCGCTGGTGTTGTAAAACAAAGGTTTAGTCACACCAGCTGCACGAATGGTACTGATTAAGTCTTCAATATAAGCCGCACTTTGCTCTGGTTTGATCTCGTGTTTAGGTTCGTTAAAGATCTCAAAAGCAATAATGTTGTCGTCCTGCTGATAGCTTTTGCCGGTCAGCGGGTTGACGTGCTTAAACAGCTGAGTCAGATAGTTTTTCTGCGCAGCAATGGCATCTGGCGACTGGTTCATCTGGCTTTTACTGAAAAAAGTAGAGAAACCATATTCCACCGGATCCGGCTCAGGGTAACCACTGCCCCACCAGCCGATAGGGGTAATAATCACCTTGATGCCTTTTTCTTTTAAGCGCAGCAGCAGGTAATCAAATAACTGCAGGTGAATATTGTCCTGCAAATTTCCGTCTTTATCGGCCAGCAATCTGTCCCATAAATGTACGCGGTAAGCATCCAACCCTAAGCGGGCAATATGGTCCACATCCATGTCAATGGCAGCGCGGTGATCAACACCCAGACGTTCAATAGAGCGATAACCGTAAGCAAAAGGCGCACTGTAATTCACACCAAAAAGTGCAACTTCAGAACCGTCTTGCCACTGCATTACACCGTCTTTTACAGAAACCGGATTGGCCGTAGTAGCGGCGCTAAAAAGCGCTGCTACTGTTGTGCAAAGAAAGGCCTTAGAAGAAAAAGTCCGCTTCATTGTTACCACCAGGTAATATAAAAGGCAGCGACAATCAAAGTGATCAACACTGAATACAAGTTAAAACTTGGACGGGTTTCAAAGCTGATATCACGCAGTTCTACCGCCTGTGGATGTTTGCCCTGACGCTGGAACAAAGTCACCAGCACAGCTAAGGCTAAACAGCTCAGGAAAACTAAACCTACACGGTCCATAAATGGCATCTCTGGCAGAGCCACTTTGAAAATCCAGCTCAGTACAGCTGAGCTGATAGCCGCCACTAATGCAGCTGTTGCTGTAGTGCGAGCCCAGAACATACCTAATAAGAACAGCACCACAATGCCTGGTGTGAAGAAGCCGGTAAATTCCTGAATATACTGGAAGGCCTGGTCGAATTCGCCGAGCAGTGGCTTAGCAGTAAAGACTGCAATCACCAAAGCCACAAGGCTGACAATGCGGCCTACTTTGACGTAATGCTGCTGGCTTTGATCTTTCTTAAACTGAGAGTAAATATCCATAGTGAAAATGGTCGCGACGCTGTTGGTCATCGACGCCAGGCTCGATAAAATAGCTGCCACTAAAGCTGCAAAAATTAAACCTTTAATACCAGATGGCATCATGCTCAGCAGCTGTGGATACGCCTGATCCGGCTTGCTTAAATCTGGTAACAGCAAGACTGCGGCTATACCAGGCAGAACCACGATCACAGGCATTAACACTTTCAGGAAGGCCGCAAATACAATACCTTTTTGCGCTTCGGCTAAGTCTTTTGCCGCTAAAGTGCGCTGAATAATATATTGGTTAAAACCCCAGTAGCTCAGGTTCATAATCCACATACCACCTAACAGCACAGACAAGCCAGGTAAGCTGACATAATGGGGGCTGTCCGGCGTTAAAATCATATCGAATTTGTCTGGCACTTCAGTTAATAAGCGGTCAAAACCAGCCCATAAACCGTTGCCTGCACCTAACATATCCAACGACATAAAGGACAGGAACAAACCACCGCCGACCAGCAATACCACCTGGATAATGTCGGTGTAAGCCACAGCTTTTAAGCCGCCATATAAAGAGTAAGCTACAGATAAAGTGGCCAGTAACAACATGCTGGTGGTCATATCCACACCAGTAACTGTATTAATAGCTAAAGCACCTAACCACAACACTGCAGTTAAGTTGACGAAGACATAAACCGCCATCCAGAACAGCGCCATAGTGGTGCGCACTCTGTTGTCAAAACGCTGCTGCAAGAACTGCGGCATGGTATAAATTTTACGCTTCAGGAAAATTGGCAGGAAAAACTTACCAACTAATAACAGCGTAATAGCTGCCATCCATTCGTAAGCCGCTATCGCCATACCTATGGCATAACCAGAACCCGACATCCCAATAATTTGTTCAGCCGAAATATTCGCGGCGATCAAGGACGCACCAATAGCCCACCAGGGTAAGGTATTGCCGGCCAGAAAATAGTCGTTGGTGTCTTTGTTATGTCCCTTTTCTTCCCGGGAGATGTAATACGCCAGACCCAGCAGGCCCAGCACATAAATGGCGAGAATCACCAAATCTAAATTACTTAAGGTCATTTTTATCCTTACCCTGTTTTACCCGTCGCTTTTGTTGCTGCGCTGCAACACCAGAACAGCCGGGCATGTCTTGTTGTTATGGTTACCAGTTTTTAGCTAACTGAATTTATACACTATTTGTTGCTGATACAACTCACCTGCTTTGAGCAGAGTGCTAGGGAAGCCAAGTTGATTAACAGCATCAGGCCAACCTTGAGCTTCCAGACAAATCCCCAGTCGTGAAACAAAAGGTGAGGCCAGAAAGTTACCTGTATAGAGCTGTAAACCGGGCTGAGTACTGAATACCTCAAGCTGACGGCCACTTTGCTCAGAACTTAACAGCGCCATCAGTTTTAACTCTGCAGCATCAGCACCTTGCCAGATAAAACAGTGATCAAAGCCATTCGCCAGTGCAAGCTGAGGGTCCTGCAGTTTAAGCGCAGGCCCCACTAATTTAGCCTGACTAAAGTCAAAGGTAGTGCCCGCCACAGCACGGCGCTCTCCGGTTGGAATAGCATGCTCATCTGTCGGCAAATAATGGGTTGCTGTCAGCTGCAACTGATGGTTTTCGATAGATGTACCGTCGTTATTCAAGTTGAAATAACAATGATTGGTTAAATTCAGCACTGTGTCTTTGTTGGACAAAGCTAAGAAGGATAACTCCAGCTGTTGATCGACAATACGAAACTGCTGCCATACCTGCAAAGCGCCAGGATAACCCTGATCGCCATCGGCAGAGCGCAGATACAATTGCACCGAATCAGGCTGTTGTTTTAGCACTTGCCAAAGTTGACGGTTAAAACCAGTCACACCCCCATGCAAATGATTCAGGCCATTGTTACAGTCCAATTGATAGGCGACGCCATTGAGCTCAAACCGGCCTTTGGCAATACGATTGGCAACCCGGCCCGCGGTAGCACCCAGGTAAAACTCGTCTGTTTGGTAATCCGCCACTTGCGGATAATTCAGCGTCAGCTCCTGGCCAAACAGGCGGATAGAGCGGATTGTTGCCCCAAAAGGCAACAACTCCACTTCTAAACCTGTGCCTTTATTTAAGGCTATTGGGCCGAGGTTCATGCCAAAATCTGCTCTGCGCCCTGGCTGGCGGTGCAGACAAAAATACCAGCGGTTAAGCCTGTTTGTGCCGGGTACTCACGGTTTACCAAAGCACGAATGTCCTCCACCCGGCCTTGCGGCACTAAAGCCACCACACAACCACCAAAACCACCACCTGTCATACGGACGCCACCTGTATCACCCAGCATGTTGCCAATCATTTCGACCAGCGCATCTATAGCAGGCACTGTGATTTCAAAGTCGTTTTTCATCGACAAATGAGATTCAGCCATTAAACGACTTAACAGTTTAATATCGTGATCGGCCAAAGCTTTGGCAGCTAATTCAGTTCTATCGTTTTCGGTAATGACATGACGGGCACGCTTGGCAACTAATGGATCCAGTTCGCTCTGCTTAGCAGCAAACGTATTCCAACTGACATCCCGTAAGGCTTTGACGCCAAAAATGGCTGCAGCTTCTTCACACTGACGGCGGCGGGTATTGTATTCGCTGTCGACCAGGCCACGTTTTACATTGGAGTTGATAATCATCACAGCCATATCTGTGGGCACTGATACAGGCGTGCTGTCGAGGCTGCGGCAATCAATCAATAAAGCGTGAGCGACTTTGCCTTGCGCAGAAATCAGCTGATCCATAATGCCGCAGTTACAACCGACAAAGTTGTTTTCTGCATGCTGACCATTCAGTGCATTGTCACGGCTGGATAATTCAACGCCCGCCAAAGTGCTGTAGGTCAGGCCCAGAGCGACTTCTAATGAAGCTGAAGAGCTTAAACCTACACCTTGTGGCACATTGCCGCTGATAGCTAAATCACAACCGACCAGGTTAAAGCCTTTTTGCATCAGGCTGTTGGCCACGCCACGGACATAGTTTGCCCACTGGTACTCTGGATGTTTCTCCAGCGGAAACGTCAGTTCAAACTCATCGACTTGCTGCTGATAATCCAGCGCCAGCACACGAACTTTGTTGTCATTACGTGGTGTTGCCACTACTACAGTGTCGTAGTTAATAGCACATGGCAATACAAAACCATCGTTGTAATCTGTGTGTTCGCCAATCAGATTAACCCGGCCCGGCGCTCTGAAAGCAAATTCGCCCTGAGTTTGATAATGTTCGGCAAATGCCTGCTGTACTTGTTCTACTAATTGCATCTGTATTAAACCTTGCTCTGCTGTTTGTAATGCACAGGGCTTTGCTGTTTTAAGCGTTCAGCGGCCTGTTCAGGAGTCATATCTCGTTGGGTTTCGGCCAGCATTTCGTAGCCAACCATAAACTTTTTAATGGTGGCAGAGCGTAATAACGGCGGATAAAAATGGCCATGCAGCTGCCAGTGGTCGATGCTTTCTACCGTCTCAGCGCCAGCATCGCCGCGTTCATTCTGATAAGGCGCACTATGCCAGCCCATTGAATAAGGGAATGAACACTGGAACAGATTGTCGTAGCGAATGGTGATTTGCTGCAGAATATCGGCCAAAGCAGCTTGCTGCTCTGGGGTTAAGTCTTCCATCCGGCGTACATGGGCTTTTGGCAATACCAGGGTTTCAAATGGCCAGCTGGCCCAGAATGGCACCACAACTATCCAGTGATCGTTTTCAACCACTGTACGCTCGCCACTTTGTTGTTCCAGAGAGGCATAATTCAGTAACAGGTTTTTGCCATGTTTAGCTAAATACTCACGCTGCTCTGTGTCGGCTTTGGCTGGCAAGGTAGGCACTGTGCTGTTGGCCCAAATCTGGCCATGAGGATGCGGATTGGAGCAGCCGTTAATAGCGCCTTTGTTTTCAAACACCTGCACCCAGTTGTAGGTTTTGGATAAGTCTTTGTACTGACGGATCCATTCTTCCACTATGTTCTGAATATCAGTAACACTCAGCTCTGGCATGGTCAGGCTGTGATCCGGTGAATAACAAATCACCCTGCTGGTACCGCGTTCAGCTTTTAATACAAATAAATCATCATCTGAGCGCTGATAAAAAGGTGTATCTGCAGTTAAAGCGGCAAAGTCATTGGTAAAGACATAAGGCTTTTTATAGTCAGGATTCAGATCACCGGAAATACGGGTGTTGGTTGGACATAAAAAACAGCTGTGGTCATAAGATGGATTCTGCTCTGTGGCTGCAGTTTCAATCTGACCTTGCCATGGTCTTTTTGCTCTGTGTGGCGACACCAACACCCAATCTCCCGTCAACGGGTTGTATCTGCGGTGCGGATGATCTTTTGCATTAAATTCAGACATTTACTATTCCAACCTTTTCTTAATTCTTCGGATAACCTGAAGGATTCATTTTTTGCCAGTTCCAGCTATCCGCCACCATCTGATCCAAACCACGTTCCGCTTTCCAGTTAAGTTTTTCAGCCGCTAAAGACGGGTCACCGTAATAACAGCCGATATCGCCAGGACGACGTGGCGTTACCTGATACGCAATCAACTGACCAGAAATACGACGGTAAGCGTCGACCATTTCCAGCACAGAAACGCCCTGACCAGTGCCTAAGTTAAACACATGAAAACCCGCATTCTGATGCAGAGTTTCTAAAGCTTTGACATGACCTGAAGCTAAATCACAGACATGGATATAATCCCGCACACCGGTACCGTCAGGCGTGTCGTAATCATCACCAAATACTGATAAATGCGGTCTGCGGCCTATGGCCACCTGATTGATAAAAGGCATCAGGTTATTTGGAATACCATTTGGATCTTCACCAATCAAGCCCGACTCATGTGCGCCTACAGGGTTAAAGTAACGCAGCACTATGGCACTGAAATCACTTTGAGCCACCACCAGGTCAGACATCATCTGTTCAACCATCAGCTTAGAACGGCCATAAGGACTTTCAGGATGCACCGCAAAATCTTCCCGTATTGGTGAAGACACAGGTTCGCCGTACACTGTGGCAGAGGAGCTGAACACTAGTGTTTTGACCTGGTGTGCCAACATCACCTGCATCAGTAAGCCTGAAGCGCTGACATTGTTTTCATAATAAAACAGTGGTTTAGCGACAGATTCGCCAACAGCTTTAGAACCGGCAAAGTGAATGACTGCATCCACTTTTTCAGCGGCAAAAATAGCAGAAAGCGCGTTTTCATCACGGATATCAGCCTGATAGAACTGGACGCTCTGGCCTGTCAGCTGCTCGACCCGCTTTAGCGCTTCAACACTACTGTTGCTCAGGTTGTCGACCACCACCACCTGATGGCCAGAATTCAGTAACTCCAGGCAAGTATGAGAGCCTATATAACCTGCGCCACCCGTGACTAAAATACGCATACAGTTACTCCTTGACGTTAAAAACTAAGACTTCACTTTGAATAGCCAATACTTTTGAACTGGCTTCCAGCTTAGCTTTGCTAAATTCAGCACCTAGTTTCACTAAGACTGCGGCTTTGCCTTGTTCAGTAAAAGCAGGTTCAGGGTTGATCACTTCAATATCACCACTGGCTTTAAATTCAATGATCTGATTGTTTAACGGCACTAGCTGGCCGTTTTTATCCAGCACTTGTGCATACACAAAGACTAAATCACCAGCCACAGGCGCCACACCACTGGTGTCGACTGTCAGCTTTAAGCTGGCAGCAGCTTCAGGAGTCGTCACCTGATGAGTCGCCACTTCTTTACCTGCGATATAAGCTTTTGCCACTAACTGCCCGGCCTTGAACTCTTTTAAGTCAAATTCAAAAGGCGGATGCGGTAAATGGGTAGAAAACTTATCTGTAGATGGCTTATTCCGGCTGACTAACACACCGTTTAAATACAGTTCCACTTCTTCAGCATTACTGAATACCCGCACTTTGGCGCTGGAACCCAGTTGCCATTCACTGGCAATAAATACCATAGGGCCAGACTGATACTTGTCAGACAGTTCTGAAGCCGCGCGCTGGCTCTGGTAAAAGTAGTAACTGTATTTAGGCAAACGGTAAATGCTCATGATACCGGATGCTTCCAGATCATTGGCATAACCTCTGTTGTAATCAAACATCACCCAGTAGCCATCGCCATAAGCAGGAGTCGTCAGGTTGTCGTTATGCGCTTCCTGTAAATTGCGGGCTTGCTGTAATAAACGTGCTTCACCATGGCTTAATAACTGACGGCTGGTACGGGCTTCTTCTTTTAAATCACCCCAGCTGTCCTGATTGAAACCGGCATTTTGCGCATAATATTCCCAGTCGCCGTATTCAGACACATTGTAAGGTACAGTTGGCGTTTCATAGTGCATCTGACGGTGTTGACGCGCTTGCAGGTACATGTCGTAGCCATGCTGCCAACCCGCAGAATAAGCTCCCGGGAACTCTTGTTTGACTGTGTTATGCAAGGTCGCAACAAATTCTTCCGGCATAGCAGATTCATTCAGTGAACATTCCCAGGCCAATACGCTGGCGTGGTTGCGGTCACGGCGGATTAAATCACGGCAACTCTGAACAGTCTGAGCACGGAAAGCTTCGGTTGGCTGATAATACTGCCAGCCTAAAATGGCATTCATCAGTACTAAACCCAGTTCATCCGCCGCTTGCATAAAAGCTTTGGAATGTGGGTAATGTGATAAACGGACGTAATCAAAACCAGCAGATTTAATTTTTACTGCGTCACGGTAATCGGCCTGAGGTGAAGTGGCATACCCCACATGAGGGTATTCCTGATGGCGGTTTACACCGCGTAAAAAGGTCAGCTCGCCATTGATCAGCAACTGATGTTTGTCGTTAAAGGCAAAACTGCGGATACCTATCTGTTGCTGCTGACGCTCAATCACTTCGCCATTTTGTTTCAGTACCGTGTGTAACTGGTATAAAAACGGACTGGCTGGACTCCACAGATTTGGTTTGGTTACAGTCAATTGTGCCTGTAGATCCAGTTTAGCTCCAGCCGCCAGTTGAATTAAGCCTGAGCTGACTTCTGTGACTAATTGCTCACCGGCAAACAGCTGCTGTACCAGTTCCAGATCCGCGCTTGCCGCTGAGGTGTTCGCCAGTTGAGTTTTTACTGCTATAACAGATTCTGTTTTATCCACTTTTGGATAAGTGACAAAAATACCGCCGCCAGCAACTTCATTCGCCAACATTTCATCTGTGATATGCACAGGGTTTTTAATCAGTAAACGTACGTCGCGGTATAAACCACCGTAGGTATTAAAATCCAGCTGAGCCAAAGGTTTAGGCCCTGTGACTTCGTTGTCTCTGTTATCCAGTTTTACTGTCAGTTGATAAGTCTGACCCGAAGTGACATAAGGCGTTAAATCAATAGTAAAAGGCAAATAGCCGCCCAGATGCTCACCAATCTGTTTATCGCCTAACCAGACTTGTGCATGGTTCATCGCTGCTTCAAAACGGATCAGCAGCTGTTTGTTTTGCCACTCTGGCGCTATGGTCAGAGACTTTTGGTACCAGGCGAACCCCTGCCATTGGTTGTTCACCAGCAAAGGCTCAATCTGTGGCGTATGAGGTAAATTGACCTGCTGCCAGTCTTCTGGTTGGGCCTTTAAATCAGTGGACTGACTTTTATAAAACAACCAGCCTGCATTTAAATTCTGCTCTGTTGCTACTGCAACTTTCGGTGACTGCTCGTCTTTTGATGAGAGGGTGACTGGGCTGCACGCAAACTGTAGCAGCAAGACCAACACAGCCAGAGATTGTATTAAGTACTTCAACACTGGAGAATTCCTTTTAATACGCCTGTTTTACGACACAGGACTTAGCAAAAATTAGTCTCAATCGCAGGCCTGACGACCAGCTCGTGGATATGAGCTTTGGCAGAGCTTGCCAGCATCAGCAGAATGGCGTCCGCCACGTCTTCTGCAGACAAATAATCCGGTCTGCTGGCAACACGAAATTCGGTATCTACCCCACCCGGATACACAGACAACACCTTCACACCAGTGCCGTTTAGCTCTTTACGCAGCACTTTGCTGTAGCTATCAAGAGCGGCTTTACTGGCGCTGTAGGCGGAAATACCAGGGTTGGAAAATAAACAGACGGTCGAAAGTACATTCAGCACCATGCCTTTACCTTGCTGTTGCATAGCGGGCACCAATTGCTGGATAAAATGCAGCGGCGCATAAAAGTTCAGCTGCATCATCTGATCTATCGCAGACCAATCCGGCTCTGTCGCTGCACTACGACTGCTATTGCCACCAGCGCAATTAATCAGTACATCCACGTCGCCCAATTGCTGCTTCGCCTGTTGGCAAAACTTATTGATGGCGGCTGGTTCTATCACTGAAAAAGACTCGCTGAACACTGTTGTGCCCTGTGGCAATAAAGCTAAGGTCTGAGCTAATTTGGCCGGATCACGACCACATAAACTTAAGCGGTGACCTTGAGCCGCTAAAGCAACAGCTAAAGCTCGGCCTATGCCCGATGAGGCACCGGTCAGCAGAATATGAGAGGGAGATAACGACATCAGTATGGCTTCCGTGAAGATGGTTTTCTTCAAAAAGCCCGGCCCAAAGGCCGGGTTTTATATGCTGAATCACAAGCCACTTACATAGAGTAAGAGAAACCTAACAGGAAACGACGGCCCCACTCAGTGAAGTTAGCCGGACGGCTTGGGTCGTTATCGAAATAGGTCACAGCTTCTTCATTGGTCAGGTTTTGCCCTTGCAGCATGACCTTAAAGGCTTCAGTGACTTCATAAGACAAACTGGCATCTACAGTACGCTCAGCTTGAGCTCTGGTGATTTCAGTAGGTTCCCAGCTACCCACACGAGTGTTCGCACTGCGGTAGTTGTAAGACACCTTGGCATCAAAGCCAGCTTTGTAGTACCACAAGGTCAGGTTACCGACGTGACGGGATAAACCACCTAAAGGCATTGGATTATCTTCCGGCACAAACTCAGTGACGTTGCTGTCAGTTAATGAGTAGTTAGCGTAAAAACCTAAACCATCAAATGGTTCTGGCAACATAGTCAGAGCTTGTTGATACATCAGCTCTAAACCTTTGATTTGACCGCCATCACCGTTGATAGGGCGACTGTAGTCATAAGAAATACCATCCATAACCACTACATCTGTGGTGGTGCCTATATGAGTTTTTAAGTCTTTAAAGAAGGTAGAAATCGTCATAGCACGATCGCTGGCCCAGTAGTACTCAAAACCTAAGTCGATTTGATCAGCAACAAATGGATCCAATGTAGGGTTACCGCTTGAC
The DNA here is from genome assembly GCF_947090785.1 of Rheinheimera sp. MM224. Classification (NCBI taxonomy): domain Bacteria; kingdom Pseudomonadati; phylum Pseudomonadota; class Gammaproteobacteria; order Chromatiales; family Chromatiaceae; genus Rheinheimera; species Rheinheimera sp. MM224. The sequence continues at coordinate 3,716,514 of NZ_OX352320.1, forward strand.
GCCGTATTCACTGTCGTCGAGGTATTAAACTGATAACCGGTACGCATCTCAATTAATGGCGGACGTGAAATAGCACGTGACAAGCCAAAACGCACCTGAGCTTCTTCTGTCAGGCTAAACACCATATTCAGTGAAGGTAATACTTCGGTGTAATCGTGATCCATTGAAATTGGAGAGGCCACACCATTCAGCAACTGATAACCAGAGGACGTTGAATCGGTTTGTACTACACGCACACCTACGTTACCTGTGTAAGGTAAATCTCCAAGCTCACCCGACATTTTTAACATGGCATAAAGGGCAGTATTGGTTTCTTCCACTCGCCAGTTATCTGCTAAATCCGTAGCACTTTTTGTGTGTTCACTGCGTTCATCAATACCTCCAAAGGCTTGATTTACCACTGAACCCCAATCTTTCATACCATAGAGGTTAGGAGCAATAAAATCACCACCAATGGCGTAGCTGTAACCATAACCACTAACAGAGCTATCTACAGGCAATTGTGACCAGCTCAGGACATCGTTGTTTTTATCACGGTCACTATAACGAGCGCCCAGCACTAAAGTCTCAAAAGTGCCCCAGTCGACACTGCGTTCAAAGTCGGTTTTCAAGGTGACCATTTCATCTGTTAAATCACGATCACCGTCAACATTCATTCTCGAAGGGTTATCAGGGTTCTCAATTGCATCCTGAATACGATAAAACTCTGGATTGCCCACATTTGGACCAGCGTTAACCGCCAAACGACCGCCAACATTAGCCCAGCTGATATCCAAAGGTGTAGGTCCAACATAATTAGACACAATATTGACCCAACGGGATTCAATACTGGCTTCGGAATAACCTACATCATAAGTGGAAGTCCAGACATCACCAGTGACTGTGGTTTTTAAGCCAGTGCTTAACAGATCATTTTGCTGGAACCAGGTAGCATTATTGGCAGTATGAGCGCCCCATAACACACCACCGCCAGTCAGTTGCTGCGAGCCATCAGGACGGGTCACAATAGTTGGTGTAGTGGCAGAGTTGTTGTAACCCCAGGTACTTGCGTCCTGATAGTTACCCCAGCCATCAAACATAAACTGGTCTTCACGTTCTTCAATATCAAACTTGGAGTAGAACAAATCGTATTTCAGGTTCACTGTATCAACAGGTTCCCACTCAAGGATCATCAGGCTGCCTACACGTTCGTTGTTACCTGATTTAGTACCGGCTTTACCACCCCATGGAGCAGCTTCTTTGATACCGTCACCATTCACATCACCTTGTTCGGCAGGGTTTTTATTGTAGGAATAAAACGCCGTTTCACGCTGAACTGAAGGTTGGTCCTGATAAGTTAAACCGAAGACCACACCAAAGTTATCTGCCCATTGATCAACATAAGAAAAACTGGCTTTTTCACCTGAACCATCAGCACCCGGAATATCATCAGCTAACTGATAATCCATCATATGGCCGCTGATATTGATCATACGTTTGTCTTTCGCCAAAGGACTGATGAAGTTCATATTCACCAAACCAGCAATACCACCTTCGATATTATTGGCCATTGGGCTTTTGTACACTTCAACTGAGTTAATCAGTTCGGCAGGAAATTGTTCGTAACGTACGTCACGGCTTGGTTCAGCGCTGACAATTTCGCGGCCATTCATGGTGGCAGCGTTTAAACGAGCACCTAAACCACGGATAGAAATACTGCTGGCATTACCCCGATCACGCTCTGCCGTTACACCAGGCAAGCGGCCTAAGGAATCAGCGATAGTCACGTCAGGTAATTGGCCTAAGTCATCGGTAGAGATAATTTCTACCGTTGATTCTGAAAACTTTTTCTGCATTAAAGACTTGCTCAGCGTGGCACCAAAACCTTTAACGACAATGGTTTCAATCTGCTGTTCAGCTTCTTTTGCTTTTTGTTGAGTGGTATTTTCTTCGCTTTGCGCTTGTGCATGCTGCATAGCAAAAATTTGCGTTATAGCTAAAGCTACAACGGTCAATTTGAATTTGCCTGTCATTTCCTACCCCTGTCGGTATCAATTGTTATTTTTTTATGCGCTAGGCTGATTTTTTTGTGCGGGATCAGCAGTGCACGGTGCATTTATAACACTCAAGGTAAACGTTTACCAAAACTTTTTCACAGACAGCAAATGAATAAATATCAATGCATTGAATTTATTAGAAATATAATCAGGTAATCGATTTCTAAAATTAGGTAAAATCACGCTTAAAAGTTACATTCAGAGCTCTAATTCAGCATTAGCTTAAGTTTGCAGCTGTTGTTTCAGATAAAGATCCAAAGTCGTGTAAAGCACTAGCATGGCCTTTTATTTCTTTGAAAAAGGAACACCTATACGTATGGAGTCGTCACAGAGCCTTGCCCCCTTTGTCATCTGGCCAGACCTTGCACAGGTGTTGCAAAAAAAACTAATGTGCTGTAAGTCTCAAACTTCGGTGCAACAGACAGCGAGCCTGATGCGGCATCATAACATCAGCTGCATTCTGGTTAAAAAAGGCGAGCTTATTCTTGAGATCTGAACTGAGTCGGACTGTAAAAACTGGATTTGGCTGATACGGCATTAGTACAGCAGCCAATATCCTTGGTGATGAGCTGCCCTGTACTTTCTGTGCCCGATCAAAGCACCACCAGTGACGCTGCAGCTCTGATGAAGCAAAAAGGCGTCAGACGTTTACTGGTCACAGACTCAGCACACAAAGCCGTTGGCATAGTGACGCAAACCGACCTTATTCATCAGCAGCCGCTGGAGCATTATTTAATGCTACGCGACATCAGCTCTATTCTGGTGGAGTTACCTTTATTGCTTCAGGCGGATCTAACAGTAGCGCAAGCCGCCATTCTGATGCAGCAAACTCAGCGTGACGCCGCCATAGTCAAGTTTGATCAGGATCTGCTTGCAGACGCGGAATACGGCATAATCACAGAACGTGATCTGGTGCACTTTGTCGCGACAGAACGCACCCTTTGTACTTTAGCTGAAGTCGCAACCCGCCCTTTACTGACTCTGCCATTACACAGCAGTTTATTACAGGCTGTGCGACTGTTACGTGAGCTGGGTTTTCGCCATCTTGGTGTCACCGACTCTTATGGTAAGCCTGTAGGTTTGTTGTCCCACAATCACATACTGCTGAATATGGAACATTTGTATATCAGTGAGTTAAAAGCTGCATTGCAGGCCAGAGACAAGGCTCTGCGTTCCTCTGAAAGCAGTTTGCGTCTGGCGTACAAAGTCATTGAAGCCTCACACGACGCTGTGATGATCACCGATGCCAACGGTATTATTCAATCGGTCAATCCAAGCTTTTGTAAGCTGACGGGTTACAGCATGACGGAAGCCATAGGTCAGACTCCACGGCTGTTAAGCTCAGGCGAACACGACGATAACTTTTACCAGCTGATGTGGCAACGACTGCAGCAGCAAGGTTATTGGCAGGGCGAAATCTGGAATAAACGTAAAAATGGCGAAATTTACCCTGAATGGCTGTCTATCAGCGCTGTACGGGGTGAAAACGGCGCTATTAATCAATACGCCGCTATTTTTTCCGATATTACAGAGCGCAAAAAACGTGAGCAAAAAATTCATGAACTGGCTTACTTTGATGAACTGACTGGCCTTGCTAACCGCCGTTTATTTCAGGACAGACTGGAACAGGCGCTGGCGAATGCCAAACGCCACAATCATCAGTTGGCTGTGCTCTTTCTCGACCTGGATTTATTTAAGCGGATTAACGACACTTTAGGTCATCAGGCAGGAGATGAAGCTTTGCGTCAGGTCGCAAGGCGCCTGCAAAAAGTCAGCAGAGCCGGTGAATCTGTCGCCCGCCTGGGTGGTGACGAATTTACTATGCTTGTGCCTGAATGCGACGGCCTGGAAGAAGTCGAAAAGCTGGCACAACGTATAGTGGCTCAGTTTGATCTGCCTTTTCAGATCCAACACAACGAACTGACCTTGACCACCAGCGTCGGCATCAGTATTTATCCACAGCACGGCAATACGGCAAACGAACTATTGAAATGTGCTGACGCGGCCATGTACCAGGCAAAAGAGTCAGGCCGCAATAAATACAGTCTTTACACCAAGAGTGTTGGTCAGCGTAATGATCAGGCTTTGCAGCTGGAACAAGCGCTGCGCAAGGCGTTGTCACAGCAATTATTAGAAGTACACTACCAGCCTAAAGTGGATTTAAAAACAGGGCAATTACACAGCCTGGAAGCACTGGTGCGCTGGCAAGACCAGGAGCTAGGTTACATAGCTCCAGAGCGTTTTATTGGCATGGCAGAAACCTTAGGACTGATCCACCAATTGGGCCAGCACGTGCTGCGACAAGTCTGTTATCAGCTACAACTCTGGTCCACACTGGCTGTGCCTGTCGCTGTCAACATCTCCGCGAAAGAGCTGGCAGATCCGCTTTTTCTGCCTCAGTTAAAACAGATCCTTGCTGAAACTGATGTGGATCCCCAGCTGCTGGAACTGGAAATTACTGAAAGTTGCCTGTTGCCTGAGCGGGCTGCTGAAACCCAGCAGATGCTGCAAAAGCTGCGTCAGCTTGGCATCCGTCTGGCCATAGATGATTTTGGCACTGGTTATTCTTCGTTGTCTTATTTACGGCATTTACCTATTAATAGTCTGAAAATAGATCGTAGTTTTATCAAGACCTTACCTGAAAATACCAGCGATCGTCAGATCACCAGTGCAATTATTGCTATGGCCAATGCGCTGGGGCTGGATCTAGTTGCAGAAGGGGTGGAAACCCAGGCGCAACAGGAGTTTTTACTCTCTGCTGGCTGCCAGTTTGGTCAGGGCTACTGGTTTGGCAAAGCACAAGATCCTGTGACCACCTTGCAACTGCTGAAAAATGCCAGACAATCACTTATCCAGCCAGATAAGGATCCAATAACTGCCTGACATTCACATGCGCTCTAAGCCTTGCGGCAAGCAGGTATAAACCCGCCATTTTGCGATGCAAAAATATGGCGGCAACCGGCGGTGTATGCCAGTAATTCTGCTGCATACTCAACGCAGTCCCTGCCTTGCGCACTCGTTGTGCTAAATCAGTCTGGCCAAACGCATAAGCAGTGCTGTGCTGAACAGGTTCAGAAATCAGCTGGATCAAAGCCAATATGGCGTGTTTTTGTTCAGGTAAAATATCCTGACTAAAAAAGCCAATCTGCCGCATTGCTTGTTCCATGCCAGGCAGATCATTCTGAACTGCTGCGCCAAGTAGCTGACGATAACCCTGACTGATCCCCTCCGGATAATCCCTGCAGGCGCCAAAATCCAGCAGCACCAGTTTCGCAGACTCAGGCTGATACAGGTAGTTGGCAAAATTGGGATCGGTTTGTACCAGCTTAAACTCAAAAATTTCCCGAAATAACAAAGCAAAAAGCTGCGTCATTGCCTTGTCACGCACTGGCTGCGGATAATGCTCCAGCGCTTCTACCGGCACACCTTCAACAAAACTCATGGTCATCAGTTGTGACGTACAAAGTTCTGGATACAACTGCGGCAGTACGAATTGGTTATCGTCAGCAAGTAAAACCCGGTAACGCTGCAAATAGGCCGCCTCTTGCAGATAATCAGCTTCCTGATGCAGTTGTAGTTTTGCTTCCTCAAGTACAGAACGATAGTCGATACCATCAGGCACCAGACCACTGAGCTTGAGTAGCAAGGCGACATTATCCACATCGCTGTCGATACTCTGCCGAACACCGGGATACTGTACTTTTACAGCCAGTTTGTGACCATTGTCGTGATGCGCCAGATGCACCTGGCCAATAGAAGCAGCAGCTAACGGAACAAAGGTAAATTGCGAGAAATGCTGCTGCCACTGCTCACCCAATTCTGCTCGCAGCACCAGCCCCAGCTCTTTGGGTAACATAGGATTGGCATTCGAGCGCAGCCTGGCCAGTATCTCTGTCAGTTCAGCCGGCAATAGATCGCCTGCATCCATCGACAATAACTGCCCTACTTTCATCGCAGCACCGCGCAGTTGCGCCAGTTTGTCACTCACCCGCATCAGGTTAGCAGGCGTTAATAACAAGTCTCTGGCTTTTGGACTTTGCCCCTGAACCAACTGCTTAGCCCCATTTACCAGTACAGAGCCGGCAATACGACCAGCCAGAGAAGCTAATCCTCCTAAACGAGCCAGAGGTTGACGGGGTAATTTAGCGGATTTATCGCTCATAAGAGTCCGATAGAACATGTAATGTAGTTACTATACGAACTTAAACAGCATTTAGCCCAGCTGTACTGACAGTTTGGCAAAGCTGTCCGAGCGCATCTGACTCCGACCGCTGAATAGCGCCCATAAAAAAAGGCAGCTGCGATGCAGTTGCCTTTTTTTGTGTTGTGACCGGTGGGATCAGATTAAATCTGTTAACTCCGGTAACTGTAATTAGAAATTACAGAACAACGATTTTCTCAGCCTGTGGGCCTTTTTGACCTTGTGTTACAGTGAACTGTACACGTTGGCCTTCTTGCAGAGTTTTGAAACCCGTGCTAGAGATTTCGCTGAAGTGAGCGAAAACGTCTGGACCTGAAGCTTGTTCGATGAAACCGAAACCTTTAGTTTCGTTGAACCATTTTACTGTGCCGGTAGTTGTATTAGACATGGTATATACCTGTATTTAATTAAATTAATAAGCCTGGTTTCAGGCGGTGGTGCTGTAAGAGATGTTTTAACTTATGAATACAGGACGTACTAAAACAACAGTAACATTCGTTGTGGTGCATAAATAATGAACAGACTAACAAAGCAAGGCCAGTGTATAGGTTTTCAGAGCAGTGTCAAAGCTTATTTCACTAAGTTATTAAAATAAGCTCTTTTATATACCCAAAGTAATTGGAGTTACGGCGAGGCGACAAGCGAGCGAGACCCCAGGAGCATAGTAGTCCTATGTGACTGGGGCTAGTAGCGCGGTCAACAAAGCTGTGGCTTCAAGTACAAAGAGTATAACGTTCAATATCGTTCACAAACTGTTGTATCACATCAGGTTTAGCGGGTTTTCGGTAATAGTTAATATTGTCGCTGATCGCCTGATCTTCGACATAATTCATGATATTGGAGGTTAATAAACCAATAAAACACTGCTGATCACGGCTTCGGATCCATCGGGCCAGCTCCAGACCATTACGACCTGGCAAGTTATAGTCCAGCGAATAGGCATCAAAGTGGTGTAGTTCTATCAATGCCATAGCTTCTTCGGCGCTGTCTGCCGTTGAACAACTCCAGTCCGGCCTGAATGACTGCAGATAACCTCTGGTCAACATTAAGCACACCTGACTATCGTCTACTATCAAGATCTTAAAAGGCATAAGTCTGTTTCAACCTCTTCCATGTTACCCAAACAGAAAAAACTCCATGGCCTTTTACTGTAGCCAGAACTTATCCAATACTCCAGTTCTGTAACAAGATGATTTAGTTTTCGAAACCACTAGAAGGTTCGGTTCAGAGTCTGATGCTAAAAAGCTCAGAGTTCATTTAACAAAACCTGTAACTGCCGAAACCCGGGGCGGCTACTGACCTTCTGTTGCATACATAACTGCACTACAGCTGCAAATCTTTGCTCAAATTCCGACGACTCATCAACAGACAGCACAGTTTGCATATCCAGCAACCAATAGCCAAAAGCCCGCACTTCCAGCGCACAGAAGTTCTGTTGCTGATGTTGCGGCAAAGAATGCAACGCAGTAGCGGCACCAAAGTCGCCCAGATACAACTGCTGTTCTTCATTCACCAGCATATTGTGGGCATACAAATCGCCATGAACTATCTGCTTTTGATGCAAATGTGCCATCACGTTGACTACCTGCTCAGCCAGCTGTTTCAGCTGCAACAGCGTCAGGTTTTGGCCTTGGGTAAAAGTATCTCGGGTGCAGGTGTCAAAAGAAGGGGGTTGCCCCAGTACAGAAAAAGACGCTGGCACCAGCTCCATCACTAAACCAGGTAAATCGCAGTCTGTTAGTTTTGCTTTGACGGCTATTAGATTTGGATGCTCACCTGCGTTCAGGTAATTATTCATCTCATCTTTGGGGCAACCATCACTGGTGATCCAGCCTTTAAACTGCTTTAACGCGACCAGCTCGTTATCTTGCGCAAAACGCGCCTGATAAATAACACCGGAAGCGCCTTCCCCTAGTTTTTCTAACAACTGATAATCAGGCAAACTATGAGCAGTCATATCCAGAGCTTCAGGCACAGGACAAGCAGGATTTGCACCCAGCGCCAGCCAGGCTAATTTTGGCAACTCAAATAACCAGTCAGGGAAAGACTCAAACTGATTCAGCGACAATCGTAATAAACCCAAATCATGACACTGCTGCATTGAATCAGGTAACGAAGATAGTTGATTGCCAGCCATCGCTACTTTACGCAGTTTCGTATAACGACCGAAGTCATTCGGTAGTTGTGTAAGCTGATTGTCTGTCAAAATTAACCATTCCAGCTGTTCCGGCAGAGAACTTTCAGCAAATTGCGTTAACTGATTGCCTTTAAAACTTACCATAACTAAAGCAGGGCAAAGGCTTAATACAGCAGGAATATGGCTGAACTTATTACTTGTTAAAAACAACCGTTTCAGCTTTTGAAAACGGTGCAAATCAGCAGGTAGATCCGACAACTGATTACCGGATAAATCCAGAACTTCCAGACTGTCAGCAAAACGGTATAACTCAGCAGGAAACTCACTCAGGCCAGCAGAGAGATTGATACGGCTTAATGGCGCTGTAGTTTGCGCTAAAGTTTCAAGGCTAAACATCTGATCCCAACCTGCTGAAAAATGCGAATTGTACAGATGGAGCCTTGATGCAACAAGTTCCGGCCTTTACAGCTGATAGATTTGTGAACCTGCAACCCGTACTCTGTCACCACGGCGTAAATCGCCAATCTGCTGATAATCAAAGATTTGAGTGCGGCCGTTGTCAAAATCCACAGTCACACGATAAATTTCCTCTGCCGTTTTATTGTTTTTCTCAACCTGATTACCAGCCATAGCACCACCGACCACTCCAACTCCTGTTGCTATGCTTCGGCCTGAACCACTGCCAAATTGATTGCCAATAACACCACCTAATACAGCACCCAGCACAGCTCCCCCACCTGAATTGCGGTTGTCCAACGCAATAATTTCAATGGATCGGACGCTGCCAATTTGCTCTGCAGGTTCAACGCTTTGTTGTACATTCTGACGAGGGGAGCTACAGCCAGTCAAAGGGGCAAGGCTCAACACAGCCAGAGTTAAAGAAGACAAAAAAAGTGTGAAGTTTTTCATAGCAATATCCAGCTAACCACAAGGATATTCAGCCTGGACTTTGAACACTGCTTCGTCTGTACGACAGAACACGCACCAGCGTTAAAACAAAAACGAATACCCTTGCAATACGACTCAAGCAAACCAATATCTAACAACAGCTGTACTGAATTTCACTATTGATTGCCCACTAGGAGATGCTATGAGCAACACTTATACCCCACCAAAAGTCTGGACATGGGAGCAGCCAAATGGTGGCGCTTTTGCCAGTGTGAACAGACCCGTCTCTGGCGCCACCCATGACAAAACCTTGCCTGTTGGCGAACACGATTTACAGCTGTATTCAATGGCCACTCCCAACGGTGTCAAAGTGACTTTAATGTTGGAGGAGTTACTGGAGGCTGGCCATCAAGCTGCTGATTACGACGCCTGGTTGATCAGTATTCGTGATGGCGACCAGTTCGGCAGTGGTTTTGTTGCAGTGAACCCGAACAGTAAAATTCCGGCTTTATTTGATCGTAGCACTGGCATCAGGGTGTTTGAGTCGGGTTCCATTTTGCTTTATCTGGCTGAAAAGTTTGGTGCGTTTCTACCAAAAGAGGTAGCCAAACGTACTGAAGTGATGAACTGGTTATTCTGGCAAATGGGCAGCGCACCTTTTGTCGGTGGTGGCTTTGGTCATTTTTATGCCTATGCTCCGGAAAAATACGAATACCCAATCAATCGTTATGCGATGGAAGCAAAACGTCAGTTGGATGTGTTGGATCAACAACTGGCTAAACATCAATTTGTCGCAGGCGATGAATACAGCATTGCCGACATGGCGATTTGGTCCTGGTACGGCGGTTTAGCTTTAGGCCGGTTGTACAATGCAGCTGAGTTTCTGGATGTGCAAAGTTATAAACACCTGCAGCGCTGGGCCAAACAAATTGATGCACGCCCTGCAGCAAAACGCGCGGTGAAGGTGAATCGCAACTGGGGTGAAGCCCACGAGCAGCTGCCGGAACGTCATAGCGCAGCGGATTTTGATTCTATCCCTAAAGCTTAATATCGGTCCGGTTGGCAAAAGGCAGGCTGTCTTGTGCTTCCTGCTGATACAACACTAAAGCCCGTTGCTCCTGCTGGCAGTAACGGGCTATAGCTTCGTTGATCGCTTTATGCTCTGCTTTTTCAGTAAATCGATAAAAACCATGCCGCAGTACTGGTGCAAAACCACGTTGCAGCTTATGTTCGCCCTGAGCTCCGGCATCAAAAAATTGCAGTCCCTGTTTGATGCAATACTCTATACCGCTGTAATAACAGCATTCAAAATGCAGGAAGCTAAAGTCCTGTTTGCAGCCCCAATAGCGGCCATACAAGCTGGTATCTGACTGGAAACACAAAGAAGCTGCCACCATCTGGTCATTGACAAAAGCAGCAAATATAACTATTTGATTTGCCATAGTCTGACCCCAACGCCAGAAGGTGTCCGCAGTTAAATAGCCATTATGGCGGGAACGCTTTTGGTAGGTGTCGCAGTAAAATCCATAAAACTGCTGCCAGAATGCTAAATCCAAATCGGCGCCGCTTAAGGTTTTTAGCACAACCCCCTGCTCTGCTACCGCAGATCTTTCCTTACGCATTTGTTTACGTTTGCGTGCAGTAAGCACTGCCAGAAAATCGTCAAAGTGTTGAAAGTTCTGATTGGACCATAAAAATTGCACATCAAAACGTTCGATAAAACCTGCTTCACGAAAAGCCTGCTGATCGTCAGGTGAGGCATACAAGCATTGCAGATGGCTTAATGGCAACGCCAGGTTCAGTTGACCGACACCCTGCTGCAGCCATTGCAACACTTGTGCTTTATCCACACCGGCAGCTAGCCCCAAACGTGGCCCTTCAGCCGGAGTAAAAGGGATAGCCAGCAATAACTTAGGATAATACTCCAGGCCATAGTTTTGATAAGCTTCGGCAAAAGACCAGTCAAACAGGTATTCGCCATAGGAATGCAATTTGATATAAGCAGGCACAGCGGCAATCAGTTTATCCTCTTGCCAAACGACAAAGTGCCGCACCAGCCAGCCGGTTTCTCTGCCTGAACTGCTACCAACACTGCCACCCAGCTCCAGCGCCTGTAAAAACTCATAACGGCTAAAAGGATAGTCAGCCGGGAATAAAGCATTCCAGTCCGCTGCTTTGACTTTACTAATGGAATCAAGCCACTGCAGCTGCATATCAGGACCTTAATAAGGCAATGCGGCCAGTTTTAACCACTTGTTTATAAATACGAGGTTCAGGTGCGAGCACATACAAATCGCCATTTAAGCCTGTCAGCTGAATCGGCACTCCGGCTTGATGTGCGACTTGAGCATTAGCTTCAATATGCGCCGCTTCGCCATGCACTGGCACAGCGATTTGCGGTTTGACCCAGCTGTACAATAATTCCAGCTCACCGCGGCATGGATGCCCTGAAACGTGAATGGGTAAGTCTGTGTCGTGGCTTTGTAAGGTTTGAATGTCACGTTGCTGAAATTGTTGCACCAGCTTTTCGATAAAAGCTTCATTGCCCGGAATAATAATGGAGCTAAAGATCACTAAATCACCACTTTCCAGCGACAGCTCACGCTGCATATCAGCGGCTAACCGACTTAAAGTGGCTTTAGGTTCGCCCTGACTGCCGGTCGCGACCACTAATACTTCGGCTTTGGGTAAATAGCCTAAATCATTGGCGTCAATCAGATGAAGATCCTCTGGCCAGTGCCCTGTAGCCCGTGCAGCACCCACCATATTTTGTAAAGAGCGGCCGAGTAGCGCCATATAGCGGCCTGTTTTATTCGCCACCCGACCAAGCGCTATTAAACGCCCGACATTGCTGCTAAAACCACTGACCACCACCCGGCCCTGCGCCTGGCTTATCACCTGCAACAAAGCCTGGTAACAGTCGTTTTCCGACACTGAAAAGCCTTCCCGCAACGCATTAGTCGAATCACAGACCATAGCTGTGACATTTTCCTGAGCTAAACGCTGAAACACACGAGGTTTAAAAGCTTTCCCTGTCATAGGTGTTGCATCTATTTTCCAGTCAGCGGTATGAAACACAGAACCAGCTTCAGTGCGGATCATCAGGCAATGCGGTTCAGGAATGGAATGGGTGATAGCCAGAAACTGTACCGCAAAAGGGCCTATATGTTTAGTGTCACCGGTTTTGACTTCAATGATAGGTACTTTATCTAAAAGCCCAACTTCGGCGAGCTTACGACGCAGAATTTCAGCAGTAAAAGCTGTGGCATAAACAGGGCATTTAAAACGAGGCCAAAGTGCTGGCAAAGCACCTATATGATCTTCGTGGGCATGGGTAATAATGATGCCAGCCAGATTCTCCGGCTGTCTGGCAATAAAAGCCGGATCGGCAGCCACTACATCGGCTTTGCTTAAACTATTGGGCTGCAATGGACTATTAAAAGTCACACCACAATCCACCATCAGCCATAAACCGGCATGACCATATAAATTCAGGTTCATGCCAATTTCGCCTGTGCCACCCAAAGGTAAAAACCACAAATCAGCGCGGCCCGGTATTAAATCCACAATCACAACTTCCTGCGCTTTACATAACCACTATTCACAATACGGCTAGTGTAAGCCCATTGGCCCAGTCAGCCTAGTAATAAAGGCAGCCTGGCAATAAAGGTAGCCTAACAATAAAGGTGGAATAGGTACTTAATGCACAGGTCCGGCGCTTTGATCAATTTGCTGTTGCAGTGATTTGGTAAACCCCAGCAAAAACAACAGCTCTGCCATCACAAACAAAGGTCCTATCAATAACCCCACCAGATCATCGACAAAAGCTGGCTTTTTACCTTCAAAATAGTGCCCGATAAACTGCAGCGCCCAACCCAACACAAATACTGCAACAGAGCTACCTAACCAGGCTGTGGTGCTGTTCAGTGCAACCAGTTGCAGCGCCAGAGCATAACAGCTCAGGCTAAACACCAGCATCACCAGCCCCATACTCAAACTTAAACGGAAATAAAATAGCAAAGAGCCAACCAGCAACAGATGAGTGGCTGTGATACCAGCGACTATCTCAAACGACAATAAGCTAAACAAGGCAATCACAATCAGCGGGATACCAGCAAAGTGGGTGTAAATATTACGTTGGTCTCGGTGGTAATGGGCATACTGAATTAAATGTTCTGATAAGGTTTTCATAGGGTTCTCCTCAGTGAAAAAAACACTCTAAGGCAAAACCGGGCGGAACACTGTCGGGCAGCCGACAATCTTAAGCAGTCGCTAAACGGTTATCTCTGCCGCTTGTTTTAACAGCTTCAAATCTAATACTTCAATTTCGCCATAGCTGGTCTGAATCACGCCGCTTGCTACCAACTGTTGCAATAATTGATTAATGGTCTGACGCGATAAAGACAATAATTGTCCAAGCTGCTCCTGCTGCACCGGGATTAGATAACGCTCATCCTGCTGATGCAAACGACATAACATCACTAAACGCCTGGCCAGACGCACTGAAGCAGGCAATAAACTCATATCTTCCAGCGCCTGAAACACCAGCCGCATTTTTTCAGTCAATAACTGGCCAAAACGTTGCCACCAGAGCGGGTCTTGTTGCACTAATTGCTGTAACGCTGAGTTATTCAGCTGTAACAACTGACAAGCCACACTGGCGGTGGCGTCATGAGTGCGGGCTTTGCGGTCAAACAAAGCAATTTCACCTATCCAGTCACCGGCCTCCACTATGGTCAGCAAAGCTTCGCGGCCTGAGCTGTGTACACCAGCAATCAGCAAAGCGCCGGACAACAGCACATAAATGCCATCAAACTCATCGCCACGACTGAATAAACGTTGCCCTGCCCCAAGTTGCACCAGTCTGGCATGAGCTATCAACTGCTGCTGTTGAGTGGCTGACAAAGCCACAAACCAGTGGCTGTGCTCCCGAAGCTGTATCGCAAAATGGTCGGACATAACTAAACCTGAGCTTATCAAGCTGAATAATTCAAACTGTGCACAAGGTAGGAGATCCGGATAAAATCAGCAAGCTGTGATCTGGGTTTAGCCAGATTACAAAGGGCTGACAGCTGGCGCTACAAAAGCAGGAATATGCCAGCACCCGGCGACTGGTATTATTGTCGTTTTCACAGCCATATGCTGAGCCACCACCTGATCAACAATAGCTGTTGCCATCAGCGCCATCTGATCAAAGTTATCTATGCCGTTATTGGCGAAACCTTTGCGGGTGCGATGAATATTAAACTTGTCGGAGAAGCTGCGACCAAAAGCCTGTTCCACTCCGGTTTTTCCCAATATAAAACCATAGAGTCCACCCCAGGTTGCGGCCGGATTATCCGAATCCCAACCCGCCAGCACCGCTATTTTAATGGTGTTTTGCATATCGCCTTCACCATAAAATAAGCTGACTAAACTGGCAGCAAAATTAATACCTGCGGCAAAACAGCCATTGCAATACAGCTTCTTGCCGGTAATTTCATAACCATCTTTAGCTTCCACCTGATATCGCTGATACAACTTGTCTCTGGCTGCTTCCCATGGAATACCGGACTGATACAAAGACCAGACATAATCAAACATCCTGGCCGGGTACTGATTTGAAGGTAATTCAGCACGGGCCTGTGTTGCGATTTGCAGTAATTGAGGTTGTATAGCTTTGGCTGGATCTACGCCTGCGGCCAGCGCATGCATCACCACATAAAAATTGGCGATATCGGCAGCTTCGCCATAAGCAGTGGTGCGTATAGGTAAATAGGCTAGTTTGGAGGCTATATCAGCCCGAAAGGGTGCCAGAATACCAAAGAGCTCAGTGGTGAGCTGGGCATCAATCATATCGTAGTGCGGGTTATAAGCTGGCATACCAGTAAAGGGCGGCAGAATATTTTGCTGCATTAAATCAAAAGCTTGCTGATTCGACACCCACAAGAAGTTTTCTGGTTTGCCTTCGGCGGTTTTAAAGGGCGTTTCTGAGTCTTTGTAAATATGTGCCAGCCAGCCATCGCGGATTTGTTCTGCGCTAAGCAAAGGCTTTTTGCTGTCGTACATCAGTTTCAGATAAATATATTCAATATCGCTGTCATCATCCGAACCCCAGACTTCATCTTTGTCTGCCAGCACCCAATCAATAGTGTCAGATAAATTGCTTGGAATACCCTGACCCCAGATACTGGGTTGGTCTTTTGTTTGCCAGTCTTTGCGGGTATAAAACTGTCCTGCTGGCCCCTCGCCACCAATTTTATCCATCTCTGTCACCAAGCCTGTCCAGTTAGCAATACTCAAACCCAGCCAGAAACCATGTACCTTATCGGCATACAGTTTTTTATCCAGTGTATGAGTACCTTCAACTGCAGCCTTGCAGAATGAGGCAGGTTGTTGCTGAGCCACTGCAGTAGAAAGCATTCCGACAGTAACAAACAGCAGGCCGGTAAAAATACTCGTTGATCTCATCCTTTCCTCTCAATGAAAGCACTTACATACCCCAGTTATCCGATGCTCACCCCGTACTGTCAAGCAACACAAAAAAACTGTGCTTTCATGCACAAAAATTACTCACTTATTGAATAAAAATAAATCACCTATACTTTATTTGCATAAATATGATTTTAAAATAACTTCAATTTGCTACCATCCGCGACTACAAAAACCTCAAGACACAGATAAACAAAGAGCTGTAGCAAAAGTTAAGCAAAAACAGGCAAATGAATTTAATTTGTTAATTATTGAATTAAAATTCACCAAACAGTTTGTTTAACTATTGTTTTATGGTTTTTTCTATGTTCACATCGGATGAAACACCAGAAAAGCACGACCAATAGAGGTAATTTATATGCGTTTCCAGCCTAGCCTGTTATCGCTGGCCATTGCTTCAGTGTTATCCGTACCAGCAGGTACAGTGGTAGCTGAAGATCTGGCAGCAAAAGAACAAGAAATTGAGGTGATTAACGTCACCGCAACCCGCCGTAGCGGAACAGTGCAGGAAGCACCTCTGAATATCACAGCGCTGGACAATGATGTCATTGCCCAGCAAAACATTAGCGAGTTGTCGGATATTGCCCGTTGGGTTCCAGGTTTAACTGTGACCGATCAAGGTGGCCGTGAAGCCTCTCCTATTATTGTGCGAGGTTTAAATACCAACTCGTCTGGCCCTGGCTCAGATGGCGGCACAGTGTCCACTTACATAGGTGAACTGCCAGCTGCAGTGGATCTGAAACTAGTGGATGTAGAGCGGGTTGAAGTATTGATAGGGCCGCAAGGCACCTTGTATGGCGCAGGCACTTTAGGCGGCGCTATCCGTTATATTTTGAATAAACCAGAAACGGACGTCACCAGCGCCAGCATTTTCGGCGATTTATCGTCTACCGCGGAAAGTGACAGTCTGGGTAAACAAGGTGGTTTTATTTTTAACCTGCCGCTGATTGACGACACGCTAGCCTTACGTGCTTCACTGAACTATCTGAACGATCCGGGTTATATAGATTACAACTACCTGGTGCGTGAACCAGGTGTATCACTGACCGATCCGGATTGGAGCGACAACGCTGAAGTCGCCGACAATATCTATCGTAAAGCCGATGCCAATGGTGAAAAAACAACAACGGGCCGTATCGCTTTGCGCTGGACTCCAAACGACTGGTTAGACAGCACTTTGAATTACTACTTCCAGAACGAAGAAATTGAAGGCCGTGGCATTACCCACTACGACGCTTTAGGTGAAGCTAACCCGCTGAAACCGTTGGTAGGTAAATACGAATCAGCTTATCGGTATGAAGAACCAAACGACATTGATAACTCGCTGTTAAGTCTGGAAGTCACTGCCGATTTAGGTTTTGCCGAGCTGGTGTCAGCGACAGGTTTAGCCAACACAGAAGAACATGGCCAGCGCGACCAAACTGACTTATTAATGCGTCTGGATTTTGGCTACGAAGAATTTCCGGCATTCTCCGCTTTTACCCGCGAAGATGAAGAAGAAGAGATCTTCACACAGGAATTACGTTTAGTGTCTTCAGGTGACAGCGACTGGAACTGGATTGTAGGCGCTTTTTATAATAAATCAGATTTTGAAGGCTACAGCAGAGAATTCACACCGGGTTTTGATCAATATGTTCTGACCGAATGGGCGACCGAAGAGGAGCCCCTTGGTAACCCTCGCCCTGACGCGCTGGAATACATTTCTGTGGATGACACCACTGTGACTGAAAAAGCGCTGTTTGGTGAACTGGGTTATCAGTTTAATGAACAGTTGGCTTTTACAGTGGGTGCTCGTTTTTACGATTACGATGTGAAATCGAAATCAGCATACGACTTACCCTTGTATAACTCGGTTTTTGAAGGTGCCCCATCCGACGCTATTAATCTGGTTTTCGAACCAGCAGATGCAGATGACAGCGGTAACTTACTGAAATTTAATACTAACTATAAATTTACTTCGGATGTCATGGGGTACTTTACCGTTAGTGAAGGCTTCCGTATTGGAGGTACCAACGGCGTAGCGCTCTGTGATGATCCACTACCAGATGACAAACAAGTGGTATGCGCTTTACCAAACGAGCGTATTTTCACACCAGACACCACCACTAACTATGAGTTAGGTTTTAAAACCACCTGGTTTAAAAACAAACTGCACTTTAATGCAGCTGTGTTTAATGTTGACTGGGACGATGCACAGGTTTCGGGTGCGACAGTCAATGGTCAGCAACCTATCATTACCAATGCTGCGTCTGCGAACTCCAAAGGTGTGGAAATATCGGCCCGGGCTATTTTACCTAATGGTATCAGCACCTACGCAACTTACGCCTACACCAGAGCACAGCTGACCAGCGATGCGCCTTTCCTGTTTGCGGTAGTGGACGATCAAGGCACCCAATTGCAGGACTATTACGATGGTAAAGATGGCGATCGTCTGCCGGGTTCACCTGAACATCAGTTCTCTTTGGGCCTGAATTACCAAACCGAAATTCTGGATGGTAAACAGCTGGATCTGACCTATGGTTTAACCTATCAAAGTGATGTGATTTCCAAAGTGGGTTTACGTGCTGATGGTGAAACCTTACCAGCCTACGCCTTAAGTAATATTGCAGCCAAACTGGCAGAAGAAGGCTGGTCTGTCACCTTTTACGTTGATAACCTGTTTGATAAATATGCTTTTACTTCAGTACGGCGTGATAAAGGGGATATTGGTCTGGCGACTTATCCTGATATGAATGTGAACGACCCAGCGTTACAACGTAACTACGGCCATTACATTTTAACCCCACGTACTTTAGGCTTGAAGTTTAACTATCAGTTTGAGATTTAAATTCTGCTGTAGTAAAACTGTTTTTTTGAAGGGCACTCTGGTGCCCTTATTATTAAGAGCGATATGACACAGATCCTGACCCCGGCCTTAGCCAGACAACATCAACAAGCTTTGCAACTTATCCAGCAACGCCGTTTAAAAGAAGCACATGCCTGCCTTGCTCAGTTGCTTGAACATCAGCCGGACCACGCAGACAGCTACTTTTTATTGGGTGTGATCAACCTCGAATATGGTCAGGTGCATAAATCTATTCGTTTAATGGAAAAAGCCGTCAGCCTGCATGCAAAAGATGAGTATCTGGCGCATTTAGCCAAATGCTACAGTCTGACCGGCGATTTAGAAAAAGCCAAAAGCATAGCCCAGGCTTTACCTGCAGAGGACATTCAACAGGCTTTGACTTTAGATACCTTAGGGGTAGCCTTAAGCCGTGTCGGTTTACATCAACTGGCGTTAAGTTATTTTCAGCGGGCCGTCGCTCTGCAATCTAACAAAGCCAGCTATTTTTATAACCTTGGTGTATCCCTGAAGTTTATTGGCGACTTCCCAGCCGCCAAAGCAGCCTTTGAGCAAGCTTTGCAGCTGGAACCAGATTATTATCAAGCCCATTACGCCTACAGTGATTTAGCGATGACTAGCGATGTATCAAGCCGCATCAGTCAACTGCAGCAAGTGAAAAGCAGATTACAATCGCCCGATGCCCTACTGCATATAGGTCACGCGCTGGCGAAAGAATATGAAGCCGTCAGTGATTATCCATCTGCTATGGCAGAGCTACATCAGGCCAAACGCATCAAGTCGCAGGCCTTAACTTATCAGGTAGAAGAAGATTTACCGCTCTTTGCTACTGCCATTCAAAACGCGTCTATACCTGTCGATGTCGCAGCCGGACACCCAAGTGCTGAGCCGATTTTTATTTTGGGTATGCCCCGTTCAGGTACCACCTTAGTAGAACGTATTCTAAGCAGCCATACAGCAGTGTTGTCCGCTGGTGAATTGCAGGATTTTGGTTTAGCCGTGAAAGAACTGACAGCAACTACCAGCGCCAAAGTGCTGGATACTGACACCTTAGCTGCGGCTTCAGAACTGGATTTTCATGCCTTAGGCCAACGTTATCTGGAACGAAGCAGAGTCATCACTGGCAACAAAGAGCGTTTTATCGATAAATTGCCGTTTAACTTTTTTTATATAGACTTGATTCGCCGTGCTTTGCCGAATGCCAAAATTATCTGCATGATGCGCCATCCGGTAGACACTTGCCTCGGCAACTACAGAGCCTTGTTTTCGCTCGGCAGCCCTTATTATCGTTATGCCTTTCAGTTAAAACACACAGCACGTTTTTATGCCGCATTTCATCAACTGGCATTGTTCTGGCAACAGCAAAATTTGCCGAATTTCCGGCTACAAAGTTATGAAGACCTGGTGCAGAACCCGAAGCAGCAGATCACTGAATTGCTTGAGTTTTGTGATTTGAGTTGGCAAGAAGCATGCCTGCACAGCGAGCAGAATCAGGCGCCCGTATCTACCGCATCTAAAGTACAGGTGCGGCAAGCGATTAACACTAAATCAGTAGGACGCTGGCAGAAATACCAGCCAATGCTTGAGCCTTTGCTGCAACAACTCAGGGCTGAAGGGATAGACTGCTAAGGCAAGTCAGATCTGTCAGAAGATAAAATAAGCGCCTTTCCGTAGTTTACCTGCCAGCCACATTCGACTGCTCCTTTCATCTGTGAAAGAGATAATCCCAAGTCTGACAGAGCTATGCTAGAGTTAAATCAACGGCTTAATCATTTTTCTTTACAGGTGTTCTGAAAAGTGGCGTAGACATCGGGGGAATATATGGCTTTTAGTTTAGCTGCAACAACTTTGACCGATACCGCAGTAAAAGAACCTGCAACTACTGGCCAAAGCCTACGGGATATTATCCAGTTAGCCAGCTACATTTGTGACGCCCCAGTGGCTATGGTTACAAAGGCTGACGACTCTGAGCTTAATCTCATCGCAAAACTTGGGTTTGATGGTGAGTCTATTTTGCGTAAAGAGTCTTTTTGCGGCTACGCCATGGAAGCTAGGGATGCTGTGATGGTGATACCTGACACAACTTTAGACAGTAGATTCAACACCCATTCTATGGTTGCGAAAGGGCCAAAATACAGATTCTATGCCGGCTCGCCTTTGATTGATCCCGACGGCTATGTCATAGGCACAATTTGTGTGTTTGATTATCAGCCTAA
The DNA here is from genome assembly GCF_947090785.1 of Rheinheimera sp. MM224. Lineage (NCBI taxonomy): Bacteria > Pseudomonadati > Pseudomonadota > Gammaproteobacteria > Chromatiales > Chromatiaceae > Rheinheimera > Rheinheimera sp. MM224. Next base: position 3,737,305 of record NZ_OX352320.1, read on the forward strand.
GCAACTGAACCAGAGACAAATTGACTCTTTACAAGCACTTTCCAGGCAAGTCATCGCCATGTTGGAGCTGACAAAACTGAGTGAACAACTGCACCAAACCAGTATGACGGACGCACTGACAGGGGTAAATAACAGAAGAGCTTTTGATCAGAGGTTTGAAGCTGAGTTTGCCCGCTGGCAAAGAACAGGTCAGCCTTTTACGCTGGCACTGATAGATATTGATCATTTTAAAAGCTTTAATGATAGTTTTGGTCATGCTGCAGGCGATCAGGCCCTGAGCGAAGTAGCCAAGCTGTTTCAGCGCCATTGCAGAAACTATGACTTTTTTGCCCGTTATGGCGGGGAAGAATTTGTGTTGATTTTACCTGGCACAGACAGAGTATCGGCTTACAAAACACTGGAAAAGTTAAGACTGGTGGTCGCCAATCATGAATGGCCACTGCGTCAGTTAACCGTCAGTATAGGTTTGGCCAGCGCTGAAAAGTTCAGTGATAAAAAACAATTACTCGAAGCTGCAGATCAGGTGCTCTATAAAGCTAAAACTCAGGGCCGCAATCAGACCGGTGTGTTCTCCGACAGCTGAACCCTTTGTCTGTTCATTGCAGAATCATAGCCGTCAATATGTTATCGGATACTACTCTGTGAGTGTGCTCCTGCCCTCCCATTAAAAAACACAAAGAGTAGTGGATGCAGGTTTTACCCTAAGCTGATAAAGCGCATGCAGACAACAATCCAAACTCTAAAGTAAATGATCATAGCTACAGGCTCTGGCTGTTCGGCCTGCCCTTCTTTTAAGACCTCAGAAAAACTGAGGTCTCCCTTCCAAAGATGCAATTGGATCAGAAATCAGAGTCAGAGCAGACTGTGTCTTGTCCGGTGCTTTACAAAAGCACCTAAACCTTAAACACATACTGGAAGCTGATGATAATGATCCCAAGCCGCTTTAGCCCTTACGTATTTTCATTTTTTATGTCGTTACTGATGTCCGGTGTGATGTCGTTTTGTATCACAACGCTGAATCTGGGTTGGGTGAATAACCTGCTATTGCTGTGGCTTCAAGCCTGGTCTGCCGCTTTTGTCATTGCCTTTCCGACCATAGTGCTGGTGACACCACTGGTACGCAAACTGGTTACTTTGGTGATTAGCACGCCTAAGCAAAACGGCCTGGTCTGACGGGAGCACTAGATCATGATTGAACTGCAACAACTGACAGCCGCGATACTGATTGGCACTGGAGCCACTTTAGTGATGGATTTATGGGTCTGGCTGCTAAGCACTGTGTTTAAAGTGCCTTCGATGAGTTTTTGTCTGGTCGGCCGCTGGATTGGCCATATGAGATCTGGAGTGTTCCGGCATCAGAGCATTGGCAAAGCTACACCCCAAACTGCAGAATGCCTGATGGGCTGGGTGAGTCATTACGTCATTGGTATTCTGTTTGCGCTGCTGCTGATTTTACCTAACGATGGTTTATGGCTGCAAAATCCCAGCTTGTGGATGGCACTGTTGGTGGGCGTGGCTACTTTGGTATTTCCTTTTTTCCCTGATGCAACCCGCCTTAGGTTCTGGCATAGCAGCATCCAAAACACCTTCACCGGCAAAAGCCCGCTTGAAAAGTCTGCTGACTCACAGCGTTTTTGGCCTTGGCTTGTATTTGTCCGGTCTGTTATTCGTTATGCTATAAACTTGTGTGTTCTGCCTTTTGGAGTCTGGTGTGTGGATATTTATCAGCTAAAAACCTTTGTCACAGTAGCGGCCGAAGGCAGTATCACTAAAGCTTCTGAACTGCTGTTTTTAAGTCAGCCTGCTGTCAGCGCCCATATTAAAGCGCTGGAGGATGAACTAGGATTGCAGCTATTTAACCGCACCGCCAAAGGCATGAGCCTGAGTGCTCAGGGTTTGGCCTTATTAACCAAAGCCGAACAACTGCTGCAACTGCAAAAGGAATTGCTGCTGGATGCCAAACGCTTAAAAGGCGAATTACATGGTTGTGTCCGGCTGGGATCCAACAGAGGATCCAGTGCGAAATTACTGGGGCAGCTGTTGAATCAGCTTTCAACGCTTTACCCGCAGTTAGATATCCGCATGCACTACGGCAGCTCAGCAGAAATACAGCAAGCTATAACGCAAGGCAAAGTCGACGCCGGTTTTTATACCAGCATCAAGCCTGATCAAGCGCTGCATCATATCGAAGTGGACAGCTATGGTATTTATATTGCTGCACCACCTGCCTGGGTGAATAAAGACACCCAGCCTGACTGGCAACAACTGGCCCAGTTGCCCTGGGTCTTACCAGAACCGGACACATGCTGTGGCCGTGCTGCGGCAGGGCTTTTCGCAAGCCATGCTTTTTATCCGGAAAAAGTCATTAAAGTGGATCAGGAACAGATGACCAGAGCTCTGATAGCCGGTGCTGTGGGCATAGGTTTATTGCATGCTGGCAGTGCTTTGGATGCTGAACTAAAAGGCGAAGTGCAGTTGCTTGGCCAAACCGATCAGCAGGTCAAACTATGGTTTTCCTGCCAACCAGACCGAATGCAGCAGCCTCAACTTAAAGCTGTGATTGAATTAGTCCAACAGCTGGTTGTTCAGCCCATTGAGTGCGATACACCATCAGAAAATCGATAAAAATTTATTAAGTCGCCCACACAGCGCGGTACTCCATCAGGAAATCGATAAAAATTTATTGAGTCGCCCAGACAGCGCGATACTCCATCAGGAAATCGATAAAAGCTCTTAGTCGCAGCGGTATATGCCTGTTGTGCGGGTACAACAAAGTAAAAGGTCGGGATCGGCCCTGATAAGGCGTCAGCACCTGCACCAGCTCGCCACTTTGCAGCTCTTTTTCAACAACAAATCTATAGGTCTGAAATAAGCCGGCGCCATTTTTAGCCAAAGTCACACCACCTAACACATCTTCCGACAGGCAATAGCCACCTTGCGCCAGAATTTCCAGTTCTTTGTCTTGATCCAGAAATAACCAGGGAATACGACGGCCACTGCTTGGCAATTCAAACTGAATGCAGTCATGCAAAGCTAAATCATCCAGGGTGACCGGAGTGCCTTTTGCCGCCAGATAAGACTTGGTTGCCACCACCACCAAAGCAGCGTCTTCCAGATGACGGGCAATCAGGCCTGAATCCGGCAAAGCTCTGACCCGAATAGCCATATCATAACCTTCGCTGACAAAATCAATGTTTCTGTTACTTAAGTGAATATCCACTTTGACATCAGGATGGCGGGCACGAAACAACGGCAATAAAGGCAAAATGCGATGATGACCATAAGTCGTGGGCAAACTGAGCCTTAAAGTTCCTGCCGCCTGACTTTGTTTCCCCATCGCCTCCCGCTCAGCTTCTATCAGCTGTGTCAGGGCCTGACGGCATTGCTCAAAATAAGCTCTGCCCGCTTCGGTCAGCCGGATACTGCGGGTAGTACGGACAAAAAGCCGCACAGCCAGACGTTCTTCCAGTCTGGAGATAGATCGGCTGACAGCAGCAGGCGTTACCCCTGCCTCCAGTGCTGCAGCACTAAAGCTGCCCGCTTCAGCTGCCAAACAAAACAATTCAATGCTTCCCAGCTGAATATCATCAAAGTGTCGTTTCATGATTTGTTACCCCATTTATTACACCACTTGTTATGGCATTCATTACACAACGTATCAACTGAAGTGATTGGAACCCTATTTTTGTAACTCTACATCACAAATATAGTAGTCGTCATCAGCTGTGGCGAAGACGATGTGTCAAACCACTACTGCAATAGCTTGGCTCCTTGTTCATCAGAACAGCATGGGAACAAGCCTAGCCCATTAGCAAAGTCCTCTATGGAGATGACGATATGAAAGCAGCAGTAATAAATAAATTTGGCGGCCCTGAAGTGCTTGAACTGATGGAACTGCCAACCCCTGTGCCGGCTCCGGGACAAGTTCTGATCAAAGTGCTGGCCGCTACGGTGAACAGACTGGATCACTATATCCGCGAAGGCAGTGTGAACCCGGCTTTGTCTTTCCCTCATGTGTTGGGTATGGACGCAGCGGGCGAAATTGCAGGCTTGGGTCAGGGTGTCACTGGTTTTAAAACCGGAGACAGAGTGATAGCTATGCCGGGTTATGCCAAAGACCCAGCTGATGCAGCTATACGTCCTGCCACAGCCGCAGCAAGTTACTCCTTGCCTGGCCTGCATCTGACCGGCACTTATGCCCAGTACATCACAGTACCTGCAGCCTGGGTGGTGCATGACACCAGCGGCTTACCACCAGAACAGTCGGTGTCTTTGCCTGTCACTTTGCTGACCGCTGTACGCGCCGTTCAAATTGTCGGTGAAGTGAAAGCCGGTCAAACCGTATTAGTACATGCAGGTGCATCCAGCACTGGCTTGATGAGCATTCAGGTCGCCAAAGCTTTAGGTGCCAAAGTGGCCACTACAGTGCGCACTCAAGAGTCCGCCGACGTCGTCAAAGCCCTTGGAGTGGACCTTTTGATCAACACCAAAGATGAAGACTTTAATGAAGCCATAAGCCGCTGGACTAATGGCGCTGGTGTCGATGTCGCCATCGACAGCATTGGCGGTGACGGCTTCAGCAACACCATAGCTGCAGTCAAACCTTTTGGCATAGTGGTCGCCATGGGTTTTATGGCCGGAACCGAAGTGAAGTTTGATATCCGTAACTTCTTTTTCAGCCAAAAACAAATTCGCGGCACCCTGATGGCTGACATTGAAGATTTGCAGGTCTGGCTGGAGCAGGTGCGGGCCGGTGTGATTAAACCCGTAGTCGACACAGTGTTACCACTGAGTGAAGCCGCAAAAGCTCACGAGCTGGTTGCCACAAACAAAGCCAAAGGCGCAGTTGTGCTGATGCCTTGGGCTTATTAATAAGCCACCTAACCCACAGCATTCATAGAGGAAAATACGATGCCTTTTATTAACTTACGTATTACCAAAGACAGCGTTACACGCGAGCAAAAAGCTCAGGTAATAGCCGAAATGACAGAAACACTGCAGCGGGTGATGGCGAAAAAGCCAGAACTGACTCACATAGTGATTGAAGAAGTAGATACAGATAACTGGGGGTACGCCGGTCTTACCACCACCGAATACCGTCGCCAGAATCCGGGTTAATACCTTCACCAGACGAAACCCGGCTTTAAAGGCCGGGTTGATCCGCAACCCCTATTACAACAGGAAAACTTTACAATGAAACCACTACAAATTGATTTTATCTCGGATCTGGTATGCCCTTGGTGTGTTATAGGCCTTTATGCATTGCAGCACGCCATAGAGGAGCTGAAGCAGGAAACAAATCAGCAGTTTGATGCCCAAATTCACTTTTTACCTTTTGAACTGAATCCGGACGCTCCGCCAGCTGGGTTAGAAAAATTTGCTCATGTCGCCGCCAAATATGGTCTGAGCAAAGCACAAGTGCTGGTCAATCAGCAAAATATCACCCAAAGAGGCCTGGAACTTGGCTTTGAATTTAATATGGAAAAACGCAGTCACTACTATAATACCTTTGACGGTCACAGGCTGATGTATTGGGCACAACTGTCGGGCCAGCAGTTGGAACTGAAACAGGCGTTGTTTACCGCCTATTTTACCGAAGGTAAAAATCTGAGTGATCATAAGGTGTTAACAGAAGCGGCTGTCTCTGCAGGTTTTGATGCCACTGAAGTATCGGCTTTTTTAGCCTCCGATCACTGTAAACCCCAGGTGCGTGCACATCAGCTCCAAGTGCGCAAATGGGGTATTCAGTCGGTGCCCGCCATGTTTGTCAACCAGCAATACCTGATCAGCGGCAGTCAGAGTGTGGCAGCTTATAAAAAGGCATTAAAGGATATTGCTAACAGTACGCAGCTTTAAACCACAGAAGCTGTCCGGTACCATGTGTTAGTAACATAAGTGCCCAGACAGCAGCATATAGGCAGGAGAGCAGCATGAACAATGAGTTTTGCCAACGATTAGGCATCCGCTATCCCATTATTCAGGCGCCTATGGCCGGTGTTTCGACACCAGAGCTGGCGGCAGCAGTCTCGAATGCCGGTGCTTTGGGCTCTATTGCTATTGGTGCCAGTAGCTGTGAACAGGCAAGAGCCATGATCCGCGCCACCAGGCTGCTTACCAGTCACTCCTTTAACGTCAATGTATTTTGTCATCAGCCTGCTGTTGCAAAATCTGACGTTGAGCAGCAATGGCTGGCGCATCTGGCTCCCTTTTTCGCCCGTTTTGCTGCATCAACACCTACAGCACTGCAAGAGATTTATTTAAGTTTTCTGGGCGCTACAGATGTACTACAGATGCTGCTGGAAGAAAAACCTGCAGTGGTCAGTTTTCACTTTGGCGTGCCAGACGCAGCTACAGTACAAGCCTTGCAACAAGCCGGTATTTACACTTTGGCTTGTGTGACTAATCCTGATGAATTACAGCAGGCTGAAGCTGCTGGCGTGGATGCCATAGTGGCTCAGGGCATAGAAGCGGGCGGTCACAGAGGGGTGTTTAATCCAAAGCAACCCGACTCACAACTTGATACTTTAACGCTACTGCAAACACTGAGCGGGCTCACTACTAAACCGCTGATTGCCGCTGGTGGCATTATGCATGGCAAAGCTATTAAACAGACGCTGGCCGCAGGTGCCAGTGCGGTGCAGCTGGGCACTGCCTTTTTACTCTGCCCTGAATCTGCCACTAACGCGCTGTACAGTGCGAAGCTGAAAAGCCCTTTGGCTAGCCAAACCCGCTTTACCAGCGTCATCTCAGGCCGAGCAGCCCGGGGTTTGCCTAATAGTTTTTATCAGGAAGTCGAAGTCAATGCACCGCCACTGCCCGACTACCCTATAACCTACGACGCAGCCAAAGCCCTGGTTGCTGCCGCAGCTAAACATGGCAGCGAGGATTTTACAGTGCAATGGGCCGGACAAGCTGCAGCTTTAGCGCGGGAGCTTCCGGCCGCAGCACTGATTGCCACGCTGGTGAAAGAGTGGCAACAGGCTTAGGTTTCTGCTGCAGGCTTTTATTGCTGTTGAGCCGCAGACAACTCAGCACGTTGCAGTGGTTTGCCTTTGAGGATCACCAGCTCTATTTGATCATAAGCAGTAACAGTCTGCAGCGGGTTGCTGCCAAGCAATAACAAATCGGCATCCAGCCCTGCTTTTACAAAACCAATCTCGCCTTCCATGCCTAAAGCTTTGGCATTACCACTGGTCATGGCGCTGAACAGCTGCGATAAACTCAAACCAGTTTCCAGCCAGCGATCCATTTCCCAACGACCATTGATGCCAGGAAACTGACTATAAAAAGGACCACTTGGCGTGTCGCTGCCAAACTGCAACACAGCTCCTCTTTGGTTTAAATCTGCCGTCATCTGGCGCACTGTCATCAGAGGTTGCTGATAAGCCTGTTTGATCTGCTGATACAGCTCTGCCGGATTTTGTGCTGGTGCAAAGTTGTCAGCCAGCTCCCTGTTCATCCACTGCCCTGCTTCAGTTTGATACCACTGGCTCAGTTGTTTTGGTATGGCATGCTGCACTTGTGGGTTTTGAAAAAATGCCGGATTCAGTAATTCCTGCTCACCATAAAGCACCTGAATGGTAGGCTGGACCGCTATATTGGCTTTCACCAGTAAATCGGCAATACGATTCAGTTTGCTGTGATTATGCTCTGGCTCTGCACCTTTATGGGTATGCCATAAACCATGCACTAGCGTATTTACTTTTGTGTCGAGCGCAAACTCATAAGCAGCCTGCGAATTGCCATGCAAAAACACGGGCAGTCCTTGTTGTTTAGCCTGTGTCACTACAGCTTCCATTAGCTTCACAGAAGGCACTGGTAAGTTACGTTGTGCACCAAAACCTGTTTCATAAAATACCTTGATACAACGGGCGCCCTGTTGTTTGGCTAAAGCCACCACAGCTTCTGGGCTATGATCTTCCTTGTTAAAACTGGCCGGATACACATCAGGCTGAACCGGGTCATACAACATGTATTGACTGCCCGTCAGTTGAAACTGGCCTTCTTTACCAAAAAACACCGCCGGATACCCATTAGGGATCACCACCGGGGCACAAAAATAGGCTTTGGGGCCTGCAGGTACGCTGTTCCAGTTGGCAATAAAATTCGCATCGCCAGTTAAATCCAGCACAGTGGTAAAACCAAAATAAGCATAACTGCGTGGCATCTGGGTTCTGGCTTGTTGCAGCATAGATTCATCTTTTGCATCATGGCCCTTGTAGCCAGGCACGCCATCTAAGTGCACATGGCTGTCAATCAACCCTGGGATCAGATACTTACCACTGGCATCAATCTGCTTGTCAGCCAGCCCAAGCTTTGTGCCAATAGCCTGAATTTTTCCGTTATTAATCAGCACATCCTGCGCAGCAGAAGCTTGTGGATTATTGCCAGTGCTGTCGCCACTGATGCCGTCACTAATAATGCTGACATTACGGATCAGCAAAGACTCGGCCAACACAGGGGCAGTAGCCATCAGCAAGCTCAAAACACTGAGACTGACAAAACGGCTTTTGGTAGAAATGAAAGAGTGGCGCATAAAAGTTTCCTGTTGTGATGAACTGCCAGCAACTTTGTGCTTTTCTGCAACGACGCTCGACTCAAAACAGGATCGAGGTCTTAAAAAACAGGTTTCAGGTCGTCTTAGTCAGGGCTATGATGAGGCATAATTTAAAAGGCAGATCAGATGCTTAGTTACATTACTTATATTCAGTCCGCTAATACTTTGCTTTGCCTGCTGTTAGCAGCGCAATTCTTGTTTATGACAGCACTAAGGCCCTGGCCTAAACGTCTGCTTGGCTTTAGCTATCTACTGTATGCCCATCAAAGTATTATGTTGATTGCTGTGCTGCATGGACAAGCCGGTGCCTTAGGCTTGCTGCGTCCTTTGGTGGCAATGTGGCTTGGGCCTTTGTTGTATCTGTATTTTTGCCTGGTGCAAAAACCCGATGCGCAACTGCGCTGGTCTGATGCTTTGCACTTTGTCGCCGGAACGCTGGTGTTTGTAATACTGCTCAGCAGCTCACTACTGATGGACTTCATAGACTTCGCCATCATGGCCAGTTTTATTTTGTACTTCCTGTTAATCGCTTTTCGGATGCGACAAGGAAAACAGGCCTTGCACCATCTGGGCACTTTGGCCTCCCCTGCGTATCGCTGGTTAGCTTGTCTGATGCTGATTGCCCTGATCAATATTGGCTGTGAAATAGCGGTGGTTCAGGAAATTCAGGCAGGTGTGAAACTGCAGGACTCGGTAGCCCTTTTTGTTTCGGGTTGCGCCTTTTTCCTGCTGAATATTGCCACCTTGCTGGCCGCTTTACAGCGCAGTAACTGGCTGGAATGGATGTATCTGCTTGGCTTACAACCTGAACAAAAAAGCTTAACTGCAGAAGAACAACAACGCGCCGCTGACATCATGCAACGTTTTGCACAGCTGGTAAGCAAAGAGCAGCTGTATAAACAGGAATTTGGTATTACCTTGCCGCAGGCTGCTAAAAAGTTACAGCTGCCAGCCCGCCAGTTATCCACTGCCATTAATCAACTGTACGGCCAGAGTTATTCGGTCTACCTGAATGATCAGCGCATCCATGAGGCCAAACGTTTATTGCTGGCTGAACCTGAGATGCCTGTGATTGAAGTGATGCAACAAGCCGGGTTCAGCAGTAAATCCAACTTTAATAAAGAGTTTTTGCGAGTGGTAGGTTTGTCACCTTCGGCCTTCAGACAAAGCAGCTCACAAGGCCAATAGCGCCGAATTAAGGGGCTTTATCCCGCTATGCTGGCATTCTGCCCCCTGAATTGCCTTGTATTTTGAGCTCTGCGCTACAATAGTGCTTGTCAGGCAGCGTTGATGTCTTCCAGCGTTCGCACGGGGAGTTTTCTACAGCGAATGTTTCAGCACTGCCTTAAGACATCTCAATCAAGCTCTACATGTTGTCCGGCTGCGCAGCAAGACGCTTTATTACAGAGCGGCATGTGGCTTACTTTTTAGCTAGTGGAGAACACCCATGGTAAATAAGACACGCACTGTGCTGTTAAGTCTGGTGATGACAGTCACTATGCTGCAGGCTCAGGCTGCAGAAACGAAAAAGGTCGATGTACTGCTGGTTGGCGGTGGCATTATGAGTGCAAGCCTCGGGATCTGGTTAAATGAACTGGAACCAGGCTGGTCGATGGAAATGGTTGAACGTCTCGACAATGTCGCTGAAGAAAGCTCAAACGGCTGGAATAACGCAGGTACTGGTCACTCAGCTTTGGCTGAACTGAATTACACACCTGAAGATAAAGATGGCAAGGTTAATATCAGCAAAGCCATTGAAATCAATGAAGCCTTTCAGGTGTCACGCCAGTTCTGGGCCTGGCAGGTGAAAAACAATGTACTGAAAAACCCAGAGTCTTTTATCAACTCCACCCCTCATATGAGTTTTGTTTGGGGTGATGACAATATTAAATTCCTGAAAAAACGTTATGACGCACTGAAAGCCAGCCCGCTGTTCAGCGGCATGATGTATTCAGAAGATCCAGAGCAAATTAAGCAATGGGTGCCGCTGATGATGGCTGGCCGTGATCCACAACAAAAACTGGCAGCCACCTGGAGCAGCTTAGGCACAGACGTGAACTTTGGCGAAATTACCCGCCAGTTTGTCAGCTATCTGCAAACTAAGTCTGAATTCTCGTTAAAACTATCAAGCGAAGTGCAGGAAATCAGCCGTAACGCCGATGGCAGCTGGCATGTGGAATATGAAAACCTAAAAGACGGCACAGTGACTGAAGTAAACGCTAAGTTCGTTTTTGTTGGTGCAGGTGGCGGTGCATTAAAACTGCTGCAAAAATCCGGTATTCCTGAAGCTGACGAATACGCAGGTTTCCCTGTCGGTGGTTCTTTCCTTGTGACTGAAAACGCCACTGTGGCACAACAACATATGGCCAAAGCTTATGGTATTGCTTCTGTTGGCGCTCCACCTATGTCAGTGCCACACCTGGATACCCGGGTGCTGGATGGCAAACGTGTGATTTTGTTTGGCCCCTTCGCGACCTTTTCTACCAAGTTTTTAAAAGAAGGCTCGTACTTTGACTTGCTGAGCAGCGTCACAACCCACAATATCTGGCCTATGACCAAAGTAGGTGTTGATCAGTATCCGTTAGTCGAATACTTGGCAGGCCAACTGATGCAGTCTGATGACGATCGTTTTGCCGCTTTACAGCAGTATTTCCCAGAAGCGAAAAAGCAAGACTGGCGTTTATGGCAGGCAGGTCAGCGCGTACAAATTATCAAACGTGATGAAGAAAAAGGTGGTGTATTAAAGCTGGGCACTGAAATTGTCGTCTCGGCAGATGCCAGTATTGCAGGCCTGCTTGGGGCATCGCCCGGTGCTTCTACTGCAGCACCTATCATGCTGACTGTCTTAGAAAAAGCCTTTAAAGATAAAGTAGCAACACCAGAGTGGCAGGCGAAAATCCGTCAAATAGTGCCAAGTTACGGCACTAAACTGAACGACTCACCTGAGCAGGTACAACAAAGCTGGAACTACACAGCAGAAGTTTTACAGCTGACACCACCTCCAGTGATTAATGCCGCCGCTATTCCGGCAGCAGTAAAAGACAAACCACTGGAAAGCAAAGCTGCCAGAGATATGGTGCTGTAATAGCACTTTATTAATGCTGGTCACGGGATTAGGTAGAAAAAAGGTCTCATTGCTGAGACCTTTTTTATTTAACCGGAGCTGACTTTTTGCTTAGTCTTCGTCCCACATATCATCGTCACTGGCCCAAAGCTTTAACAGCTCCGCCTGCCGGGCTAACTGCGTTGCTTGTTGTGGCAAATCCCCATTGAGTACCGGACTGCCAGTCCAGGCTGTGCCTTTCGCTGCAGCTGCTGCCAAAGCAGCCCATTTTTTGGCAAAGGCAGCTAAAGCTTCACGAGGCTCAGCACCATCTTCTGCACTTAAATAATCAAAAGCCACAGGCTGTGGCTGAACGCCAGTCGTATCACCGGCTAAAATCCAGTGCCCAACAAAACCCGGATCAGCCGGATCTTCCACTGCCCACAAACCAACATAAGGTGCGGCATACCATTCAGGCCAGTCACAAATGACACCATGTTGGATATTCTGCGCTTTTACATAAGCTTCAATAGCGGCAAACTGCGCATCACACCAGGCCCAGTCCTCTGCTTCATCCAAATTCATCGTCAAACGCTCTTGCTGGCTGAAAACAGCTATTTTCACCAAGTTAAAGCAAGGCAGCAAGCTTTGATTTCAAGTACACTCTGCGCCAGATTTAGTTGGGATACCCAAGATGACGGTTATAGATAATTTTGTTGCCCCAGCCTGTCATCAGCCTATTGAAACGCTGTATCAGGACCAACATATTCTGCTGATCAACAAACCGAGCGGCTTGTTAAGTTTGTCCGGTAAAAACCCGCTGAACCTCGACTCTGTGCACTACCGTTTAGCTCAAATTTATCCGCAAATCACCTTAATACACCGACTCGACTTGGGTACTTCAGGCGTTATGCTGCTGGCGTTAGATAAAACCACCAACTCTTTGTTAAGCCAGCAGTTTCAAGCCCGCACTGTAATAAAACGCTACCAAAGCATAGTGGCTGGCCATATAAAACAAGATAGCGGCATCATTGAAGCACCTATCAGTAAGGACAAAGCCTTATTTCCACGCTTAAAAGTTTGTTTTGACCAAGGCCAAAAAGCGCTTAGCCATTTTCAGGTGCTGGAACGATTAACCACGCCAGACCGAACCCGGCTGTTATTTACACCAGAAACAGGCCGCACTCACCAGCTTCGTATTCATAGCCAGTATCTGGGTCACCCTATGTTGGGCTGTGATTTATACGGCAACGACGAAACACAAGCTATGGCGCCACGGCTGTTGTTGCATGCGTCAGCATTGGAGTTTGATCATCCGGTAACAAGGCAGCGTATGACGATCAGCTGCCCTTGTCCGTTTTAGGTAAAGCCACAGACTAACTTAATAAACTAAGTAAAAATGCACCACAAAGTACTCCGGCCAAAAAAGTAGCGCAGAGTAACCACAAGGGGATAGGCTTTTTGCTGATATCAGAGCTAGCAACAGAAAGACCGACCTCACTCAACAGTGACTCTCTGTTGACCTCAAAGGCAGCAGCCAGTGCTTTACTGGTTTCCAACGAGGCTATGCCCTGCACTTCCACCCGCTGAATAGTTCGCAGGCTCAGATCACAAATGTCTGCCAGATGCTGCTGGGTCCAGCCTTTGTCTGTTCGCAACTGGCGAATCAATAAGAAGTTCAGTTGCATAACATTATCCTTTGAAAAGCATGGCCAGGCTGAATCCCACTACAGCACCAACCATACCCCACAGAAAAATCATCAGTAAGGCTTTCCACCCCGGTTGCCGTGCCCGCTGCATAATACGTTTCAAATCCCATTCATCGCTGTCTTTCTTCTCGCCATTAACCCAAAGCTCAATCACTACAGGACCACGTAAAATACTACCAATACGGATCTTAACTTCTATGGCTTGCCCTTTAATCTCAAAGGCATGGGTTGAGCTATAACGCCAACTGAGCTTTTTCGAGATCAGTTGATCATTAACAAATACCTGCTCTTGTCCGGTTAGAAAAGACGACTCTACACGTATACAATCTTCACCCAAATCAAAAAACGTGATAGCGCGGTCAGCTTGAATATTCATGGAAGTTTCTCCGTTAATTAAGTTCGGCCTCAGTACAGCACGACAGGCCAGAACCTCTGACGACTTTGCTATGACAGTCCAACATCTGTCAGCTGACACTATTATGACACTTATTAAAAATCAATAAGTTAACAGAAGATCATGGCTACAACTTATATCTCCCCTCCAAGAGTCATCAAGACGAGCGTCTTGCTAAGAAGGCAGCGTTTTCTGAAGATACAAAAGGATATTCTTTCTCTATCAGCCTTTCACCAAAAAACCAGAAGCCAGTAAATTAAATGCTTCCAGCGTTTTTGGCAGCATAGCCTGAGGATTAGCACTTGAGGCTAGCCAAAGTGCTGCATTTAAAGCGGCACCATTTAACAACATAGCGGCAGCTTCAGCATCGACTGGTTTAACTGTGCCATTTTCAATCAGCTGTTCAATGGTGCTTCTGGTCGATTGCAGGCATTTATTCTGGCTCGGCCATTGCGATGGGTCACCCAGCACAGAAGGGCCATCCAGCAATACAATACGTTGCACTTCAGGGTCCAGCGCCTTTTCTATATAAGCCGCGCCTTCAGCCAATAAACCTAACCAGGCATTCTCTGCTTTGGCGCCGACAGACTTCGCATAGTCAGCCATTTCAGAGTCAATTTGGTCCACCACAGCAGCAAGCAAACCACGTTTATCGCCAAAGTTATGGTACAACGCCCCCCGGGTTAACCCCGCTTCAGCAGTTAAGGTATCCATAGACGCCGCAGCGTAACCTTGTTCAGCAAAGGCCCGCCGTGCAGCAGTAATCAGCTTCTCACGGTTTTCCGCCATCTTTGTTAATCGGATACTCATTCGATACTCCTTTCACATACGCAATGTATGCCACTTGACATACGCAGCGTATGCGAGATATTCTACATACGCCTCGTATGTTAAACCAATTCAACATGCAGGACCATTAAAACTATCCGGATTGTGTTGTGCTACTGCGCATATCGGCAGCGTCGCAGCCAATCACCCATTAACAAAGAGAGCTATACCATGACTACAAAAGAAGTTATTTTCCCCGCCAACAGACATGCACTTTATGAAGAACATGGTTATTCAGCTGCAATTCGCTCTGGCGATCTGTTGTTTGTTTCCGGCCAGGTAGGCAGCCATGCTGACGGCAGCCCTGAAGCTGATTTCGAACTTCAGGTGGAGTTGGCCTTTGAGAATCTTAAAGCTACTTTGGCTGCAGCAGGTTGCGGTTTTGACGATATAGTCGATGTCACCACCTTTCATACCGATCCACAACATCAATTCGGCACCATTATGAAAGTAAAACAAAAGATCTTTGGTGCCCCACCTTATCCAAACTGGACAGCAGTGGGCGTTACCTGGTTATCAGGCTTTGATTTTGAGATTAAGGTGATTGCCCGCATTCCTGGCTAAGCAAGCTTAGGTGCACAAACGGCCAGCTACTAGTTGGTTGTTTGTAGCTGACATTGGGAGCCAGTCTTTGCAACCGAAGCTTCAGACTCACGGATTTGTTTCTGGCTATCCAGCAGATTGCTGTCATTCGGAGCGATTTTCAGCGCGGCTTCAATCAGTGTGGTTGCTTTAGCCTGGCAACCTTGTTCACTCAGCAGCACAGCGTAATTGTTCAGATAAGATATTTCCTGCTCCGCAAAAGGCAGGCCTTTTTCAAACCACTGTGCAGCCACTAAAGGCTGGCTTGAGAAGTAATGATTACCTAATAAAAAGTACGGTAACCAATAATCAGGCCATTGGCTTGTTGCGGTTTTAAGCGCTGTAATACCGCTATTAACCTGTTGAGTACTGAGTAAATCCTGACTGGCTTTGGTGTAAATAAAGGGTTCAAGCTGCGCACTACTTTTATCCGCGGGTAACATGGCTAAAAACCAGTAGTTGCCACGCGCCCAGGTGCGCTCAAAAGTAGAAAAGTTCAGACGGTGCGCTTCAGTCACCCCGGTATGCAAAATCACTTCTTTGCTTTGCAGGTCGTAGCCAATCACCACGGCATAATGCCACTGCGGCAGCCAGGCCAGAGAGTTGTTTTGTAGCACTATAACCGGAATGTTTTCAGCAACCAGGCTTAACAATTGGCTCATAGTACCGCGCTGCGCATAAGCGACCAGACCCAGTTGCCGTGTTGCAGCTGACATTTCAATTTGCAGAGTGCCTTGCAAACCCGAAATAAAGGTAGTGGGCGCTATAGTGGCAGGGTCTTTTTTAAGCCCATAAAAACCAGCAACTTCAGATAAGGTCGTCGGGCCGCAAAAATACTCTTGCTGCGGATAAAATGGCACGTGCGGGATCAGATGCGCAGAAGCGATAGCAGGAGGATCAGCCAGTAGTAGCTTGGTTTGTGGCGGCGTTTGGCAGCCGGTCAGTAAAATCAACAAGCCCGCCAAAAGGCAGGCCTGTCGTAGTAAAACCATCAAACTCACGAATTAAATTGGGTTGATAAAAGGGTAAACGTCCGTCAGACCCATTAAATCCGTGACAACCACAACCACCAGTACAGTAACCACGATACCAACAATACCGCCTGCAGGCATTTCGTTCATCTGACTATTCAGCGCACTAAGCTCTTCGGCAGTCATATTGGCGATACGTTGTTTTGCATCAGCAGGACTTACGCCCAGCTCAATGAGTTTATTCTGCACTTCTGCACTGTCTACATAAGACAATACTTGCTGCTTGTTGAAATTGAATTGTTGATTGGCGATAACCTGCTCTGAACTAAATACAGCAGCGCTAGCCTGGCTCATACCAAGAACTAACATTGGACACAGGATGCTGGCTTTTAAAAATTTATTCATCTTTATTTATCCTTAATTTGTTGTTTTTATGGAAAAAACTGTTTTTAGATAAAATTCAAAGCACTGACTAGCTAACCTTCATCTGACTTGAAGAGTAAAGCATTCGTCTGCTATGCGCAACAACGTGCAGAAAGCGCCGCCGTTCCAGATAAAGATGTAACAATAAAAATTTAGCGTTTTACGCACGGATCTCTGAATTCGGCTGTACCTCCGCGCTTGCATCTCTAACCCCCTTACAACCTGGAAAACGACTACAGCCGTAAAAGAAGTTGCCTGTATTGGGGCCTTTTCTAGCTTTTCTCAGTTGCATATCGCTGCCACATAATGGGCAACGTATGTCGGCTTTTAATTCAGATGTGGGTTCTTTGTTACGAATGGAATTGACCAGTAAGCGACCATCCACCAGCACTATAGATTTACCTTCGGCAAAACCTTTTGCATCCGGCGTAAATTCACCGCTGGTGACAACAATAGCGCCCGATGCTCCTTCTGCCATCATGACACCATAGAGCTCACGTACCACAGTGACAGGAACCTTGCTGGCTTTCCATAATTTGCACTGCACCAGATAAGTTTCAGCACCGTCTTTGACCCGCAAATCTACGCCACCATCTGCGCCAAAGCTGGTTTCAGCCACGCTGTAACCCAACTCCCTAAAGTACTGGCCTACCAGCAACTCAAAGTCGTGCCAGGACAAGGTACTGAATGGATCGGAGGATTCGGTGTTTCTTGCAGTAGCTAAAAGCTTTACTCTTTTACGCCGCGCAAAAAATGAAGCAACTGAGCCTGCAAGTAAAAAGAAGGGAAAAACAAAGCGGCCATAAAAGCCCAATGTCTGCAGGGCCTGATACTTCACACCCGACAATAACTGCTCTGCGTTCGTTGCTACAGGAATAGGCTGAGCCGCAAGCGAATCGAGATACCAGAACACAACAACAGCCAAGGTCACACCAACCCACCAGGGCAAAGCTGCGGCCATATTAAATAAGTCTTCCAACAAATTGGTTTTCTTTCTGCGAGCCATCAGCACTCCATGCTTCGTCACTACCACATGCCTTTTCGCTCGCTTGATTTGAAACGGCTAAAAAGCAAAATACGGGTACAGACTAAAGCCTTAGGTCGCTAAGTTCAAGCGGGTATTCTGAAAAGAAAGGACATTCAAAAAACAAAGGAGGCCTAACCTCCTTTGCTTCGCTAAAACGACAAACCAGCTTAGGTTCTGGTGATGGATGCGCCACCATCCACTAATGAAGCTGTGCCTGTAACAAAAGACGAGTCGTCCGATGCCAGATAAAGCACTGAACGGGCTAACTCTTCTGGTGTTGCGACTCGTTTTAATGCATGCAACTGAGTAACAAAAGCCTGAGATTCAGCATTATCATTCATGCCTCTGTACATAGGCGTATCAACAGCGCCTGGTAATACCGCATTCACCCGCACATTTTGTGGGCCAAACTCGGATGCTAAAGCCTGAGTTAAACCAATCAAGCCTGCTTTACTGGCGGCGTAAGCTGCAACACCAGGGAATGCAAAGCTATAACCGACAAAGGTAGAAGTGAAAATGATTGAACCACCGCCTTGTTTAATCATTTCAGGCACCTGATGTTTAGCGCCTAAAAATGCGCTGGTCAGATTGGTTTCCAAAGTTTCAGCAAAACCCAAAGCCGATACTTCTGTACTGGCGCCCATTTCGCCCAAAGTGCCGGCGTTGTTATAAGCGATATCCAAACGGCCATACTGACTGACAGCTAAAGCCACTAAAGCTTTGGCGTAGTCTTCAGAAATCACATCGCCTGCCAGTGCAACAGCTTCACCACCTTCCGCTTTAATTTCTGCTACTAAACTTGCCAGTTCGCTTTCACGACGCGCACCAACTACTACTTTTGCGCCTTCTCGGGCAAACAACAAAGCTGTTGCACGGCCAATACCTGAACTTGCGCCTGTGACAATAGCTACTTTTCCGGTTAATTTTTGCATGATCTATTCCTCAGTTTTAAGTTAAACAAGGTCACATGACCTGCTTGGCTGCTACTATAGTGAATAGCTTTTAGTAGATGAAGGCAGCGAATATAAAGCTATCATTCATTTTTTATGAACGAACTAATAAACAGAAGGCGCTGAAATGGACAGACTACGAGCGTACGAAATTTTTATGACTGTGGTGAGCAAAGGCAGCTTCAGTAAAGCAGCGGATCTGCTCGATACTTCGCCCGCCAATGTCACCCGCTATGTCAATGATCTTGAAGCCCATTTGGGCTGCAGACTACTGAACCGCAGCTCTCGTAAATTGTCGCTGACGGAAAGTGGCGAAGCGCTGTTTGAACGCTGCAAGTCGATACTGGCCGATGTGGCAGAAACTGAAGCCCTGGTGTCTTCAGCCGCTATGCAACCACGGGGTAGGCTTAGAATTAATGCGCCTTTAAGTTTTGGTATTTTGCATCTGGCGCCCTTATGGCCTGAATTTAGCCGTCGTTACCCAGAGCTGGAACTGGATATTTCGCTGGTTGACCGGGTGGTTGACATAGTAGAGGAAGGCTACGATTTGGTGATCCGTATTTCACGCGCGGGTTCGGTGAATCACGCAGCGCGTAAACTGGCCAGCTCGCATAATGTGTTATGTGCATCTCCTGCTTATCTGCAGCGACACGGCGCACCCCAGACACCCGACGATTTAAAAGAACATGAATGCATCACTTACACCTATTCGGGCGATGAATGGAATTTTACCGACAACAACGGCAAAACTCATCAGGTGAAAGTGAAAGGCAAGGTGCACACCAACAATGGCGATACGGTAAGAGCCTTGGCGCTTTGTGGCTCCGGTATTATCTGGCAGCCTACTTTTCTGATAGGCCCGGATTTAGCCTCCGGCGCTTTGGTGCCACTACTGCCAGACTACAAATTACCGGATATCGACGTACTGGCCATGTACCCAAGCCGACGGCATTTGAGTGTCAAAGTAAGGATGATGATCGACTTTCTGGTGGAAGCTTTTGCCGGAACTGCCCCCTGGGACAACAGAGGAAAATAGCGGGAAAAAATAAAAGGGCCTGATGGTACAGGCCCCTGGAATTTTACAATTGGCTCATGCCACCATCAGCAATCAGTTCTGTGCCGACAATAAAGGCCGAGTCAGACGACGACATAAACAGCACTGTTTTAGCCAGCTCTTCTGAGGTACCAAAACGGTTTAGCGGAATTTGGTCCTGAATAGCTTTTGCCATCTGCTCAAGCTGGGCAGCGTCCATCCCTAAACGGCCGTACAGTGGCGTGCTGACAGGACCAGGGCTGACTACATTCACCCGCACACCCAATGGCAACAGTTCTGCCGACAAAGTTTTAGCGAAGGAAATCAGCGCGGCTTTACTGGCTGCATACACAGAAGAAGAAGGCATGCCGATATGTGCATTAATAGAGCCGTTTAAGACAATGGCGGCGCCACGATTCAGCAGCGGCGTCAGCGCCTGTATGGTGAAAAACGCACCTTTGACATTGACGTTAAAGGTTTGGTCCCACAAAGCTTCATCTATATCCAGCAATGGGGCGAACTTTGCAACGCCAGCATTTACGAAAATGGCGTCCAGTTTAATGCCCTGCTCAGCCAAAGTACGGGCCAATTCGCCAGCCGCTTTAATATCACCCTGATCATTCTGTAAGGCTATGGTGTTTGCGCCTATCATGGTTTTCGCCTGGTCCAGCGTCGCCTGATCGCGGCCGGTGATCACAACACGAGCGCCCTCTTGAGCATATTGAATGGCTGTCGCCAAACCAATACCGCTGTTGCCACCTGTCACTAACACTGTTTTGTTGGTAAATCTGTTCATATGTAACTCCTGATTCTGTTGGGTTTAGCTTTAGCGTCTACTGTTGTGGACTGCGTTGCTTGTTAAAAAATCTACCCTACATGCGATGAGCAACTTAGGTCACAAGGCTAACTCGTAGGCAGTGAGTGAACTATAAACAGTCAGAACTTCTGAAACAAACCCACAACTATTGATGATCCGTTCAGCTTTTGTGAATGATGGGGAGGATATAGGCGTAGCCATTTTTGAAGCTATTGCTTACAGCTTCATCATTGCAACTACAGCAGCTTTTCAATAAGGTGAGGTAAATTAACTTGTTAGAACCACATTCTGGCTGCTAACTCAAGGACGACCACTTCATGCCTGCACCACAGTTACTGCGTAAAACCCTGATGTTCCTTGTGGTATGTAGCGCCTATACAGGAGCAGTGTTTGCAGCCAGTTCAGACTCAACCGCGCTAAATGAGAAAATCAGCCGTGTTGAACAAGGGCTTTCTACTTCAGTGGTTGTTAAAGGCGCATCAGCTAAAAAAATGCGGCTTGCAGATCGGATGCACTATCATCAGGTTCCTGCCGTAAGCATTGCGGTGGTGAACAATGGTCAACTTGAGTGGGCCCGTGCTTATGGGGTTAATGTTGTAGGAAAAGCAGAACACACCACGCCAACCACCTTATTTCAAACCGCCTCTATCAGCAAAGCCGTCAGCGCCATGGCGGCATTGCATCTGGTTGAACAAGGAAAACTTCAGCTGGATGGCGATGTAAACAACCAACTGAAAAGCTGGAAGCTGCCTGACAATGAATTCACTAAAGAGCATAAAGTCAGCCTGAGGCAGTTGCTGAACCACAGTGGTGGCGTCAATGTGCATGGTTTTCATGGCTATGAGATGACACAAACTGTGCCAAGCCTGCTGGCGGTGCTAAATGGTGATTCACCAGCGAACTCAGCAGCAGTTCGTGTTGAAGCAATACCAGGCACAAAGTGGAGCTATTCTGGTGGGGGTTACACCATCATCCAGTTGATGATGATGGAAGCCAGCAAACAGGATTTCCCGCAGCTATTACAAGATATAGTATTCACCCCTTTAGATATGCAGCACAGTCGCTTCGCAGCCCGCTTGCCACAGCAAGAGCGCAACAATGCGGCCGCAGGACATAACGGCAGTGGTGCAGCCAT
This sequence comes from Rheinheimera sp. MM224, assembly GCF_947090785.1. Classification (NCBI taxonomy): domain Bacteria; kingdom Pseudomonadati; phylum Pseudomonadota; class Gammaproteobacteria; order Chromatiales; family Chromatiaceae; genus Rheinheimera; species Rheinheimera sp. MM224. Next base: position 3,758,774 of record NZ_OX352320.1, read on the forward strand.
TACTGGATTGTGGCACCAAAACCCTGAGCTGGCAGCGGCTGGCATGTGGAGCACGCCTTCGGATTTAGCAAAAATTATTATTGAAGTGCAAAAGTCGGACGCAGGTACTTCAGACAAAATACTCTCCAGCCCAATGACCAAAACCATGTTAACCCGTGGCTTGGGTGAAACCGGACTTGGCTTTTTTGTCGAACAACAGCCAGACAGAACCAGCTTTAGCCACAGTGGCGGCAATGAAGGCTTTCGCACCTTGTTATTCGGCTACACAAAAACCGGCCAGGGTGCAGTAGTACTGACCAACAGCGACAATGGCAGCGCGTTAATTCAAGAGATATTTGCCAGTATTGCCGCCGAATACAACTGGCCCGATTTTAAGGTGGTACAAAAATCAACCATAGCGCCGGATGCCACACTAAACCAAAAGTTAGCAGGCGAATACCTGCTGTTAGATAAACCCGCTTCCATCATCTCCGAAGGCAACCGCCTGTATTTCCAGAGCAATTTAATCAGCTCCAAGCGCCTCGAACTGCACCGGGAAACCGAAACCAGCTTCTTTCTGACATCACCAGACGCCACAGTCCGCTTTGAAACTGATGCTAAAAATAAGGTGACGGGGTTTTCTTTGATTAAGGGGGTGAATACTTATAAAGCGGAGAGAGTTAAGTAAAGCATGGCATAGCGCGGAAACAAACATACGACTTTGAAACTTTGTTAAGCCTGAATATTTATCGTATATCGGGGGCACGTCTATGTATGAAACAAAACTAAATTTACTGCTGCCACGTTGCTTTGAGATGTACCAGTTTATGGCTGAGCACATTAGTCATTTGGAGCCAATGCCAGAGTTAAAGTACAGGTTGGCTTTTCAATCTGGTGTTTTATGTTTTGAGCATGGTTTAGCAACGTTGAAATTAATTACTGATGATCTGGCGTCCTCAGGCTTAGGTTTAATGCGTCTTCAGTACGAGAGTCTGATTCGTGGTATGTGGTTTATCTATGCTGCAAATGACGTGTGGTTTACAACTCTGAGTAAAGCACAAACTATAGGTCCCGAAGATCTCAGAAAGTTTGAAACACCAATTATCGCCCAGATGCTAAAAGACTTAGAGAATTCTGATGGACCAAAGCATATCCTTTCTCAGCTCAACGAATTCAAGGCAGTTACTAACTCTTCAATTAACAGCTTCACCCACAGTGGCTTGCTTTCTATTATCAGCTCAAGTAAGGGCTATGAACCAAAGTTGATCTATGATGCAATTCGAAACGCTAACGCTATCGCTGCAATGAACATTCAGATGATGTCACTACTCACAGGGAGCGACAACGCAATCGAACCTGTTCGAGGAATGCATCACAGATTTGTCGATTGTTTACCGATAATCCATTGATGGTCATTCAGTAAATCCCCTAATTCGAAGCGGAGCTTTCCAGTTAATCGAAAAAGGAAGTGATTTTACCGTGCATGCGAAATCCCCTTGGCGCCCGAATGACGAGAAATCCAGTCAGATAACTGAGTAGCAAACAGTACGAAAAGATCGAAAGCGCTATAGCCATAAATAGTACGATCTGTGCAGTTCATTTGATAACGGTCACTTTTGCAAGCTTGCTTTGGTCAAGACGAAATAAACGCGGAGAGCATGTAGTTGACCTTATAAAATTTATGTTGGATGGGGCTCAAAATACGAAATCGCTTCAAGAGTTTACGAAGCGGCAAACTCACCTGATAGAAAATTTTCTCACCTAGCACCTAGACCCAAGTCAACTAGCAGAACTGGCGGGCTGGGCCCGACCAGATGCCCACTGCGTAATGGGCGCACTAGTAAAGGATTGAGAGCTTTAGGATACAAGGTGAAAGTATGAGCTAGTGCAGATAAAAAAAATCGCTACTTCCCTTGAAAAAAGGGACAGGCCGACTAGCCTATATCTACGTCTGAGTATATAGACAAAATATGGTATTACCTGTCTCATTTGCAGTGCTACAAGGTTTAAATCTAGAGCTGCGTATAGCGTGAGCAACTGTGCAGGCTTTTCGACAATATGCTGACATGGAGGTAGTTATGTATAAAACAATTTTACTTACAATAATTGTATTGCTCTCAAACAATGCAGATGCGAAGCCTAAATATGTTAACCTCACGCATGAATCTACAGAATTCTACATAAACGATACAAATAAAAATTTATTTAAATTTTTAATAAAAGAAAAGAGAGAGATATCATTCATAGTTTCCGCGGTAAAGATAGATAAGACAAAAAAGACTGAAACATCTATATTGCCACCAACGCCTTTGAAGAGGCTGACCTATGATGGGAAAAATTTCACATCAGTTCAATCTTTTAATAATGACATTATCGAATCTGAATTTATAAATGACAATGAAAAAATAGTTGTGACATTCAACTACATATCAACAACTACTCCGCAAATGAATAACCTCATAACAACCCTGAGTAAGCTAACAGAGAGTCTTATACCAATAAAAAACATTGCCAATAGTAATATACCTTACAGTGAACTTTACGAAAACATACTATCTCTAGCCCTAACACCGCTAACTTCACCTAGCGACATCAAATCTACGTTTACATATGATATCAATACTGAATTTTCAGAAAAGGAGCTTCCATTCTATATAACAAAGGAATCCAGAAACACGCAAGATTATAGAAAATCAATTGCGACAACAAAGTTATTTATCAAAGAAAAGTCTCCTAGCGATATAGATTTTAAAGAACCTATAAAAAGGCTAGGAATATTAAGATTTGATGAAGAGAAAATTTTGGATAAAATGATTTCATCGATTGATCACAGAGAAAAACTAAAACAATGTCAGGAATTGAAAGGATTGCTTCAATCAAGATTTTCACAATCAAAAGTTAAAGATATTTTGGCTCTTTCAATAGATGAATCGAACTGGCCACAAGATTTAACAGCACACCCTTGTATAGATAAATATGAATCGCTTAACTATAACAAAGTTAATCAGTTGAAAAATATAACATTTTGCAGTGATGATATATGCATAAGATCTATTGAATCAGCATCATTAATTCAGAATGGAGGGCCATTGGAAGTGATTAAACGAATCACTAACAATAACAACTTCGAAGACGCAAACATTTGCGCTAAAAATTTAAAGGATGCAAAACTCTACATAAATAAAGAAACAATAAAGCAAGAATTCAAAAGCGACCATATGAATAGCTTCTCATTTGATTCATGCCTGTCTTTTGAAAACCGACGGGAAAAGTACAAGAGTACTATTTTCTGGGAAAAAGACGAGCGAGGCAATAATAGAGTTTTCAACTTTTATTGTGATCTAGTTCCGAATCAACCTTGCGACAATTCCTACTTGGATAAAAAAATCAACTTATAACATTCACCTTATTTTTTAATGAAAAGTATAAAAATTAAGTAATATTTTCACTACAGCTTTCAGGTTCAATAACTGCGAATTGATCTGACAGCTACCAGTTTCTTCAAGGTATCTGTCAGAGTTGATTCGAATTAGGTGATGATTATTTATTGAAAGTAGTTACGGCAATGTCTAGTGTTTTTTCAGGAAATTTGACAGTAGAAATTGGGGCTTGGTTTGACGAAAAATCTCATTTTTTCTTGAGCATCAAATGAATCATTGAAAATAATCTATGGAAAAGATATTCCACATGATCTACGTCAACTACAGCGGTCTGATTTATTTCAGAGTGACGAATGAGGTGACTATTTCCAATTGAATTCAACTCCTTTGCCTCAGCTTCTAGTCTAGAGCGCATGAATGGATCAGATGCTGTTGCATTCAATATTATCTGAACAGACTGCTTCTTATCTGCAGGATATGCTAAAGATTTTAATCGTTCCCAAGCATCCCATAGCCGTTCAAGTGCTTCTCTACGAATTAGTGGATTGGGTTCAGAAAACTTTATCCTGCTTTCCTCCAGCATATTATCGAGCGTTTTATCACCAGAATTGAAAGTTAGCCTTTTAAGCTCCTCTCCCAAAACCAAAGGTAGAAGTCTAATAATTCTACCTGTTTCGAGTAGCTCAAATCCTAAACCATTTCTAGAAAAAATTCGGTTCACACACTCTCTAAACTCGAATTGTCCTTCATACTGATCAAAACTTAGGTGATGGTGACTGAAGTATTCGTGATATTTGATAGGTATCGGTTTAGCCACGTTTTTATGAACAAACTCTATGAAATCTAATATTAGCAATGTGTCTGGAGCAAAAGGCTCGTCACGCGTAAAGAAATCATCGCCTTGTATTTGACGTGTAGTTTCAAGCGGCCAAGCTAAACCAGGCATTTCTGCGGTAACTGCCGCTTCCAATAACTTAGTGTCACACCCGCATATTGCTGAACCATCAGGACAACGCTCAGAAAATTTGAATCCTAACGAACCGTTATGAATCAACCCTTGAACTAGAGCTGTCACGCCACTCCATACTGTCGGTGATACTATCTGTTGAGTACGCGGTCTGGCGCCATTTTCTCTGTCACTGAAATAGTCGTTCATATATTAATACCGTAATTTTTAGAATATGTTGCTCAATCTAGATTCTGCACTTTAATAACAATTAAAATGCGTTTTTGGCATTTAATTATTTAAGTGCGAATTCGTTCACCTTCAGACGTATTTAAGTTCAATTTTTTTGCATTACAACAATCAGGAAAAATTGATTTTTATCTTCAGCTAATTTGTCATCAATTTTTTATTCAATGAAGCAAGCATTTCAGAGTGAGATTCTTGTCGCCGCAGACGAATACCATCTATTTCACTTTTCTTATTTTTCATATACTCAACTGCATCCCATTTCTTCATGTGATTACGTGGAATACGGTATGTTACTCTTAACTTATCAGTGATGTCTGCCGCTTTAATACCTAGCATTGAGTATTGATAGTGTCGCTCTTCAAAACCTTCATAAAAATCTGGAGGACTTGCTGCGTATTCAAAGGCTCCCTCTATAGAGTTGTCAGCATCCTTTATAAGGCTTGGGAAATAGAGTATTTCGTACATGAGTTTTGGAGGGAATGATTTCCAATTTACATCTTTCATTTCAATATCTAATTTAGGCGCTTTGACCTGTATGCGATGATAACCTTCTTCGTCAGTCTGGCCATGACATGTTCCGTCGTCACCAACAACATCAGCACAACCGTCAATATATGATTCAAATATGCAAATCATTCTTATTGCAAGGTATTCTGCTTCCTTTCGCATTGTACGGCGCGCTGTGAATACATCCTTAAAAAAGTTCAAAATAAAACCTAGCACAACACCAAATAATCCTATGACTACCTTTTCATCCATAAACTTGTCTCTTATAAAAAATTTATCCGCCTAGTAAATTAATAGCATAGATCGAGTTTTCGCTTCGTTCAGAAACAATTAATCCATCAATTATGAGTTTCAGCCAAACGTATTTACCATACCCTTTTCAGACTACCAGAATATAGGCTGCTGATAACATTTCGCACTACACTCCAGTTCTGCGAAGTGCCTGTACTGGCTAAATACAAGCTATTGGGATGCTGTTCATTAATTTGGTCCAGGATAGACATTAACGCTGAATTTCCTTTGATGCAATCTTGTGCGGTGAACAACTCTTGCTGCTGAATACCATGCTGATAGAAATCTGACAGCATCACACCCGCTATGGCGCAGCGATAGTTGTCTTTCCAGAGTTGCTCGATTAGTTTGCGACAAGTACACGCACACACTTAACTATCACTTCCGCCAGTGCATATTTCTATTTTTGCACATACCGCAAATTCATGTATGCCTGGCTTGGATAAGCAAGATATTTTCACTAGCTTAAATCGCAGAATAGCGTGGCTATCTAGACGATGTACATACAACCCAATATGGGGAGATTAACTTCGGTATTCCCTTCATTTATCGTTTCTTCGAGGGTTTGGCTAACCGCATTGGTCATATTCAGTATCCCAATATCATTCTCAACCAGCCATTTGTCTCGCATGTCTCTAGCAGCACTAGATAAGTATGGGTTACTAGCATCTCTGATACAGCGAACAAGCCTCTCAGCCTCTTGTAAGCAAACATATTCCATCCGTATTCTCCAGTCTTTACAGCAATTTTGTAACGAGTCTGTTGTCACGACTAACGGAAAACAATCAAAATAAAATTAAGTTGCTATAGCACACCTAGGTAATTAAATTTGCCTTTAGTAACGACTTGACGGCAGTCAAGCCGATTGATAAATTTAAAAAAGGTTCCAGATTTCCTCCCTGCCGCTCTGGGAAAAATCTTAAACGTTCAAATCAAACAATGTAACCTTTGTCAGCAAATGCAAGCGGCATGCTAAGAACGAGTTTTTATAAACTTGTTGGTTGACTCAATGTGAGGATTACACAATGTTTGCATATCAAGATGTTATTGACAGCGTTAAGGGTTTAGCCAATTCAGACAAAGTCAGAAAAGCTAGTCACTGCAAGTTACTTGAGTTTTACAGCAAGCAGCTTGGATTCCAAAGCTACAATCATTTGAAAGACTCTCTAGCGGGTATGCCATCCGAACAGCTTCTAAATGTCTCTTTAAAGCTCATGCGGAATATTTGCTCAATACGGACGCCAAGTATTGATTCCAGTTACTATGAATTTTGGGCATTTGATAACGATGAAATTGGCTACTATAGCTCTTGGATAGGCTGGGATTCGAATGGGAGAGAAGTACGCGCACCAAGAGCATTAGTTGCAAAGCCTACGGCAACCCAGTTACGACAACTCTATGAGCACCCAATCTATGTAGTGGAATCTGACAAAGAAATCATCTGCTGGAGACACAAGTGGAAAGGTACTGCGTTGATACCAGAAGCACTAGCCAAAGATTTTTTTAAGTGGTCATTCAATAAAAGAATAAAAGTCTCAAAAAATCCACCGATGGATCTCGTTAGGAAACATGCAAATGAATATATTCATAACATGATGTTTGAATAACATTGACCTAACAGAATTTCGGGGCTACTCAAAAAGCCCCTTTTAGTTCATACAGAGTAAGTGCGAGCGAGGGGCGCTGGTTAGCTTGAGCTAATACCGTTGAGCTGGCCTGATTGAGAATTTGTCGTTTTGTCAGCTCAGCAGTTTCTGCAGCATAATCCGCGTCTCTAATTCGGCTTCTGGCGGCTTGCAGATTTTCCCCGACATTCGAGATGTTCCTGATAGTGGATTAGAAGCGGTTTTGGGTTGCGCCAAGTTTTGCCCTTGCATCGCCAATCAACGCGATAGCGTTATCGATAATGGCGACGTTAGTTTCAAAAATGGTGTCTTCTTCATCGGCTGCAATTTCAAATTGAGGACGACCTATCTGTTCAGGTGACCGACCTGTTAGGGGGTTTATTTGCGAATGAACAGCTTATTAGCTGCTGTAATTAGGAGAGAGCAGTGTAGCTTTAAGAAGGTGACGACCATTAAGAAAACAAATGAGTGAAGTTGTAACGATATGACTGTTGTTGATTTTAGAGAAGTATTGGTGCCTAGGGTCGGACTCGAACCGACACGGAGTTTCCCCCGGCGGATTTTGAATCCGCTGCGTCTACCGATTTCGCCACCCAGGCATTGAGGGTCGTACAGAAGTAAACGCTTGCATTATACAAAGCGAATGGCGCGGCGCAAGCAAAAGTTTCAGTTGCTGGTGTGGTTGCGCATTTTTGCAGCAGTTTCGAAAAAACAAAGCTGCGTGATACACTTAGCGCAATTCTTAAGAGCTTATAAAAATCAGGACACACTGATGTATCACGAATCTCCAAAGGCGGGTTTGTTCCGCCGTTTAGCTGCCATTGTTTATGACGTGCTGATTTTAGCGGCGCTCTGGATGCTGGCTATGGGTCTGGCGTTGTTGCTAGTGACTATTCTAGATAAGCTGGGGGTGGTTTCGCTGGCGGCTTATCAGGATCAGGCTGATTTTATTCAGAAACATTCGATTTGGTTTCAGCTGTATTCGCTGTTGGTGTTTTTATGGTTTTACCTGTACTTCTGGGTCAAAGCCGGTCAAACCCTTGGCATGCGTGCCTGGCGTATCTTGTTGATACAACCCGATGGCTCGCCTGTGACGCTGAAACAAGCGCTGCTGCGTTTAGTGGTGTCTTTGTTAGGCTTGGGTAACTTCTGGTTGTGGATACGCTGGGATCAGGGTTTGGCACTGCAGGATCAAATCACCGACACCATAGTCGTGAAGCTGAGCAAAGAAGAAAGCAAAGAGTTGAATTTACATCGTAAAGCTGGTTAACTAAATTGGGGTCAGAGTAAAATTAATTGCCTGGCAATTAATTTTACTCTGACCCCAATTTTCAATCTATTTCTTCTGCAATAAATACGTCGCCAGCCCGATAAACAAGACCGACGGCAAGATTGCGCCAAAGACAGGCGGTAGCTGGTACACCAAAGCCACAGGGCCAAATACCTGGTCACTCATATAAAACGCAAAACCAGTCAGAATACCCATCAGAATGCGGGCCGCCATAGTGACGCTGCGCAGTGGTCCAAAGATAAAAGACAATGCCACCAGCAACATAGCAATAATGGTTAAAGGCTGAGTGGCCTTGCGCCAGAATGCCAGTTCAAACTTGCTGCTGTCTTGCTGATTACTGTCCAGATAATCGATGTAGTCGGTTAGGCCTTTCAGCGATAACAACTCAGGTTTAATAGACACCACACCTAATTTATCCGGCGTTAAAGTTGAGCGCCAGCGCTGTTCCTGCCACTGGTGTTTCTCTACTCTATCGTCACGGAAATGCAAGCGGCTGACATCTGTTAAACGCCAGGCATTGCTGATAAAGACTGCGGTTTTGGCGCTGACAATGGCCTGAAGTTTTAAGTCGGTATCAAACTCATAAATGGTTAAATCGGTTAAATTACCAAAGTCATCGACCTGTTTAATATTAATAAAGTGATCACCGTCTTTGGCCCATACGCCCTGCCGTGCTGAAATTAAATCGCCGCCTGAAATAGCTTTGGTACGCAGTTCACGGGCAGTTTTTTCGGCTACTGGTGCACCAAATTCAGCCACCAGCATCACTATAAGCATCATCAGCAATGAGGTTTTCATCACAGAACTGATGATATTAAGCCGCGATAAACCCGCCGCCTGCATCACCACCAGTTCGCTGTTGCTGGCCAACATACCAAGCCCGACTAAACCGCCAATTAAAGCCGCCATAGGGAAAAACAGAATTAAGTCGCCAGGCACGCTGAATAAGGTAAACAAACCTGCGGATAACATATCGTAGTCGCCCCGCCCCACTAAACGCAGCTGGTCGATAAACCTGAACATGCCGGATAAAATCATCAGCACAGTCACTGTCATCAGCACTGTGGTTAATATGGTGCGGCCTATATACAGGTCGAGGATCTTAAACATGAGAAGCGCGCCCTGTGATTAATGCTTTGAATTTCTGACCCAGAGTGCGGTGCTTCACCAATAAGATAATGCCAAAGCTTAAGCCCAAAGCGTGGATCCACCACATGCCTAATTGCTCAGGAATTTTGCCGTCTTCAATGGCAGAACGGCTGGCAATCAGCAGAATGTAATACAACAAATACAAAGCCAAAGCTGGCAATAAGCGACCAAATTTACCCTGACGTGGATTCACTTTACTCAGCGGCACAGCAATTAACATCAGAATAGGAATAGACAGCGGTATAGCGATACGCCAGTGCCACTCAGCTGCGGCTTCTGGCCCTGTTTGTTTGCGCAGTTCGGACGTCGGCAAACTGGATAACTTACGGCGTTTTTGTTCTACCTGCTGTTCACGAATTTGAATTTGGTATTTACCGAACTCCACCACTTCATAAGCCGGAGTACTGGTATCGCCTGCATAACGACGGCCGCTGTTCAATTCCAGCATCTGGGCGCCGCTGGCGTCTTCTTTTACATTGCCTGATTCGGCATAAACGATAGAGGTTTGCCCGCCTGCTTCTGCCGGAGTTTGCGCCAGAAATACTCTTTCCAGCTGCCCGCCATCGCGGCTGATTTCATGCACAAAAACCACAGCCTTTTCATTGGAGGTTTGCTGGAATCGCCCTGGAATTAAGCTGGTGAGGCCAGAGTCGGCTTCGGCCTGCTCTAAAATCTGGTATTCACGTTCAATAGACCAGGGGCTTAAATACAAAGTGACAAAACCTGCGGCCAAAGCCACAACCACGGATAAAGTTAAGGTTAAGCGGGTGACATACCATTCGCTGATGCCGGTGGCGTGTAACACCGTCATTTCGCTGTCGGCATAAATTCGGCCATAGGCTATTAATACGCCCAAAAAAGCACTTAGCGGAATAATAACTACGGCGAGTTGCGGCAGTTTTAATGACAAGATGGTCAGTACTAACTGACCCGGAATATCACCATCTGAAGCGTCAGCCAAAATTTTCACAAAGCGTTGGCTCATGATAATAGTGATCAGGATCAGGAAGACCGCCAATTGGGATTTAAACACTTCACCAATCAGATAACGAAAAACAATCAAAAATGCCCCCTAAAACCTGTCTTTTTGCTGGAACCCTGACGATTTTTAAGTAAACTGGATATTTACAGCAATTATTATTGACTAAAGTGGCGATAAATCCGAGCTTTTTTATAAAGCAGGACAAAATATCATCACAAAGAAGCCCACTGTAACACCGAACTAACTTGGTATAGTGGCCGGAAGTCTTAGAATCAGGAGTGAGCATGGAGTTCAGCGTAAAAAGCGGTAGTCCGGAAAAACAACGAAGTGCATGTATCGTTGTCGGCGTTTATGAGCCGCGCCGCTTATCAGCGGTTGCCGAACAGCTGGATAAAATCAGCGAAGGCTACATCAGCAATTTATTACGCCGGGGCGATTTAGAAGGCAAACCCGGTCAGATGTTGTTATTGCACCATGTACCAAACGTACTGAGTGAACGAGTACTGTTGGTGGGCTGTGGTAAAGAGCGTGAGTTGGACGAACGTCAGTACCGCCAAATCATTGCCAAAACTATCAGCACCCTGAATGAAACCGGCTCAATGGAAGCTGTGTGTTTCTTATCTGAGCTGCATGTCAAAGGCCGTGACACCTACTGGAAAGTGCGTCATGCGGTGGAAACCACCCAGGATTGCTTATACGTATTCGACAAACTAAAAAGCCGCAAAGACGAAACCCGTCGCCCGCTGCGTAAAATTGTCTTTAACGTACCAACCCGTCGCGATTTAACCATAGGCGAAAAAGCCGTTGAACATGGTTTAGCTGTTGCTGCTGGTATCAAGGTGTGTAAAGACGTATCGAATATGCCGCCAAACATCTGTACTCCGGCTTATCTGGCCGATCAGGCCGTGGCGTTAGCACAACACGACAAAGTATCGGTGGAAGTGCTGGGCATTGCTGAAATGACAGCTTTGGGTATGCATTCGTACGTAGCTGTTGGCCGTGGCTCAGAAAACGAAGCCAAAATGGCGGTGATTAAATACAACGGCGCTATGGATAACAGCGCGCCTGTGGTGCTGGTCGGCAAAGGTTTAACCTTTGATACCGGCGGTATCAGCATCAAGCCAAGCGATGCGATGGACGAAATGAAATACGACATGTGTGGCGCAGCTTCAGTGCTGGGTACTATGCATGCTGTGGTTAGCTTAGGTTTGCCTATTAATATGGTGGCTGTGCTGGCTGGCGCTGAAAACATGCCGGATGGTCGCGCTTATCGCCCAGGTGATATCTTAACCACTATGTCAGGTCAGACGGTTGAAGTGTTAAACACTGACGCTGAAGGCCGTTTAGTGCTGTGTGACGCTTTAACTTATGTCGAGCGTTTTGACCCGGACGTGGTGATTGACGTAGCGACCTTAACAGGCGCTTGTGTCATTGCATTAGGTAAACACGCTTCAGGTTTATTAAGTAACCATAACCCGCTGGCGCATGAAATTTTAAATGCCTCGGATCAAAGTGGTGACAGAGCCTGGCGTTTACCTTTGTGGGATGACTATCAGGATCAGCTGGAAAGCCCGTTTGCGGATTTCAGTAATTTAGGTGGCCGTGCCGCCGGTACTATTACCGCAGCATGTTTCCTGTCGCGCTTTACCCGTAAATACAACTGGGCGCATTTGGATATTGCCGGAACTGCATGGCGCAGTGGAGGTAAAGACAAAGGTGCAACAGGCCGTCCTGTGGCTATGTTGACCCAGTTTTTAATTAACCGTGTCGGAACCGACATCGAGGGATAACAGTGCCTCAAGTCAGTTTTTATCTGCTGCCGGAACAGGCAGCAGAAGCTGAATCACAGCTGGCGTCAGAGCCAGCTTTTTTTCATGTAGCCGCAAAACTTTGCGCCGATTTGTATCAGGCCGGACAGCGGGTTTTTGTGTTCTGCCAAAATCAGGCGGACGCCGAACTGCTGGATGAGGTATTATGGCGCTTTGATCCAGAGCGATTTGTACCACACAATCTGGCGGGCGAAGGCCCTGCAAGAGGCGCTCCGGTAGAAATCAGCTGGCTGCCTCCAAGCAACGCGAGGCCGGTTTTAATTAACCTGTCGGCAACAGTGCCGCCTTTTAGTCAGCGTTTTCAACAAATTATCGAATTTGTTCCAGCCGAAGAACAGCTTAAGGTTCAGGCGCGGGAACGATTTAAATTTTATCGCCAGTCGGGGTTAACCCCGCAAACAGTGCAGCTCTGATGGCCGGCCTGCGTTTTTAGTGAGAGTTTCAGGTAACGAAGATGGAAAAGACATTTAACCCGAGTCAAGTTGAACAAGCCATGTATCAGGCATGGGAAAGCAAAGGCTATTTCAAGCCAAGTGGTGATAACAGCAATGGTGCTTATTGCATCATGATCCCACCACCAAACGTGACCGGTAGCCTGCATATGGGCCATGCGTTCCAGCAAACTATTATGGATGCCTTAACCCGCTACAAACGTATGCTGGGTAAAAATACCTTATGGCAAGTAGGGACTGACCACGCTGGTATCGCCACGCAAATGGTAGTAGAGCGTAAACTGGCAGCCGAAGGCAAACCAGACCGCCATGCTATGGGCCGTGAGGCTTTTATTGAAAAAGTATGGGAATGGAAAGCCGAGTCAGGTGGCACCATCACTGAACAAATGCGCCGTTTAGGCAACTCAGTCGACTGGGACAAAGAGCGTTTCACTATGGACGCTGGCCTGTCGAATGCAGTGCAGGAAGTTTTTGTGCGCCTGTATCAGGACGACCTGATTTACCGTGGCAAACGCCTGGTGAACTGGGATCCGAAGCTGCACACTGCTATTTCTGATTTAGAAGTAGAAAACAAAGAACAAAAAGGCCATCTGTGGAACTTACGTTACCCGCTGGCCGATGGCGTCACTACGGCTGATGGCAAAAACTACATAGTCGTAGCCACCACCCGTCCAGAAACTATGCTGGGCGATACAGGTGTTGCAGTGAACCCGGACGATGAGCGCTACCAGTCTCTGATTGGTAAAGAAGTGCTGCTGCCGCTGGTGAACCGCCGTATTCCAATTCTGGCCGACGAACATGCAGATAAAGACAAAGGCACAGGCTGCGTAAAAATCACACCAGCTCATGACTTTAATGACTACGAAGTAGGTAAACGTCATCAGTTACCCATGATCAACGTGATGACAGCGGACGCTACTATTCGCAGCGAAGGCGAATGTTTCTTCCCGAATGGCGAAGTAAACCCGGCGCACAACGCTGACATTCCTGCTGAATTCCAGGGTATGGATCGTTATGTGGCCCGTAAAGCCATAGTAGCGGCTTTTGATGCGGCTGGCCTGTTGGACAAAGTAGAAGATCACAATAACACCCTGCCGTACGGCGACCGTTCTGGTGTGGTGATTGAGCCTTTATTAACTGACCAGTGGTATGTGCGTGTGGCGCCTATGGCAAAAACCGCCATTGAAGCTGTGGAAAACGGCGACATTCAGTTTGTGCCTAAGCAGTATGAAAACATGTACTACAGCTGGATGCGTGATATCCAAGACTGGTGTATCAGCCGTCAGCTGTGGTGGGGTCACCGTATTCCAGCCTGGTACGACGAAACAGGTAAAGTCTATGTAGGCCGTGATGAAGCTGAAGTTCGTACTAAACACGCTTTAGCCGATGACGTGAAATTACGTCAGGACAACGATGTACTGGACACCTGGTTCAGCTCAGCGCTGTGGACTTTCTCTACTTTAGGTTGGCCGGACAATACGGAAGAGTTAAAAACCTTCCACCCGACCGACGTGTTAGTCACTGGTTTTGACATTATTTTCTTCTGGGTTGCCCGGATGATTATGATGACGATGCATTTTGTCAAAGACGAAAATGGCAAACCACAAGTACCGTTTAAAACTGTCTATGTGACTGGCCTTATTCGTGATGAAAACGGCGACAAGATGTCAAAATCCAAGGGCAACGTGATTGACCCGCTGGATATGATTGACGGTATCAGTCTGGAAGATCTGTTGGTAAAACGTACCAGCAATATGATGCAGCCACAACTTGCCGAAAAAATTGGCAACCAGACCAAAAAGCAATTCCCTGAAGGTATTGAAGCCAGCGGTACAGATGCGCTGCGTTTCACTTTAGCGGCTTTGGCTTCAACAGGCCGTGATATCAGCTGGGATATGAAACGTTTAGACGGTTACCGTAACTTCTGTAACAAGCTGTGGAACGCCAGCCGTTACGTCACCATGATGACCGAAGAGAAAGATTGTGGTCTTGCTGGTGGTGAAATGGAGCTGTCATTGGCCGATCACTGGATCATCAGTCAGTATCAGCAAACTATCACTCAGTTCCGTGGTTATTTAGACAGCTACCGTTTTGATATGGCGGCCAATACGCTGTATGAATTCACCTGGAACCAGTTCTGTGACTGGTACTTAGAGCTGACCAAACCTGTATTGTTTAAAGGCACCGAAGCCCAGCAACGTGGTACCCGTCATACCTTACTGACAGTGCTGGAATCTTTGCTGCGTTTAATGCACCCAATCATGCCATTTATTACTGAAGAAATTTGGCAGTTGGTGGCTCCAATGGTGCGTAAAGATCTGAACCCGGGCGACAGCATTATGCTGCAGGCCTATCCGGAATTTAATCAGGCGCTGGTAAATGAAACCGCCACGGCCGATCTGGAATGGGTGAAGAGCTTTATCGTTGCAATCCGTAACGTACGGGGTGAAATGGATATAGCGCCAAGCAAGCCATTATCTGTAATGGTGCGTAACCTGACAAGCGATGACAGCCGCCGCTTACAAAGCAATATGGCCTTCCTGCAGAATATGGCGAAGTTAGAAGCCATTACTGTATTGGCCGATGGCGACACAGCACCAGCTTGTGCCGCTCAGCTGCTGGGCAAGATGGATATTCTGATCCCTATGGCAGGTTTGATCGACAAAGAAGCCGAACTGGCCCGTATTGCCAAGCAAATGGAAAAAGCTCAGCAGGAACATGACCGTGTTGCCGGTAAACTGGCGAACGAAGGTTTTGTGGCTAAAGCGCCTGAAGCAGTACTCGCGAAAGAGCGTGAAAAACTGGCAGAAGCTTTAGAAGCTATCACCAAGTTAAAAGCCCAGCAGGAACAAATAGCTGCGATTTAAACCTTGGTTTGAGTTTGATTTGATAGAGAAAGGCGACCTTCAGGTCGCCTTTTTTATCTCTGCCGAACAGAGTCGTCGCAAAACTATGTAAAGTTCTGGTAAAAAACTTGGACTAAAGGGCAATCTGCTATACCATCCGCGCCGCCTGCACGGGCTTGTGGTCCGGTGCAGGTTCCCTGATTAATTCTCAAATGGAAGAGACAAGATGAAATTAAAGTTAAGCGCCTTATTCGTTGCCTTAGTAGTGACTGCAGTTCCAGCTCAGGCTGACTGGTTAAATGCGGTTAAAGATGGCGTAGGCAGCACACTGAAAGACACCAAAGACAGCGCTAAAAATGCTGCTTTAAATACCTCAGTGCGTACAGCTTTAGGTTTAACTGAAGGCAAATCTACTCAGGCTGCTATTGCTGAAAAACTGGGTGAACCAGCCAGCAAAACAGAAAAAGACGGTAAAACTCTGTGGTTATACGACGTGACTGCATTATCTGCCAGCTACCCGACTTTAACTGAACTGGTAAAAACTCAGGAAGCTGCACAAAAGTCAGTGCAATTAAGCTTTAATGCCGATGTGTTAGCAAAGTTAGAGTTGATCAACAACGCTAAGTAATTCTTTGATCACTGCCGCAGCCCGCGGCAGTGATTTTTCTCCGACACTTTCCCCTCAATTCTACAGTTCTTTACTTACACTCATATATTCCCTAAGTAATTGGAGTTGCAGCGCGGCGAAATTGTAGGGGCTGGGCTTGCCCCCCCGTTTTCCGTTCAATCCGACATCGAACAGAATGTGGTTCTACCTTATACAACTGCCTGTCACAAAGCTGAGGATACCAAGGCCAAACACTGAAGGGAGATTGTACAAAGTATTTTTTTTGTTATTATTGCGCGCCTGAATTTAACCCGTGTAAATTCATTCTGTTGTTTACCCTGATCTGGCAAACCTGCACCATAAGCAGTGCGATTCAGTCCCGGGCTCTGGCAGCTAAAACCCCAAACACTCCGTATGCAGTTCATGCTGCGGTTGGCTTTTATTTTTCTGGCGTTGCCAGGCTTTGTGAAGGAACCCTTTAATGGATTCACCAAGTGCCATTAGTTTGATCCCACCAGTTGTTGTGATGGCCGTTGCCATCTGGCTGAAGCGACCTATTTTGTCGCTCGTTGTGGGCGCAGTTGCAGGTTTGCTGATGCTGTTTCCAACTCAACCTTTTGAGTTACTGAATACCTTTGCTGAGATCTCGACCAGTGTAATGCAGGATGAAACCATTGGCTGGTTGATTCTGGTCTGTGGTGGTTTTGGCTCCTTAATTGGTTTGTTGATCCACACAGGCGGTGCAGTGGCTTTTGGCCGTTCTGCCTCTAAGCTGGCAACAGGCCCACGTTCCTCTATGTTTATGACCTTTGTTTTAGGCTGCATTATTTTTATCGACGATTACCTGAACGCTTTAAGCGTGGGTGAAGCGATGAAACGGGTCACTGACAAGTACAAAATCTCCCGTCAGATGCTGGCTTATATAGTGGATTCCACCGCTGCGCCTATTTGCGTCATTATTCCTATTTCTACCTGGGCTATCTTTTTTGGCAGTCTGCTGGAAGACAACAAAGTGGCTGCTGTAGGTAATGGTGTTGAAGTCTACATGCAGGCCATTCCTTATATGTTATATCCATGGCTGGCCGTATTGATGGTGATGTTAGTCACCTTAAAAATTATGCCAGCTATAGGCCCGATGAAAAAAGCTGAACTGGCAGCGCAGAATGGTACACCTCTGGATGTGCTGCCTGATGTGGGTGTTGAGGCCAGTGCCAGCCACCATCATGTGCAAGGCCAGACGGTGCCGGCAGGTGATCAATATGCTGTGCATTCCATGGAACAGGAATTTGAAGACAGTAATAAACAAGGCAAGCTGCGTAACTTTATAGTGCCTATGCTGATGCTGATTGGCTTTACCATCTACTTTGATATTGATGTACTCAAAGGCCTGATCGTGACTTTGGTGCTGACTATCGCTTTCTATAGCTACCAGCGTCTGATGCCATTAGGCGAGATGATGGAAGTGATGATGAATGGCTTTAAAACTATGTTGCCTGCCATTTGTACTGTAATAGCAGCTTTTGTATTTAAAGATGTCTGCGACAAGTTATTGTTACCTCAGTTTGTGATTGAAAACCTGACGCCTTATATGACAGCGCAGATGCTGCCCGCTATTGTATTTTTAGCTATGGCTGTGCTGTCGTTTGCCACAGGTTCATCCTGGGGGATTTTTGCGGTATCCATCCCTATTGTGATGCCTTTAGCCTACGCAGTAGAAGCTGATATTCCGCTGGTGATAGGCGCATTATTATCTGCCAGCTCTTTTGGCAGCCAAGCCTGTTTTTACAGTGACTCTACTGTATTAGCAGCTCAGGGCTCGGGCTGTAACCTGGTATCGCATGCTGTGACTCAGTTGCCTTATACCCTAATAGCGGCCGCTTTAGCTTTTGTTGGTTTTATCCTGATCGCCTAAGTCTCTGCAGTTCCATCTGAAAGGCACCTTCGGGTGCCTTTTTCAATTCTGTAACAGCGATAAGGCTACAGGCCAAATTTATCTTGGTTATAACTTTTAGCGATATAGAAACGCTCAGGCTTTTAATCCATAAAAACGCATAGTTCTAAACGTCCTATCCATTTTTTACGAAATAGCGTTATAAATAAGCCAGTTAGCGAAGGCCTTGCATGAAAAGCATAAGTGGCCATTCCTTTATTCCATAAAGTTTTAGATAGTAAGACTTTTATGCTTAAAGACCGCTAACTATCCAGACATCCGGTTATTTCTAATTCATCTATAC
The DNA here is from genome assembly GCF_947090785.1 of Rheinheimera sp. MM224. Taxonomy (NCBI): domain Bacteria; kingdom Pseudomonadati; phylum Pseudomonadota; class Gammaproteobacteria; order Chromatiales; family Chromatiaceae; genus Rheinheimera; species Rheinheimera sp. MM224. Next base: position 3,777,141 of record NZ_OX352320.1, read on the forward strand.
AAGACCAATCCATTAGTTATTTAACTTTCTACTCAGGCCTAGAATGCGCTCACTTTCTGCCAGCTGCTCAAACCAGTTCGTTTGCTGCGGGTTATGGCCAGTATGAATTTAAGATCATCGAGGTGTGTATGCTTCATTCAACACAAAAGTTTTTATCCGGCAACGCCACACAAGAGGCCAGCAGGGCTTTACCTGTGCTGGATCTGAGCCTGATGGATGGCACAGCCGTTGAGCAACAGTCTTTTATTCAGCAATTGCGTGTTGCAGCCCGTGATGTGGGTTTCTTTTACCTGACGGGTCATGGTCAGACTGAACAGAAACAACAACAGATTTTAGCGCTGGCAAAACAGTTTTTTGCATTGCCACTGGCCGATAAACAACAAGTGCAGATGATCCACTCACCCCACTTTCGTGGTTACACAGGCTTAGGCGGTGAATTAACCCGTGGTCAGCCGGATATCCGCGAACAGTTTGATGTGATGCGGGAAGAAGCTGTACCAGCAAAGACGGATATCAGCCCAGCCTGGCAAGGTTTAATTGGTCCTAACCAATGGCCAACGGCTTTACCACAAATGCAAACTGAACTGCTGAACTGGCAACAGTCGCTTTCTGATATCACAGTAAAGCTAATGCGCGCTTTAATGCTGGCCTTACAACAACCTGCTGATGCTTTAGACGCCACTATTAAAGCAGGCCCTTATCAGCATATGAAGTTGATCCGTTATCCAGGCGTGGATGCAAAAGCGTCGAACAGCAAACAAGGTGTGGGCGCCCATAAAGATCCGGGTTATCTGACCTTAGTAGTGCAGGATGATCAATCAGGTTTAGAAGTGGAAACTGAACAAGGTTGGGTCAGCGTAGCTCCACTGCCGGGTGCTTTTGTGGTCAATATTGGTGAGCTGCTGGAACTCGCGTCCAATGGCTACTTAAAGGCTACCTTACACCGCGTAGTTAGCCCGAATTCTGGTGTAGAGCGTTACTCTTGTGCCTTTTTTATGGCAGCTCAACTGGACGCCACCGTGCCTTTATTGCAGTTGCCGTCTCATTTAGCTGACGAAGCTAAAGGTCCGGCCAGCGATCCAAGCAACCCATTGTTTTATCAGGTGGGCCAGAATGTGCTAAAAGGACGTTTACGTTCACACCGTGATGTGGCTGCCGCTCATTACGCAGAGTTAGCAAAAGCTGTCTAAGCTCAGCTTCAAAGTAAAAAAGTGACAGCCGGATTAACCCGGCTGAACTATTAATAAAGTAAAACCAAGGTTTATTATGAAATTCCGTACTTTAAGTATTCATGCCGGGCAACAACCAGACCCAAGTACCGGTGCTTTAGCCACTCCGGTGTATTTCACCAGTACCTTTAGTTACGGCACAGCCGAAGAAGGTCAGGCGCGTTTTTCAGGTCAGAATCCGGGTTATATCTACAGCCGTTTTGCCAACCCTACTACCGCAGCTTTAGAACAGAAACTAGCAGCGCTGGAGGGGGCAGACGAAGCTTTAGTAGTAGCAAGCGGTATGGCGGCTGTCAGCGCCATTATGTATGCGCTGACCAATGCAGGTGACGAAGTGGCTTTTATCGACCCGGTTTACGGCGGTACTGATGCCTTTTTACGTAATACCTTAACCCGCGCCGGTGTGACTTTAAGCCGTTACAGCAGCGATAAAGACTTTGCCGAACGGGTGAAACCCAATACCAAAGTGGTGTTATTTGAACCTATCACCAACCCCACCTTAAAAGTGATAGACACCCGTATTGTGGTGGAAGCGGCCCGTAAAGTCGGCGCTCTGGTAATTTGTGACAATACCTTTTTAACCCCTTATTTATTCCGTCCGCTGGAAATAGGTGCTGATATTGTGATGCACAGCGGCACTAAGTATTTGTCTGGCCATGGCGATATTATTGCCGGCATAGTGGCAGGACGCAGCGAACTGATGCAGAAAATCCGTACTGTGGCACTGAAGCATATAGGTTCACCTATAGGCCCGCAGGAAGCTTATTTACTGCAACGTGGCGTAAAAACTCTGACCTTGCGGATGGATGCTCATATCGAAAACGCCCGTAAAGTAGCAGACTACTTAGCAGCTCACCCTAAAGTGGCCAAGGTGTATTATCCGGGTCATGCCAGTCATCCGGGGCATCAGGCAATAGCAGACACAGCCACTGGTTTTGGTGGCATGGTGGCTGTTGATATCGAAGGTGGTTTTACCAAAGCTGCAGTATTTTTAAATAACCTGCAGTTATTCGCTCAGGCCGTGAGCTTAGGTGATGTGGAAAGTTTAGCTTGTCATCCTGCCAGCACTACTCATGCGGCTATGACAGCAGAAGACAGACAAAGGGCGGGGGTCACCGAGAATCTGGTTCGTCTGAGCATAGGTGTGGAAGATGCGGATGATTTAATTGCTGACTTAGCACAGGCTTTGGCTAAGCTGTAATCTGGGCCAGAGCATTGGCTCCGACCCAGATATCTGATACTGACTAACTATCAGTATTTACTGGATTACCTACAGTTGTTCTAAGGGTCAGAGCTCATAGCTCTGACCCTTATTCATTTCTGAACTATCAAATACGAATTTCGTTCTTTTTAAGAATATAAATATCCTCTACATTCATCTCAAGCGTCCAGACGGCTAAAGCTTAAAGCAAGTACAGTCGCAGGACCCGAAGCCTCCACAACCAGCGCTTCGTAAAAAATAAAAAACATCCAGGAACACAAAAACAAAAAACAGACTGACCGGAACGCCGGAAGTTATAAAAAACTTGCGGAGACTATTATGTCAGCTCAGTACACTCAATATTATGGTTTATACAGTAAAGCCAGAACCAGCCCAACCCGTTTCTATAAAACCTTTCAACTGGCCAGCCTGACCGCAGCTTTGTTGGTCAGCTTACCCAGTCAGGCCGGTTTCCCGACTATTTACGGCAAAATTAATGTCAGTGCCCAGCAGTATGATTTCGAAAAGTTAAATTTTGCCCAAACCACACCAGCCACTAACCCTGTTAGCTATCAGCATAGTGGCGCAACCAGCATAGCCGATGAGCTGGACAATACTTCTGTCGAAAGCAACGCCTCGCGTTTTGGTATTCGTGGTGATTTAGACGTGTCTGCCGATCTGAAAATTATTTATCTGGTGGAATACGGTATAGACACGGACAACGGCACCAACGCCAATGGCCGTGAGCTGACTCAGCGTAATATCTACGCTGGCTTGCAAGGCGAATGGGGTACGCTGCTTATCGGCAAAAACGATACACCACTGAAAACCCTGCAAACCAATACAGTTGTACGTGGAGACATCGATAGATTTAATGATGCCGCTTTAGCTGATATCGGCAGTTATCTGGTCGGCGAAAACCGCGCCGATAATGTCATTCAATACAACTCCCCTATTTTCCTTGAAGGTTTCGAATTCAGTTTTGCCGCTATTCAAAGCGAAGAAACAGGCATAGCAGTCAACGCCAACAATCCGCAGGATGACAGTGATTTAGCAAGTGGTTATTCCAGCGCTTTAACTTACGGTAAATCCAAATGGTTTGTTGGTGTCGCCGTCGACAGCAACGTGGCGACCACTGATGCAGTCCGGGTTTTAGGCGAAGTATCTGTTGGCTCGGTGAAATTAGGAGCTATCTACCAAACCGCTGAAGCCCATAAAGACACCGACCGTATTGGCCCCTTCTCTACTTTTGTTGGCTCTTCAGTATCAAATTCTGGCGCGCAAAACGGCCTGAATCCTATCAGCGAATGGGATGGCGCTTCAGGCAATGCCTTTATTGAACAGGATGGTTATGTGCTGAACGCAGCCTGGAAAGTCGCAGGCCCATGGACAGCCAAAGCTCAATACGGCAGTTCAACTTCAACACCAGCCAACAGCAGCTACGGCGATGTGGATGTGACAGCTCTGGCTCTGGGTGTGGATTACAAATTAAGTGACGCAGCACGGCTTTACAGCTACTACGCCCAGTTAGAAACCGAAGGTGACAGCCTGATCGGCACGGTAAAACCTAAAGACAGCACTTTGGCTGTAGGTCTGGATTTTAGATTCTAAAAACTACTTGAACAGGAAAATTTTATGCAAAGCATCAAAAGTAAATTACTGCTGACCGCCACTGTACTGACCTTAAGTTCAGGCTTAATGGCCAAAGATATTACCTTACTCAATGTGTCGTACGACCCGACCCGAGAGTTATACCGTGATTACAACAAAGCCTTCTCGGCTTACTGGCAGCAAAAAACCGGCGATACCGTCAAAATTGAACAATCACATGGCGGCTCCGGCAGCCAGTCACGTTCTGTCATTGATGGCTTAAGAGCAGACGTAGTGACCTTAGCTTTGTCCGGCGATATAGATCCGCTGGCAAAAATTGGTAAGTTACTGCCGGAAAACTGGGAAAGCCGCTTAGCCGACAGCAGTGCGCCTTACACCTCCACCATAGTTTTTCTGGTGCGCAAAGGTAATCCGAAAAATATCAAAGACTGGGACGATCTGGTCAAAGAAGGGGTCGAAGTCATCACTCCAAATCCAAAAACCTCAGGCGGCGCCCGCTGGAACTATCTAGCAGCCTGGGCTTATGCCGAACAAAAATATGGCTTCGATGATGCAGCCAAAGACTTCGTAGGCAAGCTGTTTAAAAACGTGCCTGTGCTGGACTCAGGCGCACGTGGTTCAACCACCACTTTTGTGCAGCGTGGTATAGGTGATGTGTTATTGGCCTGGGAAAACGAAGCCTTTTTGGCGGTAAATGAATTAGGCAAAGACAAAATTGAAATCGTAGTGCCGTCCTTATCTATTCTGGCTGAACCTTCTGTTGCTGTAGTAGATAAAAACACTGAAGCCAAAGGCACCACCGAAGTAGCAACTGCCTACCTGCAGTACCTGTACAGCAAAGAAGGCCAACAACTGGCAGCCAAACATTACTACAGACCTCGCGACAAAGAAGTGGCTGCAGAATACAGCAAACAGTTCCCACAACTGAAGCTGGTGACTATTGCCGACTTTGGTGGCTGGCAAAAAGCTCAACCAGAACACTTTGGTGATGGCGGCGTTTTTGATCAGATTTATAACTAGCCAAAACAATGAACTAAAAAGCGACGCTATACAGCTGTCGCTTTTGTCGTTTAACCACAAAGGAGGTTCCTTATCTTGAAAAAATCATCCTGGCTAAAGCCTACTGTACTGCCCGGTTTTGGCTTATCTCTGGGCTTTACCACCTTTTATTTAAGCTTAATAGTGCTACTACCTTTAGCCGCTTTATTGGGCCATAGCCTGACGTTAAGTTGGGCTGAATTTTGGAAAGTAGTGGCCAGCGACAGAGCTATCGCCAGTTATCAGCTGACGTTTGGCGCCTCTTTTATTGCAGCAGCTGTCAATCTGGTGTTTGGTTTGATAGTCGCCTGGGTGTTAGTGCGCTACAACTTCTTTGGTAAAAAGGTGATTGATGCCTTAGTCGATTTGCCCTTTGCTTTACCCACAGCAGTGGCCGGTATTGCACTGACAGCCATTTATGCCCCTAATGGCTGGATTGGTCAGCATTTAAGTGCTTTAGGCATTAAAGCCGCTTACAGCCCTTTAGGTGTCACCTTAGCGCTGATTTTTATCGGTCTGCCTTTTGTAGTGCGCACAGTGCAGCCTGTGCTGGAAGATTTGGAAAAAGAAATTGAAGAAGCAGCCGCCAGTTTAGGTGCGAACCGCTTACAAACCTTTTGCCGTATTTTATTCCCAGCCCTGTTGCCCTCTTTACTGACAGGTTTTGCATTGGCTTTCGCCCGAGCTGTAGGTGAATACGGTTCTGTGGTCTTTATCAGCGGCAATATGCCAATGAAAACTGAAATTACGCCGCTGCTCATCATGACTCGCTTAGAGCAATTTGATTATGCCGGGGCTGCAGCTCTGGGCTCTGTGATGTTATTTATTTCTTTTATTTTATTGCTGCTGATTAACCTGCTTCAACACTGGAGCAACAACAGACATGGAGCTAAAGCATGAGCAGTATCCCACTTCATTCGCCTCATCCGGCAGCTGCCGCTTTACGCAAAGCCACCACTGAACCATTGTGGGTTCGCCTGCTGCTGACCTGCATAGCGCTGTTATTTCTGGTTTTGTTTCTGGTGCTGCCGCTTTTTATTGTGTTTAGCGAAGCATTTTCCCGTGGTGCTGAACTGTATTGGGCTTCAATCAGTGAACCTGCAGCTTTACACGCGATAAAACTCACACTGATAGCAGCCGCTATTGCTGTACCCTGCAACGTGATTTTTGGTCTGGCAGCCAGCTGGGCTATCGCCAAATTTCAGTTTAAAGGCCGGCAGCTGTTGATCACCCTGATAGACCTGCCAATAGCCGTCTCGCCTGTGATTGTAGGTTTAAGCCTGATGCTGATTTTTGGCGCCCGGGGTTATTTAGGCGACTGGCTGATGGATCATGATGTGCGCATTATGTTTGCCGTACCCGGCATAGTACTAGCGACTATTTTTATCACCTTTCCTTTTGTCGCCCGTGAGCTTATTCCACTGATGCAGGAGCAAGGCAGGGAACAGGAAGAAGCAGCTTTAACCTTAGGTGCCAACGGCTGGCAAACCTTTTTCCGTGTCACTCTGCCTTCAGTGAAATGGGCCTTGTTATACGGCGTGATTTTAGCCAATGCCCGCGCTATGGGTGAATTTGGTGCTGTCAGTGTGGTGTCAGGCAAAATCCGCGAGCAAACCAATACCATGCCTTTGCATATTGAAATTTTGTACAACGAATATCAGTTTGCTGCGGCTTTTGCAGTATCGTCTTTGTTGGCTTTATTGGCTTTAGTCACCCTGTTGCTGAAATCTCTGCTGGAATACAAAGCGGCCAAAGATTTGGCCGGTGCACAACAGGCCCATTAAAAAACTTCAGTCAGCAGCCTTCCGGGCTGCTGTGCTGTTTTATATCAGTTCTGATATGCTAGGACGCAACTAATTGATACATAAGGATATGGCAATGGATACTGTCCGCCACATAGCGATAGTGGGTGCCGGATTCAGTGGTACAGCTTTGGCTATACGTTTACTGCAACTTAGTACTGAACCGGTGCGGATCAGTCTTTTGGATCAGCAAGACAGTTTTGGTCCAGGCATTGCCTACAACCCCTACTCCAGCGCACATTTGCTTAATGTTGCCGCTGGTAAAATGAGTCTGTTTGCAGAGCAACCTCAGCATTTTGTCGACTGGCTGCTACAACAACCTGACTACAGACACCATAACCCGGCTTTGCTGGCACAGGCTTATCTGTCCCGTGCTTTATATGGTCAGTATATTCAACAGCTGCTGGCAGAGCAGATCAGCCAACATCCTCGTTCACAACTGGACTGTCTGCAGCGGCGTATTGTGCGGATTCAGCCGCAACAAGATGGTTATCTGCTGACGGATTCCAGAGACCAGCAGTTATTGGCTACGGAAGTGGTATTAGCCTGCGGCAATCAAAGCCCACGTAATTTTAGTTTTTTATCCAGCGCTACCTTACAAAGCGATTTTTATCAGCAAAACCCATGGCAAACACCACAACTGAATACGGCCTCTGACGCACCGGTTTTAATACTGGGTAACGGCCTGAGCATGGTGGATACGGTGCTGGCTTTAAAAGCTCAGGGCTGCACAAAAACTATTCTGTCACTGTCGCCACACGGTTTTCAGATCTTGCCACACCGTCATCCTGGCTTGAGTTATCCGGATATGGTGAAAGAGCTGGAAGGTAAAAGCTGGTCTTTGTCTGAACTGGTTCCTTTGTTTAACAAACACCGCAAAATTATCCGCAGTCTGGGTATTTCAGCAGAGCCTCTGGTGGATTCATTACGTCCGCTGACGCAACAAATTTGGCAGGGCTGGTCACTGAAAGAAAAACAGCGATTTGTGCGCTTACTGCGGCATTTATGGGGCGTTGCCCGTCACAGGCTGCCACTGCATATTCATGATCAGCTGCAACAGTGGCAAATCAAAGGGCAATTGCAGGTACTGGCGGGCCGCGTGCAACGTATTGCGCCTTCAGCGCAAGGTTATCAGGTGCAGTATCAGCACCAGCAGACAAAATACAAACTAACTGTGTCACAGATCATCAATTGCACTGGCCCTGAAACTGATCTCAGTCAGTTAAAACAAGGCTTGTTTGCGCAGTTATTGCAACAAGGTCTGATACAACAGGATAAGCTGAAGCTGGGTATTCAGGTGAAACCAGAGACCTATCAGGTGCGTGATGCACAGGGTGAAGCTCAGGCCGGTTTCTACGCCATTGGCCCTTTGCTAAGAGCACAATTATGGGAAAGCACAGCAGTGAATGAGTTGCGCCAGCAGGCATTGCAACTGGCGCAACTTTTGAGTCTGAAATAGCACAGAGGATCTGGTTAGCTACGGATTTCGCAGCTAACTGGGGTATCTGCCAGAGCTTTTGCAAAAACGCTGTCATCTTCCACATTGTCCTGCGCCACAGCTCCTGTCAGCAAGCCTTCCTGCTCAGCGACCACTAAAGCCACCATAGTATCGCCTGTGACATTGGTAGTGGTTCTGATCATATCGACAATACGATCAATGGCGGCGATAAAAGCAATACCTTCCAGCGGTAACCCCACCACAGATAAAGTCACGGTCAGCATCACCAGCGCAGTGCCTGGTACACCAGCTGTGCCTAATGAAGCTAATGTAGCGGTGCCTACAATCAGCAGATAATCAATAAACTGCAGTTCAATGCCATATAAGTTAGCGATAAAAATAGCGGCGACCGCCGGATAAATACCACCACAACCATCCATATTAATGGTCGAACCCAAAGGTAAAACAAAACCAGCATAGTCTTTGGAAACCTTCAGATCTTCAGTCACGGCTTTGTAACTGGCTGGCAAGGTGGCATAACTGGAGCAGGTACTAAAGGCGACCAACTGCACGGGGAAAATAGCTCTGAAGTAGTCCGTTACTTTCATTGAACTGAAAAAGTGCACAAAACCGCCATAGGTAAGTCCTATATGCAGCAAACAGCCAACATAAATAGCCAAAATAAACTTGCCGAGCGGCAGCAGCATTTCCAGACCATAAGTACCAACCACCCAAGCTATCAAACCAAACACACCAACGGGTGTAAACAGCAATACCAGACGGGTGACTTCAAACATCATGTCGGCACCAGAGCGCACCACCGCAAGCATAGCTGCGCCCTTTTCGCCTATATTGCGCAGCGCCAGTCCAAGCAAAATGGCAAACAACATCACAGGTAAAACCTGTCCCTGCGCCATAGCGGCTATTGGATTTGCCGGTATTAAGTCCACCAACACCTGACTGACAGGGGGAATCACTTTTTCTGTTACTTGTGCTGCCACTAAATTCTGGCCGGTTTCAAATTGAAAGGCGGTGCCAACACCAAGACCTATCAGGCTGGCAATCAGCGCTGTTAGTAAAAATAGCCCCACTGTTTTACTGGCGATACGACCTAAGCCTTTGCCTTGCCCCAGTGAGGTAACACTCAGAATCAGACTAAAAAACACCAGTGGGATCACTAACATTTTAATCGCATTGATATAGGCGGTTCCCAACGGCTTTAATAGCAGTGCATCAGTACCTAAGACTAAACCCGCGATCACACCCAGCGCCATGGCAACTAATACCTGCTGCCAGAGCGCAAATTTTAAATTGATGTTTTTCATAACAAATTCCGAAAAGAGAGGTAGCCAGTATAGGCGCTAAGCCGATCTGGACCAATTCAGTTCTGTTCTAAGCAAGAACCAAAAGGAGCAAGGCGTTAACTGTTACCGTCTCTAAAATATGATATTCACTTTTGGAATATAAATATAGTTTACACAAACGTTTTGATCTAATAGATTGAAGTTGTTGCAGCAACTCACCGTCAGCGAGAAGCGGCAACTACTCTGGTTTGAATGGATTCGAAATTCGTAGAGTGCAAGATGCACTATCCCCACTACGTTCTATTCCTTGTCCTGTTGCTTGTGGTCCACAGTCTTTACCGACTTAAGTGACTACCCCATATAGTGCCCCGCCAACTTTTCGGCGGGGCTTTTTTTTGCTATCAGGACCGGAAGCGGCCAGACAAAAATTCAGCTGGGCTTTAGCATGCACTTACATGTTAAACAGGAACTTGCATATGACTACGATGACCCACTCTTTTGGCGCTTTACATCAACAGCCAGAGCCATTGTTACTTATTAATATCTGGGATCCAGCCAGTGCTGTATTAGCACAGCAGCAAGGCGCAAAAGCCCTTGGCACATCCAGCGCCGCTTTGGCCTGGTCCTTGGGTTACGCTGACGGTCAGCAGCTCCCTGTCGCCGAATTGCTGGCAGCGATACAACGTATCCTGCGAGTGATTCAATTGCCTTTGACTGTGGATATAGAACAAGGCTACAACGACGACCCCTTGCAAGTTGCACAGCTGCTTGTTCAATTGGCAGAGCTGGGTGTGGCAGGTATTAATATTGAAGATGGTACTGCAGAGCCGGAGCTTTTATGTGCAAAAATTCGTGCTTGCCGTGATCTTTTGAAGGGGCGGGTTTTGTTTATCAACGCCAGAACTGATGTTTATTTGGCGCAATTGGCTACAGGGCAAAAAGCGGTTACAGAGTGCAGTAGACGGCTGGCTTTGTATCAAGAGGCTGGGGCTGATGGCGCTTTTGTGCCTGGATTAACGGATTTAGCTGTGGCGAAACAATTGAGCCAGCACAGCAGTTTGCCACTGAATTTAATGGGCAGGCCAGAGGGTGCAACTGTTGAAGATTTAACTGAAGCGGGAGTGAAGCGTATAAGTGCAGGCCCGGCGTTATTTGTGCAAAGTTATCAGGCTTATCAGCAGGCTGTGTTAAGTTTTTTGCAACAAAGCCCGCTTACAGATAAAGCTTTAAATTACGATGATCTAAATAGCCTGTTCAGCTAAATACCTTCACCAAGAAAGACTTTGCTGTAACGGGGCTTAATCCAGGCTTGTTGCCCCAATGATAAACCCAGTTGTTTAAAACGATCCCGGGCCAGCTCAACATGGATCAGTTGCTGGCTGTCTTTGGCTAAAAACTCCAGCCGGACATTGGGGCCTACTATGGTAATCAGGTCTACTTTGGCTTCCAGCGCCTCGTTAGCAGGTTTTAACAACACATCAATTTCATGCGGCCGCACATAAGCAAAACCACTTTCTTCCTGTTCATTGGTAAATTCCGGCGATGCAACAGACAACTGGCCTATTTCGGCTTTGCCTTGTTTAATGCGGGCGTGAAACAAGTTCACATTACCTAAAAATTCATAGACAAAAGGATTGGCCGGATTGTCGTACACTTGCTCTGGTGAGCCCTGCTGCTCAATCCGTCCTTTGTTCATCACCACTATTTTGTCCGCCACTTCCAGCGCTTCTTCCTGATCGTGGGTAACAAAAACGCTGGTGACATGAATTTCATCATGCAATCGCCGCAACCAGCGTCGTAACTCAGCTCTGACCTTGGCATCTAACGCGCCAAAGGGTTCGTCCAGCAGCAGTACTTTTGGCTCTACGGCCAAAGCGCGGGCTAAAGCAATACGCTGACGTTGACCACCTGAGAGCTGTGATGGATAGCGATCGGCTGTCCAGTCCAGTTGCACCAGCTCCAGCAAATGCTGCACTTTTTTACGAATAAGCTCCGGTGAAGGACGATGCTTTTTTGGTTTCACTGTTAAACCAAAAGCGACGTTTTCGTAGACGGTCATATGCTTAAACAGCGCATAGTGCTGAAACACAAAACCCACACCACGTTCTGAAACGTGGCGTCCGCTGATATCCAGATCATCAAAATGGATGCTGCCACTGTCGGCTTGCTCTAAGCCGGCAATAATACGTAACAAGCTGGTTTTACCCGAACCTGAAGGGCCAAGTAAGGCCGTTAGCTCACCGGTCTGAATGGATAAACTGACATTATCGACGGCAACAAAGTCGCCAAATTTTTTATTGATCTGGTCTATATGGATGCTCATATCAGCGCTCTGAGTTCAGGTTGTAGCCAACACAGCTTTTGCTGTTAGTGGCTCAACATCACTTCAGATCCGGTGGTCCGGTGCGCTGAAGCAGGAGAAAAGTAGGTAGGTCGGTTCACTGAGGGAAACAGTCTGAACCCGTATTATAATGAAGGTTTATCCAGACGTAGTTTTTCGTTTTTTTCCAACTGCACTAATTTGCCCTGATGAAACACCAGTTCAATAGAACCAAACTCTACCCGGCCAACCAGCTTTTCCAGTTTATCGAGCAGTTGGTTCAGCAAATCTGCAGATATTTCTTTTGCCGCCATCTCTGTTCTCCTTAAGGACATCTATATGTCTTTAAGCATTAAAGCAGAGCTAACTAATAACTTAAAATACTTTAAAGTAGCAAGGTTATACGAAAAAGAAATATAAGACTGTAATAGAAAAAGGCCAGAGTGGTAGCTCTGGCCTTTTTGTTTGATCCCAACAGATTAGAGATCTGAATAGCTAAAAACAGGTTTTACTTAGTGACGTGGTGCTTCGTCGCCGTCGTCTTCGTCATCATCGAAGTCTTCGCCGTCTTCGTCTTCGCCACCTTCAAAATAGGTGCCCCAGCCGTCGTATTCGACACCAAACTTCTGCGCTAAGGCTTCCAGTTTGATCGCATCTGCTGTGATGCTGGCACCGTCCAGAGACTGTTCACGGATAGCGTCGAATACCCAGGCGGTGCCGCCTTCTTCAAATTCAACTTCTTCGGCGTCTGTGACTTCGTAGCCTAATTTAAAGACTTCAACAGCCAGTTTTTCTAAGCGGGCAAAATCTTCATGGTAAAAATGGTGTTCGATGGTGTATTCCGCATCCGGATCGCTGCCGTCTTCCATCAGTGCAGCTATGGTGTCTTCAGTAAATTCTTGCCAGTTTTCCATGATATTACCCCGTGACAGTCAATGAGTCGGCAGTGTAGTCGGTTGCCACTTCGCTATCAAGCAGCTTGATCTTATCTGCCATCTGTTGCCGTATTGTTTCAGCCAGTTCACGGGCCGGAATTCCTGCATCAGGGTATACAGGCGGCAAAATCTCAATAATGACTCTGCCGTTGTTCCATTTGTTTAAGCGTACTTTGCTGGTGCTGCTCATACAGATAGGTACCAGCGGCACTTTGGCCTGATGGGCAATATGAAAAGCACCGGTTTTAAAAGGTAATAAACCACGGCCATAACTACGGGTGCCTTCAGGAAATACCCACACAGATACCTTGTCCTGCACTATACGATCCACAGCGCCCTGCATAGTGCCTACCGCTTTAGATTTGTTGGCTCTATCGATCAGGATATTGCCACTGAGCCAATACAGCTGACCAAAAAACGGGATCCATTTCAGGCTTTTTTTACCTATGGTGACAGTACCAGGCAACAAGGCTTTGCTGATGGTGAATAAATCATAGTTATTCTGATGATTGGCTAAAAACACACAAGGCATAGCAGCAGTCACTTCAGGTGCCTGACGTACTTCGACTTTTAAACCAAAGATCCAGGCCGCCCAGCCATACCAGCTGGAAAATAACGCTACGTTCGGCGCATAAAAAGGACGAACCAGACAAAGCAGTAAGCCGACTAAGGCACTGAATACAATAAAAATGGCGACCAGCACCAGACGTATAATGGCTAACACAAAAAAGGCCCCTGTATTTTACAAGGGCCAGAGTATAACGGCATTAGTGTTTTTGTCTGGTTTGATCTGTTTCCCGTTGTGGATCAAATTGTAATTCAAGACGGGCGGGGACAAGACCTGCCCCTACAGTTTATTCCGCAGTATCGCCAGCCACTTCACCTGTTAACAGCTCATCGATACGCTGCAAACCACGAGGTAACTTGTTACCACGACGACCGCGCTCACCTATGTAATGCGCTAAATCATCCACCTTAATGGTCATTTTGCGTTTACCTGCCACTAAAGTCACAGCTGTGGCTGCTGGCACTACGGTTAAGAGTTTCAGATACTCTTCGCGACTGGCGGCGCGGGCCGATGGAATAGATAAAATCTTATTGCCTTTACCTTTGCTCAGTTGTGGCAAATCAGCCACAGGGAACACCAGCATGCGACCTTCAGTACTGATAGCCACTACTAAATCCGTTTCCGGGTTTTTGATAGGGATTGGGCTTAATACTTTGGCTCCGGTTGGCAAAGTTAATACTGCTTTACCAGCTTTATTGCGACTGACTAAATCGGCAAAAGTACCAACAAAACCATAACCAGCATCACTGGCCAACAATAACTTCTGGCTGTCTTCAGCCATCAGTACATGCTCAAAGTTTTCCCCTGCCACCAGCGTGAAGCGACCTGTTAAAGGCTCGCCCTGACCACGGGCAGAAGGTAAATCGTGAGCTTCGGCCGCAAAGGCACGACCTGATGAATCGATAAAGGCGGCGTATCTGTTACTTCGTCCAGAAGCTGCCGCTTTAAAACCGTCTCCTGCTTTGTATTGCAGACTGTTGCCGTCGACATCATGGCCTTTAGCGCAGCGCACCCAGCCTTTTTCAGACAGCACTACAGTGACAGGCTCACTTGGCAGTAATTCTTTTTCGCTTAAGGCTTTGGCTTCTTCACGCATTACTATTGGGCTTCTGCGGTTGTCGCCATATTTTTCAGCATCCGACAGCAGCTCTTCACGAATAAGCTTGGTCAGCTTTTTCTCTGAACCTAAAATGCCTTCTAAGTAGTCACGCTCTTTTTCCAGCTCGGCTTGTTCGCCGCGGATTTTCATCTCTTCCAGCTTAGCTAAGTGACGTAACTTTAATTCCAGTATGGCTTCAGCCTGACGTTCGGTAATGCCGAAATGCGCCATTAACACAGGTTTTGGCTGATCGTTTTCGCGGATAATTTTAATCACTTCGTCGATGTTTAAAAACGCGATCAACAACGCCTCTAACACATGCAAACGATCCAGCACTTTATCCAAGCGGAACTGCAGACGACGACGCACTGTGTCGCGGCGGAACACCAGCCATTCAGATAAAATTTCCAGTAAGTTTTTCACCCGGGGCCGCTGATCCAGGCCCAGAATGTTTAAATTCACGCGATAGCTTTTTTCCAAGTCAGTGGTGGCAAACAAATGCGCCATCAGCTGTTCAACGTCTATGCGGTTTGAACGAGGCACTATCACGATGCGGGTTGGGTTTTCATGATCAGATTCATCACGTAAATCACTGACCATAGGCAGTTTTTTCGCGTTCATCTGAGCTGCTATCTGTTCCAGCACTTTCGAGCCTGAAGTCTGATGCGGCAAGGCGGTGATAATAATGTCGCCATCTTCCAGCTGATACAAACCACGCATCTTAATGCTACCGCGGCCTGTTTCATAAATAGCCTGCAGTTCGTGCGCCGGGCTGATAATTTCAGCGTCCGTCGGATAATCCGGCCCCTGAATATACTGCATCAGATCCGGGATAGTCGCTTTCGGGTTATCCAGTAAAAAGGCGGTGGCGTTGGCTACTTCACGGGCGTTATGCGGCGGAATATCTGTCGCCATACCTACAGCTATACCCGTCACGCCATTCAGCAGAATATGCGGCAAACGAGCTGGTAAAGTGCGGGGCTCGTCCATAGTGCCGTCAAAGTTTGGCACCCAGTCCACAGTGCCCTGCCCCAACTCGTTTAATAACACTTCACTGAAACGGGACAATTTGGCTTCGGTATAACGCATGGCCGCGAAGGACTTTGGATCGTCCGGTGCACCCCAGTTGCCCTGACCGTCTACCAAAGGGTAACGGTAAGAAAACGGCTGAGCCATCAAGACCATAGCTTCGTAACAGGCGCTGTCACCATGAGGGTGAAATTTACCTAACACGTCACCCACTGTACGGGCAGATTTTTTGTACTTCGCCAAATGCGATAAACCCAGTTCTGACATCGCATAAATAATACGACGTTGTACTGGTTTTAAACCGTCGCCAATAAAGGGCAAAGCACGGTCCATAATGACGTACATCGAATAATTCAGGTAGGCTTCTTCAGTAAAGCGACGCAGCGGCAGCTGCTCAGTCCCTTCATTGGATATCATAATATCTGTCATTTTTTGCTTCCGTTAACCAGCCTGATTTGATTGTTGTTTTTCAAGCGTTTGGGCTTGCAACTGAGCCTGGCGACGCGCCAGTTGCCACAGCAGTAATACCAGCAAGACTAAACTGGTGCAGCCAAACAGCCCTATCCATAACCACTGGTTTTGTCTTTTGCGTTCAGCTTCCTGCAAGCGCAGGGCCTGTAATTCATTGTCTTTGGCCAGTAGCTCATTTTGTGCTTGCTGGCGCTGTGCATCAAAACCTAAGCGCAGTTTTTCCACCGACAGCTCATGTTCTTTATTGCGTAATTTGTGATAGCCCTGAAAAAACTCATTCAGATGCTCATAGGCTTTTTGATAGCGACCCGAATCCGCTTCCAACCGTGCTTTTAAATTCAGGATCCACAACTGGCTGGACTGATTGGCACTGTTTTCTTCTTTACTTAAGCTAAGTTCAGCCTGAGCCAATTCCTGACTGGCCAAAGAAATCTGGCCCAACTCACGGTAAATCAGAGCTTTTTCATAGTGGTGCATCGAGTTTTGATAAGTCGACTCTAAACCAGGCAAATACTGTTCAGCTTTTTCGATATAAGCCAAGGCTGCATCCAGCTTCTCATTGTCTTTACTGGTCGACGCCAGCCCCAGATAGGCAAAATACAAATTGGCCTGATCCTGCTGCGCTATCGCCAGTTGCAGCAACTGATCATAACTTTGCATGGCTTTGTCGTATTGTTCGGTATAGCTGTAACTTCTGGCTAAATTAAACAACACATCCATTTTATCTTTTTGCCAGCCTAAAGCGTCGTAGCCTTCGATCGCCTTTTCCATAAAATCTATGGCTTCTTTATCAAAACCAAGGCCTACGTAAAGCAACCCGAGTTCAGCATTTACATAAGCCAGAATTTCCGGATCTTTTAACAGCACAGCTCTGTCGTAACTGCTTTTCAGCAACACCAGAGCTTCCTGGAATTTATCCTGAATGCTGTAGATAGCGGCAATATTAATGTCGGCTTCGATATGCAGTTTTTCAGCGTTCAACTTTGCGGCCAAAGCCGAAGCCTGCTGATAATAATGCAAGGCCTGCTGATACTGACTTTGCATCTCGAGAGCAAAACCTAAATTGTTCCAAAAGTCGATGGTGGTTAAATCCCGGCGTTCCCCCAGCAAAGCCAGACCGCGTTCAGCCACGTCCTGCTGCTGCTGGTGTTTACCTAAACTTTCGTAGACATCTGCCAGTTGCAATAAATACTGTACCTGCAGCTCGCTTGGCCAATCGCCATAAGCGGCCTGTTGCTGTTGCAGCACCACTAACATTTGCTCTGGTTGTTGAGCTTTTTGTTGCTTCACCTGCACCAGCCATTCAGGCATTACGGCCTCATTGGCCTGTAGTCCAAAAGCAAGACAGCAGCAGAGGCTTAACAGTGTTCCCCATAAACTGAGGTATTGTTTTTGTTTCATCTGTAGTCCCTCAGGCAGACAACTTAAAGCTACACAGCCACTATAGCGCGGTCACCTTTCATCTCCAGCCAATCTTTTCTATCTGGAGCACGCTTCTTCGCAAGCAACATATCCATCATTTCCATCGTCTGCACCAAATCATCTATGGTCAGTTGCACCAGTCGTCTGGTGTTCGGATCTATGGTGGTTTCGCGCAGCTGCAACGGGTTCATTTCACCCAAACCTTTAAAACGTTGCACGTTGATTTTGCTACGTTTTTTCTCAGCCTCTAAGCGGTCAAGAATGCCTTTTTTCTCGTCCTCATCCAGCGCATAAAACACTTCTTTGCCGCAGTCGATACGGTACAAAGGCGGCATAGCCACATAGATATGACCAGCTTCCACCAGCGGGCGGAAATGGCGCATAAACAAAGCACACAATAAGGTTGCGATGTGCAGACCATCCGAGTCGGCGTCGGCCAGAATACAAATTTTGCCGTAGCGCAGTTGGCTTAAATCAGCTGAGTTTGGATCCATGCCAATGGCCACAGAAATATCGTGTACTTCCTGTGAACCTAAAATTTGCTCAGATTCCACTTCCCAGGTATTCAGAATTTTACCGCGCAGTGGCATCACGGCCTGGAATTCACGATCCCGAGCCTGTTTGGCAGAACCACCAGCTGAATCCCCTTCGACAAAAAACAGTTCAGTACGGTTTAGATCTTGTGATGAACAGTCCGATAACTTGCCAGGTAAGGCTGGGCCAGCTGTCACCTTTTTGCGGATAATTTTTTTCGCAGCACGCAGGCGTTTTTGCGCGTTATTGATACAAAACTCGGCCAGTTGCTCAGCAATATCAGTGTGTTCGTTCAGCCACAAGCTAAAGGCGTCTTTCACCACACCGCTGATAAAAGCCACCGCCTGACGTGATGAGAGTTTTTCTTTGGTCTGGCCGGCAAACTGTGGTTCCTGCATTTTTAACGACAAAATATAACTACAGCGGTCCCAGACATCTTCAGGAGTTAACTTAATGCCCCGTGGCAATAAATTACGGAATTCACAAAAATCGCGCAGCGCTTCTAACAAACCCTGACGTAAACCATTAACGTGGGTACCACCCTGAGCCGTTGGGATCAGGTTGACATAACTTTCTGTCACCAGCTCGCCACCTTCAGGTAACCAAAGCACAGCCCATTCCACAGCCTCATGACTGGCGCTTAAGCTGCCGACAAAAGGCTGCTCAGGCAGTGCTATCATGTCTTTGACCGCATCCATTAAATAATCACGGATACCGGCCTGATAACACCACTGATAACTCTGATTATTGACCTTGTCGTCAAACTTGATGGTAAGGCCTGGACACAATACAGCTTTGGCTTTCAGTACATGCAGCATGCGGCTGACAGAAAACTTAGGCGAATCAAAATAATCCGGCGCAGGCCAAAAGCGTACTCTTGTGCCTGTATTACGTTTGCCTACAGTGCCGGTAATCGCCAGTTCACTGACTTTATTGCCATGCTCAAAAGCTATTTCATAGACATTGCCATCACGGCGTACCGCTACATCGACCCTGCTAGACAAGGCGTTGACGACAGAAATACCTACGCCGTGCAAACCACCTGAGAACTGATAGTTTTTATTAGAGAATTTGCCACCGGCATGCAAACGACACAGGATCAGTTCAACACCTGATACCCCTTCTTCCGGGTGAATATCCACGGGCATACCACGGCCATTGTCTATGACTTCCAGCGACTGATCCTCATGCAGAATCACATGCACTAAATCGGCATGGCCAGCCAAAGCTTCATCGACGCTGTTATCTATCACTTCCTGACCTAAATGGTTAGGACGGGTGGTATCGGTATACATACCTGGACGGCGCTGTACTGGCTCAAGGCCTGTCAGCACCTCAATGGAATCGGCGTTGTATTGCTGGTCTGTCATAAGGCAAACATCACTTTTTTGATGACTAAATCACTCATTGAATATACCCAAAGTAATCTGAGTATCACTATCTGCTCTTTGCAGCTACTTCAAATAGGGTATAACTGTATTAACAACCAGTTGTTTTACGCTAATTGGCAAAACTTGACAATAGCAGGCAGGCAATTGGCATAGCCCTGATAACTGTGATCACCACCTGATTGCACATCCACTGTACAACCTGCATAAAACTGCACCGCTTTGCGATAATCCAGCACTTCATCCCCTTCCTGCAACAGCACCAGATAACGCTCCAAAGCCGAAGGTTTATGCTCCAGTTCAGCCAGCAGCGGCATATGCTGTGATTCAACTTTGAAATCCTGTTTCAGTACCGGATGATGATAAGTACCAAAATGCTGACTTAACAGCTCATAAGGTGCCACAGCAGGGTTAATCAGCGCAGCATAACAGCCGGTTTGTTCCGCCAGATAAGTACCTAAAAAGCCACCTAAAGAACTGCCTATCACCGCATCAGGACGACGGCCATTCAGCGCTTGCTCAATTGCGGTTACAGCTTCTTTTGGCGTGTAAGGTAAATCCGGCATCAAGAGTTCCACATCTGGCAACTGCTGCTGGAAAAAAGCTTTGGTGATTAAGGCTTTTTCGGACTGAGACGAGCTGGCAAAGCCATGTAAATAGACAACAAGTTTAGACATTTACCCTTCCAGAAATTGCCAACGCACCGCCGTATCAGCATTAGCATTGGCATTAAAAATCCATTCAATATAACCAGGACGAGCAGCAACAGGCTGATAATCCGGTGTTAGCAGAAACTGCACTGAACTGGCAGGACACCCCACCAGGTGGATACCTTGCTGTATTTTGGCATAGGCATAATGACAATGACCATGGGAAAAACCTTTAATCCGCCGATCAGAGCCGATGATCTGCCACAAAGCTGCCGCGTCGAGCTGAATATGCTCATCAATAAAACTGCCCATAGGGCTGATATGATGATGACAAAACAACCAAACGGCGGAATCAAACGGATAAGACAACAACTGCTGCTGCAACTGCTGTTGTCGTGCTGTATCAAAATAGCCTGCCGGTGTTGGCCCTTTGCTATTGAGTAAACAGAGCCGCCAGTCGCCCAGGCTTAACTCTGTATCCCCACAAAAAGGTGTTGATGCAAAAGCCCTCTGCATCAATTCCATATCATCATGATTACCTGGCAGATAAAACACAGGGCAGGACCAGTCACTAAACAGCTGCGTGATCAGTTGATAGGACGCAAGGCTATGATCCTGAGTTAAATCTCCGGTCAGAATAACAGCATCTGGCTGATTGGATTGAAGTTGAGATAACAGCAGTTCCAACTGGCGATAAGGCTGTACGCCACAAAACCAGCCCTCTGGTTCAGCCACTAAATGACAATCAGAAATATGCACCAGACGATAAGAATCTTTTTTGGCAAAGACCACAGCCATCAGGCCAATAAACCTGTGTTCTGATAACCACGGCGTGAGCACAAATTCAGCCAGTCGCGCAGCAACAAATTAATCTGCCGTTTTTCATCCGGCAGCAACATATCCACATTCGGATAACTGTATACGGCTTTGAGCTGGCGCACCTGCTGACAAGCCAATACTTCAGCCAGTCGCGCATCGTGATACAAACGCACTTCAAAACGCGGTTTAAACCAACCAACCATAGACTGACTAATCAATTCAATACTGACAGTCGTAGTGTATTTACACAGCTCCAGCAATTCCACCTGATAACTTTCACTGGCATTGATATGAATTAGACAACGCTGGCCCTGACGCTGATTACCAGGTAAGAAAAAACGCAGCTGTGCGTAATTGCGCTCACATAAACTGAGAAAATCAGGCAGGTAAGGCACATAACGTTTTCGGGCCAAATTTGGCATACCAGCTACTTAACCTCTTTAACTCGTGTTGTGATCATGTAAGTTATACAGCCCAGCTTTTGCGAACTTCATCCAGATTCAAGGCTAACCATTGCAAGGCTATGACAGTTGCAGCGTTATCTATTTTTCCAGCCTGTAAAAGTTGCATCGCGGCCTGACGTGACAAGCTATGAACTTTAATATCTTCCTGCTCAGATGCCAAGCCATAAACCCCGGTTTCTACCGCGTCTGTCAGTCGCGCCAGCACTAAATGAATGCGTTCTGTACTACCGCCCGGGCTACTTTGATAACTAAGCATAGGCCAGAATTCTGTCAGCTTCAGACCAGCTTCTTCTTCCGATTCACGTTGTGCAACTTGTTCAACAGTTTCCCCTGTCTCAATCATGCCTGCTATCGCCTCCAGCAACCATGGACCGTTTGGATTCTGTAGGGCGCCGATACGGAATTGTTCAATTAATACCAGACTGTCATTTTTTACATCATAAGGCAGCACTATGACCGCATGACCGCGCTCAAATAATTCGCGCTTTACTTCGCTGCTCCAGCCACCGTTGAATAACTTGTGCTTTACTTTGTAGCTGTCAACCCGGAAAAAACCCTGAAAAACTGTGTTCTGGTCGAGTATTTTTACATCAGACGAGTGAAAGGATGGATAATTTTCTGGCTTGAAATCAGGCATTTGAAGACTCACATTCTGTTACACTTGAAGCTATGTTGTTTACGCTTTAATCATTACTTAGTTAATACCAACAAGGTATTATTGGCTCACTTTCGCAAAACTATGGACTTTCGGTTATGAAAAAAACCTTGTTAGGCACGTTGGTAGTCTCGGCACTGGCTCTTCTGAGTGTGCAGGCGAATGCCGAAAATTTGCAAACCATTTATCAGTTAGCTACCAAAAAAGACCCGCAGGTATTAAAAGCTTCCGCTACCCGTGATGCAGCCAAAGCGGGGATCGATGTGTCTAAAGCCAGGTTATTACCACAGGTGAATTTGAGCGCTGGCGCTAACAAATCCTACAGTGACCAGTTGGATAACGACACAGGTGGTCAATACAAGTCAGAAAGTACCACTACCAATGCGGGTATTAGCTTACGTCAATCAATCTTTGACTGGAGCCGTTATGAAAACCTGTCTATTGCTGAGAAAGTGGCAGTACAAGGTCAGACCGCTTATGACGCTGCAGTACAGACGCTGATCGTCCGGGTTTCACAATCTTATTTTAATGTATTAACAGCTGAAGATAATTTAAGTTTTGTCGTGGCTGAAAAACGTGCTATTGAACGTCAGTTAGAACAAACCAAACAACGTTTTGCAGTAGGTTTAACCGCCATTACAGACGTACATGAAGCTCAGGCTCAGTATGACAGCGCTGTTGCTCGTGAAATCAGCGCACAAAATGATTTAGAGACAGCGCGTGAGTTTTTGCGGGAAATTACCGGTGAATACCATGCTCAGCTGGATCCATTAAACACAGCCCGTTTCAGCACTAGTCAGCCAACACCAAACAATCCACAGGATTGGGTGGAAACAGCGCAGGACAATAACCTGGAGCTGAAAATCCGCAAGCTGTCTTTAGATATTGCTGAAAACAATATTCAGATCGCCCGCTCAGGTCATTACCCAACTGTTGATCTGACGGCTCAAACAGGCTTCAACAACAGCACCAGCGAAAACCGCGATACAGGAGCTGGCTTTAATTCACCACGTTCAGACAGCAGTTCTGTGGGTATTGAGTTAGTTCTGCCGTTGTACGCTGGTGGTGGCACTGTCGCTAACGAAGAAGTAGTTCGTGCGAACTACGTAGAAGCAGCTGAAGATTTAGAGCTGAGTCACCGCAGCGTGATCCGTCAGGTTCGCAGCAACTACAACAACGTCGGCGCGCTGATTTCCAGCACCAAAGCTCTGGAACAAGCTGTAGTTTCAGCAGAAAGTGCGTTAAAAGCCACAGAAGCAGGTTTTGAAGTAGGTACCCGTACTATTGTTGACGTATTACAAAGTACCCGTAACCTGTTTGATGCACGCCGTAACCTGTCCAAAGCACGTTACGACTACATCCTGTCTGTTTTAGCCTTAAAACAAGCAGCTGGCACTTTAACTGAAGAAGATTTATTCACTGTAAACAAAGCCTTAGGTAACTAAACTTCTTTTCAGGCTGTCTCACTTGAAGCTGCGATTGTGGCTTCAGGTGAGCCTGTTCCTACCAGTTAGCGCTTTTTTCCCCGCTTTTTTTCGTTACAATAGCCGCACTTTTTTTGCCCGAGGATTTGCTGTGGTTCATGTTCCACGTTTTACCATTGGTTTTTTACACCCTAAACACTGGCCCTTATGGTGTGGTTTAGGCCTGATGTGGATCCTGCTGTGGTTGCCTTACCCTGTGTTAATGAAAATGGGCGAAGGTGTCGGCTGGTTGCTGATGAAGGCAATGAAATCCCGGGTGAAAGTCACTCGTCGTAATCTGGAGTTATGTTTTCCTGATATGCCAGAAGCCGAACGTGAAGCTTTAGTAAAACAAAACTTTAAAGAAACCGGCAAAGCAGCCTTTGAAACCTTTATCGGCTGGTGGTGGCCAGATTGGCGCGCCCGTCCTTTGTGTCATTTCACAGGCAAAGAACATATTCAGAACATTTTAGATCAGGGCAAAGGTGTGCTGCTGCTCAGCGGTCATTTTTTATCGCTGGAAATGATTGCCCGTACCTTTGGTTTTCATTGCCCCGCCGTAGGCTTTTATCGCCCTAACGACAATGAAATTATGGAGTACTTCCAGTATCACGGCCGCGTGCGATCGAACCGCTACCTGATTGGTAAACGGGATGTCCGCACCATGATCAAAGCCTTAAACGAAAAAGAAGTGTGTTTTTATCTGCCGGATCAGGACTATGGTCGCAATAAAGCTGAGTTTGTGCCGTTTTTCGCCGTAAAAGAAACAGCCACCACCACAGGCACTTTGTTGTTTGCCGGCAGTGCTAATTGTGAAACTGTACCTATTCATTGTTACCGTTTACCTGGCTATCAGGGTTACCGTGTCGACGCCTTGCCCGCCTTTGAAAATTTTCCAAGTGGTGATGACAAAAACGACGTTACCCGCGTCAATCAATGGCTGGAGCAAGGTGTTTTAGCTCACCCTGAACAATACATGTGGCTACACCGCCGCTTTAAAACCCGACCAAATCCGGACGATCCAAGCCTGTATTAACAGTAGCAGCTGCAACTTTCATCCAAGCATGGAAGTTGCAGCGCAGCGTTAAGGCAGGCTATGATGCAGTGACGCTGACCAGGGATAAAAGCTATGTGGTTTTGGATCAAGCACTTATTGCTTGCAGCTTTGTTGTTTATACTTGCTGCTATTGTGATGTTTAAACCGGAATTGCTGTTTTTCAAGCCGGAGAAACTGTCTGAAAAAAGCTCTGAGGCGGTCAAAGGCTTTACCAATTTTTACAGCAATATTCGTAGTTCTTTTACCAATAAAGACGAAGACTCCGCTGACTTTGTGATTGAACTCACTGAAGATCACAGCAACCTGATCCCGCTGTTACAAGACAGAGCCAACCGTATGGTCGCTTTGCCAGAAAACTGGAAAGGCAATGAAATCGACAGACGTTTCCGGGTTGGTGATACCTTAAAAACAGTACTGACCATGCAAGGCAGGAAAGAAGGGGTTGAGCTGTTTTGGGTTTTATCCAAAGACTACAAAGTAAAACACTATTTCCAGACCGACTTCAGTTACATCAGCGCAATTCAGGAAGCTTCACAAGCTATTTCCTCTGACTTTGAACAGCCGGTGCAAGCTTACTTCTGCAATGTATCCAGAGCCGTCGTACTGACAGATAAAATCATTCCGTTTTTGCAGCAAAATTGCATCAATATCAACGCGCCACGCCGCAGAGTAAATAGCTGATTTATACTCTACGTTGCATGGCATATTGAATTCCTCAGCTAAATAACTGCTCCCACACTTGTCGCACTTGCTCCATCGCTTGTTCCAATTGTTGCGCTGTTTCGGTAGCCGGATCCAGTGTTTGCCTGTGACTAACCCCTCTTAATTGCTGATAAGCCTGTTGCAGCGCCTGAGCTTGTTCCAACTGCAATAAACCGGCGGCCGCTGCCGCATCCAGAATACGAATATTGTCACTGTAGAAATACAAATCCGCATACTGACGGCCATAAGCCAACACCAGATACTGGCTTATAAACTCCAGATCCACTATGCCACCGGATGCGTGTTTCACTTCGGTTGACTGCTCACCATGATGCTGCCGCAGCTTTTGCCGCATTTCAGTGACTTCAGTTTTAAGCACAGCTAAATCCCGCGGTTTAGCTAACACTTCACTACGTATTTGATTAAAACGTTGGGCAATTTTGTCATCGCCATAGACTAAACGGCTACGCACCAGCGCTTGATGCTCCCAGGTCCAGGCTTCCTTTTCCAGATAATCGGCATAGGTATCAATATGCACAGCTAATAAACCAGCGTTGCCAGCAGGGCGCAAGCGGGTGTCTATGTCGTACAACACACCACTTGGAGTTCTGGTGGTAAACATATGCACGATGCGCTGCACCATCTTGATATAAAACTGACGTGAATCAATGGCTTTATCACCTTGAGTCGGCGCAAGATTGTCGCACTGATGCACAAAAACCAGATCTAAATCCGAACCATAACCCAGCTCCAACCCACCCAGTTTGCCATAAGCCAATACTGCAAAAGCTTTGGCGTCTTCTGGTTTTAAACCTGCAGGTAAGCCGTATTTTTCTGCTATTTGTTGCCAGGATAACTCCACTACAGCGGCAATAATGGCTTCGGCTAAAAAGGTCAGATGGTCGCTGACTTTCATCAAAGGCAAAATACCCGTGATATCGGCCGCTGCAATACGCAGTTGTTGGGCCTGTTTAAACTGGCGCAACACTTCCATTTGCAGTTCTAAATCATCGGTCGGCACCCTTAGCATGCTTTGACGTAATTTATCCCGGTAATCCGTTGAATCCGGTACCTGATACAACTGAGATGGGTCTATCAGTTCGTCCAGCAACAATGGATAACGCGCCAGATGTTCAGCCAACCAGCCACTTTTATGGCATAACATCACCAGTTGCTGCAGCGCAGGTGGGTTTTCGGATAACAACTCCAGATAGGCCGTGCGGCTAACAATCTGCCGAAACACGCCAAGTACCCGCTGCAATACCAGAGCCGAGCCTTGCTGTTTGGCCAGTTGATGTAATAAAAACGGAATAAGTTTTTCCAGTAGCTCACGACCTCTCGGGCCTACACTGCGCTTTTGGCAATCCTGCTTAAACTGCTTTAAATGCTCCAGCAGTTGCACTGCTTCATCAGCAGCTAACCAGTCCAGATGTTCAGCTAAATCTTCTGACGGCAATTCACTGTCCCAGCATAAACGGCCTAACACCATTTCTTCCGGCTCAGGGTTGTCGCCCTGATCAATCACCAGTTTAAAATGCTGATGAATACGGCCCATGGCCTGTTCAGTGGTGTCGGTCAGTTGTTGCCAGTTGCTAAAGCCTAAACCCAGCACCATTCGTTGCCGGTTCAGCTCATCGGCCGGTAAGGTTTGAGTTTGTTGATCGTCCAGGCCTTGTAACAGTTGCTCCACTTTGCGTAACCACAGATAATCCTGCCGCAATTGCTGATGCTGCTCTGGCTCTAACAGCTGCTGGCTTTGCAAAGCGTCTAATGCTTTAAAAATAGAAACTTGCTGCAACTGTGGAATACGACCACCACGAATCAACTGCAGAGTTTGCACTACAAACTCCACTTCGCGTATACCACCGGCGCCCAGCTTAATATTGTCTACGCGGTTGCGACGGCGGTTTTCCTGCTCTATCAGCTGTTTCATCCGGCGTAAGGATTCCAGTGCTGAGTAGTCGATGTAACGGCGGTAGACAAAAGGTTTTAGCAGCTGATTTAATTCCACCGCATGCACAGGATCCGGGTTCAGAATACGGGCTTTGAGCATGGCGTAGCGTTCCCACTCCCTGCCCTGCGCCTGATAATAATCTTCCATAGCAGCAAAACTCAGCACCAGCGGGCCAGAATCGCCAAAAGGCCGCAAACGCATATCGACTCTAAACACAAAACCATCGGCCGTGACCTGATGCAAAGCTGATATCAGCTTCTGGCCTAACTTGGTAAAAAACTGCTGATTTTCAACAGACCGACGGCCACCACTGGTTTCGCCGTTGTGCGGATAAGTAAAAATCAAATCGATGTCGGATGAGAAATTCAGCTCACCACCACCGAGTTTACCCATACCTAAAATCAGCAAAGGCATAGGCTTGCCTTGTTGATCCAAAGGCTGGCCCCACTGAGTGGCCACATCCTGATAAGCCCACTGATAAGCGCTGTTAATCAGGTTGTCTGCCATAGCTGAGATATCCAGCAGGCACTGCTCTGTCGATTTCACAGCGAGAATATCGGCGGCCAGAATTTGGGCAAGTATCGCATTACGGCAACGGCGCAAAGCTTTAAATACAGTAGGTTCAGTTTGATCGGCAAGATCAGACAGAGGGTTCTGATGTGTTAAAGCTTTAGCCAACAGCTCTTTATTCAGCAGCACAGCAATAAGCTCTGGTTGCTGTTGCATCACCCGGCTTAAAAATGGGCTGACCGCCAATAAGAGTTTGAGATCCTGCTGCTGTTCAGCACTTAAATCCGGCATCACCAAAGTGGGTAATACCAGATCGACTTCATGCTGTAACTCAGACGGCAATACAGCGGCTAACCGGGCGGTCAATGGGCTCATCAGTACCTCAGGCAGAAAACAAAGATTCAGAACAATTCAGCAAAGCACAGTTATAAGCTGCACTGCTGAAAAAACTCAAGGCTTGTGTCGCATCAGCTGACGGCAAAGCCGCAAAGTCTGCAGAGATAACAGACAAAGCTTTTATACATTGACCGATCACCTGCCATGACAGCGGATCCTGGCTACGTAAAAAGTAGCTTTCGTGATACTGCAGAGATTTTAATAAAGCCGCTGTGCTGCTGTTATCCAGGGGCATAAAAACCAAAGGCTGATTCTGCACCAGACGATAACCCCGCTCTGCCTTGGACTGCCAGCCCAAACGCAGCGGTAACAACTGCACCAGCTGACGCGACAGTGCAAATAAAGCTTTGACATCGCCTTGTTGCAGCTCAAGCTCGAGCTCAAATATCGTTTCGCTTTGATCTCCTGATACCACTTCGCCTTGATCCAACACAGCTTCTACTGTGCTGCCATCCGCTAAAGTGAGTAACCAGCTTTGACGAACAAAGTCAGTGCGAAACAGCTGTTTCAGCTGACTTTGCAGCAGTGCTAAATCTGTACCTTGCGGCCATATTTCAGTAGGGAAAGTATTTAATTCAGGCCAGACCGAAGCACAAGGCAGATTGTATTCAGGCCGCAGATGCAAACCACCATGCTGCTGCCCCGCCAATTTAATGGTTTGTTCAAACTGACCTTTTTTCAGCCGGGTGCGAAGGCCCGCATCAAAACGACGAAACCACAGATCATCCGTTTCATAATAAGCATTGAGTAACTGCACGCTTTCATGTTTCTGCACTGAGGCTGCCAACTGCTGCCATACAGAGTCCAAAGCAGGTAAGGTGCTTTGGGTAAGTAAAAATTTAAGTTCAGCTTCCATCGCCATAGCGGCTTATTTCCTGTTCTGTAAACGCATTTCACGCCATAAGTAATTGGTGTTGCAGTGCGGCGGCAAGCGAATGAGTCCCCATGAACATAGATAAACTATGTGATTGGGGCGAGAGAACGTAGCCAACAAAACTGCAACTTCAAGTACAACGGGGATAAGCTCTTGTCAATTGATCATCTTCTGGCCTATGATCGGCTCAATTCTTCATTTTGGCCAGATGTTGGTCGGTTTTTTTAGGATTTTTATGTTGATCACCTCAAGACCATGGCAAGCAGGAATGCTACTAGCCACAGTGTTGCTAAGCACAAGCGTCACTGCACAACAAGAAACAACAGGCACTCCGGTCAGCCCACAAAATGCCTATATCAGCGATAAGCTGATCACTTATCTGTACAACGGCCCGGGCCGCGACTTTAAAATTATTGGCAGCATTGCCGCTGGCGAAGAAATTAAATTGGTTGCAGAAGACAGTACCTCAGAATACTGGCAACTCACCGACAGCAAAGGCCGCACTGGCTGGATTTTAAAACAATACGTTAGCTTAACCCCGGTATTTGGTGGTGAAGCAGGTGAACTGCAGCAACAATTACAACAGCAGCAAAGCTTGGTGTCGCAGTTGCAACAAGAAAAAGATCAGTTGCAACAACAACTCAATGAAACCGACGCCGCAGTACAACAAGCAGAAAAAGCCACAGCAACGGCTCAGCAAACCATAGCTCTGCTGACACAGCAACTGCAGGAAAAACCATCCGCCTTCTGGCAAGACAAAATGGTATTAGGTTCCATTCTGGGTTTCGCTGGTTTGTTATTAGGCCTGATAGTCCCAGCCCTAATCCCAGGACGCCGCCGCAAAGAACGCTGGATGTAATTGACGGCTATTAGTTTTACCTTCTGAAATACCGCTATTTATTGTTGAAAAATCAGGTGCTGAGTTGGCTGTAAAGGCTCAGCGTCTGGTTCTCCCTTTTCCCAGATGTTTGAATTGATAAGTTTTTCTTAGTTCACTGTTTTTGCGTTAAATTTTCTGGTTTTTCCTCTCAAATTCATAGAAGCTAAATCAGTATAGTGTTTTGGGCACAGGCTTGACCCGCCCCTCGAGCACCTTTGACACATAACAAACTCAGTTTCGTTGAAAATCTTCAGATATATGGGAACAAACTAACCATGAAAAGATTAACTATCATTTTTTTCGCTATGTTGTCTGTTGGGTGTGCAGCTATCGGCGGTTATAAGCAGCATACGATTTCTACATCTGATGAATACGTCGATTGCGGCGTTATACTTGGAGAACCTAGAGCTGGTGGATTATCTAAAATTTCTGGCAAAGGGAACAGCGTCACTATTAAATCTGAAACAGGTAACGTACTCGCTTGTTCTGCCACAACAGGTAACGAATCATTGTATTTATTCGGCCCACTCTTACCTATCATTCCGATGTTTGGCTTGGGCAGCAGTGAACTTCCTTCCCATTCTGAATTTTCATTTATTAATTACTCAACGAATTCAAGCTCAACTGTGACTTCTTTAAGTACATTTGAGTGGTGCCATGCACCATTACCAGAAAAAGGTAAAACGTTTCATTGCGACCAATATCATTCTGGCGACTCTGTGGCAATACCAGCCAACTCAGCTTTAAAAGTCAAACTGCCATTTGATGAAAAACACAGTTTTAAAGTATCGGAGACAACTGTAGATTTTGATTATGAAAATGGACTGTATTTTATCTTTACGGGCTAAATTTAGGAGTAAGAAACCTAATCGGGGTCAAGTCTTGCAGTGTGCGTCACTGCCTCTTTTCGCTTTTTGCAGCTAATTAGAAGAGGTCATACCAACTACTGGCACCAAATCCCCATTGGGGCGCGAGCCGGACAAAATTGGGTGGCCAAGGTTTTAAGGCTGGGAGTGTCTGAGTGAGGAGCGGTAGCGACGAGCGAGTTACCCAGCCGCCTTGGACGCACGATTTTGGGCCGGGCTTTATACTCACTTCGTTCGTACCCCTTCGGGGCCAGCTAAAGCTGTTCAACGCAAGCGTTGTCGCTGCGACCTGGGGTCGCCTTTTATGAATTACATCCATGTAATTCACCCTACGAGCCAGCCTTCGGCTGTTAGAAAGTGCTTCCTGCACTTTCTTGCTTTGGATACTTTCTTTTGGCGAAGCAAAAGAAAGTATCTCGCCAGCGGCGAAAGCTTTAAAGCAAAAAATGTAGCAATCAAAAACAGTTACAACTACAAAGCGACGAAGTTATTCAGCCTTCCCCTCAGGCGCCGTAGCCAACTTAAGCGGCAAACCCGCATCCTGCTTTACCTGCTCAATCACCACATAAGTATGAGTTTGCAACACGCCTGGCAAGTCCACAATCAAACCCAATACACCCCGGTACGCCTCCATACTGGATAAGCGTAGTTTCAGCAGATAATCAAAACCACCGGCCACCATATGGCATTCCGCTACTTGAGGGATTTTCACCACCGCATCGCGAAACTGATCAAAGACTGCGCCAGTGGTTCTGTCCAGCGTCACCTGAATAAAAGCCGCAGTACCAAAACCCAGTTTACTGGCGTTTAAACGGGCGCCATAACCTTCAATAAAACCGTCCTGCTCCAGCTTGCGAACCCTGTCTATGCATGGGCTTGGGCTTAAGTTGACCTTTTTTGCCAGTTCGACATTAGAAATACGTCCATCTTTTTGCAGCGTGTCTAGAATTGTCATGTCGATACGGTCCGGTAACCGGCCTTTGGCGCTTTGAGTCATGGCAGTATTTTTTCTGGTTTTAGGGTTAATAAACCGAATTATATAAGGTTAGCGTTAAAAAGAAACCACCAAATAGGGCTGCGCTTTCACTAAAATGCAGCATAATTTTTTCAATTCACTGGATTAAAACCCTATGTTATTCCAAGGCCAACTGACCACCAGTCACGCTATTCGTCAAACCATGCGCGACCATTACCGCGCAGATGAAGATCAGGTACTCAACAACTTATTGCCTATTGCTGATATTGGCCCTGCGGCGCGCAGCCGTGCCTGGGAAAAAGCCCGTCAGTTGGTGGTGAATATCCGTGAAGCTCAGGTTGGTAAAGGGGGTGTAGACGCCCTGCTGAACGAGTTTTCTTTGTCGACAGACGAAGGTTTAGTGCTGATGTGTTTAGCCGAAGCCTTATTACGTGTGCCAGACAAACATACGGCCGACCTGCTTATTCGCGACAAGTTATCCAACGGTGATTGGAGCTCGCATTTAGGCAACAGCGAATCTTTATTTGTGAATATCTCGGCCTGGGGTTTATTGCTGACTGGCAAGCTGGTGAATTACAGCGACGATCAGAAAAAAGCTCAGTTTGGTTTATTAAAACGTACTTGTGGTCGTATGGGCGAGCCAGTGATCCGTCAGGCTGTGCGTTATGCCATGCAAATTATGGGTACCCAGTTTGTGATGGGCACCAGCATTGAAAAAGCGGTAGAACGTGCAGTAGAGCTGGAAAGCAAAGGTTTTACTTATTCGTACGATATGCTGGGTGAAGGCGCCCGCACTATGGACGACGCCAACCGCTATTTCGACAGCTACATGATGGCGATTAAAGTCATAGGCACTGCAGCGAAAAAACGTGGCCCATTAAAAAGCCCTGGCATTTCCGTGAAATTATCTGCCATTCACCCACGTTACGAATTTACCCATCGCGACCGCGTGATCAACGAATTAGTGCCACGCTTAAAACAACTGGCGATTGCCGCCAAAGCTTATGACATCAGCTTTACTGTTGATGCCGAAGAAGCTGACCGTTTAGATTTATCGTTGGATATTATCGAAGCTGTATTCTCCGATCCGGAATTAAACGGCTGGGAAGGTTTTGGTTTAGCAGTGCAGGCCTACTCCAAACGTGGTTTGTTTGTCATTGAATGGCTGCGTGAGCTGACGGTCAAAGTGGGCCGTAAAATGATGGTGCGTCTGGTCAAAGGCGCGTATTGGGATACTGAAGTAAAAGTTAGCCAGACTGAAGGTTTAAGCGACTTCCCGGTATTTAGCCGCAAGCCGTCGACCGATGTGTCTTATCAGGCTTGTGCCAAAAAGATGCTGGAATACCGCGACAGTATGTACCCTATGTTCGCCACTCACAACGCTTACACAGTAGCCACCATTTTAGAAATGGCGCCGGATCGCACTGGTTATGAGTTCCAGCGTTTACACGGTATGGGTGATGCACTGTACGATCAAATCGTGGCTGATGACAAAGTCCCTTGCCGTATTTACGCTCCTGTCGGCGAACACTCTGACTTACTGGCTTATTTAGTCCGTCGTTTATTAGAAAACGGTGCTAACAGCTCTTTTGTTAACAACATTGTTGATGAAAATATTCCGGTTGAGTCTTTATTAAAAGATCCGGTAGAAACAGTGCGTGCCTGGAGCAAAAAACGTAATAACTCTATTCCGTTACCAGACCAACTGTACGGTGCGGCTCGCCTGAACTCTAAAGGTCAGGACTTTACCGATATCGATCAGGTCACAGCTATGCGCGAAGCCATGGATACATGGCTCGCTTCTGTCAGCCAGATTGAAGTACCAGCAGGTGCTTTTGCTGTGACTAACCCGGCCAACACCAAAGAAGTGATAGGTTTCCATCATCACAGCAACAGTGCTCAAATGGAGCAGACGGTAACCAACGCTGAAGCCGCATTCCCAGCCTGGTCTGCGACTGCGGTGACTGAACGCGCTGCGCTTTTAAATAAACTGGCTGATCAACTGGAATTACACCGCGACGAATTACTGGCTTTATGTATTAAAGAAGCCGGTAAAACCGTAGGCGACAGCATGGCCGAAGTACGCGAAGCTGTTGATTTCTGCCGTTATTATGCGGCTGAAGCCAGCAAGAACCTGCAAGCATCTCAAGCCCGTGGTGTAGTGCTTTGTATCAGTCCGTGGAACTTCCCACTGGCTATTTTCTTAGGTCAGGTCAGCGCAGCTTTAGTGGCTGGTAATACAGTAGTAGCTAAGCCTGCCGAGCAAACCAGCTTAATAGCTGTGCGTACTCTGGAGCTGATGAAAGCTGCTGGTTTCCCGGACAATGTAGTGCAACTGGTGATAGCACCAGGTCGTCAGGTCGGTGAAGTCATAGTGCCGGATAGCCGTATTCAGGCCGTGATGTTTACAGGTTCTACTGAAACTGGTGCCTGGATTGCCCGTAAACTGGCCGAACGCGGTGGCGAGCCAGTGCCACTAATTGCCGAAACCGGTGGTCAGAATTGTATGATTGTTGACTCTACCGCTCTGCCTGAGCAAGTAGTAGACGATGTGATCTCTTCTGGTTTCCAAAGCGCAGGTCAACGTTGTTCAGCACTTCGGGTATTGTTCCTGCAGGAAGATGTCGCCGATAAGATCATCACTATGATCAAAGGCGCTATGAAAGAGTTGCATGTAGGCGACCCGGCCTGGTTAAGCACGGACTTAGGTCCTGTGATTGACACCAAAGCGTTAGAGCGTTTAAACCAGCATGTGCAGTATCTGGAAGGCAAAGCGACCTTGCATTATGTTTGTGATGCACCATCTGCAGGCGATCATTATTTCTTCGCACCACGTTTATATGAAATCAGCAGCCTGAATCTGCTGGAACGTGAAGTGTTTGGCCCAGTAGTGCATATCATCCGCTTTAAAGCGGAAGAGCTGGATAAAGTCATTCAGCAAATCAACGCCACAGGCTATGGCCTGACTATGGGTATCCATAGCCGTATTGCCCAAACCACAATGAAAGTTGCCAGCGAAATCAAAGCGGGTAACATCTATGTGAACCGCAATATGATTGGTGCTGTAGTGGGTGTTCAGCCATTTGGTGGCCGTGGTTTATCTGGTACTGGCCCTAAAGCCGGTGGCCCGTTTTACTTAAGCCGTCTGGTGAAAGAACATGAGTTACAGGCCCCTGCTTTGGATGCTGCTTTACAACAACAGTTAGAAGCGGCCAGCGGTTTTGATGCTCAGTTGAACACTCAACTGCAGCAAATGGCTGTGGCTCAGGTGCCGTGGCTGAATCAAAACGTCACCAACCGAGGTTCTGTGTTACGTCGTTTTATCGCTCAGCTGGCTGGTAACAAGTTGGTATCGGAGCAAGAGCACGACTTAAACGACGTGATCACAGCGGCTCGTGAACAGCTGCAGTTTATCGAAAAAGAGCTGGCCCAGCCTATTACTCTGCCAGGACCTACAGGTGAATCTAACCAATTGCATCTGGAAGCCAAAGGTGTAGTGGCGCTGATTCGTAGCGAACACAGCAGCTTCCAACACTGGATGCTGGCGTTAATCACAGCTCTGGTATCAGGTAATGCAGTGGCCAGTACTGCAGGCGAAGCTCAGCATGCAGAAATGGACACCTGCCGTAAGTTGTTACTGCAGGCTGGTTTACCAGCGAACCTGTTCCATTGGGTGAAGTTGCCAGCCTTAAAAGCGCTGTTAGCGCATCCAACACTGGCAACAGCTGTAATTGAAGGCACCAACCCACTGAAAGCAATATCTGCGCAGTGGATGGCGGCCCGTGATGGCGCTATCAGTGCTTTAGTCACCAGCCCAGCTGATCATCAGTTATTGCATCGTTTAGTGACAGAAAAAACCGTCACTATCAATACAACAGCTGCCGGTGGTAATGCCTCGTTAATGACGATGACAGACAACCTGGGTTAAAACTTCAGCAAAAGCTAATTAAACCGTCGCAACAACGTTCCAGACAGTTGCGACATACCGTCCCTCCATGGACATATAGCCCGCCTTGTTGCGGGCTTTCTTTTTGCCTAAGAACAATGTATCATTTTTTTCATATTTACAATTATTAGTGAATTTCCGAAATTCGGCAATCACAGAGAGTCAGCCTATGACAGCACCAGCTCAGCTTAAAGTTTTGTCTATTGCCGAATTACAGCCAGGCATGTACGTAGTGTCTGTGCATAAGCAAAAAGGCAATGTCGAAATTAAAACCCAGGGCTGGGCCAGAACTGCTGCTGTAATAGAGCAACTGAAGAAAAAAGGCGTGCTGGAACTGGTGGTAGATTTAAGTAAAACTTTGGAGCAACCCAAAGTAGAAGCCGCTGCCTCATCAGAGCCTGTGCCCGCAGCGTCAACAGGAAGAACACGCGAAAAAGTTAGTTTTGAGCAAGAGCTTGGGCAAGCCAATGTGCTGTACCAACAAGCCAAAGGACTGCAGAAAAAAGCCTTTGCCGATATTCAGGCAGGTCGCGAGTTGAACCTGCAACAGTTTCAGGACTGCGCCACGGGGTTTATCGACTCGGTATTTCGTAATCAGGATGCCTTACTCTGCATCAGCCGCATCCGCGAAAAAGATGCCTACCTGCTGGAACACTCGGTCAACGTATCTATTCTGATGACCATTTTTGCCAAACAAATGAAGTTTGACGAAGAGCTGATCCAACAACTGGCGACAGGCGCCTTATTGCACGACATAGGCAAAATTCTGGTGCCGGACAGCATACTGAATAAACCCGGCAAACTGACGGCAGAAGAATTTGGTGAGATGCGCCGTCATGTGGTGTATAGCAAAGAAATTCTCGACAAAATACCAGGCTTAAGCCCCATCAGTATTGATGTGGCGGCTGTGCATCATGAGCGACTGGATGGCAAAGGTTACCCTCATGGTTTGGCCGAGCAGCAAATCTCTGTATATGGCCGGATGATTTCTATAGTCGACACCTACGATGCTATTACCGCACAACGCTGCTACAAAGAAGGTCAGACTGGTATTTCGGCGCTGAAAATATTAAAACGCGAATCGCCACAAAGTTTTGATCCTGTGCTGTTGGCGCAGTTTATTAAAGCTATCGCCATTCACCCTGTCGGCACTTTAGTCAAACTGAACAATGAAAAGTTGGGCATAGTGATTAAATCGAATGAGCAGGATCCGCTGCGTCCTGTGCTCAAGGTATTTTACAACTGCAAGTTCAGACGTTATATCGAAATTTCTATTGTTGATCTGGCGAGCAATAAAGTGGATCTGGAAATTGAAGGTGCTGTGATGCCTGAAGATTTTGGTATTGATATGATTCGTTTTTTCCGCCAGTCAGTGCTGGAGTAACAACGTCTTTAGCGACGTTGATAACTCCAGTCTGTTAATGCTTCGACACTAAACTGAACCTGATTAAATTGCAGCACCACATACTGCGGCAATATCTCTTTGACCTGAATATCTGCTGTCACCCACTGGCCTTGTTGTAAGTCTTTGCCGTTTACTTTGATCCAACGTTGTTTGGCATCAGTGGCGTAGACATGAGCTTCAAAGCGCAATGAAGGTAATTGGCGCTGTAATAAGTCATCCAGTTGATTAATATCCTGCGCCGGCACATCGTGGTAATTAATTTCTTGTTTGCGTTGCTGTGGGCTATCGGCGGCAGCCAAAGCCGACTCAAATTTACCGCGCAGTTCAGCTGATACATCGGATTGTTCCAGCTCTGCTGCAGGTAATAATTCGTCAACCGGGGTTAATTCTTCGTCTGTATCCGCTTCCTGCATTTGCTCAAAATCAACAAAGTCTTCATCCCTCTCGTCACCACTGGCGCGCCCTAATACTTTCTCACCGCGTTTGGCCGATACAACGAGTTGCGGATCTTCTTCCGGCACTTCTTCCAGTTGCACAGGCTCCGTTGGTTTTAATAAATCGGCTGCCAGTTGCAGTTCCATCGCGATATCAGCCGCATTGGCAATAGCAGGTGCAGCCTGAACCGGGGCAACCACCACTTCAGAGACAGGCTCTTTATTATCGAATTGATACTGGCCAATAAAAAAGCCCAGCAATAAACCTAAAACCACTAATAAAGTTAAAGCAGCAATACGCCAGCCATGGCCTGATGCAGGTTTAGCTGCGGCCACTGGTACTTGCTGTTGTTGCTTTAACGCATCCATTAATAACGACATGACGGGTTCCTACCAAATAAATGCAGACAGCCCTGCACCGACACCTAACGCCACTAGCGTTAATACCGGCCATAACCAGACAGGCAAGGCCGCTTTTTCCGGTTGAGGTTTAATAGCCAGCACTTCTGAAGCCGCCTGATTAATCAGGCCAGCGTCAATTAACGCCTTTTGCTGACTATAACCCCCTAACAAAGCGCGGTCGCAGATTAAATTGAGTAGGCGAGGAATACCACCTGATAATTGAAATAATTTTTTTACCGCAGAAGCCGTAAACACAGGCCGACTACAACCAGCGACCTGTAAACGATAACTGATGTACTGCTGCACTTCCTGCTCGGTCAAAGGCATTAAGTGATACCGGGCCGTGATCCGCTGCGCCAACTGACGTAAATCCTGACGCTGCAACAACTGCTGCAATTCAGGCTGACCTATTAAAATCACCTGCAGCAGTTTTTTAGTATTGGTTTCTAAATTGGTTAACAAGCGCAGTTGTTCCAGCACGGCGGGCTGTAAATGCTGGGCTTCATCGATAATTAAAATAGTATTTTTACCGACCTGATGGTTTTTCATCAGGCGGTTAGTAATTTTGTCAGTCAGCATTTTTAGGCTGGCGTCAGATTTTTTGTAGCGGATTTTTAGCTGATCACAAATAGCGGCCAGCAATTCCAGTTCGTTTAAAGTGGGATTTAAGATAAAAGCCACTTCGGTTTGGTCGGTCAGTTCCTGCAATAAACAACGCGATACTGTGGTTTTGCCAGTACCGACTTCCCCCGTTAACAGCACAAAACCACCAGCTTCACCTAAACCATAACGCAAATGCGCCAGAGCTTCGGCGTGACGAGGACTTAAAAATAGAAAGTCAGGGTTAGGCGCTATGGAAAAAGGCTGACTGGTTAAACCGAAAAATCCGGTATACATAAGGTTCCCGCTGCTGAGTTTTGGCGACAAAAAAAAGCGAAGCGCTATAATGGCAAAAAAACAGGGAAGGTGAAAGCATTGAAAACTTATGTTGTAGCTGGAGCAGGAATACATTGAAAATTTATCTTGTGGGCGGAGCTGTTCGCGACGAGCTGTTGGGCTACCCGGCTTTGGACCAGGACTGGCTGGTGGTAGGTGCTACACCTGAACAATTACTGGGGTTGGGTTATCAGGCTGTAGGCAAAGATTTCCCGGTGTTTTTGCATCCCAAAACCAAACAGGAATACGCTTTGGCCCGCACCGAACGCAAACAAGGCCAGGGCTATACAGGTTTTGCCTGTTATTTTGCGCAAGACGTCACCTTAGAGCAGGATTTACAGCGCCGTGATCTAACCATCAATGCGATAGCCAAAGATGATACAGATCAGTTGCACGACCCTTATGGTGGTGTGGCGGATATCAAGGCAAAAATTCTGCGTCATGTTTCCCCTGCTTTTAGTGAAGACCCACTGCGGGTATTAAGAGTTGCACGTTTTTATGCCCGTTATTTCCATAAAGGTTTTACTGTTGCAGCTGAAACTTTGCAGTTAATGACAGAACTGAGCAACAGTGGTGAGCTGCAGCATTTAACTGCAGAGCGGGTCTGGCAGGAAACAGCTCGCGCTTTAACAGAACAAGACCCACAAGCTTATTTTGAGTTGCTGCACAGCTGCGGCGCGTTAAAGG
Organism: Rheinheimera sp. MM224; assembly: GCF_947090785.1. Classification (NCBI taxonomy): domain Bacteria; kingdom Pseudomonadati; phylum Pseudomonadota; class Gammaproteobacteria; order Chromatiales; family Chromatiaceae; genus Rheinheimera; species Rheinheimera sp. MM224. Next base: position 3,816,606 of record NZ_OX352320.1, read on the forward strand.
TATTGATGCCTGAACTGGATCAGCTGTGGGGAGTACCCAACCCGCCGCAGTGGCATCCGGAAATAGACACCGGTATCCACTGCATGTTAGTGCTAAAACAAGCAGCTTTATTGTCTGACCGGTTGGATGTACGTTTTGCAGCGCTTTGTCATGATGTAGGGAAAGGCATTACCGATCCGGCTTTATGGCCAAAACATCATGGCCATGAACATAGTGGTTTGCCTTTAGTGCAGGAGTTATGCGGTCGTATTCGTGTGCCCAACGACTGTCGCGATTTGGCGTTGTTGGCCTGTGAATATCATCAGTTGCTGCACAAAGCCTTTGAGCTTCGCCCCGCCACAGTACAAAAGTTATTTGATGGCATAGATTTATGGCGTAAACCCGAACGTCTGGATTTATTGCTGCTCTGTGCCATAGCCGATTTACGCGGCCGTACCGGCTTTGAACAAGCAGATTATCCGCAAGCTGATTATTTACGTCAGCTCGCAGTAGCAGCCCGCGCTATTGATATGAAGACTATAGTGGCTTTAGGTTTAAAAGGTGAAGCGATTAAACTGGAGGTCGCTAAAGCACGGCTTGAGGCTATTAGCGCCGCTAAACAGCAGTGGCAGGAGCAGCATCCGGCCAGTTAAAAGCTACTTGCCACAGCTTTTGTGGCACTTGGTAGTTTTGCCACATCTGCTGATAGTTTTGGCCTGTCAGCGGATGGATTTGCTCTGGTGCCAGTTCGGACAAAGGCAATAACACAAAGGCGTTTTTAGTAATTTCATCCCGCGGTAATTCAACAGGTTCTTTGCACACGAGTTGATCGTAAGTCAGCAAATCCAGATCCAGCCGTTTGCCACAAAACTTAGGCGATTTCACAGGTCGGCCATACTTTTGTTCTATCGCCTTAAAGGCTGCCACACAGTCAGCTACAGATAAATGGGTGTTGGCTTGCGCCACCAGATTATAAAACGCATCACCATCAAAACCCACAGCTTCACTTTCATACACAGCAGAGCAGCGAATTTCACCGAATAATGCAGACAGCTCAAGATAAGCGGCGCTGATATGCAAATCACGCTCTATATTGCTGCCAATACTGATATAAATCAGCGCCATTACCAATTCCCACGGGATATAGACACGCCCACACTAGCAGCTGCTGGCACAGCGGCAGGCTTGGCAATAGTCACTTTTACCGCTTTAGTCGGGAATTTTTTCAGCACCATAGCTGCTACTTTTTCAGCAACAGTTTCAATTAATTCATGAGGTTGCTGGCAAAGTTCTGCAATGGCAGTACAAACAGCGCTGTAATCCAACGTATATTGCAAATCGTCAGTCGCGGCAGCCTGGCGAATATCGGTAGCGAGCTCCAAATCAAACTCCAGCGTTTGCTGTATGGCTTTTTCCCACTCATACACACCTATTACGGTCTGAACCTTGAACTGCTTGATAAAAACTATATCCGTCATAGATTTCCGCTTTTGTTAAAGACTTGTTTCAGGTAGGCTGGTCGGATAGGCAAAAATTAAAAAAGCCTATACTCTGAACACCTTATTAAACAGGACGCGATTTTAGCGCACTTTGCCGGACTGAGGAACCTTAATCCATGACCGTCACTATAGCGATTTTGATGCTGTTAGCTTATTTAAGCGGCTCAATCTCGTCTGCCATTCTGGTCAGCCGCATATTCAGGCTGCCCGATCCGCGCACTCATGGTTCATGTAATCCGGGCGCAACCAACGTATTGCGTTTAGGCGGCGCTGTTCCAGCCTCTATGGTGCTGGTATTTGATGTGCTCAAAGGCACTATTCCGGTTTGGGGTTCTTATTTTTTAGGCATAGAAGCCTTTTATCTGGGTATGATTGCAGTCTGCGCCTGTTTAGGTCATATATTCCCCATCTTTTTTGGCTTTAAAGGCGGTAAAGCAGTCGCTACAGCTTTTGGCAGTATGATGCCTATAGGGCTTGATTTAGCTGGTTTATTGATTTCTACCTGGATGATGCTGATAGGGGCTACCGGCTATTCGTCGCTGGCGGCTATCGTCACTGTAGGCCTGGCGCCTATTTTTACTTGGTTTATCAAACCTTTGTATACCATCCCAGTGTCGATGCTGAGCCTGCTGATTATTATCCGTCACAAAGACAATATCATCAGGCTCTGGAATGATCAGGAAACTAAGGTCTGGCATAAAAACCGCAAAACCAAAGCTCAAGATCCCGAACAGGAATAATTAAAGACCCCAATTAATTACAAGGCGGGTAATTGCTCCATAGGCCAACGTGGCGTCACACCTATGGTTAAATCCTGCTGCTGCCCTGCTCTTAAACGTTGAAAACCTGCAAAAGCAATCATAGCGCCGTTGTCGGTGCAGAATTCTTTACGTGGGTAATAGACTTCGCCTTTTAAGCTTTTCAGTAAAACTTCCAGCTGTTCACGTAACGACGTATTGGCACTAACACCACCTGCGACCACTAAACGTTTTAAGCGCTGCTCTTTTAACGCACGACGACACTTTAATACCAGCGTATCCACTACAGCCTGCTGAAATGACGCTGCAATATCTGCCTGTACTTCAGGGCTTTTGCCTTCGGCTGCAATCACATTAGCAGCGGCTGTTTTTAAACCACTGAAACTGAAATTTAAGCCAGGTCTGTCTGTCATTGGACGTGGAAAAGCGTATTTATCGGCCTGACCTTGTGTAGCTAATTTGGCAAGCAAAGGCCCACCTGGGTACTCCAGCCCCATCAATTTAGCTGTTTTATCAAAAGCTTCACCTGCCGCATCATCGACAGATTCGCCTAATAACTGATACTGACCTATACCATCCACCCGCACGAGCTGGGTGTGACCGCCAGACACTAACAAAGCGATAAAAGGAAACTCCGGCGGGTTTTCTTCCAGCATAGGCGCCAGTAAATGGCCTTCCATATGATGCACTGCAAGTGCTGGTTTGCCCCAGGCAAAAGCTAAACTACGACCTATTGATGCGCCCACTAACAAAGCTCCGGCTAAACCCGGACCTGCTGTATAAGCCACACCATCTATATCGGAGGCTTCACAACCAGCTTCTTTTAACGCTTGTTGAATTAAAGGCAAAGTTTTACGTATATGGTCACGTGAGGCCAGTTCAGGCACTACACCGCCGTAATCTGCATGCAAAGGGATCTGGCTGTATAACACATGACTTAGCAGACCCCGCTCTTCGTCGTACACAGCGATGCCGGTTTCATCACACGATGTTTCTATGCCAAGTACTCGCATTTTTCTCCCCTTACCTATATGCTACGCGGCGAATTGTACTGGGATCCGAGCATCATCACCAGTACAACACTTATTGCTTTACATTGGGGCTGGCTTTTGAGTAAAATGCCGCACCATTTTTAATCGTATTGGTTAGACACTAACCAGAGTTGACCGAGGTGAGAATTTAATGCCTGTTGTTAAAGTAAAAGAAAACGAACCATTTGACGTAGCTTTACGTCGTTTCAAGCGCTCTTGTGAAAAAGCTGGCGTATTAGCTGATGTACGCTCTAAAGAGTTTTTCGAGAAGCCAACTTGGGTTCGTAAGCGTAAGAAAGCTGCCGCTGTTAAGCGTCACATGAAAAAGCTTTCTCGCGAAAACGCTCGTCGCATCAAGCTTTACTAAGATTATTGCCTGACCTATGGCATTGTTAGAACAGCTGCAAGAAGCCCAAAAAGACGCAATGCGTGCCAAAGACAAATTGCGTCTCGGCACTATTCGTTTAGCTTTAGCTGAAATCAAACAACGTCAAATTGACTCGCAGATGGTGCCTGATGACACCAATATTCTTCCTGTACTTACCAAAATGGTAAAGCAGCGGAAAGAATCTGCCAGTCAATACAGTGCAGCAGGTCGGCAAGATTTAGCTGATATTGAATTAGCAGAAATCGTAATCGTAGAACAGTTTTTGCCACAAGCCTTATCTCAGGCTGAGCTGGATGATTTAGTGCAACACGCTATTACTGCTGTTGCAGCCTCTGGAATGCAGGACATGGCGAAAGTCATGGCCCACTTAAAGCCACAGGTTCAAGGCCGTACTGATATGGCCGTTTTAAGTCAGGTTATTAAAGCTCGTTTGAGTTAAGCTTCTAGCTGAACTACTGCACGCCGTGCCCTTAGCACGGCTTGTCTTTTTCTGAATACAAGTAAAAAGGAAAAAGGTGGCAGGACAAATCCCCAGACACTTTATCGACGACTTATTAGCTCGTACAGATATAGTGGAACTGATAGATCACAGAGTTCCGTTAAAAAAGGCCGGTAAGAATTACCAGGCTTGTTGCCCTTTCCATAACGAAAAATCCCCTTCTTTTACCGTAAGTAGCGACAAACAGTTTTATCATTGCTTTGGTTGTGGCGCTCACGGCAATGCCATCAGTTTTATGATGGCGTACGAACAACTTGAATTTGTAGAAGCCATTGAAGAACTGGCGAAGCAGCATCATTTAGAGATACCACGCGAACAAGGCAGTGGTAAGCAGTATCCGCAGGCTCAGGCAGACGATTACAGCCAGATGCAAAAAGCGGCAGATTTGTATCAGCAACAGCTGAAGCAACAGGTTCATGCTGCCACTTATTTGCAGAAACGTGGTATTTCAGAGGCCACAGCGACAAAATACGGCATAGGCTACGCACCTGATAGCTGGGATTTTGTATTAAAGCAGTTAGGCGTTTCACGTTCAGCTCGTGATCAGCTGTTTGAAATTAAACTGATCAGCCGCAATGATCAGGGTCGTGAATATGATTTTTTCCGTGACCGGCTGATGTTTCCGATCAGGGATAAACGCGGCAGAGTGATAGGTTTCGGCGGCAGAGTGATAGGTGAAGGTACGCCAAAGTATCTAAACTCACCAGAGACCCGCCTTTTCCATAAAGGCCGTGAACTTTATGGTTTATACGAAGCCAGACAAAGCCAGGACAGGCTGAATCGTGTGCTGATTGTTGAAGGTTATATGGACGTGGTGGGGCTTGCCGAGCAAGGAATATCTTTTGCAGTGGCTTGTTTAGGCACCGCCACGACCCCAGATCACATGCATACGTTATTCCGCCTGACCAGCACTGTCACTTGCTGTTATGACGGTGACAGAGCAGGCCGAGACGCCGCATGGCGCGCCTTACAAAGTGCCTTACCGCATTTAAAAGACGGCGTAGAACTGAATTTTGTATTTTTACCGGACGGCGAAGACCCGGACTCGCTGGTGCAAAAAGAAGGCAAAGATGCCTTTTTAAACCGTCTGGAACAGGCTATGCCTTTAGGTCAGTATTTATTTGACCATCTGGCCAAAGAGTTAGATTTAAACAGCGACGCCGGAAAATCCGCCTTATGGGTTAAAGGTAACGAGCTGATTAAACAAATTCCAAGTGAATTTTACCGCGATGCCTTGTTTGAAACCCTGGGATCGCTGGTTGGTAAATCGTCGCAGCAAAACACTGCGGCCAGAAGCCAGACTAAGGTGCAGAGCAAAGCCCCTGCGACCACAAAAATTACGCCGATGCGCCGGGCTATTGCGTTGTTACTGCAATACCCTGCCCTTGCCAAAGTGATGCCACTGGCTCCTGAACTGGCTCAGGCGAATTTACCTGGTATTCAGTTATTGCTGACAGTACAGGAGACTTTATTAGCTCAGCCTGAACTGACTACGGCGCAATTGCTGGAACACTGGCGCGATACGCCTGAATACAACATATTGGTGAAGCTGGCGTTATGGGACCATCAGGTTGCCGAAGAGCAGTTAACTAAAGAATTTCTGGATACCTTCCGCTCTATAGAAGATCAGTATCTGGGTCAACGTCTGGAAGAATTGCAACGCAAAGATACTTTGCAGCAACTGACCACGGCGGAAAAACACGAATTTGTGTTGCTGTTAAAAGCTTTTAAAAGCAAATAACCGTGAGTAAGCCGTCATTGCGCGGTGGCTAGAAAAGCCGCGCTTTGTTATAATCGCTAATTCGCATTTTTGAACTAACTATTTGGGTGGAAGAACAGCCTCTATGGAGCATAATCCTCAGTCGCAACTAAAACTCCTGATCTTGAAGGGTAAAGAGCAAGGTTATTTGACCTTTGCTGAAGTGAATGATCATCTTCCACAAGATATTATTGACTCCGATCAGATCGAAGACATTATCCGTATGATCAATGACATGGGTATTCAGGTGTTTGAAACAGCACCAGATGCCGATGACCTGATCATGTCTGACGCTGCGCCGGATGAAGACGCCGCAGAAGAAGCCGCTCAGGCTTTAGTCAGTGTGGATAAAGAGTTAGGTCGCACTACAGATCCGGTCCGCATGTATATGCGCGAAATGGGCACTGTAGAGCTGTTAACCCGTGAAGGCGAAATCGACATCGCCAAGCGGATTGAAGATGGTATCAATCAGGTTCAGACCTCTGTGGCTGAATACCCTGAAGCCATCACCTACCTGTTAGAACAGTGGGATAAATTCGAAGCCGAAGAAATTCGCTTAAGTGACATCGTCACCGCTTTTATCGATCCAAACGAAGTGGATGATATGGCCCCAACGGCCACTCATATCGGTTCTGACGTGCCAGAAGAAGAACTGGCCGATGAAGACGCTGATATCACAGGCGATGACGAAGAGTCAGAAGACTCGGACGAAGAGGCTGACACTGGCCCGGATCCGGAAATGGCGCGCGAGAAGTTTGGTGAACTGCGTACTCAGTACGAAGTAACCCGTGCCTCTATCGTCAAAAACGGCCGTGAGCACCAGACCACCAAAGAAGAAATTGAAAAACTGAGCGAAGTTTTCCGTTGCTTCCGTTTAGTGCCAAAACAGTTCGACCGTCTGGTCAAAAACATGCGTGAAATGATGGACCGCGTGCGCGTCCAGGAACGTATTGTGATGAAGAACTGCGTTGAGTACGCAAAAATGCCAAAGAAAAACTTTATGAAGTCTTTCAGTGGCAACGAAAACTCAACTAGCTGGATCGACGCCGAAATCGCTGCAGGTAAACCTTATTCAGCCAAGCTGGGTGAGATGCGTGACGATTTGTATCGCAGCGTTGAGAAGCTGAAAAAAATTGAAGAAGAAACTGGTCTTTCCATCTTTAAAATTAAAGATATCAACCGTCGCATGTCGATTGGTGAAGCTAAGGCCCGTCGTGCGAAAAAAGAAATGGTTGAGGCGAACTTACGTCTGGTTATTTCTATCGCGAAAAAATACACCAACCGTGGCTTACAATTCCTTGATTTAATTCAGGAAGGTAACATCGGCTTGATGAAAGCTGTCGACAAGTTCGAATACCGTCGTGGTTATAAGTTTTCAACTTATGCTACATGGTGGATCCGTCAGGCTATTACCCGTTCTATCGCTGACCAGGCACGTACTATCCGTATCCCTGTGCATATGATCGAAACCATCAACAAACTGAACCGTATTTCACGTCAGATGTTGCAGGAAATGGGTCGTGAGCCGTCTCCGGAAGAATTGTCCGAACGTATGGGCATGCCGGAAGACAAGATCCGTAAAGTGCTGAAAATTGCGAAAGAGCCAATCTCCATGGAAACACCAATAGGTGATGATGAAGATTCGCATCTGGGCGATTTTATCGAAGACAGCTCTTCAGAATCGCCGCTGGATTCAGCCACCATGGAAAGCTTAAAAGCCGCCACCAACGAAGTGTTGGCCGGTTTAACAGCCCGTGAAGCAAAAGTACTGCGTATGCGTTTTGGTATCGATATGAATACCGACCATACACTGGAAGAAGTGGGTAAACAGTTTGACGTAACACGGGAACGTATCCGTCAAATCGAAGCCAAAGCGCTGCGTAAACTGCGCCACCCTTCCCGTTCAGAAGTATTAAAAAGCTTCCTCGACGAGTAGATTTGTTTCGCGTCGAAAATGTGCTCCTGCATTTGCGACGTACCGTCCTTCCATGGACATAAAAGAGGCACCTTCGGGTGCTTTTTGTTTTTTACTCTACGAAAATCGCCATGCTTAAAGACATAGACCTGAGCCATATCCGCAGTTTCGAATTGGAGGAACATGTTGCATTCCCTGCTCATTCCGGTTTACCTGCAATGTTAGATCCAAAAGGCGCTCCATTCCTTCCTTTAACCGCGGTTCAACCAATACCCCATAAACCCCAGCAAAAAAATAATAAGGCAGACAGATACAAAAAACCTGTTGGCGATTGCCAACGTATTGGTTGTCGAATGAACTCTGCAAAACGCAAATTAACCAGATGCAACTCAAACAGCAAAGCAAGCATCAGTAATGCCAATGCAAGTTGGTAATAGCGCTGGGGATCTGCGCTGCCATAAAACCAAGGCGAACATAACGCATATAGAAAAACCAGATAGATAAATAACATTTTCATCTTTTTATAAGAAAACTGGAAAAGCTTCTTAATATCCATGATTTTTCTCCTGTTAAATATAATGGCTGGCAACAGCGACACTATTGCCAGCCACACATCCTTTACTCGAGAGCATCACTAATCCAGCGCTGCACAGACGTATTAGTATTCAACCACTGCCCCACGGTATATCCTGCCTGGAAAGCACCTGCTAAAAAACCCAGCGCAGCGACAAACCGAGTTGCTGCAGCAAGATTTTTGGGGCTGTAAAATTCTCCACCAGAAACAGCTGCAATCTGTTTAGTATCTAATATGATCATATGTGTTTCTCCTTGAACAAATGAAAGCCTGCCTTTCAGGCTAAGTATTAGCTCGAATAACCAAACCTAAAGGTTGTGGTTTTCGAGGATCACATCTGCGCTTAACAAAAAACACAGGACTGCAGCGACATCACCTTTTGTAAGCACGGATTACTGGGAACTCAGCTTATTTCAACACTACATACTGGTTCTTTAATAGCGAGCAGCATTTCAACCTTCTGTAATAGCACAATATCACGAGCATTTTTTACCACATCCCTATGATGGGAAACAAAACGCCGATAGAGAAAAGCACTAAACCTGAGCCTCGTCTGCTGGCAATATTGAATAAAATCAAGGACTCGGACAGAGGCTCTAAATGCAGAATTCGACTGTAATAACGTCAGAAAAGACGCCCCAACAATAATTTGAGCGGCCGTCTCCATAACTAAGTTGATGATTTTGAAAATGCTAAAAGGAGTAATAAGCGAAGAAACAGGAGCAAGTTGCAATACCATCACTGGGGCTTCAGGCTTGCCGCTTTGTTGTATCGCATTTGAAAGAAGCCATCCTTGTTCCATAACTCAAACCTGTAGGTAATGGCGACCACTAACTTCCGCATAGATAGTTAACAATAAATTTACGTCATACAAGTGATTTAAGCAAATATTAACCAGTACATTTCCGGTGGAAACACTTAACAGCTTTATTTGGCAGGAAATTTAGTTGATCACAAAATACAGAACCGAGTGATAATTAAAGCCCGTTGCAGTTTTACGCAACGAGCAAGCTAATCCTGCAATAAATACTCCTGCTAATCGGCAATATTTTTATGGAGAATTTATTCCTTCAGTCGGCTAATTAATATAGCCACCAAATCAAGTGTAAATCGCAGGTCCTGTTTGTTTAATCCGGCCTTAGTTATGATTCACTGGCTCTGCAACCGCAACAAACCGTCGACAACAGACCTGCATTAACGACGAAAGTGCGACTTAGACCTGTGTCCTGCTGTCGTACCTCACGGCTAGTGTGAAGGATTCCACGGAGAAGCGGATAAAAAACAAGCAATCAGTACAAAGAGCATGTCACGAAGCGGTGACAACAGCGGAAAAACTTCTTATACTGCCTGCGCTTTAAAGAGTTCAGCCTTTGAACTTGTTTATTTAAAGCCTGTTTCAAATGGCCCTATAGCTCAGTTGGTTAGAGCATCCGACTCATAATCGGCAGGTCCCTGGTTCAAGTCCAGGTGGGGCCACCATTTATCAAGCACTTCTCTAAAAAAGCTTATTTTCAAAATCTCTTTAATTTTGCAGCGGATCGGAATTTCAGAAATTTATTGTACTACGCTCTGTCAATGCGTCTGAAAATGCCACTTCTACTTTTTTGTACTTGGGATATCCATTGGTATTTTTTGATGATAGCTTTTGCTAAGGAACCATAGACGAAAAACAACCGTTAAGGATGACTGCCATGAATAAATACAAGATTCTAAAATTAGGGGAAAAAACGGAGTTTGAGACCGACCAATTAAAAATAGACGCCTTACTTGAGGCTGGCTACAAAATTATCAGTGAGATTGAAGCAAGCAGCGTAGGCGATGCTAGATACAAAAACGCACATAGAAGCGCACAAACGACAGATCTTGGGGCAGAGAGTACGGCATCGAAAAACCCTTCTAGCTATTTGGAAGTAACCTCAACTTTGTTTTTGCTTCTTTCGTTGATCGGATGTCTTGTATTACTTACCCTCGGTTTCGACGCCAGAGACTCATATGAAACACGCCGTTATGCAGTACTCTATTTCACAAGCGCTTTTGCTTGTTTTGTCATTACACTACTAATTCATAGCGTTTGCAGGTCAATCATTTACATAGCCAACAAGTAAAATTGTTGGCGTTTTTTTCGGTCGTAAGAACGCCTTTTGTGAGGTACGAAATTACCATTCAAAACCCTTATCGTTTCCTTAGCTGAAGCGACATGTCTTCTGTACCAGCATTACTGGAGGATTTGACGATACCCTCTTTCAAAAGTCACTTTAAAATCGGCTCAAATTTTTTTAGAACGGTATCAGGCCATTTGCCATAATCATTCCCAAACACAGCCAGCATTTGCTGAAACTCCTCTTTAAGGTCTTCAATTCTCCCTATTTCCATTAATTTCGTATAAGCGCTAAGCATTTCAGCAGCCTTGTTTGAGAAAAACGTTTCATCATCTTTTATTTTTTCTCTTTTGGCGTTCAAAGCTAATTTTTCATGTACTTTTCCGACATACAGACAAATAAAGGCTCTATCTGTTGAACCTGATTGATCGTAATCTTCAATCAGTTTGGGAATAAGATATTTATCCGCAAAGGCTACTCCATCACTATAGCGCCCAGCCTTTTGAAAATAGGGAATTATCTTGGCTATATTCGCTGGAGAGAAAGACACATCGGAAATCCAAATGTTCTCTAACGCTTCTTTCATCACGCTAATGGCTGTATCAAAGTTTTTTTCTTTCGCACTGGCAGAAGCTGACTTTAATAGTAAGTCTACCTTTTCATCATAATGAAACCCTAACTCAACGGTCATATTCCTTTCCTTTGGCAGATAACCTTAGTTTTTTGCATGTTGGCTGAAACCCTTACCGTTTACTTACCTAAAGCGACGGATCTTTTATACCAGCACCATCAGGGTTTTCTGGGTTAAGGTATTGCTACAACCTCAGAAAATCTTGCGTATATCTTGCTTAATTATTGCTTTAAATTTGATAACAATTCAAACCTACCAGCCGCGCTATAACAAGATGTTTGCACTTATTTAAAACGGCTCATGCGATGATCTTTTGTCTGGACAGGTCTACTTCGTTTGCTAGTCTTTTGGCAAATAGGAAAGCCAGAACAGTGCTGAAAGAGCAGAAATTGCAGACAAAACGCCGCTGTGATCAAACAACAGGCCAACTCCAGGGCAGATGCTCTTAAGCTCTTGCTGCGTGCCCCAAATCCATTTCCGCTAACAATTGCTGCATCAGTTGCATCACCTTTAAATTGGCTTGTTCCATTTTGCTCAGGCTTTGTAAAGTCTCTGGCCAGCACCCCTGATGGTAATAATCCAGCGTGCTTTTTGCTTGTTGATGCACAGCTTCGTGTGGTGCTTCAATCTGCTGGTAGACAGAGCTTTTGGCCATACGCTGCTGTGTTGGCAATTGATCATATAAAGCGCCGAGCCGGCATTGGTGTTCGTCTGGTAAGTCTTTGGACTGAAAGCTGGCACCTCCCAATAAGGTGCGGTACACCATCATCTTCATCACAAGTTCTTGCAGGTTGGCTAGTTCCACCGCAAACACCATAGCTGAGTAGGTGCTGCTACGATCGGCCTGAACACAGTTCTGGCTGATATGCTGGCTGACCTCTCCTGTATCGCCAAACAAAGTGGACAAGGCCTGAGTTTCCTCATCCATAGCGCTTACATGCACACTAACTTCATCTACTTGCTGCAAAATACTTTGAATAGATGTGCTGATTTCTGTGGTCGATGCTGTGGTTTTTAAAGCTAATTTGCGCACTTCATCCGCCACCACTGAAAAACCGCGGCCATGCTCACCTGCCCTTGCGGCTTCAATCGCTGCATTCAGTGACAACAAATTCGTTTGCTCTGAAATAGAGCGAATAAGCTCTACTACACCGGAAATAACAGAGGTTTCGGTTTTCAGCTTTTGCAGCGTCTGCAGGCTTTTACTGCTTTGTTGCTGCAAAGATTGCAGTTGCTTGTTCGATTCCTGCATCTGAGAGCCACTGCGCTCGGCCAATTGACGGGCTTCGGATGCCAGTTGTTGCTGCTGCTTTAAGTCATCAGAGAGCCTTACCATGCTGTGTTCCATATGCAGCATGCTTTGTTCAAATTGCCCCAGCTCTGTGGCAGCTTTTGCTGTGCTCTCCAGTTGTTGCGTTATGGTTTTGAGCTGCAGATCCCTGGCGGCCAGTTGGTTTTGAAGTTGCTGATTATGCTCTAACAACTGCTGTAGTTGCTGCTCCGTCTCTTGCCGCTTCACTTCGGCGTGTTGCAACGTAACAGTGCGTACCAGGCTCCACATAAGTCCCCCTTTGCTTGTTCTTTACTAGTCAGTCAGGCCCGGCAAAACGCCGGGCCGCGCAAGCTACCGCTGATCACCATTACAGGTCGCTATGAGGACCAAAAACTTCATAGTGAATTTGTGCCGAAGCCACACCCAAAGCCAGTAACTGGTCTTTGGCAAACTTCATAAAACCTGTAGGACCACAGAGGTAGAAATTGGCACTTTGCAGCGGTAACTCATTGGCGACGGCTTTCAGATCCATCAAACCAGCAAATTGACCAGCAGCTGTGTTCTGCTCCGCTTTGTTGAACCAGGTAAAGTTGTGCAGCAATGGGTAGTCTTGTTCCAGTTGCGAAATACGCTGTGCAAAAGAGTGTTGCTGCGTATTTTCACAAGCGTGCAGGAAAAACACCGGGGTTTGTTGCTTTAAAGCCACGATGCTTTCCAGCATAGACACCATAGGGGTTAAACCCACACCAGCTGAGATCAACACTGTAGGTAAATGGGCAGATTGCAGGAAGAAATCACCGGCGGGCGGCAGAATATCCAGCTCATCTCCGGCCTGAATTTCGTCATGCAGATAATTAGAAACTAAACCAGCCACTTCACCCGTTTCACGTTTTACGCTGATACGGTAACTATGGCCATTGGCTTTGTCAGACAAGGAATACTGACGGATTTCATAGTAGTCACAATGTGCTGGCTTTACCTTCACGCCCAGATACTGACCTGGCAGATAATCCACTACAGCATCACCATCTTTTGGCACCAGTACAAAACTGGACACCAGTTCAGATTCACGGATTTTTTCTTTCACTTTAAAACGACGTGGACCATACCAGCCACCCGGTTTTTGTTCAGTCTGGTTATAAAGTTGACGCTCGCGGCCTGTAAAAATATTCGCCAGCACGCCATAAGCTTCTGTCCAGGCTTGCTCTACTTCTGGCGTAAACGCATCAGGAGCCAGTTCACGTAAGGTTTCAATCAGGTGATGACCTACAATGTCGTAGTGCTCAGGCTGAATAAAAAAGCTGGTATGTTTATGCGCCACACGCTCCACAGTTTCAGTCAGCACAGACAAGTTATCGATATTTTTGGCATAAGCAGCAATAGCACTAAATAAGGCAAATTGCTGACGGCCACTGTGCTGGTTGGTCATATTAAAAATATCTTTCAGCTCAGGATTTACCTGAAACATGCGCTGATAAAAATGGTTAGTAATAGCCACACCTGCACCTTCCAGTAATGGCACAGTGCTTTTAACGATGGCAATAGTTTGAGCAGATAACATAATAAAACCTCTTTTAATTAAATAAGTTAGAACAACAGAAACTAACCTGGTCTGCCATCAGCACGGGGCTGAGTCAGTACAGGCCAATAAAACCGAATAAAAATTGCAAAGGCGCAGAGCCATAACAAAGCGCTGACTTGCCAGAACACCAGAGGGAAGCCTGCTAAGCTGGCCAACATCCGCACTGGGCCAGCCAGCAACAACAAAGCAAAAGCTACAGTGATAGTTTTGCCAACCTGCAGTAGCCGGCCTGTATGACCTAAAGACACCCGCGCCATCATGGCGAGGATCATGCCAGCCATAGCGCTGATACTCAGCAGATGCAGCACGTCTTTAAACACAAGGAGCTGAGTTAAATCGTCGCTTTTTATATGGAGTAGGCCTAAAAGAATTAAACCTAAAGCCAAGGCCAGATAAGCCAGCTGTAAGGACCACAGCAATGGAGCAGCCCAGATTTTCCATGGGGTCCAGAAGGATAAACGCACCAGATGCAAAGACCCCACCAGCAGCATCAACCAGCCCGCTTTAAGTGGCAGTTGGACAAAAAAACCTGTGATAAACAATGCGGTACCAAACACGGACAAGGGCAATAACACCTTATCCAGCAGTGGGGTTTTGATTTGTTCCAGCCCCAAAGCTCTGGCGGTAAAAAATGGGATCACGCGTCCGCCCACTATGCCCATCAGGATGCCAAACAGCAGGATCATGCTGTGACTTAAATGCGAAGCGGCGGCAAACTGCTGTGTTGCAGCTGCATAAACAAAAGCCGCATTGAGCAAAGCCATCACAGACAATAATGGAATAAACAGATAGTTATTTTTGCTTTTTGCCCTGATAAGTAAGCTCGCCAGACTGTAAATAGCACCAGTCCACCACAGCAGTTGAACGGCGATAAAAAGCCATAACAGTGGAGGGTATTCGGCGAATAACAAGCTAAAACGGGCAGTCAGCCAAAGCCCGGTTAATAACAACAGCGGTTTGCCCGATAGACTGGGCAAGCCTGTCCAGTTTTGTGCTGCCGTCAGTAAAAAGCCCACAGCCACAGCAGCTCCAAAACCAAAGACCATCTCATGGGCATGCCACAAGGCTGCAGGAAAACCAAACTGAAACGACATCAGGCCACTAAACCACAAGGCCCAAATGCTGATCGCCAAAAAAGCCCAACAGGCACCGGCCAGAAAAAAAGGTCGGAATGCCAGGGCAAACAAAGGATAAGAGGACAGAGCTTTTCGCTTACCCTCTTCTGTCTGTTCAGGCCAGTGGATATTAATAAGAGAAGGACGCTGGATCATGGCTTAACGCACTTCTTTATGCAGTTCGTACTGAGCTATACAGCGGCAGACATAGGCAATTTTCACCAAAGTCGCGCTGAAAATCATAGTGACGTGACCTGCCAGTTGCAGTTCAAACGAAAACATATAAGACAGCGGATAACAGACAACCACAGTCGCCAGCAGTAAACTAAAAGACAAAGCTAATAACGTATTGGCAGCCAGTAACAAAGTTTCGAACTTGTCAGAGGCGGACAGTTTTTCATTACTAAAAAATTGGGCAACATGAAACATCATAAGCTCCTATGGAATCACCGGATTCCGGTTTGGTTTGCTTATGTAGTGCAGTTCTGATGCCAGTTATTTTTAACTTATACTTCAACACATTAAATAATTACCGGCTAAAATACATGTCAAAATGACCCAACCAAAAAGAGTCAAAATGACAAACTAGATTCTTTGTGACACAATTAAAACACTCTAATTGTCAGCAGGAGCTGCAATGGCCGAACTCAACTCAACCTTGTTGCTGGAAGTAGCGCTGGATCTGGCGAACAGCATCACTACTACAGATCGCTTTGACCGTTTGCTGGGCTCTGTCCGTAAAGCTATTAACTGCGATGCGGTGGTATTGCTCTCTTATCAGGGGGAGTTGCTGATGCCGCTGGCCATTCAGGGCTTAACGGCTGATACCTTAGGCCGTCGTTTCGCTCTGAAGGATCACCCTCGCCTTGCGCTCATTTGCCAGAGCAGTAGCCCGGTGCGTTTTCCATCCGACACTGAATTGGCCGATCCTTACGATGGGTTGTTACTGGCGCAGGCAGGTGACTTGCCCGTGCATTCCTGTATGGGTTTACCTTTGTATTCAGATGGCCAACTGATAGGGGTGCTGACGCTGGACAGCCTGAAACCTGCTGCTTTTTCTGCGATAGCTGAACGGACCTTAGACTTGATTGCAGCTATGTCGGCAGCCACCTTAAAAACCGCTATTCAGCTGAAAAAACTCGAACAACAAGCGCTGCAGGCACAACATTTGGTCGAAGAACTGACGCATGAAGCCTTGATCCGGGATGGTGGCGAGCTGATAGGTCAAAGCCAGGCGATGCTGGCGCTAAAAAGTGATATTCAACTGGTGGCGGGTTCAGATTACACAGTGCTCATTCAGGGCCAGACTGGTGTAGGTAAAGAGCTGGTCGCCAGAACTCTGCACCAGTTATCCAGAAGAGCTAAACGGCAACTGGTACATTTAAACTGTGCGTCTTTGCCTGAAACTCTGGCTGAATCTGAGTTGTTTGGTCATGCCAAAGGTGCTTTTACCGGCGCCGAGCGGGAGAGACCGGGTAAATTTTTATTGGCCGATGGCGGTACTATATTTCTCGATGAAGTTGGTGAACTACCACTAAGCGTACAAAGCAAATTATTGCGGGTGCTGCAAAGCGGTGAAATTCAGCCTGTCGGCAAAGATGAAGTAAAAACGGTGAATGTGCGGGTGATAGCGGCTACCAACAGAGATTTAGCTGCTGAAGTGGCTGCAGGTCATTTTCGCGCCGACTTGTATCATCGTTTATCGGTGTATCCCATTACCGTGCCTGCATTAAAAGAACGACAACAGGATGTGTTGTTACTGGCCGGCTACTTTCTGGAACTGACAGCCCGCAAACTGGGCATACGTCAGCTAAAACTCAGCACCGCAGCTCAGTCCGTGTTGTTGCAGTACAACTGGCCGGGTAATGTACGGGAACTGGAACATGTGATTAGCCGCGCGGCACTTAAAGCCAGAAAAGAAGCCAAAGCTCAGGATATTATTGCGCTGTTGCCGCAGCATCTGGAGCTGGCAGAGCGCGCAGTTTCAACCGATAACCACTCGCCAGCAACTTTGCCGATGATCCACAGCGAGGGCTTAAGCCTGAAAGCTGCCACTGAAGAATTTCAGAAGCAGCAAATTATTCAAATCTTAAGCCAAACAGCTGGCAACTGGAGTCTGGCAGCGAAGCAGCTGGATTTAGACAGAGCCAATCTGGCCCGCCTCGCCAAACGATTAGGTATTAAAGTCGAAAAGACGGTGCGTAGCTAAAATTGAGATAACCAGCGCGTGAGCAATTGCTGGCTAAACTGGCGTAAAGCTGGCGCATAAACTTTGGTGTCCTGGCGGATTTTGGCTAAATCTGCCAAAGGCCAGGCCGCTAATTCGGCGGCATGGCCAAGCAACCATTGTTCGATACGCTGGCCTTCCAGTTCAGGGTGGCATTGAAACGCCAGTACTTGCGAGCCTATACGGTAAATTTGCTTGTAACTTTCACTCGATGCCAAAAGCTCTGCACCAGCAGGCAAATCAAAGGTATCGCCATGCCAGTGGAACATCTGGATTTCTGCATCCACGTCCTCAACCGCAAAAAGCTGAGTGTCCAGCGCGGCTTGAGTAAAACGAATAGGCGACCAGCCAATTTCTTTGCCATAAGCGCCCGGATACACAGCAGCACCAGCAGCTGCAGCTATTAGCTGCGACCCGAGGCAAACCCCGACTAATGGCTTTTGTTCTGCCAAACGTTGTTTGGCTATCAGAAGCTCAGTCTGTAAAAACGGATACAAAGCCGTGTCGTACACGCCCACAGGGCCACCTAAAATGACAGTTAAATCGGCCTGATAAGCCGCAGTTAAATCATCCA
The DNA here is from genome assembly GCF_947090785.1 of Rheinheimera sp. MM224. Lineage (NCBI taxonomy): Bacteria > Pseudomonadati > Pseudomonadota > Gammaproteobacteria > Chromatiales > Chromatiaceae > Rheinheimera > Rheinheimera sp. MM224. Next base: position 3,834,509 of record NZ_OX352320.1, read on the forward strand.
TAGCCGCATCCAGATACTGCAGCTGATAACCAGCAGCCATTAATGGCTCGGCAAAACTACCGAGATCTTCAAACTGTAAATGCCGGATCACCACACAACTTTTCGTTTTCATCTATTTTCTCCTCTATGCCGTATCCTGATGTTCACGACAAATCAGTTGTGTGCTTGTTACCGGCAAAGGCTGCTTAGTTAAACCACAAAAGGGCAAACCATCCTGCTGTTGATGGAAACGACAGCTCTTGCACACGCCAAAACTTTTGCGCTGCTCTTGCTGCTGCACATGACTCAACAACTGATGCAAAGCGCCGGTCAGTTGCTGTTCCAGTTCAGGCCCCAACTGCTGCACTGCCTGTTGCAGCACCTGCACAGCCACCAACTGTTGCACCACAGCTAAACCTGCTGCTGTTGGTTTTAAATGCACTATGCGTTTGTCCTGCAGATCCGGCTCTTTGTAAATCCACTGCCGCTCTTCCAGCGCTTTTAACGACTGAGACACTGTGCCTTTGGTCAGGCCCAGATAGTCGGTCACGCCCATCACAGTGTCTGAGTAATGATTACAAATACTCAGATAACGCAAAGCGCTGAGCTGCACTGCGGGCACCATTGAAAGTTCGGCATCATCCCGCTGCCAGCTGCGCAGCAAACTGTTGATGCGTTCGACATAATCAAAAAAGCTTAAAGCCATAGTTTTCACACCTGCACTTGCATCTGGATTTAGAACTGCATTTTATCTGCACAGTATAGCTTGACATTGTATCGAAGCGAAACTATTATTTTCATAACGTATCGATTCGATACTTAATTTAAGGTTGAGTGAGGAGCTTTTATGAACGTTCAGGTTTTTGACACCCATGTAAAAACGACCAATGGCCATTATCTGCATTTTGATGTGTTGGTAACACCAGAGCACGCAGCTAAGGCTAAACTTTATGCACAGCAGTTTTTACAACAACAAGGCTATAACAGTGACGACATACAGCAACAAAGCTGTGATTTTTGTCATAACGAAATAGCCACCCCAGCGGTTATTGCAGCTATTAATGCGCAGGGTTATTACATTCTGAAATTACAGGGCTGCTAAGCGGCTCTGTTTTAATTAACCCAAGATTAAAGGAGCACTCTGATGAGCCCGGCCATTCTTGCTTGTGATTTACATGATCATGTCGAAATTATCTGTATGAGACGATACCCGGTCCTGATCCACCAGCTGGATGGCAGCACTATTCAGGGTATTGCCCGTGACACCCGAAGTACAGCACAGGAAGAATTTCTGGTGCTGGATAAGGACGGGCAAAAAGTGGAAATTCCACTGTTGCAGATTGAACGTATTGAGGTATTGGATGCCAATGCACCCCAACAGGAAATTTGGTTACAGCAAGGCGGCAGCTGCGCTATTTAAGCCTATCGCCCCCAATAACCAAAAAGCCACCGACCCGGTGGCTTTTTGTTTTCTGCTGTTTAGCAGCACAGAACAAAAAAATAAAACCATAAAAATTAAAACCTTAATAAGTAACCCACAGTTTTCTTAAAACATAGCCTTGACACAGTTTCGATTCAAAACAATAATATGTATCGAATCGAAACGTATTTCAAAATACAGCACAGTGCAGTACAGATTCTTAACCTGACTTTCTTAAAGGAAACAAACCTATGAACACTAAAACTATTGCTACTTTTTACCATGCTGGTTGCCCTGTTTGCATTAGCGCCGAGCAAGCCTTGTTAAGCATGATTGACCCGAACAAATATCAAATCAATGTAGTGCATTTAGGTGAACAGAGTGCTGAAGTCGCAACAGCCAAAGCTGCCGGCGTGCAGTCAGTACCTGCCTTAGTCATTGATGGCCAGGTATTACATATCAACTTTGGCGCTGCCATCACAGATTTAGCTTGAGGTGAATGATGAAAAAATTACTGTTAAGTTCATTAATAGCTTTAGCCGCCAGCCAGGCGCTGGCTCATGGCCCTGGTGGTATTCACTCGGAAAAATCAGCCACTACAGCTGCTTTTGACTTAGTCCACACCCGGGTATTTAAAGACGGTACCCATCTGGTATTTGAGCAAGTGGTTGCAGGCACTGCAGGTGCAGAAAAACCAGTCAGCAATGGCGGAAAATTTGCCACAGCAGAGGTACTAAGTTATGTCTGGCCAACCACACTGGATTCTTCAGTCATAGGTTTTGATGGTAAAAAAGGCATAGTGGCGCTGGCGTTAACTGCCCACCCTGACTTTGATGACACACCTTTGTATGACGAAAACAACGATGGCAATCTGGCGAACGATGGCGACGACTGGCATTCACATTGGGTGGTGTTAACCCCGGATGAAAGCTGTGGCCCTAAAGGTTTAAAAGTGCGGGATATTCCAAAAGGTGAAACTCCTAAAGTGCCAAAAACCTGGCCAGGTGCTCCAATTTATATCGACTCTCCGGGTTATGATTTCAACCTGAAAAAAGATACCGTCACCATCCGTGTGCCGTTAAAAGAAGTGGGGTTCCCAACTGATTTTAACTACGACGGTGTGACAGCTGCACTGAAAGTAAATGCCAACCTGCACAACCCGCTGCTCTGCGTAGTGAATGTGTACGATGTGGCTTCAGGTGATTTATCTTTACCAGCCACCTGGCCACAAAAAGCTAAATAAATCTGCTTTAGCATCAGAATAACCAGCAGTAATTCCTGCTGGTTATTGCTTCATCTTATTTAACACTTCAGTAGCCTGAAATATGCTGGTCCCTTGTGGACTAACACCTTTGCCCAAACGAATATCAATCCGCACTTCGGTGTAATCCGTTGTTGTATCCAGCTCAGGCATCATGTCAGGCTGGTAATAACTACTGCAGCTGAGTAAACCACAAGACGTCTGCCGATGATGGCTGGCTGTGCTGAGCCTGGTAGTCACTTCATAGGTCTTGCGGTCTACCAGTGTTTCTTTTTCCACCAAATCAAACCAGTCGTAGCCCTGGCTCAAAGTTAGTTCGGCCGCCCTTTGCAGGGCATAATCCATAGCTTTGGCTTTGTTTTTACCTCTGAGTTTAAACTGGACCCTGTGATAATTAGGACCCAGCTCGGTATCACTGTAACCATAACCCGCAGCCGATGCACTGCGGTAATCAGGCGCACTGCTGCACGCCGTCAGACTTAACAATAAAACAGCAAGAAGTAGTTTCATGATCATTCTCCTTTGTGTTTTGTCGACCAGCCTTGCTGGATTAATTGTTGTTCACCCGAAAGGCTTAACACCTGACCTGAGATCATCTGGTCAATCACTGGGTCCAGCACCCCAGTGCCACTGGCGGTCTGGTACATCAATTCTTGTTTCGCCGACCCATTGACCATAGCTTCCAGCTGCCAGCCTTCTGCAGAACGGCAAGCCAATTGCTGGCTGAGTTCAGTAGTGCTGCTGATTTGATAGTGCCGGCAGTATCTGCCTTGTTGATCCAAAAAGGTCAGATGTGCAGTTAAGGTTGAATCTGTTCCCAACTGATAACTACTACCTGCGGGTTGAGTCTCCAGTGCCAGGCTGATATCAGACCATGGGTCATGCTGTTGCCATAGCACCAGGGCATAACCAGCAGCAAAAGCCATACAAGCTGCAGCTGCACTATGCCACTGCCGTGGCTGTGCCAACCGGCGCCAGAACGGAAACCGGATTACCGAACCTTGTTCTGGTTCATCCAGCAGCGCCATCAGTTGCTGTGGCACCGGAGTAGCATCTATCAGACTTGCCTGCTGTTTTAGCAATAAATCCACTTCAGCCAAAGCCGCCAGACGTTCAGCTAATTGCTCGTCCTGGAGCAACAATTCACGGATCTGCTGCATTTGTGGTTCAGGTAATTCAGCATCAAGAAATGCAGATAACATTTCATCTGTGATCTTCATACAACGTAACTCCCCTTTGCGAGCCGAACGCTTTGAGCTAAAGCGGTGCGGGCTCTGGCAAGACGACTCATAATAGTCCCAGCCGGTAAAGCCAGGATTTGGGCCGCTTCGGCATAACTACATCCCTGCACAGCCACCAGACTCAAAACTTCTTGTTGGTCTTGCGGTAACTGGCTAATGGCGCTTTGTACCTGCGTTAGCTGTATTTGTGCCAGCATAGTGGCTTCTCCATCTGTACTGGCTTCTTGTAGTTCTGGCTCATTAGCTCCGGCCTGTCGTACTTTGCGGCTACGGTATTCGTCTATCCAGACATTGCGACATACCCGAAAACACCAGTGCAATAAAGTCACATGGGGTTCAGGCGGGCTATTCAGTAACCGCTCTAGGGTGTTTTGCACCAGGTCATCAGCGTCCTGAACCGAACCGGTCAGCGAAAACGCAAAACGTCTCAGCTGAGGTAATAAAGTTTTTAATTCAGTTTTCATCGTCAGTAATACTCCCTGTTAAAAAGGAGACGAAGCAGCACACAGATTTATTCCACCACAATGGAATTTTTTTTCTGCTCAGACGTTTTTATGGTACATAGTTTTTTGTAACCAAAGAGATCATCATGAAAAATAAACTGACCTTTGTACTATTGTCCTTGTTGGCATTGGAGTCACAAGCTCAGCTTTTGCCTTCAAACCCGCTGACCGACAGACTGGAACAGCCTCTTGGTTCGCCCGTCACAGACCGTCTGACAACTTTAGAGCAGCAGTTGTTACATCAAACCAGACAACAACTGCTTCAGGATAAGCTTGCCACTAACAGATTGCGCCAGCGCCTGAGTCTTAACCTGGACCCAGTCATGCAATTGCCAGCCAACCTGCCAGTAGTGAATCAGCAAAACCAACTGCTCTGGCGTGAAATTGAATTGGAGCCCGGAGTCAGAGTCGTCGAAGGTCAATGGTTGCTGATGTTAAGTTCGCAGCAATGGCAACAACAGACTCAGTTGCACAGTTATTTAGTCGACCAAAAGCGTTACCAGGAATTAGGCTTATTTTTATACCGGATCCAGCTGCCGACAGGTTCAGGAACTAAACCTGAACTGCTGCAATCGTTACCAGCAGATATACAAGCACAGGTTTTCAGCAATACTATTTACAATCCGCAACAAGGCAAAGCCAATGGTGCCAGCAAAGCTTCTGCTTCTGACAGCTTCTGTCAAAGTGCCGTAAAAATAGGTATGGTGGATTCCGCAGTCGATCGACAACATCCCGCCTTTGCCCGAACTGAAGCCTTAATCAGTAGAAATTTTTTACCGCCCGATCTGGCACAAGACAATCAGCATGGTACGGCTGTAGCCTCATTACTGACAGGCCAGGGGCCGGGGCTTAAGCCTTTGTTACCGCAGGCGCAGCTATTTAGCGCAGCAGTGTTTTATCAGCAGAACGCTTATCAGCAAGGTGCTACTTTGGTCCATTTATTGGAAGCGCTGAATTGGTTAGCCTCAGAGCAAGTGCAACTGATTAATCTAAGCCTGACAGGTCCGGCTCATCCTTTACTGCATCATGCCATCAGAGCATTAGATCAGAAAAGTATTGTATTGGTTGCAGCAGCTGGTAATGCAGGTCCTGCTGCTTCGCCTTTGTATCCGGCGGCTTATAAAGAGGTGATTGCCGTCACAGCAGTGGATCAACAGCAACATATTTATCGCTGGGCCAATCAAGGGGATTATATTGAGTTCGCTGCGCCCGGAGTCGCTGTCACTGTGGCCAAAGCCGGTGCTGACTTTGGTTTGGAAACCGGCACTTCACTGGCTTCGCCAGTGGTTGCAGCTATTGCAGCCTGTCAGTTGGCATCAGGTGTAACTGCAGCTCAACTCAGAGCTCAGTTACAGCAACAGGTAGTAGATCTGGGTGAACCGGGCAAAGACCCTGTCTATGGTTTTGGCTTGCTTCGCCCAGGATCCCATTAAAAAGATAAGCGCAATGCCATACCGGCCAGATTTTGCGAATAGTCTGCTGTTGGCACATTGGATGCGGAACTCTGATGCTCCAGCTGGGCTGTCAGCGCCAGATAGTTATTCAATTGCCATTGCCAGTTCATCAGCCAGCTTTGGATCCGATCCTGCCGTTTTTCAGCGTCAGCGGCAATCTGATAGTCTTTGTGTTGCCATTGCCAGCCGAACTGAACCTTGTGATCCTGCTCAAACCAACGCCATTGCTGTGACGCTTTCAGTTGTATCAAAGGCCCCCGGAAATCAAACAATTCAGACTCAGTCTGTTCGTCCTGGTAAGCCAGACCAAGCTGCATAAAACCCTGCTGATCGGTGCTGAATGCAAAGAAGTCACTACGCAGTTGTTGTAGTTTGGCATCTCTGTCATCAAGCACAGTAAAATCTTTATCGGTCTGGGTCAGACTCAACCTCAGGTAATAACGCTGCTGCCAGAGTTTAGCCATATACAGGCTGTATTGATCCAGACCAAGAAAATCCTCGCTGGCTAAGCTGGCATCTGCTTTGTGGTAACTACTGCCAAGCGTCAACCACTTTGCCTGATAACTCAGATCTGCAGACCATAAACCTAAGCTAGTATTAAAATCTGAATTATCTCGCCAGCTGTTTTGTTGGTGCCTGTAGCCAAGATCCAAGGCCCACCGCTGGGCCGGAGTCCAGTGCAGAGCCAACTGCGCTTCCAGTTCCTGCCCTGAAGCTGAGCGACCTGACGCATTGTCCAGCTCAGCGGTTTTAAGGTTTGAATTGTAGCTCTGACCATAATTCAGATAGCCTGTGACTTTGGTCTGCTCTGACGGCTCAAGCGCTTCAGCCCTGACACTTCCTAACAGGCTAACTAGTTGCAGACACAAAATATAATGCAGTGTTCTCATGATAATGCTCCGGAAAAAGGCCAGCAGAACGCTGGCCTGACTATTTTATAAACCCAGAGTTAACACACTGTTCAGGCTCGATTGCACAGAATTCACCACTTCAGCTTTGATGGTGTCATCCACAGCTTTTGTCAGTTCAGTACTTATTTGCTGCTGAACCAGAGCATTTGTGCTTTGGCTGACTGCAGCCCGGGCAGAATCATTGACCAGACCAGGCAATGCCGGAAGCTCTGCTGGCACAACTGAATCTGCGGACGGAAGCTCAGGTATTGTCACAGCAGGTTGAGGCAACAAAGTGTTTACGGCCGTGGAGCTTTGCTGAGCTATGCTTGTACTTTGTGACAAAGCCGCAGAGGTCAGCAGCGCTTCACTTTGTGCAGCACCGTCTGTATTGGTAGTGACCTGATTATTTGTTTCAGCGGAAGTTGAACTGGCAGAAAGAATACCCAAAGACGCAGTATCTGAGGATGAGGCCAGCGTATTTGGTTGGTGCTGTTGCAAGGTTACAGTAGCTGCAGTGTTTTGTGCTGCAGCGGCCGCTGTGACTGTCATTTCGGCCTGCGCCATACAAAGACCAGACAAAGATGCTAAAACCACTGCTGCTGATAAAGAAGAAAAGCGGATTGTGTTCATATTGATTACCTCTGTTGTCACCATTGACACAGAGGTAACGATTCAGCTCCCGGATTTATTCCACAACAGGAAAAAAATCTGTCGCAATTTCTAATGGATTAGCCAATTCAGCCTTCTGTTGGTACATGCGCCGATCAGCCACTTTGCTCAACACTAAATCAGTTTCACCATCCTCTGGAAAACAAGCCAGTCCTATACTGCAGCTGATCTGAATTTCCAGACCATGAATATCAAAAGGCAAAGCGATAGAATGCTGAATTTTTTCAGCGACCAAGGCCGCATGATTTAGTTCGTCCACCGCAGGTAACAGGATAATAAACTCATCGCCGCCTATACGGGCTACGGTATCGGAAGAGCGGATTGCACAGAGTAAACGCTCTGCGACCTGCTGCAATAACAAATCCCCCACTGCGTGGCCATGAGTATCATTCACAGGTTTAAACTTGTTTAAATCCAATAACATCAGGGCCAAGGCTTTTTTATGCCGCACTGCGTATTGCAATGCCTTTTGTAAGCGATCAGAAAACAAAGTGCGGTTAGGTAAACCTGTTAAGGTATCGTGCTGCGCCATATAACGCATACGTTCTTCAATTTTACGTCTTTCGGTTAAATCCCTGCTAACCCCTAAAATGCCCACAAATGCCCCTTCAGCATCATACATACCGGAGATTTTTACCTCACTCCAGACCCGGCGACCGTCTTTGCACACCTGCTCCACTTCGCCAACATAATCCGGATAAACCTCTCCTTCCTGTAAAGCTTTGGCAGCTTTTTTCATTTGCAGTTTCACCTGGGCATAAGAGTCTGGCGTTACCAGCTGCTGCATTTGTTGATGCATCAGCTCTGCGACAGTAAAACCTGTCAGCTTTTGTGCTGAAGGGCTGATATAGGTAAAGTGTCCGCTTAAGTCCATAGTCCAAATCACGTCAGTGGCATGATCAGCCAATAAACGGTGCCGCTCTTCACTGCGTTTTAACACTTCTATTGCATTGCTACGCTCTATGACAATTTCAGCCAAAGCTGCGCTTTCGCTAATCAGCTGGATATCCTGCTCAGACGGTACTGTTACCTCTTTGTGATAAATTGCAAAAGTACCCAGTACTTTGCCTTTACGGTTTTTAATAGGTTCAGACCAGCAAGAACGGATACCCGCCAAATCAACCAAGGCCTGGTAAGGTTGCCAGTAAGGATGCAGCCGCACATCTTCCACTATCACGCGCTCACCTGAATAGGCGGCAGTACCGCAGGATCCCACACCATAAGCTGCAGCCAAACCCTCAATAGCTGCGTTGTATTCATCCGGCAAATGAGGAGCTGAAGCTACATGTAAAAGCCCCTGTTCATCCAGTAACAACACAGTGCAGCTGGCCGACGGGTCCATTTGTTCAGCGCCTTCAACCAGGGCATCCAACACCTGTAACAACGGAGCTTGTTCAACAATCATCGAGAGGATCCGGCTGCGATTTTGCTGCATCAACGCTGAGCGCTGACCTGTATTTACAATAGCTTTGAGTTTACGATTCACCCGAAATATAAAAATAACAAAGGCCAAAGTAGCAGGAATAATAAAAAAGCGCTGCCGCGGCCAACAACAACCAGCCTGAGCTACTGTTATCCCATGCTGAGGCATCAACAGATGCCGGGACACAGACCAACAATCCATGTAGCAGAACGAGCCATAACTTCACGTTATTCCCCTATATCTTCATTCCATAATTCTGGTTTAGTGGCGATAAAATCCTGCATCAGTTGCACACATTCAGCATTGTCCTGAACAATAAGTTCAACGCCGCGGCTTTTGACATAACCTTCAGGCCCCTGAAAAGTACGGTTTTCACCTACGACTACTTTAGGAATACCATAAAGCAACACAGTGCCGCTGCACATATCACAAGGGGATAAGGTGGAATACAACACGGCTCGTTGGTAGTCTTTTGCTGTTAAACGACCGGCGTTTTCCAGACAATCCATTTCCGCATGCAACACACAACTGCCCTTTTGTACCCGCTGATTGTGGCCGCGGCCTACAATTTCACCATCGATCACCAGCACTGAACCTATAGGAATGCCGCCTTCGGCTAAACTTTTTTTGGCTTGTTCTATCGCGGCTAGCATAAAAGGGTCAGTCATTTACTTCATCCTGTAGATCACTTGAAATAAGCCACAGCTTTTTAAAGCTTGTGGCTATGTTTCAGTAGTTTAGTGAGAAAAACAGAAAAAGAAGCACAGTTCTGTAAATTAAATTGCCTACGGTTCAGGCGTTGTCAAAAATAGGGAAGGCTTTGATGTTGGATCAAACCACTTTGGAATAACTCAAGCTATTGGCCTGATGCAGGTAACGGTCAAAACTGGCACAAACTAAACGCACCAGTAACCGACCCAGTGGCGTCACCTGAATAACAATGTCAGAACATAAAACTAAGCCATCGGCTATCAGCGGGTCCAACTTAGGTAAGGCATCGGCAAAATAACTCCAGAAATCCTCTATAGCAAAGCGCTGACAAAAGTCAGGGATATCCAGTTTAAAATGGCAAATCAGTTGGCTGATTAAGGCTGCGCGGATTTTATCGTCCTGACTTAAACTAAAACCCCGTTCCAACGGCAATTGTCCGGCACTAAGCTGCTTCTGATAATCTTGCAGTTCTTTTTGATTTTGCCAAATCACGCCATTGACCTGGCTAATAGAAGACACCCCCAAGCCAATCAAAGCATCCTGGCCTGCTGTGGTGTAGCCCTGAAAGTTACGCTGCAATTTACCTTGTTGCTGCGCTATGGCTAAAGAGTCTGTGGCTTTGGCGAAATGATCCATACCAATACACTGGTAACCAGCTTCACTGAAATGCTTGATAGCAAGCTGCAACAAGGCCAGTTTATCTTCAGCCTGTGGCAGGCTTTGGGTTGGAATTTTGCGCTGGGCGGCAAAACGGGTGGGCATATGGGCATAACTGAATAACGACACTCTGTCCGGATCCAGCTGTAATACGCTTTGCAGCGTCTGTAAAAATCGTTCTGGTTGTTGGTAAGGTAAGCCATAGACCAAATCCAGATTAATAGAGCTAAAACCTAAACGCCTGGCTTCCAGCACCAAAGCCTGGACCAGATCTTCGCTTTGCACTCTATTGATGGCTATTTGCACTTGCTCATCAAAGTCCTGCACACCAAAACTAACCCGGCTAAAACCCAATTGGCGCAAATGAGCCAGCTTTTCCAGACTGCAGCTGCGTGGGTCGATTTCTATCGAAAGTTCAGCATCGGCTTTAAACACAAAATGTTGTCTGAGCAACTGCATAAGTTTGGATAACTGATCTTCAGTCAAAAAAGTGGGAGTGCCACCACCTAAATGCAGCTGTGAAATGGTTTTATCACAAAGTAACGGCTGATACAGCGCCATTTCCCTGGATAGACTTTGCAGATACAAATCAGCTTTTTCACTGTGGCGGGTCACTATTTTGTTGCAGCCGCAGTAATAACACAGCTGCTGGCAAAACGGGATATGCAGGTACAAACACAGCTCTGAAGCTGAATTGGCCAACGCCGCCTGGACAGCTGATGCAGGAAAGTCTGGCAATAAGGATAAAGCCGTTGGGTAAGACGTATAACGGGGACCATTCACCGAATATTTCTGTATTAAATCAGCTGACCATAACACCTGCATTGAACTTTTCTCTGTTGTCCCGTCAAAGGTGGCACCAGTTTAAAACATCGGCTTTTGCGCTGTTTTGATCTGAAACAAAGTCAGCGACTGCCCCTTTGTAGTTCCGATAAATAGTTCAGATAACGACCAAAGCCCATAAAACGGCGACAAATTAAGCTGGAAAAAACCAGTCAATTAACTTAGAATGAACGTTCACTCTAAATGGAGATTCTAAACATGCAGCGTTCCCGCATCGTATTTTTTGCCCTTTCAGCCCTGGCGGGCTCTGTTGCTTTGGCCGGTTGTGGCCAGGCTCAACAAGCCTCTGCACCAGCGGCTCAGGCTATGCCTGTTGGCGTAGTTACTCTGAAAAGTCAGGCCATTACCCTGACCAAAGAATTACCAGGCCGCGTTGCTGCCTCACAAATTGCTGAAATCCGCCCTCAGGTCGACGGCATAGTGCTGCAACGTTTATTTACCGAAGGCGGTGAAGTAAAAGCAGGTCAGGCTTTGTATCAAATCGACCCTGCCAGTTTTGACGCGCAGCTTTCAAGCGCTAAAGCCGCGGTAGCCCGGGCTCAGGCCAGCATCGCCAGCAGCAAATCAAAAGCCAGTCGTTATACCGAATTGTTGAAAATTAAAGCTGTCAGTCAGCAGGAATTTGATGAAGCTGACGCCAGCTATAAACAAGCTCAGGCCGATTTACTGACAGCTCAGGCTCAGCTGAAAACAGCTCAGATTAATTTAAATTACAGCAAGGTATTGTCTCCTATCAGCGGCCAGATCAGTAAGTCCGCTGTGACGGCAGGTGCTTTAGTCAGCGCCAATCAAACAACAGCTTTAGCGACTGTGACTCAGCTTGATCCTATTTATGTCGACCTGACTCAGTCAAGCAACGAGTTACTGCAACTGAAAAAAGCGCTGGCATCCGGTGCTTTAGGTTCTGATGCTGCCATTCAGACCGTCGTTGAACTGAAAATGGAAGATGGCTCTGTTTATCCACATAAAGGCACGCTGCAGTTTTCTGAAGTGACAGTGGATCCGGGTACTGGTTCTGTCACCTTAAGGGCACAGTTTCCTAACCCTGAAAAGTTACTGCTGCCAGGTATGTATGTGCGCGCTGAAGTGGTTGAAGGTGTAAAAGCCAACGCTATTCTGGCGCCACAACGTGGTATCAGCCGTAATAGCAAAGGTGAAGCCACCGCTATGGTCATTGGTAAAGAAGGCAAAGTAGAAGCCCGTATTTTACAAGCCGACCGCACTATAGGTTCAGATTGGCTGGTCAGCAGCGGCTTAAATGCCGGTGATCAACTGATTATTGAAGGCTTGCAAAAAATACGTCCTGGTGCGCCAGTTCAGGCGGTTCCAACCGATGCAGCTGCTCAAGCCAAGTCACAGTAAAGCCAACGGAGAATCCTGATGTCACGATTTTTTATCGACAGGCCGATTTTTGCCTGGGTGTTGGCCATAGTGGTGATGCTGGCTGGTATATTAGCCATCAACACTTTGCCAATCGCACAATATCCATCGATAGCACCACCTGCTATCAGCGTCAGCGCCAGCTATCCTGGAGCTTCAGCCCGTACTCTTGAAGATACGGTTACCCAGGTTATAGAACAGAAAATGAAAGGTCTGGATGGCCTGATGTATATGTCATCCACTTCTGAATCCAATGGTTCTGTGACTTTAACCTTAACCTTCAGCGCCGATACCAACCCGGATATAGCTCAGGTTCAGGTGCAGAATAAACTGGCTCTGGCCACTCCGCTGTTACCGCAGGAAGTGCAACGTCAGGGTGTGTCTGTGGCTAAATCAGCGCGTAACTTCCTGTTAGTGGCCGGCTTTGTGTCTGAAGATGGCAGCATGAGTAATATCGACATTGGGGATTATGTTGCGTCCAACGTGCAGGACATAGTCTCCCGCGTCAATGGTGTAGGCGAAGTGCAGCTGTTTGGTTCTCAGTACGCCATGCGGATCTGGTTAGACCCGGCTAAATTACAAAACTATAAGCTAACCACAGCCGATATCAGTGCGGCGATTAGTGCGCAGAATGCTCAGGTGTCTGCAGGTCAGTTAGGTGGTATGCCCGCAATTGAAGGCCAGCAACTGAATGCTACAGTCACAGCGCAAAGCCGCCTGCAAACTCCGGAGCAGTTCCGTGCAATTCTGGTGAAAACCAACAGCGACGGTTCAGTGGTACGTTTAGGTGATATTGCCAAAGTTGAATTGGGTGGCGAAAACTACGGTGTTGTGGCCCGCTTTAACGGTAAACCTGCTTCAGGTTTAGGTGTCAAACTGGCCAGTGGTGCCAATGCGCTGGAAACAGCGGCAGGCGTGAAAAAAGCCTTAGCAGACCTGGAACCCTTTTTCCCTGCTGGCTTAAAATCTGTTGTGCCTTATGACACCACACCTTTTGTGTCTTTATCAATTGAAAAAGTAGTCAGCACCTTAATTGAAGCTGTAGTGCTGGTGTTTTTTGTGATGTATCTGTTCCTGCAGAACTTCCGCGCCACTTTAATTCCTACCATAGCAGTGCCTGTTGTTTTGCTCGGTACTTTTGCCATTTTATCAGCCTTCGGTTACTCCATTAATACACTGACTATGTTTGCTATGGTACTGGCCATAGGCCTGTTAGTGGATGACGCCATAGTAGTGGTCGAAAACGTCGAGCGGGTGATGACCGAAGAAGGTTTGTCAGCCCTTGATGCCACCCGTAAGTCGATGGATGAAATTAAAGGTGCCCTAGTAGGTATCGCCATGGTGTTGTCTGCAGTCTTTGTACCTATGGCATTCTTCGGTGGTTCCACTGGTGTAATTTACCGTCAGTTCTCCATCACTCTAGTATCTGCTATGGGCCTGTCTGTATTGGTGGCTTTAATTTTGACACCAGCTTTATGTGCCACTTTATTAAAACCAAGCCATGTGCATGACGACAGCTCCGTTTTAGGTAAGTTTTTCTCTGGTTTTAACCGTGGTTTTGATAAAACCAACAAAGGGACTCAGAACTTTGTCAGTCGTATGATTAAACAAAGCAAAAGGTACCTGCTGGGTTATGCACTGATTGTTGGCGGTATGGTATTTATTTTCAGCCAGTTGCCTTCTGCATTTTTACCGGATGAAGATCAGGGCATTATGTTTAACCAGGTGGTATTGCCAGCAGGTTCAACCACAGAACAAACCCTGAAAGTAGTAGAGAAAATGGAAAACCATTTCCTGCAGGATCAAAGCGAAGCTGTGAAGTCTATTTTCACCGTAACAGGCTTTAGTTTTGCCGGTTCAGGTCAGAATGCAGCCTTAGGTTTTGTCAACTTAAAGCACTGGGACGAGCGTCAGCGTGATGACTTATCTGTAGGTGCAGTAGCAGGCAAAGCCATGGGTTATTTCTCTACTATCAAAGAAGCTTTTGTTTTCGCCTTCCCACCGCCGGCAGTGGTAGAACTCGGCACGGCCAACGGCTTTAACCTGCACTTACAGGACAGAGCTGGTTTAGGTCACGATCAGTTATTAGCTGCCCGTAACCAGTTATTAGGTATGGCAGGCCAAAGCCCTGTGTTGGCTGGTGTTCGTCCTAATGGTCAGGAAGATATGCCAGAGCTAAAACTGGACATCGACTTAGCTAAAGCCGAAGCCTTGAATGTCAGCCAGGCCGATATCAACAGTACGCTGGCGACAGCCTGGGGTAGCAGTTACGTCAATGACTTTATTGACCGTGGCCGGGTGAAAAAGGTTTACCTGCAAGGTACACCGGACAGCCGCATGGTGCCGGAAGATTTGACCAAATGGTATGTGCGTAACAGTGAAGGTGAAATGGTGCCATTCTCAGCCTTTGCCACCTCACACTGGACTTACGGTTCTCCTCGTCTTGAGCGCTATAACGGCTTCTCGTCTATGGAAATTCAGGGCGCTGCAGCACCAGGTTACAGTACAGGTCAGGCCATGGATGAAATGGAAAAACTAGCCAAACAGTTACCTGCTGGCTTTGCTTACGAGTGGACTGGTATCTCTTATGAGGAGCGTTTAAGCGGTGGTCAGGCGCCTATGTTGTATGCCTTATCCTTGCTGGTCGTATTCCTGTGTTTAGCCGCCTTGTATGAAAGCTGGTCCGTCCCTGCAGCCGTGATGATGATAGTGCCACTGGGTGTATTTGGTGCTGCCCTGGCCGCTCTTGTAGCCAACTTGTCGAACGATATCTATCTGCAGGTGGGTTTATTGACCACCATAGGTTTAGCCTCGAAAAACGCTATTCTGATCGTGGAGTTCGCCATCCACCGCATGGATCAGGGCTTAGGTTTAGTCGAAGCTGCGATTGAAGCTGTACGTTTACGTTTGCGCCCTATCTTAATGACGTCCATGGCCTTTATCTGTGGTGTATTGCCGCTGGCTATTGCCTCAAGCGCAGGTTCAGGAGCTCAGAATGCTCTGGGTATTTCAGTGATAGGCGGCACTTTAGCTTCGTCTATTCTGGCCGTGATCTTTGTGCCGATGTTTTTTGTGCTGGTTCGCCGTGTCTTCCCAGGCAAACACATAGCAGCGCAGGAGAAAGCAGAATGAAATTAAAAACTTTAACTTTAAGCGCTTTGGCCATGCTGGTATTAAGCGCTTGTCAACTGGCGCCAGAACAACAAGCCATTGAGTTACCTGTGCCACAAAACTATGCACTGGCCACCGGGGATTCTGGGGTCAAAGCGGCAGAGCTGCATTGGCAGCAGTTTTTCAGTAACCCTCAGCTGCAACAACTGATAGAGCTAAGCCTTGCGAACAACAAAAACTTACAGATCGCTGCGTTAAACGTGCAGCGGGTGCGGGCTTTGTACCAGATTGAAGACTCAGCGCTGTATCCGTCTTTGGACTTAAACGCGTCAGGTACACGCCAGCGTTTACCGGCCGATTTAACCGGCACAGGCAATGCGCAGATCAATCAGCAATACAGCGCGACAGTGGGTATTACCTCGTACGAGCTGGATTTCTGGGGCAAAGTGCGTAATCAGTCGGAACAAGCCTTGCAGCAGCTTTACTCCACAGAGCAGGCGCAATTAAGCAGCCAGATCAGTCTGGTGGCAGAACTGGCCAATGCCTGGCTGACTTATGCGGCCGATCAACAGTTACTGGAACTGGCGGCCCATACCTTACACAGTCAGCAAAAAACACTGGAACTGACAGAACAAAGCTACAACTTAGGCGCAGCTTCAGCTTTAACACTGCAGCAAGTCAAAAGCACAGTAGCGACAGCCAAAGTGGATATAGCCCGGTATCAGCGTTTGCTGCAACGGGATAAAAACGCTTTGGACTTACTAACCGGGACTCAAGTATCAGAACAGCTGTTACCGGATCGACCGCTGAGCAAACTGCTGCAATTGCCTGAATTACCTGCAGGTTTGCCGTCAGATTTATTGCAACAACGGCCGGATTTGAAAGCGGCAGAACATGATTTATTGGCAGCCAATGCCAATATAGGCATAGCCAAAGCGGCATTTTTCCCCAGCATCAGCTTAACGGCTAATGCTGGCTCGGCCTCGGCTGAATTGGATAATCTGTTTAAAGGCGGTTCGGGCAGCTGGAGTTTTATTCCGTCCATCAACCTGCCGATCTTTAACATGGGCCGTACTCAAGCCAATTTAGATGTGGCTGAAGCACAGCAGCAAGTAGCACTGGTGACTTACCAGCAAAAAATCCAGCAAGCATTTCGCGAGGTGTCTGATGGCTTAGCGGATCGTGAAGGTTATGCAGCGCAGTTGCAGGCTCAGCAGGACCTCGCCAACAGTAATCAGCAAAGCTTTATGTTATCCGAAGCACGCTTTAAACAAGGCGCTGACAGTTATCTGCAGGTACTGGACGCTCAGCGTTCCTGGTACAGCGCACAACAACAATTAATCAGCGGTCAGCAAGCTTTACTTGCCAGCCAGATTAGTTTGTATAAAGTGCTCGGCGGTGGCTGGCAACAAAGTAATACGTCAGCCGAATAAATGTGTGCTCACCGGGCTTTCGAGCCCGGTGTCGGAGTTCCCATGACAGAAAAAATAGCAAAAAGACATACAGATCCGGCGTTAGCAGAAGCGCGGAGAAACCAGGTACTGACAGCGGCAGCGGATTGTTTCCGTCGCAAAGGTTACCATGGTGCTGGCATGGCTGAGATTTCAAAAACTGCAGGGATGAGCGCAGGCCATATTTACAATTATTTCGACAGTAAAGAAGCCATTATCGAAGCTATTATTCAGCGCGATATGGAGGAAATGTTTTCTGTATTTCAGCAGTTTGAAGATGATCCGGGCGATCTGATGACTATTATGCTGGACGGTGCAGACCATGGTGTCGAACGGCATACAGATAAAGATAAAAACGCTCTTGAGCTGGAAATGCTGGCAGAAGCAGCCCGTAATCAAAAAATGGCGTTTTTGATGCAACAATCCGACACCCACGCCAGAGCTAGGATGAGGCGTTTGTTGACGGGTGAACGTAGTCTGGTCAAAGATGTGACGGACAAAGAACTGGATGCCCGTATCAATGTCATTTTTGCCATGATAGGGGGTTTGGCGATACGCCGGACTTTATACCCTGAGCTACAAAAAGATACGATATTGCTGGCATTACGCCCCGCCTTGCGTACTTTATTGTCGCCATTTACATAGAACTGATAAGGCAGTGTTTAACTGCCTTATGCTGCTTTACCCTGAAATTGATTCATAGTTGCCATCGCATTAGCCCAAAACTGTACTGAGCTTTTATCATTACGCTGCGCAGCACTCTTTATCGCGTCCTGAGCTTTTTCCATAAAATTGATAGCCGTTGTGTCTGAGTTGGCTTCATCGCCAGAACTTTCTGTTTTACCTGAATACAACAAGACCCGAAACGCCTGCTCCTGATCCGCCGGAATTTTTCCGCCCTCCAGGCCTTTCGTCAGCCAGTCGGATAATTGTTTGCGGCTCATAGTGTCAAAGGTCAAGGTCTTGCCGTCGCCAACTTGCCCTGTGCCGTTATCCACCGGCTTGTCTGCCGGATCAGTCACAGATGGAGATTCCTTTTTCGTAGCAGCCGCATACATAGCCGAATACTGACCAGAGCGGATTTGACTTAATGTTTCAAAAAGATTGCTGTTATCCAGTTTCATAAAATGCGTCCTTCAGTGCTTGCAAATGGCAAAGCAAGATGTACGCCAGTATTCGGGACATTATTTTGACAACACAGCTCTTAGCCTGAACGCCCGCTATCAAGTTCACAAAGCGGCAGATACAATGCGGCATATTTTTGAATATCCAGAGGGAAAAATGAAACAACAGCTGCAACACAAAGTGCAACAACTAGTGGAGAAAAACTGGTTTAGTCACGGTATCTTAGTGCTGATTTTAATCAACGCCGTTTTATTAGGTTTGGAAACCTCTGCCACAGTCATGCAAGACTTTGGTGCTGCGATCCTGCTCGCTGACAAAGTATTGCTGGCAGTTTTTGTGCTGGAACTGTTACTGCGGATTTTCGCCTATCGCCTTAACTTTTTTAAAGACCCCTGGAGTTTGTTTGATTTTGCAGTGGTTGGTATAGCTTTAATGCCAGCCACAGGACAATTTTCGGTGCTGCGAGCTTTACGGGTACTGAGGGTGTTGCGTTTATTGTCTATCGTGCCTTCAATGCGCCGTGTAGTGTCTGCCCTGCTGGGCTCTTTACCTGGCTTAGGTTCCATCGCTATGGTGTTGCTGCTGATTTATTACGTTTTTGCGGTGATAGCCACTAAGTTATTTGGTACAGCTTTTCCGGAATGGTTTGGCTCTATTGGCGCCTCGTTTTATACCTTGTTTCAGGTGATGACGCTGGAAAGCTGGTCTATGGGTATTTCCCGTCCTGTGATGGAACAGTTCCCTTTTGCCTGGGCCTTTTTTGTGCCTTTTATCCTGATCGCCACTTTTACCATGTTGAACCTCTTTATCGCCATTATCGTCAACACCATGCAAACCTTTACCGATCAGGAGCATGCGGCAGAACGTGCGGAAGACAAAAAAGCGGAGCAAGCCGAACAACAAATGATGCATCAGCAACTGACTGATATTAAGCAGGAGCTGCAAGCTTTAAGGGCAGAGCTGAAACAACAAAAATAATTGCAAGCACAGCTTTTATACTACAAATGGCGGCCTGAATCATAAATTCAGGCCGCGCTAGTCTGGTAACAGAACCTCAGGCTACTGCTTACCTATTTAATGATTCATCCATTTAAAACTCAGCTTAAGGCCCTGCCTCTGGTTTTCACTGTCCCTGCGAGAGATACCCTGTTTTTGATACAGATGTATCAACATCTCTGTACAAAGACAGCATAAAAAAAGCATAACCATTTGTTTTATAAACCATTAAAAATAGAGCTCATGTTATTTATTTGAAACTAAATGTTACAAATATCAACTACACTGCTTCAAAGCTCTTGCTATTATCAGTCTAACTTAAATCAATGGATGGACTAGATGATGAAAACATTACTGATCTCAATGCTCTGTGCAGCATTAGTGGTGCCCGCTGTATCCGCAGCTGAAGAAGGGAAAAAAACCAGAATACGCTCCTACCTTTATTCCACAGATTATGACAACCTGATGCTTAAAATTCGGAGCCAACGTTTTGAGGAAGCCTTGCCTGAACTAAAGCGTTTTGCCTACTATGGCGAAAAACATCCTCAATACCTGCTAGGTATGATGATGATCTCCGGTGAAGCCGGAGTTCCGGTGAATGTGGAAGAAGGTTTGTCATGGATGCGTTTGTCGCTGGAACAGCGTAATAAAGACTGGGAAAAATCTTATAAGCAGGTCACTTCGAATCTGAGCGAAGCGCAATTAGCCTCACTAGAGCCTATCTATCAGAAGCTGAAAGGTAAGTACGGCGTAGATGTGCAGAACATGCACTGTGGTATAGAACGGATGAGAAGCTCCAACCTTAAAATCCATATCTGTCGTAAAAACATCCTGCAACAGGAATATTACGAAGTCACTGAGTACACTCAAGAATAGAAAGCCATCCGCTTTGAGGCTATCTTTGCAACGATCAGCAAAGGTAGCCCTACCCGCAGCAATACTGAAAAACACATCGGCCACACTTTTGCTCACGAACCAGATTGTAAGCCGTTATTCTGAAATCACACAGTTGGCATAACTTAATTTGGGATGACATCGCCAGAGGCTTTGATCTGCGAATTGCACCGCTTTACCATCCGGGGTTTGTTGTGGCGCATGTGGGTAAAAATCAGTAGAAATAATCTGAGCTGAACTTTGCAAAGCCTTGTCACGTCTTGAGATGGAATAGGCTGTTGGATGAAATTCATCACTACGGGTGCGCACTATGTAACCCAATTGTACCAGTTTAGCTATAGCTTCGAACTGCTGCTCAGGCTGATTTTGCAGCACCATGGCCGCCTCTGCACTGGAAGGCGGATAATTACCAAACATCACCCGCCCGGCTAAAGATGGATGCTGCTTGCGGTACAACTCCAGTTGTTCTGGTTGACCATCA